>NZ_JBNDLX010000013.1:0-265990 GCF_050436285.1 Paraburkholderia sp. GAS82
TGCGCACCTTCGACAAATCGCCCCATCTGCGCCTCTCATTCCAGCAGGTTGATTCAGTCTAGGCGATCATTAGAGTTTTTACACAGCCTCGGCCATTTTCAGTCACTCGACTCTAGTCCCGGAATCGCTAACAATCGGCTGCACCGGGTTCAGATTCCATCCGCACCGCAATTGGCCCGGCCGGTAGCTGCTTCTACAAGGGAAAATATATGGCTAGAAGAGATGGTGTATCGCAGGCAGCTCGTTTGCTACCGGTCATAGCGGGTTTCGTGGTGATATGCGCAGCGATCGTGGCGATCCGCGGCGACGGATTCGAAAGAGTTTGTGGCACGGCAGTGGCGATAGGCTCCGCCCTTATGCTCAGCGGTTACCTGATGTCCCGCTTCGGAAGTGACAACCGTGGGCGAGACTGAAATTCGCCGCAGCGACAATACTCGATAAGCTGGAGCCCATTCAGGGCCGGTGCACACAGGTCGTCGTCCGGCTGGGTGCGGCCAAGAAGAAACCTTTGACCTTGCCATGCAGATCGTTGCCAATCGGTGGCGGAGGGAATGTGAGGCTGATAGCCACATGCCCAAGAGACTTAAGCAGTTACAGCATTCGATAGAAAAACACAAACAGGCAGATCGCCAGAGCAGTCCAGAACACAGCCGACGCATATAGTCCGAATGTGCTTGTACAGAACGTACGCTTCCACCAGGAATTCAACACCTCGAGCGCTCCGCCCCACAACAGGAATGCGACCAGTGTTACGGCCAACGTGTAGACATTTATCTTGCCGGAATCATGATACTGAAGCGCCATGAATATCAACGCAGCGGGAATTGACCACATTAATGTGCGCTTTAAGAATACAGCAGGCATTAAATCTTCCTTCTATTGTGGAATCGGGTCAGATTGTAAGGACCTAAACCCGATGGTCAAATAGGTCAGGCTACTAGAAAGCTAAAGGTGGCAGCATCTGAGTCAATCGAGCACGGCAACGCGGCTCGCTCAGAAGTCCTTGGAGAGATGGGCAACGAGCCAGGATTTTGAACGACGGGTACGTTTTCGTAAAGGCTCGGTCGCGCAGATCCTATTGTTGGTCCCGACGAAGTCAGAGTGTAGCTCTGTCGCGTGCTTCGGCCCATGTAGTGTATAGCGTATAGGCCAGAGGTAGTACGGCAAGAAACTCGAAAATCCAAAGCACATCCCAGTGAGGGAATTTGATAACCCCGGCGGTACAGGCAATCAACGCCGCACTTTGAGTGACGGCCGACAATTTTTGGCGAATATTCATCTGGCCTCCAGAGGCATGAGCTGAAACCACTCACGTTCACACATTAATGATGCGCATCAGACTAGCACACCAATTTCGCACGCAATCACGTCGCGGACGTGTGTAAATGGTTTGCGTGCTGTCGTCCACCAGCATCCGAGATGCGAAGCAGATATCTGATTCGCATCGAACCACAACAGTCGGCCAACAGCGGCAGGTCGAGATAGACTCCAGTATTTCAGTCGAATCGAGCAAAGAATGGATGCTTCTTCAATGGAATCCACAGTTACCTTGCGTCAAGCCTACATGGTCATGTTCGAGTTTCTGCGACGAGAGTGGCGACGGCGCGATAAGCCGGATGCAATGGGTGCACTCCTCGGCAATCTTGCTCTATGGGACGACTCAAATGGGAACGGAACGCCGATCGACGCGGCTGTATTTCCGGCATGGCTGGAGTGCGCAAACAACGTCTTGGAGCACGAACGCGGGGGCCCAGGCTATGCAGGGGCCGACATAAGACTGACATAGCTCTTACCTCGAACGTCTCCTATCGAGAAAGCTGAAGGGCTCTGGTGGGTTGGTGCATGCCTCTCGCATACGTGTTGAGATCAGCCATCGGTCGAGGTCTGCGTCGGACCGGCTGCGGCCAGTCAGGGCCATTCGACATAAGCACCTAGATCGTTGACACCCACGTCGGGGTTACCCGTCACAACTACCGTGACAGTGGTAATAAAAAATTCTCAAGGGAACACTTTTTCATGAAGGTTAATAGGCTGGCCTTGGCAGCTTTGACTCTGTTGATTGCCAAATCTGCGTATCCACAGTTGCGTGAGGACTTCCCGCTTCCACCGTCGCCCTGCGATTCCGACTACTTGGAGGCAGCTAAAAATAAATACATCAAGCTGCTCGATGTAACCGATGAAGTCGTGCCGACGGTTTCTCCTGCTCAGATCGCCGAGTTTGAAGAGACGCGAAGCCAGATCAATCAATACTGTCATCTAGCTCCGATGGGCTTGCCACTTGAAATAGGTTGCGATACGCACGAACACTTTGTGCAGTATCAACCACTGTGGCAAAAGCTGACCGACGATACGGGATATATGGCGTGGACAATCCACAAGGAGGTCGCATTCCAGCGTAGCGTTCCTGCAACGTTCGACAGGTTCACTCACACGGACAATATCGACGCGCTCTTCAACTACATCGAGGGCGATATATGGCTTCTCGATCAGCTCGGGGGATACTACGGCACCCTGAAGAGGTTGCAGGTAGGACAGCCGAAGCTTGCAGAGACGTTCTTGGCCGATATGAAACACGTCTCTGCAGCTCAGGACGCAAGACAAAGCCTGTTTGACGTCTTGAAGTGCACTGCGCTCAAGAATCACATGTCCTCAAAAAATAGTGGCTGACAGAGTGTAGCCACCGCCGCCCAGCACGCTGGAACGACGGCGACGCCTGATGGCGTCGGAGCATGGTCGCGTCCGTGGTCCTTTACCCACTGCGAGTAGAAAGCTCAAGCTTGCAGGGATACTCGAGAGATGAACGGCCGCCTTGGGGTAGCTTGAACGGCCGAAGTGGGTCGCGTGCTGCCGATCGCCACCGTGCGAGATTCGGGTGGTCTATGCGGTTTGCATGAGACGGTGATCGGCCAAGAGCGGCCTTTCGGTTGCGCTTTCTGCTGGATGTTCAGACGTCGGCACCGCCCCCGCAACTCGACATCCGAATATCAGTAGCTAAACCCGAAATCGCGAGATGTTCCAAGCTCGACGCGATAGGACGTTTCAGCTTTGCATCGTCGCATCGGCGGCGCTGAGTCGTCGTCGATCGAACTGCGGAAGCCTTTCGGACGACTTTGCACCGAACTGCTCCGGAAAATCATTAAACATACAAAACGCACCATTATGCAAATAATGATGCAAAATAGTGGCTGCCTTAAACATAACTGTCGCGGAAGATAACAAGCCGCACATCGTGCATGTTGAAGGAGAATCCGCTTCGTTACCAGAGACAAGACCAGCGTTTGGCGACGTGACCTCACATTCGGCTGACCGAGTGAACGCGCTAGAGCGGAGCTAGGGCGTGAAGGTGCTAGCACCAACGCCCCACTTCGAGAATGCATTATCGAAATGTCGACCCACTGGAGACATTGTGATTGAATTAGCTTACACCGAAAAAAGAATAGCTCAGTGCGTGCAGTACCGAGACTTGATAAAAGACAAAAGTCTCTTGGATTACAAAAATAGACAAAAGGCTGCACATAATGCACTAGCGAAGATCAATGCCAACACTCTTTTTCATCAAGAGTTGACGCACATTACCGTGCGGGGAAAGTCCGCCTATAAATTTAAAGATATAGAACAAGATCTGGTGTCACGATTAATCGCAAAAAATATCCACGTGAACTATCGAATTCGTCAGCAAAATCGCGATTCATTGATTAAAAACCTGGTCGGCACGCTGAAGGAAGGTGCGCCGTACAACGTCTTCCGGTTTGATATCGAAACGTTTTATGAAAAAATCGATCGAGAAAAGCTTCTGGTGCAATTACTAAATGACGGCTTATGCTCTCGATTAACTGTGTCGCTCATATTCGAACATTTCACGCAATTAAAAAAACAAAATATCCACGGATTGCCGCGTGGTTTAGGCATAAGCGCCACTCTTTCGGAGTTTGCACTTCACGGATTTGACAGAGCGATAAGGGAAGAGTCCGAGATTTTTTTCTACGGTAGATTCGTTGACGATATCGTATTGGTGACCTCGCCGGATTTTAAAAAGGCTGACGCGGTTGCGCTATTGGACAAAAATATATTTTCCGGCCTTCAAATTCACAAGAAAGGAAAAAAGATCTCTGACTTGCATGCTCCGAAAGCGGTCGACAGCAAGAATCATGTAATATCGAAGCACCATGACTTTGAATACTTGGGCTACCAGTTTCGAGTGTTTGAAAAAAATCGCCCTCGCGACAGCATTCTAGGCATTTCGAAGCGACACGTGGAAATTGACATTTGCTCAGATAAAGTTGAAAAAATATCGAGCAGATTGATTAGCTCGTTCACGAGCTATTTAGGTGGCGCTGGAGACGCACGTTCTTTTTCTCTACTTGAAAATAGAGTTAAAGCGTTGACAGGGAATTTCGTAATTCACGATCCCGTAACGAGCATCAGTATAAAAACGGGGATTTATTATAACTATCACGAAAAAAATGTCAGAGATAATTGCTCTCTTATAATATTAGATGCGTTACTGAGGGGCCTACTGTTCTCCAGCACTCACAAACTTTCCCAGCGAATTCAAAGCAAACTGGATTTATCCAAGCGGCGAAAATTGGTGGGCTACACATTCGCAAGCGGATTCTACAAACGTCGTCTGCATCGTTTTACTAACGAAGAGCTTAAAAAGCTGAAAGAGGTGTGGAAAAAATGACGAAAGTACGACGTCTAGTTGCGAAGGAAGATTACGCGAGAGTGTTGCTGACCGAAACATCGTCATTCGACGTGCCTGTCACTTTTTCTAATGTTGGGTTTTATTGGCATTGGAAAAAACACGAAGAAGGAAAAAGCTTTTTCCCGGAAATAATGGATTTTCTTTTCAATGAACAGGATTTAACCGAGTACACAATTCCGTTGCCATATAAGATGCGTAAAGATAGCGAGTCCTATCGCTCTTTGGCATTGATCCATCCGGGCACGCAGATAAAGTTTGTTAAATTTTATAAAACATTCGATCAGCAAATCTTGCTGTCATGCAAAGAAAGCCCGTTTAGCATAAGATGTCCCGACGCGGTTGCAAGTAAATATTATGCGAAAAACGAAGAAGAAAATCGATATAAATATCGATCAGAATCTGTCACGACCCGGCAGGCCGAGGCAAAGAGCAGATACTTGACTTCGTATTTCTCGTACCGAGGTTATACGAGACTGCACCATTTTTTTGATTCGACCGAATTTTTGGCGCTGGAGCGTAAGTATTCTTCGTTTTGGTCAATCGATATCGCTCGTTGTTTCGATAGCATTTATACCCATTCGGTAACGTGGGCACTAAAAACAAAGGCGTATTCAAAATATAACGCGAACGTCAAAAATACGTTTGGATCTATTTTCGACTCACTTATGCAGCGATCAAATTACAACGAGACCGCTGGCATTATCATTGGACCAGAAACAAGTCGAATATTTTCCGAAATAATTTTCCAGACAATTGATAGAAATATTTTATCGGATTTAAAGAAAAAAGGCTTGGAAAATAACGTCGATTATACGATTCGGCGTTACGTCGACGATATTTTTATTTTTTCGACGTCGGAAGAAATTTCTAATGAAATTCTTAAGACGACAGACACTTGCCTTAAAGCTTATAAGCTTAACTTAAACGCTGGCAAGACTGTCAAAGCCGCGAGACCATTCATTACGGAAAAAAGCCGGGCCCTACAGTTGGCCAAAAAAAGTTTTAGCGCCCTCGTCGGCCGCCTAACCGGCGAGAAAGACTCGTCATGCGTAGATCTTTCAATGCCGCCTAAGAAAATATTCAACCGACGCCGACTTATTGTCGCGTTCT
The DNA here is from genome assembly GCF_050436285.1 of Paraburkholderia sp. GAS82. Taxonomy (NCBI): domain Bacteria; kingdom Pseudomonadati; phylum Pseudomonadota; class Betaproteobacteria; order Burkholderiales; family Burkholderiaceae; genus Paraburkholderia; species Paraburkholderia sp. GAS82. The sequence goes on from NZ_JBNDLX010000013.1 coordinate 5,816, forward strand.
TGACCGAGGTGAAGTCAGCATGTATCGGATCTGCAGCGGCCTACGAAATGGTCTCGGGTTATATGATTTCAGCGCTATCAAACCTGTTGATCTCTTTTGTAGAAGGAAATCGACAATATCAGTTTGCGGAAGATGAATCTAAATCCAATCACGTAAATTTTTTTCTTATCGTTGTTGAATTGATTTTCCATTTCTACACGATTAGCCCAAGCCAAAATGGGTCAGTAAAGATATGCATTATTGCTGATTTGGCCTGCGGATATGCCGACAATAAAATGGAAGAAAATTCCAATGAAATAAAAAGTTTGATTTACACACTTGCCAATTCATTTTTTGAAAGCAGTGGATTCAGAAAAATTTCGAAGGACAATTCTGATTTCGCGCTCCTAGAAGCTCTTAATATTCTCACAGCTTTAAAATTGCTAGGGCGTCAGTATCTTGTTTCTCGATCTGTACTTCAAAAAATCGTCGATTTGTCGGATGATCGAAAGATGTCGTATTTCGAAATTACGTCTTTGTTATTTTATATTGGTGATGACCTTGAAAAATCATACAAAAAAATAAAAGAAAGGGTGCTGAAGGAGGTTGATTCTATTTTATCAAATCTCTCTGATTTGAGAATTAATTCGGAAAAAATATACTTGTTACTTGACATACTCGCATGCCCGTTTGTAGACGACGCGAAACGAAAGGAATTGACGCTTCGACTACTTAAGTTGGTTAGAGGGAAAGTGCCAAGTAACCATGAAGTTTTAGAAAAACAGAAACAACTTGCCAAATACCGCTGGTTCACGTCGTGGAATCGTGCAGAATTGCTCTCAACACTTGAAAAGAAGGCATTGCTTAGAACCTACTAGAACATTATCATTTGCACGTGGGATGCACCGGCAGGTTTTACGGGGCCGAGCATGAAGGCCTCCGGCTACTCTCAATGGGGTGTTGTTTGTTCAAACGGAGAGAGATCATCAGTTCATCGGTGGCGTGGAAGCGGATGTACCAACACCAGCTCATCGGTGGCGTGAAAGCGCACACACTATACCGGCCGGGCGTCCTACACCTCTCGAACCGACGACGCAGGCAACAAGTTTTTGCCAACAATGCGATAGAAGATGCTTTTTTCGAAGATTTTTTCGGGGTGGTCCCTCCCGACTTTTTATATTGTATCGGCGGCACTTCTATCACGGCCTCGATCATGACATCGTGAAACGATGTCGTTAATTGACAGGTGACCATCGCGCGGTCACCTATGGACCCGACGACGTATGGTTGACACTCGATTGACCGTACAAAAGGGTTTAGCGAAATCGCTAAGCGCTTTAGTTCTTTGCTGTAGCGTGAGTGACTCGAACACTTGACCTACGGGTTAAGAGTCTGGGTGAACGGCCGTTATGGCTCGGGAACGCCCGTTGACGGGAAGTTAGCTCGACGGGCCGCTCCGGGTCGATATGGTGCGGTCGCTGTCGGCCCGGGTTCGGCCAGCAACGGTCATTGCGCTGACCAACGGCTTCGTCATGCTGACGTCTCTTCTTGCCTGGAAGCAGCACGCTTATTTTGACAACCGATGCGGCGCCCCCGCCGCTCCATAGCTTCACAAAGCACATCATTCGACTCTCGGGCGAGCCCTTTATCGGATCGCCGGTCGATGCTCCCGAAATGCGGCTGCAAGCGTACGCAAGGCCTCGCGCGACTTCGTATCCGAGAGACTGGAATGCAGCACAATTTCCGACGGAGGAAGCGCAGGCAGGCCCAGCAGCGCGCCGATTTCGATGAGACCGAGCGGCGCGACCCGATGCGCGAACGCTCCAACGGCCAGGCCGGCCGATACGGCAGCAGTAACGGCTGTTGTACCCCCACCGATGAACACATCGGCCCAGGCAATCCCCGCTGCGTCCAACCTGCGCGTCGCCACGTTACGTACTCCACATGATGCTGAGAGCGACGCGAGCCGCAGCGGCCCCCCTTCGCGATGCACGAAGCCGGGCGATGCAAACCAGCCCAGCGGCTCCAGCGCGAGCATTTCCCCGTTGCGGCGGTCGTCCTCGCGACGCAGGATCGCAGCGTCGAGCTTGCCGAGTTCGAACGCGTCGAGCAGTTCGCGGGACGATTCGATCTGTACTTCGATCAGCAAGGCGGGATCGTAGGCGTGTAGCCGCGTGAGCAGGACCGGCAGGTCAGGACCCGCAATATGGTCGCTAATACCGAGCGCAAGGCGCCGCGTGGTACCGGATAGTTCCGCGAGTGCGCGCTCATGGGCCGCGACGAACTCGCGCGCAGCATCCAGAAACGAGGCTCCGCGCGCGGACAGCCGCACCAGCCGCGGCGTACGTTCGATGAGCTTGTGCCCGAGCCGGTCCTCCAGCCGCTTCAGCTTCATGCTGATCGCAGCCTGTGTCGTGTCCATTGCCTCTGCTGCGCGCGTGAAGCTCTGGAAGTCCGCGACGAGCGTGAAGGCACGCACCGCGTCGACATCGAGTGTTGTCATGTTTGCCATCTCTAAACGTTATCACTGATATATTCACTCATCTCGTTTAGTTATGTCCAGTGGTGTCGCATAGTGCTCTTCACCGACCGCGGACCGGGTCAATCCTCGCGCCCGATCGCCATTCGACGAACGGTGACACCCATGAGCACACTCGACAAAGCGCGCGCGCATTCTTCGCACGACATGAACACAGTTGACCCACGGCGCTGGCTCGCGCTGCCCGTTCTGTTAACGGGGGCGTTCCTGCCGATCCTTGACTTCAACGTTGTCAACCTGGCACTTCCTTCAATCAGGCAGAGTCTCGGCGCCACGTCTGGCGAGATCGAATTCATCATCTCGGCGTATGCGGCAACCTACGCAGTTTTCCTCATCACCGGCGGGCGGCTCGGAGATCTGTTTGGCCGCAAGCGCATGTTCGTGACTGGCGTTGCCGGCTTCACACTCGCGTCGGCATTGTGCGGACTCGCGCCGTCCGCTGCCGCACTCGTGGCGGCGCGCATCCTGCAGGGCCTGACCGCGACCGTCATGGCGCCTCAGGTGCTCGCCTCCATCCGCGTATTGTTTCCCCCCGCGGAACAGGGGCGCGCGCTCGCACTCTATGGCGCCACGTTCGGCCTCGGGAACATCTGCGGCCAGGTGCTGGGCGGCGCGCTCGTATCGTTGCGTCCCTTGGGATTCACCTGGCAGGCGATCTTCCTGATCAACGTGCCTATCGGTCTCGTGGCGTTTGTAGGCGGTCTGGCATTTCTGCGTGACTCGCGGGCGGAGCACGCGCAACGTCTCGACATTGGCGGCGTAGTGCTGCTCTCGGTTGCCCTGGGTCTGCTGGTCTACCCGCTCGTAGAAGGACGGGAAACCGGCTGGCCGATGTGGATCATCGCGATGCTCGTCGCAGCGCCGTTTGCTTTCGCGCTTTTCGTACGCTTCGAAACGCGCCTGGCTGCGAAGGGCGGTTCGCCGCTTGTCGAATTCGCGCTCTTCCGCGAAGCGGGCTTCGCGGTCGGCGTCGCCATGGCATTTGCGTTGTATACGCTCTCGTCGTTCTACCTGACCTTCTCCGTGTACCTGCAAGGAGGGCTGCATCTCTCGCCGCTGCAAGCAGGGTTGGCGACGTTGCCGTACGCCGTTGCCTATTTCCTCGCGTCCCTGGCCTCCGCTCAGGTCATGGCGCGGCTCGGCAAGTTCGCACTGACGGTCGGTTTCGCCCTGCAGGTGGTCGGCTTCAGTGTTGCGCTCCTTGCGGTGGCGGGAACGCTGGCGGGCGGCCTTGATATCGGTCTCGCGATTGCAGGGCTGGGGTTTGGCACCGTCATGCCGTCGGTCATCAAGGCGGTGATCGGCGGAGTCGCGCCGACGCATGCAGGCCTTGCTTCTGGAATTGTCATCTCGACATTTCAGATCGCCTCGGCGCTTGGTGTTGCGGTCATGGGCGGCGTGTTTTATGCCCAACTGGGTGCTGGCCGCGGAGCAGCTGCGTTCGGTCACGCATTTGCCGTCGCGCTCGGCTGCAACGTGGTGTTGCTGGCAGTCGGCGGAGTGCTTTCGTTATTCCTGCCCGATCAGCGGCACGCGCTCGCAAAAACGACTTCTACCGGAGCAAGCCGCGGCTAAGTTCGGCCGTTTTGGTTTTATCGGCTACGAACCCTCACCACGTTTTCCACATACCTACCAATTCCGAACAAAGATGAACGACCGCTGTATTTTGAAAGCGGTCTTGTTGCCGAGCTCGATTAAACGGCCGCTCAGGGTCATGTGCTGGCGAACCGCCAATTCACGCTTCTGAATACCATGATCGGGAACCCCTAAAAACACCGTGAACGGCCATTACGGTTGACAACGCGATGCCAGTTTGTATCGGTTGTTCAACATGTTGTCTCACCTTGGGAATGAAGGTGACCTCATCAGGCAAAATCTGTGGCGCATAGATGAGTTCTCGTCCGTATCTTCTCATTTGACGCATGTTGCGAATGTCTCCTTTCGTACAATGCTAAGGTTTCCTGAGGGTCGATTACAGGCGTCGCCGTTCGGCCCAGAAGTAGCACAGCCACGATGACGCACGGAGCCGTGAATGTGTTTGTGGAGAAGATGGGGACCGCCGCCCACTCTGAGAAGCCGGTATATTGCGATGCGAGACATCCCTCCCAGAGATAGATAAAGGCTTATATGCTCGACGGCGTATCCCTCGACCAGCTCAGAACATTCATCGCCGCGGTGGACGAAGGAAGCTTCTCCGCGGCGGCTCGACGCCTGAACCGCGTGCAGTCCGCAGTCAGCGGCTGGGTGAGTGCTTTGGAGGAGCAGATCGGCATCACACTATTCGACAGGTCAGGGCGTTTCCCAAAACTAACGCCTGAAGGCGTGCTCCTTCTTGCGGATGCGCGGGCCATCGTGTCGGGTGTCGACACCCTCAAAGCTCGGGCAAAGCTCATGGCCTCGGGGGTCGAGGCCGAGCTCTCCGTGGTGTTCGATGTCTTCTTTCCCACTGCCGTCATCAGCGAGGCAGCCAGAGCGTTCGCCAAACGCTTCCCGTTGACGCCGTTACGGATCTTCGTGGAGGGTTTGGGTGCTGGGTATCAGCCGGTACTGGAGGGGCGCTGCACGTTGGGAATCCTCGCCTCACTCCCAATGGACTTCCCGTCGCTGGCTGTCGACCGCCTCGGCACCGTCCCGTTGGTGATGGTTGCTGCGCGTGGCCACCCGCTTGCAAACTTCGAGGGCCATATCCCCAGGAAGGAACTCTCCAGGCACGTGCAACTGGTCTTGACCGATCGTTCACAGCTGCTCGCTGGCCGCGACTACGGGGTCCTATCGTCTACGACTTGGCGCCTGGCCGATCTGTCCACGAAATATGCGTTGCTCAAGGACTGTGTCGGCTGGGGAGGGATGCCTCTTCACATGGTGGAGAAAGACATCGCCTCCGGTGACCTGGTCGCACTTGACGTCGATGGTGTCCCGCGCGCTGGAGCCATGCTGACCATTTCTGCCGTCTACCCAGCCGCAGCGCCTCCTGGTCCCGCCGGTCGCTGGCTCGTTGAGCATCTGAAAGACTGGTCGAGCGCAAAAGAGTCGCCTTAACCCGCAAAACTCTAGCGCCAGGCAGCGGCCTTAACCGAAAGTCATTCGACCTCGCGAGCCAGAAGGTAGATCACAAAGCCCGTCTTGCCGGGACTTGTTAGGGCTTCACAAACCGATAGGCGAAGCGATCGGTCTCACCCTTGATCGCGGGGTCGAACACCTTGCTCGAGTGCGGATCGTCCTTGTTGGCGAGAACGGTGCTTTCCGCGTCCAGTATGAAGCCCACCGCTTCCACCTCCTCGCGCACGGACGCAGGGTCAATCCGATGCAGCGACTGGGCGTTGCTCGTACCCACCCCGGCGGCGGTGGCGTGATCGACGATGACATAGTACCCACCGGACTTCAGTCGCTCGTAGACGGCTCGGTTGAACTCCGCCGCCGTCGCGCCTTTGGCCTGCATAAGCGCAGTGTGGAGGTCGTGGTAGAACAGGTGCAGCCACAGGACATCAGCCGATCGAGTGGCCTGCGGCATCGCCACGAGGTCCGTCGAAACGACCTCGACGTTCTCTCGGCCCGGCTCCTTCGCAAGCGTCCGCATGAGGCCGACCGGATCGTTCTTGAAGTGGGCAACTTCGGCCGGCACGAAACTGTAGACCCGTCCTTCGGGTCCCACAACGTCTGAAAAGAGACGGGTCCAGTTGCCGTCGCCCGGGTAAACGTCGATGACGGTGGCGCCCGCATCGACGCGTGAGAAACGGATCAACTCCGCCAGCTTGGATTGGTCGTACATGGGATCTCCTTCACGGTAGAGAATTCGACGAGCGTATGACGTGCAAGGCATCGGTCCACGGCTCATTCGCCATAGACCGCGAAGAATGCCGCTAAGGCCGGCGCCTGCGCGTCAATGTACTCCGGGATGTTCTTCTCGGCGCAGTCCAGCCACAGGACCGCGTCGGGTCAGCCCTGCGCCATGCCCCCATCGACGGGAAGATCGATACCGGTGATGTAAGAACTTTCATCAGAGGCGAGGAACGTGACTGCTGCGGCGATTTCCTCGGGCATGCCCCTGCGGCCCATTGGGATCTGCGTGGTGAACTGTGCGACTGCTTGCTCGGCCTGTTCAGCGGTAAGGCCCGTCGTAGTCGCCAAGGCCGGGGTATCGATTGCTCCGGGGCTCATACAATTCACGCGGATCTTGCGGTCTTTCAACTCCAAGGCCCAACCGCGCGCGAAGTTGCGCACAGCCGCCTTACTCGCGGCGTAAGCAGTAAATCCTGGAAGCCCGAGTACGTTCGAGACCGAAGAGTTCAGGATAATCGAACCGCCGTCTTTGAGGAGGGGAAGGGCCTTCTGCACCGTAAAGAACATTCCCTTCACGTTCACGTCGAAGGTCTGGTCAAAATGGGCCTCGCTAGCTACCGCGAGCGGTGCGATTGTCCCCGCGCCCGCGTTCGCAAAGAGAATGTCGATGTGACCATGCTTCTCTTTCACGACAGCAAAGAGGCGATCCAGATCTTCCAGGCGCGACACATCGCCCACGACCGTCGTAACGTTTTTCTTAATGAGCGTGGCGGCCTCTTTCAGCTCTTTCTCTCGGCGCCCATTGATTACGACATGCGCGCCTTCATCCACGAAGCGCTTCGCTGTGGCCAAGCCAATCCCACTGCTTCCGCCCGTGACGACTGCAATCTTGCCTTCCAGGTTTTTCATGATCTTTCATCCTTTCGTAATTGAAAAGCGGGGCGCCGCGATTGGCGGAGCCGAAGCCCAGCAACGGGACGACGACCCAAGCTCCCCGCTAGAAGCGCGAGAGCTTGCAGATCGGCCCGCTGGTCGAACACGAATGGTAGGAGCGCACCTGTCTCCTGAGAAGACGACAAATCGAGATGCAATCCATCTCTTCCGTAGATGGACGCCACTTACGGGCCCGATAAACTTCATGCGCTGACTGTGACGGCGGCTCCGCGGACGGGACCGCAACGAACTGCAAGTGATCTCTCTCGCGTTGTCGACGGCAAGGATAGTTTGTTTGGAACAGTCCCATGGCCGTCTGCTTCAAGGACGTCCAACTGACCGGTTCGGTCCGCGGGCTGCCGATCGCAGTCAGGCAGTAGCCGGCCAGAGACGGAGCTTTGCAACGGCCTCGGAAATTGCTTGTAAGCGGGCAATTCCATTCATATGAGATCGATTGATCTGGTTAAAGATTGCGAGTAGTGTCGATAGAATCGGAGAACGCAAAGCCGGAGCCGGAATGCGGGAATGAGCGTCATCTAGGCGCTCGACTCAGTTTCAGGCCACGCGGCGTATTTGTGTTGGAAGGGTGGGCGCTATGACACAAGAGCGACAGAACTGCACCGGTCCGCAGCTAGGAACGTGGAAGCTACAATCCTTCACGACTGAAGACCTGGACACAGGCGAGAAGACCGATTTGTTCGGCGCTCACCCAAGCGGTTATCTCAGCTATGGTCCCGACGGCCGGATGTACGCAATTCTGGTCAAGGAAGGGCGAAAGGCGCCAGCCGATTTGGTTCCGACCGACGCCGAGCGCGTCGATCTCTACGGCGGGTTTAGCTCATACGCGGGGACCTACAGCATAGAGGGCGACAGGATTAGTCATCATGTTGATGCATCATGGAATCAGTTCTGGACAGGGACGACCCAGGTGCGTCAGTTCAGCATCGAAGGCAAGTACTTGTACATCAAAACGCTGCCCGCCAGGAATCCAGTAACTGGCAAGGGAAGCATTTCCGTGTTGGTATGGGTCAAGGTCGACTAGAGTTGATCTGCGGCGTGCGTTCTAAACGCACGCTCAACACAGACGAGGGCAACTCCGAATCTGCTTCACTGTTCGCCTGCCTGAATGCTCGATACCCATCAGGGGGATGAGCAGGCGTACATGAATAGCAGATGCCGGTGTATCGGACTTGCGATCGGACGGGCGCAAGGCGGTAATCCTCGCGCCCGTATGGACATCAGTTGTGCGGAATACCCATCTTCTCCATCGTCAGGGTTTCGTCGGCGCGTCCCCAACCACCGTCGGCGACCTCGTCCACGAGAACCATCGAGTAAGGACGGACGCCCTCACCGAAGTATTCGACGAACATGGCCGTCGTGCGGTGGATGATTTCTTCTTTTTTCGCGGCATCGAGCGTGCCCTCGGGAAACTTGTAATTGGCAAATGGCATGAAAGACTCCTTTATTGAGGACTGAAAACGAGGTGCCGGCTTTCGGCACCTGGGCATTGCGAAGGCGATTCGCAAACCTGGTGTTACCGGGCGCGACGCAGGGGCGCCCGGCTCTAGAGCAGCGGCTCGTCGCCGCGCCGAATCCGCCTGACGCGCCGGTGATGAGGATGACTGACGACATGCGACGCCTACATCAGGAAAAGGTGATGGGACGGCCTTCGCGCGGGGCTCAGGCGAATCCGCCATTGGCGCGCAGGACCTGACCGTTGATCCAGCCGCCCTCGGAGCCGACGAGATACGACACGGCGTATGCGATGTCTTCGGGCTGTCCGAGGCGTTCGAGCGGCGCCTGATTGGCGATCTGGGCGATCAACGCTTCAGACTTGCCGGCAAGGAAGAGCTCGGTGGCAACTGGGCCGGGCGCGACAGCATTCACGGTGATGCCGCGTCCGCGCAACTCGTTGGCGAAGACGCGCACGAGGCCCTCGACGGCGGCTTTGCTGGCGATATACGGGCCGTAGCCGGGAAAATTCTTCGCAATGACACTCGACGACAGCGCGACGAAGCGGCCGCCGTCGGGAAGTACTTGCGCGGCCTGGGACATCATCAGGAACGTGCCGCGCAGATTCACGGCGATCATGGCGTCGAAGGCGGGCAGGTTGCCATCCGCGATCGTGCCGAGCGACATCACACCGGCACTGTTGACCACTACGTCGATGCGCCCGAACGCGTGTCGGGCGTCGGCAAAGATTCGCTCGACGTCCTGCGAGGTGCCGACGTCCCCGCGCGACGCAATGGCCATGCCGCTGGCAGCGCGGATGGTCTCCACCGTGTCCTGTGCGGCGGCTTCATTGCCGGCGTAATTGACGACGACGGCCAGGCCATCCTGTGCAAGGCGCAAGGCGATCGCGCGCCCGATACCGCGTGACCCGCCGGTCACGATGGCCACGCGTGAAGAACCAGTTTCCATTTTTGCTCCTTTGCAGAGTGACTCTCAGGTGGTCGACTGCCTTGAGAGCGATTATTCCCGCACAGAGTGCCTGGATAAATGGTGGTAAATTGCCATGACTATTCAATGGGAATAACTAATCGAGATCGGCGGATATGGATCGCTTTGACACGCTGCAGTTGTTCGTCCGGATTGTCGAGCAGGGCAGTTTCACCAAAGGCGCGAGCATGGTGGACATCCCGCGCGCGACCGCGACGTATGCCATCAAGGCACTCGAGGCGCGGCTCGGGACTCGGTTACTCGAACGAACGACGCGGCACGTGCGGCCGACACTCGACGGCCAGGCTTTTTACGAGCGCTGCGTGCGGATCCTGAGCGAGGTCGATGATGCGGAGTCGTCGTTCTCGCATCAGACCAGCAACCCGCGTGGCGTGTTGAGGCTGGACCTGCATGGCACGCACGCCACACGCATCGTGTTGCCGCGCATCGACGAGTTTCGTGCGCGCTATCCGGGTATCGAACTGGTGGTGAGTAGCGGCGATCGCCTCGTCGACCTCGTGCGCGAAGGTGTCGATTGCGTGGTCCGTGGGGGGCGCCCGCGCGACTCGTCGCTGATCGCACGGCCTGTGGCCGTCGTACCGCAGGTCATTTGCGCGAGCCCCGCCTATCTGGCGCGATTGGGTGCGCCCTCGACACCGGCTGACCTGGCCTCGCACGAAGCTGTTGGCTTCTTTTCCCAGACGAGTGAGTCCTCCTATGCGATCGAACTGCGCATCGAGCGGAAGATCACTGAATTCAAGCTGGGTAATTGGATCTCGGTGTGCGACGCTGAGAATTATGTTGTCTGTGCGTTGCGCGGAGCGGGTCTGATTCAGTTGCCCCGCTTCCACGTGGAGGACGAGCTTGCCGATGGCCGCCTCGTCGAGGTCCTGAAGGAGTGGGAGAGTCCGGGCCTACCCATCAATATTCTCTATCCCCAGCACCGGCAGCTCGCTCCGAGGGTCCGTGCTTTCGTGGATTGGGCGAGTCAGGTGTACGCGGCGAAATTCGGCGGTGACAGCGGGTTGGATGCAAGAGTGCTATAGACCTTCACGAAAGAGTGTGAATGGCGGAAGGCCGAGGAGCCATCGACCGGCATGCGTTAAGGCGGTGAAATGGGCGAGTAACCGTGAATCCATGGTTTTGCCATACATTGGACGACCGTCTATTTCCAGAGTCCTTCATGGCTTTCGAAGCACCATTTACGCGTCGCCGGTTCCTGTCGGCGACGCTCGTCGTCGGCACCGCGTTGCCGTTGCAGAAGGCAGCATGGGGCGCGCAAACCGATCCCGCGCTATGCAAGCTGAGTCCCGAACAGGAGGTCGGTCCGTACTATCTCGACGACGAGCTCCTGCGTAGCGACATCACGGATGGCCGGCCCGGTGTCCCGCTGATTCTTGATATCGAGGTGATGGACGCGCGCCGCTGCGTGCCGCTGGTGGACGCGATTATCGACGTTTGGCAATGCGACGCGTTGGGCGTCTATTCGGGTTTCACGAAGAACGCCCCTCCGCCGGAACCGCCGCCGGGCACATGGCAGGGCGGCCCGGGAGGGCCCGGCGGTCCCGGTGGGCAGAGGCCCGACGGACCGCCGCCGGGCGGCCAACCGCCGGACCAGCCGCCCAGAGGACGGGGCCATCCGCCGGGGCCGCCGCCGAAAATGCAGCCGAGCGACCATCTGACCTTCCTGCGCGGCATCCAGCGCACCAGTCGCGATGGCCTCGTGACCTTCCAGACAATCGTGCCCGGTGTGTACGAAGGGCGCACGAACCACATTCATTTCAAGGTTCGCGGCACGGGCTCGACACATGCGGCCAGTCACGTGTCGCACGTTGGGCAAATCTTCTTTCCCGAGAAGTTGATGGTACAACTAATGGATCTTGCACCGTACCGCGATCACCGCACTCTCCGCACGACGCAGAACGACGATCCCGTGTTCTCGAGGCAGCAGGGCCTGACGTCGATTGCGCGCGTCGCGCCGCTATATGGCAATGACCCCGCGAAGGGACTGCGCGCACGGATCGTCGCAGCGGTCGATCCTGATGCCACGCCCGTGCCCGTCGACAACAAAGTCGACTTCAAGACGGTGCCTGCCGGGTCGATCCGCGAGTGATCGAACGTGGACCAAACGATGCCGAGTTGAGGCGCACGCTTTTCCGTGCCCGCTAGCACGCCGCCATATTCACAGCGCCGCAACGCAATCAATTTCGATGTCGAAATGTCCGGGCCACGCCGGCACGTTAACGAAAATCCGTGCCGGCGGCTGCGCGCCGAAGAACTGCGCATAGATTTCGTTGACGACCGGAAACATCGCCACGGAGGTGCAGTAGACGTTGCACTTCAGCACCTGATCGAGCGACGACCCCGCCGTCTCTACACACAGCTTCAGTTGCTCCAGCACGCGCCGGGTTTGCTCCTCGATTGGTGCGTCCAGCACTTCGCCGGTCTGCGGATCGAACGGCGGGAAACCGGACACGTAGATCGTGTCGCCGTGCCGCGTGACGGCCGATGTCGGCGCCTTCCAGCGTTCGAGCCAACTGGACAGCGGTTCCACGCGGATGATTTCGCGGGCCATAATGTTCTCCTTGAAAAATGGATTGATGTTGAGCGAATCTCAAGCACCGTCGCGAAACTGCGCGTTGAGCTGCGCGCCTGACGCGGCATCGGTGAATCCGTCGAAGCGTCCGTTCGCGAGCGACTGCGCGGCGCGCATGAAGCCGCCCCACGCAGCCCGCGCCAGCGCGCCGCCGACACTGACACGCCGCACGCCGAGCGCGCCCAGCTCCTGCAGCGTAAATGCGGATTGCGAGCCGATCAGCACATTCACGGGCTTGGGCGCCACCGCGGCAACGACAGCTTCGATCTGTTCGCGCGTCTGGATGCCGGGCGCGTACAGACAATCAGCGCCGGCTGCCGCGTAGGCCTTGAGCCGTGTCAGCGTATCGTCCATATCCGGCACACCGACGAAGAAGTTTTCCGCGCGGCCGATCAGCAACGTGTCGCCGCCGCTCTCGTCGATTGCCTGGCGTGCCGCTTTGAGCCGCGCAACTGCGATATCGACCGGAAACAGCGGGCTTGCGGCATCGCCGGTGGAGTCTTCGATCGACAGACCCGCGACCCCTGTTTCAACCGCCAGCTTGACACTTTCAGCGACGTCGGCTGGATCTGCACCGAAGCCGTTTTCGAAGTCGGCATTCACGGGCAGGTCTGTTGCTGCGACCATCTCGCGCAGATGCGCGAGGATGATCTCGCGTGTTACGTGATTGTCCGCGCGACCGGTTGACCACGCGAAGCCGGAGCTGGTGGTCGCGATGGCCTGGAAACCCAGACTTGCGAGGTAGCGGGCACTCCCTACATCCCAGGGATTCGGCAGCATGAAGCAGCCTGATTCATGCAGCGTGCGGAACGCGGCGCGCTTTTCGGTGACGGTGCGTGACATAACGGACTCCTGACAAGGAAGGGAACCCGTGTGGGCTCCCGAACGCTCTCGGCTTTAGCCAATTTCCGTTTCGACGACCGGAAAATCGATTTCGGTGTCGAACGCGTTGTTGACGAAGTTCGTCAACAGGAACTGTGCGCTGAGTGCGATGATTTCGACGATATTGGCATCGGTGAAGCCCGCCGCGCGTACCGCCTGCAGATCATCTTCGCTGACTTTGCCGTGCGTTTCCATCAGCTTCTTCGCGAACGTCACGGCCGCCGCCGTCTTCGGTGCGCCGGATTGGCCGGCGCGATTGAGCCGGATTTCGTCGTCGTCGATGTTCGCCAGGGTACTCGCCACGTGGGAGTGCGCCGACAGGCAGTATTGGCAACCGTTCACCTGCGAAACTGCGAGCGCGATACCGTCGCGCAGCTTCGTGTCGAGCGTCTTCGCGAGTGCCCCTTGCAGTCCGGCCCATCCGTTCAGCGCGTTCGGGCTCAGCGCCATGATGCGGAAGAGATTGGGTGTCATCTTCAGTTGCTTCGTTATGGCGTCGACAACGGGGCGCGACGCGGCGGGAATCTGTTCGTCGGTGGGAAGCGCAATGCGGGTCATGATGGTTCTCCTGATGATCGAAAGAGGGAAGCGGGTCTGCGTCCAACGCGTCTGTGTTGGCGTTTGCATTGATAGAAAGTCTAGAGGCACATGCCGTGCAAAAAGTCCGGCAAACCACCGCGAAAGTCCGCTTGTGCGGATCGATGCGGAGCGTGATGACATCGCCGCAAAAAAAAAGCCGGCGCCAGGCATCAGCGCTTGCGCGCTGACACGTGACGCCGGTCGAGAGGTGGGTGACCTGCGTGTCGTCTTCAGACGGGTTTTCGTGCTGCCCGATCTTCCGTGTCAAGCAGTAGGGCTTTGGTTGGAAGGCCACCAGCGAAGCCGGTCAGACTCCCCGACGAGCCGATTACACGATGGCACGGCGTAATGATCGAAAGCGGATTGCGCCCGATCGCCGCGCCCACAGCCCGCACAGCTTGACGGTTGCCGATTCGCGTCGCGATGTCTCGGTAGGTGCGCCGCTCGCCAAACGGAATGTCGAGCAGCGCGTCCCACACGCGCTTCTGGAACGGCGTGCCTTCCATCGCAATGTCGAGATCGAATCGAGTGCGCTCGCCAGCGAAGTACTCGCGAAGTTGCCGGGCGGCGTCCAGCAGCACCGGATTGTCGTCCGCCGGTTGCATCTCGCCCAGCTTCACGCGGTTCTTGCGCTCGTTCTCCCACAGGATGGCGACCAGCTTCGTATCGCGCGCAACGAGTTTGAGCTTGCCGACTGGCGAGTCGACGATCATGTATTCGGGAGCCATTTTGAACCTCCAGTCCATGGGTTGACATGAGTCAGTATGGACGGGAGGGCGCTGCATGGGGTCCGCCAGATAGTGCAAATCGTCCGGCAGTTCAGGCGTGTCCGGCGTCTGACCGATACCCGGCCGGGCCGGTGCCGAATACTTCGCGAAATGCGCGGACGAAGGTGCCGCGGCTAGCATAGCCGACATTGCGCGCGACCTGATCCAGCGACAGATCACCGGTGCGCAACTGGGCGGCGGCTTGTCGCATGCGGATGTCGCGCAGGACCTGCATCGGCGAGTGGCCGAGGGCCGCCGAAAAGCGGGCCATGAAGGCGGACCGGCTCAGGAATGCCGCGTCTGCGAGGCTCGCCACGCTGTGCGGCGCGGCGGGGCGGGCGACCATGTCCGCGAAGACCCGCGCGATCTGTGGATCGCCGAGCAGCGCGAAGCGTTCGAGCCAGAGCGCGTTCGTTTTCAGCGAGCGGCGCACGAGCGCGACGATCACCTGTTTCAGCAACGCCCCCGACATGGCGCCTGCACCGATCTCCTGGGCGACGAGTTCATCGAAGGCGGTGCGGAGGTAGACGTCGAGCCGGTCGGACGCGTCGAATTGCTCGACGATCGGTGTGGACAGCGTTTCGAAGAGATTGATGGATGCGCCAAATGCTGCATTGAAATAGCCGCAGATCATCACGGTCATCGGCTCGGAGGTGCCGGCGCGAAACCGGTTGATCGAATCGACGACCTGCTTGTGCTCGCGCCCAGGCACGACGATCGGCGCGATGCCGGCCTTGGCCGCGGGAACCTCAAGCTTCAGCGGGTGACGGGGCGGCACGATCAGCAGCGTATGCGGTGCAAGCGGCACCGTCTCTGCGCCGTCGATATGCAGCAGCCCTTCGCCAGACAGGATGTAGTGGATACCGGGCGCGTCGTTGCCGTCCAGTTCGAGCACAAAGCCCTGGCTGACGAGACACTCGGACAATCCCAGCACGCGGATCTCGAGCAGTGTGATCAGTTCGTTCAGATCGACGGGGGAGACACGAGGCGAGGGGATCGGCGTTGCGGCTGGCATTCGTATGGGGTGGCGGAACGGAAAAATTGAAAAACTGGTTGGATTCCGCCCTCACTATGTCAGCATATGGGCGAGTTTGTCTATTTTCGATTGGCCTGCAAACTGGCGAGCGCCGCATCGGCCAGGTGTCGCTAGTTCAAAGACCGGGTTTCCTTCACGAACTGTCTTGCCCGCTGTATGAACGAGTCGATGTCCATATCCGAGTAGCCCAGGGCGTCATGGTTATGCCATAGCCAACTTGCAATATCCGCCCCGTTTAAACCGGGCTGCACCTGGTCCGGGGCAGAGAACTGCAATGCGATCTCGTTGGTCCGCGGAATGATGTGGAAGTGGATCGCTTCAATCGACTCGCCGAATCGCAACACGTATACCCGCTCCGGTGCCAACAGTGTGTGCAATAAAGTATCCGCCAAACGTATGCAAGCGCCAAGGTCAGCGTCCGCCTGTAACGGAAGGTCAGAGAACCGGGAAACGGGCGTGTTGGAACTCAGGATGAGGTAACCAGGCAAGCGAAATCCATGTGCCTGACTCAGGGTGTAGAAGCCGGATTGATAGATCTCGGATGATTCCATGGCGTGGGTCGTCAAGGTCGGGGTTGTCCATTCTAGCCAACTGCCACATTTGCCCACTTGCCCGATTGCAACGATACGAAATCGTTGCCTGATTGGTGTCGATAATGGTGGGCAGACTACCGGCGTTGCGCACGGGAACGTCTCTACTTGATATCGCAAACTGAAGCCGGGTAATACGGGAACAGAACACTGAAGAATTCATCCGTCCAGGCGTCGGCGTTGCCCCGTAACCGGTCATCCGATTGTCAAACACGAACGCTCGTTCATCGGCCGAAGCCGCCTTAAGCGGACCTTCGACTCGACGCGAGCGCTATGGCAGCTTCCATACGGGAGCTGCCAGGGCCTTACTCAGGCGATGACCTTCTGCTCCCCGGCAGCCTGCTCGCGCATGCGACGGGCTTCGTCGCGCAAGAACTGCTGGTAATCGTCCAGATCGCCGTCGAAGGGCTCGACGCCACCCTTGGTGACGAGCCAGAACTCGTCACATACCGCGCGCAGCAGGGACCGGTCGTGACTGACCAGCAACACTGTGCCTTCGAATTCGTTGAGTGCCATGCCCAGCGCTTCGCGTGTGGCCAGGTCCAGGTGGTTGGTAGGCTCGTCGAGCAGCAGCAGGTTGGGGCGCTGCCACACGATCATGCACAACACGAGCCGCGCTTTCTCGCCGCCGCTCATCGTGCCGACCGCCTGATGGACCATGTCCCCACTGAAGCTGAAGGTGCCGAGGAAGGTGCGAAGCGATTGTTCGGTGCCACTCTGGCCGGGGGCACGCATGTGCGCCGGCGTATCCTTGGCAAGGCGGATCATGTGTTCCATCGGCGTGTCGAGAGGGCGCAGCACGTCGAGTTCCTGCTGGGCGAAGTAGCCGATGTTCAGGCCTTTGCCTTCGCTGATTTCGCCGGCAATCGGCGCCAGCTCGTGCGCCACCGTCTTCACCAGAGTGGACTTGCCCTGGCCATTGGCACCGAGAATGCCGATGCGCTGCCCGGCCAGCACAGATCGGTTGATGCCCCGCACGATGACCGTCGGCGGCGTGCCCGGCGGTGCGCCGGCCGGCGCCGGGTAACCGAAGCTCGCGTCCAGCATCGACAACAGCGGGTTAGGGACGTTGAGCGGCTCCTTGAACTCGAAGGTGAACTCTGCGTCGGCAAGCACTGGCGCGATCTTCTCCATGCGTTCGAGCGCCTTGACCCGGCTCTGCGCCTGCTTCGCCTTCGAGGCCTTGGCCTTGAAACGGTCGATGAATTTCTGCAGGTGGGCGATCTTGTCCGCCTGTCTGGCCATCGCGGCCTGCTGCAACAGCAGTTGCTCAGCGCGCATCTCTTCGAACTTGCTGTAGTTGCCGCCGTAACGCACCAGCTTGGCGTTGTCGACGTGCACCGTCACCTGCGTCACCGCGTCGAGGAATTCGCGATCGTGGCTGATCACTACCATGGTTCCCTGATAGCGCTTGAGCCACGCTTCCAGCCAGACCAGCGCGTCGAGGTCAAGGTGATTGGTCGGCTCGTCGAGCAACAGCAGGTCGGACGGGCACATGAGCGCGCGCGCCAGCTGCAGTCGCATGCGCCAGCCGCCGGAGAAACTGTTGACCGGCTGGCTGAGCTGCGCAGCACTGAAGCCAAGGCCCAGGATCAGCGCCTGGGCACGTGCGGGGGCATCGTGTGCACCGGCGTCGTGCAGGGCCATGTAGGCGTGCGCCATGCGCATGCCATCGTCGCTGGCCTCGGCGGCGGCGACTTCAGCCTGTGCGGCCAGCATGACGGTGTCACCCTCGATTACGAAGTCGGTCGCACTCTGCTCGGTCTCAGGCATCTCCTGCGCGACCTGGCCCATCTTCCATGCAGCGGGAATCGAGAACTCGCCGCCGTCTTCGTGCAGCGTGCCGTTGAGAAGGCCGAAGAAGGACGACTTGCCGGCGCCATTGCGGCCGACAAGGCCAATCTTTTCGCCGGGGGTGAAGGTGACGGATGCGTTGTCGAGTACGACATTGACGCCGCGGCGCAGCGTGACATTACGGACGGAAATCATAAGGAGCTACTTCGGAGGGGATAGGCATGATAGCCGACCGGGGTTACAGGACTGTTTTTTTCTGGTTGCACGAGGGAAGAGCCGCTTGCGCTTGGCGGCGTCCACCGCCCATAACGCGAGGCGGGGACGGGTACAGGAATCAGTTGGTAGGCCATGGTCGGAATACCCGGAAACTATCCAGGAACCCGCAGACAGAAGATTGCGGGGAATGTTACCGCCGGGTCGACCGGCGCCGGATGGGATCGATGACAGGCAGGCCGTAACATGTCGATTCGACAGCCCTTTGCTCGTCGCGGTCCTGAAGCACCTTTCAACTCAGGAGTACGACGATGCGATTCATCATCACAGCCCAGGCAAGCGCGGAAGTAATGGCCGTATAGGGCCGTCGAGTTGTCATTCAGCCGGGCGGTCGAGCCGACGTCCGCGGGCGAACGTCCGTCTGCTGCCTGGCGTCAGCGTAGAGCGAGCGCTTTTCGGCTGCCATGCCCGGGGCGAACGACCGTCGATTTCAGATCGGCGGCGTTACATTCGGCTTAGGCGATTCCAGGCAGAACCCGGCCACTAGCGGACCATCGACCCAAAGGCGAGGATCGTCGACGTGTCACCATGGACAACCGGTCGGCGTGATTAAGGCAACTCTGGGCGGCTATTTTTGGGTGGAAATACTCGTACGAAAGCTGGCCCATTCAACTTGGTCTGTCGTCTACTCCGGGAAGCAACCGATGGTTGGCCCTTCCCGAGGCCGCGCTGAGCGAGTGAAAAAGCGGGCGCCCTATGCAATTGTCCGAACGACACCGCCGTCGACACGCAAGGAAGTGCCTGTTGTCGCCGACGCCTGCTCCGAGCAGACATAGACGACTAGGTTTGCGACTTCTTCGGTTGTCGCGAAGCGATTGAGGAGCGTGGTCGGGCGATTCGTTTTCAGGAACTGCTGCTCGGCTTCCTCACGCGTAATGCCTTGCGCATCTGCGTTCGCCTGCGCCCAACCACCCATGATCTCCGAATTCGTCGGACCAGGGAGAACCGAATTAACGGTCACGCCCGTTCCGCCGACCACCTCAGCCAAGCCCCTCGCAATGGCGAGTTGAGCGGTCTTGGTCGTGGCGTAGTCGATCATGTCCTTGGGGATAGCAAGCGCGGACTCGCTACTGATGAAGACGACTCGCCCCCAGCCGCGCTTCGTCATGTTTGGCACATAGTGGCGGGAGGCGCGAATACCGCTCATGACGTTGAGCTCGAAGAGATCGATCCACTCGCTGTCCTCAATTTCAAAGAAGGACTTCGGACGCCCAGTACCCACGTTATTGACGAGAATGTCCGCATCCGGCGCCTGCGCGAACAAGTCCGCCGCGCCTTTCGGCGTCGCAAGATCTGCGATGACGCCGGTAAACTCCGCCTTGGGCAAGAGTTCGCGAAGCTCCCGAAGCGCCGTGGAGACGCGCTTCTCTGTGCGGCCGTTGATCACGACCGCGGCGCCTGCGCGCCCCAGCCCTTCTGCAATGGCTCGGCCGATACCTGCTGTGGACCCAGTAACGACGGCCTTGCGGCCAGTGAGATCAATATTCATGACACCATTCCTTCAGCTGTGGAGAGAGCTGCATTGTGAGTGATGTCGGAACCAATGATAATTGCTTAATTTTCCATAATATTAATTCTCAAGGGGAATGGAAGTGGATCGATTCCACGAATTAAACGCCTTCAGGATTGCTGCATCAGGTACGTTTGGCCGTCTTCATGTTTTGCCGCTTATTCCCGACCTGCTATCACTCAATCCTGGCCTTCAGGTGGATCTCATTCTCTCGGACTTCGTGCGAGATATGGTGAGATGGGATTGATCTGGCAATCCGAGTGGGGTCCGTGAACGATCCTGACGCGATCGTCAGGCGCGTGGCCAGCACTCCTCTCGTCTGCGTCGGATCCCCGTCGCTACTTCGTGCAACGCGAAATGCCAAAGACTCCTGTCGAGCTCGTTGATCACAATTGCCTTTTATATCGCGGCTTGACGGAGTCAACGCATTGGCCTTTTGTAGGGCCAGAAAGGTCGATTTAGCGTGTCCGTGCACGGAAATCTCACGTCCAACAGTATCGAAACGATCCGGGCTGGTGTTTTAGCCGGTGTGGGAATCGGCCTGATTGCCAAGATCTCTCTTGCCGATGATCTCCGCCATCCGGACGTCATCACCGTTCTCGACGAATTTATAGGCGACGCCAGAGACATAAGCCTCATCTGGCCAAGACGCCGGTTTGTACGGGCGCGTGTGCGACAAGTCACCGATTTTTTCGCAGAGGCTATACCGCGGAATATTTAGTCATCCGAATTTAGGAAAAATGGTCAGCGATGGCGGAGGGGGGGCTTCGGATCAGTCAAGCGGACTTCCTATTGGAGCTTGGGATTTATAGAGGAAGGCATCATGCGACAGCGGGTACTGGAAAGACGTATTTCACGACGTTCGTCCGTTTTCCTTGATCAGGGCTGAACGATCCATCTATCCCACAGCGTAGGTTCTGGCGCTTGATCAACGATCCGGGCGGTTGTCCGCGACCGTCCGCTATTGAGAAAATCGACGGTCTCTTCAGGGTCGATCACAGGCGCCCCCGCTCGCGCAGAAGTAGCACAGCCACGGTGACGCACCAAGCCGTGCATGTGTTTGCGGACAAAGGAGCGCCGATGCATGTTTGGGACACGCGTCCAAGCCATCATCTGGCCAGGTAGAAATCCAGGGGGATAAGCTCGACGGCCCATCCGCCTTCTTCGCCCAGCGTGGCCGCCGGGTGCATGGAGGCGATGCGCAACGCTTCGTCGTGGGTATCCGCCTCGATGACGAACAGGCCGCCCACGACTTCCTTCGACTCGGTGTAGGGCCCATCGATGACGTGCGTCTTGCCACTGCGCGGGCGGAGAGTCTTCCAGGTGTCCAGATCGCCAAGCGACGCGGAAATCAGTACCTTGCCGGTCGCCCGCATCTTGTCGTCCAATGCGGGGCATTGGCCAACCAATTTCTTGACGTCGTCTGGCGCCATCGCGGCGAGTTTTTCGGGGGTGAAGTAAGCCAAGCCGAGGTATTTCATGGGAGATCCTTTGGGTGGTAGTACCCTGACGACGAATCTGATGATCGAAAATCGACAAGCTTCTGGAGAGTTTGTAGCGGGTCTCGCCAGCTTGTTCCTTTTGCGGTCGTGCGGTGCCGACCGTAGGGGTCGTGCTGCACATGCGGATCGCATGAGGCAGATCGGCCATGAGCGGTCGTTGAAACAGTGTTCATAAATCGGCGACAATCGGAGATTTACGCAGAGCCCGAGACACATCGAACCAGTTCGCCACATCATGACCACAACGAGAAGCCTGGCGCTCATTCTTGCATGCGTGTTTGCCTTTTCCCAGCACGCCCACGCGCAATGTGTCGACCTGGTCGCCAGTCTTGACGACGGTCAGTTGATGCAGTCGCGGATTGCGCTGGTCGACCGTGCCACGCCTACCGAGCAGATCCGCATCCTCGCCTACATCTTCGAAATCGATCAGACCGGCGGCCTGCTGTTGCGTCATCTGGTTGAGGCCGCGCGCCGAGGCGTGCCGGTCAAGCTGCTGATCGACGGCATCGGCCCCGAGCCGCACTTCCCGCTCGAGGACGAGTTCATCGTCGCCCTGCACGAGGTGGCTCCCGGCATCGAACTCCGAATCTTCCATCCACGATCAGATCTCGTCGAGATTTCGCATCGCATGCACGACAAGCTGTTCCTGGTTGGCGACACGGCCGTGATCGGCAGTACCTCGATCTGGGATGCGAGCTTCCGCAACTGGCTCAGCGAGCGCGATCTGATGGTGTCGGGAGACGCCGGCCAGGATGCTTCCTCCCTGCACGCCATGTCCCAGCATTTCGCCTTGTTCTGGAATAGCCCGGAAGTGGTTCGCCCCGAGCCGGAAAAATTCCTCAAAGTCGCAAGTCCTTATCGCGTCTCACAGGGTTATGCGACGCTGGACCCGGCGCGCATCCATTATTGGCGCGAATGGCTGCTAGCTCCGCTCGACGCTGCAGCCCCGGCGACGGACCTGGCCGCGAGCGATACACCAACTGCCTCCGATACGCCGAATGATTCCGCCGCTCCGCCCGCTCTCGGTGCGCATTTCGATCCCGCCTGGACGCCGATCGCCTGCGAGCGCCTGCGCTATGTCCACGACTGGCCCGACAAACGCTCGCCAGGGACGTTGCAGGACATGTTACAAGCGTTCGATACGGCGCAGCACGAGATCGTGATCATCAACCCCTACCTGATCCTGGTGCCGGAACTGCGCGAGGCGCTTGAGCGCAAGCGGCGCGAAGGTGTCCATGTGGTCCTGGTAAGCGCCTCGCTGGCGAGCCTGACGCAGGAATTCCCCGCCGTCGCGCGCGCCTACGCCGACGATCTGCCCGACCTGGTGAATGCCGGGATCGAGGTGCGCGAATATTCCGACGACGAGAACCGCATGATGCACGCCAAGCTGGTCCTCATCGACGGCCATCGATATTATCTCGGCAGTTTCAATTTCGATTCGTTGTCGGCCCACCTGAATACCGAAAACGGCCTGTGGATAGATATCCCGGAGGACGGGCTCGATCCCTTGCAAGACAGCGTGGCGTATTTCCTGCGCAACTCAAGTTCGGTGAGCGACGCCAATGGCCGCCTTCTGGCGGATCCCGATGCGCGCTGCCGGGCCGCCGGCTGCGGCGGTGCCTGGCAGTGGGTGACGATACTGATCAGGAACTTCCTCTGAGCGCGGCGTGCCCTGTCGCTAAACGACGTCGTCAGTTCGGGGCGCCGTCTGCACGGTGTCGCGCAGTAGTCGGCCATGAACGGCCGTTCGACCCGTCACATAGGTCGTCAACAATCACTTCCTGCAGCTAGCGAACGTGCGTATCACGACAGCCGCAGGCGCCTCACGTCTTGCTGCGGAGGCGCGCCGAACAGACGGCTGTACTCGCGACTGAACTGCGAGGCGCTCTCGTAGCCGACCTGGATCGCGGCACTGCCCGCGTCAATGCCAAGGTTGAGCATTAGCTGCCGCGCTTCCTGCAGGCGCAACTGCTTCTGGTGTTGCAAAGGACTTGTTCCGGTGATGTTGCGGAAATGCTGACGGAAGGTCGAAGGACTCATGTGCGCGTGCGCGGCCAGGTCATCCACCTGGAGTCCCTTCGAGAAATTCTGCTTGAGCCATCTCACGGCCCTGGCGATTTGCTGGCTCGGCGATCCGTTGGCCGCAAGGTGCTGTAACTGCGGGCTGTGGGGGCCAGCGAGAAGCCGCACGATGATTTCCTGCTGAAAGAGCGGCGCCAATTGCGGAGCCAATGCCGGTTGGTCCAGCAATTCGATCAGCCGAATCAGGACGCCGATCAGGGCATCGTCAAGAGTTTCGATCGTGATGGCCGTGAAAGCTGGCGTTCGAGGCGGAGCCGGCAACTGCATCTCCGCAGCTGTCTTCACGATGTCACGACTGTCTAGTGTCAGCATCAGGCCCAGCATCGGTTCCTCAATACTCGCGCGCGTGACGTGCGAGATCACAGGCAGGTCGATGCTTGCCAGCATCGACTGGCCGGGGCCGTAGTTCACCACCTCTTTTCCTACCAACGCCTGCTTATGGCCCTGGGCAACGACGCCGAGCCCGAGGCTAAAGATGCAGTGCAACGGCTCGGTTGGCCCCTTCCGGCGGTGAACGGAAAGGGATGGTATGGCTGTGGTGTAGTCACCGTCAGACTGGGCAAAGCGGGCGATGGCTCGCGCGAGGCCGTGCGTGCTTGCAGTAGTCGTACTCATTGGCTCGGAAACCCGCTGTTTCATGTGAAATCTCTAACGCCGACTCGGTGGAAATACTTTACTCCGGTAGAAGGCCATTCGCGTGGCTTTAAGCACGCTTCGTCAGTTTAGGCAAAAAGTTCGGTGCTTTCGGCAACCTCCCCGGTGTCAATCGCGCGACACTGAAGCCGGTTAATTCATATCCGATGCCTGAATTTTGGGGCATCAAGAACACAGAGGACTCG
Source organism: Paraburkholderia sp. GAS82 (assembly GCF_050436285.1). Taxonomy (NCBI): domain Bacteria; kingdom Pseudomonadati; phylum Pseudomonadota; class Betaproteobacteria; order Burkholderiales; family Burkholderiaceae; genus Paraburkholderia; species Paraburkholderia sp. GAS82. The sequence continues at coordinate 29,936 of NZ_JBNDLX010000013.1, forward strand.
CGTATGAATAGCAAGAAAGTGTGGCTGATTACCGGCGCCGGCCGTGGCATGGGCGTAGATATCGCCAAGGCAGCATTAGCGGCCGGTCACGACGTTGTGGCGACCGGGCGCAATCCTGAAAAGGTCAGGAACGCCATCGGCGATCACGATAATCTTCTGGTCGCCCAGCTGGACGTGACCAGCCCCGCGGATGCCGAGGCCGCCGTCGAAACTACCGTCCAGAGGTTTGGCCGCATTGACGTGCTGGTCAACAACGCCGGCAACTTCTATGGGGGTTTCTTCGAGGAGCTTAGCCCCGTCCAGGTGCGAAGCCAGCTCGAAACGCTTCTGTTCGGTCCGATGAATGTTGCCCGGGCCGTATTGCCGGTGATGCGCAGGCAGCGCTCTGGCCTGTTAGTCACAATCTCATCGACAGCTGGCATTACTGCTGGCGTCTTTTGCAGTGCATATGCCGCTGCAAAGTTTGGCGTCGAAGGTTGGATGGAGGCGCTTGCCCAGGAAATTGCTCCCTTTGGCATTCGCACCATGCTGGTAGAACCGGGTTTTTTCCGAACAGATCTGCTCAGCGCAGACTCAACTACCTACGCTGAATTCTCCATTGATGACTATGCATCCCGCACTCAGGAGACCGTGACTGCGTGGAAAGGCATGAACGGCAAGCAGGGCGGCGATCCGGCCAAACTTGCCGCCGCTCTAGTGGAATTGACGGCACAGGAAGAGCCGCCCGCTCGCTTCGCTGCCGGCGCAGATGCAGTTGAAGCTTTTGAATCCAAGGCGAACACCTTGCTCGCTCAGGCGAATGCCCACCGCGAGTTGTCTTCATCCCTTTCACACGCCCCAGAATAAAGACGGGCGCCGTCGGACAAGGGTTCGTCACCCTGGCCTTTGATGCATCCGGCCAGGGGGCCGGCGGGATGCCTCGACAGAAAGTGCATGCGGCAGGCGCGACCAACTTGCGCTCAGACCGGCACCGCACCGATTTGCTGCAAGAGGGCCAACAGGTCAGGTTGCCCGCGTTCTTCGACAATTTTCCCGCTGGAAATGCAATAGAAGTTCACGGTCTGAATAAAAGTGGGACGCAGTGTGGCCAATTTCGGCCGGTGGACCCCATGCTCCAGTTCGTCGACAATTGCAGTCCAGACAATCCATCGAACCACAAAGCCAGATGCTGAATATCACGTTACGCCCGGCCACTGCGTCCGACTGGAGCTTCTTGTGTACCGTTCAGGAATCGTGCATGAGGGAGTATGCCGAACGTACCTGGGGTGGTTGGATACCCGAACCGCTTGATAATTTCCGGCCGGAGATTCACCAGATTATTCAATGCGATGGAGACGAGATCGGTTGCATCGCAGTGGTCGATGAACCAGAGGCTTTGATGCTGGAGAAGCTCTATATTCTTCCCGGTTATCAAAGGCGTGGTATAGGCACGTTGCTGCTCGGACGTCTTATTGAGCGTGCTAACGCTGTTGGAAAATCCATCCGGTTGCGAGTTCTTCGCGTCAACCGGGCCAGGCAACTTTACGAAAGAAACGGATTTGAGGTCGAGCGCTCAACCGACGAACGGCATTTCATGTCCTATGCAGTAGCGCCGAGGGGAGGGAAGCCTTACGAAGCCAATGCAATCCGGTTGATTCCGAGGCTTGAAGGAACGGTTGATCGACAAGCTCTCTTCGAACTCTACAAACTCTCGCTGCACGAATACATCGATCAGACATTCGGCTGGGATGAGAATTTTCAACGGGAGCGCTTCGAAAAGTCTTACCCCGATTCTGAATGCACTTTGATCACCATAGGATCGGCGACGGCCGGATATTTTGCACTTAGGAATGAGGTCGAGGCAGTCCATTTATCGCTGTTGCTTCTGCGGCCGGAATTCCGAAATCGAGGGATCGGTCGGGAGGTGATGCAAACGCTGATGTCGCGCGTGGCCGAGTCGGACCAGCCATTGACCTTGTCATGCTTTCTCTGCAATGAAGCAGCGATGAGCTTCTATCAAAAGCTCGGCTTCTCTGTCGTGACGAAGGACGAGCACTTTGTAACGTATCGCTCTCCGGCCCCTGGTTGATGTGGTCGGAGCGTCCGGCTCTGAGAAAGATTGCGGACCGAAGCGGGTCGCATTCCCGATGCATATTTTTCTTTCACTGACATTTACTTCCGATTGAATCCCATGCGCGAACGTCCTTCGGCCAGACTACTGATTACCACTCCAAAGCGGCGAGTGCTGCTGTTCCGGTTCGTGCACAAAACTGGTGTGCTAGCGGGCAAGATCTACTGGGCGACGCCGGGCGGTGGCGTCGAGCATGGCGAGACGTACGCGGACGCTGCGATGCGAGAACTCCGTGAAGAAACTGGCATTCGAGAGGCGCACGTATCCATGCCGGTCGGGCGGCGCGAAGTGCCCTTGCAGTTGCCAGATGGCGAGCGCGTGCTCGCGGTCGAACAATATTTCGTCGTTAAGACAGACACGGAATCCATTTCACGTGACGGCTGGACCGCGGAAGAGACGGAGGTGATGGCGGATCACCGATGGTGGAGCCGGGAGGAATTGTGTACCACCGGCGAGACTATCTATCCGGAAGGGCTAGTCGAGATGCTAGACGAGGCAGGAGTTTTTGGCGGCTGAGCGGCCGGTGCAGTTCGAGATCACCGAGCAAACCCGCGAAAGCGTGGAAGTTTGGATCAAGGCAGCGGGGCTCTTGCCTTCAGGCTTCCTGTTTCCGGGCCGAATTGAAACGTTCGCCGTATCCCGCCAGATCGTTGACGATCTACGAGGCCTCGCTATCGAAGTGAGGCGTCACCACCACCAGTTGTAGACTGTGGCCCAGGACTTCGCCCAATCTCCTTGAAGGACCCGAATCATGTGCGCAACGCCTCGCGCGGAAAACTACGCTGTAGCAGCACAGGAAATCGTATCGGCGTTCCTCCACGACGATCTTTTTACCGGTGTAGTTCTGGTCGCCAAAGCGGGAGAAATAATCTTTCGTCAGGGTTTCGGTTTCGCCAATCGGCAGTGGGCTATCCCGAACACACCAGAAACAAGATTTCGCATCGGCTCAATTACGAAACAGTTCACGGCGGCTGCGATTCTCCGCCTCACGGAGCGCGGCAAGCTGGGCGTTCATGACCGGTTAGGTCAACACCTACCCGACGCGCCAGAAAGTTGGCATAACGTCACGATTCATCAATTACTGACTCATACATCGGGTGTCCCTTCCTACACCGACCTGCCGGACTTTTTAACTCGGATTTCGCTCGAGGAGCGAACCCCGAAGGCGATCATGGAGCTGACCAGCGGCCAGGCACTGGAGTTTCCGCCCGGCGACCGGTTTCGCTACAGCAATACCGGGTACATATTACTCGGCAGCGTGGTGGAAGCCATCAGCGGCCAACGTTACTCCGACTTCCTGGAAAGCGAGTTCTTCCAGCCCCTTGGCATGGCCGATAGCGGCTATGACCATACTTGGAAGATTGTCGAGCGGCGAGCGGACGGCTATACCTGCATCGGCGGCAAGTGGAGACATGCGCGGTTCATTGCCATGTCTTTACCCCATGCTGCCGGCGGCCTTTATTCCACTGCGGACGACTTGTATCGCTGGTCGCAGGCCCTCATGAGAGGCGATGTGATCGGACCGGCGGCTCTACAGCACATGCTGCGAGATCATGGACAGGGATATGGCTATGGCTGGTTTGTTGGGTCCGCCGATGGGCGCCGCTTCGTCAGGCATGGCGGCGCCATAAATGGGTTCCTGAGCGCTTTGGACCTGCATCCCGACGACGACCTTACCGTCATCGCTCTCGCCAATCTGCAGGCCTCGGGAGTTTTGAAGATCACCGAACGTCTTGCGCACGCAAGTCTCGGTCTATATCAGACGCCTCACGAAATCACGCTGGATGCGTCGAAACTTGACGAATATTTGGGTGTTTTTCGACTTGGCCAGCGGTGCTTTATGGAAATCTCCCTGGATAAAAGCGGGATGCTCTGTGCACACCTGACTGGTCTTCAGCGGCTAACACTGGCTTGTTCGGAATCCGATGCATTTTTTTCGCGAACTCGTGACATTGAGATTGCGTTCAGCCGCGAGGCAGAAGGAAAGGCTTCCGTAGTGACTCTTCGCGAGCATGGCGTATCGTTCGCAGGACGAAGGATAGACGACGCAGTCTACCGCAAAATACGCGAGAGACAGCCGGAAAATGGCAAGGACATCTCGGCAGATTCAACGGAACTCTCGCAGTATGTTGGACGCTATCGACACCCGCTGATGCATTTTGAAGTGACGCTTTGCGGTGAGCAGTTATCGGTGCAAGCGACCGGGCAGCAGAAGTCGAACGCTGTCTTTGAGAGTGGTCGCTGTTTTGTCCTCGATGACACACAAGCCAGGATTACTTTCGAGTACACCGACAGAGACGGAGTTTGGGGATTGACTCTACGTCACGCTGGAACACAGCTACGCGCATTCAGGCTGTTCGACGTAATTCCCATGACGGCTTGAGTCATAATTGCTGACTGTCTGTTTTGTCGAGCATCAATGCCGGAATTTCTGAATGTCGTCCTACGCGTCGCACTGAGCACGACTGTGTCGTGCAGAGCGCGGCATGAACCGACGTTCGACAGTGACGTTCAGATTGTCGACAGTTGCCAATGAGTGAGGAGAAAACCCTGATGACAAATCCGTTTGTGGTGTTGCTCGGATTAGGAATGGCGTTGGCAACCTCCGTCGCCGACGCGCAAGGTGCCGTTGAGAAGCGCTGTGGCTGGCTCGAAAATCCAACTCCCGCCAACTTTTCGTTAGTGGACCGAAGTGGCGAATGGACAATTTCGGAACAAGGTGGCTATCAGGCCCCTGGGATCGACAACATGCCGGACATGACGACGAAAGGATGGGTCGTGACCAACGCTGGAGAGCACGGGTACGGCTGCGCCTGCCTCGATGTACAGGTCAATCAAAACTCACGCCTTGTGACACGACTGGTATCCGCTCAGCCGCTACCACTCAGACGATGCAAACTCGATCCGAAATTGCCACCGCCTTGACTCGCCATCGTGCAACCGCCAGTGCTTAATTCCCGCGTGTGGCCGGGAGACGTGGTCGGCGGTTCCTCGCCTCCCGAAGAATGCTCACCGGGGTAATCCCGCCGGTTAGATGGATCGCTAGCGGTGCCAGCCGTGTTGCTACTGGATCGGGGCGGTGGCGCCGATCTTCTGCGCCAGCAACCGCTCGTAAGTGCCGAAGCTCAAGTCCACCTCATCCTGAGAGACGGCCTTTACCGTCAACACGACCTGTTCGGGGGTGAGGCCGCAGATCGTGGCAAGGGCAGCTTCGATCGACGCCGCGCACGTGCGGTCTTCGGCGATGGTCGTGCCAATGGAGATGTCATACACGCCGTCCTGATCGCGAAACACCACTTCCACGAGGCGCGCCCGCGCGCTCATATTGCTTTCAACGGCCAACCGCGCGACCTCGGCCACGATGCGCAGCCGTTCGGCCGGAAAGCCGCGGGTCGCATGCAGTCGGACACGGTGTTTGCCAAGCGTCACACAGTCAGTATCGAACTCCATATTGCCTCCTTCCAGAACAATCCGCGCGGTGCAAATAAGGGCTCCCGCTGGGTGTTTCAATATATCCGGCGGAATATATTGAGGTGAATTCAATATTCGATCTGCTGATATTGAAAGTCTTGGGCAAGCGCCTATTTTTGGGTCGCAAAGCCCGCTGCGCGCCGCCCATACCGCGTCTCCAGGTAGTGCGACCGCGTGCGCTTCGTCGGGGCGCGGCAGCAGGTGGACGCCTTTGATCATTTCGCATCACGGGAGATTGAATCATGAGTGACTTCTACTTTAGCAACGACCTGTTTGGGGAACTCGATCGTCTGCAACGGCAGATGTCTGCGTTGTTCGGCAACCTTCCATCGAGCATCCGCTCGAGCCGCACGGACGCATTCCCGCCTCTCAATATCGGCACTACCGAAGAGTCCATCAATATCGTTGCATTCGCACCAGGCATTGACCCAGGCACGTTCGAAGTGACCGTCGACAAGGGCACTTTGACCATTGCCGGTGAGCGTAAAGCGCCCGAGTTGGCGGCGGGGAGCGAAACCCGCGCCTACGCCAAGGAGCGCTTTTTCGGCACGTTCCGGCGCGTGATCGAGCTGCCGCAGAACGCTGATCCGGACAAGGTCGAAGCTGGCTATTCGAACGGTTGCCTGACCATCCGGATCGGCAAACGCGAGGCCTCGAAGCCGCGCGCCATCACCATCCAGTAAGCGAGGAGGAAGCCATGAACGACACGACTCAAATCGCACAGCGAGATACCGGCGGTGTGGCCCGTAGTAACCAGGACAGCGCTCGCCGTTTAACGCTTACGCCGGCCGTCGACATCATCGAGGACAGCCACGGCATCACCCTGTGGGCCGACCTGCCGGGCGTATCGCGCGACAAGCTTGACGTGAAGGTTCACGACGGGCGGCTGTATATCGAAGCGGAGGCGGTGGTGCCCACGCCAGGCGACCTGCAGCTGCACCATGCAGAGATTCGTGCTCCGCATTTCGCGCGGGCTTTCACCTTGAGCGAGGACTTCGATACGTCCAAGGTCGACGCCAATCTCCAGGGCGGCGTGCTGAAACTCAGCATCCCGCGTCGAGAAGAAGCGCGTCCGCGGCGCATTGATATACACGTGGATTAACGGAGTAAAAGGCCGCGGCCGACACGGGTACGAGCGCAGCTGTCCGGTGGATGGCTGCGCAGACATTCCCGCGCAGGCACGCACGCGCGTCGGCGCTCCAAAATGTTCTCGCGGAGGTGAACTCTCCTCTGGTATCAACTCCAGGCATTCCCGCTGATCCACGTTCGGTCGGTCGACGGCGAGCCGCGGATCGTCGACAATCGTGTCCAGTCGCTACGCGGGGACGCCGCGATCCAGTGGCAATGCGTTGACGATGTGGTTATCCATCAACATGGAGGAGCCTAATGCAGCGTACATACCTTGGAGGTTGCCATTGCCAACTAGTGCGGTTTGAAGCCCGGGTTGATTTAAGCAATGGTACGTTGAAATGCAATTGCAGTTTCTGTAGCAGGCTACGATTCTGGCATGTCAAGGTTCGTCGAGAGGAGTTTCGTCTCCTTTCCGACGAAACTGCACTTACGGAGTACCAGGGTAAAAATCCGGTAGCTCACCACCCGTTTTGCAAACGGGGCGGTGTCCACGTGTTTGATCGCGTTGATACACCAAACGCAACAGGGTACCCGTATATCAACGTCAACATCATGTGCATCGAAGAACTTGACATCAATGAAGCGCTAAATGCGCCGGTGACCTACGTGAATGGCCTGCAGGACGATTGGAGCAATCCCCCTTCGGAAAGCCGGCATCTTTGATTTGTTGATCAGGGCGCTCTTCTCAAATGTTGGGGAATCTCCGGTTGGTGGACGTCCAACTGATGGCGTTCAGACATGAATTGGGCGAATTCGGCGTTGAACCGCGACGGATCATCGAGTGTTCCGGCATAAATGGTGACGATTTCCGGTGCGTGATGCGGTGTTCCAAATAGCAAGCTGCCACAATGAGGGCAGAAATTACGCGTTGTTGGCATGCCGCTGCCACCGGTCCTCGTATAAGACCTGATTTCGCCTTTGAATGCAAAATCTGTGGTTCTCACTACGATCACAGGCAACCCAGCCGAGCCGGAAGCGCGCTGACAATCCCTGCAATGACAGATGAGTTGCGCGAGTGGATCGCCCCGAGATTCATATTGCATCGCGCCGCAAAGGCAGCGCCCGGTCCAGGGGTTTGACATGGATCGTCTCCAGTTGAAATGAACCTGCGATTTGTTTGGCGTGAAGTCGCGACGCCATTCCCGTACATCGCGAGAGCGCTTGCTTCGATGATGCGAAATGCCACGTGACCTTTGTAGAATTGAGCCGCCTCGCCGGACATTGTCATATACAGCCGCTTTGCGCGGTGACAATCGAGCGTCCGTTTTCGCCGCCAGGAAGCGTCATTCGTCCGCACCGTTGCTCAGACATTCAGACGTCCGATCCCCTAGCAAGCGGCCATTCAATTTGAGAGGAGGAAGGTTGCTTCATCGGCCAATGCTCACGTTGAGGTGACGATGTCGAGGAGGCAGTTGAGGTCCGTCTGTTGCCGTTCACACATCGATGGCCACCAATGTCGGGGCTCGATATCAGCGAACGCGTACTGCCGACCCTCAACGGCCACCTGAGCCACGGTTCGGCTCTGAGCCGGAATACGTCGGACTGCGTCACCCGGAAATTCGTGTCGGGTTTCCCGACATGACTTACAAGCGATCGGTTTTTGGTTCCTGCGGTGATCGCAAGAGTGACAGTTTGCGACGCATTCGTCGGACGTAATATGAGCGAATCGAATCTGCTGGCGGCTCTCCGATCGCAGGTGGTAACCAGCCGAAGAGACAGTTTCAGGTCAAGCCAGTCGCCACGCGGGCGTTACGACGAAATGCTTGCGGCGGTTGCCCGAAGACCCTTAGGAACGCCTCGCGCATTCTTCGAGCCTCGGAGAACCCGGTATCGCTGGCAATCCGATCGATCGTGTGTCGGCTCTCCTCAAGCATTAGGCGCGCTGTTTCAAGCCGCAGTCGCTCGACGGCTTTTGCTGGAGTCTGCCCGGTCTCCGCACGAAACGCCCGGCTGAACTGACGTGGGCTCAATCGCGCGACCTCCGCCAATTGCTCGACCGAGAGCGGCGTACTGAGGTTCTTCTTTGCATACGTCAGCGCAGACTGAATTCGATCCGACTTCGGCTCGAGTTCGAGCAGTGCAGAGTGTTGCGACTGGCCGCCTGCGCGCCGATGATAGACCACAAGGTTGCGGGCAACCGCGCGCGCCACCCCGGCGCCAAGATCGTTTTCTACCAGCGCGAGCGCGAGGTCGATGCCCGCCGTCATGCCCGCCGAAGTCCAGATCGGCCCGTCCGAGATAAAGATCCGATCATCGTCCACCGTGACAGATGGAAAACGGGTGCGCAAATCGTGCGCATAGTACCAGTGGGTGGTCGCGCGGCGGCCATCGAGCAGCCCAGCCTCCGCGAGCACGAATGCACCCGTGCATATGGAAGCAGTACGCCGCGCGGTCTCGGCGCTGCGACGCACATACGCCAGCACCGCTGGCGGTGGCTCGGCGGTTGCCGGATTGCTCCCAGGGAAAATGACTGTATCAAACACGCGGTCGTTAATGGCCTCGGTCAATACGGTGAGACCGCTTGAAGCTCGTACCGGGCCTCCCTTTTCTGAGACATTGAGCATTTCATAGAAAGGCTCGCCGAGTTCCACGTTTGTGAACTCGAACACGGACTGGGCGGCGAGTGCCATCGAATAAAAGCCGTCGAACACCACGAACGCAATTGTCGGCATGGTTGTCTCCTCGATCGGGCACGTCCCTAAAACGTACTTTATACGTCCTTTGAGCCATCGACAATTGACCGTATAAATATCGGTGAGGAACACGGTTGGCGTCACGTTGTGCAGTGTGCGCGCCGGGGCCGCCGCGGTGTGGCACAACCTCCCGCTTGTCTCCGCATAACTGTGGACCGCGTTCAAGACCTTGCGCTGAACGGCGCAAACAACGTCACGTAAGAAACGGAATTCCAACGAGAGCAATTCATGAAGACGACTGGCAACACCATTTTTATTACCGGCGGCGGCTCGGGCATCGGCCGCGGACTCGCTGAAGCGTTCCATCGGCTCGGCAATCAAGTCATCATCGCTGGACGTCGGCGTGCAAACCTCGACGAGGCTATCGCGGCCAACCCGGGCATGCAGGCGCTAGAACTGGACATTACGGATCCGCAAAGCATCGCCCGGGTCGCCGATGAACTCACCGCAAGATGGCCGTCGCTGAACGTGCTGATCAACAACGCGGGCGTGATGCATATCGACGATCTAGCCGAAGCCGTCGACGAAACGCTGCTGCTATCGACGCTGAGCACCAATCTGACGGGGCCAATCCGCATGACGGGTGCGCTTGTCGAACACCTGAGGCAACAGCAAGACGCAACTATCATCAATGTCTCTTCGGTGCTTGCATTCGTACCTATGGCAATGGCCGGCGTCTACTCGTCGACCAAAGCGGCCATTCATTCGTATACGCAATCGCTGCGCTACAAGCTGAAAGATTCGTCCGTGCGAGTAGTTGAAATCGCACCACCTTGGGTTCAGACCGACCTCTTAAATAGTAAGAACGAACCCCGCGCCATGCCGCTCGCTCCATACATCGAGCAGACCATGCGCGAACTCGGCACCGACGCGATCGAGGCACTGGTCGAGATCGCCCGGCCCATGCGCAACAACGTCGGTCCGGATGAGTCCGCGTTTGTCACACAGTTCAACGACAAATTCGCGGCCTGATGCTCTCGCTCATCGAGCCGCGCGCCCGATGCGTTGGGGAGTCGCAGTACAACTTGCTGGATAGCGCCTAGCGGCTTCACCCGTCATTTCCGTGCCGACGATCACCCTCGAAGGCGACGCGAACGACGAGCCGCATCCACAGATGCTATCCAACTCAATATTTATTTTCATTAGGAATGCAAATTTATGTTTTTCATATCATTATCACGGCGACACTTGTTTGGCTCATTGCGCGCGCGAGCCTTCAGCCTGGCTTTGCTTACCATGCCCGTGCTTTCACCATCCGTTTTCGCTACCGATAACCCAGCCGTCTCCGCAACGGCTGATGAAACATCGATCCACCCGGACAAGGTTGCTATTGCGCCGCGCGTTGACGTCGATGAGAGCATTCGTCCGTTCAGAGTTCACGTGCCACAGGCGCAACTTGACGATCTGCGGCGACGCATCGCGGCCACGCGTTGGCCTGACAAGGAAACCGTCAACGATGATTCTCAAGGCATTCAGTCGTCGCACGTACAAGAACTCGTTCGGTATTGGGGTACCCAATACGACTGGCGCAAGGCAGAGGCGCAACTGAACGCGCTGCCGCAGTTTGTGACGACGATCGATGGAGTGGATATCCAGTTCATCCATGTTCGCTCGCGTAATCCTAATGCCTTGCCCGTCATTCTCACTCACGGCTGGCCGGGCTCGATCTTCGAGTTCATAAAGACGATCGGTCCGCTGACGGACCCAGCCGCCTATGGCGGCCGCGCCGAGGACGCGTTCGATGTCGTGATTCCGTCAATTCCCGGCTATGGCTTCTCCGGCAAGCCAAAGGATCTGGGCTGGGGTCCGGACAGGACAGCACGCGCATGGGATGTCCTGATGAAGCGGCTCGGCTACACACACTACGTGTCCCAAGGCGGGGACCACGGCTCGGTCATTTCCGATGCACTCGCACGTCAGGCACCGGATGGCTTGCTGGCCATCCATCTCAATATGCCTGCCACCGTCCCGGGCGATCTCATGAAATCGATCCTCGCCGGCGACCCGGCCCCCGTCGATCTGTCGCCTCCCGAGCGCAACGCCTACCAATCGCTGAGTTCCTTTTTCGGACGCAATGCCGCCTACGGCGCGATGATGGTCACGCGTCCGCAAACCATTGGCTACTCGCTGTCGGATTCGCCCGCGGGCCTGGCCGCCTGGACCTACGAAAAGATTGCGCAGTGGAGCGACAGTGACGGCGTGCCCGAGCGGGTGCTGTCCAGGGACGAAATCCTCAACGACATCACGCTCTACTGGCTCACGAACACAGGTGCATCGTCCTCGCGCTTTTATTGGGAAAACAACAATAACAACTTCAGCGCCGACACGCAGAAAACGCACGAAATCAAGGTGCCGGTCGCCATCAGCGTATTTCCACATGAGATTTACCGTGCGCCGGAAAGCTGGAGCAAGCAGGCGTACCCATCGCTGTACTACTACCATGAGGTCGGCAAAGGCGGGCATTTCGCGGCTTGGGAACAGCCGCAACGCTTTGCCGAGGAACTTCGTGCGGCATTCAAGTCCGTACGACAACCACTCTGAGAAACTGTCTCGCCCAGCCTCACGGCTGGGAAGAGTCTACGGCATGGCAGTCGCGCAAAATTATATTCGTCTTACGTTTCTTGGAAGCAGACTGCCCCACAGTTGCCCCATCGACATCGTCTCCGAACTTCGGCAATGGCCTATAACTTGCCGACCAACTCGGCCGGGCGAGCGTCTGTTGCACCCCGGAAGCTGCCATTACGAGGGCAGGATCCCGGCCGGCTGCTGTGGGTCGAGCCTGTCCGATGATCGGCTTGGCTCGCCTCGCCATGCTGACGCTCGGCGCGTGGGGATTTCGATTCACGCAGGCGTGTAGATCGCGAGTTTCAACGCGGGGTCGTCGTTTGCCTGAAAGGTCGCGTAGTCATAGCGTTGCGCACCGCGCTGCGGATGGATCAGCACCTTCTGCCCGGACGCGCCGCCACGAATATCGTGCGCATTCCACCATTTTGCGAATTCGGCGCTGTGCGCGCGCAGCCGTTCGACCAGTTCGACAAAGGCCGGATCGTCGGCATACAGATCATGCGTTGCGCGAAACAACGCGATCATGCGACGCGCCTCGCTGGTCCAGTTCGCGCCGAAAAGCCGTCGCGAATCCGGTTCGATGAACATGAACACCAGAATGTTGCGATCCGCCTCGGCAAGACGCTCGAAGCCGAGAAGATCGGCCGCCGCTGCATTCCAGGCCAGCAGATCCCAACGCCTGCCCGTGACATACGCGGGAAGCTCGAGAGTCGCAATCAGATTCGCGATGGGTCCCGGCACGCTCTCGCGAGTGAAGGTTTGCCGATCGCCGCTGCGTGCCAGTGCGCGCAGATGCGCCGCCTCGACTTTGCCAAGCCGCAGCGCGCGAGCCAGTGCTTCAAGCGTGGTATCGGACGGACTCACCGTGCGGCCCTGCTCGAGCCGCACATACCAGTCCACGCCGATGCCCGCGAGTTCGGCAACTTCCTCGCGACGCAAACCGGGCGTGCGACGCCGCCGCCCGTTATTGAGCCCCACCGATTCAGGGCTTAGCTTCTCGCGCCGTGAGCGCAGAAAATCGCCGAATTCGCTTCGGCTCGCGGTTGTCATGACCGTCCGTCCTCCTCAAGCAGGTACGCGGGAATCCCAGGATAGTACCAGGCCTTGTTACCAATGCTACGCCTGTCAGAATGGCCTCGTCCAATGACCATCAAAGGGGAACTCAGATGAAAGCAGCGATTTTGAAGACACTCGGCAAGCCGCTTGCGATTGAAGACGCAGCAGATCCTTCGTTGGGCACCGGCGAAGTGATCGTCGACGTCGTTGCCGCGCCGGTGCTGTCTTATGCGCAAGAAGTGTTCAGCGGCGAGCGCCGCTACCAGATCGAATTGCCGATCGTGCCTGGCTGCGGGGCAATCGGTCGCGTGCGTGCGTTCGGCCCCGACGCCACACATCTGGAAACAGGCGACTGGGTTTTCTGCGACCCGACCGTGCGTTCACGCGACGACGCGCTCACGCCCGACATTACATTGCAGGGCTGGAGTGCACGCGGCGACGGCGGCCTGCGGCTCGCGCGCCACTTCCACGACGGCCCATTTGCCGCACAAATGCGCGTGCCGACCGAGAACGCCATTCGCATCGGCGAAATCGATCCCGCCGATGCCGCGAAATGGTGCGCGCTCAACACCATGCTGGTTCCGTACGGTGGGCTGCTTGCGTCGAATCTGCAGGCTGGCGAGACATTGCTTGTGAGCGGCGCGACCGGCAACTTTGGCAGCGCGTGCGTCGCCGTCGCCCTCGCGATGGGTGTGCGCTGCGTGGTCGCGCCGGGACGCAATGAAGGTGTGCTCGCCGATCTGCAAAGGCGCTTCGGCGAACGTATCCGTACCGTGAAGCTCACAGGCAACGAGGACGACGATCGCGAACGGATGCGTGCGGCTGCCGGAGCACCCATCGACTGCGTGATGGATCTGCTGCCGCCTTCCGCGACCACGAGGACCGTGCGCGCCGCGGTGATGGCCGTGCGGCCTTATGGACGTGTCGTGTTGATGGGCGGTGTTGGCATGCTCGGCGGCGATGGTCTCGATCTGCCGTACCCGTGGATCATGCGCAACGACATCACCGTGCGCGGCAAATGGATGTATCCGCCGGAAGCGGTCACGCGAATGACAGGTCTGATTCGCGGCGGTCTGCTCGATCTCGGACACTTCGACGTGACGTCCTTCAAACTCGACGACGTGAACGAGGCCGTCAGTCATGCTGCGGCGAATGGCGGCCCATTCAGGATGACGGTAGTCCATCCATGAACGCGGTTTCTCCCGCGCTTCGGTCAGGCGATGCCAGCGCGCTGGCGTTTCTTTCAAACAATGCCACACCGGATCGCGCCTGACAGATTACGATTGGAACAGGGTGTACGAGACCTTATCGCACGGAATTCTTGACCGCGATATGACAGGCGCTCTTTATATTCAGGATGCCGGAGCATGCCGTCATTCGGATATTGCTGACGGGTGCGTATTCATACGCTGCGCTCAGCGACAGGTTCCATATCGTGGAAGGCAAGATCGGTCTTGGCACTTTGCGTAAGTCCCGTTACAGGTGCGGTCCGGCGGTGCATCATGTGACTGGCGTCGCCTCAGCGGGCTCGACGGCGTCTCGCTTGACGACGGCCGCTTTCGGGAAAGTCGACTGACCGCTCCGGGGTTGCGTGCTGCCGATCACCGGCCCGTAAGTTTCAGGCGACGTGTGCCGATTGCATCGGACGGGCTGCGGCCAGCTACGGCCATTCGCCCACGCCATTGAGCGGACATTTGAACGTCGGCTTTACCGTTGACTGCGGCCTTCATTGGACGATGCCATCCGGCGCACATCCGCCAGCACGGTGTCAATTGCTACCTCACCTTGAGGGGCAGTTCCCCAGAGGAGACCATCGGCAAATCTGGGAGCGTTTCTTGCTGATTTCGACGAGTCCGCCTGCGCCCGGATCGAGCCGGCTCGATTCATTGGCGCGCGCACCTGGCGGTATCCCGTAAGCGAATAGCGCAAGCGTGACCCCAATAAAGCTTATAACGCTGCTTGCGCCGGAAATCATGTCTCGTCGCGGCTCGTCGAGATACGGATGGGCGTCACCGCCGGTTGCCGCCCAAGGAGACATAAGCCATGGACAACGAGAACAAGGTAAGCCACCCTCACGACCGTCGCAGGTTTCTCACTGGAGTCGCCGCCGTTGCGGGCAGCGTCGCGCTGACGGGGTGTGGGGGCGCAGGCAGCTCTAGCAACCCGAACGGCGACGCGCCTGCGCCGTCGATTGCCGATGTTCCCTCACCGGACGGCGGCGACCGTTACAGCCTTGCGCGTCCGGCGTTACCGGCGCCGTCCACGTCCGGCATTGATTTCATTGTGCTCGTGACGATGGAGAATCGCTCCTTCGACCATTTCCTGAGCTGGGTGCCCGGCGCCGAGGGGATGCCCGCGAACCAGCAGTTCAAGGACGCGTTCGGCGCGGTGCAGACGCCGTTCCTGCTCTCGGCGAATTCGTCGTATGGTTACCAGGCGTGCGCTTATCAGGATCCCAATCATAGTTATCAGGGCGCTCGGACCCAACTGGCTGCCGGTGCCATGAACGGATGGCTACTGACGCCCGATACGAGCGAGGTACGCGGCGATCTGCTGCCTATCGGCTATTACGCATCCGCGGATCTCGGCTTCTTCAACGCGCTTGCCGGAAGCTACACGATCGGTGACTTTTACTTCAGTGGCGTGCTGACCAGCACGTATCCAAATCGGATCTACCTGCATAGCGGGGCGACTGATCGACTCGACGACACGGTCGATACGTCGACGCTGCGGACGATCTGGGACAACCTGAGCGCGGCGAATGTCGGCTGCAACTATTACTATCACGACGTGCCATTCACGGCGCTGTACGGCACGCGCTATCTTGGCATTTCACATCTGTTTTCGGACTTTCTCTCCGACGCCGCAGCGGGCACATTGCCGCCGTTTTGCATGGTCGACCCGATGTTCGCTGGCGAAGAGCAGGGCGTTTCCGCCGACGATCATCCGCACGCGGACATCCGCAACGGTGAAGCATTTCTCGCGCAGGTCTACAACGCGCTCAGCACGAGCCCGAACTGGAGCCGCACACTGATGATCGTCGTCTACGACGAATGGGGCGGCTTTCTCGAACATGTGGTGCCGCCGATACGGCCGATCAGCAACAATGAGCTCGCGCTGGGCAACGATGGAAGGCTAGGATTCCGCGTGCCGCTCGCACTCCTCGGTCCACGCGTTCGCGCAGGCTCCGTGACGCGCTATCCCTTCGATCCGAGTTCGATTCACGCGCTCCTGCAATGGCGCTTTGGGCTGGCGCCGCTCGGCGTGCGTGGCAGCGATTCCGCGACGTTCAATCTCGCTTACGCGCTCGACTTCACCGACGCGCCGCGCACTGATGTGCCGGCAATCACAGTTGCTCAGGGTCCATTCGGCGGCCTGTGCTCGGGTGCGGCGGCGCCCGCATCATCGAGTTCGGTATCCTCCGTCGATAATTCTCAACTCACCGTCAACCCGACGGCGGACCGCTTTGCCGATCTGCGCGCCAAGGCGGCCTCGTTGGGATTCAAGACGGGACCGTAAGGTGTAGCGATAGCTGGACGCTTCGGGGGATTCCGATAGATCATTACTTTGCGTGTCGTAGGGAACAGTCGCTTTTGCAGCGGGCAGCGGGCAGCGGGCAGCAGGCAGCAGGCGGCCAGTTTCGGACGTTCGACATCAACGTGCGGATCGTCAACAACGCGTGAATCCAAGACTGCAGCGGAACAGTCGCAACCCATCGGTGCAGCGCGCAACTGTTTCATCGGACGCGTTGACGTCGAAAAACGTTGGCCGACACTTAGGCTAGATGCACCGCGTCCAGCGGCGTTCATCTAGCGTACAGATTTCTGGGCTATATTGGCTGTTTAGGCTTGGCAACAAGGCTCGCAGCAGAATGAATATTTTCGGTGTTATAGAAAAATGGGATCTTGATCGTCCCAACCTTGATTTCAACAAATTCAGTCGGAAAGCCACGGGGCAAATGGCCGATGACATCCAAAATTGTTATTTGAAAGCCTTGCCGCCATCGGTAGGACGCTTCAACCAGAGTCTTTTCACGGCGACAGAGATTGTGGAAAGCAGGAAGCGCGCGGAAGAGCTTGCGTTACCTCTGTTGTTCTCGAAGCAGGTCATGCTGCCGGACCCACTCTACAGTCTGTTGGCACCGCGCGCTTCGGCACTCTGGAAGCGCTTGCCAGAAAGTGGTAACAAGAGCTATTCCAAAGTCCCCCCAATATTCTCGCCGTGGAAGAACTATTGGTCCACTGACATACCCGAACGCTTCGCGTTCCTCAACTCGACTCTGCCGCCGCTGGTCGCGCAACTGATTAAGCTTAGGCCTTTGATCGACGCTGGACACATCGTTCTTCAACCTTGGGAGGTAGCGGTGGAGCCCGAAGTCGAACTACTCAGGAAGTCGGTCGTTGATCTGCAGAAGAAGCCGGACGTGATCAAGGAAATTACGCAACGGTTTGAACAGGCCAAATATTCAGCTGGCGTGCGCCTTGGCCCGATCGGTCTTGAAGTCGCTGAGGACTCGCCATCGCAAGGGCTGCTGAAGGGCGATCCGATGTGGTTCGGAGACAAGGCAGAAATCCTAGTGATGGGACTCATACATTCCATCGTCGCCAGCAAATATTCATCAAGTTTTTTGGATACGTTACCTGGCGACCGGCTCGTTTACGACTATGTACGAACGGGTGGAATCCTTAAACCGAAAACTGATCAGATCGTCAGTTCCATACAGGTGCCGAACTTGTCTGAAGCGCTTTGGGACGACATTGTCGCAATCAAAAACGATTCTGAGTTACTGAACCAACTCAAGAATACGATTGCCGAGGTCGCCTACTGTAATGACGACGACCAGAAGGTGCTCATCAAGGAGGAAATCGCGAGCATCGCGTCAAAGCTGAAGACTGAAACGTCTCTGAAAAAGTACGCCAAGTTTTCCGTTTCGGACTTCGGTGTCGGGCTGATTACCGGCACCGTATCGAATGCGATGACCGGCTCTACCACTGCGATTGCAGCGACAGCTGCTGCTGTCAGCACAGGCATGTCGTTCGGGTACAAGCTCGTTTCCGAATATTTCGGAGCAGAGAACAAGAGTTTGCGACGGCGCCGGGATGTGATCGTCCGCATCAACCATAAGCTGTAATTCCCGGTCGCGCGCCACGCTCGGCCGCCGGCGCACTTTAGCGGCTGGCATCATAACGCTGTTCGAGCGAGAGTAATTCGCAACTCAGGCAGGGCGAGGCGACGAAACTGGACGTTCAAAGGAATTGTTCCGCAAATGCGTAAACGCCCGATTGCCCTTGTTCTTGGAGCTTGCCTGGCGTGCCTCAGCAGTTACTCCTACGCAGTTGACGCGCAAACACCATGCGCGCACTTCGAAAAACAATTGTCCCGGTTGCAACAGCAGCATCCACATGTTGATATCTCGAACTTAGGCTCGAGAGAATTATGTTTCGACAACTGCACAGGAGACCAGACCCGGGCTGCTCGGTTCTGGGAACAAGCCGCACCCGCTTCGGCCGACGCCATCCGAACTGAGCTGATTCAATACGCCGATACGACTGGTCATGCGACAGAAATAGCGATACCCGGTCGATCCCAGCCTATCGTCAGAATCTCCCGGCGTGTGGGAACGGCCTATTGCGTACGCGATACCTATCTCACCCGCGCTGCCGATGGCTACCGCTTGATAAGCAACTCGATTCTCGATGATTTCTCTCAAGAAGCCGGGTACTGCGGCAGATCGTTCGTCTACTTCGAAACGTGGCGAAGCCGCTCTTACGCCGTTCTCTGGGACGAGGGAGAAACCAACACGGAGATAGTTGCTTACCGCGTGACGCCGTCACTCGATATGGAGAAAGTTTGTTCTGTTCAAAGAACGAGCAGAACAGCGGCCAATAACTAGCCGCAGGGACAATAGCGGTGGCCCGCCTGGAGGATTACGAGGCGGACGAAGGGCCGCTGTCAAGAACATTGAAGGACCGCTCAGGGTCGACAAGGGAAATTCATGCCGCAGCTGCGAAGGCGGTCGACGGAGAGTAGTTGAACGTCCGGGGGCAAGGAGGCGTCAGTCGGTGAGTCTGTCGTAGGTGCCGGTACGGCTGCCTCGCTCTATAGACGACCGGTCGAGCATCAGTAATGTGCGCGGTTCCATCGCCTGAGGCGGTCGCCAACCACCAGGACTCCGGCAACGAAAGGCTACCGCACGTTGTAGTTCGTCCGAAAGTGCGCGGTAGCAAGATCCACGATCAATTGACTACTCCCGAGAGCTTGCCGAACCGTCGACGTTGAACGGATACTGCCAGACTACCCGTCACCGGGAGCTTAGGCGACCCTCCGATCGGCGTCCGTTCCAGCTCTCGAGGGTGGGAAAGTCTCGGACGATGGAGGAACGCTACCGGGGTGTAGCTGCCTAGATCAACCCGCTGCAATTGCGGCCGGGAGCTCAAAATAGAAACGCGCGCCTCCATGCGCCGAATCGTTGTCCGCTTCGATGCGACCACCGTGAGCTTCGATGATCGAGCGGCAGATAGGCAGACCCATGCCCATGCCGTCAGGCTTCGTCGTGAAAAAACTTTCGAAGAGCCGGTTGAGGTCCTCTGAGACAATCCCCGGACCGCTGTCCTCGATGGAGCAACGCAGCGTCGTGAAATCCGGCATGAACGTGCGGATCGTGATTCTGCGATGGGGGCTGCGCGCCTGGTCCATCGCCTGCATGGCATTGACCGCAAGGTTGACGATCACCTGCTGCAATTGCACGCGATCAGCGAGCACCCGTGACGCTGCGAGAGCTCGCTCATGCGATACCGTGACGCCGCGCGTCTGTGCTTCGTGACGCAAGAACACCAATACTCCTTCGATGATTTCGTCGAGCCGAACCAGCCTGTGCTCGGGAGTTTGCCGGGTCGCCATGCCGCGAATACGGCTCACAATATCCGCTGCCCGGTGCGCGTCGGCAACCATGCTGGAGTTGGAGTTGCGCGCTTCTGCGATTTCAGGAACCGGCCGCCCGAGCCAGCGCTGCACCGCGTTGCCATTTGTTACGATGGCGGCAAGTGGCTGCTTCAATTCGTGAGCAATCGAAGCCGTCAGCTCGCCGAGCATGGATATACGCGCGGCGTGCGCAAAATCCGCCTGCAGGCGCTCCAGCATTTCTTGGGCGCGAAGGCGCTCGGTCAGGTCAACCAGACTGATCAACGCGATGCCCAGATCGTTAGTCACGCGGGGGCGCGCAACAGTGAACTGCACATCGATGATCCTTCCGTCGAGCGTTGGCATGCGCGTCGTCTCCTCGAAGTGCTCCTCGCCCCGATATCGGCTCTCTACAATCCGCCGGAAAGTTCCGGGACTAACGCGCCAGACCCATGACACATTGCCGAGTAACTCGCCGCGATCGCGCGCGCCGAACATCTTCACTGCGTAATTGTTTACCTCTTCTACAATCAGCAATTCCTGCGCGCGGCCGAGCCATTCCGGATGTTCATCGATGTAGGCCGACAGGTTCTCGACGCCTTGCGCCCGCAGTTCCATCATCATCGAAATCAGAGGCTGTGCTTCCGTCTGCCACAGGCCGACCGGCATGTTCCGAAAGAGGCTGCGGTAGCGATGCTCACTGCGTTCCAGCGCTGCGTGAGCCTGCTTGCGTACGGTGACATCCATTAGCGCACCCACCACTCGCAACGCTTCCGGTTCATCCAGCACAACGTGCGCCACGGCGTGCAGGTGTTTGACCGTCAGGTCCGGCATTAGCAACCGGTATTCGATATCAAAGCCCTGTCTCTCGTGCACGGCCCGAGCGATCGCCTTTTCGACCAGGGCGGTGTCCTCCGGATGAACCCGGGCGAGCAGCAACTCGACCGTGGGCCGGATGCCCGAATCGTATCCGAGGATTCGGAAGCTCTCCTCGGACCAGGAGATCTCCTCACTCGCGACGTGCCAGTCAAAGCTGCCCGTGTGGCTGAGCTGTTGTGCGTCCGCCAGAAGCCCCTCCGCGTGTTGGAGGTCGGCGTAGAGGCGCGCGTTCTCGAGAGAAATTGCCGCCTGTGAAGCTAGCAATCTAAGCACTGCAATTCGGGCTGGCGTGAAGACCTGAGCGGCTAGGCAGTTCTCGAGGTATAGGACACCGATGAGTGTTGTCTGCTTGATGAGAGGCAGGCACAGAACCGACTGACAACGGCGACGCCCAATGTACTCATCGCCGGAGAACGGGCTTGGGTCGGCAGCGTCGTCGAGCAGTACGCTGTCGCGGGTCCGGATGACGTAGCGCAAAACGGACTCGGGGAGGGCGCCGGGCATCAGACGAGTGCGCGGAAGGCGGACCTCGACAGCTTCCCGCACCGTGGTCGCTTCGGCCTCGATGCGCCAGCCGTCACCCCAAGGCAGAATTAGCAACCCCCTGTCGGCACCAGCATGCTCGAGAGCCAGAACCATTAGGGTGTGTAGCAGTTCATTCAGGTTTACACCACTGAATATCGCCTGCGATACCTTGACGACAGTGGTGAGATCCAGTTGCTCTGCGGAGGTCGCAACGGTGCTGTCTGGACGTGAGGATTCCCGGCGCAGTTGCGGGTTGGTCTGTTCGAGTTGACGGACCTTGCCATCCGCGCCCCAGCGGGCATAACACGACTGAGCGCTGCGCAGATAGGTTTCAGCGATCGCATCGAAGCCGCGCGCAGAGTAGAAGCGTGCGGCCAATTCATGTGCCAGGCCCTGATTCTGGATGAAGCCATGTTCTCGGGACGAACGTATGGCATCCTCATAAAAGTGCATTGCATCGAGGTCCCTGCCTTCGATGCGTGCGATCTCTGCGCATATTAACGCGTAGCGGTTACGATAGTTCTCGGGGCAGCTTTCGGCCCACCGTTCGTACTTCTTGACTGTGATCTGGAGACCAAGCGCATGGTCTTGTTGCTGTGCCGAGGAAGCGGTCGGATAGAGCGCTGCCAAAGTAAGCGCATGGAAAAAGTAATACGTCGCCTCGATTGGCATACCCATTGCGGGACCGAGCACGGCCTCTGCCCGGACAGCGCTGTCGAGCGCCTCGGCGCACCGGCCATCAAGGAAGGCGAGCACCAGCTTCATGATGTGATAGAAGACGATGCCGCAGCCGAAGCCCGCTTTGGTGATAACGTCGAAACACGCTACTTCGTCGAACGTGTCGTCGTCCAGGGTCAGCGTGGTCGTCACCCGGCCCTGAAGGCTGGCGACAAATTGCTGCTCGAGTCGCACCGTTTCGCAGACTGCCAGGTTCCGACTTTGCCGCGCGAACGCGGCGTACTTTGCCGACATTTCCTGTACATCCTGAAGCATCTCCCCCTTCTCAATCAACTGCCATAGCGTCTCGAATGCCAGATAACCGGTGAACACGAGGTCACCGACTTCGAGGCAGGCGTGGATAGCACGCTCCAGGATCGGTAGGCCAGTCGCAATGTGGCTGCGCCAGAAGTTGATATGGTCGCCGTGCAGGTGAAGCAGTTTCCCGCGCAAGCGCGAGTTGTTGAACTTTTCGTTCAGTAGCAGGGACATTTCGGAGAACTGGACTCCGCCGGTGATGTCGCCCACTAGGGAGACCAACATGACGGCATAGTTGCCGTACACATAGCTCGACTGGTCCGTATTGCCCTCTTGCAGCGAGAGGTTGACGGCCTTGAGTGTGATCAGCGGAAACAGCGCTGGCCACCCTATGTAGGCGCAGGGCATGGCTTCGACAAACAGATCGATAACTGCCCGCGTGGCCGGGTCTTGCGCCACCGGTGCATCGAGAAGTTCGGCAACTGCGCGCCCCGCAAGATTGATCGGAACGTCGCGGAACTCGGCCTCCACCGTCGCGCGAATCGCTTCGTCCGTTTCAGGAATGGTTACGCCGAAATCGCGAAGCGCATCGAGCGCAACGGCAAAGCTGTCATCATATTTTCCGGCTACCTGGTATAGCTTCATGCGTAGGCTGTAAACCTTGGCACGGTCGAGATTGGAGTAGGCTCTTCCCAGTATCCTGTCGAACAGCGCGTCCGCCGCTGCAAAATTGCCTACCAGATATTCACACTCGGAGAACGCGAGATAGAGATCGAGAGTCTCCGCATAGTGCCGTGTCCAGGCATCGGACGACAACAGCCCCGCCGCTTGCGCGAGATAGTTACGCGCGGAGCCGTATGCCGTCGAACTCATGGCCCGCTTTCCCGCGCGGAGATTCAGCGTGACGACCCGCTCTCTCTCCTCTTGCATCGTAATAAGCGTCGCACCGCGATTGAGATGGTTCACTATGTCGAAGATCGTCTCTTCGATTTCTTCAGGCGCCATTCTCGACGCGAGCAAGCGGCCAATCTGAAGATGCACGGTGGCGCGCTCGCCTTCAGGTATGAGGGCATAGGCGGCCTCCTGGATTCGATCGTGGACGAATGCGTAGGCATTCTCTATCCGAAAAACGAGGCCCGCCCGAACGGCTTCCCATAATTTCCCGTGAATTGCCTCCGCGAGTTCACCGCTGACCAGTTTCAGTGTGGCGACCTCGGCGACGTTTCCCAGGCAGGCAAGCTGCCCCAGGGCAATCCGCGTTGTGTTGGCTAACCGGCTCAATTTTGCGGCCATGAGGTCAGCGACGTTTTCGGTGAATCCTTTCGCTCGGATACGTTGAAGATCCCAGACCCACGTCAGGGCATGATGGTCGAATGCGAGCAGCGCTTCCTCGGCCAGTGCCGTGAGGAACTGGATTGAGAAGAAGGGATTGCCGCCGGTCTTGTCATGTACGAGTTGCGCGAGCGGTTGGGCGCGCGCACGGCTGCAGTGAAGCGAATCGGCGACCAACTGTGCGAGATGTTCAGGCATGAGCGGTTCGAGCGACGCTTCCTGTACCTTTCCCCCGGCGTCGCGAATCAGCTTCAACGTTCGTGTGAGCGGGTGCGATGGACTGACCTCATTGTCCCGATACGCGCCGACTACAAGAAGATGCCGGACGTCTGGGTGCGTGACTAGGTGTTCGACGAGATCGAGCGTTGCCGTGTCCAGCCATTGCAGGTCGTCGACGAACAGTGCGAGCGGATGGTCTGGGCAGGCGAACACGCTGATGAATCTGCGGAATACGATCTGGAAGCGATTCTGTGCGTCCTGCGGCGGTAGCGTGGGAACGGCCGGCTGCTCGCCGATAATTAACGCCAGTTCCGGAATCAGGTTCACCATCAACTGGCCGTTCGGGCCCATCGCGTCCAACAAGGCTCGCCGCCACGACGCAACCTCGGCGTCGCTCTTACTCAGCAGATTGTGCACAAGCGACTGGAAAGCCTGTGCAAGCGTTACGTAAGGAATATCGCGCTTGTACTGATCGAACTTGCCCGCAGCAAACAGGCCTCGGGGAGGCACCAGCACCTTGTGCAGTTCATTTACGACCGAAGACTTGCCGATACCGGCATACCCGGAGATGAGCACCATTTCGGTTGTGCCGCTAGCGACCACGCGATCAAATGCGGCGACCAGTGCCTCTATCTGGGGCTCGCGTCCGTACAGCGTTTCCGGGATCATCAGTCGGTCGGATGCGTCTTGCGCCGCGAGCAGGAATGGGGCGACCCGTTGATGGGCCTGCCATGCTGCGAGACACGCGCGAAGATCCGCTTCGACGCCTGCGGCAGTCTGGTAACGACTTTCAGCGGTCTTGGCCAGGAGCTTCAGCACAATGCCCTCGACGGGCCGCGGAATTGCGCTGACGCGTTCGCTGGGCGGCGCTGGCTTTCGGGCAATGTGACAATGTATCCATTCCATCGCGTCCGTTGCGGTGAATGGAAGGGCCCCTGTAAGCATCTCGTACAACGTGACACCGAGTGAATAGAGATCGCTACGGGTGTCGATCGATCTGTTCATGCGCCCGGTCTGCTCGGGTGGCATATAGGCGAATGTGCCCGCCACAACTTCGGGGGGCGTGGGCTGCTGGCGTTCGTTGGGCAGCAGGGTCGCGATACCAAAGCCGGTCAGGCGGACGTTATCGTTACCGTCTACGAGAACATTCGCTGGCTTGATGTCTTTGTGTATCAGGCCGCGCCGATGCGCATGACCAATTGCGACCGCAAGGTTCGTGGCAAGACGTAAAAACCGCGCCATCTCAAGTGGCCGGCCAAGGTCGCGCGCCAGAGGCGTGCCGCCCCTGTCGTCTAGGACGAGCATGGGAGCCGCTTTGTGGCGATTGAGCGCCAGTGGCTGCGCCGCCCAACTGGGGTCAAGCAGCGCCGCTAGCGCATATTCGTGCTCGAGGCGGCCGATACACCGCGAGCTCGAGTTCGCCGCGACTAGCGCGAGCACGGAAACCGAACTGCCGGGCTGCCGTGCGCGATAGAGCGAAAAATCTCTGTCTTCGCGTAGCGGCTCGAATTCCCATGCAGTGATATCCATATTCAAGACCGTTTTTGCCGTGGCATAGCTCGCTCAGCGGCGATTTTGCCCGCTTTTGAGTTCGTTGGCTATTGCCTGGCCGCCGTTCGATAAGCGGGCTCGCGTAGGACGAAGTGCTGTCTTGCGAAATACCCCGATGGACTCGAAAGGCCATTCGAGCCAGCAGACAATCCTACTGACGATTCGAACTTTCGTATGAGTTGTGCAAACCGTCGCGCTATTGGCTCAACCGTTTGTAGAACTAGTTATACGCCGCTGGTTCGGATAACTTTGGATGACGGTGGCACCGTGCCTTTACCCGCCGGGATCGAGCGAGATTACCTCGACGACGCGCTACAGATGATCGAGAAAGCCACTCTTGATGAGGAGTCGGAAGATGCAGTTGAGTTCGAACTCGGCCGATGCATGGAAACAAACAATCGGCTTACTGTCGCTGATCGCCGGCGCCCCAATCTCCGACGCCAATTCACCGTCTTCCTTTGCCGCGAAACCTGGCAAGAATCGCTCCAATAAGGTGGCAAGAGGAGCGCATCGGGCGTCGGTAAAACTGCTCGACCGTCCCGACGCTTCAACCGCGACGATTGCCTGGCGGGACTCGACACATTGTTGTTACGGTGATCAGGTTTGGCGAGCGTCTCGTTCTCGCGTCAAAGGTGTTTGTGCGATGAGTGGCCGGGCGATTTTTCCCAACGACGAGGTGTTCAAGCCGCGTCGAGGCCGGGCCTCGCCTCTTAACGCACACGCTATGATTCTGGCCGTAGTGCTCGACGAGACCGGGTGAAGTCGAACCAATTCCGTTCAGAGGTTCGCATTTCAGATGAGGTCGGCTTCTCTTGCAAACATTTCCATTCGTCGCAAGATCCAGTCAAGCAGTTCTTGAGCGGCGGCGACGAGAGGCCGGCCGGACTTCACCAGCACCTTGGCCTTGATCCCACGGAAGACGGGATGATCTATACGTACGATGGCCAGATTCTCGGATACGATATCTCTACACGCGGCGAACTCGCCAATGAACGTCACGAAGTTTCCAGACGCTGCGAAACGTTTCAGACCGGTAAGAGAATTGGTAATCAAGGACGGCTGGATCTCAATGTTCTCGGTAAACGCCAGCATCTTTGTGAACTGTCCGATCCCGTACGTTGCAGGCATCAACGCAATCGGATAGGCCAGTACGTCGTCGATACTGGCGGGTGTTCCCCGCAGCGCTAGTGGATGAGTTTTCCGGACGAGCAAAACGACCGGTTGTGCGGAACTCGCGCGACACTCGACGCGCGGATGGGGCGGTGGGTTATAGGCTAGTCCTATATGCGCGCGACCTTCCGCAACTTCCTCCACGACGTCATCGACGGGAAGCATGGCAATGCTGATACGCAGCTTCGGATACTGCACACAGAACTGCGCGAGTACCTCTTCAATCAGTATGTCTACATAACCCTCACTTAGGGCCAGTTGAATACGGCCCTCCTGTAGTCCCTTTAAAGCCTGGAGCCGGTCTTCGAGCTGCTCCTGGTATGACCGGTAACCTCGCCAGAACTCCAGCAGGTGGTCGGCCGCTTCGGTTGGCTTGACGCCACGGGCTTCGCGGACGAATAGTGTCGAGCCAAGCTCGTCCTCGAGTAGCTTGATTTGCCGGGTGATCACCGAAGGAGAAGTATTGAGGCTCTCAGCTGCGCCGCGGATTGTCCCGTGTATCAGTACCGCGTGAAAGTAGCGCAAGCGCTGCTGATTGATCTCTCGCATGTCGCGTGTCTCATTGCCGGTGGTAAAGTGCGTTCAAGCCCTGACACGCTCGCGTGGCGCGAGCGCATGTATCTGTTGGACTAGTGACCGGATTCACGCATGATCAGATTGTTTTTGACACTGCTTACACCGGCCACGCCGGCCGCAGCGTCGTTCGCTATCTGGATCTCGTCGTTGTCTGGCACGGTACCGTCGAGCGCCACCACGCCCCCTTTCGCAAGAACGGTGATGCCCGCGGAGTCGAGATCTTTCGTGTGCGTCAATGCGCGACGGACGGTCTTTTCAAGCTGGAAGTTTCGCGCTCGCAGTGCTTTCTTTGATGGTTGGATTGCGTTGTCGGCCGACCCGGCGCTGGTCTGGGCATTCACACACGTAGTGCCGACCAGGGCAGCCGCCGCTGCTAAGGCGATTGAAATTTCTTTTATCATTGTCATCGTAAACTCCATGAGAAAATAGAATCCGCTAGATCAGCCTGATCGCAACATTGATATTGCCGCGCGTAGCCCTGGAATACGGGCAGTTCTGATGTGCTGAGTCCACCAGGACCTGAGCGATATTGCGCTCCAGGCCGGGAAGGCTGACATTCATCCGGACCTGAAGGAAGAATGCGCCGTCCGTTGTGCCCAGATCTACTTCGGCGTCGACCGCAACGTCGGCAGGCAGCGCGAGTTTCATTTTCGCGGCCGCAAGTCCCATCGCACCGATAAAGCAGGCTGACCAGCCGGCGCCGAAGAGTTGCTCTGGATTGGTACCGCTGCGCGTACTTCCGGGCAACGAGAGCGCAATGTCGAGTCGGCCGTCGGAGCTGCGTGCTGCGCCATCTCGACCACCGGTCGTATGGGTTTTGCCTGTGTACAGGATTTTCTCGAGCTGGGTCATGATGGCTTCCATGTTGAAGACGCTGTGTCCTGCGACGCAGCTTGCTAACGAGAATATGCTGAGCATCGCATCAACTGCAACATATCTTCGCGTTGAGTCGGTATACAGGCGTATAAGAAATAATTGGCATTGCGAAATAGAATGCAGATTGAGGTAGTTTTTATACGCACGTATTAGGCGCTCACGCATAAGCAGTGGCCGCAGCACCGGTATGTATCATTTAAATTCCATCCTCCTGCACGTATTCTGATCTCGTCGCCAGCGCTTAGCTGTTGGCCATCAAACCTCTACAGGAGAGATATCAATGTCGGATCAGATCGACCCTAGCCGTCGCGGCTTTCTGGGCACCGCGGCGATGGCGCTGGCTGCCGCCCAGCTTGGCATGATGGGCTCTGCACATGCACAATCCGGTGCCAGCAAGCTCGCCAACCTGTCTGTTATAAAGCCGGGAACGAACACCTCGTTCTCCTCCTTGAAGCAGGTCAATGCTGGTGTGCTGAACGTCGGCTATGCCGAGGCCGGCCCTGCCGATGGACCGGTGGTGATACTTCTGCACGGCTGGCCGTACGATATCCACAGCTATGTCGACGTGGCCCCAATGCTCTCCTCGGCCGGTTATCGGGTCATCGTTCCGTATCTACGTGGCCATGGAACGACGCGGTTCCTGTCGGACGCGACGATGCGCAACGGACAGCAAGCGGCCGTTGCCGTCGACATCATCGCGATGATGGATGCGCTCAAGATCGATAAGGCGACCGTCGCAGGGTACGACTGGGGCGCGCGGACCGCCTGCATTCTGGCGGCGCTGTGGCCGGAGCGCTGCACAGGGCTGGTCTCTGTGAGTGGTTATCTGATCACCAATCTTGAAGTCACAGCGCAACCACTGCCGCCTAAGGCCGAGTATGCGTGGTGGTATCAGTACTACTTCGCTACTGAGCACGGGGAACTGGGCTACGCAAAATACAAGGACGACTTTGCCAAACTCATTTGGCAAATCGCTTCGCCGAAATGGGCTTTCGACGACGCCACGTTTGACCGCACCGCGAGCGCTTTCGACAACCCGGACTATGTCGCGATCGTGATTCACAACTACCGCTGGCGGCAGAGCCTCGCGCGGGGCGAGGCGAAGTACGACGATTTGGAAAAGAGGCTATTTGCCGGCCCTCTTATCAGCGTACCGACGATCACCATGGAAGGCGATGTCAACGGAGCGCCGCATCCCGATCCGGCATCGTATGCGAAGAAGTTCTCGGGGAAATACTCGCACCAGCTTGTCAAGGGTGCGGGCCACAATCTTCCCCAAGAGGCACCTCAGGCCTTTGCAGAAGCCGTTATTGAGGTGGCTGGCTAGTCCCGCCATTGATCCCAATCGTTTATATCCAGCGGAGCAACTTATGAGCCACCACGACGTCTACGCCAGGCTGAAAGAACTCAATATCGAATTGCCGGTCGCGGGTGCACCCGCCGCCGCGTATGTAATGAGTGCGCAAAGCGGCAATACGGTTTATCTGTCCGGTCATCTTGCCAGGAAGGACGGCAAGGTGTGGGCGGGAAAACTGGGGGAGGCGCTGACGACCGGAGAGGGGCAGCTCGCCGCGCGTGCCGCCGCCATCGATCTGTTCGCGACATTGCACGCCCACATTGGCGATCTTAATCGGGTAACCCGGATTGTGAAGGTGCTGAGCCTTGTCAATTCCACCAACGACTTCGTTGAGCAACATCTGGTAACGAACGGCGCATCGGAGCTGATCGCCGACGTATTCGGTAAGGCCGGCAAGCACGCGCGTTCGGCATTTGGCGTTGCGCAGATACCATTGGGCGCGTGTGTCGAGATCGAGATGGTGGTCGAGGTGAAGTGATATTTCCAGCCTCCTTTGAGTAGCGCGCAATGCCAGCCGGCTGTTCTGACGGCTGGCATTGTCGACATCGAGTGTGGGAAACTTCGGACCTGCGGTGATCGTGGAGGACCGCTTCGAATGAAGCACTACCGAATTTTGACGTTACCCCGCACGCTCTTCATGCGCCTGACCCTGGTGATGATCGCAGGTGTCATAGCGGCGCAAGGCCTGGCGCTCTGGCTGACGATCGACTTGCCCGCCCTGCACGAGAGTGCGCTGGTTGGCCGGCTGCCTCTTGTTCTGTTGGCGCAACTCACGCTTCTCGCCGGATGTTGCTGGATTGCGGTCCGGGTCGCGACGCGCCCTCTGAACGAGCTGGCGAACGCAGCGAACACCCTGGGCCCCGACCTTAGCTTGCAACGCCTTCCCGAAGATGGCCCGGTTGAAATAGCCGGAGCAGCGCGAGCCTTCAATGCCATGCAGGAGCGCATCGGCGCCTGCTTGAAAGAGCGGATACAGATTCTGGCTGCCATTTCTCACGACCTGCAAACGCCGATCACCCGCATGCGCATCCGTGCAGACATGATGGACAACACGTCCGAGCGGGAGAAAATGCAGGATGACCTCAAGCAAATGGAATCTTTGGTGCGGGAGGGGGTTGTTTATGCTCGTACGTTACACGGAACCGCGGAGACGGCGATGCGCATCGACCCCGACGCGTTTCTGGAAAGTCTTGTCGGCGAGTATATCGACGCAGGTGGAGCGGTACGGCTAGTGGGGAGGATCGGAACGCCGATTCTTGCGCGGCCGCATGCGTTGCGCCGGGTGCTCGCAAACCTGGTCGACAATGCAATCAAGTTTTCGGGCTCGGCTGAGGTTAGGGTAGATTCGATGACGGGACAGCAAGTTTCCATCACAGTGCTTGATCGAGGCCCGGGAATTCCCGCTCATCAACTGGACGCGGTGTTCCAGCCTTTCTATCGCGTCGAATCGTCGCGCAATCGGCAAACAGGAGGTACCGGGTTGGGGCTAGCTATTGCGAAGCAATTGGCGGAATCCATGAACGCAAGCCTGGTGCTGCGAAATCGTGACGGTGGAGGCATTGAAGCGCGTCTCGCGCTCAAAGGCGCTGTCTGACCGCAAAGAAGGTATTGCACGCGACGACTAATGTCCGACCTTTGAACACGCTCTGCGGATTGCCAGATATGAATGGATTTCCGCCACGACCGCTGCACCGTCACCCACAGCTGCCGCAACACGCTTGGCCGACGATGAACGCACGTCGCCAATAGCAAACACGCCCGGTACTCTCGTCTGCAGAGTCGAAGGGGGGCCGTCCGCATGCACGCTTGCGTCCATGCGGGTTTTCACAAAGCCCTTCTCGTCGACTTCGACGCGACACGTACTCAGCCAACCGGTGTTGGGATCTGCTCCGGCAAACAAGAACAGATGCCGCAATTCCAATGTTTTGCGGCCGCTGGCTGTCTGGCATACGATTCTCGCCAAACCGTCCTCATTGCCCTCAACGGAGGCGACGGTCGTCATCGTATGCACCTCGACGTTGGAAAGCGATGTGACGCGTTCGACAAGGTAGCTAGACATGCTTTTATGAAGGTCGTTGCCGCGAATCAGAACATGGACGCGGCTCGCATACGACGAGAGGAACACGATCGCTTGTCCGGCCGAATTTCCACCACCCACGAGCGCAACCTCGTCCCCCGCGCAAAGTTTGGCCTCGATCGACGAAGCCCAATAATAGACGCCGCAACCGTTGATCCGATCAAGCCCTGCTATGGCAGGACGACGATATGCAGCGCCTGTCGCAATCACAACGGTATGTGACGAGACGCGCTGACCGTCGGTCAGTTCGAGTTCAAATGGTGTACGTTTGCAATCCAGAGCCTGGATACTGACGGGTATCGCAATTTTGGCCCCAAACTTTACAGCCTGGACAAACGCGCGTGCGGCCAATTCATGGCCCGTAATGCCGGCGGGAAAACCAAGGTAATTCTCGATCCGCGCACTTACCCCGGCCTGACCTCCGGGGCCGTGCTCATCGAAAACAATCACCGAAAGCCCTTCGGACGCAGCATAGACGGCAGTGGCGAGTCCCGCTGGACCGGCCCCCACGACAGCGATATCGTAGGTATGGGCAGTGCTGAATTCGGGTACGAGGCCCAGTTTCGCCGCTAACTGGCGTTCGTTGGGGCTGCGCATCACGGTACCGTCTGAGAGGATAACGATGGGCAAATCTTCTTTCCGCGTATCGAGCGCCTCGAGGAAGGCGCGGGCGTTCGGGTCACTTACTGCATCTACGACGGAGTGGGGATGATTGATTCGCTGCAAGAGCCCCTGCAGTGCGACGAGCCTCAGATTTTGCGCGGGGACGATCAATACTGGACCACCGCCATTCTGAATCAGTCTGACACGGCGTAAGATGAACGACTGGATAATTTCCTCGCCTAGTTGGGCCTCCGCCACGAGCAACGCGCGGATGCCCTCGGGCGGAATTAAAAGCGCCTCGATGTCGGTCACCGCGTGGCCATCAGCTAAAGCAGGTGTGCCGGTCAATTGAACCGTTTCTCCCAGAAATTGTCCCTCGCTCACTTCTACCAGAAGCTGTGAGCGGCCCAGACCATCGCGCTTTGTGAGTCTGGCCGTGCCCTTGATCAGAACCCGCATTCCTGATCCGGATTGGCCAGCCCTGAACATCACGTCGCCTGCTTTCCAATACTCGGTCGTTCCGAAGCGGCGAATTTTGTCCAATTGCGCAGCGGTAAACCGTGGATACATCTGATGGCCTTCGGACTCTTGATCTTTCGACATCTAGATAACCTGATGACAAGTCGGAGAGAGCAAGCCAACCACTTTAAGGCAGAGATGGGCAAACCGATCCGCGCAAGATAAGCTGGCTTGTAATAGTGATTCGTAGGTTAAGGCGGCGCGCGCCTCGTCACAACCCCACAAGCGGCTGTTATCGTCACACTCGAGAATAACCAGGTTATATGTTCGTATGAGCGCCATTCGGGCGGAGCAGAAATCAATGCGGTGGTATGTGGCTTTTGCTACGGTGAAGCGGTCCTAGAGGGTAACGCGCCGAGCAGTTGGCCATACGATCAACAAGAATGCGGCAGCCTTTGCTGCGCACTCTACGGCAGAAAGACAGAATCCCACGACAAAGAACCGCTGCTCTGTCAGCAACCCAGAAGCGATAGAAAGTACGCTGACGCTGCAGCAAAAGGCAAAGATAGCTCTCGCCGCGCGACTGCCGTGCAAGGTCCAAATCGATAAGGCTATCCAGATCAGCTTTGCGGCAATGCACGCTGCGCTTTCGAGGCCCGTCTGGCTGCTCAGCAGTTCAACGGGCAATTCGCAGAGCGACCAGATCGCCGTGAGAAGCACGACCGATTGCGTCCATGTGCCCAACTCCGATGTGACCGCGAAAGCTGAATCGTGACCTTCGTAAATGCCGAGGCGAGGATTCCACGTAATGCGAGGAAAACGCTCCGAACGATGGTCAGTGATGCCAATGTCATCGCTGACCATCGCTGACCTCTCCGGCTCGCCCGATATAACGCTGTACGCGTCCGTTCCCTGAGGGGTCGATCTCGCAGCGCGGCCGGCGCGCGGTAACTGAAAGGGGTCACGCCAAAACATGGTGAACCTCGCCGATAAGATGCCGGGTGAGTCAACTTAGCGACACGCATCCCTGTTTCGGGGCGCGCGTCTCGCAGGCACTACTGCATGCAGATAGAACCGTAGTCCACGGTACGACGGATGATGTAGTGCCGGCGTAGTGGTTCGAGCCAAGGGTCCGTGCAGACAATCTCTAGGTAGCCGTTGGCCAGCAGTGTGATTGAAGTCGACATACGTTTCACCCTGAATCATTCGTTACTACGTTGCCCGGGTCTGTTTGAACACATCGCTAATCGGTCGTTTTGAGAGGTGTCTTATCAGACTATGTGCGTACGCTGTCATGTGGGTGCTGTGTCGTGTTCAGCATTTCGAGGGAACAACGGCTGCGTATCGCGTTGTATTGAAGGTACTTCCAAAGGCCGACATAAACAATGCTACGAGCGGATGCTGGAGCGCCATCTTGGTCTGAGCAATACATACCTTGGTGTGACCGGTCCCTATCGGCCAGGCGTGGCTAGCATGGCGCCGTGCCGGCAATCTCCGCAACGCGAGCCAAGAACCGGGCGTCGTCCAGCGGTTTCGTAAAAATTTCGATCGCACCGGCCATACTTGATCGCTCGCCCATGTTCGGGGTTGCATAGGCGGTAACAAAGATTGCCGGGACATCAGGTCTTCGCTCGACAAGCTTTTTGAGTAGCGCGAATCCGTCCATACCAGGCATCTGAACGTCGGCGATGACTAGACCGATGGCGTCCTCGTCGATCTTTGACAACAGGTCAGCACCGCAGGCATAAGTGCGTACAGTCCAGCCGCACGATCTCAGTAGACTGGCGGTCGCCAGCCGGACCGACTCATCGTCGTCGACCACAGCGATAACAGCGGGAAGCGAATGTGGTTTCATCGTGTAGGAAAGACCCACGCCGAAGAGGAATTTCGGCGACTACTTTGGCCCCGACCTAAACGTAGGTGCGCTTGGAGTCTGGAGCAATAATACGTTCGAGTTAGTTATGCAATGTGCGCTCGCGAGCGGGAGCTCGCTGAAAACTCGTTTTCGGTGCTCATGAGACGTACGGGAATCTTCTGCAGCGGTAGTCTTGAGAGACGTGTCATGGCGACTTCGGTGGACGGTGATTGCGCAGGACAACGCGTTGAAGTTTCCTGACCAGGTCGGGCACCGACCGTGCCTCCATCTTTCTCATGGCTTGGGAGCGGTGAATCTTGACTGTTTCTTCGCTCACCCCCATGCGGCCTGCGATCTGCTTGTTCATCAAACCTTCGGCAACAAAGACGACGACCTCTTTCTCGCGAGGCGTCAGCGCGTCATATTTGCCTTGAATGTCCGCAACCATTCGCTCCTGGATTCGCAATTCGTGATCCATTGTGAGCGCAGCCGACACGGTATCTAGCATGTCCTGATCGTGAAATGGCTTGGTTAGGAAGTCGAATGCACCGGCCTTCATCGCTTTAACCGACATAGGAATGTCGCCGTGGGCTGTCAGAAAAATGATCGGGAGACGAATGCCTTCGCGAAGCGCCTCCTGTTGCAGGGTCAAGCCATTGGCACCCCGTAGGCGGATGTCCAGGATCAGGCAACTCGGCACATCTGCCATCTCAATGTTCAGAAAGCCTTCGGGAGAGCCGAATGTAAATACCTGGACCCCCTCCGAGCGCAGCAGACTCGAGAGACCGCTACAGATCGAAGGATCGTCGTCGACAACATATACAACCGCCTCAGATAGCAATATTTTGTTTGTTTTCATGTTGACCTCAACGAGTATTGGAAGCCGTAAAGACGCCTGATTGCGCGCTTTCGTCGGGGATATCCCTGATGTTCTTACCCGCTGAATTCCTCGCTGTGAAGAGTATCCCCCGCCATCCTTTATCTCAACATCTAAGAGGGGTAGAGAGGTAGTTCGTCTGGGTAGGCAGCCTACCTGTTCGTATGGTGGCGCGAAGATGAGTTGCCGTAGGGCAACCCGGCGAGAGAGTGGGAGCGGGGAGCGCCTGCAAACGTTGCTTTGTAGGCAACCATCCGTGAACTTAGTTGCTCTTGCTCTGTCTGGCCTGCTCGGAGAACATAGCCGGGCACGCCAGTCGGTGAGCATCACCACAGGTAATCCCGGTTACCGCGCGAGACTCTCGTGAGGTATTCAAACGCGATTCTCTAGACCGCTCTGACCCGTGAGAGGTGACATCGACTTCGGTCGAGATTTCCCCGCTATCAGACACGATATGTGCGCGACCTTAGTTTGCGGCGCGAAGGAGTACTGCGGATTGCTGCCACGGTTATCGATTTAAAGGAGACCGGATGGTAAGACATCGTCGTCCCCAGTACGATTGGCCAACGACGTGGCTGGCCTGGATGTTCGCGACACGATCCATGACGTTGTTGGGGAGTACATGCTGAGTACGTATTCAGAAGAAATCACGAGCTTAGCAGAGGCAAAGCTCACGCTCCTGCGCGGCAGCTCAGTACGGCTTTATCGGGCGGAAAAGTCGGGGGTGTCGGTACTCGCCGCAGTGCCTGCTTCCAGAGAGACGAGCGGTGCGTTGACCCAATTGCGATACGAATACGACATCAGAGCCGAGTTAAAGCTTGGCTTCGCGCTGCGGCCGGTTCGGTTCATTACCCACGACGATAGTCCGGCGATGCTGTTGCAAGACCCGTGCGGCGAGATGTTAAGCAATCTCCTTGATGTGACAATGCCTGTCCACCAGGTTCTGAATCTGGCTGTCGGGATCTCACTCGCACTGGCTTCAGCACATGCCCGAAATCTGGTCCACGGCGGTTTGACGCCGGGCAGCATCATGATTCACCCTGGACGTCGCCGTGCTTGGCTGACGGGATTTCGCTCGCTCACCATCGATGCGCGCAACGTATCAGCAGTGGACGGTTCCGTGTCGCACCTCGAGCCTGATCTCTTGCATTACATAGCACCGGAGGCGACGGGCCGGGTCAATCGACCGGTCGACTGCCGCACCGATCTGTACTCGCTGGGCTGCATCCTTTATCTGCTGCTGACAGGACGGGTACCATTTCCGGGCCTGGCGCCCGCCGAAGAGATCCATGCGCATATCGCTCGATGGCCCCCAGAGCATGTGGAACCGTCTGGAGCCGTTGCGCAGAGACTGGTGGCGATACTCTTCCGGCTGATGGCCAAGGAGCCCGAAGAGCGGTATCAATTGGCCGCGGACGTGGTGGCCGACCTCCTCACATGCGATGCAAAAGGAGGAAGCAACGGGTCTTCGACAAGAATACTTCACGCGAAATCGTTGCTTGGAACATCCGATGTGCTGCTAGGTCGTGACGGCGAACTCGAATCGCTTCGTAAAGCGGTGCACGAAGCTTCGATTGGCGAGTCGGCCCGAATGATTCCGCTCGAGGGGCCGGCAGGTATTGGGAAGACGGCCCTGATTCAACATCTGCGCAAGCAACTGCGCGAAGTTCCGCACGAGTTTGCAATGGGCAAGTGCGAACAAGCCGAGGGCGCCACGCCCTACGCAAGTCTGACTCGTGCGCTTCGCTACTGGCAACGAGGAATTCTCGGTTGTCCACCGCATGAATTCAAACTGATCCAGACGCGGATCAAGGATGCGCTAGCAGACGATGCATCGATTATCTCCGCGGTGTTTCCATCGTTCACGCCGCTTCTTGGTGTGTTTGAGCATTGCCGCGCAGTCTCAATTCACGCGGAGAGGCCGCGTTTTCTCAAGGCTATGGTCAAGCTGTTCGGGGCGCTTGCGACCCGCGGGCGCCCCCTGATCATGGTTCTGGACGATCTGCAGTGGGTCGACGAGGGTACACTCGAAGTGCTTGCATACGCCATGCGGCATTCGTCAAACAGATGTGTTCTATTTCTTGGCGCGATACGGTCAGGTGAAATGCAATTGGGGAACGCATGGGGACTTGCGTTTCCGAATGACGACTGTCTGCGTCGACTCTCGCTGACCTCCCTGCCGCAGGACGATGTCAAAAGGCTGCTAAAAAGCCTGCTGGCTGGCGATATTGCCGGAATTGACGATCTCGCCGCTTCTGTGCACGCGCGAACGGGAGGAAATCCGCTGTTTGTCATACAGCTATTACGCTCTCTTATCGACGAGAACGTCGTTGACTACGATGACGCTGCACGTGAATGGCGTGCGAACCTGACTGAGGTAGCGGATAAGAGAAGTGCCTCAAGCGTGGTCAAACTCCTCGAGGGCAAGCTTCATTCGTTTATGCCCGATGCTATCGACGTCCTTAGGTGTCTGGCCGTGCTCGCTGGACCTGCGTCTGCAAAAGCGTTGGCTGACGCAATGCAATTGTCGGAAACCAATATAAGAATCCGTCTGTGCGACGCTATGGATTCGCAGTTCGTCTGGACAGAGGATGGGCGATTCACCTTTTCGCACGATCGGTTTCGGGAAGCGGTTCTCAACGGCATGACCTATCGGGAACGTCTCGAAGGACACCTGCGCGTTGGTAGAAACTTGTTGGAAAGCAGCGCAAACGATGAATTGTCAGTGGGCGCGTTCGCTATCGTTCAACAATTGAACATGGCGATGCCCGTTGTGGACGGTCCAGATGAGCGTCGACGGATTGCGCTGCTCAACCTTGAGGCCGCACGGCTGGCCAAAGAGGCCACTGCTTATGCCTCGGCGAGATCGTATCTTTCGTGTGCACGGATGTTTGCGCAGGACGCGGACCAGCGTGAAACCATAGGCGCATTGATTGAACTTCGCCTTGGCGAATGTGAATTCCTGACGATGGAGATGAGCCGTGCAGAGAATCGCCTGAGTCGGTTGCGTGTTGACCTGCTGAACCATAAGAACAAGGCGGAACTGGCACGTCTGCGCGTCGCCCTGCACGTAGCGCTCGACCAACCGAAACTCGCACTCCAGGTCGGACTGCGCTATCTCGCCGAGGAAACAGGCATCGTTCTACCGTTGTCTCCAACCGATGAGGAAGTCGACGCGGAATACCTGGAATTCAGAACACTTTATTCGGACCGAAGCATCAATGATCTGGTGGCGGCGCCACTGAATCAGGACGAGAACGTGAGGTACGCGATGGACGTACTCGCTGACCTCAAACCGGCGGCTCTGTTCACCGATCTGAATCTCAAGGATACGGTCGTCTTGCGAATGAGTTCACTTAGTCTGAAATTTGGTAATTGT
Source organism: Paraburkholderia sp. GAS82 (assembly GCF_050436285.1). Lineage (NCBI taxonomy): Bacteria > Pseudomonadati > Pseudomonadota > Betaproteobacteria > Burkholderiales > Burkholderiaceae > Paraburkholderia > Paraburkholderia sp. GAS82. Next base: position 68,572 of record NZ_JBNDLX010000013.1, read on the forward strand.
GATGCATCCTGCTATGCCTATGTCTGCCTCAGTCTTGTCGTAGGCGCCAGGTATGGCGACTACCGCACTGCATCCCAATTTGGCGAGCTCGCTATGCGTTTGTCGCCCGAGAGGGGGCTGTCCCGTTTCCAGGGGCGTGTTCAGATGTGTTACGGAACACTGAACCTGCCATGGACCGGTCCAGCAACAGTTGCGCGACAGCACATCCGTGAGTCGATCCGACTCACGACGCAACAAGGCGACTTGACCTTCGCGATCTACTCGAGGCGACATCTGGCGACAAATCTGCTCTTCTGCGGAGCGCCACTTTCCGACGCACAGTCAACGGTAGAGGAGGGCCTCGTCCTCGCGCGGCAGGCAAACTTTGCGATCGTAATCGACGCGTTTGTCGCGCAGGCGTGGTTTATTAATGCCATGCGCGGTGCTCCTGTTGACTTGGGAATTTCCGAGGACTGCCCTGACTACGCGGCGCTCTTGGAAAATAGTCTTGGTGGAAAGTTCTATCGCGACATCGCAGCCTTCGCATTCTGGACCTATCAACTACAGGTTGCCTATAATTTCCGGGATTTTGAAACCGCACTTCGTGCTGAGGAAAACGCAAATCGAATTGCGTGGTCGTCCCGCTCGTTTCTTGAGATTGCGGAATTCAATTTCTACAGCGCGCTCCTCAGATTGGCGATGGCTCGCCATTCGACTGTGGAGGAAAAGGAGGTGCATCTCCGTATCGCGAATGACCGCTTGTCGATCGTCACGAAGTGGTCGAGCAACTGCCCCAGCAATTTTTTATCTCGAGAGAAGCTGATTCAAGGCGAACTTGCCTATGTGGAAAACCGGATTCTTGATGCGCAAAGTCTCTACGAGGCGGCCATTCAATTGTCTACCGAGTCGGACGCTTTGCATCTTCAGGGGCTGTCGTGCGAGCTTGCTGCGCACTTTTGCGCGGCCCAGCGTTGGCATACCGCCGAGCAAGGTTACATGAAGCGGGCCTGGAATGCCTACGCGTGTTGGGGGGCCGATTCGATGCTTCGACGCATCGAACAGAAGTTCGCGTACCTTAAGCCAACGGCCGAAACGGCGGTAACGCCTGAACATCTGGTGCGAGGGTACCAGTTCGACGCGCGCGCGATGCTTCGCGCAGCACAGGCGTTGTCGAGTGAGATTTCTCTGGCCAGGCTGATTCACGTACTTCTTGAGAACGTGCAGCAATACGCAGGAGCCGACCGGGCGGTGTTGTGCCTTCTCATGGATGGGATCCTGACCGTCGCGGCACAGGCAACGTATTCCAGGAGCACGGCCGACGTCAGAATGGAGAGAGGCGTGGCGTCGCCCGAGATCTTGCCCACGGCGATCGCCTACTTCACGCTCAGGACGCAAGAATCGCTCGTGCTTCGAGACGCGAGAGAGGACCCTCATTATGGGGTTGACGTCTACATCATAGAGCGTCAGCCACGCTCGATCCTTTGCGTGCCGCTCGTCAAGCAAGGCAAGCTACTGGGGCTGCTCTACATGGAGAACAGTCTGATCGCAGGCATCTTCACCGTGGACAATGTACAGATGCTGGAGGTGCTCGCTTCACAGGCAGCAATTTCATTGGAGAATGTGCGGCTCTATGAAGACCTCCAAACGGAAAACCTTATGCGGGCTGCGACAGAAAGCAATCTTCGCGAGACGCAGGAAAGACTCGACAAAGTCGCCAAATTGACGGCGATGGGCGAACTGGTCGCTTCAATCGTTCACGAGGTTAGCCAGCCATTGAGTGCTATCGGTACCTGCTCTAGAGCCGCGCTGCGATGGCTTAATCGAGAGACACCGGATATTGGAGAGGTGCGCGGCATGCTGGACCAGATATCGGCCGATAGTATGCGGGCAGCCAATATTGTGACAAGCCTGCGCGCCATGACCAAACGGACGGCACCTCGGCTCGACACACTCGACGTGAACGAGGCGATACGGGAGGTGCTCGGACTGGTCCGCGGACAGCTGCGCAACGGAGGCATAGTCGTTCGTGGGAATTTTGATTCTGGAAGCCTGAACGTGCGAGGGGACCGGATCCTGCTGCAACAGGTGCTCATGAATCTGGTCGTCAACGCTTGCGAGGCAATGAGCGATACAGGGCAAAGGGAAAAGGTCATTGAAATCAAAACCCGGATGGACGAAGAGAATACGCTGTGGGTTGCAGTGTCAGATACCGGTCACGGCATCGCGGCCGAGTCGGCGCCGGCGCTCTTCGACTCGTTCTTCACAACGAAAGACTCAGGGATGGGCATGGGCTTGTCCATTTGCAAATCTATTGTCGAGGCTCACGGCGGTAGCATTGAGGCAGTTTCTGATGTTCTAGGCGGTGCCTGCTTTCAATTCTCTGTTCCCCAGTCTGCGGGGAATTAGTGGCCGACGTCACCCCGAAAAGCGTTGCCTTGATTTCCGATCTGCCCTTCACTGACGCGCGCTATTGGTCAATCTTCGGAGAAATAGGGCACTGTAGATAGGCCAATGGACCGCTTTTTTGCGACCTATAATCCTCACATTGGTTTGCTTGAATGGTAGCTCTTCACTGAACGGTCGAGCAGACCAAACATCTCGATGTCGGTTACAAACATCAGACAATAAATTCCGGCGTCTGGACGCTAGACGGACCGGAATTTTCTGCTGAAATTCGTTTGCACTACCGAGCTTGGCAACGCCATAATTGCGGGTATCGACGCCGGTGACTAATGGCTCCACGCGTCAAGGGTCGCGATTGTGAGGCCGACGTTGTCGCACAGCATTAACTGATCAAAGGGGTACGAGATGATTTCGGGAGCGCTTTCGACGCCGCTTCAAGGCAGCAATGCGAACATGTCTCCGGTGGTTTACATTTTGGATGACGATGAGTCTATGCGGAACGCGCTCGGTGCGCTTTTACGCTCCGTCGATTTACGTGCAGAGACATTTGCGTCGCCGAAGGAATTTCTAGCCTTTCCAAAATATGCTGGCCCGAGCTGTCTGATTCTCGATGTCAGGCTCCGCGGCGAGAGTGGCCTCACATTTCATCAGGAAATCGCAAAGAGCGGCTTGCAAATTCCTGTGCTATTCATTACAGGACATGGCGATATCGAAATGTCTGTCAGGGCGATGAAAGCAGGTGCGCGCGATTTTTTCCCGAAGCCATTTCGCGATCAGGACATGTTGGACGCTGTCGCCGAAGCGTTGAAATATGATGTCGAACGCATCTCAGCAGAACAATCTCTTGCTGCTGTGCGCAGCGCGTATGAATCCCTGACGCCCCGTGAACGGGATGTACTAGGTTATGTGTTAGCTGGCCTGATGAACAAGCAAATCGCCTCGGAAATGGAATTAAGCGAGATAACAGTAAAAATTCATCGTGGACAAATGATGAAGAAAATGGAGTCGCGCTCAGTAGCCGAACTGGTTAGAAAAGCCGAAGCTATCCACATCGCGCCAAGCCATCCTAAAGCCCATTAAGGCTGTTACCTCGGCGTAGGGTTCCTACGTCGCTGCCTGCTGGGGTAGCAGCCAACCGCAATGCACGTTCGCTCCGGCGCACTTGCCTCCTTGCCGAATATACCGAAGTATGAGTGATGCAAACTATGGTTTGGTCGCGGCACCCACTCGTAGCATGGCGTGGTGGAATTCTTCGGGATATTGTTGGTTAAACATTGCGCGCTTCCAACCAGCTTTACGCGCACAGTAACAAGTACGGGGAGCCACCTTCTGTTTTTCATTCCGCCCTGTATTCGCACAACTTCACACGAAGAGCGAGGTCCGTGGCGTGCGTATCGCTCAGATTATTTCCATCGTGGACGACGATGAAGCCGTCTGCGTAGCAACCTCCGCCCTGGTGCGCTCGCTAGGTTGGCAAGCAAACATATTCCCGTCGGCGCAGGCCTTTTTGCAGTCTGGAAAAATTGTCGACACTGCGTGCCTTATCTCCGATGTGAGAATGCCAAACATGTCTGGCGTCGAGATGCACCAAGATTTGGTGCGACTCGGCCATACTATACCCACCATTTTTGTCACCGCCTTTCCGACTGAGACTCTTCGCGCCACAGTCATTAACAATGGCGCGTTAGCGCTTCTCGAGAAGCCGGTCGATGCGGCCGTCCTCGAACACTATCTTAGTGCGGCCCTTGGTAAGCCGTAGTGCTTGAGTCTTCGCAAAGCTAGTCGTCTTCGTGCAGGTGTAGCGGACTAAACGGTATGGTTTGATCTCCGCTGGGTAGATCCGAGGAAGTCCACCCACCGCCCAATGCGCCTACCAGTGCAACCGCCGTTTGCAAGCGCCGGGTTTCCACCTGGACTTCGGCTATCTGCGCGGTCAATGTGGCTATCTGCGCGACTGTCACGTTCAGGTAGTTGTCGAGGCCGCCTGTATAGAGGTTCAGTGCGATGTCTTGTACCTTCGCCGCGGCCTGTAATGCCTGCCTCTGTTGTTCGGCCTCAGTGCTTAGCTTGTCGGTCAGAACCAGTTGGTCTTCCACCTGCCGGAAAGCATCAAGTACAACCGAGCGGTAGTGATCCGCGGTCTGGACATATATCGATCTGCTTTGCTGCAATTCAGCTCTGCGCAGTCCGCCCTCAAAGATCGGTAGCATTGCGGACGCGCCGACTGCCCAGAGGCTGTTGGGTAGCGATGCCAGTGCAAAGCCGGTATCTTCAAAACCCGCCGAAGCGCTAAGACGAATGTTGGGATAGAACGCGGCGCGGGCCACGCCAATGGCGGCGTTGGCCGCTGCCATGGCACGCTCGGCCTGGGCTACATCGGGCCTCCGTTGAAGCAGGTCGGACGGTACCCCCACGGGTACCGTCGGGACCGCGGCCGACGCGTTCGTCAAAGCCGGCAGCGTGAAGGTCGACGGATTCACCCCCGCCAGCACAGCAACGGCATGCACCAGCACAGCGCGCTGCGCCTGGACGTCGGTGTCCGCAGCCTGAGCCGAAGCGAGCTGGTTCTGGGCACGTGCAACATCGAGGCCAGAAGAAATCTTGCCGGCGAGACGGAGCTGCACGATTCCCACTGCGTTCTGATAAAGCCGGATCGTTTGAACATAGACAGCGTGCTCGGTATCGAGACCGTGGATTGCCATGTAGTCATTTGCCAATTCCAGTTCGAGACTTAAGCGTGCGGATGCAACGTCTGCCGCCACGCCTTCTGCGTTCGCCTTCGCCTGTTTGACGCTGTTGTGGATCTGGTCCCAGAAGTCGGGTTCCCAGACTGCCGCCGCGCCATATCCATTCGAAGCCTGCTGCTCGGCGTTGCTACCGCTGTGGAACAACGCGTGAGCGGACTCCCTGTTACCAGACACGAAGGCTTGGGTAGTCAATTGTGGGAAGAGCCCCGAACGGGCTTCCGCTACAACATCGCGTGCCTGCGTATAAGATTGTTCGGCGGCCTGTAAATCAGGGTTCGACGCATCGAGCTGCGTCTCAAGCTGATCCAGTTGCGTGTCGCCGAACATCTGCCACCAGGGGCCGTGCGAGAGCTGATCCTGCGGGCTCGCAGTGACGAATGGACTCGTGCCCTGGTATCGTTCCGGTAGGAGTGTCTGCGGGGGTGTATAGACCGGCGCGAGATCGCAGCCGCCAAGCAGCGTTAGCGCTGCCCAGCAGGTGATCCGGAAAGAAGATCGAGCGCGCCCCATCATTGATCCCCGTTGTCGGTTGCGGCCTGAACCTTTGCGTGCTGCGTATCACTCATGGTGGCAGCGTCTGCCCCGGGGGGGCGGAACTTTGCATCAGGCGCAATGCCCGGCACACCAGCGGCGATGCGCACCTGTTCCCCTTCTAGCGTGCCAGCAGATGGATTGAGAATCAGCCGGTCTGAACGTTTCAGACCGCCTACGATCTCGACCGTCTGACCTAGATTGCGGCCAAGTTTGACACCTTGCAGATGTACTTTATTGCTGGCGTCGAGCAGTGCGACCTGCATCCCTTGCGCGCGAAACAGCAACGCCTGCTCGGGGACGATCAGCACACCATGATCGGATGGTGCGACGAAATGCACGTCTGCGTAGGTGCCCGGCCAAATCAGGTGATCTGGGTTAGGGATGAGCAATTCTGTCACCACAGTGCGCGTCTGCGGATTGAATGCGTTCGCTGTCGTGTCGAAAGATGCCTTGAACACCCGATCAGGATACTGCGGCAACGTAAGCGTGGCTGTGAGGCCGGGTTCGAGCATTCCGGAGTAATCCTGTGGCACGGAAACAAAGACTCGCATCTCGTGAATGTCCGCCACGCTGAACAATTCGTCATCCGAACCGCGTGCGCCGACGTCGCCACCGGCTCCGTTGACGTAGTTGCCCACGTCGGTATTCCGAGACGTGACTACACCGTCGAAAGGAGCAACGATCTTCTTGAAAGCCTCCAGTACCTTGAAGCGCGCGACCTTGTGCTCGGCTGCGTGGACTTGCGCCATCTGCACGGCAGCATCAGCGACCTTCACGTCTACTTCCTGTTGCGAAACCGCCTGGGTGCCGGCGAGCGAGCTCCAACGAGCCGCGGTGACCTTCGCGAGCTGGTAGTTCGTTTGCGCGACCTCGAGGTCTGCGAGGGCGCTTTCGTATTGCTCGTCCACAGCAGGTGCGTCGACGGTTGCAAGCAGTTCGCCGGCCTTCGCCGGAGCCCCGTAATCCTTGAACCACTTGGTCACATAGCCCGAGACTTGCGCATAGATCGGCGCATAAGACCACGCCTTGATCGTGCCAGGTAGCGTAATTGAGCGCGTTGCGGGCCCAGGCGCTGGTGAGATGATCTGTACTTGAGGGATCGATTCCTCAGAGGCGACATTCCGCAGGTCCGCCACATTGCTATAGCGTCGGGTGATGCCGAGGATGATGAATCCGGCTGCCAGCAGGGCAGCCAATGCTGCCAGCAGCCAGGCCGGCATACGGCGCGAGAGTGAAACTTCCTGATTCGCGTTCATGCGTGCGACTCCATGTTAGTGCTTCTGTCACGGTGCAAGAGTGCAAAAACACACGGCACAAACAGTAGCGTGGCGAAGGTCGCGCACAGCAGACCACCGATGACGGCGCGTCCTAGCGGTGCGTTCTGGGTATTGCTGAAGGACATTGGCAGCATGCCGATGATCATTGCGAGCGCGGTCATCAAAACCGGCCTGATCCGTGCAAATCCTGCCTCGATCGCCGCCTCTACAGCATTGCCGTGGGCGGCGAGACGCTCACGGGCGAACGAGACCACCAGAATCGAATTCGCAGTCGCAGTCCCCATGCACATGATGGCTCCGGTCAGCGCCGGCACGGATAGGGTGGTGTTGGTCAGAAAGAGACTCCAGACAATTCCGGCCAGCGCGGCGGGCAACGCGGTGATGATGATGAACGGGTCCAGCCATGACTGAAAGTTCACGACGATGACGAGATAGACGAGCAGGATCGACAGCGCCAGCCCGGCGAGCAATTGGGCATACGCGCTGCGCATGGTCTGGCCTTGACCGAGCAGGCGTACGCTGGCGCCGCGCGGGATTTCGTGCTTCATACCCGCGACGACGTGATCCACTGCATCCTGTACCGCACCGAGGTCGCGTTGCTGATTGCTGACGAAAATGTCGATCACCGGCAGGATGCTGTAGTGCGACGCAAGCAAGGGCGTACCGGTCTGGCTGATGCGGCTCAGTGCACCTAGAAGCTGCGGGCCATTACCACTTGTGCCATCGTTCGTCCCATCGATAGGAATGGTCTCGAGATCGTTAACCGAGCTCAACTCATCCTGTGGAGTTTGAAGGTTCACGAGGTGCGACACACCAGCTGAGGTATCGAGCCAGTAGGTCGGTGCGGTCTGGCCGCTACCGGACAGCGTAGCGAGCGCGTTGTTGGCAATGTCAGCCTCAGTCAGATTAATACCGGAAGCGAACGACCTCGACGCGGCGATCTTCAAGGTAGGCTGGTTGAGCGTTTGCTGGATATTGACGTCGGCGCTACCAGGAATGCGACGCAGATTTGCGGCCAAGGCTTGCGCATAGGCGAAATTGGCGTCTTGTGAGCTACCGGCTATCTGTACGTCAATTGGTGCTGGGAGTCCAAAGTTGAGAATCTTTGCCGTGATGTCGCCCGGCAGGAACGTGAAGGCCGTTCCTGGGAACAGTCTGGGAAGTTCGCGCCGCAGCTTGAAACGGTAGTCGTCGACGGGTGAGCGGTTGCTCTTCAGACTGATTGTGATATCGCAGTCTTGCGGGCCGATCGTGCCGGTCGAGTTATACGCCTCGTTAATGCCGCTTACGGGGAGGCCGCAATTGTCCAGAACGTTGGTGACCTCGCCAGGCAGGATTTTGCGGATCGATGCGTTGACGAGGACCGCAATCTCGGATGCGTCTTCAAGACGCGTACCGACCGGCGCCCTCATATGCATATCGATCTCTCCGGACTTGATACCCGGGAAGAAGTCACGTCCGAGAAAGCCAAGCAGGGCAAGTGACGCGAACGCTCCGATGGAGAATAGCGTCACAAAGCGCCGTCGCTGCATGACGACGCGCGTCAGCGTGCTGCGATACGCCACGCGAAACTGCGTGAAGCGATGCTCGAAACCGCGCTGAAAGCGCGTGAATATGCCCGAATGCTCCACCGGTCCCCGCTTGCGCTGCTCAACCTGGCCGCGTAACAGGTAGGCCGCCATGGTCGGCACCAATGTGCGCGAGAGAATGAATGACGCGATCATCGCGAAAATGATGGCTTCGGCGAGTGGCACGAACAAATAACCCGCGACGCCGCCGAGTTGGAATAGAGGCAGCCATACGATACAAATGCACAACGTGGCAACAAAAGTCGGAACAACGATCTGGTTCGCGGCGGTGATGATGCCCGGCTCAAGCTCAGCACCGGCTTCTAGGTGAGCGTCGATGTTTTCGATCATCACGGTTGCGTCGTCGACGAGAATGCCGACTGCAAGCGCAAGTCCACCAAGGGTCATGATATTGATAGTCTGTCCGCACCACGAGAGCGCCAGCACGGAGCAGAGGATGGCCAGCGGAATCGACGTAGCAACGATGAGGGTCGCACGCCAACTCCCGAGAAAAAGCAATACCGTGAGGCCGGTCAGGATGGCAGCGGTGATCATCTCCTGGACCACTTCTTTCACCGAGTCGCGCACGAAGCCAGATGCGTCGTTCAAAGTGGTGATCTGCACACCTGGTGGCAGGGTGCGGATGATGCCTGGCAGCACTTTCTTGATCCCGCTTACGACTTGCAGCGTCGAGGCATTGCCGCTCTTGAGGATCTGGATAAGCACCGCTTGCTTGCCTTTCACCAGAACCGCATTAGTCTGCGGTGGTGAGCCGCTGTGGACATAGGCCACATCGCGCAGATACACCGTCACGCCGTTGACGGTCTTGACCGGCAGGTTGTTGAATGTCGCCACTTCCACCGGACTGGCGTTCGTTTCGACCAGAAAATCCAGCGCACCAATTTTCTGGTCGCCGGCGGGAAGCACGACATTCTGTGACTTCAACGCATTGCCGACGTCTACGGCGGAAAGTCCGTGAGCCATCAGCTTGGTTTGGTCAAGATCGATTTCTACGTTGAGGGCCGCGCCACCGTATGGCGCAGGAATGGCGGCGCCTGGCACGGCAACCAGTTGCGGGCGGATCAGGTTCGACGCCAGGTCGTATACTTGGGCGGCGGTCAATCCTTGCGCTGACACTTGCAGATCGAGAACCGGAACGTCGGAAGCGCTATACGATAAGACTTGTGGTGGGGTAATGCCGTCAGGCAACTGCTTTAACACCGTTTGTGATATCGAAGTAATCTGCGCCTGTGCGGCGGCTATGTCGGTTCCGGGCTGGAAAAAAATCTTGACGATACCGCGCCCGTAGAGCGATTGACTTTCAATGTGTTCGATATTGTCGACCGTCGCAGTCAGGGCGCGTTCGTAGTAGTAGATAACGCGGCCCGACATGTCCTGTGGCGACAGGCCGTTGTAGGTCCACACCACGGCGACAACCGGAATCTTGATGTCGGGAAAAATGTCTGTTGGGGTCTTGCGTACGGCCGTTGCGCCGAACAACAGGATCAGGATGCCCATTACGACAAAAGTCAGTGGGCGGCGCAGTGCGATCAGGACAATGGCGTTCATGACTTTTGTAGGAGTTCTGCGAAACAGCGGAAAGGGACAAAGGCTGTGACTGCGTGGCGCTCACTTGAGCATGTAACCAGCACCTCGGAAAGTATGAATATGCGGCCCCGTATCCTGCGCGGCCAGCTTCCTTCTCAACTTTCCGACGTGGACGTCGATGCGGTTCGTGTGCGGATCGAAGTGGCAATTCCACACGTCTTCGAAAATCATCGTGCGCGTCACGATCTGATCGGCGCGGCGCATCAGACATTCGAGCACTTTCAACTCGGTGGGTCTCAGATCCAGGGTATGGCCGTTATGCGTTGCCTTCCTCTTTAAGAGGTCGAGTTCGAGCGCCCCAATGCGCAAGGCGGTTTCAATCGCAGCATCGGAGTGTTTAGTGCGCGGTACCTGATTGCCGAGATCATTTGATTCTCGAATGCGCTCTTCCACCATCGACATTACGTCTGCATCCAGCACAAGCGAATCAACGCCGGCGCTGCGAATGGCGGATAGCACTGCATGCCCGATAGCCGCAGCAGAAATCTGATCTAGCGCGATAAACGCCTGGAGGTTAGACATGCTATCAACCGGTGTTGAGGCGCGTGTGCTCCGCACTTCCGTATTGAGACCATGTTGATTTAGCAGAGCGTCATCATCGACGGAAGGTATCGTAAGCATGATTTATACGTCCAATGAGGGCAATTTCCTTACGCCGAGTAACGTGATGGCTGATGGAATGGATTGCGTTTTTACGGATGTGGCTAAAGGCAGCGTCGGCCATGCTTCAAGATAACTGCTCTGATTTCGTGAGGCCAGCATACAAACCGATGCCGGTGATTGCACGTGTATATCGGCGTTTCATACTCGGGTATGGCTTTGAAACCGATAAGTTATTTGTCAGGATTCAGGTCCAGGCCCAGCGGCAACAGCCACGCGAAATCGATCCAGCGTACTGCTTGGCTCGGACATACGTATGTATGAACTCCGCACGCGTGAGCAGGGGCGATCGCACCGATTCGTATGATTTTGTTTTTGTGTATCTGCACGTATCTTGATTTCATGTCAGCACGTCTTGTGCTGTTCCGAATGGCCGTGTGCAACCAATCGACTTGCTCGAATCCGGGTATTTCTTCACATCGCCTGACCGATGTTGCGTCGGTCGCACTTTATAGATGAGTCAGAGTATGAACAAGCTGGAAGCTATCCGTGTCTTCATGCGTGTTGCTGAACTCAGTAGCTTTTCTCTTGCTGGTAAGCAATTGAACAAGTCACCGGCCGCAATCACGCGCAACGTCGCGATGCTGGAGGCGCAACTCAATATGCGTCTGATGAACCGCTCGACGCGCAGTCTGTCACTTACCGAGGCGGGCAAGGTTTACCTCGATGGGTGCCGCGCCGTCACCCGGGCTCTCGATGAGGTCGAGTCGGGCCTGGTTCGTACCGCACACGACCACTGCGGTGTACTTCGTATTGCTTCGCCGGCAGTGTTTGCTACGACTGGTCTTGCGTCGTTGCTGGCGTCATATCGCACAATTGCCCCTCGAGTAGATTTCGAGGTAACGACGTCCGATGGGCCGATCGACGTGATCGAAGGGGGCTTCGACGTGTGCTTTTCCACAGACCGCTATCCAATCAGTTCTTCGCTCGTCTGCCGCCCGCTGATAACAATCAAGGAGATCCTAGTCGCTGCCCCGGCATATCTGGCGCGGCGGGGGGAGCCTACCAGTCCGTTCAGCCTTCAGCAGCATGATCTGCTAACGGAGCGCGACGGAGCCCGCTCGTGGGAGTTCGCTGACGGGACTGGAGTACAGAAAATCACGGTGAGCAGCATCCTCAGTGCTACCAGTAGTGCTGCGGTTCGTTCTGCGGCTTTGGCCAACATGGGTATCGCGTTGCTGCCCATTCCGCTTGTCGCAGATGACATCGCAAAGGCAAGGTTGGTGCCGCTACTCGATCGCTACCAGATAAACGGCGGTCCGCAACACATCGCGCTCGTCTACTACGAACGCAGATGTCTTACCGCGAAGGTGAGCAGCTTTATCGACTTCGTGCTCGACCGATTCAGCAAGCCGCCTATCCAGGAGTCGGCAGCCACTTTGCGTGTGGTGGCATAGCCCTCAGCGGCATGCACCGCATACAGCTCTCGCGTAGGCGAGGCGCCCTTTTTGATTTGTAACCCTCGGAAACGACGATGCTGCTCACTGTCATTGCCTACTTCGGTGGCGCGCTCGCTATTCTCAGCCTGTGCATCTTGCCGGTGCTGCCCTTCCTGTTTTCGCGAAACAGACAACGGTTCGCTGCAAGGATGTTGCCAATACTCATCGGAGCGGCGTCGACAGTCGCGATCGTAGCGACGCTGACAATCGTTGGTGGCCGCGAGCAGAGGCCCCCAGATCGCTTGTCCCCTGAAAAGGATTCGATTGGCCTAGCTCCCTCAATTGGGTCTGGTCGTCGGCTTGGCGGCGGGATAACCGAGCTGGCTCATTGGAACCTGTCGGGTGGAGTGATGAAGGTATCGGACCACAGTACGGGCGCATACAAAGCACTGTTGCCTGTGGAGGGAGCGTTGCCTCCGCTGGGCGGCTCCGTCCAGTGGTTGAATTCGCCGCCTCTGACGGATCAGAACCTGCGTGGCAAGGTGGTTGTGATCAACATATGGACGTACTCGTGCATCAACTGCCTGCGCTCGCTTCCGTATGTAAAAGCTTGGGCAGACAAATATAAAAGTCAGGGACTGGTGGTTATCGGGGTGCATGCGCCTGAGTTCGCGTTCGAGCGCAATATTGACAATGTCAAGAGGGCGACGCATGAACTTGGCGTCGATTACCCGGTGGCTATCGACAACAATTATGCGATCTGGCGTGGTCTCGACAACGAGTATTGGCCCGCACAGTATTTTATTGATGCTCGCGGACAGATTCGGCACCACAATTTTGGCGAAGGCAACTACGCCAAATCAGAGAAGGTGATTCAGATTCTGTTGGCGGAAGCGGGGAGTTCTGATGCGACGAAGAAAGTTTCAAGTGCCGCGAACGCTGTTACGCCGGGGATAGAACTGCCTGCGGACGTCGCTGACCTGCAGTCGCCTGAGACATACATCGGTTACGCACAGGCGGATAATTTTGCATCACCAGGCGGCGAGGCGCAGGACGAGATTCACACCTATGTTGCGCCCACCCAGCCCACTGTCAATGACTGGGGTCTTGCGGGCAAATGGGACGTTGAAAAGGACCGCGCAACGCTTGCCGCAGCGTCGGGAAGCATCGTCTACCGCTTTCATGCGCGGGATCTCCACCTGGTACTGGGTCCGGGCAAGGACGGCAAACCCGTCCGCTTTCGAGTCAGTATCGATGGCGGTGCACCCGGTGATGCACACGGCACCGACGTCGCCGATGACGGCAGCGGCACCGTAACGGAGCATCGGTTGTATCAACTGGTCCGACAGAAGCACGACGTTGGCGATCACACCTTTTCTATTCAGTTTCTCGACCCCGGCGTCGAAGCGTACGCCATCACATTTGGTTGAACACGAGAGCATCAACCCGCCATAAGAGGGCGGTTTTTGAGATCGAGAAAGCCGCTCCCCGAATTTGAAGCGGCTTGCGATTTTCCAATTTTTTCAGGAGTAAACCATGGGCAAACAGACTATCGCCGATTATCTGGCAAAAACCCTTGCCGCCGCTGGCGTAGAACGAATCTGGGGCGTAACAGGTGACAGTCTGAACGGACTCGCCTTTAGCCTTGAAGAGCTCGGTTCGATTCGCTGGATGCACACGCGTCACGAGGAAAGTGCCGCGTTTGCCGCGGGAGCAGACGCAGCATCGACCGGACGGCTAGCCGTCTGCGCGGGCAGCTGCGGTCCGGGCAATCTTCATTTGATCAACGGATTGTTCGACTGCCATCGCAATCATCAGCCCGTGCTTGCAATTGCCGCACACATTCCGTCGTCGGAAATCGGTTTAGGCTATTTTCAGGAGACGCATCCTCAGGAGTTGTTCCGGGAATGCAGCCATTTCGCCGAGCTCGTGACGAATCCGGAACAGTTCCCACGGGTGCTCGAACGGGCAATGCGCACGGCCATTGAGGAGCGCGGCGTCGCTGTCATCGTTTTGCCCGGAGACGTCGCACTGAAAGAGTGTCTGCACCCGGTCGGCCTGTGGAGCGAAATATCCCCAGCGGCGATTATTCCCGCGACTGCCGATATTGACCGTCTGGCGGATCTACTCAATTCATCGAAAGATGTCACGTTACTGTGCGGTAGTGGTACGGCGGGCGCGCATGACGAAGTGGTTGCGCTGGCGCAAGCGCTTAAGGCACCGGTGGTCCATGCCCTGCGCGGCAAGCAGTTCGTCGAATGGGACAATCCGTACGACGTCGGCATGACTGGCCTGATTGGCTTTAGCTCTGGATATCATGCGATGGAGTCGTGTGACACGCTAGTGATGCTGGGTACGGATTTCCCGTACCGCGCGTTCTATCCGGGCAACGCGAAGATCGTGCAGATCGACTGGAAGGGCTCGAAGCTCGGCCATCGGGCACCGCTTACGCTCGGGCTCGTGGGGACGGTCAAGGATACGATCAGAGCGGTCCTGCCGCTTTTACAGCACAAGGATGAGCGGCGCTTTCTGGACAATGCGATCGCGCACTACACCACGGCGAGAATGGATCTCGAGGACCTTGCGGTTGCGTCTGAACCTGATAGACCCATTCATCCGCAGTATCTGACACGGCTAATCGACGAAGCGGCCGCCGACGATGCGATCTTTACCGCGGATGTTGGAACGCCCACGCTCTGGGCGGCGCGGTACCTGAGCATGAATGGCAGGCGTCAGCTGCATGGTTCATTCAATCACGGGTCCATGGCGAACGCCATGCCACAAGCGCTTGGCGCGCAGGGAGCCAACCCGGGGCGGCAAGTTGTCTCTTTGTCCGGGGACGGCGGTCTGTCAATGCTGCTCGGGGATCTGTTGACGGCACGGCAACTCGATCTTCCTATCAAAGTCGTGGTGTTCAACAACAGTCTGCTGGGATTCGTTTCCATGGAGTTGAAGGCCGGCGGCTATCTCGACACCAACGTAGATCTGAGCAAGACGGATTTCGCCGCCATTGCGAAAGCGGCCGGGATTTTCAGCATTAGGGTCGAAGAGTCCGAAGACATTGCTGCAGCCTTGAAAGCCGCCTTCGAACACTCCGGCCCGGCGCTCGTCGACGTGGTGACTTCAAAACACGAACTCGCTATGCCGCCGAAGATCGAGTTCGAACAAGCAAAGGGTTTCAGCCTGTATATGTTGCGCGCCATCCTTAACGGACGAGGGGACGAAATCGTCGAGCTTGCGAGAACCAACCTTCGCTAAGGTGTATTGAGAGCGTGATGGGATGGCCTGCAGCGCAAGAAATCGCACCGCAGGCCACCAGAGTTGGCGAGCTTCACCAAGGGGACCGACATGAATCCGAACGCACTCGATCTTTCGCGAATACAGTTTGCTTTCACTATATCGTTCCACATAATTTTTCCGGCCTTGAGCATCGGCCTGGCGAGCTTTTTAGCCGTACTTGAAGCAGTGTGGCTGCGGACGGGTAAACGTCACTACAAAGAGCTCTGCGTTTACTGGTCTAAGATTTTCGCGATCGGATTCGGCATGGGCGTCGTGTCCGGTGTGGTGATGGCGTACGAGTTTGGAACGAACTGGTCGGGGTTCGCAAAGTTCGCGGGTCCCGTCACGGGCCCTCTTCTGACGTACGAAGTCATGACCGCATTTTTCCTTGAAGCGGGCTTTCTCGGAATCATGCTGTTTGGTTGGGAAAAAGTAGGGCCGCGTGCACATTTCGGCGCCACGCTGATGGTCGCGATCGGCACTTTAATCTCGACGTTCTGGATCCTTGCGTCAAATAGCTGGATGCAGACGCCCCAAGGTATCAAGATCGAGAACGGCCATGTCGTTCCGCTCGACTGGTTCAAGATTATCTTTAACCCTTCCTTTCCGTTCCGGCTTGCACACATGACTCTCGCAGCGTTCATTGTCGCGGCCCTCGTCGTTGCGGCTACAGGTGCGTGGCATTTACTGAAGGGCCGGAGGGATCCAGCGGTCAAGACGATGTTTTCGATGGCGCTCTGGCTATTGCTGGTCCTTACGCCGGTTCAGGCGATTGTTGGTGACCAGCACGGCCTGAATACGCGCAAATATCAGCCGGCCAAGATCGCAGCCATTGAGGGGCTTTGGGAAACCGAAAAAGGCGGAACCGCGCTGAACCTGATTGGCTTTCCCGACATGAACTCGGAGGTGACCCGTCACGCCGTGCAGGTTCCGCATCTAGGTAGCCTGATCCTGACGCATAGCTGGACCGGTGAAATTCGCGGTCTCAAGGAATTTCCCCCGGGAGACCGTCCTGACTCGTCGATCATCTTCTGGACCTTCCGCGTTATGGCAGGCCTTGGCATGTTGATGATTCTGATGGCGCTCATCGGGGTAATGCTGCGGCGACGGGGGCGAATTTTCGAAAGCAGGACGTATCAGCGCTTCGTTCTTTTTATGGGCCCCACGGGGTTTATCTCGCTACTGGCAGGATGGATCACCACTGAGGTGGGGCGACAGCCCTGGGTTGTCTATGGGGTGCTACGAACCGCGCAAGCGGTTTCGCCGGTCACGTCGCAGAGTGTTGGGATCTCTCTCATGGTTCTCGTCATTGCCTACTGTGTTGTGTTCGGAACCGGCATCTACTACGTCGTGCGTTTCCTGCGGGAAGGGCCGGTTGTGCCTGATGAAGTGGGAAAGCCTATTGGACGCCCGACCCTGGAGATAGGCCGCACTGGGCGCAGGCCGCTAGCCGTAGCTGAGCTGCGCAGTGCTGCTCAACATAGCCTCGAAAGGAGTGGGAAATGAACGTGACATTTGCGTGGGCTGCGATCATTGCGCTGGGTCTTTTCATGTACGTGATGCTCGATGGATTCGATCTGGGGGTGGGGCTGATTTTCCCGTTCTTTCCTGACGAGAGCGAGCGCGACCTGATGATGCATGCGATCGCACCCGTTTGGGACGGCAACGAGACCTGGCTGGTGCTGGGAGGCGCGGCGTTGTTTGCAGCTTTCCCGCTGGTGTATTCGGTCGCGCTGTCCGCGCTCTATCTCCCGATCATCACAATGCTGGTTTGCCTTATTTTTCGCGGCGTTTCCTTCGAACTCCGCGGCAAAGCGGATCGCACAAAGAACCTATGGAACGTTGCTTTTATTGGTGGCTCCGCAGGCGCATCGTTCTTTCAGGGAGTGATTCTCGGTGCTTATTTGAAAGGCATTCCGATTGCCAACAACGCTTTCGCCGGCGATGCGTTCTTCTGGCTTGAGCCTTTTAGTCTACTCTCGGGCTTGGGGCTGATGGCGACCTACGCCTTGTTGGGCGCATGCTGGCTCGTCATCAAGACCGAAGGTGAGTTGCAACGCCGGCTCCATCTTCTCATCACGCCGCTGACGGCTTTACTGCTGCTCTTCATGATCGCTGTGTCCGTATGGACGCCGCTCTCCGATCCACGGATTGCAGAACGCTGGTTTGAAGCGGGCATGCTGTCACGCCTTTTGCCAGTGCCGTTGCTTGTTGCGGTCGGTGCATGGTTTATGTTCTCGGCGGCCAGAAAGCGGCTGCACGTGATGCCGTTCATCCTGGCACTCGCGCTGGTACTACTGGGCTACATAGGCTTGCTCGTCAGCGTTTGGCCTTATGCGATTCCCTATTCGCTGACCCTCGTTGACGCAGCTGCGCCAAGGGCTAGCCAGACTTTCGCTCTCGCTGGCGCTCTCGTGGTTCTGCCGGTAATCCTCGTGTACACAACGGCAGGGTACTGGGTGTTCAGAGGGAAGTTGGTACCCGGCACCAAATATGACTAGGAGCGGTGCGATGCACACTGGAATCGCGCAGACGTGCGACATTAAAGTTCGACGCATGCTGTGGCTCGTGGGGCTGTGGAGTCTCGGAGTCAGTGGCGCGCTTTTGCTCGCGCTGCCGTTCGAGATCCTGATTCATCTGGCGATGCGCTAAGGGCTATCGTTTGACGAAACGCGGATCCAGCGGCGTCACGCCTGGTGACAACCGGTCGATCAGTTTCTGTTCGATTCCACTTGTAGAGACGGTCGACACTCGTGCGAGGATGCCGGTGTCGAGACCGAACGCGATCGCTGCCACGCCGCACAAGATCGCCGCGCCGATCCCACGGCGAATCCATTCTCCCGCGCCGAGCGAACGCTTCATTGCAGCAAACACGCGGCCACCGATCAGCAACGCCGCTCCAAGTGAGGTGGCCGCGCCGGCCGCATACGCGACGAGTAGAAGCGTCGTGCCGACACTGGCGCCGCGCAGCGCCGCACCTGTCAGTACCAGGCCGAGAATAGGCCCGGCACATGGGGCCCACAACAGACCCGTGGCGATACCCAACAGCAACGCCGACCCTACGCGAGCGCCTTGTCCGTCCCTTTGGGCGAAGTTCGACAGGCGATTGCCGGCGCTTACCAGAGGGCGCATCAGATGATCGGCGAAGCGAGGAAACAGCAGAATCAGTCCGAAGACGGCGAGCAGAGTCGTAGCGAGCCATCGCCCATACTCGTTGGCCTGAGTCACCCATCCGCCGCCGACGGCCGCAAGCGTTGCTACGAGGGCGAAAGTGAGCGCCATACCGGCAAGCAGCGGCAGACCACTGCGCACGAATGGTTGATCGGCGCGCGCAAAGACGAACGGTAGCACTGGCAGGATGCACGGACTGAGAATAGTCAGGGCGCCACCAAGGTAGGCGAGAACGATGAGGAGCATGGCTTTTCCAGGCATGGATGAGAAATGCGGTCCGCCCGTATGGCTGTCGAATCGTGTGCGTGACGAGGCGGACCAAGCCATTGTTCGGCGCGATTGCATCGTCGATGTCGTCATTCGAATCTTGGGGCGGCCATGTGAGTGCCGTTAGGCACGGCGGGGAATGGTCGTAGTCGTTTCAGTGACCAGGATCTGCATGGGCTCCCGATGCCGAGATGCTGCCGACAGCACCGCCAACGCTGTTGGTCTTGCCATTTTTTGCCGCCACACGCGTCTCGGCCGCCTGGATGTCGGCGGGATAATTCGGATCCACCCATTCGGCGGGGCGGTAACCAGCCTGTTCAAGCTGGATTAGCTCGACAAGGATCTGCGCGCGGGTCAAAGGCTCCTCTGCCTGTGCGAAGCAAGCGATCGGCGTGGCGATAGCGATAGCTAGAACGACGGCTTGAATGAGTAACTTCATGGCGACTACCTCCGGAGTTTGTCTTGGCTAACAGGGGCGTTGCCAGATGCGAGAGGCCCGGAAACGCAGTCCGACGGCGTTTGCAGAGTCGGCCTCCTTTCCATGCGTCCGGCGTAGATGCATTAAAGGCCGCCGAGTTATCTAGGTTGTGTCGGGAAGGCTGGTCAAGTGCATGCGTATGTGTCCCGTTCATCTATGGATACATTGCGATACGAATCTCGACCGAGGCGGCGGCCCGGCTCGGGACGGGCACGATGCCTTTTCAGCTTGCCTATACGACAGGATCGATTGGAGACGGCGGCGTGCCGCGAGCTTCGATCGCTTTGCCTGCAAGTAGACACAGATCTTCCCGATAGTGACCGGCGACGATCTGTACGCCTACAGGTACCGAACCAACGAGGCCTGTGGAGACAACGAGGCCCGGTAACCCCATAGCAGGCAGAGCTCTCATCGTTAGTTGCGCTTCCCACACGCGCTCGAAAGCTTCGTTGCCGCGCATGTCGAGGTTGTCTGGGAACGGCAGCTCCGCCGATACAGGCAGCAATAGCACTGGATATGTGGTCAGGAATTGACGCCATTGGCGTGTCAAGGTGGTGCGTCGTACCAGCTCACGACTTATCACATCGGCGGGCAGCGTTGCGACCTTGGCGCGCGAGGCTTCGACCACCGCATGCGCGCCGGGATCGCCGTCGCGCGCAACGGCGTCGACCAATCCTGCGAACCCGTCGCCAAGCCACAGCCGTTCCTGCACCTGAGCCGCCTCGCGGATTGACGGCGTATCCTCGATTTCTTCCACCGTCCAACCGGCGTCTGCAAGCCTGCGTCCTGCGTCCAGCAGTGCTGCTTCGACCTCCTTGCTAATCTGTAGTCCGCCTGGGCGAAGACAGATAGCTGCATGGCGCGGCATGGCAGTACCTGCGATGGGCACCGGCACCCACCAGGGATCGCGAAGATCGCGAGCCGACATCGCGAGGAGCCCAGCTTGAAGATCGTTGATCGTGCGGGCGATCGGGCCGGTCGCGGACATCAATTGGGCACCGATTGCGCGCTCCGGCGAGGATGCGTTGAAGGCCGGGACACGTCCGAACGTAGGGCGTATTCCGTGGATTCCGCAGGCATAGGCCGGATAGCGGATCGAGCCTCCGATGTCGGTGCCGAGTGCCAGATGACCAATGCCGGCGGCGACGGCGGCTGCCGCACCGCCCGAAGAGCCACCTGGCGTCAACGACGGATCGCGCGGATTGCGCGTGGCGCCGTGAACGAGATTGCTGGTAAACCAGCGCAAGGCGAAGGTCGGTGCATTGCTGCGGCCGAGCAGCACCGCCCCGGCTCGCTGGAGATTATCGACCGCTGGACTGTTGGCCTGCGCCACCAGATCCTCCTGTAGTCGTGTGCCGTTGGTCGTAGCGAACCCTGCCTGATCTGTGTTGATCTTCACAGTGACCGGAACACCAGCCAACGGACCAGGGTCCTCGCCGCGGGCCAATAATCTGTCGACCTGGTCGGCCTGTTCGCGCACCCAGTCGGGCCGGTGCGCGACGACCGCATTGATCTGCGGGTTGACCGCGTTAAGCCTTTGAAGTGCGGCCTCAGCTGCTTCCCTCGCAGAGACTTTGCGAGTGCGAATGAGATGAGCAAGTTCAGTTGCGGACAAACGCCATAGATCCGACACGATGCCTCCTGGAGAGGGTTAATTTTGGGGGGGCGCCCCTGCTTGACCTTGGGGCGTACAGTCTGTCTCAATGTATGCGGCAACTTATGAGCATTCCGTAGACCCTAATCTATCGTTGGTAATAGCGAAGCACCATCGTATCTAGGGATAACGGCTCTCTTACCATCGAGTGACTCGCTCATACAGATGGTTGGTTTCCGTGGACCAGTCTGTTTTGAAAAACTGGAGGTGCCGGTAGGTCCGTGCTTTATCTAGGCTAGCGTTATGGATTTACTCGTCATAGGCTGAATATGATTCGCACGGCTGTTACTGAAGACCTGCAATTGCGAGTTCCGCGCGCGCGTCGGCCTCATAACGCAGATGAGTTCGCGTTGATACAAGGCACAGTCGTGCAAATCGAACGTTGCGTACCCGGCGTCACGATACTCAGAATCCGCGTGGAAGAAGGGTGCACGTTTGCTTATACGTCTGGTCAGTATATTGAGGTGAAGGCCTCTGATGGGCGATACAGGTGTTTCTCACTGGCGACGTCGTGTCTCCATGAAGGATGCATCGAACTTCACGTCCGACGCGTTGTTGATGGCCTCTTCAGTGACCACACCTTGAGGCGGATCGAATGCGGTGACGTACTGTCCTGGAGAGGTCCATTCGGCGACTTCGGACTACACAGCGATACGGTTTCCAAATCTGCGCTCTTTCTTTGCACGGGTACGGGTTTCGCACCTGTGCGTGCGATCGTGGAGGAAGCGTTCTCCAAGGGATGGACGCGGCCCATGTCGCTTTACTGGGGAGGTCGGACAGAAGACGACCTGTATATGTGCGACCTGGTCCACTCGTGGACTCGCATCCACGATAACTTCCGGTTCATCCCCGTATTCTCGCGTGTTGGCGCCGATGCGGATACGCCGCGCGGCACTCGCGTTCATGAGGCCGTCCTCCACGACTTTGCCTCGCTCGCCGACGTCGACGTCTACGCGTGCGGCGCGCCTGCGATGGTTGCGACAGCGCATGAGGCCTTGAGCTCAAAACGTGGGCTACGTGCTGAGGCATTCTTCGCCGACCCGTTTGGGGCAACGGTCCCCGCTTGCGGCACGGCAAGCGACAACATGGATGTGGTTCAGATCAAGGTCAATGGCATTGTTTATGCTGTGCCTTTGAACGAGTCGCTGCTTGGCGCGTTGCGCCGTCTGGGTGTTGCGGTCCCCAGCGTATGCGGGGGCCGAGGGGCGTGCGGGACGTGCTTGGTCGAGATTGATGCGGCGTCGTGCGCGAGATTGCCGCCACCTGGCCGTGACGAGCGAGAATTGCTCGAGTGCCTACCCGAAGCGACGGGCCATTCGCGTCTTGCTTGCCAGATACGGGTCGATGCCTCAACGAGCGGTCTTGCCCTCTCTATTCCCTGAAGTCAGACGTTGTTCGGCTTCAACTTCAACCGCAAGACAAAAGTACGGAGCATTTCCTCATGAGTACACTCGCCCTGACCGATCTTGAGCGCGTCGGCACCGCATTTGCTGCGGATACCATGCTCTCGGTTCGTGACAAGACCCGCGCCGCTATCCACGCCATCGCCGCGCAATGCCGCCCTGGAATGGTCGAGGAGGATGCTGTCGAGATGGCGAAAGACGTTCTCAAGGCCGCCGGCATGCGACGTGGATGGCACGATGTGTACGTGCGCTTCGGCTCGAATACCACGAAGACCTTTGGGGCACCGTCCGATCCCGGTATTGTGCTTGGTGAGGAGGACATCTTTCTGATAGACATCGGTCCCGTTTGGGAAAAATGGGAAGGCGACGGCGGTGATACGTTTATCACGGGTGCGGATGCCGAAATGACTCGCTGTGCGCGTGACGCAAAAGCGCTTTTCCACGAAGTGCGCGCGAAATGGCGTGATGACAAGTTTACGGGTCAGACGCTCTACGAATTCGCCGAGCGCCGCGCGACCGAACTCGGGTGGAAACTAAATCTCGATTTATCTGGCCATCGTATCTCGGACTTTCCACATGCGGTGGTGTACGAGGGGCCCCTCGCCGAAGTGCCTTTTCATCCTGCGCCGCTGCTATGGGTTTTGGAGATTCATATCCGTCACCCGGAGAAAGCCTACGGAGCCTTTTTCGAGGATATGTTGCTTGGGGACGAGTTCTTTGAGTCGGAAAGCTGACGTTTCGCTGGTTGACGAAAGGCGTTGAATCACGTCCTACCTGCGCTGGGCAACCTACCAGCGCAGCCTCCCTATGCGTCCCCTAGGCCGAGGCGTTGCCAGCTCGACGCAAGCCTTGAGACCGCTTCCGTGAGTTCGCGTTCGTTCAGGCTTGCGAAGCCGAGTCTAAGACCCGAAGTCGGTTCGCCGGACATCGAATAGGTCGCCCCAGGCAGGATTTTCACGCCATGACGGGCGGCGCTTAAGACAAGCTCGCCAACGTCTACGTTCTCCGCGAATCGTACCCA
Source organism: Paraburkholderia sp. GAS82 (assembly GCF_050436285.1). Taxonomy (NCBI): domain Bacteria; kingdom Pseudomonadati; phylum Pseudomonadota; class Betaproteobacteria; order Burkholderiales; family Burkholderiaceae; genus Paraburkholderia; species Paraburkholderia sp. GAS82. The sequence goes on from NZ_JBNDLX010000013.1 coordinate 92,000, forward strand.
GAAAGCAAGCCCTCCATCGGGCAGCTCGAAGTCGATGGCTGAGCCGAAGTGGCGCTTTAGCAGATCGGCGAACAACATTCGTCTGTCATCATAGATGCGCAGCACCTTACGCGCATGACGCCGGATCTCGCCAGCTTCCATCATTTCGGCCACCGCTAGCTCTGTTGCCGGATCGCCCTGTCGGTCAATTAGCAGAATCTCTTCCGCAACCCGGTCGACGAACCGTTTGGCGCCGACAATGTAACCGCTCCGCAAGCTTGGCGTAAGCAGTTTGGAGAGCGAGCCGATATACGCGACCTTGCCCCATTGATCGGCGCTAGCGAGCGGCAGCATCGGACGGTGCGAGAAATGAAAGTCGTGGTCATAGTCATCCTCGATTATTGCAAAGCCAAACTGGTCGGCGAGCGCGAGTAGCCGCAAGCGCCGTTCAGGCGGCAACAGGACCGTGGTCGGAAACTGATGGTGCGGCGTCAGGTAGACACACCGCACACGCTTGTTCCGGCAAAGCTTCTCAAGATCGTCAAGGCGCATACCCTTCTCGTCGACGCGTGCCGTCACTACCTCGACGCCGTTTGCGAGAAACGCTTCTCTTGCAGGGGGATAGCTCAGCGACTCCAGCACAGCTGTGTCGCCAGCCTGTGTGAGCACTCGCGCAGCGATGAAGATGGCCATCTGGCTCCCGCGGGTCAGGCAGATGGTGTCAGCGGTTGTGTTGAGACCGCGGTCCGCATTGAGCATCGCTGAGATCGACCGCCGCAGCGCCCGCGCGCCGCGGGGATCACCGTACCCTAGCAGGTTGTCGCGACTTAGCGAAAGCAGGCTGCGGCGATACGCACGTGCCATTTCATTGACAGGCACGAGGCGGGTGTCGGGCGCGCCATCGTCGAACATCAGTACTCCCGGCTCCGGCAGCAATATGTCGACACGGGTCTTTTGTCCGGGAAGGCGGAAATCGGGCTCCTGAGGCATCGGCGCCGTTTCAACAGGCCGAAAGGCGAAGGCCGCCGGCTGGGCAGTCGGCAGACGCGGCGACACGAACGTCCCCCGTGCGCGCTCCGGGGTCAGCCAACCTTGTGCGGTGAGCTCGTCATAGGCAAGGATCACCGTTTTGCGGTTGACACCTAATTGCTCGGCGAGGTCCCTCGTACCGGGCAACGCGCCTCCCGGCTGAAGCCTGCCGCGGCGAATTTCTTCGATGATGGCGAGGGCAATCTGCAGGTAAGGAGGCATCTTTTGGTCCTTGTCCACCTTGATGCCCATCTCCGACGGTCTCAGCATGCTGGTCCACCCTGCTTTAATTTTCTGGAGGATTCACCTGGTCCAAGGCGATCGTACCATCGGCTTACTGATTACGGAGCCCGAATCTTGTTCGCGGCAAACGAGTTCGTCGTCATCGACCTAAAGGTGCAATCCATGGAAACGAATCCCCTACGAGCGAATTGTTTGAGCTTTTCGGAGTTGCTGGGTCAAGCCGTTGCACTGATTTCCCCGACCATGACCGCCGCGCTGATCATTCCCGTGATGTTCTCCAATACGGGCAATATGAGTTGGTTGGCGTATGCGCTGGGTACCGTAATGCTGCTGTTCGTTGCCTTCAATCTCAACCAGTTTGCACGCCGCTCGGCAGGGGTCGGGTCGATGTATGCCTATACCTGCAGAGGACTTGGGCTCACCGCAGGTGGGGTCGCAGGTTGGTCGCTCGTTTGGGCCTATCTGGGAATCGCCATGGCGGGCATGACGGGGTTCGCCGTGTTCGCGGGCAAGCTGACCCAGATGGCGGGGCACAGCGTCTCTCCGCTGGTTTTCTTTGTCGTCTGCGCCGTCACTGCGTGGTATTGCGCGTGGAGAAACGTGCAGCTCTCTGCGGTACTGATGCTAATTCTTGAGGGCGCCTCGATGCTATTAATCCTGGGGCTTTGCTTCATCGTGCTTCAGTCGCGTCATTTCGCCATCGACACAAAACAACTTGGCCTGAGCGATACGCCGCTCTCAAGTATGGGGCTCGGCGTGGTGGTCGCGATTTTCAGCTTGGTTGGCTTCGAGTGTGCGACTGCGTTCGGTACGGAAGCGAAAGATCCGCTGAAGTCGATTCCACGTGCGGTGATCTGGAGCCTGATCGTGTCCGGCGTATTCTTCGTCTTCGTCACCTATGTGATGGTTGATGGCTTCACCGGCTACGCAATCACGCTCGATAAGATCGATGCGCCGCTGAACATTTTGGCCGAACTTGCGCACGTCAAGTTTCTGCAGGTGCCGCTATCGCTCGGTGCAATGTTCACGTTCTTTTCGCTGGCCCTTTCGTGCATCAATGCAGGGGCGCGGGTGATCTTTGCAATGGGACGGCATGGCCTTTTTCATGAGGCAACAGCAGACGCCCATTCGACGAACGAAACCCCGCACGTCGCGGTTTCGCTGATGGCGATCATCGCTTTTCTCGTTCCGGCGATACTTTTCGCGGCCCACAATGCCCCTCTCGATATATTCAACTGGGTCGGCACGTTGGCCGCGTTTGGCTTCCTCGTGCCGTACTTCTTGATCACGATCGCAGCACCCGTGTACCTCTCCCGGCTCGGACAACTGCGCCGGCGCGACGTTGGCTACTGTGTTGCGGCGCTGTTGCTACTCATGATCCCCGCCATCGGCAGCGTCTATCCGCTGCCGCCCGCGCCGGTTGTCTACTTCCCCTATATCTTTTTCGCTTACCTGGCAGCAGGCGCCGGGTGGATTGTTTCCCTCCATCGTCGAGAGCCGGCAGCGCGCACGCGCATCCGGGAGGAACTCGCGTCGACGCACGAGCAATATCAACTCGCAGCAACGCAAGCTGTCAACGAGGTTTAAGCAATGAAGCATGTCCTAGCCATTCGTCACGTGCCGTTCGAAGATCTGGGTGCCTTCGAACCGGCGTTCATTGAAGCAGGGTGTCGGATTGAGTACGTTGAGGCGCCTACGGGGAACCTGCGGGATCTCGATATCCGCGCACCCGACGTCGTGGTGATTCTCGGTGGACCGATCGGCGCGTACGAGGAAGGCAGATATCCGTTTCTGTGCCATGAACTGTCACTGATCGAACAACGACTGAACATGGAAATGCCGCTGTTGGGGATTTGCCTCGGGGCGCAACTGATCGCAAGAGCATGCGGTGCAAAGGTCTACCCGGGAGCAGTAAAGGAGATCGGTTGGGGGAGGGTGATGTTAACGGCCGCCGGGAAGGAGTCGGTGCTTGCACCTCTATCGGCGGATGTGCCGGTCCTGCATTGGCATGGCGATACGTTCGATTTGCCAGCGGACGCTGAGCGGCTGGCTTCCACCGAGCTTTACCCGAACCAGGCATTTTCGATCGGCACGCATGTGCTTGGTCTGCAATTTCACCTCGAAGCTTCGGCTGCCGCCATCGAGAGTTGGCTCGTCGGGCATGCGTTCGAATTGGCGCACGCGGGCGTGGATATAAGATCTTTGCGCGAGACCGCGCTGCCTCCATCGCCCTGCAGCGGCGAGGTGCTACGCGATTGGTTGGCCCGCGCCGAAGCGTTAGCTCGTCCTTAATGCCGTGAGTTGCACCCGCAGCCCAATGACCGAACCGTTCAGAGAGCCTCTCGCGGGGTATGGCGTCAAGTAGCGCGCCCGCCCGGCCGCCGCCGGTCGTGCTATCAGCTTGCTTAACCCCCTTGTTCCTGCAGAGTCAGTTTACTGGTCACCGAGGAGACACCTTGAACTTTGCCAACGGCAGCTGTAGCAATGTGATCCTGGTCCTCAGTCAGGATGAACCCCGATAGCGTCACCTGCCCTGTCTTGGCCTTCGCGAAGACGACGATGTCAGAGTCCTCGAGACCCTTGGTCTTGTAGAGGGTCTGCCTGATCCGCTTAGCGAAAGCCCGATTCGCCGCACGCTCGGCCTTTTTTGTCGACTGCCCTTGGTCGAGTGCGGCGGAATTGGCATTCGAGTCATTACTCATCGAGCTTACTGCCGGAGTTTGCGCATAAGCTGCCGTGCACAGCACGACGGCTGTTACGACGCCAATTGCTACATTTTTCGAGATCATATATTCACCTGTCATTGATGAGGTTAGCGAAATATTTTAAAAATACTGTGGATGAACGCGACGATAACGACGTGTAAATATTGTCGTATGGAAAATTTGAAGTTTGACCGATAGTAGTTCGGTCGCCCAGCCGTCAGGCGCCTACCTTCTCCAACTTTTCAGGCTTCAGAATAATTGGCTCGGACGCGGAGTGCTATAGAACTCATGGTTCTCAATTCAATCATCTCGGATGACGAACGCATACTTATGTATGCTCGTCCGGTGCCTTGCACTTCCCCCGAATTGCGGCTTCTCTTGCTCATGCGGCTATCCGGCGGCGGAGAAGACCTACAAGGGGAACTGCGCAGCGATATCGATCATCATCAGCATGCCTATCAGGCATACGGCCGGCAGGAGTGCGGCCGCGTTTCCCATCGTGTGTGTCGCAAAGGCGCCTACTACTGCGCCCAGGGCGAATCCAGTACAGATTGCCGCAAATGCGCGGGCTCGAGGCGAATTACCTACAGCGGGCGCAACACCGACGGACAGGGTGAATATTGAGTCGGCAAGTTGCCTCAGGTTGCCGGTCGCCGCGATCGACGTATACGTCCATCCTTCGATGTTCGCGAATGCAGACCATTGCAGCGCCGCGGCGAATGAAATAGACACAGTGCTCAGATAATCGTTTATGTCGGCCGGCAGCGCGGCGTTGCCAAGCAATACAAGTGCCTCGACTGCAAGACAGACGGTGGCGGATCGCAGTCCCAGACGTGGGCTGATCAGTTGAACTGCTCGGACGAAGAAGGTCCCAACAAAGAGGGCGATGATTGGCGGAATATGGCGAATCGCTAAAGACCACTGCGCGTTGACAATTGCCAGCGCCGCTAACAGAACGTTACCGCTCTGGGCGTTCGCAAACACCATTCCATGACCGACATATGTATAGGCGTCGAGGAACCCGCCTATCGCACTCAACAGTGCGCCTGCGGCAAGTGTGGATTCTGGCGCAGGCTGTGCGGTGACAGGTGCGTTGCTCATAAAGTTTCTGCGCAGGCGAATGGTGAACGGGGGAGGACATCGGTCCGGCTTCGCCGCGAGGCTCTATACCGGGCAACAGCGTGCTTACGAAGTTCTTCCCCAACTAAAGATACTGCGGATCCAGAGGGGTAGACAGCCTACTTGACGGTACCGCCGCTCGTACTTGAGTCGCCGCGCGACATACGCGCGTATATGCTGGTGAGCGATTCTTGCCAGGGCGCTGAGGCAACATGCGTTCGTATAGGTTCCGTCATACATCGGTTGCGTGTAGGCACCCGCAGAGACGATTTCCTCTGCGGGGCGGTCGGGAATATCTTGGTTTTATCGCATCGCCGCTTCACGGCGGCGCCTCATCCATCGATCGATGGTCCTGTCGTGCGCGGCGCCGCGCAGTCACTCTATGGATATGACACGTGCCTGAACTCAATCTGCTTATTCCCTCCGTCCTTGAGCGCGCGCTAAAAGTTGAAATGACGAGAACCGGGACCAGTGCGTCGTCCATCGTCGCGGCGGCGCTGGCGGAATACTTTCATACGCCTTTGCATACGCTCTTCCAGGTTTCAACCTCAGGTGCTCTGGTGGAAGGGGTGTACACCGGCGCAATCTCGTCGAAGGTAATCCTGAAGCACGGCGACTTCGGTCTGGGGACGTTCGAAAACCTTGACGGAGAGATGGTCGTGCTTGACGGCCTTATCTACCGGGCGCGTGGTGATGGGACGGTCTCGGAGGCGCCTGTGGATGCCTGCGCGCCGTTCGCGGTCGTCACGCGCTTTACACCCGACGTCGATGTTTCAATCGGGCCGGCAGACTCACTCGATGTCCTGATGCAACAGTGCGACGCGTACCGAAGATCGAACAACATCTTCTATGCGATACGACTCGACGGCGAATTCCACCATGCCCATATGCGCGCGGTGAGTCCCCCTCAGAGCGGTGCCCGGTTGATTGACGCAGCTAAAGCGCAGGCCGAGTTCGAACTGAGTGCGATTCGGGGTACGCTCGTGGGGCTATGGTCGCCGGGATTTTCCAGCGCGTTCAGTATCGCCGGATATCACTTTCACTTTCTATCCGAGGACCGCAAACATGGCGGTCATCTGCTGGCATGTTCGAGCGCCCCCTTGCGGCTTCGCATCGAAGCGCTGACGGATTTCCATCTCGCGTTGCCAGAAAACGAATCGTTCCTCAAGGCGGATCTGAGCAAGAACTCCGCCGGTGAACTCGCGTACGCCGAACAGGCCCATTAGGAGATAAACGATGTCTAGCAAAATTGACAACTCAGCCCGAACGGGAGCCGAACTTGTCGTCCGCACACTGGAAGATCAAGGTGTTGAATACGTATTTGGCATTCCAGGCGCAAAGATCGATGCCGTGTTTAACACCTTGGTCGATTCGAAGATACGGACAGTCGTGTGCCGGCACGAGCAGAATGCAGCCTTCATAGCGGGCGGGATCGGTCGCATGACGGGTAAAGCCGGCGTCTGCATCGCCACGTCGGGACCTGGCGTCTCGAATCTCGTCACAGGTCTTGCGACAGCAAACTCCGAAGGTGATCCGGTCGTCGCGCTAGGTGGCGCGGTTGCAACCGACGAAGCATTGAAGCATCTTCATCAGACTATGGACTCGGTATCGATCTGCAAGCCCGTCACCAAGTTCAGCGCGGCCGTCGGCGCTCCGCAAGCCGTTGCCGAAGTAGTCAGCAATGCGTTCCGTGCGGCGGAGTCAGGTCGTCCCGGTGCGGCGTTCGTCAGCCTGCCGCGAGACATCATGTCGGCGCCGGCCGAAGGCAAGCTGCTTGTCACCCCGGGGTTCTCAGGGCAGGGGCCTGCTGACGGTGCCGCCATAGCGGAAGCGGCGCGTCTGATCAACGCGGCGCAAACGCCTGTCGTGCTGCTTGGGTTGCTGGCGAGCAAACCTGCCAATGCAAGTGCTGTGCGCCAGTTGATCGCCGCGAACCACTTGCCCGTGGTGGGTACGTTCCAGTCGGCTGGTGCGATAGCGGCACATCTGTTGGCAGACTTCGGCGGGCGCGTCGGACAGCTTGCCAATCAGCCGGCCGACCGGCTGCTTGAGGCCGCCGATCTCGTGATTACGGTCGGCTACGACCCTGTGGAATATTGGCCCTCTCTCTGGAACAAAGAGTGCAACCGCAAGATCATTCACATCGACGTGCTTCCCGCAGATCTTGACTCGTACTATTGTCCGGCCGTGGAGTTGATTGGCGATATCGATCAGACTCTTTCGGCTCTGACGTTGGTGACCGAGCGTAAAGAGCAATCGCCGATTTCCTCGGCCATCCTCCGCGCGATCAGGGAAGAACGAGCTCATCTCAGCGACGAAGCTGCGCGGCTCGGGGGAGCTCCGGTCCATCCGCTGAGGATCGTGCATGAGCTACAGAAATTCCTCGATCCCGATGTAACGCTCTGTCTGGATATGGGATCGTTCCATCTATGGTTTGCCCGCTACCTTTACAGCTTCAGATCACGCCAGGTTTTGATTTCGAATGGTCAGCAGACGCTTGGTGTCGCGCTGCCCTGGGCAATTGCCGCGACTTTGGTGCGACCTACGGAGAAGGTCATCTCGATCTCCGGTGACGGCGGCTTCCTGTTTTCAAGCATGGAGCTCGAAACGGCGGTCCGGCTCAAGTCGAACCTCGTTCATATGGTCTTGATCGATGGTACGTACGACATGGTAGCGGTACAGGAGATCGCCAAATATGGCCGTCCATCGGGGATCGCGTTCGGACCGGTGGATCCGGTGAAGTATGCGGAGGCCTTCGGTGCGGTGGGTCTCATGATCCGGACGGCAGATGACATCGCTTCAGTCATGAAGACGGCACTCGACACGCCGGGTCCCGTTATTGTCGGCGTTCACGTGGACTACCGGGACAATCACAAGCTGTTCGAAATGGCTCACGACAGCGCGTTTCACTGACGCGGCTTGCGCACATCTGTTGACCAATAGCGAACGGTATGTGACGTAAATTGATCTTGATTGATTGGAACGACTCAGCGAGCATCAGCGCTCGAGGGCAGGAGTAGCCAGGTATCGAGGCGGGTCGGTGAGAGGCCGCCACCGGTAGTGCCGGGCAACGACCTGCCTCGTAAACAGAGCCGACAGCTTACCTATACCGACTTCACGATCGATATTGGAGTCGAACATGTCAATCAACGCTATCACTAACAACGCCGGCGTGAGTCTACGACAAGCACACGCGAAATCTGCACCTTGTAGCACATCCTCAATCAATGGTGTAGCCGATGCGGACAACTCCGCGTCGACCTCTACGATATGGCTTCTGGAGTTTGATTCGTCGACACAATTGACGCTAAGCTCCGACGCTCAGATTCTTGCTCAGCTCCAGGCGATTGGCTCGACTTGACAGGAGACTCCACGAAGAACCCGAAGTTTCCTCAACAGTCGAGGATATCTAAACAGCAAGCGGGGAGCGCCATCTCGCGATCATCTGCTCAAACTCTCGCGTCTCGATCCGTGCATGGATCGTGGAGCAAGCATTAGCAAGGTGTTTAATCGCGGGTGAGCACCTGCTTCCCGCGCAACGTTCACGTCTCTCAGGGGACGTCCTCGCACTCGGGAGCGGTGGCCGCGCCTGAAGGCAGTCATCCGATGGCTGGCACGTCAGACGACTGAGACGGGTCGACTTGAGCCGGCCGTTGGCCGACTCAGTGCGGCCACAAGCGGTCAATGGACACGACGGCCTAGCGCTGCGTGATGATGACGGGCTGTCCCTGCGAGGACGCCCACCCTCTAAGTGCCGCCTGCGGATCGTCATCGGTGCGATAGGCCTTCACGCGTGCGATTCGCCGAGCGTCGTTCGTCGACACGGACTCCGCAACCCACCAACTGTTATCGGGGCGGATAAAAGCCGTGAATTCCTTTCCGCCTGCCGTCACCAGCCAGTAACCGGTCATCGCATCGCGCGCGAGGCGGAGCGCCTCCGACACGGCATTCGCCGCCTCCGTCATGGCCACGAACGCCGTGCCGGGTATATCTTGGCGGGTCGTGCCGTTGACCGTGAGGGTGACCCGCAACTCGTCCAAATGTTCGATCCAGCCGATCCCGAGCCCATCAAGGCCCCGCTGTCCATGGGTTTCCAGTGCGCGTCGGCAAGGGCCGGCAGCAGCGCGTACAGTTCCACGGCCGAGACCATCTGTCCGTCGCGCAGGGTGTCCAGCGTCGCCGACGGACGATCGGGATCCGCAAGGCAGAGCACAAGCGAGGCAGGCGTACCCGGAATTGCCAGATAGAAAGAGTCCCCGTTGGGACTGGTCTGGACGGGGCCAAAAGCAGTAAGGGTCATGGTCTGGGGCAACTGGGGGTAGAGGTTTCATTATCTGCTACGCGAACGGCCGCTCTGCGCAAATCTGAAGGTCCCCTGTGGGTCGACTTATGCCTTTCACATATTCGCTGCAATCAGCGATTGATCGAGGTCTGCGTCGGACCGGGCTCGGCCAGGAGCAGACCATGCCAACGCACCGCCCAATGTCCGATTCGTGGAATGACGCGGCCCGCGAGAGGAATTGGAACACGCATCGATGAACGGAATCCGGAGAAATTGAGAGCATAAGGAAACACGATTTGCTCGGCCGTAGACTGCTTGTCTCACAGCATCCGCAATCTCCGGGGCAGCCGTCTGCATCAACGTTGAGTGGCGTCTAACGACTTGTCAAAGAGGCCGACTTGCGCCATCACACTCTCGTCGAGGCCGCTGATCGCGTGCGGAAGGTCGTTCAAGAGCGAAGCAAACGTGCCATAGCTATATGGATCCGAGAACTTCTGCCAATAGACTCGTTGCCGAAGGACAGATTCGTGCGTATCTCCCTTGAACATGACGATTTCGCCGACCACCATACGTGCATACGAATTTAACGGCCCCGGTGCGACGTACTGTGGCGAAACGCTAATGACAAGTACGGCATCGCTATCTCGATACGCGGGGCCACTTGCATGCAGCAGGTTATGGTCGTCCCGGGTAAATTTTGGCAATCCCGGCGCAGATGCGTCGACCTCGCTAACAACGTAACCATGGGTTCGCAGTGCTGCTTCAATGCCGTCAGTGAATTGGCGATTGAGTTTTGTGTCCCCAAGTTTTGCCGTCACCAGGTCGTCAAAGGTGGCTGGGGCTTTGCTGACGCTAGCGTTGGCGGCGCCCGTTACAGCGCCCGCAATTGCCGCGCCTAGTAAGCCGCCGCCAGGAACCAGAAGTGGCATTGATGCAGCCCCGCCAGCGTAGACCGCCTTCCCGGGATAAACGACCGTTACCGTATGAACGGTACTAAATTTCCCGGCATCTACTTCTGGGCTCGGACCTGCTGCGCAACCCGCCAAGGTCGCGGCTACGCCAAGGGCCGAGAGTTTCGACATGAAGCGCATAAGTTTCTCCATCGAAGATGAACGTTATTAACCGGTTATTCAGCCAGCTTGTGTCTTATCGGAGCGTTTGCGAAAAACTTGAGCGCGCACCTCATGCAAGAACTGGTCGCAATGCGATTCACTCATTTGAGGTCCTTGTGCGAAACCGCAGAGCGTTGCGAGGCAGCTAATAAACTGCCAGAGTCAACGACCTGCGGCGGGTCCGATCTCAAAGTCTGCTTGAGATCGGGTTCCGGTCGTTCATATTGGGCAATCGGACGTCCGAGAAGGGTCGCATGCCGTCGAGTAAGCTCAACGAAAGAACCGGGGAACCATTCGGTTTGCATGGGACAGTGACCGGCCAGGTAGGGACGTTCGAACGTTGGCTCCTCCCCTGTCAACGGACCTTCGTGCGCCGATCATGACTATCGCAGTCGAAATGGCGCGCCGTTTGTAGGCATGGTCGACCATGCCTGATCGGGAATACGGTTCGCCGGCACGATGGACGCTATGTGCGCGACTTGCTGGTCAGCACCATCGCGATACCACCAAGAATCGTTGCGGAAGCCGCAGCCAGGCGCGGCGTGATCGCTTCCGAAAGGAACGCCACTCCGCCAAATGCAGCGATCAGCGGCACCGACAACTGTACAGTGGCGGCTCGCATGGCGGTAAGCTTGCTCAGCGCCGCATACCAGATGACATACCCGATGCCGGACGTGAGCGCGCCGGAGGCAATCGCCAGGGCGATCCCGGCCCCGTTCGCGTAAACGCGGGCGTTGGCGATGAAAAGCACGCTCAGCAAGAGGGCAAGCGGAGCCGCCCGCGCGAAGTTTCCCGCCGTCGCTGCGAGCGGGTCAGCCACTCCGCGGCCACGCAACGAGTACACGCCCCATGCGACGCCCGCTATTGCCATCAACGCCGCGCCGACGAGCGGCGGCGCGGCGATCCCCGGCGACACCAGGTAGACAAGCCCTGCGACAGCCAGTGCGAGACCGAGCCATGCGACGGATCCGAACTTCTCGCCGGAGCGCAGACCCACGCTGAACATCGTCAATTGAACTGCCCCGAACAGGATCAATGCGCCCGTGCCTGCGGACAAGGTGAGATACGCGAAGGAGAAGAAGGCGACGTAAACAAACAGCATGGCAGCGGCGAGCCAGTCGGCATGGATGGGCGCGGGCCGTTCCGACCTGAACCGCACGATGACGGCGAGCACGATCGCTCCCGAAACCAACCTGATGCCGGCGAAGCTGACCGGATCGATTTCCCCGCGCTGCAGCGCGAGCCGGCACAGCAGCGAATTGGCCGCGAAGGCGAGCATCGCCACCGCAGTGAGCACGATCGTCTGCAAAATGAGCAGGCCACCGCGCGCGTCATGCATGGGTTACCACCAGAACGACTGCCCACGACAAAAGCGCCACGCCGAGGGGCGTGCTGAGACGCTTGCCCCAGCGAACGTTCTTTTCGATCGCCATCACGGCGGCAAGCAGGAGCATCCAGCCGAGGCTGCCGGTACCGAGCGCGAACATCAATAGCATCAACGCCCAGCAGCAACCGACGCAGAACAGGCCGTGCTGCGCGCCTAGCGCAAACGCGTTCCGGGCCTGCGCGTGCCCACGCCAGTGCTCGATGACGAAGCTCAAGGGCGTGCGGCATTTTTCAAGGCACCGGTACTTGAGCTTGCTGAACTGAAATGCGCCAGCCACCGCAATGACTGCGACGCCGATCAGCCAGCCGTGCCATGCCAGCGTGGGTACGCTGGCGAGCAGGGACAGCAATGCACTGTGAAGTGCATGCGCCAAAAGTCCGAAGGTTCCCCACACCGTCATGTAGCCCAGGCCGAGCAGCATAAGAAGGTACCAATGGTCAGGGCGACTCGCCGTCAACCGGTCGAAGGCATTGAACAACGGTAACGTGGTCGGCAGCATCATGGCCGCTGTCATAAGGATCCATGCGACTGCGTAGAGCACCACGGGCACGACCACGTAGCCCGCAGGAACAACACGGCACAGAAATGCCGCCGGTCCCGACGCTGTCCAGTCACCGTGCTCGAGATAGCGTCCGTATGGACTGCGCGCCCACGCCCATAACACTACCCACGCGAGCGCAATCAGCGCAACTAGGACCGGCATAAACACGTGAACATGGCGCGAGGCGTGGGCCGACGTTGGGCCGGCCATCGGGCTCATGCATCGAAGACAAACGTGCTCTGCAGGGCGTTGTGATTTTTGATGTCGAGGTCGATGCCGAGTGCGGGGTTCTTCGATCGATAGGTCGGGGCCTTGCCCACAAACACCGGAGCGCCGGGCACTGTCGAGAACACGGTGTCGGACAGCGTGGTCTGGCCCCCGGTCGCGCCGAGATAGGGTTCGAGTTCGGCGTAGTAGTTCGTGCCGATCTCGAGTTCGCCTTTGCCTGCAACCACGGTAAAGCGGATCGGCGCTCGCTCCACGGATACGACCTGGCCAATGAGCTTGGCGAGGTCGGCGACCGGTCCGCCGGCCTGACCGGTATAGACCTTCAGTAGTGCCTCTTCCTGCGCCTTTGAGGCTTGGTCGTCGACATAGATCGCGGCAGTCCAGTTGCCTTGCAGGATGTTGCCGGGCACATGGGCGACGGCCGCGATGGTATTGCCGGCCACATCGACGCCGTCGACCGTTCCCTTGTCTATACGCCACGCGACAATGGTGTCGCAGGTACCGTTGTCAGGGTCCTCGCCGATCCAACAGGGGCAAAGCACCTTGCAGTTGCAAACTTCGAGTAGACGACCTTCCAGGTGATAACTCATACGAACCTCCATTGAAGGCACGCGAACACCGACTTGTCGCCGCGGGGCGCGGCTGCAAGAACTCCTAATTTTCCCGCTGCGGGTTGCGACAAGTCAAGTTCGATGACGTCCAGCCCGTTCGATAACGGTCAGACCAGCGGTTGTGCGAGGTCATTGCGTCGTTCAACCCGGGTGACGAGAGGGCTCTTCGATGTCCGCTGGAATCCAACAAGCCGCCGTTGATCTGGGGGCAGGACCAAACGGCGGGAGTGGGTGGACTGAGCCGCTCGTCGTAGGGCTCAGTGCGGGCCACTTGCAGACACTCCCGCCCGCGCTGTTCGTGACGTGCGACCTCCCCTTAGCATACCGAAGCGGCGTCACAGGCCACAGAAACGCGGCGGCTCGTAGACGCCGTTAGGAGTCACGCGACGTCCGAGCGCGAGGCCCAAACCAATACCCACCCTAAATGGCTAACCTGGCGATTGATGTCCGACTTCAAGACGGTCGCCCGTTTCCGTCACGACAATGGCAGCGCGGTTAAAGGGCAAAACTAAGGCGCTCAAGTGTTCGCAAACCCACCGAGCCTCCCTGTCAAGTCTTCCTACAATCTAACGCGGCGAGCGACAGCTCGGTCGGAGGTCTGCAATGGGTGTTCGAGCCACGCACAGGGCGAAGCTGAGTACTGCATGGATTATGTAGTGATGTTGGGCACTGTCTCGCGATTTAACAGTGTATCGGCAAAGGGGCATATGGACATGCGAACCACGTCGGACAAGTACTCGACCTTGGACGGTCTACGAGGTGTGGCGGCGATGCTCGTCGTGATGTACCATTTTCCTGGCTTTTTTCGTCCGGTATATGTCGAAAACAGCTACCTGATGGTCGACCTGTTCTTCGTAATGAGCGGATTTGTTATTGCGAGTGCCTACGAAGAAAAGCTCTCGTGTGGCAACATCAGTCCGCTTCGGTTCATGAGACTCAGGCTTATCCGGTTATATCCTCTTTATGCGCTCGGAACACTACTCGGAACCGCGGGTCTGCTATGGCGGTTACCTCGTTCTGATTGGCACCTCGTGGCTTCAGCATTCCCTTTTGGCCTGCTGATGCTCCCATGTCCTCTCGTGATACGAATCTTCTATCCGCTCAGCTATGCCGAAAGGGTCCTGTACCCTTTGAATTATCCCTCGTGGTCACTGTTTTTTGAACTCCTGGCGAACGCTGGCTACGCAGTGTTTTTCAAGTATCTTTCCACCCGAGTGCTGCTTACGCTCGTCGCAGCGTCTGGTGTGATGCTGATCGCCAAGGGTATTCATGGCAAGCCTCTAAGCGCCGGATGGATTCTCGCCGGCAGCTACGTCGGATTGCTACGCATTGCATATTCTTTCTCGACAGGTATTCTCCTGTTCCGGTTTCGCGCCGCCCGACGAAAGACCAGCAACGTCCTTGCAATCGCACTAGTGGCGGCTTTCATATTGCTTTTCTGCCTGCCTATCCCCGACATTTTCCGCACGGTATTCATCTTTTCCATCGCGCTCTTCGTATCTCCGGTGTTGGTCTGGGTCGCCGCGGCCGTTGAACCGTCGCGCAAGGTTCGTAAGGTATTTTTATTTTTTGGAGCGGTTTCCTACGGCGTCTACGTGCTGCATGTGCCGGTTGGTGCCTTTTGCCAGCTTATGTTTGGCGACATCGAGCACCTCGGACCCCACGTTACACCCTGGGTCGGCGCAGGCTTGCTGCTGACGGTGGTTGCTCTTGCCAGCATTGCCGAGAAAATCTACGACATCCCCGTTCGCCGGCGCCTTCTCAAAGGGTGGATAGTGCGCAAAAATCTTCCCATGACGGTTGATGCGACACTCAACCAGTAAAAAAGCTTTTTAGAGGCCATCATATTTTCATTAATGGCCCAAACGGGCAGACGACCACCCAGAACACGAGTCGACCGTATGTGAGTCGGCTTCGGCCGACAATTGCCGATCAACTTGGCGGGGGCGCGTCCGTTACACCCCGAAAGCGGTCATTGCGGCGTCAGCAGTCCGAACGGCGACTGACGGTCGAGTGCTGCCGATCGTGACCGACGGCGATTCGGGCGGTCCATGCCGTTTGCATGAGACAGTAGCCGGCCACGAAGGGACATTCGACAACATGACTCCAATCGTTGACAATCTGATTCATTCTTTGGGACCTACTGTAGCACCGCATCAATGACAACAAGATTCGACATGGGGAAGTTGCGGCGCCTCACGCTATCTATCGCGGTCACTGGACTGCTTAGTGCTGTTATACCGGCTATGCTGCGGGCACCGCCGTCCAAGCTCTCGGAGATATGCCACGTAAATACATCTGGCGATCTTGCAATAGACAGAGTCGCTGTCGGGCGCATATCACACATTACAAACTCCTACTTCATCCAGGAAGCAGGAGACAACGCCACGCTCCTTTCGCGTTGCGCCAAGGGGGGCTGTGGTCCGCTTGACCCAAGGCTTTTTGAGGGGAGGGTCGGCTCTCCTGTACGTGCAGAATTCTGCGGCGGCCATCCCGCGCGAGTCACGATTTCGGGTGCCGACGTTTTTCAATTAACTCAACAGTATCTTGATACCCAAGCCGCTGCGGTTCGACAAGCTGGTAAGTGGATGGCCCGGTTCGGAATAGCCTGGTGCGGCTTCTGGTTGTTCGTGCAAACAATTGCAGAGATTCGATTCAGGCGACTAGATACATAGCGGCCAACGAGCCGCTCATCAGATCGTGCGCGTTTGGCTAAAGATGCGTCGTTCGAACGGCTGCTTTTAAGATCGTCGAATGTCCTTTCAGGATCAACTGAGCCTGTCACTGTTGTGCCCAGTTTGACTATGGGCCGCACGTCGACTTCCGCGTCCGGATCAATGACAATTGCCACGCTTGCGTCGGAGGCCACGCAGTTGCCTCTGAAGACAAGTATTTTGCACGCATGCCGCTCCCGCTAGTAGCGCGACGTAGGTAATCACGGAGGACATACTTGAACAAAGCTCTTATCTTCGCTGCGGTTTTGAACTTGTCAGGTGTTTCCATCGCGCATGCGCAAGGCACAACGACTTTCGTCGGACTGCGCGAGGCCTTTTGGAGAGACGTGGCTGACCCGAGTGGAGCGGTGGGTTTCAGTTACATGCCGCATTGTCGCCAGTTTGGGATGGGAATGATAGAGAACAGCCCGTCGCCGGGCTACCCGTATTTCGCGCTCAAAACGGATTCGACTCTAGCAACCGATCGCTGGCTCCGCGGGACGACCGCCCTGCACGTACAGCAAGCGGTCGAAGGTGCGGACCGGGTGACTTTTGCGAAGCCGCCGCTGCCGTGGTGCTAAGAACTTCAAACGCTGTGCGTGATGAGCGCCGCGCGAATGGCCGGTACGCGGTAGAACCAAAGGCCGCTCAGGTTTGGTTAACGGTATTGATTTTTCTGGTTCCATTTCGCCTCGCTTACCCGATGACATCGCCCTGACTTCAATCGACTACTTTGCGATTGCTTTTCGGCGGAGCCACTTCCCCGTTCAAACCACTCCCGCGAGTGGGAAGGTAACATTGAACTGCCGCTTCTGAGAAATCTGAAGGGCTCTTCCGGGGCGACTGCTGCCGATTGTCGGTTCGTTCCGCGCTCACCATACAAAGCGTTGTTTTTGCATTCATATGGGAGCCGCGCGATGTTGAGCCTTTTGATTTTCTGCTGTTAGACCGTAGCTTTCGCCGACAGTGGATACCCGTTACATCTCCATACATTTCTTGGTGCTGAAACAATTGCCATCGACGTTTCTCGCACTATTATTGTTGTGAAGATTGTGCGGACGCCAAGCCTGCCACCAGATGAATCCCGGCGAGCTCGGCAGATCCTGGCCAAAGTGTTCAGTTAGTTTCTCATTTATTAATAAGTTATCCTGCATAAGCTACGAAAAATCTAACCTCAACCCGTGTGTATAAGCTGCCATTCAGGACAGGAGCGATCGATGAAGGGCATTCCCATTATCCTGGCCATGCTTGCTGCGTCGACCATCGCTGGTTGCGAGTCATCGTGCAGTTCAAGCACCGCCGGGGCTGGCACGTCTGTCAGCAGTTCTTCTACGCCGGATCGCAGCGAAGCAACACTCGTTGGGACGCAGGGAAGGGCTCGCGTCGGCAATGACATCGTTGAACTGAAGAATGGCTCCGTTTTCGTCAATGGCGCATCGTATGGCAGCGTCACAGCGACGCAGAAAGTGCAGTACATCGTCACGGCCGAGAAGCGCATGCTGCTGGTAGACGGCGAGATTCGTGCGCCCGTCAGATAGTTTGGCGCAAACGGATGCACCGTTCACTGCGATCATGCCGACGATGGCGGTGGACTCGCCTTGGTGCCGGATAAGTCAAGGCACGCCGACGTGCGAATGACCCGAAAGCGATCCTTAGCCACTTGAGCAATGCCGATATTCGAATGATGGCAATGACCGAAGCGTGCGCATAAGCTATCCCGGCAAGTTCCGGAGCCCTACTGTCGCTTCGGTTGCGAGGGCGAGCCATGCGCACATGTACCGCAAAAGCGCTCTAAAGAATACTGTCCAACGCCTTGGCGAGCCTGGCGACTGCGCCTTCGACGTCATGCAGTTTGTCCAGGCCAAATAATCCGACGCGGAAGGTCTTGAAGTCTTCAGGCTCGTCGCATTGAAGGGGAACGCCGGGCGCGATCTGCAAGCCGGCGTCGGCGAATTTCTTGCCGGATCGTATGCCGTCATCGTCCGTGTAGCAGACTACGACGCCCGGAGACTGAAAACCTTCGGCCGCCACGCTTTTGAAACCTTTGCTACTCAAGAGTGAGCGAATGCGCTTGCCGAGTTCAAGCTGCTCCGCTCTTACTTTGTCGAAGCCATACGCCTCGGTTTCCTTCATGACGTCACGCAGCGTCGCGAGACCGTCCGTGGGCATCGTAGCGTGGTACGCGAACCCGCCGTTCTCGTAGGCTTCCATGATCTGCAGCCACTTGCGAAGATCGCACGCGAAACTGGTGCTGGTTGTTGCGTCGATTCTTTCGCGGGCGAGAGGACTGAGCATGACCAGTGCGCAGCAGGGTGACGCGCTCCATCCTTTTTGCGGTGCGCTGATCAGGACATCAACGCCACTGGCCTGCATGTCCACCCAGACCGTACCGGAGGCGATGCAATCCAGTACAAACATGCCGCCGACCGCATGAACAGCGTCGGACACGGCACGCAAATAGGCATCAGGCAACATCATCCCGGATGCAGTTTCGACATGCGGCGCAAAGACCAGATCCGGCTTGTTTTCCTTGATCGCAGCGACCACTTCTTCGATCGGAGCCGGTGCGTAGGCGGCCTGCCTTCCTTGTTCGACCGGACGCGCCTTCAACACCGTCGATTCAGATGGAATATCGCCCATGTCGAAAATCTGCGACCAGCGGAAACTGAACCAGCCATTGCGGATGACCAGACACTTCCTGTTCGTCGCGAACTGCCGGGCGACGGCCTCCATGCCAAAAGTCCCGCTGCCCGGGACGACAATAGCCGACTTCGCGTTGTAGACTTTTTTCAGGGCGCCGGAAATATCGCGTACGACTCCTTGAAAGAGCTGCGACATATGATTGATTGATCGGTCGGTGTAAACGACCGAATATTCGAGGAGTCCCTCGCGGTCGACATGGGGAAGTAATCCTGGCACGGTCGCCTCCGGTTATAGACGAATAAAAGAATCGAAAACAAATTCTAACGAAAGCCACCTGCAACGGCATCGGACGACAGCGCCCGTTATCCATCCGGCAAGTTTCGACATGGACCAGCCGTCGAGCCACACCAGTTGGCAATGCTGCGGTGGCAACAATCAGCACCATTGTGAACCTTCGCAGGAGCGTGGTCGAAAAATGAAACTCCCAACTGTCTTGTGGGAGTTTGCCATGAGGAGAGAACGCATCCCGTGATGCGTGGAACAACATCCTGCAAAGCCGTCACCCGATGACTGCAGCGCATGCGCGACCCACCCGATAATCGTCGAGTGGAGTTCGGCCGGAGCCGACGTTCGGGTACCACCGTCGGTCAGGCAGCTTCTGGTTGCTTTCCTGTGATTCGCTACTCAGCGACTGCGAACTGCCGTTCACACAGTAAGCAGATGCGTACTTGCGTGTCGGCTGCGCCTTCGGCGAGGAACTGCCTGAACTCCGGCTCTTCACGTCCGGCAATCGCAATGCAAGCAGCTATTACGCCCTGAAACACCTCGTCGGCGTACGCTGCGGCGGCCGGTCCGCGTGCTCGCCCATCAGCTTGTGCCCGACCAGCATCGCCTCTTCGGCGCGCGAAACTCCTTTTTCAGGTTGGCGTCCCGATGCAGCTTGTTATTGCTGTGCTAAATCGGAAATTTGATTAATTCGATCGACCGGTGTTTCGTTTTTAACATTGTGAATGTCTCGCGGCTTTAGTTCTTGTAGGAACTCTCGTCCTTTTTCTATTGCAGGACAACGAACGAGAAACGATCTCAATGAGCTCGGCTACTGTCGGCGGAAGAATGGCAAGCCGCGTTCGCCGACTGCTCCGGTAGCCCGTTCGAACTGAAAGGTGCCGCGATGAAACTTTCACAGATTTTCAAGCAAGGTGTCCGGTTCGTCGCCACAGCTGGCGGCGTGTTCGTGCGCGCCGTGCAGTCCGGTTTTCGCGGACTCGGCTACCTGCAAAAAGGGCTCGTTGCGATTGGAGTGATCGCCGCTGTAGGCATTGGGCTGGTCTATACGAGTTCAGGCTTGCGCTCGGTCACGATAATTGAGCCGATCGCAACGCCGAGCGATCTTGTCGCAAGCGGATTCACCGCGTCCACGAGTCAAAGCAGGTTCAGCGAAGACATGCTTTCGATGATCAATTCTGCGTCTTCAGTCATGCCTACCGAGATCCACGATACGCTCGAAGAAGAAGGAACAAAGGACCTGCATCTTGAGGTTCCGGGAACCGGAATGTCGGTCCAGGACGTGGTGACCGCGATCAAGGACATTACCCGGCGTGACGGTCATATCACCGCGGAAATCGTCTGGGACGGTGGGGCGCTGCGGCTCTTCGGACGCGTGGTTAGACCCGGAGGCGAAGCGTATCTGTTTGATGCTTACAGTCAGCGCGGCGACGTGGATGAAGTGATTTCTCGGGGAGCAAGGGCTGCGATGCAGATTTACAGCCCTTACATACTTGCATCGTCTGTCTTCGACCAGGCACAAAAAGAATGCGAGGAAGGGACGTCTTGCCAATACACCGATGCAGCAAATGAATTTGAAAAGGTTCTGAAAAATGGGTCGGCCAAGGATCAGGAGAAGCTCGCCATGTGGGCGAATCTTGGACTGTCCAAGATTGCGGAAAACAATCTCGATTACCTGACAGAGATCGAGCGCGCACGGCAGGCGATAAGGATTGATCGAAAGTTCTCGTGGGCTCGCTATAACTGGGGCATCGCACTGGAAAACATGGGTTGCGATAAGGAGGCACTCGAAAAATATCAACGGGTAGCAGTCGACCGCGACTTTTTCGCCGCCGGGCATAATGCGCTCGGACGCGAGTACCTTAAAATTGCGAGCCACGAATATATACCGACGGACTCATCGCTTCGACTGCACGCCCAGCCAGCCGAGTTAGCCCAACGCGAGTTCGAATCGGCCATTCGACACGATCCTCGCTACGCCGAGGCTTATGTCAATCTGGGCGAAGCGCTGGAGCTACAGGGAAAGCATACTGAGGCGCTGGACAAGCTGCGCGCGGCAATCGCGCTGGACGACGAATATACAAGCAAGGCGTACAAAGAGGTCGCGAAGATCGAGACCCGACTCAGAGAACCGGAAAGGGCTGCAACCGCACTGGAGGAGGCCATGATTAGCGAAAAGCGCCATCCGCAGTGCCGCGGCAATTCGGAATCGGCCGACGCCGACGCGTGGCGCAGTTGCCTCGCCGACCTGTCAAAGGATGAGCTGCCGAAATTTGGCCGGCACACGGTGAATTGGCCAACGGCGCATTTCGAAACCGCGGATTGCCGGAGGTACGCAATCGAAAACTGGCCTTGAGTCGGCGAACCACGTGGACGGTGATTGCCATGGTGCCCGGTTCCGGGGCGCTAGCGTGAGTGTGTCGAACGGGGAGCGCCTGACCGTCGCCCCATACTTCGAATGAGCGTTCATCCGCTGAACTGAAACTGTTGTCCGGGCCGTTCAGCTGGCTTTGACATAGAGTAGCCGCTCTCCTGGAGCAGTCGAAAAATCTGTCGCTTGAATGAATTGCCCGCCGGCCCCATTCTGCTCAGTGCCTTCGCAGCATCTTGGTGTGCAACATCACTCTCGACCGCCAAGCTGCGATTCTCCAAATCCCCTCCGCAATTCAAAGTAATATTGCCGCATCGAACCTCGACACCAAGAGCATAAACACCCGGAGGCCCCGCTTGAGTACAACCATCAAGGCATTTACGCTCGCCATCATCATCTTTCCGGTAATGTGTTCCGCTCAGACAAGCGGCTGCGATGCGAAACGCAACTCGGTGGAGCAAGAGGTTACGTACGCAAAGGCCGACGGCAAGAGTGCCAGGAAAATTGCCGAGCGGCAGCGCAAGGTCGATGAGGTGCATGCGGAACTCGAGAGATTGCAGACGTAAGCGGCGCAATAATCACCTTTGCCGTGACGGCTTCGGTGCAGCGCTTCGGGAAGCATGCTCCGCAGGTCCTAACCATTCGATACCCGCGCTAGCCGTACAGTTTTCTCACGCAGCGGCACACCAGACACCAAACGACCAACCCACGCGAACGCGACGAACCGGAAGATCCTCTGACCATGAAAGGAAAGGAGAGACCTCATGCAGAGCCATGAGCGAGCGCGTCTGGCCATGGTTGTCGACTCTGTCTGGCGCATGGCGCTTCGCCTCGGATTCCGGCTCGCTCGCGCCTGGTGGCACCTTCGACGGCCTCGCCACGAGGGCGCGCTAGTCGCAATCTATGTCGGGCAGGCGCTGTTGCTGGTGCACTCATCGTACCGCGACGAGTGGAATTTTCCCGGCGGTAGTCTCGAGCCTGGCGAGGCGCCCGAAGCAGCGGCGCACCGCGAAATGGAGGAGGAGCTGGGTCTCTCGCCGCACCCATTACGCCCCGCGGGCAGTGTGTACGGCATTTGGGACGGGAGAAGAGACCGGGTGCATTTCTTTGAACTGCACCTCGATCGCTTGCCCGAGCTGCGGCTTGATAATCGTGAGATTGTCGCCACGCATCTGGCATCACCTGAGGAGTTGCAGGGCATGGCGCTGACAGGGGCAGTCACCGCGTATCTCAGCAGTCGATCGCCGGTCGATAGCGCCTGAAGCGATATCAGGCCGCAGGTCGACTGCATGCGGTTGCCTCAGTTTCTTCCGGTGACAAAACCGTGTCGCCCGATTGTCTCGCGATTCGTTTATACGTTCATCCGCCGCGGAAGCCAGTCAGGAGGTGTGGGCCGTCAATCATCGAAACCGCGGCCACGCGCGGTTTGCTATCATATACTGTACAAACATACAGTCCATTGATCGTCCCGTGGTGACCGATGCTTCCTGACGCGCCCTCCGTCGCTACTATCGATGTTCCTTCCGCGGCTCTTGCCGGCCAGGCAGGGGAGAGCTCGCCGCCGCCCTGGGCGCTTTACTACCTGCTGAATTTCGAACGTGCGCTGGCATGGCTCGCCGAGCGCTACGCCGACGTGCTCGGCCCCGACGAGCGCAGCTTTCTCACGGAGTTCAGCCGCTTGCCACAGGCATCGCGGGCGCTGCTCGTGCGCATGCTGATGCGCAAAGGCACGCTTTTCAAAGCCAGCCGCCTGGTCTACGAGGAAATCGGCTGCCCACTGCTCGCAGCCACGCCATTGATTGCGCTTGGCTGGATCGACGCTACACCTCATCTAAGCCTCGACGAGCTATTCGCGCTGGCGACCCGCCCGGAACTGCAGCAGATTTTTACCGACGTCCCCGCACGCAAAGGGCTCCGCAAGTCAGATCTGCTCGACGCCTTGCGTGCGACCTGTCACGACGCCAAACCCTACGACGTCTGGAATCCGCAAACCTCCGACCGTGTGTTTCATGTCACCGTCGCGCCGCTGTGCGAACGTCTGAGGCTGATGTTCTTCGGCAATCTGCAGCAGGACTGGTCGGAGTTCGTGCTCGCGGATCTCGGCGTGTTCCAGTACGAGACAGTGGCGTTTTCTCCGTCGTCACGGGCGTTTCAACAGCGCGCGGATGTGGACGGCTATCTCGCCTTGCACGCCTGTCGCGAAGCGCTCGAGACGCTGAGCGCAGATGAGCCCGTTGACCCGCTGGTCGACGAAATCGCTGCTATCGAGATCGGCAACCCGTGGCTCGAAGCGCGTCGTGCCAAGCTGCTCTTTCGCGTCGGACAGCATTGCGAACGCCAGCAGCAGTGGGACGCGGCGCTGAGCGTCTATATACGCTGCACCTGGCCGGGGGCACGTCATCGGCGCATGCGGGTGCTCGAGCGCTGTGGCCGTTTCGAGGCGGCGTTCGCCTTGGCGCAGGAAGCGGCCGAAGGGCCGGAAAGCGAAGAGGAACGTCAGCGTCTCGCTCGCATGTTGCCGCGACTGCAACGTCGTCTGGGTCTACAGGCAGCGAGGGGCACGCAGGCTCGTCCCATCGAGCGCAGTACGCTGGTTTTGCCTCGGCCCGCTGCGCCTCTCGCGGTGGAATACGTCGCGCGCGATCATCTGGGTTGTCCGCACGCGCCGGTTCACTATGTCGAGAATGCGCTGATCAATTCGCTGTTCGGTTTGCTGTGCTGGGAACCTGTGTTCGCGGCGATCCCCGGTGCGTTTTTCCATCCTTTCCAGCGCGGCCCAGCTGATCTGCATGCGCCCGATTTCCATGCGCGCCGCGCCGCGCAGTTCGAAGTTTGCCTCGCGCAACTCGACAGTGGCGCGTATCGCGAGACGATACTGCGGCATCTCGAGAGCAAGGCAGGGTTACTGTCTCCGTTCGTGTTCTGGGGTGTTTTGACGCCTGAACTCGTCACCCAGGCACTCGATTGTCTGCCGGCCGCGCATCTGAAACTCTGGTTCGAACGGCTCCTGCGCGACATTCGCAGCAACCGTTCCGGCCTGCCGGATCTCGTGCGCTTCTGGCCTGCCGAGCGGCGCTATGAGCTGATCGAAGTGAAGGGGCCCGGCGATCGTCTGCAGGACAACCAGATCCGCTGGCTCGAATACTGTGCGCAGCACGGCATGCCCGTGCGTGTGCTCGACGTACGCTGGGCCGACGACGAACTTGCCATCGACGCCGGGGTGGACGCATGACCTACGTCGTGGCTGTGCGGGCGTTGTGCGAGTTCACGGCGAAACGCGGCGATCTCGATCTGCGTTTTACGCCCGCGCCCACGGCTGCGGAGGGCATCGCGGGACATGCCACCGTAGCGGGGCGGCGGGCTGACGACTACGAGGCGGAGATTACGCTGACCGGTGTACATCGCAGCCTCACCGTGCGCGGCCGGGCGGACGGGTATGACCCCGTGCTCAATCGGATCGAAGAGGTCAAGACCTATCGTGGCGACCTCGCGGCGATGCGGGACAATCACCGCGCATTGCATTGGGCTCAGGCACTGGTTTATGGCCATCTGCTGTGTCACTCGCGCGGGCTGACCGAGGTGCATGTGGCGCTGGTCTACTTCGACATTGCGAGCCAGAAGGAGACCGTGCTGTCCCAGTTGCACACGGCGGCCTCTCTGGAAGCATTTTTTGTCGAACAGTGCGAGCGGTTTATCGGCTGGGCCACTCGAGAGGAGGCGCACCGTAACGCACGCAATGCGGCATTAGGCACGTTGGCGTTTCCGCATGCTGAGTTTCGCAGCGGACAGCGCGAACTGGCGGTATCGGTTTACCGCGCTGCGCGCGACGGAAAGACTTTGATGGCGCAGGCGCCTACGGGCATCGGCAAGACGCTCGCGACCATTTTTCCGCTGCTCAAGGCTTGCGCGGCGGATCAGGTGGAACGGATCTTTTTTCTGACCGCCAAGACGCCGGGGCGAGCGCTTGCACTGGATGCCGTCGATGTGTTGCATGCCAGCGCAGAGGCCAATGGCAACGTGAACGCGTTGCCATTGCGCACACTCGAACTGGTGGCGCGCGACAAAGCCTGCGAGCATCCAGACAAGGCCTGCCATGGCGACTCCTGTCCGCTCGCGCGAGGTTTCTATGACCGCCTCGACGAGGCGCGCAGAACGGCACTTGCTCATCGCCGTCTCGACCGCGCGACTGTGCGTTCAGCGGCGCTCGCGCACGACGTCTGTCCGTACTATCTCGCGCAGGAACTGGTGCGCTGGAGCGACATCGTAGTAGGCGACTACAACTACTACTACGATAGCAGTGCGTTGCTCTACGCGCTAACCCAGTTGAACCAGTGGCGCATAGCGGTGCTGGTCGACGAAGCGCACAATCTGCTCGACCGGGCGCGCCGGATGTACACGGCGTCGCTCGAGCAAAGCGCATTCCGCGCTGCGCGCAAGAGCGCCCCCATCGCGTTGCGCAAGCCGCTCGAACGGCTCAATCGCGAGTGGAATGCGCTGAATCGCGCGCAGACCGAGGGCTACCAGGTGCATTCCGAAGTGCCGCCGCGCCTGTTGAGCGCCGCGCAAAATCTGATCGGTGCGGTGACCGAGCAAGTGGCGGAGGCGCCGTTGTCGATCGATGAAACGCAGCTGCGTTTTTATTTCGATGCAATGCATTTCGTGTCATTGGCTGAACAGTTCGGCGAGCATTCGGTGTTCGACACGACGTTCGTTTCTGGCGCTTCCGCTACGCGTGCCTCGACGCTGTGTGTGCGCAACGTGATCCCCGCGCCATTTCTCGTCCCGCGTTACGCGGCGGCGCGCACCACCGTGATGTTCTCGGGCACGCTGAGTCCGCATCATTTCTATCGGGACACGCTCGGCCTTCCGGAAGAAACCCGTTGGCTCGACGTCGAGGGGCCGTTTCGAGCGGAGCAACTGAAGGTGCATGTCGCGAGCCACGTATCGACACGCTGGCGCGATCGCGAACGCTCTCTCGCGCCGATCGTCGAGTTGATCGCGCAGCAATACGCGGTGCAGCCCGGCAACTACCTTGGCTTTCTAAGCAGCTTCGATTACCTGCAACGGGTCGTGGCGTTGATGCGCGAGCGCTATCCCGAGGTCCCGGTGTGGATGCAGGAGCAGGGCATGGACGAAGCCGCGCGTGAAGCCTTTCTCGCGCGCTTCCGGGCCATGGGTCAAGGCGTGGGTTTCGCGGTGTTGGGCGGCGCGTTCTCGGAGGGCGTCGACCTGGTGGGTGAGCAGCTTATCGGCGCGTTTGTCGCGACGCTCGGCCTGCCACAGATCAACGACGTCAACGAACAGATGCGCCGCACCATGGAGGCGAAGTTCGGCAACGGCTACGACTACATGTACCTGTATCCAGGGCTGCAGAAGGTAGTGCAGGCCGCCGGGCGGGTGATCCGCACCGAGCAGGACACCGGTGTCGTGCATCTGATCGATGACCGCTACCGGCGTCCCGAGGTGCGTCGCCTGCTGCCGCGCTGGTGGCAGGTGCCTTGAGGAGGCGCGGGCTCAGGTTCAGGAGCCCGAGCGCCTCGCCGGATCGGGCCGTGCTTCGCCTGCCGCTTGCGTTGATGCCTGTGCTGGTGGCTGCGTGGGTGTCTGCGCTGTGCCTTGCACCGGCGGTTGCGCTTCCGGCGCAGTCACCTCGGCCGAACCCCCTGTAGCCTCATCGGCCGCTTCAGGAGGCGTCGCTCGATCGCCCCGTACGAACACCGTGCGCTGCGGATTCGCAATCTGGATGCCGCGTTCCTGAAACAATTGGGCCACGCGCCGGTTGAATTCGCGCTGTACGCCCCAGCGCCCGCTATCGCGGCACTGGATCTGACCGGACATCGTTATCGCCGAGCCGTCGACGGAGTCGATCCCCCAGTATGCGAAGTCGGACAGGATGCCGTCCTTGAACTGCGGATCCTCGCGCAGAGACGCACCAATCTCCTTGAGCGTGGCGATCGCGAGGTCGACGTCCTGACCATAGATGATGCTGACCTTCACGGCAGCATTGCCGAGGCCGCGATTGGTATTGTTGACCGTCGACACCGAACTGAACGGCACCGTGTACAGCGAGCCGTCGCCGCCGCGCAGGCGCACCGTGCGGATCGACAGATATTCGACGGTGCCCGACACGCCAGCGAGCGTGACCCAGTCGCCGACCTGCATGGCGTTTTCCATCAGCAGGAAAATGCCCGTGATGAAGTCCTGCACCAGCTTTTGCGAACCGAAGCCGAGCGCCACGCCGAAGATGCTGGCGCCGGCCAGCAGCGGTCCGATATTCACGCCGAGTTCGCTGAGCCCGGTGAGGACCACGACGAGGGCAATCACGACGAACAGCAGGCTGCGCAGCATCGGCAGCAAGGTGCGCAGGCGGGCGGCGCGCACGAGGTCACCCGCAGTGGTCCACTGGTGCAGACGCCGTTCGACGGTGACGTTGGCCGCTTCCCACACGAACAGCGCAACGCCCGCGGCAATGGCAATCGTCACCAGCGCGGAAGCGAGCCGGTGGCCGATGGTGCCGCTCTCGAACAGCACTGCCACGTTGGCGCCCCACACCTGGAACAGCACCAGCACGGTGATCACGCCGACCACCGACGAGACGACGTGGCGCAGCAGCGGGTAATAGCGGTAGGCGTGTTGATGAACGAGAGAGTCGTTGGTCTGGCCGTTCTGCGAGTCGAACATCCGCGCGAGTGCGCCGAAGATCACGATAGACACGACCCGCGCGCCTACCAGCACCGCGATCGAAATGCCGCCCAGATGCACCAGCGTGTGATAGCCGTTGCGAACATCGAGCGCCCACACGAACCACAGCGCCATCACGACGAACACGCTGATCGTGGCCCACGAATCTGCCAGCGCGTTGCCGAATACCGCCAGCGACCGGCTGGCGGCACAGCGTACCCGGATGCGCGCGGCGACCGGCCGGCGGCATTGGAGGATCAGCAGCGAGATCATGACGTGGCCGATCAGCGCGACCACTTTCATCAGCGCGGTGTGTGCGTCGTCGTTCAGCCCAAGCGCCACTGCGGTCTCGGCGAGCGCCGAGCCCGCGCCGACCACGCTGACGATCATCACCACCCAGCGCTGCGTAAACGCTGCCCATCTGCTGCCCATCTGCAGGAGCCGCAGACGTGGCGCGTCGGGTTGCAGAAAGAAGCCGCTGACGATCACGATCACGCGGCTCAGCACATAGATATCGATGATCGAATCGAGGGCATGGTCTTGCGGCGTGCCGTCCTCGGAGAGGACTGACATCAGCAGGCTTGCTACGCCGATGAAGACGGCGAGCGGAATGCATCGAACCACCATGCGCAGCGCGGCGCGCGGCAGACGGCGCATCAGCGAGTAGTGGACCGCGGCGTGCCGCTGGCCAGATGTAGCGTTCGCGTCTGGCGTGGCCGGGGCGGGAGCGGGGGCAGGCGCGGAGGTAGGAGCGGAGGTAGGGGCAGCACCGGCAGCCGCCAGCTCGGCGTCGGACTCGGCAAGGGCATCGCCGTCGCTCGAGACGGTTTGCGCAGGTGGGGTTGCAGCAAGGGTTGCGTCGGCGGCCGGAGCAGTGCTGTCGGCATCTGCGACCACCTCCGGCGGTTCGTCGAGAAACATCTCGCGCGGGTCCATATTGCGGCGGTTCGCCAGCGCGGTGAGCGCCTTGCGCAGCAGGCGGCGCGTCAGCCATTCAAAGGCCAGCGCGGGGATCAGTGCGCCGAGCAGCGTGAGGACAATGGTGCCCAGTTCGCCGCGCTGCTGCGGGTCGTTCATCAACGCGATCCACCACACGCGCACGGACGTCACGTCGAGCAGGGCCGCCAGAGAGCGGCGCAGCGCACCCACCACCTGTACAGCGCCATGGGCGCCCTCGCGGGCCAATTGTGAGGCGAGACCGTTCGATTCGAACGCGGCGCGTACGGTGGCCGCCGCGCCGCTTGCCGCCGAGGCTGGAGCCGGCGCAGAGGCAGCCGCGGATGCCGAGGCCGGTGGTGCGCTAAGCGCGCCGGCTGCGGCGATTGCGTGCAGCGTGTCGACGATCTGGGCCCGCTGTTTGGGGTCGTTGAGGACCACCAGCGCCTGCCGGGCCTGAGCAGGCGTCAGCGTGACGGGTGGAGTGGCCGTGGAGGCCGGCGCTGGCGCGGCAGCGAAGGCGGGCGCGGCGAACAGGATCAACAACCAGACGATGAGTAGTTTGCGCATAGGGGATAAGCGGGACGGCCGCGATGATCGGCGCCGTCCGGGTACGGGCCAATTCGGCCG
This sequence comes from Paraburkholderia sp. GAS82, assembly GCF_050436285.1. NCBI lineage: Bacteria > Pseudomonadati > Pseudomonadota > Betaproteobacteria > Burkholderiales > Burkholderiaceae > Paraburkholderia > Paraburkholderia sp. GAS82. Next base: position 121,496 of record NZ_JBNDLX010000013.1, read on the forward strand.
GATTGACTGAAATATAAAACGACAGCGGCTTGGCTACGCAAGTTCCGCACGATGGGGACCGATCGACGATAAACCGGCCTTGCGTCGAGCGCGTCGGTGAATCGTAAGCTAAGACTGTGCAACGATTATGCACGCCTGCGGCCGCGGGCGTGTGTCAGCCAGACGCTAGACGCCTGGCTGCTCGGCAGATACGTCATTTGCGGCGCTGCACGGTAGCGGCTGCGAGGGCCGCTGCGGCCAGCGCGCAAGCAGCCGAGGCCAGCGCGACTGCGCGCAGCGCTGCGCCGAGCGCGTCAGCTTGTGCGCGGGCAAGCGCGGGTGAATCTGGCGAAGCTGCAGACGCAGACGCAGACGCAGACGCAGACGCAGACGCAGACGCAGACGCGGACGCCGGTAACGGTTGCGCCGCCCTCGGTGCCGTGTCCTGCGCGCCGGAAGCGCTCGGCGCCGACGAGTCTGCTAAATCCGCACCCGGTTCCAGCAACTGCCCGGCGCGCTGCGCCTCCTGCGGCACATGCAACTGAATCAGCCGCGCAGCTAGCACCGTGTTATGCGACCACACAAACACAATTCCGAGCACGGCGATCGCCAGCAGACTCGCCACCCGGGCGACCGCGTTGTTGATGCCGGAGGCGACCCCGGTCCGCTCAGCCGATACCGCCGTCATGACCGTCGTCGTCAGCGGCGCAACGGTGATGGTCAAGCCTAGCCCGAGCACGATCATCGCAGGGAAGAAGCCGCTCCAATACTCGCCGCGCACCCACGGCAACGCCAGCATGGCGAAGCCGGCCGCAGCGACGCAGGGTCCCACTGTCAGCAGCGCTCGCGCGCCGTAACGGCGGGTCAGATCGCCGGTGAAGCGCGACAGCAGCCCGATCGTCACCGGCAACGGCAGCAACGCGCCGCCGGCTGCAGTGGCGCTGTATCCGTAAGCGCGAATCAGCGTGAACGGCAGGAAAAACAGCACGCCGCCCAGGCCGAAGTACAGCAGCAGCGTCACGAGGTTCGCACCGACGAAATCGCGCGAATGGAACACGTCGAGCGGCATCATGGGGTTGCGGCTCCTCGCCTCGATCATGACGAAGGCGATCAGCACCACCACGCCCGCGCCGATCAGGCCAAGCACCCGGCGATCCGCGAGCCCGCGCGTGGAGGCTATCGTCAGACCGTAGGTCAGCGCGGCGAGCCCCGCTGCAGCGGCCGCCGCACCGAGCCAGTCGAGCTGCTTCGGCGCGTCGGTCTTATGACTGTTGGGCACCGCCACGAGCGCGAGTGCCACTGTCGCGCAGGCAATCGGCAGATTCAGAAAGAAGATCGCCCGCCACGAAAACGCATCGACCAGCCAGCCGCCCGCCACCGGCCCCACCGCCGAGGTGATGGCACCCACCCCCGCCCAGGTGCCGATAGCCTTGCCGCGTTCGTCCACGTCGAAGACCGCGCCGATAATCGCCAGACTGCTGGGCACCAGCAGCGCTGCGCCGATGCCTTGCACCGCGCGTGCGGCGATCAATGTGGCCGCGTTCGGCGCGAATCCACAGCCGGCCGAGGCCAGCGTAAAAATGACGATACCGGTGATGAAGATGGTGCGCCGTCCGAGCTTGTCACCGAGCGAGCCGCCCACCAGCACGAGCGAACCGAGAAAAAGCAGATAGGCATTGACGACCCACTGGATGGCCGCCACGCTCGCTCCGAGTTCCGCCTGGATGGAGGGCAGGGCGACGTTGACCACCGAGCCGTCGATAAACGCCATGCTCGATCCGAGGATGGTGGCCGCCAGAGCGAGCCGCTTGTAGCGGCAAGGGCGCCCGGGCGCGGGCGGCTGCGCGCCGATGACGAGTTCGTCGCATGGGCTCGCCTGAGCGGCGACGGGGTGGGCGGTCCGCGCGGGTGTCCGGGAGAGCTGCGGACCGGTCAAGCGGACTCCTGAGAGAATGATCTGCTAGCAGCATAGCAATGCAACGCCGCGGACGCCAGGCGCCTTGCTCATGCAACTTCTGCAGCGCGATCGCCGGCTCGGGCAGGAGTATTCGTCAGTCTGATCCGGGCTGACTTCGTTTCATTGCTTGCTGACATGTACGCGTGCCATGATGGTCCTCAACCGGTGCGCGCGGTGTCTGTCTCGTACACCGTTCTACGCCGCCACCAGCAGTTGAAGGCTCGCGTCCTGCGAACCCGTTCGAATGTCCGACCGCCCCATGCGGGTCGCTACACTTCACAAACGGAGAAGCACCATGGCCAAGCAAGCACCGAGTCACGCTCCCGGAGACTCGCCGGAACCGTCGCACGGCGAGGATATCGCCGGCCAGATCGTCCTTGTGCTGCAAGGCGGTGGCGCGCTGGGCGCCTATCAGGCCGGTGTGTACGAAGCACTGCATGAAGCGCACGTCGAGCCCGGCTGGGTGATCGGCACTTCGATCGGCGCGATCAACGGCGCGATCATTGCAGGCAATCCGCGCGAGCAACGCATCGACCGGCTCAAGCAGTTCTGGGAGCAGGTGGCCTATCGCGGCAGCGCGACTTCCGGCTGGCTGCCCGTGTTTGACGAGTGGCTGCGCAACCTGTCGATCATGACGCGAGGTATTCCGGCGTTCTTCGCACCGAGTCCGGCCGCGATGTTCGGCATCCACCCCGCGGGCATCATGGAGCCGGCGGCAATCTATTCGACCGTGCCGTTGCGGGAGACGCTCCTCTCGCTGATCGATTTTTCCTACCTGAACAGCAAGGAAACGCGTCTGACGGTCGGCGCCGTAAGCGTCGGCAGCGGACGCATGCGATATTTCACGAATCGCGATGCGCCGCTCGATGTCGATCATGTGATGGCCTCCGCGGCGTTTCCGCCGGGTTTTCCGTCGGTGCGGCTGGAAGGGGAGAGCTGGTGGGATGGCGGCATCTACTCCAACACGCCGCTTGAGGCGGTGCTCGACGACCATCCGCGCAGCGACTCGGTGATTTTCGCCGTGCAGTTGTGGCCGGCACACGGCCGGGAGCCGAAGTCGGTCTGGCAGGCGATGAGCCGGCAACGCGATATCCAGTATTCCAGCCGGTCTGAAAGCCACCTCGAGCGGCAAAAGCAGATTCACCGGCTGCGGCACGTCATTCGTGAACTGGAGCAGTACATCCCCGCCGATCAGCGTGATACCCCGGAGGTCAGAGAACTGCTCGGCTGGGGCTGCGGGACCACCATGCAGGTGATCGAGCTCGACGCGCCGCGTCTCGCGGGCGACGATCTGCACAAGGACATCGATTTCTCAACGAGCGGCATCCAGCGACGCTGGGCCGCCGGCTATGAAAACACCGTCCGGATGCTGGAGAAGGCGCCATGGCGCGAAGCGCCTGACCCGATGGAAGGGATCGCTGTGTACCGCTCCGATCCCGAAGCCGGCCCGGACGCGCACTGAAATGCGCGCCGACTACAGCGCAGCGATTCACCCAGACGATTCAATGACTCGAAACCGTGAGCGAGCGCAGTAGGTCCCGCTCACTGTCTTCGTCGTCCTGCGCCGGGGATGCGTCCACGGAGCGCGCGGTGCCATCCTGATTGATGCGGTTGGCGTGCATCAGACGGTACAGCGTGGCGCGCGAGACGCCGAGATCCGCGGCCGCTTCGGTCAGCTTGTAGCCGTGGCGTTGCAGCGCCTGCACGATCGCATCCTTTTCCGCCTTGCTGCGAATCTCGGCGAGCGTCACAGCCGGCACGTTCGCCGTCTGCGGCAGGCCCAGGTCTGCCGCGGTAATGAAACGGCCCTCGCTCATCACGACCGCCCGGCGCACGCAATTGATCAGCTCGCGGACATTGCCGGGCCATCCATAGCGCGACATGGCCACTACCGCATCGCTCGAAAAACCGCGAATCTTGCGTGCGCCATCCTGCCGGTACATGCTGAGCGCGTAGTTGGCGAGCAGCTTGATGTCGTTGCCACGCTCGCGCAGCGGCGGTTCGATCAGCCGCAGTACACACAGGCGGTGATACAGGTCGGAACGGAAGCGGCCGTCTTCGACCGCCTTTTCCAGATCGACGTGGGTCGCCGAAATCACCCGCACGTCCACCTTGATTTCGTTGCTGCCGCCCAGGCGCTCGATGGTGCCTTCCTGCAGGAAGCGCAGCAGCACGGCCTGGCACTCGTGTGGCATGTCGCCGATCTCGTCGAGAAAGAGCGTGCCTTGATGCGCGCTTTCGATCCGGCCGATCTTGCGCTGCACCGCGCCGGTGAAGGCGCCGCGTTCATGGCCGAACAGTTCGGCCTGCAGAAGAGTAGGCGGAATAGCCGCGCAGTTGATCGCGACGAACGACTGGGCCGAGCGCGGCGAGCGTACGTGGATGGCGCGTGCCGTCAGTTCCTTGCCGGTGCCCGACTCGCCCGCGACAAACACCGGCGCATCGGTAACGGCGCATTTGTCGATGTGGCGGTAGAGCTGCTGCATGGCTTCGCACTGGCCGACCATTTCGTGACGGCCCAGCGAAGCCTCGGGCGTCACGCGCGCCTTGCGCAGGCTCGACAGTCCATGGGCGTGGCCCAACGCGAAAATGAGCCGTTCGTTCAGGCACGGAGTGGTGACAAAATCGAAACAATAATCGAGGATAAAACGGCTGACCGGTTCGTGGTCGGCTTGGCCCGGCGCGATCTGCGCGACCCAGTTGGTCTCCACCCGGCGCATGCATGCCTCGAGCGCCGACAAATATTGCGTCGAGCAATCTTCTGGCAGTTCGATCAGGCCGACCTTGATGTTGTCGCGCTCGATCACGCGCTCTGCAAGCGCGGTCGTCTTGGCGTGCACCACCTGCCAGCCGCAGGCGGCCAGAAACCTGGTGAGAATTTCGTCGGGTTTGCTGGAAACGCAGAGCACCGTACGGTCTGCGTCATGCGGCGTTTCAGTCTTGGTCATGTTAACCCCGGTTCGATGCGGCGCTCGCGGTTGCTGGGTCATGCAAGCATGCTTCAGGCCGGATCACCGGCCTGGACAGACCCGTCCCCACGGGACTCTGGATCGCGCGTTGCACTCCACGCGAGGCCGCCAACGAGGCTGGCCGTGCTGACTGGTTGTGGGCGCATCCAAAGGGACCGCGCCCACAAGCGTCCTGGCCGCTCATTGAGAAATCAATGGCGCGCCGATTATTTTGTTCATACGAACGTTTATTGTTCATTTCATTCCCCGGTGATTCGACTGTCGACGTGTTTTCGTCGGTCTCTCTGTATTGCGCTCTATGCGACGCATGGGCCAAAGATAGATCAAAACAATTGCACTTGCCATACGCGCAAATCTGGATACGGCAATTGGGCCGCACCCTTCGACGTGCCATTCGCAGCCCGCGCCGTGGTGTACCAGGCAACAGGGTCTGCAGATGTCGCGGAAGGCCAGTATAGGCGGCTAGTTGCGAGTTGTGTATCAATTCTGTCTCATTCCTGAGAAAGCCGGAAAGCCTATTCTTGAGAAATTGTTAATTCGTTATGCGGAATGTTTGACCGGACAAATACTTTTATGACCAATCACCTGTTCAATTCGATTGCCCGTCAAATCGCGCAAACCTTTGCGCGGTAGAAACTCCTCCGTACCGGTCTGTTTGCCTGGGCCAGTATTGCCGATTGGTTTAAACGGCGAAAAGGCGTGAACGCCTTGATAGAGGCCGTTCCCACGACTTCTTTCAGGCAGGTGGCGCTCGCGCGGGCGAGTCGTCCGAAATGGGTGGAGCTTTGGCGCTTCGCGTCACGCGAAGTGATCGGCCTGTCACGGACCATCCAACGGACAGTGCCTGGAACGCTCCATTCAGGCAAATTGGACCGTTCGGTTAACAGCTTACCCCGCCCGGCGACTGTCTCACAATTGAGACACTTTGGACTTCGTGCGGTACCGCACATAACGGCCGCCGATCGCGTTTTGTGAATCGCGTGTGACGATCCCAGTAAGCGCTGCATGGCCTGTACCAAGCGTTGCAGCGCAACCGCCGTGCGCGGCAGTCAGGGCTTACCGATGCGGCGACGCGCACTCCGCAAATTTTGCGTTGCTGGCGAGTCGCAGCACTGAAACAGTTTCGGCGCGGACCTCCTCATAGCGGCCATGCCAGTTGGATGCGCCGCCCGCCAGGCCAGTCGGCACAACGCTTTGCGAACCTCTGGCACGGTAGTCGCTATATGTCCTGCGCCGGACCGCAACGCAGCAGCAGGAAGATCAGGCGGCACGGTGCAGAACAGGTGGCGCGGGGAAGCACAGGCACGGCGCAGAGAGGACCGGCAGTGCGAGAAAAATAAAGCAGGGCGAAGCAGCAGGCAGCGTGAAGACGCACAGGGAAGACAACAAAAACAGGCGGTACGGCCGACCCCCGATCAACAGGGGGCGGCGCAGTAAAAGTAGCAGGACGCGATGGGGCCAACCAGAAAAAACAAGCCTTCATAGAAAGGCTTTATAAGCTGGGGTTTACTACGGGCGGATCAACAGCCTGATCGGCAGTCACCGGATGGGGGCGGGTGTTCCCCCGCCGGTGCAGACCGGTTGCATCGACGCTCCGCGGGGACGGCAATTGCCGGGCGGCAGATCGGATCAACACGATCGCTGTGGGGGAACGGAGCGTTTGATTGCGGTGCGATTCGACGCCGGCGTTGATACTTGCTCATCTTTCTTTTTTCAGCGGACATCGCAGTGTGATGACGGCGCGTCAGCCTGATTCCGCCTGGTGTTCCTGTTTGTTCGAGTGTGGCTAGCGCAATCCTGCCAGGCGGCAACATAAGGAGTGCGACATGAAAAATACAAAATGGATGGGGACATTGGCAATTGCCGCTGCCGGCGCGCTTTTTGGTGCGCTCTGTGTAGTGCGCGGGATGCCCTCGCAAGCCGCGCCAGCAGCAAAAATCGCCGTGGCCGCGGTAGATATCGACGTCGGGCAGCGTCTTGCGCCGCGTTATATCAAACTGGTCGATTCGCCCACGGGCAAGATCCCGGTCGGCTCGTTTAGCGACCCAAACAAACTCGATGGCCGTATCCTCGCCGAAAGCATGGAGCGGGGCGAACCGCTGATTGAACGGCGGCTTCAACCCGCCCGTTAACCTCTCCTTATTCCCGACCTTCTTCAATCGTCCATAGCGGATCCCACTGTGGCTTGCACATGATGTAAGAACTCTTATATCATGTTCGAACTCATACATCTTGTGGGTGGGCTGGCAGCTTGGCTGGTTCGCCGCATCGTTAATCCAGGGAGATTCCCGCTATGGCCGATTGTCTCTTTCTGGCCGGTGCGACCGGGGCGATCGGGCGCCGCGTCGCGCCGCTGTTCGTCGCCGCCGGCTGGCGCGTCGTGGGCACCACGCGCTCGTCGGACAAGGCGCCCATGCTGCGCGAGTTGGGGGTGGAACCGGTTGTTGTCGATGTGTTCGACGCGGCCGCGTTGCGCGCCGCGCTCGAGGCCGTCCGGCCCCAGGTCGTCATGCATCAGCTTACCGACCTCCCGCCCGGTCTCGACCCGGCCAGAATGGCCGAGGCGTCGCAGCGCAACGCCCGCATCCGCGATGAGGGCACACGCAACCTGGTCGCTGCAGCAGTCGCGGCGGACGTCCGGCGCATCGTCGCGCAGAGTATCGGCTTCGCCTATGCGGATGGCCCGTTGCCACACAGCGAGGACGATCCGCTGGACAGTGACTTCGACGGTCCACGCGGCGTCTCGCTGCGTGGCGTCGCCAGCCTCGAGCGGCAGGTGCTGCAGGCGCCGCTGGAAGCCGTCGTGCTGCGCTATGGCCGGCTTTACGGTCCTGGCACCGGATTCGATGCGGCGGCGGGCGCCGCTCCCATCCACGTCGACGCAGCGGCACGCGCCGCCGAGTTGGCCGTGTTGCGCGGGAAGACCGGCATCTACAACATTGCCGAAGACGACGGCACGCTCGCCTGCGACAAGGCGAAGCGCGAGCTGGGATGGAGCGCTGACTGGAGGGGCGGACAATGACAACGGGACCCGGGCAGCGTGACCCAAACCTGGAAATCCGCTACGTGGATGACCCGGAAGACGCGGCGGCATGCTACGCATTGATGCTTGAATTGCGGCCGCACCTCGCATCCTGCGAAGAATTCCTCGAGCGCTGGCGGCGTCAGGTGGCCGTCGGTTATCGTCTGCTTGCACTGTGGCAAGGCGCAAAGCCGGTGGCGTTGGCGGGTTTTCGGGTGCAGGACAATCTGGTCCACGGTCCGCATTTTTACGTGGACGATCTGGTGACGGAAGCAGCATCGCGCAGCGCGGGATACGGCGAGTTGCTGATGGATCGTCTGAAGGCCGAAGGCCGTGCACTGGGTTGCGCAAAGCTGGTACTGGATACGCCGCTCACCAATACACTCGGCCATCGTTTCTACTACCGTCAGGGGCTGCTCGCCACGGCGTTGCGCTTCAATACCGTGCTTTGAGGGGAACAGTATCAATGAGTGTTCTGTTGCACATCAGTGCGAGTCCGCGTGGACTTGCATCGCATAGCCGCAGAGTGGGGCGGCAGTTTATCGGGCATTTGCAAACCATGGATGGACCGCCGCTGCAGATCGTCGAGCGCGATCTGGCGGCGCAGCCGTTGCCATATCCGGATTGCTCGTTCGTCGATGCCATGCTGATTCCTGAAATGCAACGCACTGCTGAGCAAACGCAGGCGTTAGCACTTTCGGAGAAGCTGATTGCTGAGTTGGAATGTGCCGATGCGCTGCTCTTCGACACGCCCATGCATAACTTCACGGTGCCCGCTGCGCTCAAGGCGTGGATCGATCATGTGGTGCGGATCGGCCGGACCTTTCGCAGCACGCGCGAAGGGAAGGTGGGACTGCTACGCGATCGGCCCGTGTTTATCGTGATTGCTTGCGGTGGTCCTGTACCGGAACCGCCCACTGCAACCGGTCAGGTGGATTTCCTTACCCCTTATCTGCGCTACGTGCTGGCAACGATCGGACTACGAAACGTTTCGGTATTGCGTTTGACCGGCCTCTCGCGCGGTGAAACAGCACTCGCGCAGGCCGATGCGGACGCCGCCGGGTGGATTGAGGCGGCCACTGCCGACTGGAAGCGCACGACATGGAGTGCCGCGACATAAAGCGGAGCGATTCAACGCTGGCGTCGGGAAATATTACGCCACCCGCTACGCGATATCTGCAAATTCTGCCGCTTTATGTCGCCGATTTGAATTGCATGTGAATCTCGTGCGGCGAACGTGCGGGGCGCCCCGCTTAAACCCCCGGAAAATCGAACAAATACTATACACGGCCGGTCGCGCTCATTTAAAATCCGCTCATTAGTGAATATGAGCGGCACATAATGCTTATGCAATTCACATAAATTTAACGATTCATCGGGCGGTATGAAATCGTTATTTTTCTGCTTTAGATAAATCCGTGCTGGACAAGGGTGCGCATCGGCAGGATGCCTTCGCGCAGGGGCTGATTGGGCTGTGGGATGCAGGTATGGCAGCGCATGCGGGTGAATGCACCACTGGCGTATGAATCCGCCGGAGTTCGGCCGCCGCCTGCAGTGTTTGAGAAATCCCTGAAAGTCAGACCTGGCGGCAATATTTTTATGGGCATGTGCGCCCAGAGTGGGCTAATGCGTGGCCAATGCAGGTGTGAAGACAGCTTATGCAGGATTCGATTATTTGATCGGGTTTTAAACAAGGAGTAGCGATGAGTTGGTGTGATCGTTTTAATCATAATGAAGCCACGGAGCAATTGGCTCTGCCAGGCTTGCGTCAATTGGCTGCCGTGATGGCCGCGTGTTTCGTGCTGGCGGCTTGCAGCACCACCAACGATTCTGCCAGCGAGGCCGCTGCGAAGGCCGCAGCCGCGTCGGTCGGAGAACTGGCGAAGGGCACGGTGATTCCGGTCGGCAATGTGCCGGCGGGTCTCGACATCAGCGCCGACAGCAAATGGCTTTACGCAACCAGCAATGGCGACAACACGCTGGCGGTGGTCGATCTGGCTAACCGCAACGTGGCGAAGACCATCGACGGCCATGCGCCCGCCAAGACCTCGGACGATTGCCAGGATAACTTCTGCCGCGGCGTCGGCGCGGTTGGGGTTGCCGTGGACGCGAATGGCCGCCGTGCTTATGTGACCTCGTTGCGTCCCGATTCGCTGGTGTTCGTCGATCTGGAGAAAGGCCGCATCGTGCGCACGGTCCGCGCCCAGCGCTTTCCGCAGAATATCGTGCTCTCCGCGGATGGTCGCCGCGCGTATGTGTTCAATGTCGTCTCCAATACGGTTTCGGCGTTCGAGACCGCTAACGGCCGCCCGTTCGGCCGCTTCGATCTGAAGGGCGGCGACGCGCGTGACGAGCCGTTCGGTCGGCCGGTGGGTCTGGTGTTGTCCGCGGACGGCAAGCGCCTGTTCGCGACCGACGGCGTGGCGGGCACGGTCGAAGTATTCAGCACGGTGAACCGCAAGCTGATCGGCACCATCGATGCGTCCAGCCCGCTTGATCTGCAAATCGACCCGCACAGCGGCAATCTGCTGGTGCTGTCACGCGACGGCATTGTCGAATACGACGCGCAAACGCTGAAGCCGGCGAACACGCTGCATTTTTGCGGCACGCCGACGGCTTATCATTTCGCGCTGAGCCCGGACGGCAGCACGCTGGCAGTGTCGTTTCCGCAAGACGGCGCGGTGGCGACTATTGCGCGTGATAGCGGCAAGGTGAGCGGCGGCTACGCAACGGGCAACAATCCGGAAGCGTTGCGCTACACACCGGACGGCGCGACGCTGGCGGTCGTCTCGGACGGTGGTGTGGTGCTGTTCGACGCCTCGGATCGCAGTGGTGCGCGAGCGTATGTCGCTAAGCACGGCGAACTGTTCTGCCCGGCTGCGGCTGGCTAAGTCAGGTTAAGGCAGGTTAAGCCACGTTAAGGCAGGACACTGTCTCGCTAAGATTGCGGCGTGATCACCTGTTGATCACGTCGCAAACGAGTTCTCAGAAGATCGCCATACCGACACACCCGCCGCAGCAATCGCAAAGCGGTGCTGCGTACCCTGATGCAACCGCGTGTCTTCGCTAGCGATATTGAAATACGCCCCGCCAATCTCCACGCGGATATAGCGCTCGCCGCGGCGCAGTTCGATGGCGTCCACGTTGCCAATGTGAGGACCGTCGGGCGTCGCCACCAGCGCGTGCGACGACACGCGCCACATCACCCGCCGGCCCGCTTCGATCGAGCGCTCGTTCGTTTTTACCGCAAGGCCGTCGCCAATTTCGAGCACACCCGCTTCGCGCATGATCCCTTCGCCCACGTTGTGCAGACCGAGCAGTTCGGCCACGCGCATCGTCGCCGGCTGTTCATAGACCGCATCGAGTGCGCCCGCCTGTAGCACACGTCCCTGCTCGATCACGAGGACTTCGTCGGCAAGCAGCGCAGCCTCGTCGGGATCGTGTGTGACGATGACCGTCACCGCCGCAATCTCCCGCTGCAACGCACGCAGCGACTGTTGCAAACGCCGGCGGCGCGGCGTGTCGAGCGCGGCGAACGGCTCGTCGAACAGCAGCAACTGGCTGTGGCGCGTCAAGGCCCTTGCGAGTGCCACACGTTGACGCTGACCGAACGACAGTTGATGCGGCAGCCGCCCAACCAGCGCGGCAAGACCCAGATGCTCGAGCCAGTAGCGGGCGCTGGCGGCGTCGGCATCGACGGGAAAGGCCAGTTGTTGGGCCACCGTCATATGCGGGAACAGACCGTAGTCCTGCGGCATATAGCCAATCTGGCGCTGCTCTGGCGGCAACGCGTCCAGTTCCGCCGTGCCGAGGCGTACCGTGCCGCGCTCGTTACGCTCGAGTCCCGCTATCAATCGCAGCGCAAGAGACTTTCCGGAACCCGACGGGCCGATGACGGCAAGGCGCCGGGTGACCGGTGTCCATGCAATGTCGAGATCGAACGTGCCGAGATGGCGTTTCAGTTCGAAGGCAAGTTGAAGCGGAGCGGCTTCGGCAGCCGGCATTGAAGTCACGGGATGAAGGGCGGCTTCGTCGCCGCTTTCCGCTCGTGGATCGATGCCGTTTTGCCGCCTGCTGTACAGCGACAGCGCGGCGCATACAACCGCAATCGTCAAGGTGGGCAAGAGGAGCGGCATCATGGCCGGCAGCCCCTGGCCGCCGAATACCACATAGGTATAGACCGGCAACGAATAGGGGTGATACGCCACCATCACGGTGGCGCCGAATTCACCGAACGCCCGCAGCCACGACAGCGCAAGACCCGCGCGAATCGCCGGCCACGCCACCGGCAGCGTGACGCGGAAAAAGCGGCTGCCCGCGTGATGGCCGAGCGTCGCGGCGACGTCGTCGAAGACCGGATCGACGGCAGCAAACGCGGACTTGGCAGCGATGATCAGGAACGGCGCGGCGACGAAAGTCTCCGCGAGCACGATGCCGGTAAACGAATCGGTCAGGGCGCCGCCGGTCAGACTGCCGACCCAGCTATACGGTCCAAGCAGGAACAGCAGCAGCACGCCGCTCGTGAGCGGCGGCAGCGCGAGCGGCAATTGCACGATGAAGCCGAGGACCGCCACCTTGCGCGAGTTCGAGCGGGCGAGAAAGTAACCCAGCGGCACCCCGCCGATCAGGATCACGAGCGCGGCGACGCTGGCGCTCCCCGCGGAAATCGCCACCGCCGACCACGTGGCATGCCAGTCGACGCTGGCCCAGTCGGCTGCGCCGAGCTGGGGCACGCTGGCGACGAACGGTGCGCAAAGATAGACGGCCAGCAGCGCAGCCAGCCAGACAAGCGGCTTGGCCGCGACACGCTTCATCGCGACGTTATTGCGCCGCGTCGATCACGGCTTGCACCGACGGCGGGATAGCCTGGCCATTGCCGGTCACAGCGGGCTTGATCACATCGACGCCATGCTGCTTCAGCAACGCGCGGCCTTCGGCGCTCAGCAGGAAGTCGACAAAACGCACGGCGCCTGCGCTATTCGGCGCGTCGTTCAGGATGGTCAGCGTGTAGGCTGCTTTCGCCTTCAACTCGGGAGCCGGCTGGAACGCGGGAATCTTCAGATCCGACGTTTCGGTCGAGTAGAAGAAGCCGGCGTCGAGCTGGCCCGATTGCAGCCGGCCGACGAGCGTTTCCTCAGGCAATACCTGCTCGGGATTGTCCGGCGCACCGAGCGTCTTCTCGACGAGGTCCGGTTGATGGTACAGATCCGCGGCCTTGGTCATCATCTCGACCGTGAACGCGCCCTTCGGATCGAGCTTCGGATCGGTGCGGCCGATGCGGATACCCGGTTCCTGCAACACCTGGTCCCAGCGCTTCGTCTTGAAGTCGGCGGCGAACTTGCTCTTCGGGTTGTAGCCGATCATCAGCGGCGACTCGGCGAAATTGACGTACCAGCTCACGTGGTCGCCGTTATCGGCGCCCATCAGGCTCTGATTGACCTTGGGACTCGCGCTGATAAACACATCACCGCGGCGCAGCTTGCCCTTGATTTCGTTGGCGATCTTGTTCGAGCCCGCCGCGTAGCCGCGAAACTGCAGGCCGGTGGATTTCTCGAAGGCGGGGCCGACGCTGCGCTCCATCAGGTTGACCAGCGAACCTGCGTATAGCACGTTGACGGTGTTGTCCTGGGCGAAGCTGGGGGTGGCGGCCGCCAGGCCGGCGACTACCGTGAACGATGCAAGCAGCTTGCGAATCATGCCATTTCCCGTAGCGTTATGAAGATCGCTATATTACGACGCGACGGCGCGCCGTGGATTGAAACCCCCACTATCGGAGCATAGACCGCGCGATATATCCGGTATGCCGTGGGGCCAACTGCCGCGCTGGGCGGCCTGCGGCGTAATATATGCGAAAATATTGCGCTTCGGGTGTTTCAACCACTTGACGCGGTGTGCGGCGAATCGCTGCATCTTTGCCTGGCTGCGCGGCCCAATTCGTTGCGGAGGATCTGCAAGCATGGACTCGATGAATCTGACTGTAGAGCTTCCGGAACAGGCGCTTGCCAGCGTTTTCGCGCTGACCGGTCACGTGCTGCAGCCGTTGTCGTTGACGCTAGAGCAACTCAGAAGCTACGACAGCATGCTGGCCGCGCCTTTCGATCTACGCTGCTTTACGACCAACCGCTATATTCGCCGCGTTGGTCGCTATCGGGGTGTCAGTCTGACCGCGCTCATCAGGCAGGCCGGTCTGCGCAACGACTCGCCCGGCGATTTCAAGCGGATGGTGTTCGTCGCGGCGGCGCAGGACGGTTATGCCGTGACCTTCTCGTGGCATGAACTGTTCAACACGCCGGTGGGCGAGAGCGCGCTGATCGCGTATGAATGCGACGGCGAGCCGCTGAGTGCCGAAGACGGTGCGCCGATCCTGTTTTCCGGTGCCGACATCATGGCGGCGCCGCGGCACGTCAAGCGGCTCAAACGGATTGATGTGCAGTTGCTGCGTCCGTTGTAATGGTTTGGAAAGCTATGCGGACGCATCAATGGCTCGAGGCGGCGATCGACCCACGTTCTTTCGATGCCCGTCTGTTCGCCAAACTGATCGCTGCCCGCGAAGTGCGTGGGGAGTGGGCGCTGCTAGGCCTCTCTCCGGCACAGTGGAGCGGGCTCATTGGCCGTCACTTCCGGTTCACGCCGGTCGCGCCCGATCTGACCGGTTTAAGCCGGTTCTCCGGCGTTGACGCAGCGGCCGCTGTCGCGGCATTAGCAGTGGACACCCACGAGCATGTCGAATTTGCCACCGCAATGCGCGCATTGATGCTGCAGTACGCGAGCCCAGCCGTGCTGCCCGACGATGCCCAATGTCTCGCAACGATCATCGCGCACGCATGCTTGCGACCCGATCATCTGTGGCGTGACCTCGGACTGACTGGGCGCGACGAAGTCTCGGCGATGCTCGAGCGGTATTTCCCGTCGCTGGCCGCGCTCAATGTGGAGAATCTGCGCTGGAAAAAATTTCTGGCCCAGCAACTTGCCTTGTCGCTTGGACAGGAGCCCGGTCCTGCACCGGGTTGTCCCGGTTGCGAGGATTACCGGTTTTGCTTTCCTCGCGCGTCTTGAGGTCATCCCCTGGCTGGACAGATGCGGCTCTATCCCGATGCCGCTTCGCAATCGGCTTCGTGTATGCTTTCGCGCATGGCTGAATCTGCTAAAAATCCTTCTATGCCGGCGAAAACGACCGGTATAAAACCCGGCGCTAAAGCCGCCACAAGGGCGGGTAGCCGGGCCGGCACTCGCGTGGCCTCCAAGGCTGACTCCAAAGCCGGCGCCAAGGCCGGCACCCAGGTCCGCAACAAGGCACGGCCCGAGGTTCGCTTCCGGATGCGCATTCGCAAGGGCGAGACCGTCGCACTTGGACCGGGCAAAGTCGAACTGCTTGAAGCGGTGCGCGAACACGGCTCGATCTCGGCCGCGGCGCGCAGCCTCGATATGTCATACCGGCGCGCCTGGCTGCTGATCGACGAGCTGAACCGGTCGCTGAAGTCTCCCGCAACGGTTTCAGAGCAGGGCGGCCAAAGCGGCGGCGGTTGTGTCCTCACCGAGGTCGGCGAGAGCATCGTGCGCCTCTATCGCGATGTCGAAGCGCAAGCCGAACAGGCCTGCGCCACGCAGATCGGCGATCTGATCCGCTTGATGCGACTCTGAATTGCCGAAGTGGCGTGGAGTCTTCGTTGGGGCGCCAGCTAACACGCTTCGGCTAACCCCTCTTCAGCCATGCCGCAGGCAAAACGCCGAAGGCGGGCGTGAGTTCGGTGCCGCGCTTTGCAGGTCACCGCGGTCGGTATGCAGACGCGTAATCAGGTCGATAAAACTGGTAACGCTCGCCGTTCGCAGCGGGTGGTAGTCCACCTGATGACGCTCGCACACGCGCTTGAGCATGTTCATCGAATCGTGATCGATGCAATCCACCGGAAACACCACGAGGTCGGCACCCGGCAATGCCGCGGCGAGCAGACCCTTGCGATCTTCCACCCCACCGTCGTGCACGACGAGTTCGCCGCCCGCGGAGCTCACCAGCGCCTTGAGCGCCGTATTCGAGCCGGGCCGTCCGCCCACGTACACCACGCGTTTGCCATGTAGGCCGGCAAGTCCCGCGCGACGCGCGTCCGGTTCATCGAGCGCGTCGAGCGTGGCCCGCTCGAGCGCGTGACATTCCGACTGCACCGCCTTTAGCAACGCTAGCGCCTGATCGCGGCTCTCGCGTAGCGCCTCGGCCGTTCCTTGTTCCTGCAGCGCGCGCTGTTCCGCGGCTTCCCGGCGGCTGGTGTGCAGCGCGAGACGCTCGTTCGCTTCGGCAAGCTTCTCCTGCAGCGCTTTCACTTCTTCCGCGAGACTAGCGGTGTCGACGGGTAATTGGGGGCGTGCCTGCGCGCTTAGTTTGACAACCTGTTCGCTTAGCTGCGCGACGGTTGCGTCCCGCTGCGTGCTGATCTCGTGCAGGCGGTTCTGTTGCCGTTCCACCTTGTCGCGAAGCGCGGCGTTTTCCTCTTCGAGCGCCACCAGCCGGCGAATATCCGCACGATTGGCCGCGCCAACCAGATGCGACAACATGTGCAGTTCGCCGAAAGCCGCCTGGCGCACCGGCATCGTTGCGTACGGATGGGTCATCAGCGCCCAGTAGGCGGGCGGAATGTCGCCGTTCTTGAGCGACTCGTTCCAGAGCGCGAGCAATGCCTCTTCGTCGCGCGCCTGATCGAAGCGCCGGAGTGCGCCGGCATAGCGTTCGTCGAGCGCCTTGTGGAGCGCCTTGCTGCCTGCGCCGCCCGCAATCGCGAGTTCGACCGCAGCATGGTGAATCTCAAGGTCGCTCGCGTGCTGACGGTCGAGATCGGTGAACTTGGGTACCAGCTTGCGCAATTCGTGCGTCGTGAGGCAGGTGCCGATCACGGAGCAATGCAGATGCGGGTCCAGTTCGGTCAGCTTCGTGCGCCGCTTCGAGCTGGCGAGCTGCCCAGGTGATGGCGGCGCGCAGCAGGCGTCGGCCACGCGCAGGCGAGCGCCGGCGCCGTCGTCGGCACGGTTTGCGTCGGCGGTTCGGGCGAGGCGAAACGGGGGAGCTTGCATGATGACCTCGAATCCGGTTCCGGTGTCAGGGCTCGCCGGCGAAGTTCACCGGGTAATGTCGAGTCCGCCACCTTCAGTTTCTCTAGCGAAATATACCATCGAATATAACGGTGGGCGTTTGACGGGTCGGCTGCAGGGCACCCTATCAGCCTGCCGACGACACGACTAAAGACGCCCGGGCGTGCTGCTCCAGCACATGTTCGACGCACAGGCCGACGAAGGTCGCATCGAGGCGCTCGAGCGCAGCGGCGACTTTGCGCAGCGCGGCGTGGTCGTTGCTTTGGGCGTCGGAGAAAATCGCGTCGCGCAGTTGCTCAGCCGAACGGGCTTCCTCGATCGCGGCTCTGAGTTCTTCGAGGCGGCCAAAATTGCTCGTCTTGCCTTGCTCGCCGAGGATGGCGAGAAGCTGGCTAAACGAGTGTGAGCCCGAGTTGCCGGCCGCAGGAAAACTGTCCTGGCCGTCGGCGAACATCTGTACGAAGCGCAATACGCTGCCATAGAGACGCCTGAAGGCATCGACGACATCGCGGATCAACTCGGCGCGCCCGCGATCGGTGGCGGATTTCAACGCCGTGATCGTGGTTGAAAAGCTCTTCGCGGTCCGGCCGGGATGTTCCGGCGATTCGGACAGGGTGGATCGACTGCGCACCAATCTTGGCTCCAGGTTGCCGGTTACGGTTTGTGGTGCAGCGGGTTGGCGGGGGTGTTGAGTTTGGGAACCACAGAGCACGCGCGCCATTCGTTACCTACCGCTGTATTCCATAGGATATAACGAATGTCGCGACGATATCCAGTTCCTCGACCATCCGCGAGCAGCAAAGATGCCTCGCGACCTTGGCGATACAGTGGATGTGACGCAGACCGCGTTGTCGTCTGTATTATCGATTGAATTAATTATTCTGTCGGTCTGTGGCAATGACAGGAAATAGCAGCACGGCTAGGATGGGGTCCGTTTGGCGTTAGTCCAGCTATCGATTTACCTATCGACCCACCTATGCCTATGTCCCAGACTCGCGACGCGCTGCGTCCTCAAACAACCAATGAGCCGGTCTCGCCTGCGCCGGCGGGCATCCCCCGCAACGCAGGCTTTGTGCTTGCCACCACCTCCGCAATCTGCGCGCTGATCGTGCTCGATACCAATGTGGTCGCGGTCTCGTTACCGTCCATTGCCCGCTCGTTTCACGCAAGCTTTGCCGATGTGGAATGGGTCGTCAGCGCCTATATGGTCGCCTTCGCGGCGTGCCTGCTTCCGGCGGGCGGCCTGGCCGACCGGTTCGGCCGCAAACGCATGCTGCTGCTTGGGCTCGCCGTGTTCTTTCTGGCGTCGCTCGGCTGCGGCCTCGCGCCGTCGGCATTGCTGCTGAATATTGCCCGCGCCGTGAAGGGCGTGGGCGCGGCGATGCTGGTGACTGCGGCGCTCGCCGTGATCGCCAATACGTTTCATGAGGGTCCCGAGCGCGTGCGTGCCTGGGCGGTGTGGGGCACCTGCATGGGATTGGCGACGACCGTGGCGCCGCTGGTGGGCGGCGTCATTACGCAATGGCTCGGCTGGCGCTGGATCTTTCTGCTGAATCTGCCGGTCTGCACGGTGCTGATTGTGTGCGCGTGGCATGCGATCCAGGACTCGCGCAACCCCGAAGCCGGACCTATCGATGTAGCGGGCAGCCTGTTATTTGGCGTCGGACTGGCGGTGGCTATCTGGGCCCTGATCGCGGCACCGTCGGCGGGTTGGACGAGCGGCTCGACCGGCGTGAAACTATCGGCGGCGGCGCTGCTGTTTGTCGCCTTCGTTCAACTGCAGCGCGTGCGTCGTCATGCGATGGTGGACCTTGCGCTGTTCCGTCAGCCGCGCTTCGTGGCCGCGGTTCTCGCCATGTTTGGCTATGCGGCATGCGCGCAGGTCATGATGACCTTTCTGCCGCTTTATCTGCAGAACGCATTTGGGCTGCCGGCCATCGCGGCGGGCGTGGGCATGCTGCCGTTTGCGCTTGCCATGGTGGTGGGGCCGTATGTCGGCGCGGTGTTGTCCCGGCGTCTCTCGGCTATGGCGATGCTCAGCACGGGCTTGCTTTTGATCGGCGCGGGCAATCTTCTGACTGCTCTGGTTGCAGGCGAGGCGCGTTATGGCCTGGTGGCGATCGGCATGGTGGTGACGGGCCTCGGCGCGGGCGTTCTTAACGGCGACACGCAAAAGGCCATCATGGCGTGCGTTCCGCCGAACCGTACCGGCATGGCATCAGGTATCAGTACGACCACGCGCTTTACCGCTATCGTTACGTCGGTCGGCGTGCTCGGTGCAGTGCTGGCTGCGCGCACCCAGTCCGCGTTTTATGCGCGGCCTGAGTTGACTCCCGCGCTCCGAAACGCACTCGACGCGGGCTTTCTGTCGCGTGTATTGGCCGGTGATGCGGCTGGGGCGAGCGCACACCTGCCGCCGGCGATGAGCGCGCCGCTCGCGGCTGCTGCTCATGCCAGCTTTGCCAGCGGTTTTGCATCATCGCTCTATCTTGCTGCTGCGGTTGCGGCGGGGATCGCGCTGGCGGTGTACTTGCTGGCGGGTCGAGCAAGCCGCGCGGCGGCGGGGCGGGTTCGAGGCCATAACGTCCAGCCTGGCAGCTAGCCGCTCGTGTCACCCAGGGCAATGACCCAGGACCGGAGCCGGAGGCGGCGGCGGTTTGAATGGCACAATATGACACGAACGCAGCGGTTCGTTCGTCGTGACATTGAGACAGGCCGGCCATAAGGAGAAGGTCGATGGCACCATCCGCTTTGCTACGGGAACAATACCAACGATGAGTCATCCCAATACCAACAGCGAGTTGATCGGGCGCTTCTATGAAGCTTTCCAGAAGCAGGACGCCGAAGCGATGGGCGCATGCTACGCCGATGACGTGGTCTTCAGCGACCCCGTGTTCGGCGAGTTGCGCGGCGAGCAGGCGCGCGATATGTGGCGCATGCTGGTCGCGCAGGCCCAGGATTTTTCCCTGACGTTCGACGCCGTCACCGCGGACGAGCGTACCGGTCGTGCGCACTGGGTGGCGCGTTATCTTTTCAGTCAGACTGGCCGCAAGGTGGAGAACCGGATTCAGGCGCAATTCGTGTTTCGGGACGGGCGCATCGTCGAGCATCGCGACAGCTTCGACCTTTGGCGCTGGTCGCGGCAGGCATTGGGACTCAAGGGCTCCTTGCTCGGCTGGACGCCCTTCGTGCAAGGAGCAATACGGGCGCAGGCGAAGAAAGGCCTCGATGCTTATCGGAACAAGCGCGGCTGAGTCCGGGCACGACGTTGACCCTGATCCGAAAGGCCTGTCCACCTGGCCTACTTGCGTGAGATTGGCGGGTTGATGCAGTATCTCGTTGAGAGCGAGCGTTGCGTGTGAGCGGAAATTCGCCGCCCACCCGCGCGCCGAATAAACTCGAACAAACAATACCAAGGGACGAGTACTTATGCCTGTCGTGGATGCGGCCTGGGAAGATTGGCTGGCCACCAATGCGAAGCGTGGCTGTACCGTGGATTCCATGGTCGCAGCCATGATGGGGGCGGGTTTCGATCAGTTCTCCGCTAGCAGTGCGGTGCAGCGCGCGGTGAGCTCCGCAAATGTTGGCGGTGTGGTGGCCGCAACGGCCAATGCCGCGGGCGCCGTTGGCGTGGCAAGCGGATCGGACGCAGCAAACGGCCCGAGTGCCTTCGGCTCCGCTGATCAGGCAAGAACACCGGGCGGCATCGCGGCAACCGCAGGCACCGAGGCGAGCCTCGTCAAAGCGGTACAAGGCACGTACCAGTACGACGCATTACCCGTGGCAAGCGGCAATCTGATCCGCGCGTACGATCGCGATGTGAAGGTGGTGATGCGTTGCGAGCGGCCACAAGTGGTCGTCTTTGCCGACGTGCTTTCGCCTGAAGAGTGCACCGAGATGATGGAGCGTTCGCGGCATCGTCTCAAACGCTCGACCACGGTCAATCCGGACACCGGGCAAGAAGACGTGATCCGCAATCGCACCAGCGAGGGTATCTGGTTTCAACGCGGCGAGGACACGCTCATCGAGCGTCTCGACCAGCGGATTTCCAGCCTGATGAACTGGCCGGTGGAGAACGGCGAGGGACTGCAGATTCTGCATTACAACACCAGCGGCGAATACCGTCCGCATTTCGACTATTTTCCACCCGATCAACCGGGCAGCGCGGTGCATACCGCACGCGGCGGCCAGCGTGTGGCGACGCTGATCGTTTATCTCAACGACGTGCCGGATGGTGGCGAGACCATTTTCCCTGAGGCAGGTTTATCGGTTACCGGCAGGCAGGGTGGGGCGGTGTACTTCCGTTATCTGAACGGCTTGCGGCAACTCGATCCGCTGACCTTGCATGGCGGCGCGCCCGTGTTGGGCGGCGACAAATGGATCATGACGAAGTGGATGCGGGAGCGCGAGTACGTTTAGGGGACTCGCTTTCCCGCTTTCCCGTCCCCCGTTGCTTTACCCCGCCTGCAGAGCCTTGCTGCGCTCGTCGTCCGCCACTTCGCGCAGCACTGCATCGAAGAAATGCGCTTGCGCATCAGCATCCGAACGGGCATACGCACGATTGATGCCGCTGATTACGGCGCGGATCGAAGCGGTAATCAGATTCGCATCGATGCCCACGCCGAACGCGCTGCCCACTACCTGCGCACCGGCCATTTCGGCAATCGCGATTGCCTTCGCGTCCGCGCCCTGAGTAAGCGCACGTTCTTCGTAGTGCTGGATCCGCACAGGGGTGCGCAGCGCATGCATCAACGCGTCGAGCGGGCCGTTGCCTTCGCCTGCCAGCACGGTGCGCTTACCGGCTATCTCCACCGTCAGCTTGATGCGCTCGCGCCCGCCGTCTTCTGACAGCGCATGGCCGATGTAACGCAGCGGCGTCTCACCGCGCACGTATTCATCCTGGAACACTTCCCAGATCTGCTGTGCGGTGACTTCCTGACCGCTATCGTCGGTGAGTTGCTGGACGGCCGAGCTGAAGTCGACCTGCAGACGTCGCGGCAGCACAACGCCATGTGTCTGTTCGAGCAGATAAGCAATGCCGCCTTTACCGGACTGGCTGTTGACCCGGATGATCGAATCGTAAGTGCGGCCCAGATCGCGCGGGTCGATCGGCAGATAAGGCATTTCCCACAGCGCGTCATCCTTCTGCACGGCGAAGCCTTTCTTGATCGCATCCTGGTGCGATCCCGAGAAGGCGGTGAACACCAGATCGCCGACATACGGGTGACGCGGATGCACCGGCAATTGCGTGCATTCCTCGGCGGTGCGCGCGACTTCGTTGATGTGCGAGAAATCGAGTCCCGGGTCGACGCCCTGGGTGTAAAGATTGATCGCCAGCGTCACGAGGTCGACGTTGCCGGTGCGCTCACCATTACCGAAGAGACAACCTTCGACGCGGTCGGCACCGGCCATGACGGCCAGTTCAGCCGCGGCGACTGCGGTGCCGCGATCGTTGTGCGGGTGAACCGAAAGCAGCAGCGAGTCGCGCCGCGCCAGGTTGCGGTGCATCCACTCGATCTGGTCCGCGTAGAAATTCGGCGTGCCGACTTCCACCGTGGCCGGCAGGTTGACGATGGCTTTGCGCTCGGGCGTCGGCTGCCAGACATCGAACACGGCATCGCACACTTCCTTGGCGAAATCGAGTTCGGTGGCGGTGAAGGTTTCCGGGCTGTACTGCAGCGTGAAAGCCGTCTCCGGGGTGGCATCCACGAGACGCTTCATGGTGCGCGCCGCGTTCACGGCCAGTTGCTTGACACCGTTACGGTCGAGCCCGAACACGATCTTGCGGAATTCCGGCGCGGTGGCGTTATACAGATGCACGATCGCACGCGGCACGCCGCGCAGCGATTCGAAGGTGCGCTCGATCAGGTCGTCGCGCGCCTGGGTCAACACTTCGATCGTGACGTCATCCGGAATGTGGCCGCCCTCGATCAGTTCGCGTACGAAATTGAAGTCGGTTTCGGACGCCGACGGAAACGCCACTTCGATTTCCTTGAAGCCAATCTGCACCAGCGTCTTGAACATGCGCATCTTGCGTTGCGCGTTCATCGGCTCGAACAGTGCCTGATTGCCGTCGCGCAGGTCGGTGCTCATCCAGATCGGCGGGTGCGTGATGGTGCGCGACGGCCAGGTGCGATCCGGCAAGTTGACGGGGGTGAACGGGCGGTACTTGGTAGCAGGATTTTTCAGCATGATGGGCTCGTGGGTTCGAAAAACGGGAGACGCAAAGGAACGGGACGAAGCACGGCCGCCGGTTGGGCAACCGGGGCAAGGTCAGCAAAACTTGGGAATTAACTGCGCTTCAGATGCGTTAGATGCGGGAAGCGCGTAGCAGCAGACCTAGCCCGGTAGAGCGGGCTAGTAGTAGGAGGGATAGCAGGGTCTGTGCGGCGAACATGGGCGTAATAGGATCACAAACGGCAGGGCCAGTCAAGCGGCGTTTGCTTGTGTGCCTGCTTGCGAGGCATCGGCGCTTGCGTCAGTCTCTGTCGCTGTCATTGGCCGGCAGTGTTGCCGAGTGGCCGGGCGGCCAGGTCCTTCAGCGCCGACCAGCAGTTGTTGTAACCCATGCGCAGGATCATCAGGCCGATCACACCGGCCGCGACGTGATCGAGCATCGGCAGGCCGGCCATGCTGCCGAGAATGCCCATCACGGCAACCAGCGCCGAAACCGCGTCGAGTCTGGCGTGCCAGGCACTGGCAAGCAGAACGCCAGAATGTGTTCGTTGAGCCACCGACCGCATATAGCGGAACAGCGCTTCCTTGGCGAACATGACGAAGACCGCGACCACCAGCGCGCTCGCACGCACGCTGGTGCTAACAGTGAGAATCGTGGCGGGTCCGATGCTATGCCACAGCATCTCGCCGGCGGTGCCGATCAGCAGCACGCCGATGACTAGCGTCGCGAGCGATGCATGGAAGCCGCCGTCGCTGCTCGAAGCGCGTTGGCCGGAGGCCGCAGCCGCGCCGAGAAACAGCACGGCGATGACGACGCCGTCGGCGGCGAGATCGCTGAGCGTATGTATACCGTCAGCCACCAGGCCGTCGGAATGCGCGAACAGGCCAATGACAATCTGCATGGCCATCAGCACGGCATTCAACACCGCACTCATGTAAGCGGCCTTGAAGGAACTGCCGCGCGACTGTCGGGGACGCTCTGACGGCGATGTCATTGGGAGGACGGTTTCGAGTGATTTCGAGTAGTGCAAGCAAACTAACCGTCCAACGTTGCGGGGATGTGACAGGTGGGGCGCGGTGGCAGGCTTCTGCCTGGCTCACGTCCACGCTATTGATCGCGCTCAGGAAGCGTCCTGGCGCCGCGAGCCTCCGCCGACGCTCTGCCCCGCGTTGTGTTCCAGCTGCCAGTAACCCCACACCGACGCGAGCGTCACCAATCCGGCGCAGAGAAAGGCGATGCGGAAGTCATCGAGCGTAAAGACATGCCCTGAGGTCTCGCCGTTGAACACGGCGGCACCGCGCAACGCCACCGCGCCGAAGGCAATGCCCAGGCCGATGGTCATTTGCGCCGCCGCGCTCCACAGCGTGCTGGCCGCGCTCATCTGCGGCTGGGCGACGTCTGCGTAGGCGAGGGTGGCGAGCGTCGTGAACTGCATCGAGCGCGCCACGCCATATCCGAATATCACGATCAGCACCCAGGCGAGCGGCGCCTGTGGCGTCAGCAGGCCGCAGGCGATAATGAAGACGCCGGCTGCGGCGACGTCGACGATCGACACCATCCGGAAGCCATAGCGCTGCAGGATGCGCGTGGTCAACGCCTTCATACCCAGGTTGCCGAGCGCGCTCGCCAGCAGCAATAGCCCCGACTTGAACGCGGACAGACCGAAGCCGATCTGGAACAGCAGCGGCATCAGATACGGCACCGCGCCGATGCCGATACGTGTGAACGAACCGGTTATCACCGTCACCGAGAAAGTGGGAATTCTGAGCGTCGAGACGTCGATCAGCGGATGCGGATGGCGCTGTGCATGCCGGAATGCCACGAACCCGATCACCAGACCCGCTGCCACGAGGGCGCCCGCTACCCACGGATTTTCGCCGGGCTGGCTGGCGAGTTCGGCGCCGTACAGGATCGAAGTAAGGGTGGCGCCGCTCAGCAGCAGGCCGACGAGATCGAGCGGGCGGCGCTCGCTGCCTTTCAGGTTGGGCACCAGTGCGACCACTGCCGCCATCACCGCGATGCCGAACGGCACGTTCAGCAGAAAGATCCAGCGCCAGTTCGCGTAGGTCGTGATGAAGCCGCCGATCGGCGGCCCGACCACCGGTGCGACGATCGCCGGCCATGTAATGGTCGAGATGGCCTGCATCAGGCGGCTTTTCTCGGTGCTGCGCACCACGATCAGCCGGCCGACCGGCACCATCATCGCGCCACCCATCCCTTGCAACAGACGCGCGGCGGTGAATTCCGTCACGTTTTGCGACATCCCGCACAACACCGACGCGACCGTAAACACGCCGATCGCGCTAAAGAAGACCGTGCGCGAGCCGCACCGGTCGGCGACCCAGCCGCTTACCGGGATGAAAATCGCCAGCGCCAGCATGTAGGCCGTCATGCCGAGGCTGAGACTGTTCGGACCCACGCCGAATGAACGCGCCATCTGCGGCAGGGCGGTGGCGATCACCGTGGTGTCCAGATACTCCATGAAGAAGGTCGCCGCGACGATATAGGGCAACCAGCCGATGAAGCCGGGGCGTTTCTGGGTGTCGGTCATCGCGGTCCGTTTGCGAGGAAAAAGTAGAAAAGTAGAAGTATTGCCGAAGACGGCCAAAGCCGGCATCCGGGGCCGGGATTTCTCCTGGAAGGAGAGATAGTCAAATCCAATGATGACGATTTAAACAATCAACTTTTTCTATTAAGTGGATCCAGACATACTGTCATCACTTTCTCAACCACGTACCAAAAGAGGACGCATCAGATGCCGATCATCAACAGCCAGATCAAACCTTTCAAGGCAACCGCTTACCACAATGGCGACTTCCAGACCGTTACCGACGAAACCCTGAAGGGCAAGTGGTCGGTCGTCGTGTTCTACCCGGCTGACTTCACGTTTGTTTGCCCGACCGAACTGGGCGACCTGGCCGATCGTTATGCCGAATTCCAGAAGCTTGGCGTCGAGATCTACAGCGTGTCGACCGATACGCACTTCACCCACAAGGCATGGCACGACACGTCGGACACGATCCAGAAGATCAAGTATCCGATGATCGCCGATCCGACACTGGCCATCTCGCGCAACTTCGACGTGCTGATCGAAGAAGAAGGCCTGGCGTTGCGTGGCACCTTCGTGATCAACCCGGAAGGTGAGATCAAGCTGTGCGAAATCCACGACAACGGCATTGGCCGTGATGCCGGCGAGCTGCTGCGCAAGGTGCAGGCTGCGCAATACATCGCGGCGCATCCGGGTGAAGTGTGCCCCGCCAAGTGGACGCCGGGTGCTGAAACGCTGACCCCGTCGCTCGACCTGGTCGGCAAGATCTAAGCGCTCCCGCTTAGCTCGGCCTCATCGCAGTACACGCCACTCGCCGGCGTTTCTCCGTGCGGACCGTATCACGCAGCAATGCTGCTTCATGTGCATACGGTCCGCACGGCTCCTCGCCACGCAATGTGGGTGGCGCCCGGAGCCCAACCCTCGTCACGGAATTCGAATAGCCATGCTGGATGCCAATCTCAAGACTCAGTTGAAATCGTACCTGGAAAAGGTCAGCCGGCCGATCGAGATCGTGGCCTCGCTCGACGACAGCGCCAAATCGCAGGAACTGCTCGCACTGCTGAACGACATCGCGACGCTGTCGGCGCGCGTCAGCGTGATCGAGCGGCGCGGCGACGCGGAGCGCAAGCCTTCGTTCTCGATCGGCGAGCCGGGCAAGGACACGGGCATCCGTTTTGCCGGCATCCCGATGGGACATGAATTTACGTCGCTGGTGCTGGCGCTGCTGCAGGTGGGCGGCCACCCGGTCAAGCTCGACGACGCGGTGATCGAACAGATCCGCGAACTCGACGGCGACTATCAGTTTGAAACGTATTTTTCGCTGACCTGCCAGAACTGCCCGGAAGTCGTGCAGGCGCTGAACGTGATGGCGCTGATCAACCCGCGCATCCGCCACGTGGCGATTGACGGCGGGGTGTTCCCGAACGAAGTGGAAGCACGCCAGATCATGGCCGTGCCGACGATGTTCCTGAACGGCGAAGTGTTCGGCCAGGGCCGCAGCGGCGTAAAGGAAATTCTCGCCAAACTCGATACCGGCGCAGGTGCGCGTGCGGCCAAGGAACTGGCGAAGAAGCCGGTGTTCGATGTGCTGATCGTGGGTGGCGGCCCCGCGGGCGCTGCGGCGGCGATTTACTCGGCACGCAAGGGCATCAAGACGGGCGTGGTCGCGGAACGCTTCGGCGGCCAGGTGCTCGACACGCTCGCGATCGAAAATTTCGTCTCCGTTCAGGAGACCGAAGGACCGAAGTTTGCCACGGCGCTCGAACAGCACGTGAAGAGCTATGAAGTGGACATCATGGACGTGCAGCGTGCTGAAGCACTGGTTCCGGGCCGCATCAACGAGGTACGTCTGGCGAGCGGCGCGGTGCTGAAGGCGAAGACGATCGTGCTCGCCACCGGTGCGCGCTGGCGCGAAATCAACGTGCCGGGCGAGCGCGAATATCGCAATCATGGCGTGGCCTACTGCCCGCACTGCGATGGCCCGCTGTTCAAGGGCAAGCGCGTCGCAGTGATCGGTGGCGGCAACTCGGGCGTGGAAGCGGCAATCGATCTGGCCGGCCTCGTGCGCGAAGTCACGCTGATCGAATTCGGCGCGCAACTGCGGGCTGATGAAGTGCTGCAACGCAAGCTGCGCAGCCTCGCTAACGTGACGATCGTGACGCAGGCGCAGACCACCGAGATCACCGGCGACGGCAAGAAGGTCAACGGGCTCGTCTACAAGGATTTGCGCTCGGGTGAAACGAAGCAGGTCGAACTGGAAGGCGTGTTCGTGCAGATCGGTCTCGTGCCGAATACCGAATGGTTGAAGGGCACGGTCGAACTGTCGAAGCACGGCGAGATCGTCGTCGATGCGCGCGGCGCGACATCGGTGCCGGGCGTGTTCGCGGCCGGCGACGTGACGACGGTGCCGTTCAAGCAGATCGTCATCGCCGTGGGCGAGGGCGCGAAAGCATCGCTCTCCGCCTTCGATCACCTGATTCGCAATAGCGCGGATGACGAAGTGGAAGTCGAGGACGCTGCGGCGCTTGCGGAGGCCTAAGTTTTCTTCGTGAGCGACAGGCGGTCCTGATTGGACTGACGAAAGCCAGCTGCCAGTTGTTGCCTTGCAATGAAGCCCGCCTTTGTGCGGGCTTCATTGTTTTCGGTTCCCGCATCGAAGCCGGTGGCGCTTGAGCTCCTTCGGGGCATCTATACACCCGTTTCATTCACACGCTTGACGCAGGCCCTCACGGGCGCGGCCCGCGCTGCTTTGTTTGGAGCTCGCCGCCTGGATTCAATTCTTGGCGAAGTGGCTCGTCTCACCATATAAATCTGTGAATCGGAGCAGACCTTTCGCGGCAGCCAACCGTGCGCATTTCAACGCGTGCGAGTGGGCTTAAGGACGAAGGGCAACATAAAAGGAGACAGAGATGGCCTCTTCGCAAACGACGCCCGCGCGTTGGGTCGACGGCAAGCGCTACCTTTGGCTGCTCGGTGCACTGACCATCACGTTGCCGCTGCACGCGGCCACTCTTGCGCTGCTCACGGGCTGGCATATCTTCTGGTGGTTTGGTCCGATCTTTGTGTTCGGCATTATCCCGATGCTCGACTACGCGATCGGCGACGACCCCAGCAATCCGCCTGAGGAAGTGGTGCCCGTGCTCGAGCGCGAGCGCTATTACCGGCGCATCGTCTACCTCGCGACCTTCATCGAATACCTCTCGTTCTTCGGCGCGGTGTGGATCGTCGGAACCCATGTGCTCGCCTGGTACGACTACCTGGGGTTTGCGCTCTCGCTCGGTTCGGCGACCGGCGCATCGATCAATACTGCTCACGAACTCGGTCACAAGACCGACCACTTCGAGCGCTGGCTGGCGAAGGTCACGCTGGCGCCGGTCGCCTATGGACACTTCTTCGTCGAACACAACCGCGGCCATCACGTGCGGGTAGCGACGCCGCCCGATCCCGCCAGCGCACGCTATGGCGAGTCCTTTTGGGCGTTCCTGCCGCGCACGGTGTTCGGCAGCATCGCATCAGCGTGGCGGCTCGAAAAAGAGCGGCTCACGCGCAGCGGTCATTCGTCGTGGAGCTGGCGCAACGAGGTATTGCATGCATGGGCGATGACCGCAGTGCTATGGGGCGCGATGATTGTTCTATTCGGCAAGGTCGTGATTCCGTTCCTGCTGATCCAGGCGATATACGGCGCCTCGCTGCTCGAAGTGGTCAATTATCTCGAGCACTATGGATTAGGCCGCAAGCAGTTGCCGAACGGCAAATACGAACGCTGCCGCCCTGAGCATTCATGGAACAGCAATCGCGTCGTCACCAACCTGTTTCTTTACCAATTGCAACGCCATGCGGATCATCACGCCAATCCGACGCGCTCGTTTCAGGCACTGCGTCACTTCGAAGGCGCACCGCAATTACCTTCCGGTTACGCGACGATGATCATGGTGGCTTATGTGCCGCCGCTCTGGTTCCGCGTGATGAATCCGCGTGTGGTCGCGCATTATCGCGGCAATATGGAGCACTCCAATATCAAACCCGCAATACGCGAACGCGTGCTGGCAGAATTTTCCGGAGCGGTTACGAGTTGATGTTTGATTCGCCATTCGCGAACACCAAACGTTTGCGCCATAAAGGCCATATTTACCGATTTAAAAAAGAAACCAAAGCCGCACAAGGCCTGGACGCGATCGATAAATTTATCGCTTAAGAAATTCGCTGCGCTGCCGAAAACAGAGCTATTAACCGGGTGGAACATTTCTTCTGCGCGGAGAAATCCTGGGTTCAAGCAAACCGGAAATGCGCCGTTACATGCACTCGGCGCAGGTCAATCAGGCTTGCACCAATCAAGAACATAGAATCTCTCCGGAGAGGCGCAGCCACGCGCGCCTGCTCCGGTGCGGATTATCGAGAGGGGCACCGCTACGCTGAACGAACTGGTCCGGCGTGGAAGTGCAGCAGTTTAAATCCGCGTTTGAAACGGAGAGGCCATGTTTGTTGCGATTGGATGGGTATTGGTGTTGGGGTCGGTGATCGGTAGTTTTATCGGCGTAGGAGGACATCTTCCTGCCCTGGTTCAACCATTCGAACTCCTGTGTATTTTCGGTGCGGCGATAGGGGCGTTTGTCGTCAGCAATCCGGTCACGACGCTGAGAAAGACGCTCAAGAGTTTGCCTACCTGCTTCAAGGGCGGCGGTTATACGAAAGAGAAATATCTCGAACTGATCGCGCTGCTGTTTGAACTGCTCCAGAAGGCACGCAAGGAAGGCATGATGTCCCTCGAGGCGGATGTCGAGGCGCCCGAACAAAGTGCGCTGTTCCAGAAGTATTCGCATGTTCTGCAGGACCATCATCTGCTCGACTTTATCGTCGACTATCTGCGCATGATGTCGAGCGGCAACGTGAACGCGCTCGAAATGCAGGACCTGATGGACGAGGAACTGGAGACGCATCACGCGGAGGCCTCCGTCGCGGCCAATGCGATCCAGAAGATGGCCGATGGGCTGCCGGCGTTCGGGATTGTCGCCGCGGTGATGGGCGTGGTGCATACGATGGGCTCGGTGGGAGCCGCACCCGCGGTGCTTGGCGAGATGATCGCCGGTGCGCTGGTGGGCACTTTCCTTGGCATTCTGCTCGCGTACGGATTCATCGGGCCGCTCGCCGACCTGCTCAACGCGAAGGGTCGCGCCGCCGCCAAACCGTTTCAGTGCGTCAAGGCCGTGCTGCTCGCCTCGATGAGCGGCTACGCGCCGCCCGTTGCGGTGGAGTTCGGCCGCAAGGTGCTGTTTACCGCGGACCGGCCGAGCTTCAAGGAGCTCGAAGACGCGGTGCGCGCCACCAAAATGCCGAAGGCGGCCTGACCAGGATGAGGGAGACGAGTCATGGCTGAGAACCGGTCGGGCGGTAGCGCGGGGGAAGCGTCGGCGCCCATCGTGGTGCGGCGTCTGCGCAAGGGTGCGGCACACGAGGCCCATCATGGTGGTGCATGGAAGATCGCCTATGCCGACTTCGTGACGGCCATGATGGCGTTTTTTCTGCTGATGTGGCTGCTGGGCTCGACCTCGCAGTACGACAAAGAGGGCATCGAGGATTACTTCAACACGCCGCTTTCCACCTTGCTGGGCGGCAAGGAAGGCACCGGTGCGGCGCGGCCGAGCGTGGTGCAAGGCGGCGGACGCGACGCCTCGGACAGCCGGCCGGGCGTGGCGCACAAGAGTCAGGTCCAGCCCGCCCCGCCTACGGTCAGCCCGCCCGCCATGCAGATGGATGCGCAGCGGCTTGCGCAGCTCAAGGCGAAAATCGGTGCGTTGATCGAACAGACGCCATCGTTGCGCGCCTACAAGGAGCAGATTCGCCTGTCGATCACCGACGAAGGTTTGCGCATCGAGATCGTCGATTCGCTGAAGCGGCCGATGTTCGCCTCGGGTAGTTCGAAACTGGAGGATTACGCGCTGACGATCCTGCAGCAGATCGGCGCGTCGCTCAACGACGTGGACAATCGCGTGTCGATTGCCGGCCATACAGATGCCGTGCCTTACTCGGGCGGCACCGCCGGCTATTCGAACTGGGAGCTTTCCAGCGACCGCGCCAACGCCGCAAGGCGCGCGCTGGTGGCAGGGGGCTTGAGGGAGGACAAACTGTTGCAGGTGCGCGGACTGGCTGACGTGTTGCCGTTGGACAGAAACGTCGCCGACGAACCGACCAACCGCCGCATCAGCATTCTCGTGTTGAACAACGCTGCGGTGCAGGCGTTTTTCCGCGACGGTGGCCGCACCACGGTCGACGAAGCAGCGGCCGCGAGCGGGGTGTTGCCCGCAGCGCTGACAAAGGAACAAACCGGCAAGATCAGCGCGCCGTAATGCGTCTAAACCCCAGGGCGGCGATGCGAGATCGCCACCCTGGCTGTTTATGCTTCGTGTGCTGCCGAGGCTTCCTGCTGCTGCGCAAACTCATCCGCCTGAGCGGCGCAAACCGCCTCTGCGAAGCGCTGCAACGAAAGCAGCGATCCACTCACGCTGTGATAGGTTTCACGGCCAATCCGAGCATCGAGCAGAATCTGCAAACCCGCTGCTCTGGCAATTTTCATGATATCCACGGCCGATCCTTTATCAAGCGGCGTGCAGACTGCATCCCCGTATCGATCAACTCTTCCCGTCAGGCGGCGGCATATTGACACGATCAGGCCCACGTACTGGACGTAGCTTCATGGAAGCCACAGAGCCATCGTAGTTCAGTCAAATATGCCGCCATGACGGGAACAGCAGGTAATAACGGATGCAATTCGTGCGTTCGCCGCGCGGCGCTCAGGACCAGAGTTCCGACATCTCGATGTTACGCAGATCGAACACCAGTACTTCGGCGTCGTGACCCTGTGAGAACGTCAGAACCTGTTCATTGCGGACCCGTGCACCGTCGCCTTCACCGAGCGTCTGACCGTTCACGTCGACGCTGCCGCGCGCCACGTGGACATACGCATACCGGTCAGCCGCCAGTTCCAGCCGGGCGCTCTCGTCGCCGTCGAACAGTCCGGCATAAACGCGCGTGTCCTGCTGCACCACCAGCGACTCCTTCGCACCATCGGGCGAGATCACGAGGCGCAGCGCACCGCGCTTTTCCGCGTCGCCGAAACGGCTCTGCTGATAACGCGACGGCGTGCCCTTGAGCGCCGGTGCAATCCAGATCTGCAGGAAGTGCACAGAGTCGCTCCGCGAGTGGTTGTACTCGCTATGGGCGACGCCCGTGCCCGCGCTCATCAACTGGATGTCGCCGGGAACGATCACCGAGCCGGTGCCCATCGTGTCCTTATGTTCCAGCGCACCTTCCAGCACGTACGAGAAGATTTCCATGTCGCGGTGCGGATGCGTGCCGAAGCCTTTCGACGGCGCGACGCGGTCGTCGTTGATCACCAGCAGATCCGAAAAGCCGTTCTGCTTCGGGTCGTGATAGTTGGCAAAGGAAAACGTATGACGCGAACTAAGCCAGCCGTGCTCCGCGCGGCCGCGTTGATTGGCGTGTCTGATGTCGAGCATGTTCTTTCTCCTTGATGTGCGATCCGGAGAGGGTTGTCGTCCGTGATCCATTTAGAGCAGTTTACGTCAATCAATGTGCTTATAATCGTGACGTAATCAGAAACACTGTCTCTCCACGGTTGACAATGGGGCGGCAGGCGACACCACAGACGGGCGACCATGATCAACACCCAGGAGCGAGCCCATGCAACTCGATGACATGCGGATTTTCGTCGCCACGGTTGACGCGCACAACTTCACTACCGCAGCCAACCGGCTGTCGCTGTCGAAGCAGTTCGTCAGTCGCCGCGTCATGGCGCTCGAAGAGGCACTCGGCGTGCGGCTCCTGATCCGCAACACGCGCAAGCTTGCCGTCACCGAACTCGGCCAGGAGTTCTACGAGCGGGCCAAACGCATTCTCGGTGAGGTGCAAGAGGCCGAGCAGGCCATGTCGCTGCGGCGGGCGTCACCTCATGGGCTGCTGCGGGTGAGCGCGCCGATGTCGTTCGGCATGGTCCATCTGTCGCCGCTGGTGGCGATGTTCCTGAAGAAACATTCAGACGTGCGCTTCGACATGGAGTTGAGCGATCGCACCGTCGACGTGGTGGGCGAGGGGTTCGACATGGCAATCCGCATCGGCACGCTGGCCGATTCAACGCTGATCGCGCAAAAGCTCGCGGAAGTCCGGATGGTGGTCTGCTGCAGCCCGCAGTACCTGCGCCGGCGCGGTACGCCTGCCGCGCCGGCCGAGCTTGAGCGGCATGCCTGTCTTCTGTATGGACACGGCGGCCCAGCGAGCTGGGAGTTCGTGCTGGACGGCGCACACAAGGCCGTAGAGGTGCACGGACCGCTGCGTGCCAACAACGGCGAATTGATCCGCGATGCGGCGCTTGCGGGGCTCGGCATTGCGCGCCTGCCGGATTTCATCGTCTCCGCCGCGCTTAAGGCCGGTCAGCTCGTCCCCGTACTGGAACCGTTTCTGCCGCGTGCAACCGCGCTTTTTGCAGTCTATCCGCAGCATCGGCAAAGCTCGATTACGATCCAGTCATTCACCGCATTTCTGCGCGAGCAACTAGCGAAGACTTTGACTCACTGAGGGAGTGACGCAAATCGACGGGCCCGACCGCTCGACGTTTCGATCAGGCCCGGATATTGCACTCGTCGAGCCTTGCAGATATTGGCAGGATGGGGCCAGAAGTCGTCGCAGCCGGCAAGTTCGGCCAGCGGCGACATCGAATGCCGCCATCCGCCAACTCATATGTACCAGCCGCTGAAAGAATTACATGCCCAGGCATGGCTGCGTGGCAATCGATACAGCCCCGCGGGATCTGGAAAGCGGCCAGTCAATTCATTCGCGACCAGCGCGATCGGAGGATGGGTGTCGAACGGACATATAACGCGGGCGGCCCGGAGCCGTTCCAACAAAAAAGCGGCCGCAACGCCATGGCTGGTTGCTGCCACTGTCGCCGGCATGAGCGTGATCGCGACGCCAGCCAAAGCTCAAACGCCGGCACCTTTGCAGGAATGGCAATATTCGGCGGGGGTGCCGCTGGAAAAATTGATGGAACCGGAAATTCCCACGTGGCAAGCGGCGGTCGGTATCGCCGGCGCCTTCCAGCCGCGCTATGACGGCGCCGATCGATATCACTTCGAGGGCGGCCCGAGCATCGACATTCGCTATAGCGATCTGTATTTTGCTTCGACCGGCGAAGGCTTCGGCGCCAATGTGGCACAAGGCCAGAACTGGCGGATCAGCCTTGCGGTTGCCTATGACCTGGGACGGCGCGGTCAGGACGACGACGAGCATCTGCACGGCCTTGGCAACATCAACCCCGCCCCGGAACTGAAACTGGCCGGCGACTACGTCATATCGAAGAGTTTTCCAATGGTGCTGCGCGCCGATATCCGGCGCAGCTTCGGCGGTTCGAATGGCTGGATCGGCGACGTCGGCGCTTATATGCCGCTGCCTGGCAGTTCGAAGACGTTTTTCTGGTTTGCAGGGCCGAGTCTGACCTTCGCCGATTCCAAATACATGAACGCCTGGTTCGGCATCGACCAGCAGCAGGCCGCCGAATCCCAGTACTCGTACTATCACGCGAGTGCGGGTCTGAAGTCGGCGGGTTTCGGCGTCAGTGCGATCTGGTTCTTCCAGAAGCACTGGTTTGCGGCGTGCGACTTTGCGCTGGAGCAACTGGTCGGCAGCGCGGCGCATAGTCCTGTCACGCAGCGCTCGTCGAACGGGGTGCTGGATCTGTCGATCAATTACCAGTTCTGAGCGAGCTTGCTGCGCGCGCGGGCTCCGGCTTGAGCCCTCGCGCGGCCTGCAGTCGCTCGCGAACCGGTTGCTACAAAGCACCCGGCGCGACCCACCTCCGGCCGCGGTCCTAGCAGACGGTGGTCGGCGCTTCGGCGACTGCTTCTTTCCGGCCCGCTCTCATCAGACCTTCCACCATGCGGGCTTCGGCGCGTGCAATCGTTTCGAGCGAAGCGGCGGACAGTTGCGCATCGAGAATCGACAGCGCCGCGCACACGCGCAGATACTCGTCCTCGCCCAATGCCCAACAGCCTTGCTGATGCTCTGCGGCGTCGAGCTGCACCATCGCGCCGTGTGCGCTCTCAATGTACTCGAGACCTTGCGGCTCGAGTCCCAGACGGCAAAGCTCTTCGGACACCAGAAAATGCCGGCCGAGAGTCATAAACAGATCCCGTGAGCCGTGACCGCGTTTGAACGCATCGAGGGCGGTATAACACTGCAGGAGCATCGCCTGCGTGACCGGCTCGTGCGCGGCCCGGCTAAACGTGAGGGCGCGCAGCAGCGGCGACATGGCAGGCTGATTGCGTTTGCGGCTTTGCGATTTGTTCGGCATGACGGTTTTAACCTCGTTCTGTAACGCTCGGTTCGCCAGAGAAGCTTCTTGCAGACGGCGTACCGGCGGGACAATTCGC
Source organism: Paraburkholderia sp. GAS82 (assembly GCF_050436285.1). Lineage (NCBI taxonomy): Bacteria > Pseudomonadati > Pseudomonadota > Betaproteobacteria > Burkholderiales > Burkholderiaceae > Paraburkholderia > Paraburkholderia sp. GAS82. The sequence goes on from NZ_JBNDLX010000013.1 coordinate 157,666, forward strand.
ATCCTTGTAGGTGCGTCGTGTCAGCATCATCGCAAGCAACAATTAAGATAGCCTTAAATTTTGAGACGCTTGACCGGGGCAGTTGTGTCAAGGTGTGACGCGGCCGAGGCCGAAAAAAAAGCCCTGTCCCACGGGGGACAGGGCCGGACAGGATGGAAGAGTCGCACAGGCGCGTGGATGCTTGCCGACGTGGTTCCCATCAAAACAACGCTGTTGCACTTCAAACTGCTTGAGACGTGGTCCTTCGGTCCTTTACCTTCTTTTGCTGCAAACCCCTGTTGCTTTCATTGCATCTGATGCGAGAGCGCTTCGTCGATGCGCTACTGCGGTGCTGCTCTGCTACCGGTATTGCAACTGCGTGCTGCGGACTGCGACCGCGTTACTACGGACAACGTGATGCTGGAGCGTACTGCCTGATGCTGGAGCGTGCTACGACTACGTACTGCGTACAAGCAACTGCCGTTTCTACTGCAACCTGCCGGTCTACTCTACGAACTACTCTACGTGCTGCTCTACAGGTACGGTCAAAACAACGCGGGGGGAAGACCGCGTATGGGCTTAGTGATTCGTCGTGCCCATGGAAAACAGTGTAAAGGCGATGCAGTAAATGTGATCCGGCGAAACGAGGGGAATTGGCGGCGCATTTCATTGAATTGCGGGCAACCGGGGCGTCTGGTCGAGTCAAAAAGCCTGCAATTCCGGCGCGGCGGGGGAATCGCACCAGGGTTGAAGTGGAGCGCTACACGCCAGGAAGGCAAGCTGAAAATTCCCCGATAGCAGGAACACTGCTTGCGGCGTGATGAACGTCGCGACACAAGTCGCACTTTTGGAGGACGTCATGAACAAGGACCAGGTGAAGGGCGTTGCTGAAAAGGCCAAGGGCAAGGTCAACGAGGTGGCGGGGAAGGCCACTGGGAACGTCGGCCGCGAAATGAAGGGCGATGTCCAGCAGGGCATGGGTCAGGCCCGTAAGGACATGGGCGATGCGCGCGAAGAAGCCAAGGATGCGGCGAAGCACCCCGCAAAGCGCACCCACTGATCGCGGTGTAAGCCCCGTGCAGGGTTGAACGGGGCGTAACCGTATTTCACCGCTGAGGGCGGTCGCGTCTTGACGTGGCCGCCCTCTGTCGCTTGTATCAGTGTCCGATCAAACGTCTGTTCGACGCTATCGCAGCCCCGCATCGTCCGACAATTGATTCGGATACCGTACTAATAATGGCTCCCTTTAAAGTACCGCTGCGGTGCGCACCGAAGCAGTGCCGATTTGCTCGCTTTGGCACACAAGACGGGCGGCTCGCCACACAAGCATGCAGGCCAAAAAACTGACGTTTGGGCAAAAGACCGCCAGACGGTCAGTTGATCGAATCGGCACAAAACTTGCCTTATAACCCCCGACGGCTGACGCGCGCGTTGCCGTTGCGGGCCTGGTTAGGCCCGGACCAGCACCACGCGGAATTGAACCGCTAGGGGGAACCCAAAAAGCTATGCACACGATTTGAACAACAGGGATCCACAAACGGGAGGACGCCATGTTTGAGCCTGCGCCGATTACTGCCAGCAAGGTGGTGTCAGGAGAAACGGTTCGCGCCGAGTATCTTTGCGATACCGGGCGTCTGCGCATCATCGGCGAGCGCACTGTGCATGCCGAATGGTTTCCGCCGCATTCATGGTTTGCGATTGCGTCGATTTCCGGACATAGCCGGTGGGGCACGAGGCCTGATGAGGCAGACCTGTTGCTGCTGATCGACAACTTTATGGGGTACTCAGGGCGCGACAGTTTTGCGCTCATCCAACCCTAGGTTACACAGTCGCGGCCCTCGCGTTCGCTATCCGTGACTGTCGACCCACGCTCGAGCCCAGTCGAGTCCCGCGAGGCGTGCTTCTTCGTCCGTTTCGAAATTGCCCAGAATCCCTGATCCTTCGATCAGCTTTGTGCCGTGCGTGATCGTGCCGCTGGACGCGTACCCGCCGTCCTGGACGATGGCATGGCCCCAGATCGCATAGCCCTTGTAGGTTTCAGGTTCCATCTTTTGCCGCGCGTGGATAGCCAGCGTCATCGCACCACGGAAACAGCCATGCGACCGGTGCTCACCTGTAGCACGTTGCCTTCGGGTGTCAAGATGCGCGGAATGTCGATAAAGCGCGGACTGGTGGTCTTCTTTGCGGCGTCGATACCCACACGCCTTGTAGTCGAAGCCTTGGACAGTCGCTCCGCAATGCGGTGTGGCGCAGCAGCTTTGCCCATGCTCCGCGCCAGCAGCGCGGTTTTACCCGGCTTTACCCTGGATCTGGCCGCTGCCACCGGCGAAGCGATGCGCGCTTCCGGCGGATTCCAGACTTCCACATAATGCGCGCCTGCTGCGGCAGTTGATGGCGCAGCTGCCGCCACAGTTGTGGCGACTACAAGCAGCACAACTCCCGCGCTCAGAGATCGCAGCATGTCTTCTCCATCTATTTGCCGCACGTTGTGGCAGACCGGACGCTGCCCGATTATCAGACGCCGGCATCACGCGCTACCGATGCCGACGGCCCGGAAAGGTAAGAGAAGACACTGTACATTCATACAGTAATTTGTGCAATCGGGGTCGATCCAGGCGTTTCCCGAATCGACAAAAGCGCCGCTCCGCACGTGCCGTTGGGAACATCGCTTGCTGAACCGAAGGTCCGCGCCAAGCCGACGTTTCGCTCGGTCGCGCCGTACGCAAGGAGTTTCCCCATGGCAGGTAAATCGAACAACCGGCAGCCCGCCGGCCGCACGACCACGGGCTCCGATCCCAAGACACAGGATCTCGAACAGTTTCGCCTGCGCCCCGATGGCGAGGCGCTCAGAACCAATCAGGGCGTGAAGATCGCCGACAACCAGAACACCTTGCGCGCCGGTCCGCGCGGTCCGTCGCTGCTCGAAGATTTCATCATGCGTGAAAAGATCACGCACTTCGATCACGAGCGGATTCCCGAACGGATCGTGCATGCGCGCGGTTCGGCCGCGCACGGTGTGTTTCAGGTGTACGAGTCGATGAGCGAGTACACCAAGGCTGCGTTCCTGCAGGACCCATCGGTGCAGACGCCGGTATATGTGCGTTTTTCGACCGTGCAGGGACCGCGCGGCTCTGCCGATACCGTGCGTGACGTGCGCGGCTTCGCCGTCAAGTTCTACACACAGGAAGGCAATTACGACCTGGTGGGCAACAACATGCCGGTGTTCTTCATCCAGGACGCCATCAAGTTTCCGGACTTTGTCCACGCGGTCAAACCGGAAGCGCCAAACGAAATGCCGACCGGCGGATCGGCGCACGATACCTTCTGGGACTTCGTGTCGCTAGTGCCCGAGTCCGCCCACATGGTGTTGTGGACCATGTCGGACCGCGCGATTCCGCGCAGCCTGCGCACCATGGAAGGCTTCGGCATTCACACGTTCCGCTTCGTCAATGCGGCGGGTAAATCGCGCTTTATCAAGTTTCACTGGCGTCCGGTGCTCGGCTCGTACTCGCTGCTGTGGGACGAGGCGCAAAAACTCGCCGGCAAGGACCCTGATTTTCACCGGCGCGATCTGTGGGAAGCCATCGAACAAGGCAATTTCCCGGAGTTCGAACTCGGCGTGCAGATCGTCGAGGAGAAAGATGAAAACAGCTTCGGCTTCGATCTGCTCGATCCGACCAAGCTGATTCCCGAAGAGCGGGTGCCCGTGAAAATCATCGGCAAGATGACGCTGAACCGCAACCCCGACAACTTCTTCGCCGAGACTGAACAGGTGGCATTCCATCCGGGCCATGTCGTGCCGGGCATCGACTTCAGCAACGATCCGCTGCTGCAAGGGCGACTCTTTTCGTACACGGATACGCAGATCAGCCGACTGGGCGGACCGAATTTCCACGAGATTCCGATCAACCGTCCTGTATGCCCGTTCCAGAACAACCAGCGTGACGCGATGCACCGTCAGGCGATCAATGTCGGTCAGGCTTCGTACGAGCCGAACTCGCTGAACGGCGGCTGGCCGAAGGAAACCGATCCTGCCGCGGCGGACGGTGGCTTCGAAAGCTATCACGAGCGCATTGACGGCGCGAAGATTCGCGTGCGCAGCGAGTCGTTTGCCGATCACTTCTCGCAGGCCGCGCTGTTCTACCGCAGCATGTCGGAGGTCGAGAAAGAACACATTGCGGCCGCCTACCAGTTCGAACTCGGCAAGGTCACGAAGCCGGAGATTCGCGAGCGCGTGGTGAACCAGATCCTCGCCAACTTCGACGCGGACCTGGCAGCCAAGGTGGCGACTGGCCTGGGCCTGCCTGCGCCGAAAAAGGGCAAGGCGCCGGTTGCGTCGGAACCGGAGACCTCACCGGCATTGAGCCTGCTCAACCGTGTAAAACCGGGCATCAAGACGCGCAAGATTGCCTTGCTGGCAGCGCCGGGCTCGGACGTCGCGTCGCTGGGCAAACTCCAGCAGGCCCTGCGCGACGAAGGCGCCACGCCGCTATTGATAGCGCCGACTCTCGCCGCTATCGGTGACCTGCAACCCGATGCGACGATTGCCGGCATGCCGTCGATCATGTTCGACGCGATCGTCGTCGCAGGCGGCGAGGCGGGTGCGAAAGCGCTCGCGCAATCGGGCGACGCACGGCATTTCGTACTCGAAGCATTCAAGCATCTCAAGGCGATTGCGGCGCTGGGCGCGGGGCGTGACGTGTTGTCGGCGGCGCACTTGCCGGAGAATGCCGACGGCGTGGCGACCGGCGACGACAAACAGCTCGCGCAGGTGCTGAAGGCATTCGTTGCTGCGACAGAACAGCATCGGGTCTGGTCGCGCGCGGCGATGGCGGAGTCGGTGCCGGCCTGAGGCGGCGAGGCCAGCGCAAGCGGGAGCGGAGGCAGAGGCAGAGGCGCTAGCGCAAGCACCATCCTTGCCTCCGCTGATGGCAACAGCGAGCGACGCATGCCGTGGTTGGGCACGCTGCTTGCTGCTCACGCCTGTCCGACCGAACCGCCAACACGCGGCTTGCCGCGCACGGGCAGGCCGCATGGATCGAAACCGTACTGTCGCTGTATGATACGAGGCCGCCGCGCGGTGAGAAGGCAAACCGCGTGCGCTTCCCAAGGCCTTGCGTTGCGTCCGGCTACCGTTTTTGCAGCATGACAGCCGCAACGTATCTTGTGGTGGCGGTACATCAGTCGAAATTGCCGAGCCGAGCAAGCTGACCAGACGAAACATAGAAAAAATGCCCGCCTTCACTGCTGTCGATCAAGATCGATTTCGCCGCATCATCCGTCGTAACATCGCGCTGCCACTAGGCGTCGGTCTTCTGACCGCGGCGCTGTTCGTCGCGCTGATCGCATACCTCGTCAATACCATGAACTGGGCCGAACACTCGGAGCGGGTAATCGGCGACGCCAATGAGATGCTGCGTCTCGCGGTCGATCGCGAATCTGCGATGCGCGGCTTTCTGATTACCGGCGACGAGAACTTTCTCGCGCCGTACGAGGTGGGTCAGGCGCGCTTCCATACGGAGATCAAATCGTTGGAGGAAATGGTCTCCGACAATCCTCCGCAGGTCGATCGCCTCAAGCAGATCGAGGCCGTGCAGGCTCAATGGGATCGTTACGCGCAACAGGTGATCGATCTGCGGCGCAAGAACGTGAACTTCCAGCCGGAGCTTGTGAGCGGCCGAGGCAAGATGGAGTTCGACGAAACGCGCAACGAGTTCGCCGAATTTCTTAACGTCGAGCTGCGCTTGCGGCAGGAGCGCGCTGCAGCGGCGCGCAGTGTCACGACCACGCTGGTCACCGCCTTCCTGTTCTTCAGTCTGTTGGTCAGCGGCCTGCTGGCCTGGATGGGGCGGCGTGAATTGCTGGCTCTCTCCGCCACCTACGACGGCGTCCTCAAGGAGCAGGACCTGCAGACCGAGGTATTGCAGCAGCAGGTCTGGTTGCGCTCGGGTCAGCGGCTGCTGGCGGAGAAGGTGGTGGGGCAGGTCACGCCATCGCTCGTCGGCCGCGCGATGCTCGAGTTTCTCGGCCAGTATCTCGGGGCGGCGGTGGCTGCGCTCTATGTGCGCGAAAAGGATACCGGCGCGCTGCGCCGCGCCGCTTCTTATGGCTATACGCCCGAAAATGAACAAGCCACCCAGCATTTTCAAAGCGGCGAAAGCCTGATTGGCCAGGCTGCGCTCGAGCGCCGCACCATTTTTCTGCAGGACGTCCCTGACGATTATGTGAAGGTTGTCTCCGGCCTCGGCATGAGTCCGCCGAAAAACCTGATCGTGCTACCTATCGAGAACGACGGCGTCGTCAACGGCGTGGTCGAACTCGGTTTCGTCCGGGCGCTGGTCGAGCGCGATCACGAACTGCTGCAACTGATCGCGGGCGGCATGGGCGATTTTCTCGAGGCGGCGCTGTACCGCGAGCGTCTGCAGGACGTGCTGATCGAAACGCAGCAACTGAATGAAGAATTGCAGGTTCAGCAGGAAGAGCTGCGCGTCTCGAACGAAGGGCTCGAGGAGCGCGGCCGGGCGCTGGTGGAGTCGCAGGCGCGGCTCGAAAACCAGCAGGCCGAACTCGAGCAGACCAATGTGCAGCTCGAGGAATACGCGCAGCGGCTCGAGCGGCAAAAGGCCGATCTGATCCGCGCGCAAGACGAGCTCTCGGCCAACGCGGCACGCCTGGAACAGGCGAGCCGCTACAAGTCCGAGTTTCTCGCCAACATGTCGCACGAACTGCGCACGCCGCTGAACAGTTCGCTGATCCTTGCCAAGCTGCTGCAGCAGAACCGCACGGGCAATCTGACCGAAGAGCAGGTGCGCTATGCGGAGACCATTCATGCGTCCAATAGCGATCTGCTGGTGCTGATCAACGACATTCTCGATCTGTCGAAGGTGGAAGCCGGTCAGATCAGCATCGAACTCGAAACGGTTTCGCTCGACGCCACCCTGCAGGCGCTGCGCGAGACTTTCACGCCGATGGCTTCCGCCAAGCATCTGAAGCTCAGCTTCGAGCGCGCGCAAGACGTACCGGAGATGATCGTCACGGATAGCCAACGCGCGGTGCAGGTGTTGCGCAACCTTCTGTCGAATGCGGTGAAGTTCACCGAACGCGGCGAGGTCTCGCTTAGCGTGACGCTGGCCGAGAGCGGCATGCTGCGTTTCGATGTGCGCGATTCCGGAATCGGTATCGCCCCAGACAAGCTCGAACTGATTTTCGAAGCCTTCCAGCAGGCCGACGGTTCCACCAGCCGGCACTACGGCGGCAGCGGCCTCGGTCTGTCGATTTCACGCGAATTCTCGCGGCTGCTGGGCGGCCGCATTTCGGTGACGAGCGAACTGGGCAAGGGCAGTGTGTTTACGCTGTGGCTGCCGGTGGATGCCAGCGGCGCGGTGTCCGCCAATACCGACCAACAGCACGACGAGCCGTCGCGGCAAGTCGCCCCTACCGCGGTGCCAAAGACGGCTCACAGCTCGTCGTCCCCATCACCTGCTTCGCCCACCGCCGTTAGCGCCTCAAGCGCGAACGGCGCTATCGCCCCGAACACGCATCGACCCGCCGCGTTTGCCGAAGCCGGCGCGGCGCTGAATGGCGCCGAGGAAATCAGCCGCGCGCCGATCGACGACGACCGGCATCAGCGGGCGCGCGGCGGCCGGGTGATTCTCGCGATCGAGGACGATCCGACGTTCGCCGAGATTCTGCGCGATCTGACGCACGAGCTCGACTTCGACTTCGTGCACGCCACCGATGCCACCAGCGGCGTCGCCCTCGTGCGCGACATGCGGCCGGCTGCCGTGCTGCTCGACGTCGGCCTGCCGGACCGTTCGGGCCTGACGGTGCTTGAGTGGCTGAAGAACGACCCGCTCACGCGCCACATTCCGATCCACATTGTCTCGGCCACCGATCACGCAGACAAGGCGCTGCATCTGGGCGCGATCGGCTACACGCTGAAGCCGACTGCACGCTCGACCCTGGAAGCGGCGATCCGCCGCCTCGAGGCGCGTCTGCAGCAGCGCCTCAAACGCGTGCTGGTGATCGAAGACGACACACCCATGCGCGAAAGCATCCGCGCTTTGCTGCAAAGCGCCAATACGGAGATCGTGGCGGTGGCGACGCTTGCCGCCGCGTTCGACGAACTGGCGGCCGGCAGTTTCGACTGCGTGGTGACCGATCTCGCGCTCCCGGATGGCACCGGTTACGACCTGCTGGAACGGCTCGCGCTCGACACCGCCTATCTGGCGCTGCCGGTGATCGTCTACACCGGCCGGATGCTGTCGAGCGAGGATGAACACCGCCTGCGCCGTTATTCGAAGTCGATCATCATCAAGGGGGCGAAGTCGCCGGAGCGTCTGCTGGATGAAGTCACGCTGTTCCTGCATAGCGTGGAGTCGTCGCTCGCGCCGGAGCAGCAGCGCATGCTGCGCACCGTGCGGCAACGCGACAACGCGTTCGAAGGCCGCAGCATCCTGCTCGCCGAAGACGACGTACGCAATATCTTCGCGCTGTCGCACGTAATCGAACCGCTCGGCGCGCGGCTGCAGATTGCGCGCAACGGCCGTGAAGCGCTTGAATTGCTGGACCGGGAGGCGGAAGTCGATCTGGTACTGATGGACATCATGATGCCGGAGATGGACGGCCTGACCGCGATGGCGGAGATCCGCCGCAATCCGCGCTTCGCCCATCTGCCGATCATCGCGCTGACCGCCAAGGCGATGGCGAACGACCGGGTGCGCTGCCTGGAAGCGGGGGCGGACGACTACATCTCGAAGCCGATCGATGTCGACAAGCTGGTCGCGCTCTGCCGCGTCTGGCTGCGGCAACGCTAGTGGCAGAGAACCGTGCGATGAAAAGCAACCCGTCCGCGCCAGAGATCCGGCCGCCGCGCATCAGCGATTTCGATATCGAATTGCGGCTGCTGCTGGAGGCGATCTATCTGAAGTACCAGCATGACTTTCGCCATTACGCGATGTCGTCGCTGCGCCGCCGGCTGACCCAGGCGCTGGACGAGTTCGGTCTCACCACGCTCTCGCAGTTGCAGGACCGCATCATGCGCAACGGCGCCGAGTTCGCGCGCCTGTTCCAGTACCTGACGGTGCAGGTGAGCGACATGTTTCGCGATCCGGCCTATTTCATGGCGCTGCGCCAGCACGTAATGCCGGTCCTGCGGACCTATCCTTCCGTCAAGGTATGGGTGGCCGGCTGCAGCACCGGCGAGGAACTGTGGTCGCTGAAGATCCTGTTCGACGAAGAGGGATTGACCGAGCGCACGCTGTTCTACGCGACCGACATCAACCCCGACGCGCTGGCGCGCGCCGAATCGGGCATCTACGCGCTCGACCGGATCGCCGGCTTTACGCAGAACTACCTGGCCGCGGGCGGCAAGCATTCGCTGTCCGACTACTACCACGCGGCCTACGGCGGCGCGCGCTTTGCCGGCGCCCTGAAAGACCGGGTGGTGTTCGCCGATCACAGCCTGTCGACTGACGAAGTGTTCCTTGAGGCACATCTGGTATCGTGCCGCAACGTTATGATCTATTTTGACCGCGCGCTGCAGGACCGCGCGCTAGGATTGTTTCAGCGCGCCCTCGTGCGGCGCGGCTTCCTTGGTCTGGGTAGCAAGGAAAGCCTGCGTTTCTCGAGTCAGCACGAAGCGTTTGACGAGTTTTGTCAGCGTGAGCGTATCTACCAGAAGCGCTGACGCCGCCGCCATGCCAACATCGTTCAGCCGATCCTGATGCGACTGCCTATGCGCGCACAACCTCCTACCGCGAAACGCCAGGCCGCTTCGACGCCCGCGCGCGCGTTCGAGATGGTGGCGATCGGCGCCTCGGCGGGCGGCATCGACGTCCTGAACGGCCTGCTGGCCGCGCTGCCGGGCGACTTCTCCGCTGCCGTGATGGTGGTCGTCCATCTTCCCGCCGATCCGCTCAGTTACCTCGTGCAGACCTTCAGCCATCGCAGTACGCTGCCGGTGCTCGAACCCGACGCGGGTGAGCGTATTCTCGCGAGCCGCGTCTACGTGGCGCCGCCCGGCTATCACATGCTGGTTGAAGACGACCGCACGGTGGCGCTGTCCACGGAGGCGGCCGTGCGTTTTTCGCGGCCATCGATCGACGTGATGTTCGAATCGGCCGCCTGGGTGTATCGCGAGCGGCTGCTTGCGCTGCTGCTCTCAGGCGCCAACGAAGACGGCGTGCGCGGCCTCGCAACGGTGCGCGCGTTAGGCGGTGCCGCCTGGGTTCAGGCGCCTGATACGGCTTCATCACCGGAAATGCCGCGCGCCGCGATCGAGCGCGGCGTTGCAGACGAAATTTTGACTCCCTCTACAATGGCGCGTCGCCTTGCGCGGCTGCCCGCTTTTATTGAACGTGAATCCTGACCCGATGCCATGACGAATCCCACTGTCAACATTCTGATCGTCGACGACATCGCGCATAACATCATGGCGCTTCAGGCGTCGCTGACGCGGCCGGAGATCAACCTGCTGGTGGCCGATTCCGGCACGGCGGCACTGGACCTGCTGCTCAAACACGAAGTGGCGCTGGCCATTCTCGACGTCAACATGCCGGGCATGAACGGCTTCGAGCTGGCCGCGCTCATGCGCGGCAGCCCGCGTACCTCGCATGTGCCGATCATCTTTCTGACGGCAACCGCGCAGGACGCCTCGCGCACGTTTCGCGGCTACGAAGCCGGCGCCGTGGACTTTCTCTACAAGCCGTTCGACCCGCGCATCCTGCAATCGAAGGTGGATGTTTTCGTGCAGCTCGAACAGCAGAAGCGCCAGCTCGCCGCGCAACTGGTGACGACGCGTCAGATGCTCGAAGCCAACGAAATGCTGATGGCGGTGCTCGGCCACGATCTGCGCACGCCGCTCGGCGCGGTGCTGGCTTCGGCGGAGTATCTGATGCGCGTGGGGGGGAGCGAGCAGGTGACCACGACCGCCACGCGCATCAAGAGCAGTTCGCTGCGCATGGCGCGCATGGTGGATCAGCTGCTCAACCTGGCACGCCTGCAAGGCGGGCGGCTGCAACTGCAACCGCGTTCGACCGAGCTGGCGGCGCTGTGCAAATCGGTGATCGACGAATTCGCCACGCACAAGGGCGCCGACCGGATCTTTTTTCTGAGCGAGGGGAATTCGGCCGGCCGTTGGGATACCGATCTGATGTGGCAAGCCATCTCCAACCTGATCAACAACGCGCTGCATCACGGTGAGCCCGGCTGCAGCATTATCGTCAAGGTCGACGCCAGCAACGATGAGACGATTAAGCTGAGCGTCACGAACGGCGGCGTGATACCAGCGGACGTCGTGCCGCATCTGTTCAAGGCGTTCGGTTCGAGCGGCGTCGGCGGGCGGCCGCGCGAAGGCCTGGGCCTTGGCCTGCACATCGTGCGGGAGATCGTCCAGATGCACGGCGGCGAGGTCAGCATGCAGTCGGATGAGGCGCGCGGAACGGTGTTTTCCATCGAACTGCCGCGCACGACCACGCGTGGGCGGGGATCGTTGAGCGGGCATTATTAGACCCGGACGTCGGAGCAACTCTCTGATTCGATGAGACGTTTGAGCATAAAATTGCTCGATTGTGGCATTAATTAACTCGCTGAGACTGGCTACACTGACTTCCATGCCATACGACATGGCTAGCAGATAAACCCAGACCTCAAGGAGTCGATCATGTCCCGTCTTTCTACCATCAACCCTCAAGAAGCGACTGGCGCCACCGCTGAAGTGTTCGCGAAGATCAAGAAGGCCGCCGGCAAGGTGCCTAACGCTTACGCGACTATCGGCACGCACAGCGCCGCCGCGCTTGGCGCGATTCTCGGTGTGGAAGCCGTGCTGGCGAGCAGCAGCCTGGCGAAGTCCGATATCGAAGTGATCAAGCTCGCTGTCAGCGAAGTGGCCGGCTGTGATTACTGTCTCGCCGCTCACACGCTGATGGGCAAGTTCGCCGGCCTGTCGCAGGGCACCATGAAGCAGGTGCGTGCAGGCGCCGAAACCGGCGACGCGAAGCGCGATGCGCTGGTGCGCTTCGTACGGACGCTCGTAACTACGCACGGTACGGTTCCCGCAGATGAGCTCGATGCAGTGCGCGCGGCCGGCTACAGCGAACAGCAGGTGGTCGAAGTGATTCTCGCCATCACGTCCATCACCTTCACCAACCTCGTGAACCGGGTGAACGACACGACGCTGGATTTCCCGGCAGCGCCGTAAAGCAGGACGGCAGGCGGCATGTGCCGCCTGCCGCCTTTCCCACCCGCCATGCTTTGCATATGCGTAATGATTGGTTCGCTGCGCGGTGGCACGTCCTTATCCTAGGGAGCGCCGCGGCGATGGCGCCGCCGCATTTGCGGCCGGACGAGCCGCTACGAACCACCAGAGGACGCATATGGCTTCATCAGGACACTCTATCCGCAACCTGCAGCCGGTCGATTCGAGCCGCCGCTCGATTCTGAAAGCCGCCGCGGCGCTAGCAGCCGGGACGGGTGCCGTTCTTGCCGGTGGCGCAGGCGTGTTGCTGTCGAGTCAGGCCGCGCTGGCCGAGGGCAACTCGAAGACGCTGCGCATCGGCTTCCAGAAATACGGCAACTTCGTCGTCCTGAAGGCCCGTGGCACGCTCGAAAAGAAGCTCGCGCCGCAAGGCGTGAGCGTGCAATGGCTTGAATTTCCCGCCGGGCCTCAACTGCTCGAAGGATTGAATGCGGGCGCGGTGGACGTCGGCACGGTCGGCGAAACGCCGCCCATTTTTGCGCAGGCTGCAGGCGTGGACTTTGTCTATATCGCCAACGAACCGCCTGCGCCCAAAGGCGAAGCATTGGTAGTGCAACAGGATTCGCCGATCCGCACGGTGGCCGATCTGCGCGGCAAAAAGGTCGCGCTGAACCGCGGCTCGAATGTTCACTTTCTGCTGGTCAAGGCGCTGCAGCGCGCCGGTCTGGCGTACACCGACATCCAGCCGGTTTATCTGACGCCCGCCGACGCGCGTGCGGCATTTGTCCAGCGCAGCGTCGACGCGTGGGTGATCTGGGATCCGTATCTCGCGGCTATCGAACGTCAGGCAAACGCACGTGTCCTGACCAACGGAGACGGGATTGTGCGCAACACCCAGTATTACGTCGCCACCCGCAAGTTCGCCCAGGCGCAGCCCCAGGTATTGCATGCGCTGCTCGACGAACTCAATCAGGTCGACGAGTGGGGCCGCAATAACATCCCTGCCGTGGCGGCGCAGTTGTCGCCGCTGGTGGGTCTCGACGCGGCCACACTCGAAGTCGCGCTGGGACGCGCCGGTTACGGCGTGCAACCGATCACCGATGCGACGCTGGCGTATCAGCAGCAGATTGCCGATACGTTCACCGATCTCAAGCTGATTCCAAAGAAACTGACGGTCGCGGATGCGCGCTGGAATACGGTTGGGTGAGTGGCAGCGAGGCGACGGTGCCTCGCTGCAAACGAATATGAACGTCTGCGGCGAGCATCCGCCGCCGGGCTACATACCCTTGAACTGGTCGGCGTAGAGCCGGCTCACGCTTAGCTTTGCCGCATGGTCGCGCAGGCTGAGCGTGAGCTTGCCCGACTCGTCGCGCGAGGCGCTGGCAATCGCGTCGGCACGCACTACCGTGCCGCGATGGATCTGCCAGAATTGCTGCGAATCCAGTTGCTGCAGCAGTTCGCGCAGCGAGGTGCGAATCAGGTGCTCTCGCTCGGCCGTGATGACCCGGACGTATTTGTCCGCTGCCTCGAAGTACAGCACGTCGCCCACTGGGACCATCGTGATCGTGTTGCCGGCGCTTGCCTGGATCATGCGCAACGGTGCGCTAACCGTGGCTGCGGCTGCCAGACCGGTTGCAGCCGACGCGCCTGGCACCTCTTGCCCCGCGGCACCGAACAACGCACGCAACTGATCGATCATCGGCGCGAGCCCCGCTTGCGCGGCCTGCGGTTGCTCACGTGCCTGCAACGCTGCCTGCAGGCGCGCGCAGGTCTTCGCCAGCCGCTCGGTCTGCACCGGCTTCAGGACATAGTCGAGCGCCGCGCGTTCGAAGGCGCGCAGCGCATATTCATCGTACGCCGTGACGAACACCAGTAGCGGCAGTGGACGGCCCGTATCGGGCCAATCCTCGGCCAGTGCCTGCGCGGCATCCAGCCCGCTCATCCCCGGCATGCGGATATCGAGGAACAACAGGTCGGGCTGCAACGCGAGACCCTGCTGAAGCGCAGACGAACCGTCGCCGACACTCGCGACGATACGCAGTTCGGGCCACAAGCGGGCTAGCTCGGCTTGCAGGTTGGCGGCCAGCAAAGGTTCGTCTTCGGCGATCAGGGCGGTGGCGTTCATCATGGTTGAAGTGGACATGGATAGGTTGGCGCGCAGTCAGCTCAGGCCGTTCGCGCTGCTCAGGTGACCGGAATGCGCACGACAGCAAGCGCGCCGCCGAGGCCGTCATCGGGCGTGGTCAATTCAAGGGAGGCCGCGCTGCCGTACAGCGCGGCGAGCCTTTCGCGCACCTGTTGCATGCCGAAGCGGCTGCCATGCGCGGGCACCGCGCCGAGCCCCACGCCGGTATCGCGCACGCTCAGCAACAACTCCTGGCCGTCGCGCCGTGCCGCAACTTCGATCCGGCCGCCGGCCACGCTCGGCTCGAGCCCATGCTTGATCGCGTTTTCGACGAGCGGTTGCAGCAGCAGCGGCGGCACGGGCAGGCTGCTCAATTCGTCGGGCAGATCGAGCTTTCCGGTGAGACGCGGCCCCATGCGAACCTGCATCAGCTCGAGGTAATCGCCGATTCGCGCAAACTCGGCGGAGAGCGCGTGCGAATCCGAGCGCGAGGCATCGAGCGTGGCGCGCAGAAAACCGTTCAGGTGATCGAGCATGGCCTGCGCCCGTTGCGGGTCCTGGCCGATCAGCACGCGCAGGTTGGCCAGCGTATTGAACAGCATATGCGGTTCGAGTTGCGAGACCAGCAGTCTGAGCTGATTTTCGACGGCGGCGCGCCGCGCGGCTTCTGCTTGCGCTTCGGTGGCGGCAAGCCGGCCACGCGCATAGAAAAAGTAGGTACAACCGATCGCAAGCGCAAACGTCGGCAAAAGTGACGGCAGCAGCGACTGAAAATTGCGCAGGAAGCCAAGCGGCGCGTGATGCGTGCCGGTCAGCAGATCGCCGAGCGTGTGGCCGCCGAGATAGCCCACGACGGCGGACATTGCGATCCACGGCACCATCAGCCCCCACCCCGGCCAGGGGCGCTGGGCGGCGGCGCTCTCGGGCGACACCCCGGTCGGGCGCGCGGCGCCGCGACGCATGAAGCTGGCCGACAAACCATAGCGGCCCGCTTCAATCAACGCCTGAATGCATAGCGCGACGGTGAAGGTGTAGATCAGATCCGGGACAAACGCGCTGTCCGAAAACGGGCCGAACAGGAATGTGGCCGCCAGCGAGATGAGAAGGGTGATTCTCAGCTCACGCCAAAGCCATCCGAAAACGACACGATACGTAGGCATGCGGCGGTCCGGGTTCAGTTGCTCGCCGCGCGAGATGGCGAGCAGGTTGGAGGCCCGCGCGTTGGCGCGGTGCCACGAGCAGCGGATTGTAGCTGGTCCGTGGGTGCGCCAGATCGTCCGCGCGTCGACGATTGCGTGGGTGGATGCATCAATAAACCGTGTCGCGCGGCAACGCCTGGCGAACCGCGCGCCAGACCTCGAGCGCGCGGGCGAGGAAGACGCCGCTAAACGCGCCATACACGAGGCCCACGAAGCCGGCGACACCGGCGTCGGCGGCAAGGGCATGGTCGGTCGCGAGCGTGAAGCCAACCGAATACTTGAACAGGAACAGCCCCAGCAACAGTCCGAGCGGCAGCCAGCTGCCGGGCATCAGCACGCTGCGCTCCGGCTCCAGCCAGCGAATCCCGTTCCACACCCGCAAGCCCTGTGAAAGTGCCAGAGTGGCGGCGACGCCGGTGGCCCAGGCCAGCAGCGCCAGCGGCTGGCTGGAAAAAGCTGACGCAACACCATAGAGCGACAGCACCACCATCACCAGCGGCAAGGCGGTGGCGCTGCGCAGCGACCGGCGGCGCGGGACGGTCTGCTTGAAACCCATGACGATCAGGGCGGCAAGCACGCCCCAGACCCAGTGAGGCGTCTCTAGAACGATGGTAGTGAACATGGCGGCGGACTCCGTGTCTATATCGAGGGATTCGATGACACGGATGTTCGGTCAGGTGGCCGCCACGTTCGAGCGGTTTGCGACAAAATGGCCAACGACGGCGCGAAATGCTCCAGTTGCGGCGCGAGCGGCTGGGGGGGGTGAACCGGCCACGCGTACAAACGGGCAAGGACAGCGCGCCGTGATGCGTCGTTGAAAGCCTACGTAATCTGCATTGATGGGTGCCGTACAGAAGGAGCGGAGCAAAGGCCCTACGTTGGGAACTGGCTCCCCACGCCGCATACTGCCAGGATAGGGGTTGCATCACCATGAGAATGTGCTTTCCCAACGCGCTTGGGGTGCTGGCTGCGGCTGGCGCAGTACTCTATGCGATCCCCTCGGCCGCGCACGAGCTCGATGCGCAGCTGGACTGCAGCTCGAACGCGCACGCCTTCATTACTTCGCTGCAAAGCGACCAGTTCATCGAAGCGCAACCGATGCACGTGGAAGCCAACTCCGTCAACGCGTTCCGTCCGACTCGCGGCAGCCAGCTGACGGCGTTCGGTTTCCGTGTCTACGCGGTACTCGGCTACGATCAGAACGACGAGCTGTTTCACAAGGGCAGCGGCCAGGCGATGGCCGGCTCGCTGTATGGGGTGGTCGTCTTCGGGTCCAGCGAGTCTGTCAAAACCCACCTGCAGGATGCCGGCAGCGACGCGGTGGTGCATGAAGTCATGCCGCTGATCATGACAGCCGTGCTGTGCAAGACGAACTGAAAGGGTGGGCCGAAACGGGTTCCGTTCCCGGACGGCGTTAGCGGCCCGCGTCCGGTTTTGGCGCGTCGCACAGGATGTCGGCCAGCGCGTTGCGCACGTCGCCGATTACGCCTCGCCACCCCGCTTCGCCTTGACGGAACAGATACAGGTCCTTGGGATACCAAGGCGAGCGCATACCTGCCCGCTGCCAGCGCCAGTCGATGCCCCGGTGCGGCAGCATCACCCAGCACGCGACGCCGAGCGCGCCCGCCAGATGGGCGACGGCGGTATCGACGCAGATCACCAGATTGAGTTGTCCGATGATGGCGGCGGTATCGCCGAAATCGTGAATCTCGTCGCCGAGACACAGGGCCGGCTGTTGTGCCGCGCATTCCCGCGCCTCGGTCTCCGCGCCGCCCACCTGCAGGCTGACAAAGCGCACGCCGGGCACGGACCACAGCGGCTGTAACGCAGAGAAGTGAGGTACGGAGCGGTTCGCATCGTTCTCATGCTCGGGGTTGCCCTTCCACACGAGTCCGATGCGGACGCCGTCGTTCGGCAGACGCTGACGCCACGACTCGAGACGGTTGGCAAAGACGCCGACATACGGAATCCGGGCCGGGATCGACTCGAGCGTCGTGCCGAAGCGGCAGGGCAGGCTCAGCAGCGAATCCCAGTAGTCGTGCAGGTGCAGACCTTGCGGGTTGCAAATCAGCGCATCGATGCCCTGCACCGTGCGTAGCAGCGGCGCAAGCGCTGGCTTGCAGATCACCGAAAGCTTCGCCAGCCCGCGCGTCTTCAGCAGGCTTGCGTAGCGCACGAACTGGATGGTGTCCCCGTAGCCTTGCTCGGGCAACAGCAACAACGTCTTGCCTTGCAGGTCTTCGCCATGCCAGCGCGGAAACGGCAATTCGCCGTGCTCGTGGAAGACCTCTGAGCGTGCTTCGTAGTACGGCCAGCCTTCGGCATATCGGCCGGCGGCGAGCAGCAGAAGCGCATAGTTGTAGCGAGCTTCGGCGTAATCGGGCTGCAGTTCGAGCGCGCGGCGATGTTCGGCCTCGGCTTCGTCGTAGCGTTGCAGGGTTTCCAGCGTGTCGGCCAGATTCGAGCGGATCGGCGCGCTATCCGGCATCGCTTCGAGTGCGTGCCGGTAGTGATCCACTGCGTCAGTGAAACGTCCGGATGTGCGGAGGAGGTTCGCCAGGTTGTTGTGGGCGATACCGTTATGGCGGTCGGCTTCGAGCGCCTGGCGGTAGAGACGCTCGGCGCCTGCGAAGTCGCCTTGCTGCTGGGCGTCGAGCGCGGCCTCGACAAGCTGGTTGCCGACCTTGGGAACCTCTTGCGCAGGCTGGTTCATAAGCGAGGTGGGTTGCGCCCGATCCTGACGAGCATGGTCTCTCAGATGGCCCGCTCAATGTGTTGCGCAGCGCGCTGGCCACTTGCGCCAGCCGTTATGGTGGCGCAAGAGAAGCCCGTAATGCAACTGACGCGGCCGTCAAGCCGCATTACGCTATCTTAGTCAGCCCGCTTGAGTTGCCGCAGGCGCCAAATCAGACTCGAGGTATCGAAACGGTTGCCGCCGAGACCCTGCACGTCGCCGTAGAACTGGTCGACCAATGCCGTGACCGGCAACGCGGCGCCGTTGCGTTTCGCCTCATCGAGGCAGAAGCCGAGATCCTTGCGCATCCAGTCCACCGCAAAGCCGTAGTCGAACTTGCCTTCGATCATCGTCTTGCCGCGGTTGTCCATCTGCCAGCTTGCTGCCGCACCCTTGCCGATAACTTCCAGCACGAGCGGCATGTCGAGACCGGAGCACTCGCCGAAATTGATTGCCTCGGACAAACCTTGCACCAGGCCGGCAATGCAGATCTGATTGACCATTTTCGCCAGTTGACCTGCGCCGACGGGACCGATCAGCGTCACCGCTGCACCGTAATGCTTGAGCGTGACGGCAGCCGGCTCGAACGCGGCCTTCTCGCCACCGCACATGATGGTCAGCGTGCCTTTCTGGGCACCGGCCTGGCCGCCCGACACGGGCGCATCGATAAACTGCAGGCCCTGTTTCGTGGCGACGGCGGATAACTCCCGCGCCACATTCGCCGAAGCGGTCGTATGGTCGACGAAAGTCGTGCCGCGCTTCATGCCGGCAAACGCGCCATCATCGCCGAGCGTGACGCTGCGCAGGTCGTCGTCGTTGCCGACGCACGCCATCACCAGGTCGGCGCCGTCGGCGGCTTCGCGCGGCGTGCGGGCCGCGCGGCCGCCGTGTTCGGCGACCCATTGCTCTGCTTTGGCAAAGGTACGGTTATAGACCGTGACATCGAGTCCGGCTTTCGCCAGATGGCCGGCCATGGGATATCCCATGACGCCGAGGCCGAGAAATGCGACGCGACGCTTGGCGTCGCTGGAAGACGAGGCGGCGGAATCACTCACTGCGCGGCTCCTTCAAGTGGGGGCTGGGTTGGGGGTGGGTTGGGAAAGCCATTATCGCAGCGATGCCGGCGCGCTGCAGCGGCGTTCTCGCGGCCTGCGGGACGCTCGGAAACTATCGGAGCGCACGATACATTGGATATTAAATAGCGATTTTTCTTTTATATCCAACGGTCTTACGATGCACGGGTAGGCTGACGTAGTCCCCGGAGGGATCGATGGAACACCACGCACGCACGCAAAACGAAACACTCGAAGTCAAAACCACGACGTGCTACATGTGTGCTTGCCGTTGCGGCATCCGCGTGCATCTGCGCGACGGCGAAGTGCGCTATATCGACGGCAACCCTGAGCATCCGCTCAACCAGGGGGTGATCTGCGCGAAAGGTTCGTCGGGGATCATGAAGCAGTATTCCCCTGCGCGTCTGACCCAGCCGTTGATGCGCAAGGCGGGCGCCGAGCGCGGCAGCGCGCAGTTCGAGCCGGTCTCGTGGGAGGTGGCGTTCGCCGTGCTCGAAAAGCGCCTCGCCCATCTGCGTGCCACTGATCCGAAGAAGTTCGCGCTCTTTACCGGCCGCGACCAGATGCAGGCGCTTACGGGCCTGTTCGCCAGGCAGTTCGGCACGCCGAACTACGCGGCGCACGGCGGCTTCTGCTCGGCCAATATGGCGGCCGGGATGATCTACACGATCGGCGGCTCGTTCTGGGAGTTCGGCGGCCCGGACCTCGACAGCGCGAAGCTGTTTTTCATGATCGGCACGGCCGAGGATCACCACTCGAATCCACTGAAAATCGCGCTGTCGAAGTTCAAGCGTGCCGGTGGCCGCTTTATCGCCATCAATCCGATCCGTACCGGCTACGCGGCGATTGCCGATGAGTGGGTGCCGATCCGCCCCGGCACGGACGGCGCTCTGTTCATGGCGCTGATCCACGAACTGTTGGCCACGGATTCGTACGATCGCGAGTTCGTCACGCGTTATACCAACGCGGCCGAGCTGCTCGACATGAATGCCGACGGCGATGCGTTTGGTCTCTTTGTGCGCGATCCGAATCTGCCCGAGGCTAATCCGCTGTTCCCGCAAAATCATCTGTGGTGGGATCTGAAGACGCAACGCGCGGTGCAACATCACACGCCGGGTTCGGAGCCGGCCATTGACGGCAATTACACGCTCGAAGACGGCACGCCGGTTACGCCGTCGTTCGCCTTGCTGCGCGAGCGCGTGGCGGACAGCACGCCGGAGTGGGCTGCGGAGATCACCGGCATTCCCGCCGGCGTCATCCGCCGCCTTGCACGAGAAATGGCGCAGACCGCGCGCTATCACAAGATCACGTTGCCGATCCAGTGGACCGACGCCTGGGGCGAGACGCATGACACCATAACGGGCAATCCGATCGCCTTTCACGCAATGCGTGGTCTCGCGGCGCATTCAAACGGCTTTCAGTCGATCCGTGCGCTGGCGGTGCTGATGTCCCTGCTGGGGACGATCGACCGGCCCGGCGGTTTTCGTCACAAGTCGCCGTATCCGCGCGCGGTGCCGCCGTCCGCCAAGCCGCCCAACAGCCCGGACGCCGTACAGCCGAATACGCCGCTCGCCAATGGCCCGCTCGGCTGGCCGGCTGCGCCCGAGGATCTGTTCATCGATGAGGCCGGCGAACCCGTGCGCATCGACAAGGCGTTCTCATGGGAATACCCGCTCGCCGTGCACGGGCTGATGCATAGCGTGATCACCAACGCATGGCGCGGCGATCCTTACCCGATCGACACGCTGCTGATTTTCATGGCCAACATGGCGTGGAACTCGTCGATGAACACGGTCGAAGTCCGCAAGATGCTGGTCGACAAACGCGACGACGGCGAATACAAGATCCCGTTCCTGGTGGTGTGCGACGCGTTCCAGTCCGAGATGACCGCGTTCGCCGATCTGATCCTGCCCGACACGACCTATCTGGAGCGCCACGATGCGATGTCCATGCTCGACCGGCCGATCTCCGAGTTCGACGGTCCGGTCGATTCGGTGCGCGTGCCGGTGGTGCCGCCAACCGGTGAATGCAAGCCGTTCCAGGAAGTACTGATCGAGCTGGGGAGCCGTCTGAAGCTGCCCGCGTTCACGACGAAGGAGGGTACGCGCAAGTTCCGCGACTACCCGGACTTCGTCGTTAACTTCCAGACCTCGCCGGATTCGGGCGTGGGTTTTTTGATCGGCTGGCGCGGCAAGGACGGCGACAAGGCGCTGGTGGGCGAGCCGAATCCGAACCAGTGGGAACAGTACGCAAGTCACAACTGCGTGTATCACTACACGCTGCCCGAGACGCTGCAATACATGCGCGGCGTCAACGGACCGTATCTGAAGTGGTCGGTAGAGAAGGGCTTTCGCAAGTTCGACACGCCTATCCTCATTCAGTTGTACTCCGATGTGATGCAAAAATTCCGCCTCGCCGCGCAGGGCAAGAGAGCGGGACGTCAGCCGCCCGATCATCTGCGCGCGCGCGTCGAGCGTTACTTCGATCCGCTGCCGTTCTGGTACGAACCGCTCGAACTCGCCGCCACCGATCGTGCTCAGTTTCCGCTGGCTGCTGTCACCCAGCGTCCGATGGCCATGTATCACTCGTGGGATTCCCAGAACGCCTGGTTGCGGCAGATCCACGGCGAAAACTATCTGTTCATGAATCCGTTGATGGCGCGCGGCAACGGCATCGAAGACGGTGGCTGGATTTACGTGGAATCGCCATGGGGCAAGGTGCGTTGCATGGCGCGCTATAGCGAGGCAGTGGAGCCGGGTACGGTGTGGACCTGGAACGCTATCGGCAAGGCAGCGGGGGCGTGGAACCTTGGGCCCGATGCCAACGAATCGCAGCGCGGCTTCCTGCTCAACCACCTGATCACCGACGAATTGCCCGGCGCGACGTCAGGCGATGCCCGCATGTCGAACTCGGATCCGATCACGGGGCAGGCCGCCTGGTACGACGTGCGAGTGCGCGTGTATCCGGCCGAGGCCGATGCGGACCACACGTTGCCGCAATTCGCGCCGATGGAGAAGCTGCCCGGATCCACAGGCGTGTTGCATCGTCTGGTGCAAACGTACTTCGCCGGCCGCGGCGAGTTTGCTGCGCGTCTGCGCGGCGCCAGCAAGCAAAAGTGACGAGGAGCATCCAATGACCCAGATGGCGCTCGTAATCGATCTGAACGTCTGCGTGGGATGTCACGCGTGCGTGACGAGCTGCAAGGAATGGAACACCTCCGGCGAGGCCGGCAGTCTGGCGGACTTTCGCCCGTACGATGCCGATCCGTCCGGTACGTTCTTCAATCGCGTGCAGACCTATGAAGCCGGTGAATTTCCGCTCACCGATACGATCCATTTTCCGAAATCGTGTCTGCACTGCGAGGACCCGCCGTGCGTGCCCGTCTGTCCGACCGGCGCGAGCTATAAGCGCAAGGAAGACGGGCTCGTGCTGGTGGACTTCGACAAATGCATCGGCTGCAAATATTGCGCGTGGGCGTGTCCTTACGGCGCGCGCGAGCTCGATGAAGAGCGCAAGGAGATGACCAAGTGCACGTTGTGCGCGGATCGTATCCATAACGAGGCGCTGCCGGAGCGCGATCGGAAGCCGGCTTGTGTGCTGGCGTGTCCGACTTCGGCACGGCTGTTTGGCGATATTCACGATCCGGAGTCGGTCGTGTCGCAGGCGATTCGCGAGCGCGGCGGGTATCAGCTGATGCCGGAGTGGGAGACGAAGCCTGCGAACCATTATTTGCCGCGTCAGAAGACGACGGGGTGTGGGGGTGAGTCGTGTTCGTGCAAGTCAGGGGAGGTGGCGGAGGCTGCGATTGAGGATGCAGGGAGTGCGTCTGCTGCTCCTGCCGCACCTGCTGTTTCTTCCGCTGCGGCGCGCGCCAGCTCCGCTGAGGACGGCGCGCCTCTTCTCCAGGGACAACTCCACGCTGGACGCCGCGGCCCTGTCGCCGGCATGCTGGACCGCGTATTCAACATTCTGAGTCTTGGGAGAGGCGCATGAAGCCCGCATTTTCAGTGGTGTTTCTGACCACGCTGAGCGGCGCCGGACAAGGTCTGCTGATTGCGCTGTTCGGGGTAGAAGTGGCCGCGCGGCTTGGGATGATCGCAGCCGCTGATGCGCCGCCCCAGACGTTCTTCGTGCTCGGTGCAGCGCTGGTGGTCGTGCTTGGCGCCTTGGGATTGCTGGCTTCGTTCTTCCACCTCGGTCATCCGGAACGCGCATGGCGCGCTATTGCGATGTGGCGTACTTCATGGCTTTCGCGCGAGTGTCTGGCGCTGCCGGTGTTTCTCGCGTGCGCCTTTGCGTATGGTATTGCGCATTGGTTTGGCTCGCCGTGGTCGCTGGAATTCGGTGCACTCGGGGTGTTGTCCAGCGCCGTGCTGTTCGTGTGCACGTCGATGATTTACGCGTGCCTGCGTTTCCTTCAGGAATGGGCCACGCCACTGACGATGGTCAACTTCGTACTGCTTGGCTGCGCGTCGGGCTTTACATTCGCTACGGCCAGCGCTGCTTGGCTCGCGCCGTCACTGGTCGGTGGACTTGCGCTATGTGCGGCTGTGCTGACGCTAGCAGGCTGTGCGAGTCGCATCGCCGCACTGATGCGCAATGCGCGCTTGCGACCCAAATCAACGGTGCAAAGCGCGACCGGCATCAAGTCGCCGACACTCGTACAGAAGTCGCGCGGCTTCACGGCAGGTGCGTTTAATCTGCGCGAGTTCTTTCACGGGAAAACGCCGCAGACGTTGCAACGTATCAAATGGACCTTCCTGGTGGGGGCGTTTGCGGTGCCTGTGGTGCTAATCGCGGTTGGCGGCAGTGTGTCGTCGATCGCGGATTCGCTCTGGCTGCTGTGTGCCGCGTGCGTGGTGCAGTATGCGGGGCTAGTCGCAGAGCGCTGGTTCTTCTTCGCGGAAGCACGCCATCCGCAGAATCTTTATTATCGTCAGGCTTCCTGAATGTATCGGGAGGCGTTGGTTTCCAATAAACCCGCGTCGTCTTCCACCGTCTGCTTGCGATCTTGATCGCAGGCAGACGGCAAAAACCCACCTCACTCAGCGCGCGTTGCCCCCGCCTTCGCACCCGAAGCATCCGCTGCCGGAGCGGCAGACTGTGCTGCAGCCGCACGCGGCGGCGCATTCTTCACGTAGCGATCGAACCAGCGCTGCATCTCATACGCGAGCTGCTCGTTCGATTCCAGCGCCGTGTACCAGTGTGGCTCGTGCGGCAGCATCACGAGCCGCGTCGTGCCGCCGTTGCCGCGCAGCGCCTCATACAGCAGCGTCGCTTGCAACGGCGTCGTGCCCGGATTGGCATCGTCCTCGCCATGCACAATCAGGAGCGGCGTCTTCAGCTTGTCTGCGTAGAAGAACGGCGACACCTTCAGATAGACATCCTGCGCCTGCCATACCGAGCGTCGCTCGTTCTGGAAGCCGAACGGCGTCAACGTCTTGTTATACGAACCGCTCGTCGCCACGCCTGCGCGGAACAGATCGGAATGCGCGAGCAGATTGGCGGTCATCAGCGCACCGTGACTGTGGCCGGTGACGCCGATGCGGTCCGGATCGACTACACCCAGCCTTACCGCTTCATCGACGGCAGCCTTGGCGTCGGCGACGAGCTGCTCGTTGTAGGTGTCGTAGGCGCGCTTCGGGTCGCCGATGACGGGGAACGACACGTTGTCGATGATCGCGTAGCCCGCGAGCAGCATCAACCGGTAGTCCCTCAGCCGCGTGAAGGTCTGTTCGGAGCCGCTGACCTGGCCCGCCGTTGCCGCGTCGGCGTAGTCGAGCGGATAGGCGTACAGGATCGCCGGCACGCGAGTGCCCTCCTGATAGCCGGGCGGCGTGTACAGCGTGAACGACAGGTCGAGCCCGTCCGCACGCTTATATCTCACGAGACGCTTCTTGATCTGGCGCACGACCGGTGTCGGATCGGCGAGGTGCGTGAGCGCGGTCGAGCTCGATGCATAGCGCGCTTCGCCCTCCGGCGCATCGCCGACCTGGGCTCCGAGAGTACGGACAAACAGGTTCGGCGGATCGTTCGGCGTCTGATGCCACGTCAGGAACGACTGGGTACCGTCGCCGGTGAACGCGACGAACCGCTCGAGCGCTGCCTTGTCACTGCGGAACAGACGCTCGGTCTTGAGCGTCGTGAGATCGAGCCGGTCGAGGAATGGCCGGTTGCCGGCCGGCGACGCGCCGTCGCCGTCGAGGAAGATCGCGCCGTTCTCGACCCGGACCACCCGGAAGCCGTTCGGCAGTGGTTTGGTCACCGGCGTGCCGGGATCGGCGTATAGCTCGTCGCTCGACATGTCCCACAGCGGATGTTGCGTCACCTGCGGTGCGTCGACGTCGACCATGAAGGTCCGTTGCCAATGGCGGTTGTGGTCGTACTCGGAGAGCAGTTCGAGATCCGGCTGCGAGGTCCACGCAACGCCGGCATAGCGTTGATGCAGCCGCGTCACTTCACGCGGCGCCGCGTCGAACGGTGCCTTGAGCATCATCACCTTGTCGCGCTCCGGCACGTCGACGTTCCAGTCGCCACCGTCGAGCGCTTCGGCCCAGATCAGCGTGGCCGGTTCGGTCGGCCGCCACGAAAAACTGCGCGGCCCGAGCGGCACACCGGCAACTGGAACGCGGTCCGCCAGGGGGCGCGACGTGATCAGACGCGTCGCGATGTGCGCGCGATTCGAAATGTCCCATACCGTGTAATCGTGCGGAAAGCGTTCGGCGGTCGTCACGTACGAATAGGGCCGCTGGATCGTCGTCACCAGCAGATGACGTCCGTCCGGCGCGGGCGCGAGGCCGTCATACAGCGCGGGCGCGCCAAGCGGCGTGACCTTGCCCGTGCCGGCGTCGACGAGCGCAAGCTGCGAGCTTGCGTAGTAGTCGAACTGCGCTTCGTCGCTGGCGCTGTTCAGCGTGTCGCGTGCCTCGTAAGTGCTGCTTTGGCCGCGCCGGCCGTCGGATTCCTGGATGCTCGGGCTCTCCGCTGCTTCGGCGGCGGTGGGCGCCGGCCCGCTGTGCGCAGGCACCAGCTTCACAAGCAGGGTTGTCTGGTCAGGCATCCAGTTCAGTTCGTCGCCGAACATCGGGTTGAGCTGGACGCCGGGAATGCGGTGAACCGCGCCCGTGACACCGTCGCCGACCCACAGATCGACTGAATGCGCCGTCACGTTTTCGAACGCGAAGCGCTTGCCGTCGACGCTCCAGTGCGGACGGGTCGCGCAGACGCCTGCCGGCAACGCGACCGGTCGCGCGACGCTGTCCGCGAACTGAACCAGGTCGAAGTGCGTCGCGCACGCCGGAATGCCGTAGCCGCCCGGCGTGTCGTGCCGGCTGCGGTTCGCGGGTTCGACGCGCACGCCTGCGAGACGCAGGTACGGCGTCGCCACCCGCGCGATGGACGGATATTCCTGATAGGTAACCAGCAGCGCCCGGTCGGTACTCGGCGCCACGACTGGCATGGGCAGAGACGGCGCCAGCATCACGTCGAGGATCGCTTTGGAAGGCTGGCTGTAGCCGGAGACGGCGGGCTGTGCCGCGGCCGGTATCGTTGCTGCTGGGGTCTGCTGCGCGAATGCGCTTTGGGCATAAACCGACACGACCAGCGCGGCCGTGGCGAGACGGAAAATCACGGAAGGATAGGGCATCGTCTGCGTAACAGGTTTCGGGGGTGAAGTCGTTCGATGAAACGGGAACGCGCAGTATTGCATGCCCAGCGGCCGAGAATGTGGCCCGCGTGCGCGCGCCCTGGCGGAAGCGTTTGGTAAGATCCGGCTTTATACCCGTCCGATGCCGTCATGCTTGCACTCAAGCTCACGCTGGTCCCCGCTTTTCTGTTAATCGTCTCGATGTCGGGCAAGTGGTGGGGGCCATCCATCGCGGGTTGGCTGGCAGGACTGCCGGTCGTAGCGGGCCCGATCCTCTTTCTGCTGGTTCTTGCACACGGCCCGTTATTCGGCGCGCATGCGGCCACGCTCTCGCTGTCCGCCATCCTCGCTTCCGAAGCGTTCAATTTTGCCTATGCATGGACCTGCCGCTCGCGTGCCTGGCCGTGGGCGTTAGCGGCGGGGCTCCTCACCTGGCTGGCGGCGGCTTCTGCTCTCTCGTACTTGCCCGCCTCGCCAATGTGGGCGCTCGGCGTTGCGCTGGCGGCCACGCTGTTCGGACAGTCGTTTCTGCCGCGCAGTGTCGCCGTTGCAGCCGGCGCGCCGCTGACGCGCACCGATCTCATCAGTCGCATGCTGGCGGGGATGGCGCTCACGCTACTGGTGACGTCTGTGTCGGCGCGCGTCGGCCCCACATGGAGCGGCCTGCTCGCGGTGTTTCCATTGCTGGGGATCGTGCTGTCGGTATCGTCGCAGCGCGCTCATGGCGCGGATTTTGTCGTTTCGTTGCTGCGCGGGATGGTGTTGGGACGCTTCGCTTTCGCTGCGTTCTGCCTGTTCCTAGTGTGGATGCTGCCGCATCAGGCGCCGCTGCTTACGTTTGCTGAAGGGGCCTTGCTTGCGATGTGCGTGCAATGGGGCACCCGGCGTTTGACACGCGCAAGCCGGGTGCCCGCCAAGGCACCGGAAGCCATGGCGGCGGAGTAGGCAGGTACCGCTACTGCGATGCGCCCGACAGCGCGGTCTGTATTTGCGCAGTGCCCGCCGCGGCGCAACGTTCGTCGTCGGTGCTGAGCGGTGACCCGCTCACGCCGATTGCGCCGAGCACCTCGTTGCCGCTTTTGATCAACACACTCCCCGGGACGAACAGGAGCTCGGTCGATCCGGCGCCTACGTTGGCGTGGTGATGACGCCGCCTTGCGTCAACCTGCCGAAGGGCACCTCGGTCTGCGTCTGGTCGTTCATTCGAAAGTTGCATGATCTGTAATCCTAATTAGAGAACTGACAAGCACTTTGAATGGTGGGACCGGCCTATGTGGTAACGGACATTTGCGTTCCGGGCGATCAGGGCCGCTGAGCCTGCTCTGGATAGCCGTGTGCTTCGTGCATGCGTCTCTGCGCGGCCAGGAACGGCTCGAAGTATTCGGCGCGCTCCGGCGTCCCGCCCGCGACCTCGTTGATCTCTCGAATGCCGATCGTCTGCCCGCTCGCACCCCAGTTGCCGTCCGGCACTTCATGGATCAACACCCAGTCGCCGCCGCGCTGCGGAAACGTGCCGTCGACATCAAGAGTGCGGGCAACGATGGCGTTGATCTGTCCATGCAAGGCGGTTTTGTCCACCTGCCGGGCAGCGCCGAGCGGGTACACCACGTCGAAGAGAAAGCGGCCGCCTTTGGGCGGATCGAGATCGGGCTTGCCGCCGACGTACCACGAGGTCCGCGCGTCGACCTCGTCGAACAGCACATAGGCGACCGCACGGCCGGCGGGCGTATCTGCGCCGACTTCCGCCACGAGGATGGCGGCAGTGAGTTCCTCGGCAAGCTGGGCTTTCTGCGCAGTGGTGAACGCGCCGCGTTGGTGGGTGATGCGTAGCAAAGGCATATGAGTCTCCTCAGAGAACACGCCGGCGGTTGCCAGCGCTTCTCCAGTAAATTATATTGGGATCGTAATTTAATCAAGAATTATGTGACGATCGTCATGTAAAAGGAGAACTGGATGGCGCGCTATGCCCGAGGGCACAAGGAAGAAAGCCGTGCCCGGATCGTCGAGGCGGTTGGACGCGGGTTTCGCAAGCAAGGCTACGGTGGGGTCGGCGTGGACGGCCTGGCGCGCGAAGCGGGGGTAACCCACGGCGCGTTCTATGGCCATTTCCGCTCCAAGGCGGAAGCCTTCGGCGCGGCGGTGGCAGAGGGGTTGCGCGAACTGCGGCAGGCGGTGGAAGGCTTGCGCGCCGAGCACGGCAAGGGCTGGCTTCGAACGTTTGCTGCGTTTTACATGGGATACAAGCGGACTTGCGATCTGGGAGACGCCTGCACGCTGCCGAGCCTGTCCGTGGAAATCGAGCGGGCCGACCCAGCGTCGCGCGCTGCCTACGAAACCGAACTGCAAGGGGTGATGAAAGCGGTCGCCGCGGGTTTGCGGGAAGGCACGGATGCCGAGCGTGAGGCGCGTGCCTGGGTGCTACTGTCGCTGCTGGCCGGAGGCGTCACGCTGGCCCGTGCGGTGCCCACCGAGGCAACCAGCGAACAGATTGCCGCCGCGGTTCAGCAGGCGGTCGAAGTCATCGCGGGAGGCGGCTGATTCCCGGCTGGGCAAGGTGCAGCACATCGTAGACGTCGCCGCTGCGGGCCGCATCGGCCGGCGCCGACGAGACAGTGAAGCGGATCAGGCGCCAGGCATCCAGATAGAATGCCGACCACACTGCGACCGTATCGGGACGGGCCGCGATCTCCCGATTGAGTTCGATCTCCGCGGCGTGCAACGCCTTGCGATCCGTCGCTGCACTCACCGCACCTTCCTCGCGGTAGATCGATAGCGCCTGCTGCGCGCTGCCGCGCCGCGCGTCCAGCGGCAACCACGTCTCGATCTGCGGACGGCCGAACGCATCGATGACCGCCTGGAAACGCTCACCCATCAGAAAACGGACGGCCGCATCCGGGTCCGACCAAAGGTATACGGAGGCGTAGACGTTGCCCGTCGCGCCATTGCGGTTGCGTTCCTGCAGCGCGAACGCCTTGCAGATCAAGCCTTCTGTGTCGTCCCAAAGCGGGCCGCGCGTGGCCGCGCGCTCGCGGATGATCTGCGTGTCGTAGTCGGCGGGCAAGCGGTGTGAATACTGCATCGCGAACATGCTGCTCTCCCTAAAGTGATGGAACGGTGCCCAGTTTGCACCGGCATGGGCTTGCAGTGAAGACCGGCAGCGAGATAGCTGTCATGACGAAAGGAAATCACGCAGCTGTGTGTGTTTTCCGTTTGTGCGCCAGATTCGACACTGTGGTTTACCCCCCGTCCATCTTCACGCAGCCGCCTGCTGGCGTGCTCATATCGGCCCGCTGAATCCGGCAATAGCGCTCGCGCGTATTGCGCCGCCGCCGGCCGAGGACTATTTTTCGACAGCCGCTAAAACGCGAGATGAAAGGGCTGCGGCACGCGGCCGCCCAGGTTTGCCCGCTCATTTCGCACGACGACATTCAAGGAGACAAGCTGTGCTTCCCGCATCCCTGCCGATCAACGTCGGCAATACGGCCTTCATGCTGCTGTGCGCGAGCCTCGTCATGCTCATGACGCCTGGCCTCGCGTTCTTCTACGGCGGTCTGGTCGAACGCAAGAATGTGCTGTCGATCATGATGCAAAGTTTCATTTCGCTTGCATGGACGACCGTCCTCTGGTTCGCGTTCGGTTACTCGATGTGCTTCGGGCCGACGTGGCACGGCATCATCGGCGACCCGACTTATTATGCATTCCTGCATGGTGTGACGTTGCAGACGATGTACACGGGCAACGATGCGGGCATTCCGCTCGTCGTTCACATCGCGTATCAGATGATGTTCGCCATCATCACGCCGGCGCTGATCACCGGCGCCTTTACGAATCGCGTGACCTTCAAGGCGTATTTTCTGTTCCTCACGGGCTGGCTCGTGCTGGTGTACTTCCCGTTCGTGCACATGGTCTGGAGTCCGGAAGGACTGTTTGCGAAGTGGGGCGTGCTCGACTACGCCGGTGGGATCGTGGTGCACAACACGGCCGGGTTTGCCGCGCTAGCTTCGGTGCTGTACGTGGGACGCCGCCATGTGATGTCGCACAAGCCGCATAACGTGCCGCTGATCGCACTGGGCACGGGTCTGCTGTGGTTCGGCTGGTACGGCTTTAACGCCGGCTCCGAGTTGCGTGTCGATGCGATCACGGCTTCGTCCTTTCTGAACACCGATATTGCAGCATCGTTTGCGGCTGTCACGTGGCTGCTGATCGAATGGCTCAACGCGCGGCAACCCAAGTTTGTCGGCCTGTTGACCGGCTCAGTAGCGGGCCTCGCGACCATCACACCCGCAGCGGGCTATGTATCGCTGAGCACGGCCGCGGTGATCGGGATTGCGGCTGGTCTGATCTGCTATTACGCGGTTGCGCTCAAAAACCGCCTTGGTCTCGACGATGCGCTCGACGTATGGGGTGTGCACGGCGTGGGAGGGTTGATCGGCACGGTGCTGCTCGGCGTGTTTGCGTCGAAGGCGTGGAATCCCAATGGCGCGGATGGTCTGTTGCTCGGCGGCGGAGCGTTCTTCGTCAAGCAGTGCGTCGCGGTGATCGTCTCCGGCGTGTGGGCCTTTGTGTTCACGTGGGCGATGCTGTGGCTGATCGATCGCGTGACGGCGGTCAAGCTCGACGCGGCTGCGGAGCAACGCGGCCTCGACACCGCATTGCATGGCGAGGTGGCGTATCTGGATGCGTGAGCGGTACCGACTCGCCTGACTCCCTCAGGCTCGCAAGTTGCGCCGGTAGATCTGGCCTGATTGGGCCGCTACCGGCGCTTTTGTTTTTACTTCACCGCAACGCTTCGCGTAACGCTCACCGGCCATTTCACCCCTTCCAGCCATCCCCGCATAAAACAACATTTCCAACATTTCCAACATTTTTATCTTGACACCCGGTTTTTGATTTGTGGAAATGGCGCCATCGCTGCAACACTTGGCTGCCAGGGGTTTTAATGTCGGACGATACGGAAGTGACCGCCATGCCGTGCGTGGTTGACGCCGCCAGGCAGATCAGAGCAGGCGCCCTGACGCCGGTCGAGCTGCTGGAGGCAAGCCTCGCAGCCATTAAAACCCACAATTCCACATTGCACGCCTTTGGCGACGTCTACACCGAAGCAGCGCGCGACTACGCGGAAACGCTCACCGGGGAAGCCGCGGCCGGGCGGTTCCGCGGTCCGCTGCACGGCATTCCGTTCGGCATCAAGGATCTGTTTTCGACGCAGGGGCTGCGCACCACGCGCGGCTCGCTCACGGCGCTTGACCAGGTACCGCAACAGGATGCGCCGATCATCGCAAGACTCAAGGCGGCCGGCGCCATCATGGTCGGCAAGACCGCGACCACCGAGTTCGGCTGGACGGGCTCAAGCATTTCGCGCGTATTCGGCAATGGACGCAATCCATGGAATCCTGCGCTGACCAGCGGCGGTTCGAGTTCCGGCTCGGCGATCGCTGTCGCTGCCCGGATGGTTCCGGCAACGCTAGGCTCGGATGGCGGCGGTTCGGTGCGAATTCCAGGCTCCTTTTGCGGCGTGTTCGCGTTGAAGGGCACGCTCGGACGCATTCCCACCTGGCCGTGGTCGGCCACCGAAATGCTGAGCCACGCGGGTCCGATTACCCGCACGGTGCGCGACAGCGCGCTGTTATTCGACATCCTCTCTGGTCCGGACCCGCTCGATCATCAGGCATTGCCAGCGCCAGCCGAATCGTTCTACGCACGCTGCGACGAACCGCTGCGGCCGTTGCGGCTCGCCTGGTGTCCAACGCTATTCGGCACGCCCGTCGATACGCAGGTGGCAAAGGCGGTGGGCGATGCAGTGCGCCTGATCGCCGGGCAACTGCCCGTGACGGTGGAAGAGAAAGTGTTGCCCTGGCAAGACCCGCTGCCTGTCTTCGAAGCGCTGTGGGCAGGCGGACGCGGCATTGCCTATGGAAAATCGCTGGGACAGCAGATGGACCGGCTGGACCCGGGCTTTGCCGCACTCATCGAGCGTGCGAAAGACTTCAGTCTGGCGAGCTATCTCGCGGCGATGCAGCAACGTGCGGCATTCGCGAGTCAGGTCCACACGTTGTTCGAACAGTACGATCTGCTGATTACGCCGACGGTGCCGATTCTCCCGTTCGACGCCGACAGCACCGCACCGCCTCAATATCCCGCGGCGGATAGCAGCCCGGTTCCCTGGGCCCGTTGGACGCCGTTTACTTATCCATTCAACCTCTCGGGCAACCCCGCTGCTAACCTGCCATGTGGCTGGAGCAAGAGTGGGCTGCCGATTGGTTTGCAGGTTGTCGGGCCACGCTTCGCGGATGCGGACGTGTTGCAGTTCTGCGCCGCTTTCGAGGCGATCGCGCCATGGGACCAACGACTGCCCGCCATGCTCTCGGGCTGAAGCGTCGCGCACGCCGCACGAGGCGTCGCGACGTAGGCCTGGACTCAAACCCTTTTTCGGCACATCGGGTGCCACGGAAACTTTGCACTATGCTCAACCAGCCAAGGCTCGATGAAATCGTGCGGCTTCTCAGTCAGCAGCAGCGCGTTAAATCGATTGATCTGGCCACGTCCTTCGGAGTATCCGAGGAGACGATTCGCCGTGATTTCAAGTTTCTCGAAGGTCAGGGGAAACTGCGCCGCGTGCATGGCGGCGCCATTCTGCCGCGGCTCAATGAGGAACAGCCGCTGCAGGTACGCAATCGCATCAAGACGCAGGCCAAGGTCGCGCTCGCCGGTTGTGCCATGCAGATCGTCCAGGAGGGCATGGCCGTGTTTCTGGATACCGGCACGACCACGCTGGCGCTCGCGCAACGGTTGACGTCGTTTGCGAACCTGAAGGTGGTGACCAACTCACTCGATATCGCCCAGCTTCTGACGCACCAGAGCGACAACCAGGTGCTGGTGACGCCCGGCGATGTGCGCCGGAACGACAATGCTCTGATCGGTCCGCACACGCTTGAATTTGCCCGCCAGTTTCACTACGACATTGCATTCATGGGAATAGGCGGTATCGATCTTGAACTGGGTCTGATGGACTACGAAGAATCGGAGGCGCTGCTGCGCAGAGCGCTTGTGAAGCATTGCGTGCGCAGCGTGATTCTCGCGGACGACGGCAAGTTCGGCCACCGCACCTTCATCAATACTTTGCCCTTCAGCGCGATCAGCACACTCGTGACGAATCGCCCTTTATCCGACGAGTTCGCAACCCACATGGAGCACGACGATGTCGACGTTCTCCACCCCTGAGTTGCTGCTTCCGGACGAGGCGGATCTGGCCGGGTTCGCCGCCCTGTTCGAGGAAAGCTCGTTGATCGGCGCGACGGCCGGTGGCGGTCTGCATCGGCTTGCGGCATCGGAAGAGGACGGCCGCGTGCGCGACCTCTTCTGCAACTGGCTGAAGGAGCGCGGCTTCGACGTGCGGGTCGATGCGGTTGGCAATATCTTCGGACTATTGACCTTCGACGAACACGCGCCGTATGTGCTGTGCGGCTCGCATCTCGACAGTCAGCCCAGCGCGGGCCGCTTCGACGGCGTCTATGGCGTGCTGGCCGCAGCGGTGGCGATCGCGAGTCTCGCGCGGCAGATCCGCCAGCGCGGCGAACGGCCCGCCTGCAATTTATGCGTGGTCAACTGGACCAACGAGGAGGGCGCACGATTCCAGCCCAGTCTGACCGGCAGCAGCGTCTACACGGGGGCGATGACGCTTGGGCAGGCGCTCGCCTGCCGGGACGAACGAGACATTTCGTTGCAGGCGGCTCTCGAGAAGATCGGCTATTGCGGCGACTGGGTGCCTGACATCCGTGTCGCGGCGTATGTGGAAACGCACGTCGAACAGGGCTCGGGGCTCGAGAGCAGCAAGCTTGCGATCGGCGTGGTGCGCGAGACCTGGGCCGCGCTCAAATGGCGGGTGCGTTTCGACGGCGAACAGAACCATACGGGTCCGACTCCCATGGCGCAGCGGCGCGACGCGCTGCTGGCCGCGGCACACGCGGTCGTAGCGGTGCGCGCCGCAGCCGAACCGCATGGATTGGCCATGCACAGTTCAGTCGGACGGCTCGATGTGTATCCGAACTCGCCGAATGTCGTCGCGTCGCGGGCCACACTGCTGATCGAGTTTCGCTCGCAGTCGGTCGAACGCCTGCAGGAAACGGCGGAGCAGTTTCAGCTCACGCTCGAGCACATCGCGAAACTGACGGGTACTCGTGTCGATGTCGAGGAGAAACGGCTGCGCTCGCCACTGAAGCTCGACCGTGAATTATCGGACCTCGCTCACGATACCGCGGCCCAGTTGGACCTGCCCGTGGGCAACAGCGTGACGGTGGCGGGACACGACGCGATCAGCATGAGTCACGTCTATCCCACCTGCCTGATCTTTGTGCCGAGCAGCAACGGGGTATCGCACAACGAAGCTGAATTTACTGCCGAGCAGGATCTGCGAAACGGCTTGCGTGTGTTGACCGCGCTGCTGTATCGCATCTGCACCCAACCACCCGTCCGACGCTAAGGAACTGCTGTGGACACGCACACTGCCGAATCGCGGCGACTACTCGAGGCTCTGCACGCGGCTGGCTTCTCAGGCACGCTTACGCTTGAAGCGGGCACCGCTGCGATTGCTTCGCCCATGCGTCTGGCAACGGAGTGGGCGGGCTTTACTGTCAGCACCGGGGATCGGCGTTACTACGCGAAAGTGCTCTACGACGACATGAGTCCGCTGATCGACGTCACGCGCAGCGGGCGGGCCAGCGGCTGTGCGGCCGAAGCGGGCGCAGCGCCGGGTGTGCGGCTCGTCGACGCGCAGCGTGGCGTCCTATTGTTCGACGCGCTTCCTCGCCCCGGGTGGAAATGGGCACGCGTCGATGATCTGACCGCCCCGGATCGCCTGCAAGCGCTGTGGGCGCTCAAGCGCAAGGTCCATCGAGGACCCGTGCCTGATTTTCTACGCTCGCCGCGCGAGGACATTCAGCGGCTGCGGGCGTTGTGCGAGCGTGACGAGGTCTCGCTGCCTGCAGATGCCGCGTGGCTCGATGAGTGTGTCGATCTTGCCTGCGCGGCCTTGCAATCCGGCGAAACGCAACATGTGCCGATTCACGGCGATGGCATTGCCAGCAATGTCATGATCGGACCGCAGGGGCAACTGAGCCTGATCGACTTCGACCGCGGCGGGTGCTTCGACCCGTGGTACGACGTGGCGACGACGCTCAACGACCTGTTTCAGTTCGAAGATGAGTGGCGCGCGGGCATCGCGGCTTGGGCGGGCCGCTGCGAGGAGGCCGATTATGCGCGCTGCCGCCTGTACGCACTGGTCGACGACTGGCTCTGCACGCTATCGGCAAGCTGGTCTGGCGCCACCTCGGAGCGTCAGGTGGAGTTCACCAAGCTCGGACAATGGACACTGCTGCGTTGCCGGCAAAGCGTGCAGGACGCACGTTTCGAAGCCTGGCTGCGGCAACTTCATGGAGTCGCATCATGAAGCGGTTAGGACAGGCTACGACCGCCGGGGAACACCAGATCGAGGCGGCGCTCAAGGCTATTCCTGCCTGGCGCAGCCTGACGGTCGACTATGCGCCGGTGGGCGGCGGCATTTCTAATGCCAATTGGCGGGTCGAGGTGGAAGGGGCGTCGACGGCCTATTTCGTCAAGGTGCCGGGGCAGGGCACCGAGATGTTCGTCGATCGGCGCACCGCCCACGATGCCAGTCTCAAGGCCGCCAATACGGGTTACGGTGCGCCGGTGTTCGCCTTTCTGGAGGGACTGGGCGTTGAGGTATTCGAGTTCATGGAAGGATGGAAAGCCTCGTCGAACCGCGATTTTCTTGAGCATGACGTACGCCATAACGCGCTGCGTGCGCTCAAGGCGTTCAACGACCAGCCGCCATTGATTCAAACCAAGACAGTGTTCGACATGATCGATGAACACCAGCGGCAGGTTGCCGCCTTGAGCGCGCCCACGCCGCCCGACCATGTCTGGCTGTGCCGGCAGTTCGAGCGCGCACGCACGGCGCTGCAAAGCTCAGGAATCGATCTGAAGCCCTGCATGAACGACACGCTCGCCGGCAATTTCATGTTGAACGATCAGCGAGCGGTTCGGCTCGTCGACTTCGAGTATGCGTCGAACAACGATCCCCATTACGAGCTGGCGCTGTGGTTCGGCGAGATGTTTTTCACACCGGACATGGAGTTGGCCCTGATCGAGGAGTATTTCGGACGCGTGACGCCGCAGACTTTGGCGCGGATCGCGGTCAACAAGGCGTTAGCGGATCTCAAGTGGTCCACGTGGGCCATGGTCCAGCGCGCGGTGTCGCAAATCGACTTCGACTTCTACAAATATGGTGTCTGGAAACACATGCGGGCCCGCTCGATCATGCATGACTCCCGCTGGGAACTCTGGTTGCGACAGGCGTAACCAGCCAGAGCGACCCGTCCGCTCGCAACGCGCCGAAGAAAGCGCACCCGGATGAAGCCTGGAAATCGTTAGCACCTGCGAAGTTGCACCAGTTTTGGCAGTTCAGTTGTTCACTCAAGTCAGCCTGGATTTACGGATGCACCAATCTCATGAATTGTTAGGTATACGAATCACTAAGGCGGTGCGGGCGCACCAGTAAGGACCGCAACGCTCCGCCCTCCGTATGCCAGCAGTCACCTTGTCAATCTGTCACTTGTGCGGAGGTGGAATCGATGAAAGACGCTATCAAAGTAGACCCCCGGTCGACGCGAAGGATCGTGTTCGGCGCGTATTTCCTGCTCTTGCTGGCGATGGCGTTATTCCCGCCGTTCTACCTGAGCGTCAGCGGCAGCGCAGCGCTCGTCGCAGGGATTCCGTTGCCGATCTTTTACTGGGTGAGCAACGCTGTTCTCGCCGGACTGGGTGTGTGGGCGCTCTACATTGTTGAGAGCGTCAACGGTGAACTTCCCGAGGAGGGAAATCCAAATGGTTAAGTTTAGCGGCGGTAGTGATCTCTACATTACCTTCGGGATGATCGGGGTCTTTCTCGTCCTGATGATCGCAGTGCTTTATGCCACCAATCGCAAAAGCACCAGTTTCTCGGACTATGCGGTCGGCGGCCGGTCCTATGGCCCCTGGTTCATCGCGATGAGCTATACGAACTCGTGGTGGCCGGGTTCGACGTTTACCGCGTTCTTCGCGCTTTCAGT
Organism: Paraburkholderia sp. GAS82; assembly: GCF_050436285.1. Taxonomy (NCBI): domain Bacteria; kingdom Pseudomonadati; phylum Pseudomonadota; class Betaproteobacteria; order Burkholderiales; family Burkholderiaceae; genus Paraburkholderia; species Paraburkholderia sp. GAS82. The sequence goes on from NZ_JBNDLX010000013.1 coordinate 195,743, forward strand.
GGGTGGCGTGCTGGGTTTCTATGGCATGGTGTACGCCACCCTGGGCGTCACCGCGATGTACCTGATGGCCAATCGCGCCTGGACCTGGGGCAAGCGCTTTAATCTGACCACGCAGCCCGATCTGCTTGGGATGCGCTATAACAGCCCAGCAGTGAAGCGCATTGCTTCGCTGATCGGCATCATCTCGGTGTTCCCATGGGTCGTCATGGGCATCCAGGCGCTGGCAACGCTGTTCCAGTTCGCGAGTTTCGGACAGTGGACGGTGACGAGCTGCCTGATTGCCGGCGTGGTCATCGTTCTGATTCGCCAGTACTGGACTGTGAGCATGGGCATGCGCGGGCTCATCATGACCGACATGTTTCAGGGCATGATTGCCTATGTGCTGTGTGCGGCGCTCTGTCTGGTCCTGCTGTCCGGCGCGCAAACTTCGTACTCCCACCTGTCGCAGTTGCCGCCCAAAATGTTGATCATTCCAGGCGGCACGCACTCGACTTATGGGCCGTGGTACATGTTTAGCCTGATTTTCACGGGCGTGATCGGCTCGATGTGCTGGCCGATGAGTTTCCAGCGCATCTATACGGCAAGCGGTGTGCGCGCAGTCAAGAAGGGCACGTTGCTGACAATGCTGCTGGTGGGCGGGTTCTATTGCATCCTGATGCTCTTCGCGGCTGCCGCGAGCGGCGACCCCAAGGTGGCAGCGGATCCGCAGCACGGCTGGTTCCTGGCGCTCTTCGACGTGGGCGGTCCGTGGATGCTGGCGATTTCGATCGTGATCGTGCTGGCGGCGAGTATCGGCCACGTGGACGGCTGCGTACAGGTATGCGGCACCCAGTTCGCGAACGACCTGGCAACGTGGACGAGGCCACGCAGCGACCGTCAACTGACGGTGCTGGCAAAGGCGGGCATGATCGTGTTCATCGTCGCGGCGGCGGTGCTCGCCTATCTGACGTTCGACTACAGCCGCCTGCAACTGCTGGCGCAGATTTCCTATCAGGGCATCATTCAGCTCGCCGTACCATTGTTCTTCGGCATATTCTCCCGGCGCGGCAACAAGCAAGGGGCGATTGCCGGCATGCTGGTAGGCATCGCGATTGCAATCGTGCTGACCGCGATCTATCCGGACGATGTGCCCTGGCTCGGTTCGCTGACAAGCGGCATTGTCGGCCTGATCGCGAACTTCGCGGTTTTCGTCGGCTTTGCGCTGGCGCTGAAACCGTCTGCTGCCGAAGCGGCGCGAATCCAGGCGCTGTTCGACTCGGTGGAAACGGGCAAGGTCTCGATTCCTGCTGCGACATCCCTGACGACCTGAATCCATTCACTCAAAGGCAATTCGATGGCTTTGGCGATTTTCGATCTTGACGAGACGCTGATCAACGGTGACTGCGCGAGCCTGTGGAGCGAGCGGATGTGCTCGCTCGGCTGGGTGGACCGGGCTTCGTTCATGCGTGAAAACGATGCGCTGATGAGCGCCTATAGCGAGGGCAAACTGGCCATGGAGGATTACATGGCTTTTAGCCTCGCTCCGCTCAAAGGGCGTACGGTCAGCGCGGTGGCGTTGCTCGTCGAGGCATTCGTCGACGAGGTCATCGAGCCGCGCATTTATGGCGATGCGCGGCGTACCGTCGACGGGCACCGCATGCAGGGCGACAGGCTGCTGGTGATCTCCGCCTCCGGTGATCACCTTGTGCGCCCGATCGCGGCGCGGTTGGGGGTCGCCGAGGTGCTTGCGATCGAACTGGCGACGGACAACGGAACGTACACGGGCGGTACGCGCGGCACGCTGACCTATCGCGAGGGCAAGGTCATTCGACTTGACGAGTGGTTGAGCGCCAGCCGCGAAAACCTCGACGGTGCGAGTTTCTACTCCGACTCGCGCAACGACTTGCCGCTGCTGCAGAAGGTGACGAGGCCACACGCGGTGAATCCCGACGCCGCGTTGCGGACTTACGCAGGGCAAGCGGCGTGGCCGATTCTGGCGTGGCGGTGAGAGGTACGCCGTCGCGTCCCGATCAAACGCGGCGGGTTTCATCTGCACACCTGTTAAAACAACTCCTTCTGCCCTGTCATCAAGGTAGCAAAATCGTCGTTCATAAACGGCAGAATCGCGTCGGCTACCGGTTGTAGCTGGCGCGTCAGATAGTGGTCGTAGTCGATCGCCGAACGCTGGGTCTCCAGCGGTTCGGGACCCGCCACCGTCATCACATACGTGATCCAGCCGCCGTTCTGATACTGCAGCGGCCGTCCTTGCCGCTGGTTGAACTCGTCGGCCATCCGCGCAGCGCGTGCATGCGGCGGCACATTTCGTCGGTACTCCTCGAGATTGCGGCGCAGTCGCCGGCGATACACGAGCAACTCGTCGAACTCTCCGCTCACGGTGCGTTCGACGTAGTCACGCACAAAGTCCTGATACGGCTGCCGTTTGAAGATGCGCAGATAGAGCTGCCGCTGGAATTGCTGGGCGAGCGGAGTCCAGTCGGTGCGCACGGTCTCGAGTCCCCTGAAGACCATTTCCTCGCTGCCGTCCGGTTTGGCGACGAGTCCCGCATAGCGCTTTTTACTACCTTGTTCGGCGCCGCGGATGGTCGGCATCAGAAAGCGCTGGTAGTGCGTCTCGAACTGCAATTCAAGCGAGCTCTCAAGACCGAACGTCTGCTGCAGGTGCTCGCGCCAGAATTCGTTCACGTATTTGACGAGCGAGCGGCCGATTTGCGCCGCCTGTTCCTCGGAGCGTGCCCGCTTTAGCCACAGGAAGGTGGAATCGGTGTCGCCATAGATGACCTGGTAGCCTCTCGCTTCGATCAGCTCGCGAGTGCGATGCATGATCTCGTGGCCGCGCATCGTAATGGACGACACGAGCCGTGGATCGAAAAAGCGGCAGCCGCTCGATCCGAGCACGCCGGCAAACGCATTCATGATGATCTTTAGCGCCTGCGACAGCGGTTTGTTCTTTTGCCGTTTTGCGGCTTCGCGCCCTAGCGAGATCTGACTCACGATAGCGGGCAGACTGTGCTTGCTGCGTGAGAAACGCGCACCGCGAAAGCCTACGATGGACGCGCTTTCATCGGGGTTGTTCATTCCCTCTACGAGCCCCACGGGATCGATCAGAAACGTGCGGATGATCGAGGGATAGAGGCTTTTATAGTCGAGCACCAGCACGGAGTCGTAAAGACCGGGTTGCGAATCCATCACGAAGCCACCGGGGCTGGCTTCCTCGGTAATCTCGCCGAGGTTGGGCGCCACATAGCCCTGACGGTGCATCAGCGGCATATACAGGTGCGTGAAGGCGGCCACCGATCCGCCGCTGCGGTCCGCGGCCAGCCCGGTCACCGTGGCCCGTTCCAGCAGGAACGTCAGCAGCTCGGTTTTGGCGAAGATCCGCGTGACGAGTTCGCAGTCCTTCAGGTTGTAGCGTGCGAGCGCTGGCTTGTCTTCGGCGAAGCGGCGATCGATTTCCGCCATGCGTTGATACGGATTGTCGATAGCCTTGCCTTCGCCCAGCAGCTCCTGCGCCACATATTCGAGGCTGAAGCTTGGAAAGCTCCAGGTCGCGGAGCGCAATGCTTCGATGCCGTCGATGATCAAACGCCCGGCCGCCGCGGCAAAGAAATGGTTCTGTTTGCCGCCGTGTTCACGCCACTCCATCACGTCGCCACCACGCCCGAGGCGCAACGGTACGGCATAACGCTGCGAATGCTCCTGCAAGACCCGCAGATCGAACTGCACCAGATTCCAGCCGATGATCGCATCGGGATCGTGCCGTTCGGTCCATTCGTTGAGTTTCTCCAGCAAGCGCGCGCGGCTTTCGCAATACTCGAGATCGAAGTCGAGCCCGCTGGCATCGCCATTGGCTGGGCCCAGCATATACACCTGACGTTGCCCGCAGCCTTCCAGCGCAATGGAATACAACTCGCCGTGCGCGGTGGTTTCGATATCGAGCGAGACCAGCTTCAACGCCGGACGATAAGCGGTGTCCGGCTTCATCTCGCCGTTGAGCCAGCGGCCTTCGCCATCCGGCTCGCCGCCGAACCAGACTGGCGCCGTGATAAAGCGCTCCATCAGATAGCGTTCGTGCGGACGGATGTCCGCCTCGTAGACGTCGACGCCATACTCCTTCAACTGCTTTTCGAGCTTGAGCAACTGGCGATATTGACGGCAGTACAGCCCAAGAACCGGACGCTGATGAAAATCTTTCAGGGCTAGGGGGCGGAGTTCGAACTGGCGTTCGTTGCGCAATACCCGTTCGGCGAGCTCGCGCTGCTCGGCCGGAATGAACGCCACCGACGTCTGGGGCGGCAGGCGCAAGTGGTGCGGACCGCTCGCGGTCGCCAGCCAGAAGTCGACTTCTGTGCCAGCCGGCGTGTCGCGCCAATGTCGGGTCAGAAGGAAACCCTGCTGTTGTTGAACCACACTGCAACCTTTTATGAACCCGTTATAAAACTGTTTATTCGACTATTTTACTTGGCAATTTGACCGGGGCTGCGTCTTCGGGACGGTGCGAAACCTCGTCGGACGCCTCACGCCGGCTTGGCTGGCGGCCCGTTAGCGTAAGACGGGGTAAGGCTGTGCAGAGCGGAACTTCGGCGAAAACCCACTAAACAACGCCGAAAATCCACGTGTGACGCGCTTTCACGACGTGATGCAAGGTGGCCTGGCAGCCCACCCCGGCCGCCTCCAAGGCGTCCAGATGCCCCTAAACAGGGCTTCCAGAAGCTGGGAACTGAGCCGGCCGCCGGCCTGTCGTAACCTGCTGAAGGCGCGTGCGGCCGGGCAATCAAGGGTCCGGGGGTTTGCGCAGAAGCGCCTGGATGAGGTAGGGTGGCGGGTCTGGCGCTGTTTGAAGGCGCTGGTTCTATCAATACAGAAAGGGATGTTCAATGAACAAGCAGGAACTGATTGACGCAGTTGCGGCTGCGACGGGCGAAAGCAAAACGGCCACCGGCAAGTCGATCGACGCGATCATCGAAGCGGTGACGAGCGCAGTGTCCAAGGGCGAAACCGTTCAGCTGATCGGCTTCGGAGCCTTCTCGACCGGGTCGCGCGCAGCGCGCGTCGGCCGTAATCCGTCAACCGGCGCGGAAATCCAGATCGCCGCAGCCAAGACGGTCAAGTTCGTCGCCGGCAAGGCATTCAAGGACGCGGTTAACGCCTCCTGATCGCTCCGTCGATCCCGCGCAGCTAGCCACCCCCACAGGGGAGGCGCTGCGCGGCGCTTGCGGGCTCACGGCACGCTGGTCAGCTGGCGCGGCGAGCCCGTTTCTGGGTCCGCTTCTTACGGCTTGTGGTCCACGCATGCGTGCACAATGGGCTATGAAACCGCGTCCGATCCGAGGAAATCCATCATGTACATCGCGATGAACCGTTTCAAAGTCGCTCTCGGTTCAGAGAGCGCGTTCGAAACGCTTTGGACGAGCCGGGACACGCATCTGAAAGACGTGCCGGGCTTCATCGAGTTTCATCTGCTGCGAGGGCCGCGGAAAGAGGACCATGTGCTGTATTCCAGCCACACGGTCTGGGCCGATCATGCGGCATTCGAAGGCTGGACCAGTTCGGATGCATTCCGCGCGGCGCACCGCAACGCCGGAGGGGAAACCCGTTCGTTGTATCTCGGGCACCCCGAATTCGAAGGCTTCGAAGTCATCCAGACGGTGAAGTAACACGCCGAAGGTGGTGAGGCCGTTGCCCACCACCGTATCAATCCCCCGTCAGCACCACCAGATTCTTGCCGTCGCGTTTCGCCTTGTACAAGGCCAGATCCGCTGCCTCGATCAATGAAGTCATCGGCGACTCTGCGCTTGGAACAACCGATGCCCCGCCGATACTGATCGTCACATACTGCCCCGTCGACGAATTCGCGTGTGGCACCTGTAACGCCTCCACCTGGCTGCGAATCTTTTCCGCGAGGGTGCGGATGCCTCCAAGCGGTGTCCCCGGCAGCACCACCGCAAACTCTTCGCCGCCGAAGCGCGCGGCCAGGTCGCCAGGACGGCCAAGGCAGGCTTCCACAGTTGCGGCAATCTGCTTGAGCACTTCGTCGCCTGCCACGTGGCCATACGTGTCGTTGTAGAGCTTGAAGTTGTCGACGTCGATCATCAGGAACGACATTTCGCTCTGGTCACGTGCGCCGCGGCGCCATTCGGCGCTGAGATACTCGTCGAGGTAACGGCGGTTCGACAAGCCGGTCAGGCCGTCGGAATGCGTGAGCCGCCGCAACTCGAGATTGGCTTCGAGCAGTTGCTGCTGCGATTCGCGCAGCGCGCGATATGCCTCGTCGCGCTGCAGCAGATTGATATGCGAGCGCGAGTGATAACGGATGCGCGCGACCAGTTCGATCCGGTCCGGCAGCTTGACGAGATAGTCGTTCGCCCCTGCCGCGAAGGCTGCGCTTTTGATGACCGGCTCTTCCTTGGTCGACAGCACGATGATCGGCACATCACGGATAGCGGGCGTCGCGCGATAGGCTTTGACGAGCGTCAGGCCGTCGATGCCGGGCATCACGAGATCCTGCAGGATCACCGTCGGCCGCGTGTTGACGGCGGCCTTCATGGCCTCATCGGCGCGCGCGCAGTAATGGAAGTCGATACCGTCCTCACCCGCGAGCGCCTGGCGGATCGCCTCGGCGACGATCGCCTGATCGTCGACCAGCAGCACCATCACCGGCTGTTCCGCCGCAGGCGGTGTTTGCAGCGTCCTGCGTGCCGCTTCGAGCGTCGCATCGGCGCCGTCGGTCGCGGAGGCTGCTGCGGCTCGCTGGTCAGGCGAGCCAGACTGATTATTTGCCATGTTGATACCCGTGTTCGTACCCGTGTCGCAAGCTCGCGTCACGGGTGTGTTGCCATTCATGCCAATACGCTTCGTACATCCCGATCATCATTTAACGCTTGCCATCAGTTCTCCTGCAATGCTGCCTAGCGGCAAGATGCGCTTCGCCGCATCGAGCGCGGCCGCGGCCTTCGGCATGCCGTAGACCGCGCTGGTCGCTTCGTCCTGCGCGATCGTGAGGTAGCCCTTCGCGCGCATCGCCTTCAGGCCGATTGCGCCGTCGCGGCCCATGCCCGTCAGCAGCACGCCGATCGCGTTGCCATACCAGTGCTCGACCACGCTGTGAAAAAACACATCGACCGAAGGGCGATAGGGCGTGCTGGCCGGCTCACTGATGTAATCGAGCGAGCCGCTGCGTGCGATATGCAGGTGGTCGTTGGTCGCGGCCAGCAAGACCTCGCCGGGCCTGGGACGATCGCCGCTCACGGCTACACGCACCGGCAGTTCTGTCTGGCTGTCGAGCCATTGGGCCATGCCTTCGGCAAATGCCTTGTCGACGTGTTGCACGATCACAATGGAGCCGCCGAAATTGGCCGGCAGCTTGCCGAGTACCGCGGCGAGCGCGCCCGGGCCGCCGGCGGAAGCGCCAATCGCGATCAACGGGGCCGCGCCGCGCGAGGCAGCTGCGGCGGCCCGTGGCGTGGGCGTCACCACCGGCTTCTCGAGCAGGCGGCCAATCTGGTCGATCTTGGCGAGCAACGGCTGCGACGCATCGGCGAGGTGGTGGTCGGCGAGCGTCGGTGTGTCGACTGCATCGAGTGCGCCGGCACCCATCGCTTCGTAGACTCGCCATGCGTTCGCCCCAACGCTGCTCGTCACGACGAGGATCGGGCAGGGCGCCTGGGCCATGATGCGGCGGGTCGCCTCGACGCCGTCGAACTTCGGCATGATCAGGTCCATCAGGACCACATCGGGCGGCTGGGCGACGCAGAAGTCGACGGCCTGGGCGCCGTCGGTGGCGACCCAGAGCACGCGATGCTCCGGCCGCAACGCGATCGCGCGGCGCATGGCTTCGACCGCAAGCGGCAGGTCGTTGACGATGCCGATGTTCATGTGTGCGCTTCTCCGATCAGGTCGTGCACCGCGTCGAGCAATGCTTCATCGTGAAAGCTGCCCTTTGCCAGATAGTAGTCTGCGCCGGCATCGAGCCCCCGGCGGCGATCTTCGTCGCGATCCTTGTACGACACAATCATCACAGGCACCGTTTTTAGCAGCGTGTCGCGCTTGATCAGCGTGACGAGTTCGATGCCGTCCATGCGCGGCATGTCGATGTCGGTCACGACCAGATCGAAATGGGTGCTGCGCAGCGCGTTCCAGCCGTCCATGCCGTCCACTGCCACCGTCACCGTATACCCGCGCTTTTCCAGCAGTTTGCGCTCCAGTTCGCGCACTGTCAGCGAGTCTTCGACCACCAGCACATGTTTGCGGGTGCGTGCGGCGACGCCCTGGGCGCGCTGCACCTTGTCGAGCTGCCCGCCGCGCACGAGTTTGTCGACCGAGCGCAGCAGGTCGTCGACGTCGACGATCAGCACCGCTTCGCCGTTTTCCATCAGCGCACCGGCCGCGATGTCCTTGACCTTGCCGAGGCGGCTGTCGAGCGGCTGGACAACCAGCATGCGCTCGCCGAGGAAACGGTCCACCGCCACGCCATAGGTGCCCCGGTCGTCGCCGATCACCACCACCGGCACATTGGCGCGCACTTCGGCGGGGGCCTCGGTGTCAAGCAACTGGTGCGCGGTGACGAGCCCGACGGGCCGGCCGTCGAAGGCGAAATGCTGTTGTCCTTCGAGCATATTGATGTCGCCACGGGCCAGCTCCAGCGTACGGCGCACGTGTGCGAGCGGGAACGCATAGGCTTCGCCGCCGACCTCCGCGAGCAGGCTGCGGATCACCGAGAGCGTGAGCGGCAACTGCAGAACGAAGCGCGTGCCGTGGCCGGGTTCGGTCGCGATGCGCACCGTGCCACGCACGGCCTTGACCATTTCGTGCACGGCATCGAGACCGACGCCGCGTCCGGAAACATCGGTCACCTCGGTGCGCATCGAAAAACCCGGCAGCAGCAGGAAGTCGAGCAGCTCGTGATCCGACAGGCGTGCGGCCGTTTCCGGGTCGGCCAGTTGCCGCTTGACGACGGCCGCGCGCACCGCGTCGAGGTCGACACCCGCGCCGTCGTCGCTCACGCTGATGAGCAGCTTGCCCGCGCTATGGCGGGCTTCCAGGGTCAACGTCGCTTCAGCCGGCTTGCCCTCTGCGAGACGCTGTTCGGGCGTTTCGACACCGTGGTCGAGCGCGTTGCGCAGCAGATGGCCGAGCGGCGCGTCGAGCATGTCGAGGATGTCGCGATCGATCTGCGTCGATTCGCCCACGATCGAAAAACGTACCCGTTTGCCGAGCGAACGGGCGAGATCGCGCACGATGCGCGGATAGGCGTGGGTCGCATCGCCGAATGGTCGCATGCGGCATTGCAGCGCTTCGTCGTATAGCTGCTGCGCGAGGTGCGAGCTGCGGCGATCGAACCGGTCGAGTTCGTCGATGCGCGTCGCCAGCAGATGCTGCATCGTGCCGAGGGTTTGCCGCACGGCGTCGAGCGCTGCCAGCGCTTGCGGATCGAGACGTTCTGCTAACGATTCGAAACAGGTGTCGAGCGCGCGCGCTGCATCGCGGTGGGTGCGTTTGACGCGCAGCAGCGACTCCGCGAACGGCTTCAGCCAGCGCGATTCCACGAGGGATTCGCCGGACAGGCTCAGCAACCGGTCGAGATTATCGCTGCGCACCCGCAGCATGCGCTCGGGGTCGCGTGGGCCGTGGACGTTTAGCGGGGTGTCGCGTGGGACGTCGGGGCTGGACGGACGCAACGGTGCGGGCTCGGGTGTTGGTGCGATGGAGGGCTCTGCCGCAGGCGCTTCGGCGGCAAGATTTTGCACGGCCGGCGCTGCTTCGTCGGAAAGGCTGACTGGCAGTCTGGCAACCTCGACGCCGAGGATGGCGAGTGCAGCGCGCATCGTCGCGTCTTCGTCCGGCTCTTCGGGAGCGGCATAGGTGTCGCCCCACGGCGAGCCCGCCGCGATGTCTGCGTGCGTACGGTGCGCCTCGTTGGTTGCCGTAGCCTCAGTCGCACCGTACGCGGTGAGCCGGGCCACGAATGCGTCCACTTCCGCTCGCGTCAACGCAACTGCCGGATCGTCGTTGCCGGCGCGCAGCAGCAGGTCGGCTCCGCGGAGCAGCTCGTCGATATGCGCGCCCGACAAAACCAGCGTGCCGCGCTGCGCGGCCACGAAGCATTCCTCCATCACATGCGCAATATCCACCCCATCCTGCAGGCCGACGATGCGCGCCGCGCCCTTCAGCGAGTGCGCCGCGCGCATGCACGCCTCGAGTTGCGAGGCATCGTCCGGTGTGTGTTCGAGCGCAAGCAGGCCGCCGGACAGCACGCGCGTTTGCGTCTGCGCTTCTTCGCGGAACAGGTCGAGCAATGACCGGCGGCCCAGATCGTCGTCGTGACTCATCGCAGACTCCGGGCGAGCGACTCGAATACGCGGTCGGTGTCTAGCAGGCCGATCGTGCGTCCGTTCCAGGCGAGCACGCCACTCGAGTGCGAGGCGCTGGCATGAGCGAGCGTCGTCGGTACGGGCAGCAGCGAACTGGCCGCGAAGCGCACCACGCCCTCGACTTCATCCACCGGAAAAGCCACCGGTTCCCCGCGATGCGCGGCGACCAGCATGCGCGCATAACTGTTACGCGACGTGTATTTGCCGCTTGACGCGCGATCGAGATGCAGCAGTTCACCGAGCGAAGCGGCCACGGTCAGCGCGCCGCGAATATTGACGAGCCCGAGGACGACGCGATTGCGCCGATGCGGCAGGGAATGGATCGGGCGGATGTCGTCGACCTGGCGAAGCGCGGCCGTCGGTAGGCCGAGCCACTCGTCGGCAATGCGAAATACCAGCGCGGATTGCGTGGCCGCCACCGCGGCGCCCGTATCGGTCGATGCTTGCGACGTGCCGTCATGAGGCCGTGCGCGCGGTCCGGAAGTTGCCGTCGCAGGCGCCAGATCCGCTTCGTCGAGCGGCCGGTCGAGCAGCCGTGCCGCGGCCTGCTCGAACACCGGGCAGTTCAGACAGCGCGAATGCTCAGCCAGTTTCGGGCATGTGCCGTCGCCGCGCGTGCCGATACGATTCCAGCAATCGTCGATCAACGCGACCACGCCCGTGGTCTCAATGGCGCCGTGAGCCATGCTTGCCTCGCGGTAGATTCAAAGGGTCATCCGTTGCTTTCGTGGCGCTTGTCGCGGTGGTCATCGCGTGCGCTTTGGCCGCGGCGCGCTGGGCACGTCGCATCAGTTGCTGCGCGCCGGCGCTGTCTCCCGACATATCGAGCAGCGCGGCGAGGTGCGTGAGCGCTTCGTAGTGGGCGGGCTCGAGATAGAGCGTCTTACGGTAATAGTCGCTCGCGTCGGCGGTGCGCCCCCGTGCGTCGGCGATCAGGCCGAGAAGATAGAACGCCTCTGCGTCCGTACCGTGCACGTTGACGAAGGCCTGTGCTACTTGCTCCGCCTTGTCGAATTCACCGGCGTCGGCGAGGCGGCCTGCTTCGGCGAGCGACTCGTCCGGAACCGCGGAAGCGCCAGGTTTCGCATGTGCGCGGGCAGGTCCGTGTCCGTGCACATGTCGGGTTACGTTTGCCGGAGATTGGGTACTCACATTTACAAGCATCGCCGTGGTCGCTGTGCGCGGCGCCGGAACGGCCGGTTGCGGACGCGCCGCAAAGGAGGGCGCGGCAGCACCTTGTTTAGCTCCGAAAGCCCGCGGCGCAGCCTGAGGCGCCGCCGCTGCCATACCGGGTGAGGTGAACGCCGGCGCACGCGGTTCTTCGACCGGTGTGCGCTGAAACGCGAACGCCAGCGGAATGCGCGCCGAGCTCAGCGTATGACGCATCATCAAGCCGGTTTCCGCGGGTCCGACGAAGATCGTCCCTCCGTCGGCCAGTCGCGCGTCGAGCAGATGGATCGCGCGATCCTGCGCTTCGCGGTGAAAATAGATCAGCACGTTGCGACAGAAAATGAAATCGTAGCGCGTGCCGGTGTTGTGCGACGGATCGAACAGGTTCGCCTGGGTAAAACGCACCGCTTGCTGGATTCGTTCGTTCAGCACCCATCCCCCGTCAACCGGGCTGAAATGGCGGTCGCGAAACTCGAACTCGCCGCCGCGAAACGAATTGCGTCCATAGACAGCTTTTTGCGCGAGCGAAATGGCGCGCGCACTGATGTCGAACGCGTCGATGGTAAAACGCTCCGGGCCGATCCCGGCATCGAACAGAGCCATTGCCACCGAATACGGTTCTTCGCCGCTCGAGCAGGGCACGCTAAGCACGCGTGCCACACGGGCCGGATCGCGTGCCAGCTTTTCATTGACGAGCCGTGCCAGCGCGACAAACGCTTCCCGGTCGCGAAAGAACCAGGTCTCGGGGACCACCAGCGCTTCGATTAGCGCGAGGCGTTCTTCGGGCGAATCGTTTAGCAGTCGCCAATAACCGTCTACGGCGTCTTCGTTGACGCCGGTAACGGGGGCGGTGGACTGCGTGAGACGCACCCGGTCCTGTACCGCGCGCTCGAGGGCATTGATGCCGAGCGAGGACGCGTCGATCCCGGTCTCCTGGGAGAGCCAGGTTTCGAAGCAGGGGTCGTTGGAATTCATGGGGTGGTTCAGGTTATTGTGCGCATCATGCGGCTCGCTCGTCACGTAGGTCAGGATCCGGCGGCCGGTTGCACTGCTTCGGCTTGCGGAAACAGCAACGCCTTCACTTCGTCGGTAAGCATTTGCTGTACCTCGACCCATTGCACGAGACCCACGCCGTCGTTTGCGACCGGGCCGAGCCAGCGTGCATGCGGCGTGGCGATACCGCTTTCGGCAAACTGCTCGCGTGCGATGCGCCGCGTCTGCGTGGCGCGCTCGACGATCAGGCCAAGCAGATTCACCGGTTCGCCGCTGTCGTCACGCGCCGACGCTGCGACGCCATCCCCAGCGCTGTATTGAACCAGCACCAGCCGGGTAGAGCGCAGTTGCTGCGCGGGGCGGCCGAGTGCGAGTTGCGACACGTCGATTACCGGCACCGCTGCACCCTGCCGCTCGAACATGCCGGCTACCCACGCGGGGGCGCCAGGGATCGACTTGGTGGGCGCGAGCGCCAGCACTTCGACGATCCCAGCCGCATCGAGCGCGTAGCGGTCGCCGTCCAGATCGAACAGGAGGAAGAGCATCGCGAAGGCCTGTGATTAGCGGGTAGCCGGCGTCACGCGTCGATCTTGAAGCGCGACACGCCGGTGCGTAGCTGATTGGCGACCAGCGTCAGGTCGTCGATCGCCTGCGACGACTGGCGCAGCGATTCCGCCGTCTGCTGCGCCGCCTCGGAAAGTTGCGACAACGCCTGGTTGATCTGCTCGGCGCTGGTGGCCTGGGTCTGCATTCCCTCGTTGACCATCTGGAAGCGCGGCGCGAGCGTCTGCACCTCGTTGATGATCTGCGAGAGCTGGCCGCCCACCTGCTGCACGTCGCGCATGCCGCGGCGCACTTCCTCGGAGAACTTGTCCATGCCCATCACGCCGGCCGAAACGGCCGACTGGATTTCCTTGACCGTTTGTTCGATGTCGTAGGTCGCCACCGCGGTCTGGTCTGCGAGACGGCGGATTTCAGTCGCCACCACCGCGAACCCGCGGCCGTATTCACCGGCTTTTTCAGCTTCGATCGCTGCGTTCAGCGACAGCAGGTTGGTCTGGTCGGCCACCTTGGTGATGGTCGCGACCACCTGATTGATATTGACCGCTTTCTCATTGAGGATGGCCAGCTTGGCATTCACCGAACCGGCGGCTTCCATCACGCTGCGCATGGTGTCTTCCATGCGCGTGAGGCCGCTTTGGCTCGCACCTGCGAGCGTAGCCGACTGCTCGGCCACACCGGCCACTTCGTTCATCGTCCGCAACAGGTCGCGCGAGGTCGCGAAAATCTCGCGGGATGTGGCGCCGATCTCGGTGGTGGTCGCGGCCGTCTCGCTGGCAGTGGCCTGCTGTTCCTTCGACGTGGCGGCGATCTCCGTCACGGAAGTAGTGACCTGCAGCGACGACTTCTGTGCCTGCGAAACCAGACTCGTCAATTCCTCGGCCATGCGGTTGAAGCCGTTTTCCAGCGTGCCGAATTCATCGCTGCGGCGCAGGTTCAGCCGTTGCGCCAGATTGCCGGTGCGCATCACGTCGAGGACGTCCACCAGCCGGGCCATCGGCACCGTGACCGCCTTGAAGAGCCAGTAGCCGGTGACGAGCGCAACCAGCAATACCACGCCGAGGGCGGTGGCAAGCGTAACTTCGGTGCCGCTCACCGAGGTGCGGATCAACTGGGCAGAGTCATCGGCCTGGCCGTGGTTTTCCGCAACCAGCGTGTTCGCCGCGACGATCAGGTGGTCCCATACGGGTGTCATCTGGACGAATTGCGCCTGGGCCGCAGGTTTCGAGGTGCGAGCTGCACTCGCCGCCTGGTTGAAGAGCGCCAGATACTGATCATAGGCGGCCTTGAAGGTGTTGAAACGTTCGCGGTCGTCGTCGCGGAACACCGTGCTCTGGTACTCGGCGGAAACCTTGTCGAAGGCGCGCAGCGCGTCGGGCAGGCTATCGAGATCGCGCGTCATGCCTTGCGCGTCCGGATCGACGAAGATCGCGCGTTCCAGCGTCGCATAGCTCTGGTTGGCCGCCGCTCGCAGAGCGGTGGCGAGGTAGAGGCCGGGCACCGAGTCGCGGCGCAGGCTGACGGCCTCTTCGTCGATCGAACGCAACCGGGTGTATGAAATGACGGCCATCACCAGCATCAGCAGGAAAAGCAAGCCGAAGCAGAGCACGATGCGTGTGCCCAGGGTAAACCGGCCGCTGCTGAGCATGCCCGGCAGGTTCGTGTTGCTCGCACGTGGCGTGACAGTGGCCATTTTCGAAGTCTCTCTCTGACGATTGGTCCGTGGGCGCGAGCCCACACATGCATTTTTTGCCCGATTCGGCCCAGGATATGACGCTACACCCGCAGCCCGGAAGTCGAACGGGAGATTAGCGAGGGTAAATTGTGCCAGATTCGGCTATGGGGAGCCGCATTTTGCGGAGTTCAGGCCGGACGCCGGGCGGCGTCGTGCGGTTTGGTCAGATCGATGCCGCGCGCGATGGCGCGGTGATCGTGACATGAAGGAGGGGCAACAAACAGTCTCTACAGGTCTCTACAGCAGCAGAAGCGACGGAAAACGGCGGGGCCACACGGCCACGCTCAAACTCGCGCGTGACCGTGCGGTTGTAGGGTGTGCCTAGTGGCTTGCCTCATTCCATGCCGGCAGCGTCGCACCGTGGTAAACGCTGAGAATTTCAGCGGCCACGTTCGGCTGCTGATAACTCTGGACGAGCGCGTGGACCCACGGCGCGTTCGCGTCCTTCGCATTGACGGCGAGGAAGTTGCGATACGGATTGCCGGTCACCTGTTCCTGGGCGATCCGTTCCTGCGGAATCTTGATGCCCGCCTTGACGGCCCAGTCCGTGTTGATCACGGCGGCGTCGAGATCGCCGATGGCGCGCCCCACGATACCTGCATCGAGTTCCTTGATGTGGATGTGCTTCGGATTGTCCGCGATATCGCGGGCGGTCGGCAGCAGGCCGACATCGGCACGCAGGGTGATCAGATGCTGGGCCTGCAGCAACAGCAGCGAGCGTCCTTCGTTACTCGGATCGTTCGGCACGCCGATGGTCGCGCCATCCGGAAGATCGGCAACCGATTTGACCTTGCGCGAATACAGACCAATAGGCTGCACATAGGTGAAGCCCACCGGCACGATCTGATAGCCGCGCGCCTTGATCTGCGCGTCGAGATAAGGCTTGTGCTGGAACGAGTTGGCGTCGAGGTCGTGCTCCGAGAGCGCCTCATTGGGTTGCGTGTAATCGGAGAACGTCGTGACCTTGATCACCAGCCCCTGCCTGGCAGCGTTTGCGGCAACGACGCGCCACACGTCCTCGTCTTCGCCGGACATGATGCCCACGCGCAGCGTTTGCGGCGCTGCGAATGAAAGTTGCGAAGTGGCGACGCCCAGGCCGAACACGACAGTGGCCAGCGCGGTTTTAAGCAGGTTTCTTTTATTCATGAGACACGGTGGTGATGGAGTTGATGATGGCCGAATCCTATGCAAGAGGTCAGCTTGCTGGCAAATACTTTTCCGTTCGTTGCTAACTCCGCTGAGGCATATATAAAAAGCGTGAAGCGGCTCTATCCACGATTGGATATTTGCTTAACGCGAAAGATCGTTTCGGCGCATTGCCGTTGACGCGTAAGATTCCGTGCTCCATTGGAAACGGGGCGCTCCGTCCGGTGTACCCCAACACGCTACTCACGACGTTGGCTACAAGTGAAGCCGACGCGATCCGTCAATCATGGACGCACGACAGTGAACCATTCGACACTCCGGGGTCGCCGGACCTTCCTTGCTGCACTCGGCGCAACGCTTGCGGGCACGGCACTGCCTGCGTGGGCCACGTTCAAAGCCGATCAGTTCCGCATCGGCTACCAGAAGGCCGCGAGCACGCTGGTGCTGTTAAAAGCGCATGGCGCGCTTGAAAAGCGGCTGACGCCGCTCGGCATCAAGGTCACGTGGAATGAATTTACGGCCGGGCCGCAGTTGCTGGAGGGTCTGAATGTCGGGGCGATCGATTTCGGTTATGTCGGCGAGGCGCCGCCGGTCTTTGCGCAGGCTGCCGGCGCGGACTTCGTCTACACGGCGTACGAGGTCGCGACACCTCATGCTGAAGGCGTCGTCGTTGCGAAGAACTCTCCCATCAAGACCGTTGCCGATCTGAAGGGCAAGAAGGTGGCGTTCAACCGGGGTTCGGACGTTCACTGGTTTATCGTCGCGCTGCTGCGCAAGAACGGTCTCGACTTCGGCGACATCCAGCCGATCTATCTGGCGCCTGCCGACGCGCGCGCCGCTCTCGAGCAGGGCTCGGTCGACGCCTGGGCGGTCTGGGATCCGTTTCTCGCCGCTGCCGAAGCGCAGAGCAACGCACGCCTGCTTGCCGATGCGCAGGGCGTGGCGAGCCATCATCAGTTCTTTCTGAGCCAGCGTGAATTTGCGCAGAAGCGTCAGAACGTGATCGCGATCGTCATGGAAGAACTCGGCAAGGAAGGGCAGTGGGTGAGGCAGAACAGCGCTGCCGCGGCTGCCGAGCTTGCCCCCATTCAGGGCCTCGACGCGTCGATCATCCAGACTGGCCTGCAGCACTACGCACACGTCTACAAACCGGTCGATGCCGAAGTGCTCGCGGAACAGCAGCGCATCGCCGATACGTTCTATGAACTGAGGCTGATTCCCAAGAAGATTGTGACGAAGGACGCCACGCTTGCGTGAGCATGTCGGCGCGTGAGCCTCGGCCTGGCGTCGGGGCTCGCCTGGAAAATCGGAAATCGTCATAAGCAAGTTCCAATTCGATAGTAGGCGCGGCACGTCCCGGCTGGTCCAATAGACGATTCGACCTGTCCGCCACAAGCGTCACGCAGGCGGTGCGCTTCGCCGGACAAAGGCTTGGAGTGCAAAGGGCGGACGGGTATCAACCTGTCGGTACGAAACATCATGTCCACTCTCGAAGCTTCCTCTGCCGCGGCGCCGTTGCCGCGGCGTCCCGACCCGGCCCGCGTGCAGCGCATTGCCGGCGATGCAGGAGCACTCGCCGCCGCGCACGCGCTCGCAGCGCAGTTCGCCACAGGCGCTGCCGAGCGCGACCGCAAACGTCTGCTGCCATGGGCCGAACTCGATCTATGGTCGGAAAGCGGCCTCGGCGGCATCACCGTGCCGCGCGAATACGGCGGCGCTGACGTCTCGTACGCAACGCTCGCCGAAGTCTTTGTGATCCTGTGCGCGGCCGACCCGGCCCTGGGGCAGATTCCGCAAAATCATTTCGGTGTGCTCGGCGTGTTGCGCGAGATCGGCACACCGGATCAGAAGGCGCGCCTTTACGGCGAGGTCCTCGCGGGTCAGCGCCTGGGCAACGCCGGCCCTGAACGGCGCTCGGCTAGCGTTAAAACCATTCTGCAAGGTACGACGCGGCTTACCCGCACGCCCGGCGGCCTGCGCCTCGACGGCCAGCGCTTCTATTCGACGGGTGCGCTATTCGCGCACCGTGTTCCCGCGCGCGCAACGGACGATGATGGTCGCGCCGTGCAGGTCTGGGTACCGCGCGATGCGCCAGGTCTTACTGTCGTCGACGACTGGCGTTCGTTCGGTCAACGCACGACGGCAAGCGGCACGGTGACATTCGAGCAGGTACCGGTCGATCCACAGGACGTGTTGCCGATCTGGCAGCTTGCCAAACGTCCCGGCCTGTTCGGGCCGACGTCACAGCTGATTCAGGCAGCGATCGATCAGGGCATCGCACAGGCCGCAGTCGAAGATACGCTGAGCTTCGTGCGCGAACGCGCGCGTCCGTGGGTCGACTCCGGCCTCGAGCACGCAACCGACGACCCCTACATCATCGCGGATGTCGGCCGTCTGCAGATCGACCTGCACGCGGCCCATGAGGTACTGCAGGAGGCGGGGCGCACGCTCGATGCGATTGCCGCGGCTCATACGATCGATGCCGAAGCTAGCGCACGTGCATCGGTGGCAGTGGCCGAAGCCAAGATACTGACCACCCGCATTGCGCTCGAAGCGAGCGAGAAGCTGTTCGAACTGGCCGGTTCCGCTTCCACGCGTGCCGCGCACAACCTCGACCGCCATTGGCGCAACGCCCGCACGCATACGCTGCACGATCCAGTGCGCTGGAAGCTGCATCTGCTTGGCAACTATCACCTGAATCACGTGCTGCCTGCGCGTCATTCGTGGAACTGAACATGAGCATCGACCTTTCCGTAGACCTGCGCGACGGTGTTGCGCCAGACCCATTGCCTCGTGAGTTACATGCGCATGCGCCGGGCACACCTGATCTGATCGCTAGCGATGACGAGGCGCTAAAGGCCGCGCATCGCCTTGCGGCACAGTTCGCACCGGAGGCCGCGCTACGCGACCATGAGCGACGGCTGCCGTGGGCCGAGCTCGACGCCTTCGTCGCGAGCGGCCTGTGGGGCATCACGGTGCCGCGCGAATACGGCGGCGCTGGCGTGCGCAACGGTACGCTTGCCGAAGTCACGGCGATCATCGCCGCGGCGGATGGCTCGCTCGGCCAGATTCCGCAAAACCATTTCTACGCGCTGGAAGTGCTGCGCGTGGGCGGCAGTGTCGAGCAGCAGCGTTTTTTTTATGAGCGCGTGCTGGCCGGCGAGCGTTTCGGTAATGCGCTCGCCGAGATCGGCCATAAGGACTTCAAGCGACGCACCCGGCTGACGCGCGCAGCCGAAGGCTGGCACGTCGATGGCCGCAAGTTCTATTGCACCGGCGCCCTTTACGCACACTGGATCCCCACACTGGTCGTGGCAGACGACGAGGGCCGCGACGTCACCTACCTGGCGTTTGTGCCGCGCGACACGCCTGGCGTCACCGTGACCGACGACTGGGACGGTTTCGGTCAACGCGTCACCGGTAGCGGCTCGGTGCAGTTCGAACATGTGCGAGTCGAGCCCGAATGGGTCGTGCCGTTTCAGGTTTCGTTCGAACACGCTACGACGATCGGCCCCGTCGCTCAGATCATGCATGCCGCGATCGATCTGGGCCAGGCACGCGGCGCTTTCGAGGCTGCCTTGCAGTTCGTGCGCGAACGTTCGCGACCATGGATCGACGCGAAGGTCGAGCGCGCGGCCGACGATCCGCTGACCATCGCGCAGTTCGGCGATCTCGCGGCGCGTTTGCGTGCAGCCGAGGCGTTGCTGCGACGCGCGGGCCGTTTCGTCGACGCTGCCCAGGCCAAAGCGACGGATCGCTCGGTGGCTGACGCGTCGGTCGCGGTAGCGGAAGCGCGGGCGCTGACCACCACGGTGTCGCTCGACGCAGGCTCGCGCCTGTTCGAACTGGCCGGCACCGCTGCGACGCTCGATGGCCTGGGCCTCGACCGCTTCTGGCGCAATGCGCGCACTCATACGCTGCATGATCCGGTGCGCTGGAAGTATCATGCGGTGGGTAACTTCTATCTCAACGACAAGCTGCCGCCGCGGCACGGAGCCTTGTGATGGCGAAGAAACAGATTCTGCTCAACGCGTTCAACATGAACTGCGTCGGCCATATCAATCATGGTTTGTGGACGCATCCACGAGACCGTTCCACGGATTACCGGCTGCTGCCTTACTGGACCGATCTCGCTCGCACGCTAGAGCGCGGCCTGTTCGACGGCCTGTTTCTCGCCGACATCGTGGGCGTCTACGACGTCTATCAGCACAACGTGGATGTGACGTTGCGCGAGTCGATCCAGTTGCCGGTCAACGATCCCACGCTGCTGGTTTCGGCGATGGCCGCCGTGACCGAACACCTCGGCTTCGGCGTGACGGTCAATCTCACCTATGAGCAGCCGTATCTGCTCGCACGGCGCTTCTCGACGCTCGATCATCTGACGCAAGGCCGTATTGGCTGGAACATCGTGACCGGTTACCTCGACAGCGCAGCGCGTGCGATGGGCCTCACCGAACAACTGCCGCACGACGAACGTTACGAGCGCGCGGACGAGTACCTCGAGATTCTCTACAAGCTGTGGGAAGGCAGCTGGGAGCAAGGGGCCGTGTTGCGCGACAAGGCAGGCCGTGTCTATGCGGATCCGGCCAAGGTGCATCAGGTGAAGCACGCTGGGCGTTATTACAACGTCGAGGGTTATCACCTCGCCGAGCCGTCGCCGCAGCGCACGCCGGTGCTGTTCCAGGCGGGCAGCTCCGGGCGCGGCCAGCGCTTTGCGGCGCGGCACGCCGAGTGCGTGTTCATCTCGCCGCCAAACCGGACGGTGGGACGTGAGACGGTACGAACGTTGCGCGAGCAACTGGTTGAGGCCGGGCGGAAACCGGACGACGTCAAGGTATTCGTCGGCGCGGCGGTCGTGACGGGCGCCACCGAAAGCGAAGCGCGCGAAAAACACGCGGACTATCTACGGTATGCGAGCCGTGAAGCAGGCCTCGCGCATTTCGCAGCCAGCACGGGCATCGACTACGCGCAATACGATCTCGACGAGCCGGTGGATTATGCCCCGACCAACGCCATCGAATCGGCGACACGCACGGCCAAACAGCACGGCTGGACGCGCCGCAAACTGCTGGACATGTTCGAGATGGGCGGCCGCTATCCGGCCATCGTCGGCACCGCCTCGCAGGTTGCGGATGAATTGCAGGCGTGGGTTGAAGAGACTGGCGTGGACGGTTTCAATCTGAGCCGCACGATCGTGCCGGAGAGTTACGAGGACTTCATCGATCTGGTGGTGCCGGAACTGCAAAACCGCGGGCTGTACAAGACCTCGTATGAGGACGGTGCGCTACGGCACAAGCTGTTCGGTGAGGGCGACCAGTTGCCGGAGCGGCACGCAGCGGCGAGTTTCCGGCGCCGGGCAACCGAGGCCGTTTAATACCGTTGCCGTTTAAGCTACAGCGGCAGGAGGCAGGAGCCGGCACGGACCTTCCGCGCCGGCCTCATGGAAGAAGAACCGCTCCTTAGACTTTTCCAACAACCTCAGGGAACAAAACGTCCCTCGCCGGCGAATTCGGCCACAGGTTTACGCGGGCTCGGTACTTCGCGCGCCTGAAGCTGCTCCGGCAAAAGACTTTTATCGCCCAGCCGTCCTACTGCAACCGCGGCTTCAATCGAATATCCGTCCGGAACTGCCAGTCCCTGACGGATCTTGTCACGCTCGATACCCGCCATGCCGTGGGTATGCCACCCGGCAAGACTCGCCTGCAGCGCGAAATAGGCCCACGCCGAGCCTGTATCGAACGAGTGGGTGACGGCGGGTACTTCGGCGGTCGCGCCGGGCGGCGTGAAGTTATCCTTCGACAGAACGATCACGATGGCCGCCGCACGTTGGGCCCAGCTCCTGTTGAAGTCGTTCAGGTACTCGAGAAAGCGCGTCCAATGCTCGGTGCCACGCCGTGCATACGCAAATCGCCAAGGTTGCGAGTTATAGGAGGAGGGTGCCCAGCGCGCTGCTTCGAAGAAGGTCAGCAGGGTGGACTCGGGAATGGTTTCCTCCGTGAAGGCGCGAGGCGACCAGCGGTCGAGGAACTGAATGTCGATCGGATGTTCGGCCGAACGGGCCGCGTTCGATGTGCTCATGTCTTGATCCAGAAAGAAACAAGGGCTGGCCGGTGACCGCGCGCGCTGCTGCTGCGCGGACGATTCCAGCCAGAGCTGGGGGCTGCAAACTCCACGCCTTGAAGGCTCGACGAGGCGCATAGAGCATTTATACCCGATTCTGCGCGAGACGATGCAAACCAGAGTGGCGCAGATTTGCTTATGTAAATTCGTCGTTTTGCCGATGCAGGCCGCATGGCTACCATGGGGCGCTTAGCTACTCGTGCGAAATCCGATCTCATGTCCACCGTTGCCGTTCCTTCGACACCTGTCGACACCTCCGTGCAGGCGGGAAGCGTTTCCCGCACCGCCGTCATCCGTTCCGCGCAGGACGTCTCGCGCATCGTCAACGCGGGCGCCGCGAAAGGCAGCAACGCGCGCATCGTAATTGCGATCGCACTCGGCGGGGTCTTTCTGGATGCCTACGATCTGACCTCGCTCGCTTACGGCATCAAGGACATCGCGCGCCAGTTTTCACTTTCGCCGGTACAGGTAGGCTTCGTTTCATCGGCGATTACGTTTGGCGCGATTCTCGGCGCGCTGTTCGGCGGGTATCTGACCGACCGCATTGGACGTTACCGTGTCTTCATGGCCGACATGCTGTTCTTCGTGGTCGCGGCGATCGCCGCCGGTCTCGCGCCGAACGCGTGGGTGCTCGGCGGGGCGCGGTTTCTGATGGGCTTCGGTGTCGGCCTCGATCTGCCGGTGGCGATGGCGTTTCTCGCGGAGTTTTCGCGTGTGGCGGGCAAAGGCAACAAGGCCGCCAGCGTGGCCGCGTGGTGCCCTGCGTGGTATGCGGCCACCAGTACCTGCTATCTGCTGATTCTCGGCCTGTATGCGATTCTCCCCGAGCATCAGTTGGGCTGGCTGTGGCGCCTGACGCTCGCCTTCGGCGCAGTGCCCGCCATCGTCATCATTCTGGTGCGCAGCCGCTACATCAGCGAGTCGCCCGTCTGGGCGGCGAACCAGGGTGATCTCGAGGAGGCCGCGCGCATTCTCAAGCGCTCGTATGGCGTCGACGCCGTGGTCGAACGCAGCCAGGTGCCGGTCAAGGCGCCGCGCGCGGCGTCGTGGCGCAATTACGGTGTGCTGTTCAATTCGACCTACCGTAGCCGCACGATTCTCGCCGCGACGATCGGCGCCGCTTCTTCGTTCGGCTATAACGCGATCATCTTCGGCTTGCCGGTGATCATCGCCAGCTTCTTTCATCAAGGCCCGCTGACGACGATCGTCGCCGCGTTGACACTGAATCTGGCATTTGCATTTGTCGGCGGATTGATTGGGGTGCGTACCGCGCCGACCGTGGGTGCATGGAAGATGACGGTGCTAGGGCATTCGCTGCAGTTCGCGTCGTTGATCGGCCTTGCGCTGATCGGCAAGCCCAGCAGCGGTGCGCTCGTCGTGCTGGCGATCCTGTTGCTCGGCGGCTATCTGTTTGGGCAAGGCTTCGGCCCGGGTTCGCATTCGATGACGTATGCGTCGCTGAGCTATCCGACTTCGTTGCGCGGCATCGGGGTGGGCTTCAATCAGACGCTGGTGCGCTCCGCATCGACGATTTCGCTGTTTCTGTTCCCGGTTCTCGCTGCAGCGCTCGGCACGAAGGTGTTCTGGGTGATTGCAGTCGCGCCGCTGACTTCGTTGCTCGTGCTGCTGGCGATCCGCTGGGAGCCGTCGGGCTATGACGTCGATGCTGAGGATTACGTTGAGGCAGGGACAGTGGAGCGCGAGGCGGCCGTTGCGGCTTAACCAATGCCTCGACTTGAGAACCGGCCGGCGTATAGCACGCTGGCCGTGCGTCGTCACAGAGCAAGACTGGGTATCTTGCCGGCGAACTCTGCGCCAAGCGTGCGGCCTTGCCTGAAGGCCGCATCGAACTGTCCTTGCTCGAGATGCTCGGCAATCGTGAGCAGCGTGCCCAGCACGCCCGCATGCTCGACGATGGCTTCCTCGATGACGATGTCGATGGAGATATCGGTAAAAAACCGTTCTGGCGTGACCTCGCACGATATGTAGGCGAGCGAAAGAAGTCCGCAAAGCCAGGCGGCCTCATGGAAGTCGCCGTCTTCAGGAGTCAGTTCGCCTGCTGCGCGCTCCATGAAATTAGCCCGATGCTGTACAAGCTGGGCAAGCGGGCTATGGCCGAAGCGCAAGTCCGCCGGATTTCCGTACAGCAGCAGGCAGCACCACAACATCAGCTGCTTACTGCCGACAACGGCAACGGCCTGTCCGATGGACGTGATGGGAGCGTGGCTCCAGCGGCGTCTGGCCGCATTGTTGGCAAGGCGCAGCAACTGGATGACCAGAGCAGGGGCATGCTTGAGTGCGTCCTCGAGATGCGCGCCGTCCGCTTCTTCTCTCAGCAACTGCAGCACGCGGAATACGGCGGCGAATCTCGAGGGCGTTCTGCTGGCCGTCAACAGTTGCGGCCTGGCAAAGTAATAACCCTGAAACAGATCACAGCCGGCCTGCAAGGCCGCTGCGTGGTCGCTTCGCTCTTCGACCTTTTCGGCCAGCACCCGCTTTCCGGCGCGCTTGCATCGCTCGATGGCGTAGGCGGCTTCCTCCGGCGCGAGGTACGGCCACTCGAGCTTGACGATATCGACGTGCGGCAGGAATCGTTCGATGTCAGGCGTGAGCGAGCGGACATCGTCGAGTGCGATACGAAACCCGGCGAGGCGCAACTCGTCGCATCGCGCGGCCAGTTCGTCGGTCAGTCCCGTACCTTCAAGGATTTCGAGCACGAAGCGCGACGGCGGCAATACATCGACCGCGCCAAAAAACAGGAAGTCGCCGGTACAGTTCAGGAAACCGTCGTCATGGCCGAGTACATACTCGATACCCAACACGCCCAGCGTACGCTCGACCACGGCAGCGGTCGCCGAGTATCCGTCCTGAATCCGCGCGATATCGTCCCCCGCTTCCCGGAACAACAATTCCTGCGCGACGACAAGGCCCTGCCGGTCGAGGATCGGCTGACGCGCGACAACTACTTCAGCTTTCATTGGGCTACCTTGGTCATATTCTTCGCCGACTGGGAACGCCATTTGATGCTCCCGGTGTTCACGTGCTTGACCCTTTGGCCTGGATGTTGCGTTTTGGGTTTCCGCGTCTTTTCGCATTCGACAAAATGGACCCGCAGGCAGTCTTCCGCGAGGAGACCGCCTGTTCAGGCTATGGACAGGATGGACGAATGAACCCCGTTGTCATGCTGGCGACACACACCAACGCCGCATTTGACCCGCCAAATGCTACCGCTTTATGGCCGATGAATGCCAGCAATTCTCATATTAGTGCGCCACAAGTCTGATTTTCGTTGGCGGTTGTGAGGCACTTCTGAAAGTTTCCGGTAATTTTATTTATGCGGAACCCGATCAGTAGCTGTCTCCCCACTTCTCGGACAATGAAGCGCGTAGCGCATCTTCCACCGTGCCGATCATGGTGCCGAGCTGCAATTCGTGATTTGCGCTGGGGCGATAGTGGGCGAAGAAAACCCGTTGGCCAATGACGCCGCCGAGCCATTCCAGCGCGGCCATGTCCTGCGAGCACAGCAACAGCCTGCTGTCGCGTGGGAGAGGATCGAGGGCCCGTTCAATTCCGTTTGCGGATCCGGGTCTTTGCGGCTTGATCGCGCCATGCTCGCGTGACACGAGCCATTCGCCACGGGCGGCCGCAGGGTCGAGGAGGCGCAGTAAAGCCACTTGTGGCGAACTTTCCAGACGCGCGGCCAAGGCCTGTTCGAAGGTCTCGGCGACGGTGTTATCGGTGACGATGCAGACTTGCGTGAGCCGGGATGGTGCGCGGCGCCAGCGCGCAGCGCATGATTCACCACTGGATTGCATAACGGTCCCCGTTGAGGCATGTCACGACGAGAGCACGAGAATCTGCACAACCACAGCGGTCACCCAAACACGCTTGCCGTGCCGGGAGACCGCTCGTTACCGCGGCGCTGCCTTTAACCGTTGCGGAACAGGAAGCTATAACCGTTCAGCGCCGGCACACCGCCCAGGTGTGCGTAGAGCACCTTCGATCCAGCCGGGAATTCGCCCAGCCGAACCTTGTCGATCATGCCTTGCATCGATTTGCCTTCGTAGACCGGATCGGTCAACATGCCTTCGAGCCTGGCGCACAGGCGAATTGCCTCCATCGTCCCTTCGTTCGGCAGTCCGTATTCGGGGCCGCCGTAGCGTTCATCGAGAACGATATCCCGGGCGACGATGTCGCGGCCCAGTTCGACCTTCTCGGCAGTTTGCTTCGCAATCCGGAAGATCTGGTCGCGCGTTTGCGCGGGCTTGGCTGATGCATCGATGCCGATCACGCGATCGGCGCGGCCGTCGGCGGCAAAACCGACCACCATGCCCGCCTGCGTGCTGCCCGTCACCGAGCACACGACGATGTAGTCGAACTTGAAGCCCAGTTCGGCTTCCTGCTGCCGGACTTCTTCGGCAAAGCCCACGAATCCCAGACCGCCCAGCGGATGGTCCGAGCAGCCGGCCGGAATCGCGTAGGGCTTGCCGCCTGCCTCGCGCACGCTTTCCAGTGCGTCTTCCCAGCTCTTGCGAAAGCCGATATCGAAACCGTCGGCGACGAGACGCACGTCCGCGCCCATGATGCGCGACATCTGGATGTTGCCGACGCGGTCATACACCGCGTCCGAGTAGTTGACCCAGTTCTCCTGCACGAGCACGCATTTCAGGCCCAGATGGGCTGCGACCGCGGCGACCTGGCGAGTCTGATTGGACTGGATGCCACCGATCGAAACGAGCGTGTCGCAGCCTTGCGCCAGCGCTTCGGGAATCAGGTACTCGAGCTTGCGGGTCTTGTTGCCACCAAACGCCAGGCCGCTGTTGCAGTCTTCACGCTTCGCGTAAAGCTCGACTTTGCCGCCCAGGTGCTGGCTCAGACGCGGCAGTGCCTGGATCGGCGTAGGGCCGAAGGTGAGGGAATGGCGGGGGAATTTCTTCAGATTCATGCAAGTCTCCGGTGATAAAGAGGGGCGCGGCAGCCGATGCTGCAATGAGGTCTATAGTAGAAAAGTTCGCAAGAAACAGGGTTGCGAATAAATTGATGATTTGTGGGTTTAAATAGGTTGATGGTATTTTTGACCTACATTTACTTCTCGTGAACCGCCATGCCCGCAAGAAAATTTCGTGACCCTGCGTCGCCGGGCCGCCCGTCAAGCCCGGAGATCGATCGCGTCGACCGGGCCATCCTGCGTCAGTTGCAGCGCGACGCGTCGGTCTCGAACGTGGCGCTGGCGGCCAAAGTGAATCTGAGCGCGCCAGCTTGCCTGCGACGGGTCGAGCGGCTCAAGGAGATGGGGCTGATCCGCGGGGTGGTGGCATTGCTCGACGCGAAGGCGCTCGATGCCGGCATGCTCGTGATGATCGGCGTGGTGCTGGACCGCTCGACACCGGAGTCGTTTTCCGACTTCGAGAAAGCGGCGCAGAAAGTGTCGGGCTGTATGGAGTGCCACGTCGTGACCGGCGAATTCGATTACTTCATGCTGGTGCGCACGAAAGACAGCGACAGTTTCAACCGGCTGCATGCCGAGCAATTGCTCTATCTTCCGGGCGTGCGGCAGATCCGGTCGTTCGTTGTACTCAAGGAGATCCTTTCGACGACGAGCGTGC
This sequence comes from Paraburkholderia sp. GAS82, assembly GCF_050436285.1. Lineage (NCBI taxonomy): Bacteria > Pseudomonadati > Pseudomonadota > Betaproteobacteria > Burkholderiales > Burkholderiaceae > Paraburkholderia > Paraburkholderia sp. GAS82. Next base: position 223,441 of record NZ_JBNDLX010000013.1, read on the forward strand.
CTGTGTAACGCTGAGTGGTGGGAGTTTGAATTACAGTGAGGTTTTGCATTTCATCCATCGCGCAGATACGGAACGCTCTCATGAATGCACCTGTTGAATCCATGCAACGACGCTTGACCCAGGCTCGCCGCTTATTGGCAATCGCCCAGACGGGCCTGCATTACACGGATGGCGCCTTCGACAGGGAGCGTTATCAGGAATTGCTGGGCATTGCGCAGGCGCAGCTTGCAGAGGTGGCCGACATCAGCACGGAAGAGGTCGCGCAGCTTTTCAGCCGGGAAGAAGGCTATGCCAATCCGAAGCTCGACGTTCGCTGCGCGGTGTTCGACGACGCCGGTCGCGTGCTGCTGGTGCGTGAAGCTTCAGATGGCCTCTGGTCGCTGCCTGGCGGCTGGGCCGACATCGGCGCCTCGCCGGCCGAGAACGCCATGCGCGAAGTCTGGGAGGAGAGTGGCTATACGGTCACCATCGAGCGATTGCTGGCGGTGTGGGATATCTTGAAGCATAAGCATCCGCCATCTGTCTTTCACATCTGGAAGCTCGTGTTTCTCGGGAAGATCGTCTCTGCGGGTGACATCTCCGGAGTGGAAACCGATGCCGTCGAGTTCTTTCCGATCGACGCGCTGCCGCCGTTGTCGGAGGGACGCGTCTTGCCGGAACAGATCAGAAGACTCGCCGAGCTTCGGGCCAATGGCGGCATGGAGTTCGACTGAACTTGCAGGCTGGGCGTCTGGGTGTGGTGTATACACTTAATTGATATTTCCTGATAAGCGCCGCTAGAATCTGGTTCGAAACGGCTGATTTGTCGACACTGAGACAAATCGCCGCCTGAAAAGACCACAAACCAGGAGACAGCCGCGCGATGGAAACAGGCAGCCATGACCGCCGGGAACCGGCATCTGTCGACCCGGCCGAAGCGCCGGGCAGTCCCGATCGGCGCACTATCCTGAAGGGTCTCGCGCTGGCGGCGGGCGGCAGTGTCGCGCCTGCGCTGTTCATGTCCGCGGCGCGGGCAGCGACAGCCTCGGCGCCGGTTGTCGAAACGGCGGCGGGACGTCTGCGTGGCCTGCATGTCGATGGCGTCGACGTATTCAAACAGGTTCACTACGCAGCGAGCACTGGCGGCGCCAACCGGTTTTTGCCACCGCAGCCGCTGCAGCCGTGGAGCGGTGTGCGCGACGCGACCACATTCGGCCCATCCGCGCCGCAGCACGTGGACAAGCTCGATGCCCTCAGTGCGTGGTACGCAACGATCGAGCCGGTCAGCGAAGACTGCCTGCACCTGAACGTGTTTGCTCCGTCTGCCGGACGCGCGCAGGCCAAACGGCCGGTGATGGTCTGGCTGCACGGAGGCGGCTGGTGGGGTTGCGCCGGCACCGCACCGGGCTTCGACGGCACGCGTCTCGCGCAGCGCGGCGACGTGGTAGTCGTCACCGTCAATCATCGTCTGAACCTGTTCGGCTACCTCTATCTCGGCGATGCGGACGAGCGCTTTGCCGATGCAGGCAATGCCGGCATCCTAGATCTCGTTGCGGCATTGCGCTGGGTGCGCGAGAACATTGCTGCATTCGGCGGCGATCCTGACAACGTGACGATTTTCGGGCAGTCCGGCGGCGCGTCGAAGGTCGGGACATTGATGGATCTACCGGCCGCGCACGGGCTGTTCCACAAGGCGGTTATTGAAAGCTGCTCCGGCGGCTTGCACCTCGACACGCAGGAGGAGGCGGCGCGGCAGACGCAGGCACTGTGCGCGCATCTCGGTCTCGCGAGCCCCGATCCTGCCGCGTTGCAGGCGCTGCCGGTGGATACGCTGCTCGCCGCGATGCGCGCGGTTAGCGATCCGTTCCGGCCGGTGCTCGACACCCGCACCTTTACGCGCCATCCATTCGATCCCGATGCGCCGCCGCAGTCCGCGTCGGTGCCGCTGCTGATCGGCAACGCAGCGACTGAAATGACGTTGTATATGGCCGCCGATCCTCACAACTTCACCATCGACTGGCCGACTGTCGAGCGGCGGCTTGGACTGCTGCTGCGCATCGACGCTGCGGGCGTCACGCGCGTCATCGACGCGTATCGTGGCGCGAATGGATCCGCGTCAGCGACAGACGTGCTGGCAGCAGTCAGCACGGACTACGTGTTTCGCCGCAATACCACGCGAATCGCCGAGCTGCAGTCGGCGCAGGCGCCCGTCTTCGATTATGTGTTCGACTGGAAGACGCCGGTGATGGGCGGTGTGCTGCATTCGCCGCACACCATTGAGGTGCCGTTCGTGTTCGGCACGATCAAGGCCGCAAAGGGCCTCGTGGGTAACGGTCCTCAGCTGGAACGGCTGTCACACGACGTGATGGGTGCGTGGACCGCGTTTGCGCACACGGGCGATCCGAACACGCCTGCGTTGCCGAACTGGCCGAGGTACGATGCGACCGGCCGGGCGACGATGATGCTCGACCTGCAGAGCCACGTCGAACGTAATCCGGGCGGTACGGCGCGAAGCGCGTTGGACGGCTTGCCGCCCTACGAGTACAACATCGACCGCAATTGTGTCGTGCGTGGGTGAGGGCGGCGCTGCATGGGTGACACGATGAAAGATCGAGCTCGCCCGAGGAGCGCCCGGTCATGCCGGCCGCTCCTCAGGCTAAACAAGCAACACACTGCGTGATTGCTCAGGTTGCGCTGATCCAACGCGTGCCCAGCTCGTCGATGATTGCAGCTGCATCGAACCGGTAGGCCATCAGCGCCGCCAGTCCGCGTCGGCCGTCGATCGACGCCGGCGCGGAGGTAAAGCCGTGCTTCGCCAACAGAGCCGCCTCGATCGCATCGGCAGCGGCCTTGCCCGTTTCGAGCGCTTCCATGGCCCCGTTCGCATTGCGGGCTAGCCCGGCCGCCTGGGTTGCGGCAACGCCAAGCGCGTTGCGCGTGCAAACGGCATCGAGTGCCAGCAGACGGGTTATCGCGAGCGTGGCGCCAAGCACACCAATCGACGAAGCCACGTTCCAGCGTGCGCGATACGCGTCGTCATCGAGCGCGGTCAGCACGCGCTGCGCCGCTTCGATGCCAATGGCCGCAGCCGTGGCGAGCACATCGTCTGACGCGCCACCGCGTTCGCCGAACGCGAGCACTGCGGCCAGTACCGGCGTCGCGACACTCGGAGCCGAAACACGCGCGAGCGCCGCGCCATAGGCCCAGGCCCGCGTGCGTACGTCCTGAGGCGACGGTTGCGCGCCTTGTAGCGCGGCGATCTGCGCCTCGCTGGCGAGCGCGCCACGCGTGGCGGCGCGGGCTTGTTCGAGCGCGCGCTGTGCAGCGGCTAGCGCAGGCGCTGCCGCGTTCGTCAGTGGCGTCGTCGCGAAACCGACGAGTGCGTCGGAGACAGGGGAGTGTGTAGCGGTTTCATGCATGATTTCAATCCTTGTTCGGGACGCACAGCGCGAACAGCGCGTCGAGATTGGCAGCGGCCTCGAGATCCTGAACCGCGGCGGCGATGCGCCCGGTCACGCCAGCGCCCAGCACCGGCTCGATGAGCAGCCGCACCTTGTCCATCAGTTCGTCCTGCGTCAGCGGCCTCGCAAGACTGCCGCGCGCATGCTCGACGTGGTGAGCGGCCACACGGCCACCGCTCAGACGCGCTTCGATAAACACCTCGTCGCGATTGACCTTCGTATCCGGCACGAGCCTGGTTTTCGCGCGCAAGGCGACCACATCGGGCTGCACGACGCGCGCATCCTCATACTGTGCGAGACCGACACGCCGGTCGCACAGTGCCGCGGCCACGCCGTGAATCGCGCTAAAGCGTGCCTGCAGGCCATCCTTCGGCTGCGGATTGCCCATCAGTTCCGGTACCAGCGGATGGCAGCGCACCTCGATCGTCTCGATTGCGGTGGCGTCTTCGATCTGCTTGCTGAGTTCGAGCCCCGCGTCGATCGCCGGATGCGCCACGATTCCGCACGGATACGGTTTGTAGGTGTTGAACAGCAGCTCCCAGCGCTCGCCCAGCTGGCCGTTCATCTGCTCGAAGTCGACGCGTGTCGACATCGAGTGCGAGTAACCGCCTTCCGCTTCGAACACGTCGTCGGCAGCCTGCTGGCCATAGAGCGCGAGCCGCGCCGCCGCGATCCCGTTCGCTGCCGCCTTGCCCGGGTGATACGGTTTGGTCATCGTGCCGAACGCTTCGCGTTGGCCGACGAACATCGACGCGGCAATCGACACGGCGCGCGCCAGTGCGTCCGCGTCGAGCCCAAGCAGCAGCCCGGCCGTCAAGGCGCAGCCGATCACACCGCAGGTACCGGTGATATGCCAGCCGCGATCATAGTGCTCCGGCGAGATCGATACGCCGACGCGCAACTGCGCCTCGCAGCCGAGTGCGAACGCGGTGAGGGCCTGTGCACCGCTCGGGCGCGTCGACGGCGCCAGCGCGGTCAGCACCGCAAGCACTGAAGCGGCCGGGTGAATCACGGTCGCGAGGTGCGTATCGTCGAAGTCGTCGAGGTGGCCCGCAAAACCCGTTGCCAGCGCACTGAAGTGGAGGTCGACGCGCTCGGTGCGGCCCGGCACCGGCGCTTCGGGCGCGGCGCCGAGTTCCTGCGCGGCCGCGAGAATCGCTTCGACGCCGGGATGCATCGACGCACCGATCGATGTGCCGATCACGTTGACAAGAGAGCGCTTCGCTTCCTCCGCAACCGCGGGCGGCAGGGGTCGCTGCGCAAGCGCGTGCAGGCCGTGCGCAAAGGCGGCGGCAATATGCTTCATTGGGACAACTCCTCAAGACGAATGCCGTTGGTACGCGGCCCGAAGGCCCCGACCATAACGACGATGACAAACATGGCCGAAGAAATCAATGCGAATACGGCCGGCACGCCGAAGTGCTTCAGCAGTGCGGCTACCCAGAAGCCGACGAAGATCGAACTGAAGCGGCTCCAGCTGAACACGAAACCGACGGCGCGGGCACGTATACGTGTGGGATAAAGCTCTGCCTGATAGGTGTGGAAAATACCGATCAGCCAGTTGTTCGCGATCGTGACGGCGCTGCCGCACACGAGGATCAGCGCGGGCTCGCGCACGAACCCGAACAGCACGCCGAAGACGGCCACCACCAGCGCGCAGCCGACCAGTTGCCACTTGCGCTGGAAGCGCTCCGCGCACGCAATTGCGCCGAGGGCGCCGAGCGGCGTCGCGCATGCGATGACCATCGTGTACAGCAGCGAATGCGTGAGCGTGATGCCCTTCGAATACAGCAGGACCGGCACCCACGAGCCGAAGCCGTAGACGCCGAAGGTCTGGCAGAAATTGAAAACCGACAGCATCACTGTGCGCGAGAGGTACGGGCGCTTCCACATTTCGCCGAACGACCCGCGGCCTTCCTGCTGCGCTTCCGGATCCGCCGCGTGCAATGCGGGTGCCGGCAGCGGCCGGCGCGTCTGGGCAACCACGTTGCGCTCCATCTCCGTGACGATCGCGTCCGCCTCGGCGGTGCGTCCCTTGCTCTCCAGCCAGCGCGGCGACTCCGGCAGCCCGCGCCGCACGAACCAGATCAGCACGCCACCCGCGGAGCCGACGATCATCACCCAGCGCCAGCCATCGAGGCCCAACACGTGATGCGGCACCAGCAGCCACGACAGCACGGCGACCGTCGGCACGGACGTCAGGATTATGAGGATGCTGAACGCCATGTACTTGCCGCGGGTTCGATACGGCGTCAGCTCCGAGATATAAGTGTCGACAGTAATCAGTTGCACGCCAATTCCTACTCCGGCCCAGAAGCGCCAGAAATCCATCGCGAGCGGATCGTTCTGGAACGCCGCCACGAGGGTCGCGATCGAGTACGCGAACATCGCAAACGTGAACACCGAGCGGCGCCCAAAGCGGTCGCTGAAACCGCCGAGCGCGACCGTGCCGATGAACATCCCGCCGAAGAACGAGCCGAGAAAACTCGCGAAGCCGTTCACGTCGAAGAGGCTCTCGGTGGTCGCCCGATACATGCCGCTATGGATGAGGCCCAACGCCAGATAAGCGGCCATAAACAATTCGTAAAACTCGAACCAGCCTCCCATCGCGATACGTGCGACGAGGCCGAGGAAATATCGCGTGGGCGGCAAGCGGTCCAGCCGCGCCGATACGCCAGCTTGCGTGTGCACGGGGTCTGCGACCCCTTTCTCCATATACATCACGTCTCCTTCGTCTCTGAACTTGGCCGGCTTAGTGTCGACACTTTGCTCAGTGTATTCGTTCTTGTTTGTTGAAATCAACAATTTTATGATCTAGTGTCGACACTTTGATGGAGTCCACTTGGATGTTTCCGGGCCCGCCAGGGGTGCCTGCTAAAATGCGCGACCGGATCGGAGCAGTCACGCTGCCTCGCTCCCAGCCAACGACAGCAACGGAATGGCAATGGACGAGTTTCTCGACAAGAACGTAGAAGAACCGAACGATACGAACGACAGCTCGCCGGTTGCCGGCATCGTGGACTGGGTGGCGCGCGGCATCATCGAAGGGCGGCTGCAGCCCGGCGACGACCTGAACTCGGTCGACCTCGCGAAGCGTTTCAAGGTGAGCCGCACGCCCGTGCGCGAGGCGCTGTTCGTGCTGAGCCGCGAAGGCCTCGTCGACTGGTCGCCGCGGCGCCGGCCGCGGGTGTCGGCGGTCAGCCTGAAGGACGTGCGCGAGCTGTATCAGTTGCGTGCCGTGCTGTATGCGCAGGTGTCGTTCGCGATCGTCGAACATGCGAGCGACGCGGATATCGAGGCGCTGTGGGCCGCGCATCGACGCCTCGCCGACGCAGCGGCGCGGCATGACGTGGATGGCTATTTCTGGGGCAATGTGGCGTTTCGCGATGAGGAACTGCGGGTGTGCGGCAACGCGATCTTCAAGGAAGTCCTGGATTCGCTGCGCATGCGCACCAACCGGCTGCGGCATCTGAGTACCTCGCTGCCGGGCCGGCTGCAACGCTCCTGTGAGGATCACCAGCGACTTTGCGAGGCCTATGCGGAGCGCGACGGCACGCTTGCCGCGGCGTTGAACCGGTCTATCGTGCTGGGTGCGTTGCGTGCGATCGAAGCCGCATGGCAGGACGGCGCTTCGCCGGCTCGTGACGATAACGACAGCGCGTCGTGACGTTAGTCAGCGGATTAATGATTGGGGCGAGGAAAGAGGAGGGGCTCGCAACGAGGGAACGGCGATGACTGCTCGGCCAGCCGGAAGGATTCGTCGCGCCTTCCCTGCCGCTTGCCGTCGCTGCGAGTGCTCGAAGGATGCGGTGTCTGGCTCGCCTCATCAATTACAGGTGATAACAGGCACCTCCGCCTGGCCTCACTCTTCTCTTTAATTTTCCTTTCAATTCGTGTGTTTCTAACGGCCTCGCATACGCTCGATACATTGAAAGCCTATTGGTTGTTTTTCGTGCAGTCGATTTTCGATTGCTTGCGTGACGCATCAAACTCGGGCAACATCGCTTCCGGGATTGCGAAGCGGCAGAGGCTTGGCTGGAGCCTTTGCCGGACGAGCGACACAAAAAGTCTCTAGAATGACAAACTCGCGATTTTCACCAGAAAATTACGGGGAAACGCGGCCGTAAGATTAAGTTGTCTACGGCACCACGCATTATTAAAATGCATTTCCAGTCATTGTTAAGGGCAAGTGATCAATCGCCGGTTTGATCACTGCTTCGCGCAATCAGGCGAAAACCACGGTTCGATGTGATGGCGACGCTAAAGAACAACGTGTCCGGGGAATCATGTCTGTTGAAGGTTAATCACGTGTTCGGCCGAGATGCCGAGCGTTGCGACACCGTCATTCAAGACGCCTACGTTTCCCGCGTGCATGCGATGGTCCACTTCAACGGCGGGCAATGGAACCTGCTTGATCAAAGCAGCAACGGCACGTTGCTGTCGGGTACATTGCTGCGCCATGGCGAGCATGCGCCTCTGCGCGAAGGCGATCTGATTCGCTTCGGTAAAGCGGTTGACGGCACCTGGGAGGTCGCGGATCTCGCGGACCCAGTCGATACGCTGTGGCCCGTTCGTCCGCCCGCTCGTCCCATTCTGCTCGAATTCGCCCAGGTGCTGCCAGGCGACAGCACGCCCGCCATCAGTGTGATGCGCTCCACGACCGGCGAATGGCTGTGCGACGACGCTGGCTCGCTGCGTGTGCTTCATCACGGCGACATCATTACGGCGGGCAAGCTGAGCTGGCGCCTGGAAATGGCACGCAATGACCAGACGCTCACGCTGGCCGCGCCGCCCGCGCTCGCGGCACCGCCGGCACGGATCGAATTTGCGGTCAGCCTGAACGAGGAACACGTGCGCGCTGTATTGCACACACGCGGCGGCGCGGTCGACCTCGGCGAGCGCGCCCATCATTACTGTCTCACGACCCTCGCACGGATCCGTTTTGCCGACGCGCAGGCGGGCTACGACAGTGGCTCGCAAGGCTGGGTTGAAATGCCCGAACTGTCGCGCATGCTTGGACTCGACGTAGCCCACGTCAACGTGCAGATCCATCGTGCCCGTGCCCAGTTTGCGGCACTTCCGGGTGAGGGGAAGGTCGAGCTCATCGAGCGCCGCCGCGGTAGTGTGCGTTTTGGCAACATCGCATTCCGGGTCATGCGAGGAGAGCAGCCGGAATGTCTGTGGGTGCCGGGCGATCCCGTCAATGGCGACGCCACGCGCACCATGACTGCGGACCTGACGCGGCACGCCCTGTCGAACTGATTGCGCAATGCCCTCCACATCTGTGACGTCATCTACCGATTCGCGCGCGCCCGCTGAGGCTGCGCATTCACCTCAGACATCATCTGCACCGGCGGTCGAACTGCATGGCGCGCATAGCTACCGGCTCGGCGCGCGGCTTGGCGAAGGCGGTAGCGGCGCAGTCTATCGGGCAACCCGGGTCGATACCGGGCAAACGGTTGCGATCAAGCTGATGCACGAAGACGTTGCGCGCACGGCGATGCAACGCGAACGTTCACGCGCCCGCTTCGGGCAGGAAACGCGGCTGTGCGAGACGCTTGAACATCCGCACGTGGTGGCATTGCTCGACAAGGGCGAGACACCTGACGGCCAGTTGTTCGCCGTGTTCGAATTCGTGCCGGGCAAAACGCTGCGCGAGATGATCGAGGATGAAGGCGCGCTTTCTGCGGTCACGACAGGACTCCTGATGACGCAGGTGCTCGAAGGCCTGGCGGCCGCCCACAAGCAGGGTATCGTGCATCGCGACCTGAAGCCGCAAAACGTCATGGTGACGGCGACCGGTGACGTACTGCATGCGAAGATCCTCGACTTCGGCATCGGCGCGCTCATTTCCGACGCTACGTTGCCGGATGCGTATACGCTGACGCAGGCGACCGAGGTCCTCGGTTCGCCGCAGTATTGCGCGCCCGAGCAACTGCGCAAGGAAGCGCCGACACTCAAGACCGATCTGTACGCGTGGGGCCTCGTCGTCATCGAATGTTTGACGGGGCAGCCTGTCATGCAGGGCGCGAGCATTGCCGAGATCCTCTACCAGCAACTCAGTCCCGTCGATGTAGCGTTGCCGCCGGCGATTGCCTCGCACCCGCTCGGCACGGTATTGCGGCTGGCGTTGAACAAGAATCCGCAGTTGCGTGCCGGCTCCGCGGATGAGCTCGCGGAACAGTTCCGCGCACTGCATTTCCAGGCGCTCGTCGGCGAATTCAATTACCCGCGCGGATCACGCAAGTCCCGAACTGCCGAGGCGAAAGTTGCCACCCTTTCGACGAAGGCGCCGGATGGCGCAAGCGCATCCCGGCAGGTGACGGCGCTGTGCTGCAGTGTGGGCATCGTTGAAGACAGCACGCCGCTGACGGCCGATCCCGCTTCGCTGGAAGCGCTTGAGGCGAACCAGCAACAATGGCTGACGCGCTGTACGGACATCGCAGTCGGGTACGGCGGCGAAGCATGCGGCAAGCTCGGCGATACGTTGCTGTTTTACTTCGGCGCTCAGGTCGGGATCGATCGGCCGGCACGGCGCGCCGCGCGTGCTGCGCTCGAAATGGCGCGGCAGTCGGGCCGCGCGAACCTCGACGACACGCAAACGCCGAACGGCTGGCGCGTGGAGATAGCGGCGGCGTTGCATGTCGGCCCTATTGCCATCCGTGTGCCACTCATGGGCGAGGGCGCTACGGCGGCTACAGCTGCGAAGCTGCTGCGGCTTGCCACGCCGGGCCAGATTCTGCTTAGCGAAGAAGCACGCGAGTCGCTCGACCGGTATGCCGACTACGCGCCCACCGGTTTGCATTTTGCGCGTGCGGGCCATCCGTCGCGCAACGTCTATGCGTTGCTTGGCGAACGTCACGAGCATGCGCCGTTCGATTCGCTCGACCGCAACGCGGCGACGCCGCTGATTGGCCGCGAGCGCGAGCGCGAAGCGTTGCTGCAAGCCTGGCGCGGCGTGGTAGCCTCCGCTGCATCCGAGGCACAAGCCGGCGAGGGCGCACCGCGTCTTGCGAGACTGGTCGTTGGTGATCCGGGCATCGGCAAATCGCGACTCGTCTATGAGCTGTGCGAAACGGTACGCAACTCAGGCGAGACGGTTGCCTACGGCGCATGCCTGCCGGAGCGCATGAATCACGCACTGTTTCCGATCCTGCGCTTCGTGGCGGCGCATTGGCAGCTCGATCTCGAAGGCGACCCGGCTAGCGCGCTCGCCGTACTCGACCGCCTGATCGCCCCGCTTGCCTGCGATCACGCCGCAGCGCGCGCCACGCTCTCTGCGTGGCTTGGGATTGCAGCGGGGCCAGCCAACCTGCGCTGGTCGACTGCGAGGCAGCAGCAAGCGCTTTTCGATGTCCTGCGCCAACTGATCGCTTCGTCAGGACAGGGCGGACCCGTGCTGTTCGTCATCGAAGACGTGCAGTGGCTCGATCGCATGAGCTTCGACTTCCTTGAGTCACTGCGTCTCTCGCCGGTATGCCGCTCGGTTCTCGTCGTGATGACGTCGCGTCCCGAAGTGCTCGACCGGTGGCGTACCAGCACCGAGCGTCTGATGCTGCGACGCCTGTCGCGCAACGACACACGTGAGTTGATCGCGACGCTGCTGGGTAAGGCCGATTTCGATGCTGCCACGCTCGACTCGATCACGCAGCGCACGGCCGGCATTCCGCTGTTCGTCGAGGAAATTGCGCGCGAATTCGTGATCAGCGGCGCGATGCCGGATACTGGCGTGGCGCAGGCCGATATCGGTGCACCGGATCATCAGCCGTTGCCGGCCAGTTTGCGCGACATGCTCGAGCTCGCATTCGATCGTATCGACGGCGCGCGCGACACCGCGCAACTGGCGGCCACGATCGGCCTCGAAGTCGATGCGCAATTGCTCGCCGACGTTTCGCCGCACGCGGCCGACGTCCTCAACGACGACCTGAAACGCCTGCTCGAGGCGCGCATCATCTATGCGCAGCACCGGCTCGGCGGCATCTCGTATGCGTTCCGGCATGCGCTGATTCGCGATGCAGCCTACGAATCGATGCCGGCCGCGCTGCGGCGCGACAATCATGCTCGCGTGGCACGGGCGCTTGGCAAGCGGCCAGAACGCGGCAATGGCATGCAGGACGTCAACATTGCGCAGCATTTCGTGCATGCACGGGCCTTCGAAGAAGCCGTGCCGCACGGCATTCGCGCCGCACAGCGTGCGCTCGAACGCGCCTTGCACGACGATGCGATCCGGTATGCACAAACGGTGCGCGAATGGCTGACCCAATGCGATTACGCCGGGCGTGCACACGACGCGGCACGTGCCGATCTCTCGCTCGTGCACGCGATGATGGCACGCTTTGGCTGGGCCGATCCGCAAGTGAAGGGACATACCGAGCGTCTGCTGGACGAGGTCGGCGGCCTCGAGGATCCACAGCTTGCCGCGAGTGCATTGTGGACGCTTGCGACTTACTACCATGTTGCCAGCGACCGCGCGGCCGTGCAGCGCATCGCCGCGCAGCTGATCGAACTGTCCGTGAGCGAAAACGATCCGTCGATCCGTGTGGCCGCCGATGCGATGCACGGCATGAGTCTATGGATCGATGGTCACTATGCCGAGGCGCGCTCGGCGTTCGATGCGGCACTGTCGGGCCACATCGTGGCTCGCGACGCAGGACACCGGCGCCTGTTCGGTCTCGATACGCGGGCATGGACAATGGCTTCGCTGGCGAGCCTCATGTGGCACATGGACGAGGGTCCGGATGCAGCGCTGGAGATGGGGCGCACCGCCGTGCATTCCGCGACCTGTGTGGACCATCTGCCGACGATCGGCGTCACGCTGATGTATTGCGCGCGGATGCAGCAATGCAGCGGCGATCGCGAAGGCGCGCGTGACACGTCGGCGCTCATCCTGAGCCTGTCGCGCACTTACGGACTGAACGCGGTCGAGCGCTATGCCGCCGCCATCCACGCGTGGTCCGAAGGGGACCGCGACGCCGTTGCGGGGCACATCGAGGCATTGCGCCGCTCGGGATGCCTGCTCGGCCTGACCTACTACGCCTCATTGATCCCGGAGATGGATGCGGCCCGCGGCGACTGGCAATCGGCGCTGCGTGAAATCGATGCATGCCTCGCACTGTGCGAAACGATGAACGAACGCTACTACGAGGCCGAACTGCTGCTTAAGAAGGCGACTTATCTGTTCAACGCGGGCTCGCGTGAACCGGGTGAGGCCGCGGGAGAAACGTGTCGCCAGGCGCTTGCTATCGCACGTAAGGCCGGCATGACGCGCACCGCTGCGAGAGCGCAAGACATGCTGGAGCGCCTGCAGTCAAAAACGTTCCCAGAACAGTTACCGATCAGGCCACACCCACCCATGGAGAGCGTCAGTGAGTAACCTCGAAAGCAGTTTTCCAACCTACCAGCAGTTTCTCGAATATCGCGCTGTCATCGTTCAGGCGATTGCCGTCGCATGGCACGACGACGCCTTTCGGGTCAAGCTGGTAGACGACCCGCAAAAGGCACTGGCCGACCGCTTTGGCTACCGCTATCCGTTCAGCCTCGCGCTGAAGGCGCAGCTCGACACCTCGGAGTGGACACCGGCGACCAACGGCGGCTGGACCACGCTCGAGAACAATGTGCTGGAACTCGTGCTGCCGCCCGCGCCGGCCGACCCGGAGCAACACGCCATCGCGCTTGCCGCTTATAACGCAAAACATATCAGCGTCATTGAAGACGCTAAACAATAAACCGGGGAAGACCGATCATGGGAATGAATAACGCGGTTCCTACTCAGGAATCGATGCTGGAGTTCCAGGACGTGTATCTGCGCGCAATCGCACTTTCATGGAAGGACGCAGCTTTTAAAGACGCTTTGTTAAAGAATCCTAACGATGCGCTGGCTCGTTACTTCGACTATCTGTGCCCGTGGATCATCAACCTGAAGATCAGCGAAGCCCCAGCCGGTTCGGGATGGGACGCGGCGAAGCAGAGCTGGTCTTTGCCAGCTAACGCGATGACGTTTGGTGTGCCGGTGCGTCCGAAGCTGTCGGACGAGGAATCGATTGCGCTGGCAGCCTACAACGATGCAGGGCCGTGCTACCTCTTCACTTGTTGCTGAGATTGGACTGACGTGCTGCGTGCGAATGCGGCGCGTCGATATTCCACCGCATGCCGGCGGTGATATACCTGCCGCCCTCGTTCGCCCTGTGTCCATGCTCGATGACTTTTCCCGCGCGCTGCGCTTCAAGGCGCATTTGTCGGTACTCGACGCGGGGCCCGATACGCTTTTCATCGTTGACGAGACCCGGCGCTCGGTTCTGCGTGGTGCGGTCTATGTGAGCATTGCCGCGTGTTTGCGCGAGAGCATGACGATTGCTCAAACGATAGCGACACTCTCGGCGCGTTTCTCCGACTGGCAAGTTCTGGCGGCACTCGATCATCTTGAGCGCCAGGCCTATCTCCGAAGCGATGCGCCTGACGAACTCGATGCCGCACGAGGTTTCTTCGAACGCACGGGGCTTAACGGCGACCGCGCTTGCGAGCAACTCGCGCAACTGCGCGTCGCGGTCGAAGCATTTGGTGTCGACCCGGCACCTCAGGAGCGGGCCCTCGCGGCGTGCGGTATCGACGTGGACCGCGAGGCACCTTTCGTGATCGCGCTCGTCGATTCATATGCGCGGCGCGAACTCGCCGAGGTAACCGAACGCGTGTTGGCACGAGGCGGCTCGGTGCTCGTCGCGATGCCCTACGGCATACAACCGCTCATCGGGCCGCTGCTGGGCCCCGCAGACAATGCGCCGAACGCGCCTTGCATTGCATGCCTGCGTTATTGGACCTCGCTTAACCAGCCGGTGCAGACCTTACTCGCGCGTCATCACGGCGATGTGGCGTTGAGTCTCGCGCCGGCGCATACGCTTGCCAGCGTCGCCGCGGTGAGCGCTTTCGCTGCAGCGCTGATCCAACAGATCGCGGTGAGCGAAGCGCGGCGCGAGCACGCTCGCCGGCATATTCTTTCGTATCGCATCGACACGTCGGCCACGGCGTCACATCGTGTGGTGCGGCGCCCGCAGTGTCCTCATTGCGGCAATCCTCACTGGATGCAGGAACAGGCCACACGCGCGCCGATCCTCAAGGGGGGAGACGTGCTCGCCTCACGCGAGGGCGGTTTTAGAAGCATCGAACCGCAGGGCGTCCTCAAGCGCTACGCCCATCTCGTCTCGCCGGTCAGCGGTGCGATTGCCTACCTGCATCCGATGCCGGGCCGGCATGCGGGCCTTCGCCATGTCTATGTGGCTGGCTATCTGGTTTGTCCACCCGGCATTCCGCGCACGAACCGCTTCGACCGCGTCTGTTCCGGCAAAGGCCGCACCGACGAGCACGCCAGGGTCAGCGCGCTTTGCGAAGCCATAGAGCGCTTTAGCGGCGTGTATCAAGGCGATGAAATGACGGTGCGGGCCAGCATGCTGGAATTGCAACGCGGCGACGCTCACGGTGGGAGCGCTCCGGTTGCTGTCAACGAACTTCAGCAATTCAGCGAAAGCCAGTTCGCGCGCCGCGATGCCATCAATGCCCTGACCGAAGATGTGCGCAAGCAGGTGCCGCGGCGCTTTTCCGGCGACGACGTCGTCGACTGGACGCCCGCATGGTCATTGAACACGGGAATGCGCCATTGGGTGCCGCTCTCGTACTGTTTCGCCGACACGCCGGACTCGGCCGAAGGTCTGACGTTCTGCGTCCATAATCCGAACGGTAGCGCGGCGGGCTCGTGCCTTGAGGAAGCCATCTTGCAGGGCTTGCTTGAACTGGTCGAGCGCGATGCGACGGCAATCTGGTGGTACAACCAGGTGCAACGGCCCGCTGTGGATATCGCGAACTTTCGTGATCCTTATTTCGATGCGCTCTTGCGCGAGTATGAGTCGATAGGCTGGCGTCTGTGGGCGCTCGACATCACTCACGATCTGGGCATCCCCGTTATCGTCGCGTTGGCCGAAAACCCCGCGACGGGACGCTTTTCGATCGGCTTCGGCTGCCATCTCGACAGTCGTATCGCTTTGCAGAGGGCGCTGACCGAGGTCAATCAGCTGCTCGACGTGACAGCTGATGCACCGCCTCCATGGGACGCGGCAAAACTGTCCTCGAAGCAGTTTCTGTATCCCGCCACTGACCAGACATCCGTCGATGCAACCGTGCACGCGTCAATCGACGCGCGTGAACTGAGGGATGCCATCGAGCAGTGCGTGAGCAGGCTCTATGCGGCAGGCATGGAGGTGCTCGTCGCGGACAAGACCCGGCCCGATCTTGGACTGCCCGTGGTCCAGGTCATCGTGCCGGGCTTGTGCCACTTCTGGCCGCGTTTTGGCGCCGTGCGGCTTTATTCGGTACCGGTTAAGCTAGGCTGGCTCAGTCGCGCCCATAGCGAAGAGGAGTTGAATCAGGCGTTGCTGTTTCTTTGAGCCGGATTCGATCAAGGCGCGCGCATCGCTCCGCCAGTTCGTCATAAATAGGCACTACCTGATATTTTTCGACGTTTTTGTTGTGCAAGAATTTTCTCGTATTGAACCCGCTTCATAACGGAGAAAACATGCGACTGTCACTGTATCCGGGATTGCTAACACGCTGTCTAGATGGCTTGTTCACCGCTATCGAAGCAGGTGCGGTGTGCGCGCAGTGCACGTTTGGCCGCCTCGGCGTGGTACCGGTCGCAGTAACCCTCGCGGCAGGAATCTTCAGTGGTGCCGCCCATGCCCAGGCAACGACAGTCGAGATCGGTTTTGCCGCGCCCCTTTCCGGCAACTCCGCCAATTTCGGCAAAGACATGCAGATGGGTGTTCAGTTGGCCCTTGACGAAGTCAATGCCGGGCAAGTCGTCATCGCTGGAAAGCCGGTGAAATTCGAACTCCAGGTGCAGGACGACCAGTCGGATCCGCGAATTGCGGTGCAGGCGGCGCAACACCTGGCGGATGAAAAAGTGGCCGCAGTCATCGGACACTTCAATTCCGGCAACACGCTTGCCGCTATCCCCGTCTACAAGCGCGCGGGCATCCCCCTGATCGTTCCGTGCTCCTCGAATCCGACCATTACCCATCAGGGCTTCGATTTGCTTTACCGGCCATACGGTACCGATTTCACGGTCGCGGAGAGCGCAGCCCATTACGCCGTGGAAACCTTGAAGGCCAAACGGATTGCTGTCGTCGATGATCGCACCACCTTTGGCCAGGGCATCGCAGACGAATTCGAAAAGGGTGTGCGGGCTGCTGGCGGCACCATAGTGACACACGAGTACACGACGGATACCGCAGTCGACTTCCGGGCCATTCTGACTTCAATCAAAAGCGATCGCGCAGATCTTGTCTTCTTTGGAGGTCTAAGCAATCAGGGCTCGTTGTTCGTCAAGCAGGCCCGCCAGCTCGCATTCGACGGACAACTGATGGCAGGTCCCACCTTTGCCAATCAACACTTCCTGCAACTGACGGGAGACGCGGCCCAAGGAATGATCGGGATTGAACAAGGCGCGCCATTGGCCCAGCTCGATAGTGGCCGCGCTTTCCTGAAGAAGTTTCACGACAAGTACGGAACGGACCCGATCGGCTTCGCAGGCTATGCGTATAACGCAACGCTGGTCGTCGTCAACGGAATGAAACAGGCGAATTCGATCGACCCGGCAGTGTTTGGGCCCGCGATCAGCAAACTTTCTTTCGATGGCATCCTGGGACCGATTTCGTTCGACAAGAATGGCGACCTCAACGATGCGAAAGTCACCCTCTACAAAGCAGGCACGAATTCATGGGGCGCCGTAGCTACGGTTAGCGCCAAATAACACACCCGAC
This sequence comes from Paraburkholderia sp. GAS82, assembly GCF_050436285.1. Classification (NCBI taxonomy): domain Bacteria; kingdom Pseudomonadati; phylum Pseudomonadota; class Betaproteobacteria; order Burkholderiales; family Burkholderiaceae; genus Paraburkholderia; species Paraburkholderia sp. GAS82. The sequence continues at coordinate 240,686 of NZ_JBNDLX010000013.1, forward strand.
CCGACGATATGACAACCCCCGGGAAAGATCAGATGTCTTCTCGAAGCGCAGTGACTGCGAATGGAGGATCCGTGACGATACGCGCCGGTGTGGACATCGGCGGCACTTTCACCGATGTCGCGCTTGAGTGCGGCACAATGCTGTATTCGGCCAAGGTTTTGACCGATTACGCTCAGCCCGAACGGGCGATTGTCGAAGCCATGCGGCGCGCTACGGCGCAGGCCGGTATCGCCATGAGCCAGGTTCAGGCGATTGTCCACGGCACGACACTCGCCACCAACGCGTTGATCGAGCGGCGGGGGGCGTACACGGCATTCATCACTAGCGACGGTTTCCGCGACGTGATCGAGATGCGGACCGAAAGCCGCTTCGACCAGTACGATCTCGGCATTACGCTGCCCAAACCCCTGGTGCCGCGTCAGGATCGACTCACGCTGCGTGGACGTATGAGTGCTAGCGGAGCAGAGCTTGTGCCGCTCGATGAGAAACAACTGGACGGAATCATCGGGCACATTCGCCACGCGGGCTATGAGAGCGTGGCAGTAGGACTGATGCATAGCTACATCAATCCGGCCCACGAACGGCGAGTTCGCGAGCGCCTGATAGAGGCCATGCCGTCGCTTGCGGTATCGCTTTCGTGCGAGGTGTCACCGCAAATCCGCGAGTACGAGCGCTTCAACACGGTCTGTGCGAACGCGTTTGTGCTGCCCCTGATGTCATCCTATCTGAACCGGCTGGCTGGGTCACTGCGTGAGGCCGGGGTCGACTGCCCCATCTACATGATTCACTCCGGCGGCGGACTCATGTCGCTGCGGAGCGCTGCCGCGTTGCCGGTGCGACTGCTGGAATCAGGGCCGGCGGGCGGAGCGATCTATGCAAGCCACGTCGCTGCCCGCTTTGGCCTGGGTCGAGTGCTGTCGTTCGATATGGGCGGTACGACCGCGAAGATCTGTCTCATCGAGCAGCAACGTCCAAAGACAGCTCGCACCTTCGAAGTGGCACGGACGTATCGTTTCAAGAAAGGCAGCGGAATGCCTATTTCAATCCCCGTCATCGAAATGGTTGAGATCGGGGCTGGGGGCGGTTCAATCGCTCATGTGGATGAGTTACGCCAGGTGCGTGTCGGTCCGGAAAGTGCCGGGTCAGAGCCAGGGCCCGCCTGTTACGGCCGCGGAGGCGAGCGGCCGACTGTGACCGACGCGGATCTTCTGCTAGGCAAGCTCGATCCAGCACGTTTCGCTGGCGGCAGCATGCAACTGTTTGCCGATGCGGCGCGAGTTGCTGTCGACGACCATATCGTAAGGATGTCACACCATTTAGCGGCAGACACCGATGGTGAGGAGGCAAGCAGCCATACTCCGGAAAACCGCATCGTAGATGCAGCATTCGCTGTTGCCGAAGTGGTTGACGAAAATATGGCTAATGCGGCCCGCGTCCATGCAGTCGAAAACGGCTGCGAACTCGATACCTATACGATGATCGCTTATGGCGGTGCCGCTCCTTTGCATGCCGGCCGCATCTGCGAAAAGCTCGGAATCCGGCAGTTTCTCGTGCCACCGGGTGCGGGCGTCGGATCGGCGATCGGATTTCTGCGCGCTCCTTTCGGCTACGAATCGCTGCGCAGCAATGTCATGCGACTCGACAGATTCGACGCGGATGCGGTTAATGCACTGATCGAGGACATGGCGGCAGAAGTCACTGCGTTCGTACGCGAGACGGGCTACGAGGGCCCTGCACATCGAACACTGCGAGCTTACATGCGTTACGCAGGGCAGGGATGGGAGATTCCTGTCGATGTGTCTGTGGAACGCTTCGTTGGTGAGGACGTTCCGGCGCTGCACGAGTCCTTCGAGAAGGCCTACCTGACCTTGTTCGGTCACACGGTTGCAGGACTGGATGCGGAGGTCGTCAGTTGGGCACTGCAACTGCGTACGGATGTCGCGGAACCGGAGCGCATGAGTATCGCCAAGGGTAACCCGTCGGGCCTCTCGCGTGAGAGTCAACCTGTTGAACGGCGCCTGGTATTCGATGCGCAAAGCGGTCGATTTCATGACTGTGCGATCTACGATCGAGAAGGTTTGCAGGTCGGAGAGCGCCTTGCGGGTCCCGCGATCATCGCCGAGCGGGAAACCTCGACGCTGGTGCCGCCGCGCTTCAGCGTTATCCTGCAGCACGACGGTTGCCTGCTGGTTGACCGAAACGAAGGAGTGGCGTGATGGATCATCACGAGACAGAGCAGACTGTGGCAACCACACCGCAGGAATCCGCCCCGGACTTCAAGGTCCGCGAGCAGATCATGTGGAATCGCCTTATTTCGGTGGTCGAAGAACAGGCGGTGACGCTGATCCGTACAGCGTTCTGTACGAGTGTGCGGGAAGCAGGTGATCTTTCCGCCGGCGTTTTTGACGGGCAGGGGAGGATGATCGCGCAGGCGGTGACGGGAACGCCCGGACACGTGAATTCAATGGCTGAGGCGGTTGGCCATTTCATTGAGCGCTTTGGTCCGGAGCAGCTCTTTCCTGGCGACGTTCTCGTGACAAACGATCCGTGGTTGGGTACGGGACATCTGCACGACATCACGGCAGTTACACCTGTGTTTCGCGAGAGTGCACAACCGCACGACGCGGGAGTGGCGCCTCGGTTGATCGGTTTTTTCGCTTCCACGGCACACGTTGTCGATATCGGGGGACGTGGCTTCGGCCCGGATGCAAGAGAGGTGTACGAAGAGGGGATCTGTTTGCCGCCGATGAAGCTGTATCGGCGCGGAGAACTGAACGAGGATCTCATTGCAATCCTGCGCAGCAACGTGCGCGAGCAGGACCAGGTCATTGGGGACTTCCATTCCCTTGCTGTCTGTAACGACACCGGTCGCCGACGCCTCATGCAGATGATGGACGAGTTCGGTCTCGACACGTTGGAGAACCTGGCGTCATTCATTTTCGAGCACAGCGAGCGTGCGACACGCGAGAAGATCGCAGCGTTGCCGAGAGGCGAACACAGCTACCGGATGACCGTCGACGGGTACGATCACGAGATCGACCTTGCCGTAAAGGTTCATGCGCAGGGCGATACGATGTATGCCGATTTCAGCGGTACGTCCGGCCCAAGTGCATACGGCATCAACGTGCCGCTGACGTATACGAAGGCTTACGCCTGCTATGCGTTGAAGTGCGCGATTGCGCCAACCATTCCGAACAACTGGGCTTCGCTGCGGCCTTTCGTCGTGACCGCGCCAGATGGCTGCATTCTCAACGCACCGCGCCCGTGCGCGGTAGCAGTACGCCATGTTCTCGGCCATTTGCTTCCGGACGTGGTGCTGGGCGCGCTGCAACCCCTTTGTGCGGATATTGTGCCTGCCGAGGGTGCGAGCGCGCTCTGGAACCTGCAGATGGCGTTCGAAGGCACGCGTGAAGATACGCTTGCGAACCGTCATCAGATGCTGACATTTAACAGCGGCGGCACCGGCGCGCGGCCTCATAGCGACGGACTCAGTGCAACCGCGTTTCCGAGCGGCGTTCAGACGATGTCCGTCGAGGTCACCGAAAGCGTGGGGCCAGTCGTCATCTGGCGCAAGGAATTGCGACCCGATTCTGGAGGCGCGGGCAAATGGCGCGGGGGGCTCGGGCAATGCATCGAGATCAGCGCCCAGGACGGCTATCGTTTCAGCCTTAATGCCATGTTCGACCGCGTCCTGAATCCGGCGAGGGGGCGCGAAGGGGGAGGGGACGGCGCAGCGGGCATTGTTGCGCTGGACGACGGGACATATTTGCGCTCCAAGGGCAACCAGGCTATTCCGCCTGAGCGGCGTCTGGTGCTTTCGCTGCCTGGTGGCGGTGGATATGGTTCTGCCGAGCAGCGTAATGTGGCTCAGGTCAGGGCGGATGTTGCTGCGGGGTATCTGAGTGAGGATTTGGCCAAGGTTCAGTATCCGGGGGCTTTTGATGAGTGATGCCAATGAACTGTGCCTTAGGCAGTCATGTCACTTAGCGCTGCGCACACGCGCTTGATAACATCCGGCCAGTCTCCGATCGTGCGTTGACGGAACAGACGAACCGATGGGTACCACGGACTGTCATCACGCTCAAGTTGCCATCGCCAGTCGCAATTGACCGGCAATAGCAGCCACGTCGGCTTGCCCATGGCCGCGGCGAGATGAGCCGTCGCCGTGTCGACGCTGATTACGAGGTCGAGGTTCGCGATGATGGCCGCAAGGTCGGAGAAGTCGTTGATCTCGTCACCGAGGTATTGAAATGATGGCGTGCTCGCGAGGTACGCTGCGTCGTGCGCGTGCAGACCCTTTTGAATGACGAATACGTCTGCCTTGGCGAGAAGTGGGGTGAAGCACGCGAGAGATGCGGAACGGTTGCGGTCGTTACCATGCTCCGGATTCCCCGACACCGCGATGCCGACACACGTGGTATGGGCTCGGGCAGGTTGTAGTCGACGGTGCCACGTCTCAGTGGCTTGCGGATCTGCGCGGAGGTATCCGGAGACGTAGGGGATCGACGAGGACTCTATCTTCAATGCGTCAGGAAGGCTAAGCAAGGCGATAGCAAAGTCGCAGGCGGGAGGCGTCTCACCTCTGGCAATGACCTGAATGTTGCGAAAATTTTCAGTGACTAACGCCTTTAGCGGGGGTTGAACCTCAAGCACGATGTCAACGCCGCGCGCTCTCAGTGCAGATGCGTAGCGGCAAAACTGGATGGTGTCCCCGAAGCCTTCGTCGGCCCAGATCAGCAGGCGCTTGGCCGTGATGTTTTCTAAGCCTGACCATACTGGAACGTCGGCATGTCGGCGTACGTTGGGTCGGGCACAGCGCCAGCGCGATTCGAATCCTGCCCATCCCTTCAGGTATTCGCCTCTTTGCAGATGCAGCAGACTTGCGTTGAAACTTGCCTCGGCGTGGTCGGGATCGATTGATAGCGCGTGCTCGTAGCTTGACATTGCTGCTTCGGGTTTTCCCAGTGCCTGCAAGGCCATGCCCCGGATATTCAGGGCTTCGACCTGAGCAGGGTAGAGGGAAAGGGCGTGGTTCGCGGCGGTCAGCGCTTCGTCATACCGCTGCTGATGGAGCAGTACAAAGGCTCGATCGGTCAACACCTCGCTATTCCTCGGTGCAATCCGCACGGCGCTTTCGAGCACTTCCAGCGCCTCCGAATAGCGCTTCAGGGAGCTCAGGGAACGGGCTTGTCCGAGACGCGCCTCGACGTTCTCTGGTTCATCCGATAACGCTTGCTGGAAACTGCTCAGTGCGTCGGTGAAGCGCTGAAGTTGCAGCAGGGCGGAGCCGCGACCGCAGTATCCCTGTGCGGTCATATTTTGTTGGTCCAACGCAGCGTCAAAATCTTGCAGCGCGCCGTGCGCGTCGCCGAGGTATGCGCGTAAGATGCCGCGGTTTTGAAGAGCGAAGTGCAGATCGGGCTGGATCGCGAGGGCCTGGTTAAAACTTGCGATGGCTTCCTCGCGACGGCCGAGCGTCACAAGGGCGTTGCCGCGGTTGTTCCATGCTTCTGCCAGGTCGGGCTTGATTCGCAACGCCGCGTCGAAGCTGCGTAAGGCGTCCTCGACGTCACCGCGCTCCAGGTGCAGGACACCCGTTTGATGCAGGGCGAAGGTGTGATCCGGTTGAAGTGCAATGACGCGTTCAAAGCTCGCTATTGCTTCGTTGCGTCTTGCCGGATCATTCCGGGCAAGTCGGGTTAGAACGTTGCCCAGGCCCAGCCACGCACCGACGTTGCCAGGGTCGATCGTTGTGGCTCGTTCAAAGCTTGCACGTGCCTCTTCGTTTTGATCAAGCGATTGCAAGGCGAGCCCGAGATTGACATGGGCTGCGGCGTTTTCCGCGTAGACATCTAGTGCTTGTCGGATCAGGTCTACGGCGAGATCAGGTCTCTGGGACTGGTATGCGGTGACGCCGAGCAAATGAAGTGCGTCGGGGTGCTGGGGTTGTGTGCGCAGCACAGCTTCGTATAAGGCTTGGGCTGCGGTGAGGTTGTTTCGCCGATGGGCCTGGACGGCGTCTGCGAGTAATTGGGCAGTTGTTGGCTCGTCGGCCTCGAGTTTTGGGGCGACCGGGGCTGGACGTTTGTCGTTGGTGGGGTTTTCGGGGCACATTGCACAATTCTACGAGTCTGGAAACACCTTTGCGATAGTATCTTCGTGGAGCGTCAATTCACGGCAGCCCGGTGGTGGGACCGGGCGTTTCTAATGAGCCAGAACGGACACTTCATTTGCTCCCAACAGTCCGTCGTGAACGGGGTTGCCAGGAGGACCGCTGCCGCTGGCTAATACATGTGCTCGATGCCCGGGGGCATTTCGACCCAGGAGTGCATGCGTTCTTCGTACACGGAGAAATTCGGGGCCGGAAATGTCGGATCTGCGAATGCCCCGACGGCGATGATGATGCTGTCTTCACGTTCGTCATTGATGTAGTACACCGGGGAACCGCATGTGGGGCAGAAATGGAACGTGCTCTTGCTTCCGCCGTCACCAACCCGAACGAATGTGTTTGATGTACCGGCAATGGTCACCGACCCCGCGGGGAATCGTGCCTGTGCCGCGAACACGCTACCGGATCTGCGTTGGCAATCCAGGCAGTGGCAAACGGAAACGCCAACCGGCGCAGCCGATGTCGTGGCTGTGAGTCGGCCACAAGCGCAGCTGGCGATTCGATTCGTTTCGATCATTCTATTTGCGCTCCTAAACTTGGCGTTATATACGTCTAGTGTCAATGCTTCCGAACCCCTTGATGGCTGGAAGTATTGGTCCATCGCGCCGATGCACGTATTCAGGCTATGTCCGGCGCATGTAGGCGTTTCACGTCTCACCCACCCGCTTCGTGCTCTCATCCAAACCGAACACAATATACCGGCGGCAAATGCGCTGAAATCAAATGCCAGCTTTCGCCGCCATCGTCGGATGTCCATAGCGCGCCAGTGGTCGACCCCATCGCGAGGCGCGTGCCGGATTCGTCTACAGCGAGCCCGTGCCGATACACAAGGTCATACGCCGGTGCAGGCGGTAACCCTTTCGAGAAGCGCTCGAAAGTGCGGCCTCCATCGCGTGTGCGCGTGACGACGAACTGGCCGTCTACCGGGATCCGGTACTGGTCTTTGACGGCGGGCACGAACCACGCAGTGTCCGGCTCGCTCGGGTGCACGGCAACCGCGAAGCCGAAACTCGATGGCTGTGCTTCGATTCGCTGCCAGTGGGCAGCGCCGTCGGTCGAGCGGAAGATCGCGCAGTGATGCTGTGTCCACAGCACATCGGGGTTTGCCGTGCATTGCACGACGTGGTGCGGGTCTTGCACGTTGGCATCGCCACGCCGCTCTGGGGGCATATAGTCGGCCTCCATGCCCTCGGCACTCAGGCGCCAGGTCGCACCACCATCAGCCGTTTGCCAGACACCGCCGCACGACACGCCGATCGTCACGTGCCGGCTGTCGCGCGGATCGACCATCACGGAATGGATGCCCGGCGCGTCGTAGCCGCCTCCGAGCCATTCGCGGCGCTCCGGGCGATCCCACAGTGCACGGTTGAGTACCCATGTGTCGCCACCATCCTCAGAACGAAAAAGCCCACCGGGAATTGTGCCGGCCCACAAGACGCCCAGCTCATCCGGGCCGCCGGTTTCGAGCGACCAAATTTGCTGAAGCGTCCAGGGCGGCGGGCTGGGCGCGGCCGCGCTCGCATTGTCCGCGCCGTCACTGGTATGCGTCTCGTCCGCTGGCTGCGGCGGGTAAATGGGGACCGCGCACTCTTCCCAATCGGCCATGCCTGCGCGCCGGCGATGCAGTTTCACGCCGAAGTGGCCAAGATTGAGCGCGGCATACAGCGATCCGTCGCGCGGATCAGGTAGCACCATGCTCACCGGCTCGCCGGCGAAATACGGGTCTCCGAGGGTCCAGCCGCCCCCAGCGTCGGCTTGCAGAACGAATAATCCCTTGCGGGTTGCAACAAGCAATCGATCGCTCATGTCGAGTGTCCCCTGGAGTACGAGTGGAACCTTCTTATCCGCCCGAAAGCGCTTGTATGACGTAAACCCGGCTTTCCTCGCCGATCGCATCGGACAGACGTTGTCGGTCGCGCACCGGGCGGCCATCGACAAACACAGAGAGATGCCTTCGCAGCGAGCCCTGATCGTCAACGATGTAGCCGCGCAGTCGAGGTTGCGCGGCGAAGACGGCCTCGAGTGCCTCGCCGAGCGTGTGCGCGTCGATCTCACGCTCGGGCGTTGCGATGTGCCGTTGAATCGAAGCAGCGAAGAAGATGCGCGCCATGGCGGGGTAGCCGAGCGGGAACGGCCTTGTTCGTCGATTCTGAAGTTTAAGCGATCCGCCTTGTGCTTCGGGGAATCGCCATACACCAGACGAGAGGCTGTGCTTCCTCCCACGCGTTCGTGACAAAAGTTGTAGGCGAGCACGTCTGCCGATATCGAGGCCGACTCCCGACGCCAGGCGCGGCGCAAGGTGGCGACGTCGCAAACCCAAGGGTGGCAAGTCCGATGTTGCCCGCGAAGCAAACGAGGCCGGGCGACGGGAAAAGCGGGCGGGGAATGGGAACTCGGCGTCCCATCGTTTGCGTTAAAGCGGAATTGATCATCCTGGAACGGCGCCTGGCCGTCCGATGAAAGGAGCGGCCAAGCGCGAATCAGGGCACTCCTGCAATGCAGGGGAGTGCCATTGAAAGTGGTTGACAACTACAGCTAGGTGCGATTTTTCCTGCGATGCCGTTCCTGTGGGCACACAGAGTCAGTGCTATCGCACAGTCAGAACCGGCAACCAGCATGAACCGAAAAAATGCTCAGCTACGACATTTGAACTTTGCCCAGATACGACATTACAACTTTGCTCTTACAGACAATGTCGAGGCCAGATCGAGATGTCGCAGCGCTGGCCAAATAGAGATGTCGTACCTGAGACTGGGTTTGCCGTTGGGTTTGCCTCTGTCCTTGACGGTTTGACGCTCACGCAGCGTTGAAGGACCGCGCCAGAACGGGCAGGGCGCATCAGTCCATTCAGTGAGACCTGGCCGACCCCGGTCTGCGTCTGACAGCGGCCATGACCGGTTTGACTGGCGGTGCAACCATCGCCGTGAGCGCGGCATTCACATCCTCACGCGTGAACTCGCGCTGCTTCTTCGTGCCGGGTACGCATTGCTTCGCACGCACCGCAACACCGTGGTTGGTCCTCGAAGGCGAACCCGACGCGCGCCGGTCGTCACGCTGCGCCTGCAGCGCCTGCGCCACCTGCAGCGCGTGTCCGAGCCGCTTGTGCTCGATCACCTCACCGTGACCGATCACGGCGAGCCGGTCATAGGGGATGCAGGGAAGGGCAGCGCCATCCGCCCTGAGCTCGTACATCGCGCGCCCGAAGTGCGTCACGCCCTTGCCAGCGCGCTCTGCCTGCCGGTTGCAATGGAATGTGCTGGCCCTGTCGCTGTAGAACGCCACCGGCTTGCCGTAGCGCTCCAGATACCCGCGCGTCGCCTCGAAGTAGCTGAAGGTCGACTCGGTGGCCGTGAAGTGCAGCACCATCAGCCGGCTGGTGGCGTCGTCCACATACACCAGCAGCGTGCACGCCGGCGCCCGGTCCTCGAACCACCGGTGATCGCTGCCGTCGATCTGCGCCAGCTCGCCCAGACACGCGCGGCGCGCCCGCGGCTGGTAGATCTTCGGCGGGCGCTGCCGGCGTGGAACCCACAGCCTGGCATCGGTCATCAGGTGGCGAATGGTTTCCTTTGACAGCGTGATCCCGTGGCACTCGTGCAGCTTCTCGCAGGCCAGCGTTGGGCCAAAGTCCGCGTAGCGCTCCCGGATGATCGTCAGGGCCCGCACCGCCAGTCCTTCGTCCAGTTTCCGGTTGCCTGGCCGGTCGCGTCGACCCGAGCATAATCCGGCGGCGCCCGATGCCCGATAACGGCTTACCAGCCGCTCGACCTGACGCACGCTCAGCCCAAGCCGTTCCGCCGCGCGCCCGGGCTTCAGTCCCATCTCAACAATCGCCTGCGCCACCTTCAACCGGTCGAGTTCGCGCATGTTCAATGTCACCAGTTCGATTTGACGCATGCTGGGCTCCCGCCGTCCGACCGGAAGCATCCAGCATGGCACCTGCCGCAAAACACGACATCTGTATCTTGCTGAAACACGACATTCTCATATTGCTGCTACATACAAAAGTTCGATAATTTATATTATGTAAAATTAAATTTACCCAATATAGCCTCTGCGCACTCAGCTTCTTCGATGCCATGGACCCGCTCGCGCCCATACGGCAGTGCTCGGACGTAAAACTATGCTGTAAGGGGAAGCAATCGTTCGCACAAAAGTGAAAGCCGGCTGATATCGACACTTGCGTATGCCATTGCGTCAAATTCGGTCTTTCTTCGTGTTGCATTCCTTTTGCGCACGCATTTATTTCCGACCGGCGCCGACAGGTTTGGACGGACTGGTGAACGAAATTTTTCATGGCGAACTCGTCGACCACGACGCGGCGACTGGTCGGCGAGGAATGGTGACCGAGAGTGCCGATCCTGCTGTTTTGATCGCAGGCGGCGCGGCGATCGGTCGATCGATGGAGCGTTTTTTACCCGGGCGCTCAGCCGCTCGATGGCACGCATGTACCAGAGCGCGCTCGGAACGGGTCGTGAGACCGAGTCACTCGACATGTCGGCGGCGTGAGGCTTCCCTCGCCTCTTTCCATCTCGCATGAGACGGTTGAGCTTCTGTTCGAGAATTGGTGATCGCGTCAAATGACGTACGCCCAACATCGAAGCGATTGCGGCGGCCGAGTAATGATCAGGCGAAGTAACCTTCGTCGATCTGTGCGATCGACTCTTCGACTAGCCGGGCGCCGTGTTCCGAACCGAGGAATTCAAGCGCTGATCTCCCGCCGAAGCGCCGTTGAGCGCGTCGCAACCATCGGATCGCCTTTTCACGATTGCCAAAACACGTGGTCGTCAGCGCGAGAATCTTCGCAAGACGGATAGCCTTGTCCGACTCATCGATTGAAAGCCGTTCGTGACGCTGACGCCTGCGCGTTAGCATCCGCCCATGAATAATGAACGATAGCTCGCGCGCCTCCAGGCCAAAATTCGACAGTCGGTCGATCACGCAAGTCGGGACGCGTTCGCGCGCAAGTTTGGCAAGGTCCGAGTCCGAGTGAATCTGTTCATCGAGCAATTTTCCCAGAAGCTCAAACTCGGCTTCGCGAGGCTTGAAATTGCCGCTCGGTTTGAAGGATACGGTGGGCATGTCTGCTCGGTGGTGGCGATTCGTGCATTACTGAATTTACTATAGGCGCTTTCAGGACCATGTCGACGCCGCGACCGTAGATAATGGCTACCGCGCCGACAAGCTTTGATGCTCGAATCGCCTATTTCGCCTGGAAGAAATCAAGGCCCGGCGCGATCAAGCGTAGCTTCCGCTTTGCATCATCGCCAACGTCCACGACACAAGTCCCCGACCTTCGGCCGTATCCATGTATTCCGCCGGATGGTGTCCGCCTAAGGCAGGCACAGGCGTGTCGAGCCAGCCTGCGATCCACTGTGCGGCATCAAAGTCCGTCGGATCGCCGGACTCCTCGACCATGGCGAGGACCTGCCCGATCAGTCTAGCCATGCCAACGACGCGCTCCCCCTGGTCAGCCGACAACTTCTCGCCGAGCTTGGCTTTACGGTCGATTGTGGCTGCCGACAACCCCAGCGCCCGCCCCAAATCCTCTTTGCTGCGGCCCATCGACTTGGCAAGGACGATGAACACCTTTGGGCTTACGCCCGCCTTAATGAGCTTGATGCGTGCAGCCGGTTCTGTGCGATAGATCCCGAGGATCATTTCGTGGAAGTGATCGGTCTTGATGGCGCCCCCATAAAATTTCTCGAGCGAGTGCGACTTCGTACGAGTGGCAGACATCGCTTCTGCGGGCTTGGCAATATGCTTGCGCGACGCCTTGCCTTCCAAGGTCAATTGCACGGAAACCTCCATATCGAGGTTTAGTTTAGACCAACGGGGACGCCGCCTATAAAATGCAGAACCTACAGATCGGCGGTTCTCGAAGGTTCGGACTTTTCTGTCCGCTAGCTGCCCGAAGCACGGCCTCACCGAGCGATGAAACTGGATGGCACCAACTTGACGGCGATCACTGCAAGAACGCCGAGAAGGTCGGCCTTCCTTCCGCAAAGCTCTGGTGGTAACTTTGCTTATGTAAAATTTAGGATATCAAAATAATTTATGAAATTAGAACTGGATGATAGACAGCTGCAAAAAGGGTAGTTTTAGCGCCAGGGCGAGTACTGGCTAGTAGGCGAGCCCGTATTTCAGTTCACGCTGGCGGAACGCAGTCTCCCCTCCTTCAAGTATCACGCAGATCTTGTCGCGCATATGGGGTTCTTCGATCGCTCCAGTCTCATAGCGTAGAACCTCCCCTTCGTTGTGAGCGATGACAATCTGCTCCGCATCGGCGTTGACGACTAGGTTTGCGTTATGCGTGGCGATAATCACCTGGCGGTATTTCTTTATTTTACGGAAGATCGGGATCAGATCATTCACGATAAACTCATTGTCAAGGTCATCTTCCGGTTGGTCAAATATAAATGGGCTTCCAAATGGATCCGTGGCCAGCTTCATGCACAAAAAGAAAGTTCCGCGCTGCCCGACGGATAGCGTCTTTGGCGTTTTTCCACGGTAGGTTAGCCCCGCGCGAACGGACAGATATTTTCGTTGATACGACGGCTTGAACAGATAGTCCATGAAGTTCAACGCATCGCTGGCGGATACGTACTCGGTGTCCCTGACAAGACGGTCTATGGATATTTTCGAGTCGTCGTCCGCAAGTACAACGGCAACTCCTGAGATGAGCGCTTTGAAAGTATCCAAAGAGTCGACCGATAACTTCGCGATCATTTTGTCACGTTTCGAGACGCCCGCCGCAGCCCGGAATTTGCGCATGTTCAGATACGGCTCCATGCCTGAGTAGAAAGCCTCTACGTCGAAGTGAATCGCACCCTTGATATCGACGCCCTCAAGCAACTCATTTACGAGTTGCACCTGCTCCACCTTCCATCCTTTCTGTCCCTCTTTCAGAAGCTGGAAAGCAGAGTCGATATTGGTCGCGTCGATCGCAACGTCCTGAAAGTGCACTTCCATCAAGTTCTCACGAAGTTTGTTCAGCGACTCGGCACGTGCTTTTTTTTCCTTGTAACGTTCGATCCGGTCATTCGCACGGGCCACCTCCCGCTGGTAGCCCTCCACCTTGTCGAGTAGCCCCTTCGGATCCTGCTCGATTCCCTGCTCGCGCAACTTATCGAGGAGTTCTGCAGACGCCACATCCAGTTTTTCTGTGTAGACGTTAATGGCGACAACGAATTGCTCTAGGGCGTCGACCTGCGGCGTGATGTCAATCGCCGGGATCCGTTTTTCGCGAGGTTCCAGTTGGACATTTAATGTGGCTATCTCGTCGGAAAGTTCACCAACAGCGGTCGCTAACCTATTGCGAAAAGCAGTGAGCCGATTTTTCAATAGTTGGGCTTCGCCTGCCACCTTTCGGTTGCCGTTATATTCGGTGACAAGAAGCTTGTTCTTTTCATTAGTCAGCGTGTTCACCCGCTCTTCATTGAGACGTTTGACTTGGTCGTTGTATCGCGGTGTATTTATCTTGTTGCCCTCCTCGTCTTCCTCTTGGAACCAGGCGAACATCTCTTCCTTCTCGCGTAAAAGGGCCGAGACCTCTTCTTCGACGTCCACTATCGGATCGTTACGCGCGATCGGCAGAAGTGACTTGATCTCCTGACTCAGTCTGTTCGGATCAAGGGCAATCGTTTGCAACTCTTTCTGGCGGACATGAAGATAATCGGGACCGACCGGGCCCTCACGAGTGATCCCTATGCACCCGCCATCATTCTGCTTCGTGAAATCTAGCGTGAATACCGGTGGCTGGTATTCCAACGAAGCGGTTGCTCGGAAACGTTCAGGCTGCAACAACCCAAGCACGGAGTCTAAAAGCACGCTTTTTCCCGCGCCTCGACCGCCTATGATGGCAACAAGGTCTCGGTTGATCCCAATGGAGGAGCTGTGGAACTCAAGCGGCTGGCCTGCTAGCAATGGCCCTTCGATATGCAGGCCGCTGAAGAACGGCTTCGGATACAGATGCTCCGGGTTATCCACATCGAGACTGATCCGCTCAGTCGGTTCGTAAACGAGTTGCCGCAGTCCGCCGAAAGTGGCCTTCGCCTTGATCCAACTATGGTTGGTGCCGATCTCGGCTATCCGATGGGCGTCACTTCCCTGCAGGACGGGCTTTGCGACCGCGCCAGCATATCGGTGGACATTGGCGAAGAAGGCGCGCTCGCTGGTGCCACCGAACATCATGGCGCAACCTTTGTCCAGTTCGGTTGCAATCTTTTCGCCACGGCCTTCGCCGCGTTGAGGCCGGAACGACCCGTATCCAACCGGGCAGCCGACTAGTACATATTGGTCCCGTTTGAACTGCGCCTGTAGCCAATCCCGCAGATCCCGGTATTCAACCGTTATATTGGCTATCGTCAGTCCCGCGGCGGAAATATCCCGTGGTGTGCAATACACCGGCCGCTCGCCATCAGGGTCCTGCGTGTTGATCAACTTGAGTCGGGATACCCGCTGATTGATTTCCGCCGTCCCCAGCGTGGGGTCAAAGAGGACATGCGCGTTGATCGCTTCTCCATCCTTGTTCGGCTGCGTTAGCCGGAACTCCAGATTGCCGATTACGGCTACATGTGCCCCCGCGTCCTTGATCGCTTTCTCGCTACGCTCTAGCTCTTCTTCAGAAAAAAGAAGTAATTTGTTATTCCGATAACCACAAGCCCGCTTGCAGCCACTGCGCGTGCGAAATTGGGCCAATCTCCGTTATATTCGTTAGCAAGGTGCGTGTCAGGTGAGTGAACGTGCAAGTCCCATTTCCCCCAAGTGGATCCTCGGTCGGTCATAGCCATTTCGCCCTCTCTTTCTCTCGATTCTTTTCGTATCCAAAGACATTCGCGTTCCAACGGGTTGGGACGGTGGATCGCGACTGCATCTTTCTCATTTTCCTAGCGTTTAGTATCAGAACAGCTGCCTTAGTAAGTACCCGTTTTCATCCCGCAAGATGCTTAGCGACAAATTCTATCCAACCACTCATTCGGACACCCGTTTTCTCAGCGCGGTTTGTAGCCTTTCGGCAAAATGATCGTGGCCTTTCCAGATTGGATTTTGAACTGCGGTTGTCGATGGCCTGAAGGCTCTTCACCGATCCGTGGCAAGCTGAATGACGGCGAAAGAATCTCTTTTCTTCGGTCGGGATATCGCGCAAGCAGCTCGAGCTTGCTTAGATAAAACTTCAATCCCGGACTTTTGACTCGATTTAACGCATTGCGGACGTCATCTAGTACCACCGGAAAGTCAACGCTTCCGCTAAGAAATGCTTCTCTCGCATGGAAGATTTTTGTGGTCGCTTCCTGAATCGAATCATTGGCGGCAGCTGCTAGGGTTGCCGCCGTCCGGTAAGCAACTGCACCCGCCTCAAGCCGACCAACGCGATAGTTAGCGAGTCCGATGTTCGCGTATGCATGTGCCGAGAAGTGTTTATCTCTTGCAAGATGAAGCAGCCTCTTATAAATTGGCGCCACGCGGTCGTCGTCCAAACCTTCTCCCGGAATGTCTCCCGGGCTAAGCAATGCGGACAGCTCGGCAAACATCAGGTTCAACTGTAGCGTGCGGTCATCAGGATTCGCTCTCAGGCCACGTTTAGCCGCCTCTTGAACAACAAGCGTGTGATCTAGTAGAGATCCTACATATGACAACATCGTTGCCGGCCGCGTCGAATATGGCTCTTCTTTCCACCAGGCACGCGCATATGCCATCGCATCGGCCATGTCTCCACGATAGTAGGCGCTCCAGAAGCGTGCTTCAAATGCCCGCCTACCTTCAGCAATCGTTTCGTCATCGGTTAGAGTAGTACGCAACGTTCGTTCAGCCCACTTAACTTGCGCGAGAGCATTATCGGACGGAGCGATCAGTGCGGCCCGGAAATTTCGTTTGGCTTTCTTGCTGTTCCCACCAGCCAACTCGAGTGTACCGACAGCACATGCCAACTCGGACAGGTGTTGCGGTGGAAGATTTCCTTTTAGCAGAGATCCGGCATTGCTCCAGTAACGTGGGGCTCGCTCCGCCGTCTGTGCAAGAGCGATCTCGGCCGAGAGCAGCCACGGATCCTGCTTCGCATCCGGATGACCAGCGATGAGTGCGTGCGCCTCGTCCTTTCTTCCTGCATGCACCATGAAACGGGCTGCCATCCTGTGGACCCATCTATCGCCCGAAGAACAAGCCACCGCAATCATTATCGCTTTCTCTGCCGCGTCAAGCTTTCCGATTGCACAGTACTCGCGGGCGATGTCGACCTGCAGAACTGGATTGCGAGGTTCAAGGCGCAGCTGCCGTCGCAGTTCTGATATGGCGGTCGATGCCATCTCGGAGGACTCAGGCTTTCCTTGCAACACGGTTCGAGCAACTCGCAGTAGCGACAATGGAGCAATGTCAGTGCGGGCGTCGATATATCTAGCAGCACTTCGAGCGGCCTCAATGTTCTCGGACAATACCGCACTGTTTAGTACATCGGCGGCCGTCCCGATTGACGGTTGCAAATCGAAATCTGCAATCCGCGTTGCCAGGTCCGTCACGTTAGGTTCGATGCGACGCAACCGGCGCAATTTTAGAGGTTGCACTTCGCTGCTCTGCGCCGCGTAACGCGAGTTCTTCCACAGCGGTAGAACACGCCGTTCGGATTTCTCAGTAAAGCTACCCATGACTAATGCCTTACTCGTAGAGCTGCTCGTTTTGCTAAGCGGTCAAAATGCGAAACGAATCGATCCATTCCAATGGGACTCTTCGTCTGTGCTCTTGCATCAGGCGCTCCACGCGAACGATAATCAGGATGACACATCTGCCTGAGCAGACTAACAAGATCAGTTCGAGCCCATTCCGGAAACTGCGGTCCGATCTCATCGAGCACCTGTGTAAATGCGGCAACAATATGCGGCAGCACTTCGTGGTACCGCCCGCGCCAAACTTCCGGGCGAAGCTGCTCAGGAATCCGTTGATCCAACAGGGCATTGACAGACATCCCGGTGAACAGGAAACACATAAGCGAACCCAGGTGATACAGATCAGATGCCTCGCGCCGGTCCACCCAACTGCTCGGCGTTTCACCGTAACGCAGTTCGGGTGGCGCGTAGCGTTTATCGCCTGGAATGTGCAGGTTGTCGTGCGGCGCGACATGCCCATCGCGCGACGCCCGCCCCAAATCAGCGATTTTTGCACCTTCTTTGGAGAACACAAGTACGTTCGCGGGTTTAAGATCCTGATGTGCAATACGATGCGTGTGCAGTTGTAGCAGTCCAGTGGCAACTTCGTGCAAGTGTCTGAACCGCCACGAATCCTCTACGTCGTTGGTCTTGCCAACAAATTTGCGGATATCGCCTTCGGCAAGCTCAAACAGCAGATACGGTACAGGGAAAGGCGACGCCGCCACGGTTCCGGCGAGTGGAGATGCAAAGCCAGTTTCGATCGCGCGAACGATACGATCTAACTTGCTCGCCGAACAAAACTTCAGCAATGCATCTTCCGCATTGAATGCGCTGGTCAGTTGCTGCAACGCGAGCATCATTTTCGACGGGTCGTTACCTGCCCCGTTCATTTGCATTACGGCGCCAATATCGAACGCTTTTAGAAACGCCCTATCGCTACCTTTTTCTGCGAGGTAGCCGACACTGAAAAATCCTGGAGTGTGGCGGTCATCGTCATTCGTGAGTTGCTTTGTCAACTTCCAACCATTCTGCAGCGTCACCCCTGTCAGCATGCGCGCCGGCTGAATGGCGGCGGCCGGTGGCTGAAGTTCATTCCCCATTGTGCGTTTTCTCTCTATGTGGTTATTCTTACTCGCACCCAAAAACCGGATTGACGAGGCCCTCAAACATTACCTTATTTTGCCCACTATGTTGCGCAAAATGGGCCACGGCTCGAAGGCCGTGTGGGAGGATGGGCGCAAGATCAGCGCGCCACTCGCTTCCTCATCGAAACTTTGGGCGCTGCGCGAGCAGTGCTACGGATCTCGCCAGACGATCTCGGGCGCTTCTGTGTCGACGTCTGATTCAGCTTTGCGGTCGCCAACTGCAGTCTCAATCTGTCGAGTTCGTTGGCATGGGCGGCATTCGAGCTACGAAGCGCTTCCAGATTCCCCTGCACGACGCCGGCATGATGACGCACGTCCCCAAGCTGGATCTGCAGCGCCTGGATTTCCTCCCGATGCCGAGTGTCGCCCTGTTCCGCCTTGCTCGTGGCTGCGTCCAGTTCCTTCTGAAGGCGTGCGCTGGCAGTCCGCTCACGCTCGATCTCGAGCAGCGCACGTTTCTCGGCCGCCCGCAATCGCTCTTCGGCCAGGCCGGCGCTGTCCCGAAGCTTTTCTAGCTCGCCCGAAAAATCCGCCCTCGCCTGCGCCAGTGCCTGGTCGCGCGCACCGATCTCATGCTGCTGTCGTGCAATTTCCGCCTCGAGCGCCTGGCGCGTCGCGACGCCCGCGGCCTGCGCCTGTTCCAGTTCCTGGATACGCACCTGCGCGGCGAGCAGAGCCGCGGTGCGCTGCTCGAGTGCGGTTTCGGTCCGGGCCAGATTGGCCTGCAGTGAATTGACTGCGTCTTGCGCGGCCGCCCTTTCCGCCTCGACCTCAACCCGCAGCGCCTCCAGTGCCGCCTGCGCCGATGCGGTCGAGCGCGTCCACAGCGTCGCGACCAGTTCGCCGGCGACGGCCTGCAGGTCCACTGGCAGGTCCGGGTGTTCGATCCGCACCCGGCTCTTTTCGCGCAGTTCGGCCCAGAACTCACTGAGCACCTGAGTGGGCGTGCTCATGCTGCCGCGCCTGACCAGCTGGTAGAGCCGGTTCGCGGTCGGCGTCATGCCGAAGCGGAAGAACAGCAGCGCGCAGACCTCGCGATACAGCTCGCGGGTCTTCGGAAACGCCACCTTCAGCCGCTCGATCTCGGCGGCGAGGCGCGCTTCGTCAGGAAGAACGTCGGACATGGGAGCGGTTTTGGTAAAATTCCGTAAATAATATAACGTAAACCGCTCAATATCCAATCATAGTCGGCCAATATTTTGACATTATGGCTATAATGTTGAAAATACCTTGTCGATCGTCGCCTCCCGTTAAGTCTCACCTTTCCGATGCCCGAATCCGCTGTCCTCACCCTAGCCATCGTGCCCGCGCCGCTTGACACGCTGATCATCCCTGCCGCACTCGACGGGCGCGACGGCACGAACCGGACCACTGGCCGCCAGGCGCAGATTGCGGCAACGAACGACCTCGAAGCGCTCCGCGCGTGGCTCGCGCGCTTCGCCGACACGAAAACCACGTTCGAGAACTATCGCAAGGAAGCCGAACGGTTGCTGCTCTGGTCGATCGTCCAGTTGGGCAAACCGCTCTCCTCGCTCACCCACGAGGACCTGTTGGCCTACCAGCACTTCCTCGCCGATCCACACCCGCCAGCCATCTGGGTCGCCGGGGGCGGCCGGAAACATCCGCGCAGCGACGCCCGGTGGCGCCCGTTCTACGGGCCGCTCTCCCCCGCCAGCCAGCGTCAGGCGATGGTGATCCTGAACGTGATGTTCGCGTGGCTGGTTCAGGCCGGCTACGTTGCCGGCAATCCGCTTTCACTGTCACGCCAGCGGGCCCGCAAGACCCCACCGCGGATTACCCGCTATCTCGATCCGGGGCTGTGGCAGGAGGTCAAGGTTTACATTGAATCGATGCCGCGCGAAACGACGCGCGAACGCTTTCATTACTGCCGTGTGCGATGGCTCTTTACGCTGCTCTATCTGGGGGGATTGCGCATCACCGAGGTCAGCGACAACACAATGGGCCGGTTTTTCAGCAGGCGTGACGCAGCCGGGTGCGACCGATGGTGGCTTGAGGTGGCCGGAAAGGGCGACCGCGAGCGTCTGGTGCCAGCCACCGCGGAGATGATGACGGAACTCACGCGTTACCGTCTCGCGCATGAGCTATCTGCCCTCCCTCTGTCTGGCGAAGCTACGCCCCTCGTTCTGGCAGTAGGCGAGGCGCGTAAGCCCCTGACTCGCGCCGCACTTCACAAGATCGTCAAGGATGTCTTCGCGGGCGCAGCGAGCGGTCTACGTGCATGTAGCGGTTCCAGTGAGGGACGTGCCCTCCGCCTTGAACAGGCGTCAGCTCACTGGCTTCGACACAGCGCGGGTTCCCATATGGCCGATCAGCAGGTGGATCTCCGGCTGGTGCGCGACAATCTGGGCCACGCCTCCCTCACAACGACAAGTCAGTACCTCCATGTCGACGATGATCGGCGCCACCGAGAAACAGAGGAGAAACATCAAATTAAATGGTGAATGAGTGAACCCGCAACGGACATCCGATCTACATCTTTAGACGCTGGTGCATCACAAATTCGCTCCGCCGTTGCACGACAGGCGCGATACGACTGCCTCTTGACGACCCACAACGGAAGTTGCCTCGTGCGTCGCGACTAGCGGAAATGCGGGCAAGAGCGGACATTGCTGAAGCTGCGTTGCATCCAAGTTAGGGCGTCGAGGATACATTGGCCAAATTGCATAGGAGACCAGGATGGGGAAGCTTCAACTCGAGCACCTTGAAATCTCTCACCATGTTTGGAATGCCGAGCCGGAAGAGACACGCTACGCTGTGCTCCTCCTCGGACATATCTTCAACGAAGTGATGACCCTACAGAAGTTGGCGATAGTCTCTATTCCGCATCCGAGCGATCCCGAAACACCGGAAAAAATAGGCCGAGTCTCGCGAGCGCTGTTCCTGAGCCGTATGCTTAGCGGCAAGGTTCATGAGGCGAAAGAGCGAATCAATAAGCCAGAAATAAACACCTTCCTGCGCGAACGATGCTATCCCCACATGCCGGACGGTAAAGGTGAGAGGCTAAAGCGCACGTTCAACAAGATGATAGGCGATTGCAAATGGCTGGCGGCAGCGCGAAATGAGCATGCTATGCATTATCCAAGTCTCATCGATTTGCGACCAGCAATGGAGCAAATGAAGGCATCAAGCACCAGTTACGTTTTCTACAGGAATCGCGTGGCAGGGAACTACCTTTATCAGACATCCGCCGAAGTCGCTATCCATGCCTATCACATGGAGTCTGAGGACGAGTGGGCTGAAGCGGTACGAAAGATGACGGACACAGTCAACGCGCTTTCGGCTGCTCTGGTTGAATTCATCGTTGAGAATCTAAACGCCTATCTTGGAAACTTGTATCGTATGCACAAAGACACGCAAGCGAAGATAGAAGAAGCCGCGCCATTTGACGTTCCACCGATCCGCGGATTCGATCTGCCGTACTTCTACACCACAGACGACCCGTCCACTTGATCATCCGGAGCATCCGCAGGTGGAACCGTGGCCTTGACTACGACAGAAAACGCCGTGATTTCACCCCAGTCTGGAAATTGATCTCCCTGCTGCATCCACACGTGGCGTGCAGCATTGTGCATATCAAGCAGGAACCGATGGTATCGTTTGAAGAAGTCCGAAAGACTTAACGTATAGCGTTGATGCTTGGCGTGACCGTTCGATGTATTACGAGCGATGCGAAACGCCTTCGCGAACTCAATCAGCACCGGAAGAGGTTTGAACGGGCGCGCGTTAAACGCTCGTTGATTGTAAGCCTGTCGCCTGACTCGTATCGCACGGTCTGCATGCGAAGCGATCAGCCGGTCGGCCTCATCACCCTTTGGTTGGAACGAAGTGCTTTGCAATTCTCGTTGCGCGCACGCCATGTTGAATTCGTACAGGTGGTGAATGAACCGGGCATAGGCGTTATAGATCGCATAAGATAGCCGTCGATCCTCTCCCGCTGTCATCATCGCCTCCCGCAAGCGTGCGAACTCATGAAGAGCATCGTCGCACCAGAGATATTCGTGGCTGATAGTCGCGCATAAAGCGCGATCAGTTTCATCGTCTAATCTGGCGGTCATACGCCGACATCCTCCGGACGGAACGGACCTTTGTAGCTTGGATGCCCATGCGTACATTCGCCACGCGCCCCTTCCCAAAAGTATTTTGCATATGTGCCGTACACGCCCACCGTATCGGCGGTATCAAGGGCTGTTGCCTTAATTACATGTAACAGGCATTCAACGATGGAGCGCGTATCACTGTAGAACTGTTCGATTTCGTCCAGCGTGGCGTCTCGTTGCGGCTTGACTGGAAGCGTTTGCCGGTGAGCTAGCGTGGTATTGCGCAGTGTCAATAGATGCTTCATGACATGTGCCGAGTCGCCACACTTCTGATACTTGTCGAAGAGTTGACCAACTCTGTCGATCTTCTCTCGATAGTTACCCTCCAGATGTTCGACAAGGAACCGTTGGAAGCCTCCCTGCGTTGCCTCCGCTCTCATTTGAATCAGCGCTGCGACGAACTCGGGATCGCGTAGGCATCGGAAAATCCGTTTCAAACTGACGGCCTTTTCTTCATCATCCCAGATACGCATGAGCGCCATCAGCATCTCACGGCGCAATGCCCACTGAATGACTTTGAAGGTTCCCGTAGCGTATGACGTGCCCATGCGCTCATGCAGCGCCTCATCATAGGCTGTTGGGCGCCACGTCTCGTGCGCCGCGATGGCGGTTTGCATTTCTTCTGAGGCGAAATCAACTTGCGCGGCAATCTCTTCGATGCTTTTCGCGTAGTTCATGTACTCAGCCGGTCGTTGAACTGACGCCATGATATGTCACGCAAAGCGACCTAACCATGATGCCCCTGTTATTGACAGAGACTCGGGACTTATAGGCTGTTATGGTATCGCTTTGCCCGGGAGGCACGATAATCAATTGTCGGATACCGACGGATTCTGCGAGATGCGGCTAACACGAACCGGGGGGACAGGTACGTCGATCTGGTAGCGGTGGCGCAGAAAAAGACAAATGGTTAGCAAGCGCCAGCCTGCTAACCATTACCCATGCCGGTCGGAGCGATAGGATTCGAGCCTACGATGGATGGGTGGTTAGCCGCTCATTAGCAGTCGTTCGACGACAGTGCGTGAGAGACCGTTCATGGCCGGACTCCGTCTCACGCGCGTCCCGAATGTCTTCCCATGACTTCCCGGCCCGCGACAATCAAAGGAACAGAGAGGTCCGCGTTGTCTACGACGACGGTCGCCAGACTTTCGGGCCGGCACTCATTCAGATAAAGCTTCTGTCCGTCGACATATCGACGGTTCGACTCGGCCGCGGGATCGGGCGATCCCCAACCGGGGCCTCGACTCGCACCTCGTGGAACGGAGACAGAAAACGGGACGGTAAGGAACAGTGAAAAATCCCAGACCGCTCGCAATTCTGGTCGGTGCAGGAACATCCCATCGAAAATCAGGATGCTATTAGGCAGCGCGAGTTCCTCGGCAGCAAACACAACCTTTTCCGCACCTACATCGAACGCGGCGCGTTGAAATATGCCAGATCCGCCAGATCCGAGCGGCGCCAACGATTTTTTGTATAGTTCAGGGTAGTTGTAGGTGTCGTGGTAGTAGCCCTCAGGAGAACTTCTTCCGCGCCGGTAGCGGAGCTCGCGAGGATTATGGAAATGGTCAGCCGAAGCACGGATAACCGGTCGTCCGCGTGATTGCACAAGAGTAGCAAGCTCATCTGCAAAGAAAGTCTTGCCGGCACCATCTACTCCGTCAATCGCAACTCGAAGCGTTGCAACGCTCCGAATTGTTGCAACGATGTCGGCAAGACTCTCAAGCAAGGCGATACGCGTATTAGCTTTGAATATCGAGCGTGGAAGATTCAGGTCCAGTCAGTGTCATATCACGTCCACAACGGCCGATCATTCGTGGAGTGCCGGCGATCTCGACTTACGTCTCGAACGTCTGAAAGTGGGCCGAAGCTCGTCCGATGCAATTGGCATACGTCGCCTGAAACTTACGGGCCGGTGATCGACAGTACGCGAGAGCGATCGGTGGCTTGTGGCCGACCTGCAGCCTGACGGCGATGGGCCACAAGCTACCCGCGACAGCCACCCGTACTCCAGGATCGACTACCCGGAACTCGCGCTAAAGGACGCAGCCAACAGAATCGCCGATTGTGTCGAGGCTTACAGGTTCGCACGAAGCATCGATTCCCAATTTTTCCCCGAGCCGCGGCGTCGCCAATGGGCATATTTCCGTTAGGCAATCCTGGCTCATAATGAAGATTCAATACAAACCGGTGTTACTCATGCGGACGGAGATTGGTCTATGGACAATTCGCAGGCAAAATCGGCCGCCGAGCGTTATGAGGCATGCAGGATCATTGATGAAGGATGTTCTCGTGCTATGGCCACGTGCGTCGACATGATCGACGCAGTTTCTGCCATCGGCGTAAGAAACGAGCTGCACGCTGTTCGCGATGCGTTGCAGCGGCTCCACGCTGCCGCTGCAGCCGCCCACGACGACGCGGCCAGGACCAAAATGAATTGATCGGCTACGGCGTCTTGTCGGCCGGTCTGCCACCGCGGAGGACCAACTGCGCGAGTCGACCGTCCCGCCGCCGGACTTTTGAATGACCGTTAGCCGAAAGTCTTCGGTCATTCGATTGCTCTAGCCGGATGTCCCTTGATGGCCGGCTGCTGTCTCATGCGTCCGAGCATATACGGCGCATACTTCGCGATGCTACGACCGACAGCACGCGACCCGCAACGGTCTTCCATCAATTCGGATCCGCCGGCTGCTTGAACTTGCTGAGCGGACGCTCGTCGCTGGGCAATAGGCGTCAAGCACGGTATTGGATCAAGCAAGGCGTGAGCGTCGCGTTGGCCGCCGAGATAATTCTTGCGAGGCTTTCCTCGCTATCCGAATAGCATTGTCGAAGCTGTTGTCCGTGGCAACGTGTCGGTTATCGACGCTCACCAGCCAATTGTCACCGCTGCAACACCAGCGAATTCGCCTCTCTTCAAGGAGCAGAGCGAACCATCGCCAAATGGAAGCATCTTCGGCGTTAGCGACCACGGCCGCCACCGCCCTAATGTGCCTCATATCGTTTAGATTGCTCACCTGTCACCTCGTCGGACCTTGATCATCCTCGCAGCACAATCAAGACAGCATGGCCTCGAACTCCGGCACGACCGTGAACAGATCGCCCACCAGACCGTAGTCGGCGACGCTGAAAATCGGCGCTTCCGGGTCCTTGTTGATCGCCACGATGACCTTCGAGTCCTTCATGCCGGCCAGATGCTGGATCGCACCCGAGATGCCCACCGCGACGTACAGTTGCGG
>NZ_JBNDLX010000014.1:0-229385 GCF_050436285.1 Paraburkholderia sp. GAS82
GATCCGAAGTCGCCGATTGCGGGCATGCCGATTATCGAGGCGTACAAGGCGCGCACGGTGATCGTCAACAAGCGTTCGATGGCGGCCGGTTATGCGGGTCTCGACAACGATCTGTTCTACATGGACAAGACCATGATGGTCTTCGGCGATGCGAAGAAGGTGATCGAGGATATGGTGAAATCGGTGGAGTGAGGGTTGGGGCCGCAACAGTATGCGGCCTTGAACTCTGTCGCTGCAGTTAGCGCTGTTTCACCTCGACGTGCCTCAGAAAATCCGCGAGCCGTCTGCCCTCCATATCGGGGAACGGCTCGACTACCTGCAGTTCGCGAATCTCTTCGACGTCGAAATTGCGGAAGTCTCCGCGCAACTCACACCACGCGCCGATGGTCCAGCGCGCACCCCAATAAAAGAGGCCGAGCGGCCAGACGCGCCGCTCGGTTTGCGCGCCTTTGCGATCGCGATACGCAAAACTCACGATCCGGTTGCGGTCGATGGCCAGATGCAGCGCATCGACTTTCTCCGCGAATTCACCCTTGATGTGAAACGAAGGCGCAAAGATCGGCAGCCGGTCGAGCGTCGCGCGCTTGTCAGCGGGCATGGTCGAGGCGATCTTCGCCAGCGCGCCGCGGGCGCCCTTGGCGAAGCTCGCACCACCCCATGTTTCGAGCATGCGTGCGCCGGCGGCGAGCGCAGCGAGTTCGTCGACGGTGAAGGTGAGCGGCGGCAAGCTCGCCGAGCGGTTCAGGCGGTAGCCGATTCCCGCTTCCCCTTCGATCGGCACGCCTGAGAGCTGCAGATCGCGCACGTCCCGGTAGACCGTGCGCGGCGAGATATGCAGCCAGTCCGCGAGCTGTTGCGCGGTAGTCAGACGCCGGCCGCGGAGCAGCTCGGCGATCTGGAACAGGCGGTCGGCGCGGCGCGTCATCGTGGGCGTCTTGTCGTGTTGTAGTAGGGGCGGGGGTGTTGCGATCGCTTCACCCGAAACGGAGTGGCCCGCGTCACGGTGGTTGCGAACCGGCGGCCCGCGAACGGGCATTCCCGAGATCATAGCGCCGCGTGACGCTCATGCGGTGCTGCGTGGCCGTCACCCCTGCGCGGGCCAATCGGTCAACCGTTCTTCGGCGAATGCAGCCCGATGCGGTTACCTTCGGTATCGGTAAAGAAGCCGATATAGCCGATATCCTGCGGCAGATCGATGACCGGACCTTGCACCTTGCCGCCGGCCTTCTCGACGCGGCCCAGCACGGTGTCGACATTCGGCTGCGCGTTCAGGTAAACGACGACGCCATCGCCGGAGGGCCTGGCGTTGGGGCTCTGGATGATACAGCCGCCGGTGGACGGCTCGGTGTACTGAAAAATGCCGATCGGCTCGCCGCCGAAATTTTCACGCCGCAGCGTCGTGCCGAGCGTAGTCTCGTAGAAACGTGCGGCGCGCTCGAAATCGGTGACCGGAATTTCGAACCAGGAAATGACGTGGGATGCGGCTGCTGACATGACACTCTCCTTGGCATGACCCGAAGGCCCATGTGATGCGCCGGATGGCGTGATCAGGAGTGTGCGGCGGGGCTACTGACAGCGTTCTGTCAGTAGCGATTGGCTGGCTGCGAAATTCTTCCCGGCGTTGACTTGCCGGCTTAAGCCGCCGGCGTGTCGCTCGCCGGACGTTGCCTGACGCTGCCCGCGATCAGATCGAAGCGAAACAGCCTGCATTCAAGCGCGCCGTTGAAAAGCGGCGTCTTGGTCGATTCGCGCAACCTCAGTTGTCCCGGCAGCTTACGATCCGACGTCAGAATGAACGCGTGCCATCCGGTGAAACGCTGCTTGAGCGCGTCGCCGAGCGACTTGAAGAATTCGCTGTCTGGTGCTTCTTCCTGAGCACGGCGAAAGGTGTCGTCATCGCGGCTTTCACGGCCGGTCTCACGAAGTTCGCCACGCGCGTTGCGGCCACGCACTTCGATCCGCTCGCCGTACGGCGGATTGGCCACGAGAATGCCCGGCTCCAACGACGGCGGGGTCATGCCGCGTGCGTCGACCTGCTTGAGCGAGACCGACGACAGGCCGGCGCGCTCGAAGTTGGCGCGCGCCTTGACCAGCATGTCACCGGAAATGTCGCTGCCGAAGATCTGCAGATCGGTGCGCGACGTGCGGGCGGCGCGCTTCGCATCCAGTGCCGCGGCTTTCAACGCCTGCCACGCTTTCGCGTCGTACTGCTTGAGATTCTCGAAGCCGAAGCGCCGCTCCGCGCCCGGCGCGATATTCAGCGCCACTTGCGCGGCTTCCGCGAGGAACGTGCCGCTGCCGCACATCGGGTCGTACAGCGGTGTGCCGGCGGTCCAGCCAGTCAGGCGCAGGATGCCCGCCGCGAGATTTTCGCGCAACGGCGCCGCGCCTTTATCGAGCCGCCAGCCGCGCTTGAAAAGCGGCTCGCCGGAGGTATCGAGATACAAGGTGCAATCGGTCGCGGTGAGGAACGCAAACACGCGCACGTCGGGCGAGCTGGTGTCGATGTTCGGACGCGCGCCGCTCACGTCGCGCAGGCGGTCGCAGATTGCATCCTTGACGCGCAGCGTGGTGAATTCGAGGCTACGCAGCGGCGATTTGATGGCCGTGACGTCGACGCGTAGCGTCTCCTGGGCGGAAAACCACTGTTCCCAGCGCTGCTCGAGCGCGAGGTCGTAGATGTCCTGCTCGCTGCGATACGGACGATGCGCGATCTTCAGCAGCACACGGCTCGCGATGCGCGAATGCAGATTGGCCGCCATACCGGCCGCCCAGCCGCCGCGGAAATGCACGCCGCCCGGCACCTGCGCGCCCGCAGTGAACGGTGCTCCGTTCAGGTGGCGCGAGGCGATTTCGGCGAGTTCGGCCGCGAGCGCGGCTTCGAGGCCGCGAGGGCAGGGGATGAAAAAATCGAAGGACATTGAAGTTGCCGGGAGGCGTTGAATAAGGCGCTATTGTACGCGGTCGGGGTGTGCGTCCCGCGCGCTGGCGTTCAATGCCCTTCGCGTGATGCGCTGACCGGCCACACGAGATCCAGCGGCCGGTGAAACACCCGGCGCCAGATTGCACCGCGCAACGAGCGCACATAGTTGCGCCGCAGATCGCGCGAACGCACGGCCATATGAAACGCGAGCGCAAAACTGACGGCCACGTTCAGGATTGCCATGCTGAACGTGCCGGCGATGGCCCACCAGAACTCCGGCAGGTCCAGCGCGCCCTTGCCGAGCACACCGAGTGCGACGCCGATCGAACCCGAACTCAAGGTGACGTGCCGGACTTCGAAGGTGAAAGCGAAGGCGGTGAGGATGGCAGGTACGAGACCAAGCATCAGGCCCAAGGTGATATTGCCCACCACGCCGGCGACGTTGGAGCGGCAGAACCTCGCCAGCCGGGCGGCGCCAGCGACGCCAAGCGTCATCCGCAGGCGGCGGTTGTAGGTCAGCGCGTCCGCGACCCGGTGCAGCACGAACCAGTTGTCGGCCCAGCCCGCGAGCAGGCTCGACGACCACAGCAGCACGCCCGTCAGCGCCGCATAGAGCGGCGTAGGTCCGAGCAGCGAGAATGAATGCAGTGTGGCGTGGGCCTTTTCCGGCGAGATGATGTTCGTATTGAAGACGGCGTGCCACAGCAACTGCACGCCCAGCGACACGGGAAACACCAGCATCACGTTGCCGAGCACGGCGGCAGCCTGGGTGCGGATCAGCGCGACTACCGAGGTGACGAAACTGTCTACCCCTTCAGGTGTACCTGCGCCGTCGAGTTCGCGGGCGATGGTCGGCGCTGTCATGGCCGGCTGCTTGGTGGCGAGCGAGAAATGCAGGAAGTGCATCAGCAGGAAGCTCGCCGCATAGTTGATGCCGGCCAGCAAGCCTTCCAGCATTGCATGCAGGTGCAAGCCGGTGATCGCAAACTTGACGCACACCGTTACTACGGTGACGAGGCCGCCGCCTGCCGCCATGCGCAGCATCTTCAGATATTCGGCGCGATCGCGGGCAATGTAATGCTCGCCGGTATCCGCGCTATATTCGACCACCTTGCGCGCCAGCAACGAGAAATTGCTGCGCATCAGATGGGCGACGCTCTGACTCGCGTGATTTGCATTGACCAGTTCGGCGACGAGGCGCGAGCCGGCGTGCAGGTCGTCGGACGCCATCCAGGCGTCCAGCAGATGTTCTGCGCGCTGGATGCGCATACGCATGCGCTCGACCTGAAACACGATGTCGACGCTCACGCCGTTGCGGTACAGGTGGGTAAAGACGTTATCGGTGGCGATACGGCAGTCGTCGAGCAGCACACGCAGATAGTTGACCTCGTGCAGCAATTTGCCCGGCTCTGCGCCGCCTTCAGGCGCCTGATGGGCGGCCTCGACCGCCAGCATGGCTCGTGTGAGCCGGTAGAACGGCTGCTTTTCCATGGCGACGCGCACGTCGGCGTCGCCCAGACGGCTGCGCACCGTTTGCGACAGCCCGGTGGAGCTGATCTGGCAGGTCAGGTTGTGCAGCGCCGCTAGCAGATCGAGCGAGAACGGCGCCGCCTCTCGCTGGTCGCTCGCCTCCTGCCCATAGATGAAAAGCTCGCGGATACGCGTGAGCAGGTCGGTAGGTAGCGCGGCGATCCATTCGGCATCGCGCGCTGACGTGAACATCAACGTGAAGATCGCTGTCAGGTCACGGCGGTTCGGTGCTGGCGGGATCAGCGACGACTCGAAGCGCTCGAACAGGGCGCCGAAAAATGCCGAGTGCACCGGCATGCCGGCATCGCACAGTAGCGAAATGCCGTCGCTTTCGCGCAGCAGCGCGCGCAGAATCCCCGCGACGTTCGCTTTCCACGCCGGGTTGCGATCCAGCACATGCAGCAGATAGCGCAAACGCGCATGCTCGCGTACCCGGCGCACGTCGTCTTCGGTCGTGTCCTGCGTGACCGGAGACACGACCGGCTGCACGCTTCCGTCGCGATGAATCCAGTGAGCCACCTCGATCAGCCATTCGCTGCGGTCCGCATACGGCGCGTTCTGGTCGGCAATCGCCAGCAGCGCATCGAGTTGATGGCCGCTGTTGCGCGACGCGCGCCATTTCTTGACGAAGGTTTTGAGAGAGCGAAACATGGATTGTCAGATGTGTGGCAAGGCGCACTCTTGTGGGCCGAAGCACTCAGGATCGCTAAATACAGAGGATCCCGCAAGCTGGCCGGATGGGATAGTGCGTAGGCTCGCGGGCGACGGTGGAGTTCGCCGCGCGAGCTTCAGGAGCCGGTCAGCCGGTCGTGCGATTGTCCGCGCCGGCGCTGTCGAGCGCAGCGCTTGGGCCGGTGGGCAACGGGCACGGCACCGTCGGGGGCGTCATGCGCGCTTGCGTGCCGGATGCGCCTTTTGCGGCGGTACTCGTCGGCATCCGCGGCGCGGCAGCGGCCAAGGCCCTGATGCCGGCGGCGATCTGCATAGAGATCTGCTGCACGGCCTGCCGATGACCGTCGACCAGCGCGTCATAGCTGCCCGTCACAGGCTCGTTGACGACGCTGCGGCACGTCATGATGGCTTCGCTGCGCACCGCGCGCACGCTCCACACGGCATCGATCAAGGCATGCGAACCCGGCCACGATTCGAACCGTTGCACGTTCACACTGACGCGATAGACCGGCGTACCTTCCGGATACGGCGTGCCATACACATCGATCGTGCCCAGTTGCTGCGTGAGGTCGGTCGACAGCGCGCGGCGAACCTCGTCACCCGGCAACGAGGCCCAACGTTCCTGCTCGAGCACCTGCACCTGGGTCGGGCCAGTCTGAACCACGAGCTGGTTTTTCGCGACCTGGGACGGTACGTCGACCGGCGCTACTTCGATCAGCAGTGAAGGAGCCGAAATCGTGCTCGCGGTGCTTGGCGCGCCATTGGCACCCAGCGTGTAGAAGTGGCTGGGCGGCGACGACGAGCATGCCGCTACCGCCAGCAGTCCGGCACAGGCACCGAGGCACGCGGTGGCGCGGGCAAGCCCGCGCGGCGAACGGGGGAGCCGGGCAAACATCATGGTTTATCTCCTGGTTTTCCGCGCAACAGCGATTCCGGATGGCGTTCCAGATAGTCCGACAGCGCATTCAACGACTGCAGCGTGCGGGTCAATTCCTGCAGCGCCTGATGGACGTCCGATTGCAGCGGCGAGTCCTGCTGCAGCGTCGCTTCGGCCGACCCGAAGGTCTGCTTGGCGGCGGCCAGCGTGTCGCGCGCTTGCGGCACCACCTCGGTATTCAGGCGCGTGAACAACTGGTCGGCGTTCTTTAGCGCGCTGTTCAGGTTGTCGCCGATCTGGTCGAACGGCACCTGATCGAGTTTCTTGGCGATATCGGCCACTTGCACCTGCAACTCGTCGAGCGTATTCGGAATCGTCGGCAGCTCGAGCGGATCGCTATTGACGTCGACGGTAGCCGGCGGCGCCTTCGGGAAGATGTCGAGCGCGACGTACAGCTGGCTGGTAATCAGATTGCCCGTGCGCAGCTGGCCGCGCAGGCCGTGTTGCACCAGACTCTTCAGCAACTGCTGGCCGGCCACGCTACCCGGCTCCGGCGCCGTCTCGCGGAAGCGCTTGCCGAGGCGGTCGGGGTACAGGTTCATCGTCACCGGCATGGTGAAGTTGTTGGTCTTCGGGTCGTAGTCGATGCCGATGTTGGTCACCTGACCGAGCTCGATGCCGCGGAAATCGACCGTCGCCCCCACAGACAGCCCGCGCAGCGACTGGTTGAAGGTCATCACCACCCGCAGCGGCACGCCGTCCGGCTCGCGCATGGCGTCCGCTTCGTCGGAACCCAGGCGGAACGTCATGTTGTTCGGCGCCTGCGCTCCGACCGGTTGCCCCGGTGGCGACTGGAACGACAGGCCACCTACCAGCACGGTCGCAAGCGACTGGGTGTTCAGCTTGAAGCCGCCCGAGTCGAGCCGCAGATCGACGCCGCTCGCATGCCACCAGCGCGTGTTGATCCCGACGTACTGATCATACGGCGCGGCAACGAACACCTGCATGGTCACGCCGGTGCCGTCCTTGTCGAGCGAGAAGCCCACCACCTGGCCGACCTGCACGCGCCGGTAGAAGATCGGCGAGCCGATATCGATCGAGCCGAGCGAGTCGCCATGCAACGTGAACTGATGGCCCTTCTGCCCACCGGTAATTGGTGGGGGCGTTTCAAGGCCGACGAAGTCCTTCTGCGTATCCTGCGAATGACCGGCGTCCACGCCGATGTACGCGCCGGAGAGCAGCGTGCTCAGACCCGAGACGCCGCTCGCGCCGACCCGCGGACGCACCACCCAGAAGCGGCTGTCCTTGACGGCAAAGTTCTCGGCTTCCTTGGTCAACTGGACCTGAATCAGCACGTGTGAGAGGTCTTTCGAGAGCGTGATGGCCTTTACGAGGCCAACGTCGACGTCCTTGTACTTGACCTGGGTCTTGCCCGGCTCGAGCCCTTCGGCATCGTTGAAGCTGATGGTGATCTGCGGCCCTTTCTCGGTCACGGACTTGATCACGAGCGCGACGCCGATCAGTGCGGCGATCAGCGGAATCACCCAGACCAGCGACGGCAACCAGTGGCTGCGCGGCTCGATCTCGGGATCGGGCAGGTTGGGTGGGAGCGTGGGTCCGTTCGAATCGTTGCGCGGCGCGCTGGGAGCGGGCGTCGGTCCTTGCGGGCTAGTCATGTTTGGTCCTGAGTTTGTTGGGTACCGCTTTTTGCATCTTTGGCACGGCGGGCGCGCTTCGCATTCTTTGCACTTTCTGAGTTGTCCGCGCCTTCCACGTTGTCCCAGATGAGCCGTGGATCGAACTGCATCGATGCCAGCATCGTCAGAATCACCACCGAGCCGAACGCGATCGCGCCGGGCCCCGCCGTGATCACGGCGAGCGACTTGAACCGCACCAGCGCGACCGTCAGCGTGACCACGAACACGTCGAGCATCGACCAGCGGCCGATGCGCTCCACGATCCGGTACAGCTTCACGCGTTGCGTGGGGCGCCAGCGTGAGCGGCGCTGAGCCGTAATGCAGAGCAGCACGAGGATCGTGAGTTTCAGCATCGGCACCATGATGCTGGCGATAAACACAATGACGGCCAGCGGCCAGTCGCCCGAGGTCCAGAAGTAGACGACGCCGCTCATGATCGTGTCGTCTTCCGAGCCAAGCAACGAGGAGGTGTGCATCACCGGCAACAGATTCGCCGGAATATACAGCAATGCGGCTGC
This sequence comes from Paraburkholderia sp. GAS82, assembly GCF_050436285.1. Classification (NCBI taxonomy): domain Bacteria; kingdom Pseudomonadati; phylum Pseudomonadota; class Betaproteobacteria; order Burkholderiales; family Burkholderiaceae; genus Paraburkholderia; species Paraburkholderia sp. GAS82. The sequence goes on from NZ_JBNDLX010000014.1 coordinate 8,218, forward strand.
GATCAGTAGTGCCCATGTGCGCATCAGACTGTCCGGATTGCGCCGGTGCAATACCGCGCCGCAGCGCGCGCAGTGCTGTTTCGTGATCGAGCGGATGCGTGGTGCGACGCTGCCGCACGCGTGGCAGGAAACCAGGCCCGCGCGGCGCGCGGTAATGTAATTCATCGTGCGTTATCCCTGATGGGGCGCGGCGGACTGGCTGTCCACGTTCGCCGTGACCGCAGCTGCCGCGCTGTCGGCAGCCGTGCGCGGCATGGGACGCGCACGCCTTGCGTTCAGCTCGTCGGCGAGATCCCACAAGGTGCGCGGATCGAACGTGACGACCACGGCGAACATCAAGGTCAGCACTCCGAAGGCGAACAGCGCCGCTTCGGGGATCACGCGGGCGAGGCTCACCATCTTGACGATGGTGATCAGCACGCCAAGCATGAACACTTCGATCATGCCCCACGGCCGCACGAACTGGATGGCCCGCAGCACCCGGTTAAAGCCCGGCGCCACGAAGCCCGAGCGGATCGGGATCAGCACGTAGAGGAGCGCGACCAGCTCGGTGAGCGGAAACAGCGTGGTCGCGCAGAACACCATGACCGCGACGATCTGCATGTCCTCGTTCCACAACGCGACGAGCGCGCCGAACAGCGTGGTTTGCGAGGTAATGCCGTTGGCGTCCAGTTCGACGATCGGATAGCCCTGGGCGATCAGAAACGTGATCAGCGCGGCGAGCGTCATGGCGCAGATGGCGTCCAGCCGCCGCGAGATGCCGCGATAGAGCGTCGCGCCGCAACGCGGGCAGCGCGCCACCGTCCGGCTGCCGAGCAGACGCGGTTTGGTGAAAAGGGTATCGCACTCGTGGCACGCGATCAGGTTGTCATGTTCCATACGGCAGAAGGGCAAAACGACATGAGCGGGAGCGTGCATCGAAGGCTTGCACGGTATGGACTGGCGAAAGAATGGCGAAAGCCTGGAGCAATAGTACCAAAGGCGCTCGCTCGTGCGTAACAGGGCTGCTTGTGCGACGTCCGTCAGGCAAAACGGCAGCACCGCGCAGCATACCCTGACAGCTGTCGGACATTTTCCGGCCCCAATTGTTCAATCCTTCTTGTTAAGCTGTATTTGACGCCGCATAGCCCCGTGCGGAACTTGTCAGCCGGCTTTTTCGGCTTGGAGTAGCATGGCGGCCTTGGCGTGCTTCGCTGTTGTCTGCCGATACCTGGCAGCCGCGTTCTGCGCAGTTCGCATAGAGGGACTCCACCCTCGTGCGCCGCTAACCTTTCAGCTTGCGTTGAGCTTTCATGGCACCCAAACCTAACTTCGGCTCCCGCGATTCGTACACGCGAACAGCCATCGCGCTTCACTGGCTGATTGCGTTGCTGATTATGTGCGGCTTCGCGCTCGGTTGGGTGATGACCGATATCCCCGGCTTCACGCCTACGAAGCTGCGCTATTTTTCCTGGCACAAGTGGATTGGCGTGACGGTGTTCGGGCTTTCGGTGCTGCGCATCCTTTGGCGCGCCACCCATGATGCGCCGCCGCTGCCGCGCCGGATATCGTCGTGGCAACGGGGCGCGGCCCATCTCGTGCACCTGCTGCTGTACGTGCTCATTATCGCGATTCCGGTCTCCGGCTATCTGTACAGCTCCGCGGCCAATGTGCCGGTGGTGTATCTGGGGCTCGTGCCGCTGCCGCGCCTGATTGCGCCCGATCCCGTGCTCAAGGTGTTGCTGAAAAATATCCACATCACGCTCAACTACACGCTGCTCGTCCTGTTCGTGCTGCATGTGGCGGCGGCGCTCAAACATCAGTGGCTCGATCGCGACGGCCTGCTGTCGCGCATGATCCCTTTCCTCAAATAAGGAGCGACATGAAGGTTTCGTTTTATCGCTACATGCTGGCGGCGTTTGCTGCCGCGTCCCTCAGTGCGGCGGGCAGCGCGCTGGCCCAGGTCGACATCGCGAAGAGCACGCTCACCGCGACCTCAAAACAGATGAACGTGCCGGTGGAAGGCAAGTTCGGCAAGTTCAGTGCGGACGTGAAGTTCGACCCGGCGAAGCCGGCCGAAGGCAGCGCGCAGTTCAGCGTCGATGTGAGCAGCTACGATCTGGGTGACGAAAGCTACAACGAGCAGGTGCGCGGCAAGGAATGGTTCGATGCGAAGACGTTCCCGCAGGCGACTTTCGTATCGAGCGCCATTGCGCCGGCAGGCGGCAACCAGTTCAAGGTGACCGGCAAGCTGACCATCAAGGGTAAATCGCAGACCTTGGTCGTGCCTGTGACCGTCACGCAGCAGGGCGGGAGCGAGGCGTTCGATGGAGCGCTGACGATCCAGCGTTCGCAGTTCGATATCGGTACCGGCGAGTGGAAGGACACCTCGGTGGTGGCCGACGACGTCGTCATCAGGTTTCATATCGTCGCAGCGCGTAAGTAAGGCGTACTGCGCGTGAGCATTGCCGGCAGGCACGCGCACTAGAAAACTCGCACCAAACGACGGCGGTAAACAACAAAGGCCGGTTCCACTGAACCGGCCTTTGCGTTTGTTCCCGACTGTCTTGAACTTCAGACTTGTGCGCCTGCGTTCGGGTCGCTCGGGTCGTGACGTTCCTTCTTTTCCTTGATCAGGTCGTCGCGCTTCACGCCGAGCCACATCGCCAGCGCTGCCGCAACGAACACCGACGAATAGATACCGAACAGAATACCGACCGTCAGCGCCAGAGCGAAGTAGTGCAGCGTTGGACCGCCGAACAGGAACATCGACAGCACCATCATCTGCGTACAGCCGTGCGTGATGATGGTCCGCGACATCGTGCTGGTAATGGCGTGGTTGATGACCTCGATGACCGTCATCTTGCGTTCGCGGCGGAACGTTTCGCGAATCCGGTCGAAGATAACCACCGACTCGTTCACCGAGTAGCCGAGCACCGCCAGCACGGCAGCCAGCACCGATAGCGAGAACTCCCACTGGAAGAACGCGAAGAAGCCGAGAATGATCACCACGTCGTGCAGGTTGGCGATCACGCCGGCCACGGCGTACTTCCATTCGAAGCGGAACGACAGGTAGATCACGATGCCGGCCACCACGCAGGCGAGCGCGAGCAGGCCGTTGGTGACGAGTTCCTTGCCGACCTGCGGGCCGACGAACTCGACGCGCTGCAACTGCACCTGGGCATCTTCACCCTTCAATGCGCCCATCACCTGATCGCTCTGCTGGGCCGAGGTGAGGCCGGCCTTGACCGGCAGACGGATCAGCACATCACGCGAAGTGCCGAAGTTCTGCACCTGAGCGTCCGGATAGCCGAGCTTGGCGAGCGTGCCGCGCACCGGTTCGAGCGGCACCGTGGTCGGGTACTGCACTTCGATGACCGTACCGCCGGTGAACTCCACCGACAGATGCAGCCCGCGATGCAGCAGGAAGAACACGGCAGCAATAAACGTCAGCAGCGAGATCGCGTTGAACACCAACGCCCGCTGCATGAGCGGTAGATCTTTGCGAATGCGGAAAAATTCCATGGTCTTGTTCTCCGGGACTCAGCGGGATGAACCCGGTTTCTGCGGCGTGTTGCCGGGGGCATTGCGACGGCGCACCGTCGGCTTGCCGGCGCGGGCCTGAGCCTGAGCCTGGGCCGCGGCCTTCGGCTTGGCGGCCGCTGCGGTGATGGCCCGTCCTGTGTCGGTCTCGGCATCTTCACTGCCGAGATACGCGGCAGCGGCGGCGCCCTCGACCGCTGCCGGCCTCCACACCTGGCCAATGGCCAGCGACTTCAGCTTCTTCTTGCCGCCGTACCAGAGGTTCACGAGACCGCGCGAGAAGAACACGGCAGAGAACATCGACGTCAGGATGCCGATACAGTGCACGATCGCGAAGCCGCGCACCGGACCCGAGCCGAACGCGAGCAGCGCCAGACCGGCGATCAGCGTGGTTACGTTCGAGTCGAGAATGGTCGCCCATGCATGCGCGTAACCATTCTGGATGGCCAGCTGAGCCGGCGCGCCGTGACGCAGCTCTTCACGCACGCGCTCGTTGATCAGCACGTTCGCGTCAATGGCCATACCGAGCGCCAGCGCAATAGCTGCGATACCCGGCAAGGTCAGGGTGGCCTGCAGCATCGACAGCACCGCGATCAGCAGCAACAGGTTGACCGACAGGCCAATGATCGAGACCACGCCGAACAGCATGTAGTACGCAATCATGAAGACGGCGATGGCCGTAAAGCCCCAGATCACCGAGTGGAAGCCCTTCTTGATGTTATCGGCGCCGAGGCTCGGGCCGATCGTGCGTTCTTCGATGATGTCCATCGGCGCTGCCAGCGAACCGGCGCGCAGCAGCAGCGCGAGGTCGGCGGCAGCTTGCGGGGTCGGCTGGCCAGTGATCTGGAAGCGGTCGCCCAGTTCCGACTGGATCGTCGCGACCGTCAACACCTGGCCCTTGCCCTTTTCGAACAGCACCATCGCCATCGGCTTGCCGATGTTGTCGCGCGAGACGCTCGCCACGGCCCGGCCGCCGGCCGAGTCGAGACGGATGTTGACCGACGGACGCTGGTGTTCGTCAAAGCCTGCCGAAGCGTCGATGATGCGGTCGCCAGTGAAGATCACCTGCTTCCTCAACATGACCGGCGCCTGGTTGCCTTCGGTGAACAGTTCGTCGCCCGGCGGCACGGCGTCACCCGGATTCGGGTGCAGGTCGTTCGGATCGGCTAGACGCGCTTCGAGCGTTGCCGTGCGGCCGATGATGTCCTTCGCCTTCGCCGTGTCCTGCACGCCTGGCAGTTCGACCACGATGCGGTCGGCGCCTTGCTGCTGGATAACCGGTTCGGCCACGCCAAGTTCGTTGACCCGGTTATGCAGTGTCGTGATGTTCTGCTTGAGCGCCGCGTCTTCGACCGTCTTCTGCACGGCCGGCGTAAACGTGCCGACCAGCTGATAGCTGCCGTCAGGCGCCGTCTGCGTTTCCCACTGGAGCTCGCTGATGCTGCGCGAAAGCTGTTTGCTCGCCGCGTCCGCCGTGTCCTTGTCGGCGAAATTGATCACCACGGTCTGGTTGACGCGATTCACGCCGCCATCGCGGATGTTGTTGTCACGCAGCAGAGTGCGCGCGTCGGAGGCGTCCGAGTCGAGCTTCTTGTTCAGCGCGCCCGCCATGTCCACCTGCAGCAGGAAGTGCACACCGCCGCGCAGGTCGAGGCCGAGGTACATCGGCAACGCGTGCAGGGCAGTCAGCCAGCGCGGCGACGCGCTTTGCAGGTTCAGGGCGACGACAAAATTCGGATCGTTCGGATCGCTGTTCAGCGTCTTCGACAGCAGGTCCTTCACGCGCAACTGCGTGTCGGTATCGGACAGACGCACGCGAATATTCGCGTTGCTCGATGAGTTGTCGTACGTCACGTCGGAAGCGGCGATCTGATTGGCGGCCAGCGTGGCTTCGATTTGCGACAGTGTCGACGAATCGAGCTTGACCGTTGCCTTGCCGCTCAGCACCTGCACCGCCGGCGCTTCGCCGAAGAAATTGGGCAATGTGTAGATGAGGCCGATGGCAAGCGCCACGACCATCACGACATATTTCCAGAGGGGGTAACGATTCATGGAGTGGTCCAACGGGAAAGTTGGCTCGTAAGCGATGCGTCCGGCGATGAGCGCGGAAGGCGCAGCGTACCTGTTGGCATGGATGGCATGACAGGCATGCTGGCTTCAGTTTCGCGAGGCCGCGCCGGACGCGAGAGAGCAGGCCTTACAGCGACTTGATCGTGCCCTTCGGGAGAATCGTCGTGACCGATGCTTTTTGCACGGTGATTTCCGTGCCTTCGGCGATTTCGACGCCGACGTACGCGTCACTAACCTTGGTCACCTTGCCGACGATGCCACCGTTCGTGACCACTTCATCGCCCTTGGCCATAGCGGCGAGCATGTTGCGATGTTCCTTCTGGCGCTTCATTTGAGGGCGAATCATGATGAAGTACAGCACGCCAAACATCAGGATCAGCGGCAGGAAGCTCATCAGGCTTGATTCTGCACCGCCTGAGCCTTGAGCGAAGGCGTTGGAAAAAAACGACACGTTGGTCTCTCCGTTATAACGAACAAAAAAATCAGCCGATTATTCTACCACCGGCATTTGGTACGACGGCACGGCAAATGAGCTTTCCGATCAAGCTGTTAAAGGCTTCTTTGGGCCGTCGCGAAATGGAATTGTAATGTTCAGGTCTCGCGCCGACGGTTTCTTCGGGGGAATCCGTCGGCGGGCGCTATTGTGCGCCTTCCTTGGTTACTTGCTTGCGTCCGCATCTTCTTTTTTGAGTTCGGGCGCCGTCAGCGAAATCTTTCAGCGGGGCTTTTGTAGAAACCTCTAGGCGGCCTGTTCGACACCCCGTGCCCGGTTTTCGTGGAAGCGCGTGCGGAACGCCTCGAACGTCTGAGTCTCGATTGATTCGCGGATCTCGCTCATCAGTTCGAGGTAGTAGTGCAGATTGTGGATCGTGTTGAGCTGCGCGCCAAGAATTTCACCAACGCGATGCAGATGGTGCAGGTAGCCACGGGTGAAATTCCGGCAGGTATAGCAGCCGCAGGTTTCGTCGAGCGGGCGCAGTGAGTTCTTGTGCGTCGCGTTGCGGATCTTGACGTCGCCAAAGCGGGTGAAGAGCCAGCCGTTGCGCGCATTGCGGGTCGGCATCACGCAGTCGAACATGTCGACGCCGGCTGCCACGCCCGCTACCAGGTCTTCCGGCGTGCCTACGCCCATCAGATAGTGCGGCTTGTGGGCCGGCAGCTTCGGGCCGATGTGGTTGAGCACGCGCATCATGTCTTCCTTCGGCTCGCCCACCGACAGGCCGCCGATCGCGTAGCCATGGAAGTCCATCTCCGCGAGACCTGCCAGCGATTCGTCGCGCAGATCCTCGAACATGCCGCCCTGGACGATCCCGAACAGCGCGTTCGGGTTGCCCAGTCCGTTGAATTCGTTGATCGAGCGCTGGGCCCAGCGCATCGACATACGCATCGAGTCGGCTGCGTCCCTGTGCGAAGTCGGGATGTTGTTGGTGGCGTAGGGCGTGCATTCGTCGAACTGCATGACGATGTCCGAGTTCAGCACCTTCTGGATCTGCATCGACACTTCCGGCGACAGAAACAGCTTGTCGCCGTTGATCGGCGAGGCGAACGTGACGCCATCTTCGGTAATCTTGCGCAGATCACCCAGCGAAAATACCTGGAAGCCGCCGGAGTCGGTGAGGATGGGCCGGTTCCAGCCCATGAAGCGGTGCAGGCCGCCGTGCGCGCTGATCGTTTCGAGTCCCGGACGCAGCCACAGGTGAAACGTGTTGCCGAGGATGATCTGCGCGTGCATCTCCTCGAGCTCGCGCGGCTGTACCGCCTTCACGGTGCCGTAGGTGCCCACCGGCATGAAGATCGGTGTTTCGACCACGCCGTGATTGAGCGTCAAGCGGCCGCGGCGCGCCTGGCCGTCGGTGTTGATCAGTTCGAATTTGAGGCCGTTGTCGGGACGTTCGGCGGAGTTGCTGTCGTGATTGATGCAGCTTGGACAATTGGCGCTCGAGGCGCCGGTATCGTGATTATGACCTTCGGTCATGAGAACTCCTGTGCCACCGGAGAACAGTCCGGCGCATAACATGAACGCCGCCGGGCTAGCCCCGACGGCTGGGTAAAGAAATCAAGGTGCGGCAGACTACCCCGAGCGAGCCGCGCGCGCAACGCTACCGGACGGCATATCCGCCATGCGGATGCGTAACTACAGGGGCTCAGCTCAGCCGTCGTTGCGCGTGAGCAGCATCGCGTCGCCGTAACTGAAGAACCGGTAGCGCTCTTCAATGGCATGCCGGTACGCGGAACGGATCGTCTCGATGCCCGCAAACGCCGACACCAGCATCAGCAGCGTCGATTTCGGCAAATGGAAGTTCGTCACCAGCCGGTCAACCACGCGAAACCTGTAGCCCGGTGTGATGAAAATATCGGTTTCGGCGGCAGTCGCGGCAAGTGGTCGGCCGGCGGTTTCGGCGTCGCGCGCGGCGGCTTCGAGCGCGCGCATCGACGTCGTGCCTACTGCGATCACCTTGTTGCCGCGGGCTTGGGTCGCGGCGACCCGGTCCACCAGCGTTTGCGGCAACTGGTACCACTCGCTGTGCATCTTGTGCTCGGAGATGTTCTCCACCCGTACCGGCTGGAACGTGCCGGCGCCGACGTGCAACGTGAGCGTCGCGCGTTCCACGCCGTGCTCGTCGAGCCGCGCCAGCAGCGCGTCGTCGAAGTGCAGCCCCGCGGTCGGCGCAGCCACCGCTCCCGGATTCTGCGCGAACACCGTCTGATAACGGGTTTCGTCAGTCGCGTCGGGATCGTGCTCGATATAGGGCGGCAGCGGCAGCCGGCCGAACTGTTCGATCAGCGTCAGGCAGTCTTCGGGAAAGTGCAGCGTGTAGAACGGCTCAACGCGCTCGCCGACGGTCACGTCGAAGGCATCCGCCAGACGCAGCGTCGTGCCGGGCGCCGGGCTCTTGCTGGCGCGGACCTGCGCGAGCGCCGTGCGCTCGCCGGTCAGCCGCTCGACCAGCACTTCGATCTTGCCGCCACTGGCCTTTTGGCCGAGGAAGCGCGCCTTCAGGACTTTGGTATCGTTGAACACCAGCAGGTCGCCCGGCGCGATGCATTCAGGCAGCTCCGCGAAGCGGCGGTCGGTGAAACGCGCCGGCGTGGCGAAGCCGTCCACTTCAAGCAGACGGCTCGCGCTGCGCTCTGGCAACGCCGTTTGCGCGATGAGTTCGGGCGGCAGGTCGAAATCGAAATCGGAAAGCGTGAACATGCGGACTGGCTGGAAGCAGGACGTGAACGAAACTGAATTGGGCCGAAGCCGGTCGGATTTGCACCGAAGCCTCGCGGCCTGCGGCTATGATTGCGGGACGCCGCAGCGGCGTCGCGAAACCTTTGAAAGCCGATATTGTACTTGCGAAGCAACCCATGCCTTTGTCCGACCGCCGTTTGCCCTCCGCTACCGACGAAGTGAGCGCCGAGCCGAAGCGCCCCGCCGCTCGTGGCAAGGGGGGCGAACTGCTCAACCCTGGGCCGTCGCAGGAAGCCAGATCGGTGAAGGCGGTCAAAGCACCTAAAGAGGCGAGCGCGTCCGGCGAGGCCAAAGCGCCCAAGGGAGCGAAGGCACCCAAGGCGGCAGAGAAGCCCGCTCCGGCGCTTGCCAAAACCGCTGACAAGCTAGCCAAGCTCGGGCTCACGAGCGACATCAATCTGGTCCTGCATCTGCCCATGCGCTACGAGGACGAGACCTCGTTGACGCCGATCGCGCACCTGCTGCCAGGCGGCATCGCGCAGACCGAAGGCGTGGTGTTCGACAACGAAATCGCTTATCGCCCGCGCCGGCAGTTGCTGGTCAAACTACGCGACGACACCGGCGACGAACTGGTGCTCCGCTTTCTGAATTTCTACGGCTCGCAGGTCAAGCAGATGGCGATCGGCGCACGCCTGCGGGTGCGCGGCGACGTCCGTGGCGGCTTCTTCGGCATGGAGATGGTGCATCCGGCCGTGCGCGTCGTCGATGAAGACACGCCCTTGCCGCAAGCGCTCACGCCGGTGTATCCGAGTACGGCGGGCGTCAGCCAGGCTTATCTGCGCAAGGCGATCGACAACGCGCTGTCGCGCGCAGCGCTACCGGAATTGCTGCCCGAGGCCGTCGCCAGGACTTATCTGGACCCGCTTGGCGTGCCGCCACTGATGCAGGCGGTGCGCATGCTGCATCACCCCGGCGTCGACTCGGACGAAACGGCCCTGATGGACGGTACGCATCCGGCCTGGATACGCATCAAGTTCGAGGAACTGCTCGCCCAGCAGATGTCCCTGAAGCGCGCGCACGATGAGCGCCGCACGCGCGCGGCGCCTGGCATGCCACGACGAACTGCGGATGATCCAGCCTCACTGGTGGCGCGGCTCCTGAAAGCGCTGCCGTTTTCGCTGACCGGCGCCCAGCAGCGCGTGGGCGGTGAAATCGCACTGGATCTGACGCAGCCACATCCCATGCAACGTCTGCTGCAGGGCGACGTGGGCAGCGGCAAGACCGTCGTCGCCGCGCTTGCCGCCGCGCAGGCCATCGACGCCGGCTATCAGGCCGCCTTGATGGCGCCGACCGAAATCCTCGCCGAACAGCACGCGCGCAAGCTGCGCGGCTGGCTGGAGCCGCTCGGCGTGAGCGTCGCGTGGCTGGCCGGCAGTCTGAAAACCAGGGAAAAGCGCGCAGCCATCGAGGCCGCGGCGCTCGGCACCGCGCAACTGGTGATCGGCACGCATGCGATTATTCAGGATGCGGTGGAGTTCGCGCGACTTGGCCTCGTGATCGTCGACGAACAGCACCGTTTCGGTGTGGCGCAACGGCTGGCGCTACGCGCCAAGGCGCGCAACGCCGCTGATGGCGCGCCCGATTTCCAGCCGCACCAGTTGATGATGTCCGCCACGCCGATTCCGCGCACGCTGGCCATGACCTATTACGCGGACCTCGACGTCTCGACCATCGACGAACTCCCGCCCGGTCGTACCCCGATTCTGACGAAGCTCATTTCCGACGCGCGTCGCGAAGAAGTGATTGGCCGCGTGCGCGAGGCGGCGCTGACCGGACGCCAGGTCTACTGGGTCTGTCCGTTGATCGAGGAAAGCGAGACGCTGCAATTGCAGACGGCCGTCGAAACCTACGAAACGCTGGTCGCCGCGCTGCCGGAACTGAACGTCGGCCTCGTGCATGGCCGGCTTGCCCCGGCGGAGAAAGCCGCGGTGATGGACGCTTTCACCCGCAACGAAGTGCAATTGCTGGTTGCGACGACTGTCATCGAAGTGGGCGTAGATGTGCCAAATGCGTCGCTGATGGTGATCGAGCATGCCGAGCGCTTCGGCCTCGCGCAATTGCACCAGTTACGCGGCCGCGTCGGGCGCGGCAGTGCGGCTTCCGTCTGCGTGCTGCTTTACACCGGACCGCTGTCGATCACCGCACGCGCCCGTTTGCAGACCATGCGCGAGACGACCGATGGCTTCGAGATCGCCCGCCGCGACCTGGAAATCCGTGGCCCAGGTGAATTTCTCGGCGCGCGCCAGTCAGGCGCGGCGATGCTGCGCTTTGCCGATCTGGAGCAGGACGGCTGGCTGATCGAACCCGCTCGCGAGGCGGCGGCCCATCTGCTGGAAAAGTATCCGGACGTGGTCACCCAGCACCTGGCGCGCTGGCTCGGGGCGCGTGAGCAATACCTCAAAGCCTGAGCCGGCGTCCGTTTGCGGGTTTTGAACAGCGCGGCGTTACGGTCGGTAACGTTTCCGGGCATTCCCTGTGCTGGGGGAGGTTGGCGAATTGGCCCCATAGGTGTATAACTGAAACCTATCGAATTCATCGCACTGATTGGTCCCCAATGACGCTCACTGAATTGAAATACATCGTCGCGGTTGCCCGCGAGCGGCACTTCGGCCGCGCGGCAGAGGCGTGTTTCGTCAGCCAGCCGACGCTGTCGGTAGCGATCAAGAAGCTCGAAGACGAACTGAATGTGCAGATTTTCGAGCGTGGCACGAGTGAAGTGAGCGTGACGCCGATCGGCGAGCAGATCGTCACCCAGGCGCAGCGCGTCCTCGAACAGACGCTCGCTATCAAGGAAATCGCCAAGCAGGGCAAAGATCCGCTGGTCGGACCGCTGCGCCTCGGCGTTATCTACACGATCGGGCCGTACCTGTTGCCCACACTCGTCAAGCAGATGATCAAACGCGTCCCGCAGATGCCGTTGATGCTGCAGGAGAACTACACGCTCAAGCTGATCGAACTGCTCAAGCAGGGAGAGATCGACGTCGCGATCATGGCGCTGCCGTTCCCCGAAACCGGCTTGATGCTGCGCCCGCTTTACGACGAGCCGTTCGTCGTCGCGCTGCCGTCCGGCCATGCGTGGGAGCATCGCAAGAAAATCGATCCGGACGATCTCAAGCAGGAAACCATGCTGCTGCTCGGCAGCGGCCATTGTTTCCGCGATCACGTGCTGGGCGTGTGCCCTGAGCTGATGCGCTTCTCACAGAACGCGGACGGCATCCAGAAGACTTTCGAGGGCTCGTCGCTCGAGACGATCCGTCATATGGTGGCGAGCGGCGTCGGCATTACCGTTTTGCCGCGCATGTCGGTGCAGGAAGTGAAGCCGCACGCAGGCGGCATCGATTCCGGCCTGCTCAGCTACGTGGCTTTTGACGAACCCGTGCCGGATCGCCGCGTGGTGCTGGCCTGGCGGAAAAGCTTTACCCGCATGCCCGCCATCGACGCGATCTGCGACGCCATCAACGCCTGCGATCTGGCCGGTGTGAGCAAACTCGAACTTCCCGTCGCGGTGAATTGAGCGTTTCAAGGCAGGTCCGGCGCCGTCAGGTGCTCCGGGCGTGCCCGTATCAAAGGCCGATAGCGTCGGCCCCTATCGAATAGATAAAATTAATCAAATATAACTTTTCGATAGCATAGGTATAGTTTCCTCCATGGGTCGCCCGATTCCGATCGCGACCAACACAATATGGAGGAAATCATGACGCAGCCCCAAGCGCAGCAGCCCCAGCAAGTTTCCACCCAAAGCGCCACACCGGCGAGCCGCTTCGCCATGTCGGCGAATAGCGTGCGCACCGTCGCAGTCTCGTTGCTGGTCGACCGCGCGCTGAGCGCGTAAGACGTCGTCCGGCCGGGCGAGCTGCGCCGCGAAAAAGACGGCGCACGGCCCACAGCCCTGTTTCCAGCCGTACAAAAAACTCTCATCAGGAATACACGATGTCCGAAAGCAAACTTACCTCGGCAGCCGGCGCACCTGTCGCCGACAACCAGAATTCGATGACCGCCGGCGCCCGTGGCCCCGTGGTGTTGCAAGACGTTTGGCTGCTCGAAAAGCTGGCGCACTTCGACCGCGAAGTGATTCCTGAGCGCCGTGTGCATGCGAAAGGCTCGGGCGCGTTCGGCACGCTGAAGGTTACGCACGACATTTCGCGCTTCACGAAGGCGAAGGTGTTCGCGCAGGTTGGCAAGGAAACCCCGCTCTTCATGCGCTTTTCGACCGTGGCAGGCGAGCGCGGCGCTGCCGACGCGGAACGCGATGTGCGCGGCTTCTCGATCAAGTTCTACACAGAAGAGGGCAACTGGGACATTGTCGGCAACAACACGCCCGTGTTCTTCATCCGCGATCCGCTCAAGTTTCCGGACTTCATTCACACGCAAAAGCGCGATCCGTACACAAACATGCGCAGCAACGTGGCGGCGTGGGACTTCTGGTCGCGTCATCCGGAATCGTTGCATCAGGTGACGATCCTGATGAGCGATCGCGGTATTCCGCAGAACTACCGTCAGATGCACGGCTTCGGTTCGCACACGTTCTCGTTCATCAACGCGAACGATGAGCGCTTCTGGGTGAAGTTCCACTTCAAGTCGATGCAGGGTATCGAAAACTACACCGACGCCGAAGCGGCGCAAGTCGTTGCGCAAGACCGTGAAAGCGCACAGCGCGATCTGATCGACAACATCGATAACGGCAACTTTCCGAAATGGCGTTTCTGCATTCAGGTGATGCCGGAAGCCGATGCGCTCACGTATCGCTACAACCCGTTCGATATCACCAAGGTGTGGCCGTACAAGGACTATCCGCTGATCGATGTCGGCACGATCGAGCTGAACCGCAACGCGCAGAACTACTTTGCCGATGTGGAGCAGGCCGCCTTCACGCCGGCCAACGTGGTGCCGGGCATCGGTTTCTCGCCGGACCGTTTGCTGCAGGGGCGTCTGTTTTCGTACGGCGATACCCAGCGTTACCGGCTCGGGATCAATCACCACCAGATCCCGGTGAACGCGTCACGCGTGCAGCGTCAGCATTCGTTCCATCGCGATGGCGCGATGCGTACTGACGGCAATCTCGGTAGCACAGCGAACTACGAGCCGAATCGCTTCGGCGATTTCGCGCAGGACCGCAACGCGTCCGAACCGCCGCTTGCTGCGGGTGCCGTGGACCGTTACGACCATCGTGAGGACGAGGACTACTACAGCCAGCCGGCTGCACTGTTCCGCCTGTTCGATGCGGCGCAACGCGAACGCTTCTTCGGCAACATCGCACGCCATATCAATGGCGTGCCGCAGGAGATCCTTGCGCGGCAGCTCGAGCATTTCCGCCGGGTCGATCCGGCGTACGCAGAAGGGGTGATCGCCGCGTTGGCGACGCTCAATGAGAAAGCGAAGTAAGCATCAAACGAAGTATCACTGCGCCGGCGAATGAGGCCGGTAAGAGCAGCGGGCTCGGGCAGTCAAGCAGTACCGCCTGGGCCCGATCCGATAGTCACGGTGGGCGCATGGGCGTCTTGCCAGTTCGAAGTCGAAGGGGAACGGACATGGTTCATATGTTAAGCATCGGCAGCGCACGGCTCGCACGTGACGCACGGATTGTCTTTGGCGGCAACTTCTCGCGCAAGCTGATTGGTCTTGCCATCCTGACGAGCGGTTACGCGCTGATTGCATCGCACGCGCTGCAACACCTGTCGGGTCACTAGGACTGACTGGCGGAGCGCTGTTGCGCGCACGCAGCTTTACTCCTGAACTTTTTATATGGAGGTTGTCATGTCACTTCATTCCACCCGCAATACGTTGGCCGAAGCGATTCGGCGCAAGTCTGTCGATCTGCTCGGTCAGTCGCTCGTCACCGCGATTGACGTGCAACGGCAGGCGAAGCAGGCACACTGGAACGTGAAGGGTCCTAATTTTATCGCGCTGCATCTGCTGTTCGACGAGGTTCACACCGCCGCTATCGAGTGGGCCGATCTGAGCGCCGAGCGCCTGGTCGCACTTGGCGGCACAGCCGATGGCCGGGTCCAACACGTGGCCGATAAAACGCAGCTCGAGTCGTATCCGCTGGAGTTGACGGATGGCACCGACCACGTTCGCCAACTCTCGGCAGCGCTGGCGAAATACGGGCAACAAACCGTAGCAGCGATCAACGAGTCAGGTGACGCCGGCGACCCGTCGACCTCCGATCTGTTCACGGAAATTTCGCGCGCAGTCGATGATTACCTGTGGAAGGTCGAAGCCCACAACTACGCAAAGTAGCGCGAGCAAGGTGCATAGGGTCTGCACATTTGTACGATAAACTGGCGGACGTTCGCAGATTCATGGTTAGCGCGTGAGCGCGCCATGCTCTGCCTGCTGTTTCGTATCACTCTTTACAGGAGTCGTCATGGCCAAAAAAGAAACCGTACAACACATCAATATCGGCATTAGCGACAAGGATCGCAAGAAGATCGCGGACGGCCTGTCGCATCTGCTGGCGGACACGTACACGCTGTACCTGAAGACCCACAACTTTCACTGGAACGTCACGGGTCCGATGTTCAACACGCTGCACCTCATGTTCGAGACGCAGTACACCGAACTGGCGCTGGCTGTCGATCTGATCGCTGAGCGGATCCGTGCGCTGGGCGTGCATGCGCCGGGCAGCTACAAGGAATTCGCGAAGCTGTCGTCGATTCCGGAAGCGGATGGCGTGCCGGCAGCGGAAGAGATGATCCGTCAGCTGGTGGAAGGTCAGGAAGCCGTGGTGCGTACCGCGCGCGGGATTTTCCCGGCAACTGAAGCGGCCAACGACGAACCGACTGCCGACCTGCTGACGCAGCGCATGCAGACGCACGAAAAGACCGCGTGGATGCTGCGCGCGATGCTGGCGTAAGCAGTCAGCGTATCCGAAGTACCGGGCCTCCCCGAATCGCATTCGTGGGAGGCTTTATTTTTTGTGGCCCGGATATACAAGGGCATTGGGACGCGCTGGCGCACGGCGGCGGCGCTCTGCGGCTTCCCTCGCGCACATACCTTAAAATGTCGTCACTGCCCGCACTTGACGACGCCCGCCCATGTTCACCCGACTCCCTTTGTATCTGCGCCTCGTCCGCATGGACAAGCCAATCGGCAGCCTGCTGCTGCTGTGGCCGACGCTCAACGCGCTGTGGATCGCGTCGGACGGGCACCCGCCGCTGTCGCTGCTGGTGATTTTCGCGCTCGGCACGGTGTTGATGCGCTCGGCTGGCTGCGCGATCAATGACTACGCGGACCGCGATTTCGACCGCTATGTGAAGCGTACCGAGAACCGTCCCATCACCTCGGGCAAGATCAAGGCGTGGGAGGCCATCGTGCTCGCGGTTGTGCTCGCGCTTCTGTCGTTTCTTCTGATCTTGCCGCTCAATACGCTGACCAAGGAGCTGTCGGTGGCGGCGCTGTTCGTCGCGGGTTCGTATCCGTTCACCAAGCGTTTCTTCGCGATCCCGCAGGCGTATCTGGGCATTGCGTTCGGCTTCGGCATTCCGATGGCGTTTGCCGCCGTGCAGGATCACGTACCGATGCTTGCCTGGCTGATGCTGCTGGCCAATGTGTTCTGGTCGGTGGCGTATGACACCGAATACGCGATGGTCGACCGCGACGACGACATCAAGATCGGCATCCGCACTTCGGCGCTGACCTTCGGCCGCTACGACGTTTTCGCGATCATGCTGTGCTATGCGCTGACGCTCGGGATTTATATCCGGATTGGTCTCACGCTCGGTTTTGGCTGGTTGTACTGGCTCGGCTGGGTGGCTGCCGCGGGCTGCGCTGTCTACCACTACACGCTGATTCGAGACCGTGACCGCATGGCGTGCTTTGCCGCCTTCCGTCATAACAACTGGCTGGGCGGGGCGCTGTTCGCGGGGATTGCCGCGCACTACGCCGCGGCCTCGTTCTGAGCGCTCTCAACCTGGCGCTTCACCGCGCCAACGCACGCCGAAGGGGACTTCCTGCGGCGCGAAGGACCTGCGGCGCCGCAGTGTTTTCGTAAGAGCCCGGCGCGGGTCGGCGCGCGCAGCAGCAACGCCGCTTTATTGCCTGCCGAACTCGTCGCCCATTTCCTTGGCGCGTGCATCGGCCGCCAGCACGCCGCGCACAATCGCTTCCTTGATCCCACTTGCCTCAAACGAAACGAGCGCCGCTGCAGTCGTGCCGCCTTTTGACGTCACCCGTTCGCGCAACACGCTGGGCGGCTCGTCTGACTGGGCCGCCAGTTGCGCCGCGCCGGTGAACGTCGCAACAGCCAGCGCGCGGCCTTGCGCTTCGTCCATGCCGAGCTGGCGCGCGGCTTCCTGCAGCGCTTCGATGAAGTAGAACACGTAGGCCGGGCCGCTGCCCGAGATGGCGGTTACGGCGTCGATCTTCGCTTCGTCGTCGAACCAGACGGTCTGGCCCACGGCGCCTAACACTTGAGTCGCCAGTTCACGATCCGCAGCGTCGACGCTGCCAGTCGCCGAAAGACCTGCCACACCCATGCCGATCAGCGCAGGCGTATTGGGCATCACACGCACAATGCGTTGATGGCCGTTGAGCCAGCGCGACATATCGGCAGTGCGAATCCCGGCAGCGATGCTGATGACCACCTGCGTCGCGCCCAGATGCGGCGCCAGTCCTTCCGCTACGACCTTGAGAACCTGCGGCTTCACGGCCAGCACGATCGCGTCGAACGGCGCGAGCGCGGCATCCGCGGCTGCGCCCGTGCGAATACCGAATTGCTGCTCGTTGCGCTTGCGCGCTCCTTCGTTGGGGTCGATCGCGTAAAGGTCGGTCGGCGCGACGCCGTGCTTGATCAGACCGCCGATGATTGCAGCGGCCATATTGCCGCCGCCGATGAAGGCAATTTTCATGATGTTCCGGGATGGTTCAGTGAGAGTAGTCGCGGGCGCCGAAAATTGCGGTACCGACGCGCACGATCGTTGCACCTTCGAGCACTGCGGCTTCGAGATCGCTCGACATGCCCATCGACAGCGTGTCCAGTTCGAGCCCATCGGCGCGTAGCTGCTCGAAGAGTTCACGCAACTGCCGATGCGGTACCCGTTGAGCGTCGATGGTTTCGGCGGGCTCGGGAATCGACATCAGACCGCGCAGGCGCAGTTGCGGCAGCGCGGCGATAGCGTGTGCGGTTGCTGCAGCTTCCGCCGGTGTCACGCCGGCCTTCGACGCTTCGCCGCTCACGTTCACCTGCAGACATACGTTCAGCGGCGGCAAATGGGCAGGGCGTTGTTCGGCGAGCCGTTGCGCAATTTTCAGGCGATCGACCGAATGCACCCAATCGAAATTTTCCGCGACCGGGCGCGTCTTGTTCGATTGCAGCGGCCCGATGAAATGCCATTCGAGCGAAGCGCGCAGATCGGCCAGCGTTTCGATTTTCGTTAACGCTTCCTGCACATAATTCTCGCCAAACGCATGTTGCCTGGCTGCATGTGCGGCGCGGACATCTTCGGCGGGAAACGTCTTCGAAACCGCGAGCAGGGTGACCGAGCGCGGGTCGCGTGAGGCGAGTTGCGCGGCGAGAGCAATGCGCTGCTGAACCGCGGCGAGGTTGTGATCGAGATCGGGCATGAGAAGACGTCAGAGGAAATCTGCACAGAGACGATGTACCCGATTATACGGACCCGCGCTCCCCACTTTGCCCTTCACGCGTACAGCATATGCTCGACCAGTTCGATCCAGTGCGCCACCGGCGTCGATGTGCCGCTTTGCAGATGGGCGATACAGCCGACGTTGGCCGATACGATCACCTGTGGCTCCTGAGCCTGCAGCTTTTCCAGTTTCTGGTCGCGCAACGCGTACGACAGCGCAGGCTGCGTCAACGAATACGTGCCGGCCGAGCCGCAGCATAGATGGCTGTCGGCCGGCAGGCGCACTTCGATGCCGAGCGCAGTAAGGAGGTGTTCGACCTTGCCGCGCAACTGCTGACCGTGCTGCAGTGTGCAGGGCGGGTGGAACGCTACGGTATGCACGGAGCGGCGGCGCGTCACCGCGACCAGCGCTTCCTCGAACTCAGGCAGAACTTCGGAGATATCACGCGTCATTTCCGTGATGCGCTGTGCTTTCCCGGCGTACGCCGGATCGTCGCGCAGCAGATGTCCGTATTCCTTGACGGTCGCGCCGCAGCCGGAGGCGTTCATCACGATGGCCTCCGCGCCTTCTTCGACATGCGGCCACCAGGCGTCGATATTGGCGCGGATATCGTCGAGTGCTTCGTCGTTGTAGCCGAGATGCAGACGGATCGCGCCACAGCAGCCGGCTTCCGGGGCCACGATCGTCTCTACACCGAGCGCATCCAGCACGCGTGCCGTGGCAATGTTGACGTTCGGCATCATCGATGGCTGCACACATCCTGCGAGCATCAGCATCTTGCGCGCGTGCTTCCTCGCCGGCCATTCGAGCGGCCGCTGGCGCGCCGGCACCTTGTCGCGCAGCTTCTTGGGCAGGAACGCGCGCACGTGCTGGCCGAGCCGCATGGCCGGCGTGAACAGTGCGCTATTCGGCACGACGCTCGCCAGCACGCGCCGCAACATCCGTTGACCGAACGGCCGCGTCACCTTTTCTTCCGTGATCTTGCGGCCGATTTCCACCAGCCGGCCGTACTGCACGCCCGACGGACAAGTGGTCTCGCAGTTGCGGCAGGTCAGACAGCGGTCCAGATGCGTTTGCGTACTACGGGTCACCTCCGCGCCTTCGACCATCTGCTTGATCAGATAGATGCGTCCGCGCGGGCCGTCGAGCTCGTCGCCGAGCAACTGGTAGGTGGGGCAGGTGGCCGTGCAGAAACCGCAATGCACGCACTTGCGCAGGATCGATTCTGCTTCGATGCCGTCAGCGGTATCGCGAATGAAGTCGGCGAGGTTGGTTTGCATCGCGCGCTCAGAAGTCGGGGTACAGCCGGCCGCGATTGAAAATGCGGGCTGGGTCGAAAGCGGCCTTCAGGCCACGGTGGATTTTCATCAACGGTGCGGGCAGCGGTGTGAACACTCCGGCGCTGCGGTCATAGTTTTGCCCGGTGCGGAAAATCGTTGCGTGGCCACCGGCCTGTTTGGCGCTGATGCGCACGGTTTGCGCGTCGGTGTCGGTAATCCACCAGCGCTGGCCGCCGCCCCATTCCATCAGCTGGGCGCCGGGTAGTTGCAGCGGCTCTGTAATGGATGGCAGCGCGAGGCGCCAGAGCGCTGCCTTCGGCGCGATGGCCGCGAAGAAGGGATCCGTTTGCTCACGCAGACCAGCCCAGAAACGTTCGGCCTCGACCGCGTCGACGACTTCGCCGCCGAGCGCCGAGCGCGCCGATTTGACCGCCGCTTCGGCGCCGCCGAGGCGCACGGCGAGCGTGCCGTGGCGCCAGGCGCTGGCCGTGATCGGCAGCGGGCGGCCACCCCACTCGTTGAGCTTGCGGACCGCGTCGGTGCCGTTCATGTCGAACTTGAGGGTGGCTTCGGCCTGCTGCAGCGGCAGCACCTTGATCGACAGCTCGAGGATCAGTCCAAGCGTGCCGAGTGAGCCGGCCAGCAGCCGCGACACATCGTAGCCGGCCACGTTCTTCACCACCTGGCCGCCAAAGTGCAGCACCTGGCCCTGACCGTTCATGATGACCGCGCCGAGCACGAAGTCGCGTGGCGCGCCTGTCGATGGACGGCGCGGCCCGGCGATTCCGGCCGCAATGCAGCCGCCGAGGGTGGCGCTGGGGCCGAAATGGGGTGGTTCGAAGGGAAGCATCTGGGCGTGGTCGGCCAGCGCGGCCTCGATCTCCAGCAAGGGCGTGCCGGCGCGCGCCGTGATGACCAGTTCGGCCGGATCATAAGAAATGATGCCGCGATGCGCACGCGTGTCGAGGATGTCTCCCTCCAGCGTCTGCCCGTACCAGTCCTTGGTGCCACCGCCGCGAATGCGTAGCGGTCGGCCTTCGGCGGTGGCCGAACGGATACGTTCGGACCATGCGGCGACGGTGTCGTCCTCTTCCATGTTGTCCTGCGTCGTTGTGTTTTGCTCGATTGTACCGGTCGGGGACTGACTGACAACCCGGAGCGGACCCCTAGCGGGTTGTCCGGAGACGGGGGCCGGAATGGCGAACGGGGCGGCCTGCGGGGAACGCGTTTCCGTGTCCGCTCGCCGCGCCTTCCACGCTTGCCGATGCCACCCGCCGTCTGTCGGAAGCCTTAGAACCGCGGCAGGTCCGGGTGCGGCAGTAACCCGCCGCGAACGTGCATCTTGCCGTATTCGGCGCAGCGTGCCCGCGTCGGGATACCTTTGTCAGGGTTCAGCAAGCCGGGCGGATCGAAAGCCCGCTTGACCGCATGGAACGCATCGCGCTCTTCGGGCGAGAACTGCACGCACATCGAATTGATCTTTTCGATGCCCACGCCATGCTCACCCGTCACGGTCCCGCCCAGTTCGACGCAGGTTTCGAGGATGTCGCTGCCGAACGCTTCGGCCCGGTGCCACTCGTCCATATCGTTGCCGTTGAACAGGATCAGCGGGTGCATGTTGCCGTCGCCGGCATGGAAAACGTTCATGCAGCGCAACTGATACTTCTTTTCCATTGCTTCGATGCGTGCGAGCAGCGGTCCGATACTGCGGCGCGGCACGGTGCCGTCCATGCAGTAGTAATCGGGCGAGATGCGGCCCGCGGCCGGGAACGCATTCTTGCGTCCGGACCAGAAGCGCAGCCGTTCCTGCTCGGAGCGGGAGATCTGGATGCGCGTCGCGCCCTGTTCGCGCAACACCGCCGTCATGCGGACGATTTCGTCGGCCACTTCTTCAGGCGTGCCGTCCGATTCGCATAGGAGAATCGCCGCAGCGTCCAGATCGTATCCGGCCTTGACGAACTCCTCGACGGCGCGCGTCGCGGGTTTGTCCATCATTTCCAGTCCGGCCGGAATGATGCCCGCCGCAATGATGCCGGCGACCGCATCTCCGCCTTTCACCACGTCGTCGAAACTCGCCATGATGACCTGCGCGGTCTGCGGCTTGGGGATCAGTTTGACGGTGATTTCGGTGACGATGGCGAACATGCCTTCGCTGCCGATCATCACGGCCAGCAGGTCGAGCCCCGGCGCATCGGGAGCGAGCGAGCCGAACTCGACCACTTCGCCTTCCATCGTAACGGCCCGCACGCGCAGCACGTTGTGCACGGTGAGGCCGTACTTGAGGCAATGGACCCCGCCGGAATTTTCCGAGACGTTGCCGCCGATCGTGCAGGCGATCTGCGAGGACGGATCGGGTGCGTAGTAAAGGCCGTAGGGCGCAGCTGCCTCGGAGATTGCAAGATTGCGCACGCCCGGCTGGACGGTCGCGGTGCGCGCGTATGAGTCGACTTCCACGATCTTCCGGAAGCGCGCCAGCGATACCACCACACCGTGGCGGATCGGCATCGCGCCGCCCGACAGCCCCGTGCCCGCGCCGCGCGGGACGATGGGCACGTCGAGCCGGTGGCAGATCTGCACGATTCGCTGCACTTGCGATTCGGTTTCCGGCAACGCGACGGCGAGCGGTAGCCGGCGGTATGCCGCCAGGCCGTCGCACTCGTAGGCGACGGTGTCCTCCTCGCGGTACAGCAGGCAATGGGTCGGCAGCACGGCCATCAGTGCCTGCACAACCTCACGTTGGCGCTGCGCGAGCACTTCGGCCGACAGCTCGGCGGGTGCATTCATGGTTCCTCTCCTCGTACTCCGGTGCGCCGGGCGCGCGGCTTTGCCGCGCGAGGTATGACAAGTGCCAGCAGGGGCGGCCTATAGGGTGATCTATCGATGCCCTAAGCGGCCCACGCGAAAATCTTGCCGGGATTCATGAGGTTACGCGGGTCGAGCGCATGCTTGATCGAACGCATGGTATCGACGGCGACCTCACCGTGTTCTTCCAGCAGGAAGCCCATCTTGTGCAAACCGACCCCGTGTTCGCCCGTGCAGGTGCCGTCCATGCGCAACGCGCGCTGCACGATGCGTTGGTTGAGCCGCTCGGCTTCCGCTAGCTCTTCGGGCTTGTTCGGGTCGATCAGGATCGCGACGTGGAAATTGCCGTCGCCCACATGGCCGACGATCGGGCAGGGTAGCGGCGAGGCCAACAGGTCCTGCTCCGTTTCGACCACGCATTCCGCGAGCCGCGAGATTGGCACGCAAACGTCAGTGGTGACCGCGCGGCAGCCGGGCTTCAGTTGCAACATTGCGAAGTAGGCGTTGTGCCGGGCGTTCCAGAGACGGCTGCGGTCTTCCGGACGGGTGGCCCATTCGAAGCCTTCACCGGCGTTTTGCGCCGTGATTTCCTGCACCGTTTCCGCCTGTTCCTTCACGCCGGATTCGGTGCCGTGGAATTCGAAGAAGAGCGTGGGCGCCTCGCGCAGCGTGAGATTCGAATGGCGGTTGATCGAACGGATGGCGAGCGAATCCACGAATTCCACGCGTGCAATCGGCACACCCATCTGGATGGTCTCGATGACGGCGCGCACGGCGTCGCCCATCGAAGGAAACGTGCATACCGCGGCCGAGACGGCTTCCGGTTGCGGATAAAGCCGCAAGGTAATTTCGGTAATGACGCCGAGCGTGCCCTCCGAGCCGACAAAAAGGCGCGTCAGGTCATACCCCGCCGACGACTTCCGTGCCCGTGTACCGGTCTTGATGACGCGGCCGTCAGCCAGCACCACGGTGAGGCCGAGCACGTTCTCGCGCATCGTGCCGTAGCGCACGGCGTTCGTACCCGAGGCGCGCGTTGCCGACATACCGCCGATACTGGCATCCGCGCCGGGATCGATCGGGAAAAACAGACCCGTGTCGCGAAGCGCTTCGTTGAGCTGCTTGCGTGAGATGCCCGGCTCGACGGTGACGGTAAGGTCTTCCGCGTTGATCGACAGGACCTGGTTCATTTCCGACAGATCGATCGACACGCCGCCCTGTACCGCCAGCAGATGCCCTTCCAGCGACGAACCGTTGCCGTAAGGAATGATCGGCACGTCGTGCTGCCCGCATAATCTGACAATGGCCTGCACCTCTTCCGTATTGCGCCCGAAAACCACGGCGTCAGGCAATTGCGGATCGAACGGCGATTCGTCGCGGCCATGATGGGCGCGCACGGCTTCGGCGATCGAAACCCGCTCGCCAAAGACAGATTTAAGCGAAGTGAGGAGTTCAGCGGGGAAGGGGCGGCGCAAGGGTGCCGGCGGCGCGGGATGATTCACAAGGGTCTCCTGAAGACGGGCTTGGCGTCTGTAGCTTCTGATTCATTTTACGCCGAACACCGGGCTTTACGCCGAACCGCGGCACCTCGCCGGCTGGCCGAACCTATAATGGCCGCGATATCGGGATCGGCATCGGGCAGGCCGCCACGGGGACGCATCTCACACTGAAAGGACGGCACATATCATGGGTCACCGTTTGAGCAAGATTGCCACCCGGACGGGCGACGACGGCACCACGGGTCTCGGCGACGGCCGCCGTGTCCGCAAGGACGAGGCGCGGATCACAGCCATTGGCGAAGTGGATGAACTGAACTCGAACCTCGGCGTGCTGCTGTGCGAAAACCTGCCTGAGAACGTGCGCCTGGCGCTGACCGCCATCCAGCACGACCTGTTCGACCTGGGCGGCGAACTTTGCATTCCGGGCCACACGATCATCACGGACAAGCATCTGGCCCAGCTCGACGGCTGGCTTGATGACTACAACGCGACGTTACCGCCGCTGAAGGAATTCATCTTGCCTGGCGGCTCGCGTTCAGCGGCGCTTGCGCACGTGTGCCGGACGGTGTGCCGCCGGGCCGAACGCGCCATCGTGGCGCTTGGCCAGAGCGAGGCGATTAATGCCGCGCCTCGTCAATACGTGAATCGCCTGTCCGATCTGCTGTTTGTGCTGGCGCGCGTGTTGAATCGCGTGGATGGCGGCAGCGACGTCCTCTGGCAGCACCAGCGCGGCGCGAAATAAGCAGTCCGGGCGCAGCGATAAAGACGCGAGGTGCGCGACGACGGCAGGTGGGAAGCGCCTTAGCCGATCTCCAGCGTGACCGGCTTGCCGATCCGGCTCATCATTTCGACCAGCGTATCGATGGTGAATTTGGTGGTCTTCTTGTTGACCACGTCCGACACGCGCGGGCGCGACACCTTCAGGATCTCGGCGGCATCGGCCTGCTTCAGATGGTGTTCGTCGATCCATGTAGACAGTTCGGTCATCAACTGTTCCTTGAGGAGCCGCGTGTCGTTGATTTCCTTTTGTGATACGGCGTGCAGCTGTGCCGCTTCCTCAGCGGGGAAACCCAGCTCGAGGAACAGGTTTGCACCCGGTTTCGTCACATGACGGATTTTGGTGTCGATGGTCATTGATATGTCCTTGTCTCGTTGATCACTGCGCGATAGCGCGCCTCAGCAATATCCCGGTCGTGCCGGCTCGTGACCTCGCTCTGTTTCTGGAAGCAGTGCAGCACATAAATGGCTTCCACGAACTTCGTCACGTACATCACACGGTAAATACCGTTCGCTTCACTGATACGGATTTCACGCGTACCGGAGCCGACGATAGCAAACGGTTTCCAGTCGTCAGGGTCGAGGCCGGCCTGAACTTTACTGAGTTGGAAACCGGCCTTCCGGCGTGCCTCGTCTGGAAAGGCCAATAAATCGTCAAAGCTGGAACCCATCCAGCAAATTTCTTTGTCCCACTGCATGCACGTCCTTGATGTATAAAATTGTATACCAATCCCCCAGAAGCAGCAAGATGCATCTGCTTCCACCATGGGTAGTGACAGTACAAGGACGTGACATAAACGAACATTCAGCCGGATGGCCGGTGCAAAGGCAAACGGCCCAACCGACGTAGGCCGGTTGGGCCGTTTTGGCAGGCAGACGATCGCGCTTGCGAGCTTGCTAATGCGCGCAGGCGAGCACGCGGTCGATCTCCGCTTAATTCCCGCTGCCGCGAGCGACGCGGCGCTGCTTGACCGCTTCGGCCAGGCCTTCCAGCACGCCGAGACTTTCGTCCCAACCGATGCAGGCGTCGGTCACGCTCTGGCCGTAGGTTAGTTCGCAGCCTTCTTTCAGGTCCTGGCGGCCAGCCACCAGATGCGATTCCACCATCACGCCGATGATGCGCTCGTCGCCGCCGGCGATCTGGCGGCCAATGTCCGCACACACCGGAATCTGGTTCTCGTGCTTCTTCGAGCTATTGGCGTGGCTTGCGTCGATCATCAGACGCGCCGCGAGGCCAGCCTTGCCGATATCGGCGCAGGCGCCGTTCACGCTGTCGGCATCGTAATTCGGCGTCTTGCCGCCGCGCAGAATGATGTGGCAGTCCTCGTTGCCGGCCGTCGAGACGATCGCGGAGTGACCGCCCTTCGTCACCGACAGGAAATGGTGCGGCTGCGACGCGGCCTTGATGGCGTCGACGGCGATCTTCACGTTGCCGTCGGTGCCGTTCTTGAAGCCCACTGGGCACGACAGGCCGGAGGCCAGTTCGCGATGCACCTGCGACTCGGTCGTGCGCGCGCCGATTGCACCCCACGAGATCAGATCGGCGATGTATTGCGGGCTGATCATGTCGAGGTATTCGGTGCCGGCCGGCAGGCCGAGTTCGTTGATGCGCAGCAGCAGTTCGCGCGCGGTGCGCAGGCCGTCGTTGATCTTGAAGCTGTTGTCCATATGCGGGTCGTTGATGAGACCCTTCCAGCCCACCGTCGTGCGCGGCTTTTCGAAGTACACGCGCATCACGATCTCGAGCTCGCCCGCGAAGCGCTTGCGCTGTTCCACCAGGCGTCCCGCGTATTCGAGCGCCGCCTTGGTGTCGTGGATCGAACACGGTCCGATGATGACGATCAGGCGGTCTTCCATGCCGTGCAGGATGCGGTGCATCGACTGGCGCGAATGGTAGATCAGCTCGGACACCGACTCTTCGCAGGCGAATTCGCGGATCAGATGGGCGGGCGGTGTGAGTTCTTTCAATTCTCGAATTCGGACATCGTCAGTGTTGTGCGGGGGCATGGTGGTTCTCCAGGATTCAATTCGTAGCGTGCGTGTTGTGTTCGCTTGGGGCGAAAAAAAACCGCCAGACTCGCTGGCGGTTTTTCGGGAATTTCGGGTGCCTTACGTGCACTAACACCCCTCTCGATCCGCCAGCGGTCTGAGATGCCAGAAAAAGTAAAAATAAAACTTGGCGGACATGGCGAAGTAAGGTCGTGCGTCAAAAAGGGTGGATGACTTTATAACCCGGGTAGTCTCGATTGACAACCGGTGGGCGCCAAAAATGCGGATAATCCGCATACTTCGTGAAAAATCTGCACGAAGTATGCGTTTTTGACGATCAGGCCGTGCCGCCCACCGTCATCTTCTCGATGCGCAGGGTCGGTTGGCCAACGCCCACCGGCACGCTTTGACCTTCCTTGCCACACACGCCGACACCGGAATCCAGCGCCATATCGTTGCCGATCATGCTGACGAACTTGAGCGATTCCGGGCCGCTGCCGATCAGCGTCGCGCCCTTCACCGGATACGTCACCTTGCCGTCTTCGATCATGTAGGCCTCGGACGCCGAGAATACGAACTTGCCGTTGGTGATGTCGACCTGACCGCCGCCGAAATTCACCGCGTACAGGCCGTTTTTCACCGAGGCAATGATTTCCTGCGGATCCTTGTCGCCGTTCAGCATGTAGGTGTTCGTCATGCGCGGCATCGGCAGGGCGGCGTACGACTCGCGGCGCGCGTTGCCTGTCACCGGCATCTTCATGAGGCGGGCGTTCAGCGTGTCCTGGATATAGCCCTTCAGGATGCCGTCCTCGATCAGCGTGGTGCACTGGGTCGGATTGCCTTCGTCGTCGATATTGAGCGAGCCGCGGCGATTCGGCAGCGTGCCGTCGTCGACCACCGTGACGCCCTTGGCCGCGACGCGCTCGCCGATGCGTCCAGCAAACGCCGACGATCCCTTGCGGTTGAAGTCGCCTTCGAGACCGTGGCCGATTGCTTCGTGCAGCAGCACGCCGGGCCAGCCCGGGCCTAGAACGACGGTCATCGCGCCGGCCGGGGCCGGGCGGGCGTCGAGGTTGACCAGCGCAGCGTGCACCGCGTCATCGACGTATTTTGACAACACGGCGTCCGTGAAATAGCCGTAATCGAAGCGGCCACCGCCGCCGCCGCTGCCGATCTCGCGGCGGCCGTTCTGCTCAGCGATCACCGTGACGGAGACACGCACCAGCGGCCGGATGTCCGCGGCGAGCGCGCCGTCGCTGCGCGCCACCAGCACCACGTCGTATTCGCCGGCCAGACCCGCCATCACCTGGGTGATACGCGGATCGCGGCTGCGCGCCATCTGTTCGACGCGCTCGAGCAGTTTGACCTTGGCGGTCGCGTCGAGCGAATGCAGCGGATCGGACGGCAGATACAGGTCGCGTCCGGCAATGCCGGTCAGCGAAGGGGCAACCTTGATCTTCTGCTTGCCGCCGCCGGCCTTGGCGATCGAGCGGGTGGCGAGCGCAGCCTGGCGAATGGCCTCGGGCGACAGATCGTCCGAGTAGGCAAACGCGGTCCGGTCGCCCGAGACGGCGCGCACGCCCACCCCTTGATCGATGCTGAAGCTGCCAGATTTCACGATACCTTCTTCAAGGCTCCAGGCTTCGCTGCGGGTGGCCTGGAAATACAGGTCCGCGTAGTCGATGCGGTGCGTGAAGATTTCGGCGAGCGTGCGTGACAGCAGAGCTTCGTCGAGGCCGTAGGGCGTGAGGAGCACGTCCTTGGCAGTGGCGAGATTACGGATACCGGGTTCGATGATGTTCATGCGAAGTGTCTTCTGCTCGATACAAAGGGGTTCGGTTGGCGCACGCGCATCACATACATGGGTGGGCGGCGTCGGACTTTCAATGTCTGGTGCAGCTTTAACTCGTCAGTACGCGGTGACGCCAGGCCGGCAGGCTCTGCCGGACTTCGTCGATGCGTGCCCGTTCGAGATTGCCGGCCACCACGCCGGCACCTTCCTCGCGTACCGCGACTATCTCGCCCCACGGGTCGATCAGCATGCTGTGTCCCCATGTGCGGCGGCCGTTCTCGTGCTTGCCGCCTTGCGCCGCAGCGAGCACGTAACACTGGTTCTCGACGGCGCGGGCGCGCAGCAGCATTTCCCAGTGCGCGCGGCCGGTCGTGTAGGTGAACGCGGACGGCACCACGATCAGCGCGCAATCGCCCAGCCGGCGGTACAACTCCGGGAAACGCAAATCGTAGCAGACCGACAGGCCGACTCTTCCGAACGGCGCCTCGAAGGTGCGGACCTCGGAGCCCGGGCGGATGGTGCGCGCTTCGTCGAACGATTCTTCACCTTTTTCGAAGTTGAACAGGTGAATCTTGTCGTAGCGGGTGACTTCCTCGCCCTGCGGGTTGAAGACCAGCGTGGTGTTCAGGACGCGGTTCGCTTCGGGCGCCGTGATCGGCAATGTGCCGCCTATTACCCAGACGCCGTGGCGGCGCGCCGCGTCGGAAAGAAAGCGCTGGATCGGGCCGTCGCCGTAGGGTTCGCGTACGCTGAGCTTGTCGGTATCCTTAAAACCCATGAAACAGAAGTATTCGGGCAGCAGGACGAGCTGCGCGCCGTCGGCAGCGGCCTCGGCAATGAGGCGTTCGGCTTCGGCGAGATTGCGGCCGCGATCCGGCGTGCTCACCATCTGCAACGCGGCGACGCGGAAGGACGGGCTAAGGGAGGGGGGATTGGCGTGTTGTTCGCTCATGAGCGTTTCGAAGACTCCCGGCTGGGCAACGCCGACCGCAGGCGCTGCATACGTCGATCAAGGCTGTACCGCCGCCGCTTCGCCACCGCGGGACCGCTGAACCCAGCGATACGGGCTCGCTGCGGGACTCACTGCGCTTCCACGGTCGAAGCCGGCAGGTCCATCTTACCGCGATCGCCGCGCACCCGCTCGACGTGGGGTTTTGACCACGAACCGGTGATGGCGTAGTCCATTGCGAACGCCTTGGAAATCGACTTCGACAGCGCGAAGTCCGCCACCAGCGCGGCGAGGCCGAACAGCGGATTGATCACCGTGGCCGCCACCACGCCAGCGCCCGCGCTGACGGTCGGCACAATGTGCACGTGCAGGTCCTGGGTCTCCTGCGCGAGATCCACCGAGCCCGCCATCTCGGCGCGGGCCGGCGCGGTCACCATCCTGAAGTTGTCGGTGCGGCCGATGCCGTCGCTGATCTGTCCGGTTCCGGTCACGCTTTCAAACGGCAGACCTTCGCCGATCACGTCCTTGAAATTGAGCGTCGCAAAGCGCGCAAGGCTTTGCAGGCTCAGCACGCCCAGCAGCTTGGCGACGCCCGGATCGACCTTGAGAATCTGGCCATGACGCATGTCGACGGCCAGGTTGCCGTTCAGCGTCGGATAGTCGATGCGGGTCGGGCCGCCGCGCCAGACGACCTTGCCCGACAGCGTGCCGCTGCCGCCCTTGAGCGTGCGCGGCTGGCCGAACTGCTGGAGCAGCGCGCCGGCATCCTTGATATCGAGCTTGAAGTCGAACACGGTGCGCTTTGGCGTGTCTTCGTCGGCATTGGCGCCGAGCTGCGTCGAGGTGCGCCAGTTGGCGGTGGCGGTCAGCGTAGCAGCCGGGTTGGTGATGTCGAGCTTGTCCAGTTGCCAGACCGGCACGCCGTCTTCCTGGAAGTTATGCGCGTCGACTTCGAGACTGCCGATGTTGTGGTCGCGCACGATCAGTTCGTTCACCACCAGATCGATCGTCGGCATGTTCTGCGCCGGGGCCGAGATCGCCTGGCCGAGCAGATCGTTTTCGGTGGCAGACGGAATCACCAGGCGGGCGAGACGGGCCTGCAGCGTCCCCGGCGAACCTTTGACGGGGCCGGGCAGCCAGGCCACGTGTCCGGAAACCTGATTCGAGGCGATGTTGGCCTGCCAGTTGCCGTTGTCCCGCGATGCGCCGACGATCACGCTTTCCCAGTGGCGCTTGAGCAGCGTCAATGTGCCGATATGCACGGCAAAGCGGTTCGGCAGGAACTGCGTAAGCGTCGGGTTGGGGGCGCTCGCCGGAGTGCCGGGCGGCGGGGGCGTTTCCTTGCTGCGCATCTGGGTCACCAGGGCGCGCCATTGATCCGCGTCGAACGCGTCGATGTCGACCGCGGCGATCACGCCTTCGCTCGGCAGTTCAGCCGGCTTGTTGACGCCGACTGCGCCGACCACCACCTCCGGCGGCTGGCCCGGCGTGTGGCGCAGCAGGTAGGTGGCGGCTATCGGGCCGAACTTGAGGTCGGCGCGTTGCAGGCCGGCGTCGCTTTCCGGGGCGGCGGGCTTGAAGGTGAAATGCAGCGGCATCGGTTGGCCGAGCGGCTTGTTGAACGGCGCGGGGAAGTCGAGCGCGAGGCTGGTCAGGTCGGAGTTGGCCGTGACATTAGGCAGGCGCCCCTTGGCGCCCGTTACGTTCAGCTCGTAGGGCGCGCTGCCGTTCATGCGCGTGAGCACCTGGGCGGCTGGTCCGTGCAGATTCAGGCCGCGTGCTGCGTCGACGGCAATGTGGCCGTTCAGATCAAGCGCGTAAGTGCCGTTGTTCTGCACGCCGCCGTTGGCGTGCACGTCACCGCCCATGAACTGGCCGCTCAAGTGATCGAGCTGGGCGGTGTGTTCGGTGAAGTGAACCTTGCCGGTCAGTTGCGACAGCGGCGGCACGTTGTCGGTGCTGAGACGGTTGTTCTGGAAGCCGATTGCACCCTCGACGGCGATGTGCGGTTTCGGCGTACGCGGCACTGTCAGCTTCAGTGCTAGCGATGCGGGCCCTTCGGCCTGTACCTTTTCGCCGACATGCTTCGAGAGACTGCCGAGCGAACTCGCATTGACGTAGTCGAGCATGTCGGCGAGCGGCCCGTGTCCATCGCCGTTGATGACCAGGCTCGATGCCTTGGTGCCCAGATCGTCGATCTTGCCGCTGACCTTGCCGAGCGCGACGCGCTTGTAGTGCGCGCGATCGACGTCGAAGCGCAGCACGTTCTCTTTCAGCGAGAACGTGCCGTCGATACCATCCAGCGGCGGCCACACATTCGGCGTCACGCCGTCTTTCATCATGCGCGGCGGGAACGGTGACGGGTCGAACTTGCCGCCCTTGAACGGCGCCACGATCTGGAACACGCCGGCAGTTGGGTCGCGCGAGTAGGGGAATTTGGTGAGATCGCCGTGTATCTCGATCACCCCGCCGCGCGAGATGCCGGCTTGCAGCCCGTGACCCAGGTAGGTGCGCAGCTTCTCGGGGATGCTGGTGGGGAGGTAGCGGACGATCCGCGTGACCTGGGCGTGCTCGAACTTCGCCGTCAGGTCGAGTGAGCCGCGACCGTGGCCGGGATTGCTGTAGTTCGCGGTCGCCGAAGCGACCGCATCCGCATTGGCGACGCTCAGTTCCGGGACGGTAATGGCAAACGCCTTGTGGGCTTCACCTGGCGCCGCCGGCTTGACCGTCCAGCTGCCGCGACCCTTCAGGCGGTCGAATCTGAGGCGCGGGTTATCGAAAACACCAGGCAGCGTAAGGGCCACGTTGTTGGTGTCGATGCTCATGGCGCCATGATTTTCGTCGGCGTCGACGCTACCCCACAGATTTTCCACGCCAGGCAAGCCGGCCCGCGGGTGACCCAACGGGGTGAGCCCTGGCGGCGGCTCCTGGGCCGCGACGCTGATGCCCTGCAGGTCCGCCTTGAAGCGGTAGCGCACGATCGGTTCGGCGCCCCCTGTATTACGTTCGCTGGCCGCCTCGCCGGATTCGGGCCTGGCCCGTTCGACCTCGATCAGGTAGTTCGCCACCAGGCCGCGAGGATCGAAGCGCACCAGTTCATTCAACAGATGTCCCGAGAGCGGGAGCGCGCGACTGAATTCGGCGAGTATGCCGAGATCGACTCGGTCGCCGGTCACGCTAAACAACTGGCCGTGCTGTACCGATGCGCGGCGGTAGTGGCCGCTTAAGGTGGTGAGGGCCAGCGTGCGGGTGAGCGGCGTGCCGTCCTCGAGCGGCGGCTGGCCGAGTTCCGCGTGCAGGTGGTTCAGTTGCAGCGTGTAGTCGTCCGGCCCCGTCTCGACTTTCCAGGAAAAGCTCGCGACCGGCACGTCCAGGCGCGGCTGGGTCGGCCGCACGCGCAACGAGATATCGGAGCCGCTCAGCTCGCCGCTCGCCGAGGTCGTCCGGCCTTGGGCGAAGTCGATCCAGATAGCGTTGTCGATCCGGCCCGCGAACGTCTCGATTGGGAAATCCATGTAGTGGGCTAGCGCGGGCAGATCGACCGGGCCGGTCGACACGTAAGCCTGGCCGGTCCAGTTGATCGGCTTGCCAATAGCCGACAAAGGCGCATGTTTGAAGTACACGCGGAAATCGAGCGGGCCATGCAGGACCCGGCCGTCCGGCGGCGCCTGCAGCGCGAGGTGGTGGTTATAGCCGTCGTTGAGAATGGCCAGACGAATGTTCTGCAGCGCAAGTTCAGGCGCATCGTGGCGCGCGTCGTGCCACCTTAGCGTGCCGCCGCGCAGCACAATGGCCTGCTGGCGCAGTAGCCACGAGCTGAAGGTGTCATTGCCGGTATGGGTGCTCGGCGCCACGACGCCGGCGACCGAGAGCGAGCCGTCGCTGCCGCGCTCGATCAGCACGTCAGGCTGATTGACGATCAGGCTCGAGAGGATCGGCTTGAATTGCCATAGCGAACTCCACGAGACCGTGGCGGTGGCATGCGGGATGTTCAGCCCGACCTTGCCTTCGCGGTCCCGGATCATCAGGTTGGTGACGTCGATGCCGGGCTGGAAACCGGTCCAGTGCGGCGCCAGTTTGCCGATAGTGAGTTGCGCGTGGATCTTCTCGGAGACGAGGGTTTCGATGCGCGGCCGGAAAGAATCGACATACGGCAGCAAGCCGTAACGCAGACCCATGAACAGAGCCGCTGCAATGAAATAAACGACGAGCGCGATCCCCAGCAGCACTCTCAGGGTGTGGCGCAGCACCACGTGGTGGTCGCCGCTCACTGACCTGACTTGTCCGGCTTCCTGTTGCGCGGCGGATTCGTTTCGCTCGGACATGCTGCGGCGGGGATGGGCGTATGGTAGTTTTGCGATCTGACGACGAAATGTAACACACGGGCCAGTCGCGACGAATATCCTTCAAAGCCTGTGCCCATGCCGTCTCGCGACCTGTGCGACGCGGCGCCTGGCTCCGTGATGAGATGGATACAGCAACGAACGATCCACACCCTTGATGACCCAAGCCACACTCCTGAGTTCCAGCTATTCACATTACGCAGCGCGCGCGCTGGCGGCTCGTCCCGAACTGGCCGAACGCATTGCGACCTTGGCTGCAGAACCCGTCACGCGCGAACGGATCGAAGCCCGCTTCGACGATCTGTGCGCGGCGTTGGCGAGTTCCGCCGATGGTTCGTTGACCGAAGAGGGTCTCAAACGTGCGCTCCGTCAGTTACGCACCGAGGTGTTTTGCGCGGTGATGGAGCGAGATCTGGCTGAGCGCGCCGATGTTGCGGAAGTCACCGGAGCCATGACCGATCTGGCCGAAACGACCATCCAGCGGGCGATGGCGGTGCTCTCTGCCGATCTCGAAATGCTCTACGGCGAGCCGCGCGGCCCCGAGGGCGAGCGTCTTGCGCTCGGCGTGGTCGGCATGGGCAAGCTGGGTGGACGCGAGCTGAACGTATCGTCTGACATCGACCTGATCTTCATTTACGAAGAAGACGGCGAGACCGCCGGCGGTCAGCGTCCGCCGATTGCCACACAGGACTTTTTCACGCGTCTCGGCAAACGCCTGATCGCCGCGCTAGCCGAAGTGACCGCCGACGGTTATGTATTTCGCGTCGATATGCGGCTGCGGCCGAACGGCGATTCGGGACCGCTGGTGTGTAGTCTTGGCATGCTCGAAGAGTATTTTTACGTGCAGGGCCGCGAGTGGGAGCGCTACGCCTGGATCAAGGGGCGGCTTGTGTCCGAAGGCAGCAGTGACGCTGCACGCCGCATGCAGAAGCAGCTCGATGCGATCTGCACACCGTTTATCTATCGCCGCTATCTGGACTTCGGCGTGATCAGCGCGATCCGCGCGCTGCATCTGCAGATTCGCCAGGAGGCGCAGCGCCGTGCCTCGATGCGGCCGGACAAGGCCGACGACATCAAGCTTGGCCGTGGCGGCATCCGCGAGATTGAATTTAGCGCCCAGGTGTTCCAGTTGATTCGCGGCGGCCAGGACGCGGGCCTGCGCGTGCGGCCGACGCTCGCCGTGCTGCGCCACGCCGCAACGCATGGTCTGATCGCGCCGGTCGTGTGTGTGGGGCTCTCGCAGGCATATCGGTTCCTGCGCGAACTCGAGCACCGGCTGCAGTATCGCAATGACGCGCAAACGCATGCGATGCCGGTGGATCCGGAAGAGCGCGCGGCGCTGGCCCGTGCGATGGGCTTCGACGATTACGCGGCGCTGATGGCGAAGCTCGACGCGCATCGCGAGATGGTCGAGCAGCAGTTCGACCAGATTTTCGCCGACAAGGTGAACGGCCGCGATGGTTGCGGTGCGCCGGAAGACGGTGCCGCGGTGTGGGTCTGGAGTAGCGCGCTGGCCGACGATAGTGCGGAAGCTGCGTTGCAGGCGCGCATCGCCGAACTGGGCATTCCCGAGCCCGCCGAGTTGCTCGCGCGCCTACGCGCCGTGTGGAATTCGTCGCGCTACGCGGGGCTTGCGGAGCGTAGCCGGCAGCGCTTCGATATTGTCGCGCAGCGAGCGCTCGAAGCCGCGCGCACGCTGGAGCCGCCCGCGCGGCGTGGCGACACGGTGGCGCGCTTCTTCGACCTGCTCGAGGCCGTGAGCCGGCGCGGCGCATATCTGGCGCTGTTGACGGAATACCCGCAGGCGTTGCACCGCGTACTGTCGGTGCTGGGCGCCTCGCATTGGGCGGCCGGTTATCTGATCCGCCATCCGCAACTGCTCGACGAACTGCTCGATGACGAAGCGATTGCGAGCCCGTTCGACTGGGCCGAGTTCAAGCGCACGCTGCGCTTGCGCCTTGCCGCGGCGGATGGCGTCGAACAACAGATGGATCTGCTGCGCCATGCGCACCAGGCTGAAGTGTTCCGCATCCTGCTGATCGATCTGGCCGGCAAGCTGAGCGTGGAACACGTGAGCGACCGGCTCTCCGAACTGGCCGATGCCGTGCTCGACGTGACGCTCGAGGCAGTCTGGAAGCAACTGGCCAAACGTCATCGCGAGGTGCCGCGTTTTGCCATCATCGCGTACGGGAAGCTGGGCGGTAAGGAACTGGGCTACGCGTCGGACCTCGACCTGATTTTCCTCTATGACGACCCCGACGATGCGGCCGCCGACGTCTATTCGACCTATACGCGGCGTCTGATCACGTGGCTGACCATGGCGACCGGTGCGGGCACACTGTTCGACGTGGACCTGCGGCTGCGGCCGAACGGCGAATCGGGACTGCTCGTCACCGATCTGGATGCGTTCAGGCGCTACCAGTTACGCGAGGGCGATGCGGCCAATACGGCGTGGGTGTGGGAACACCAGGCGTTGTCGCGGGCACGCTACTGCGCGGGCGATGCCGAGATTGGCGCGAGGTTCGAAGCGATCCGCGAGCAGGTCCTGACCACGCCGCGCGAGGCCGGGCCGCTTGCCAAAGAGATTGTCGAGATGCGCGAACGCGTCGAGGCCGGCCATCCAAACCGTACCGAGCTGTTCGATCTGAAGCACGATCGCGGCGGGATGGTGGATATCGAATTCACCGTTCAGTATTGGGTGCTGCTGCACGCCGCGCGTGACCCCGAGCTGATCCGCAATACCGGCAATATCGCGTTGCTGCGTGAGGTGTCGCGCTTTGGGATGATGAGCGAGGAAGAGGCCGAGACGGTTGGCGCGGCTTATCGTACGTATCGCAAGCTGCAGCACAGGTTGAGGCTCGACGGGATGGAGAAGGCGCGCGTCGAGCCGGAGACCGTCGAGGCGGAGCGCGCGGCTGTGCTGGCGTTGTGGAAGCGGGTGTTTGGGTGAGGTGAGGGCGGGGGCGTTGTCGTAACTGCCGTCTACGCCGCCAGCATTTCCTTCGCGTGCTTGCGGGTAGTGGCGGTGATCTCCAGCCCGCCGAGCATGCGTGCCACTTCTTCGATCCGGCTGGCCTTGTCCAGCGACGTGACGCTGCTGACCGTGCCGCCTTTCTTGTCCGATGCCTTGGCCACCTGGAAATGATGGTCGCCGCGCGCTGCCACTTGCGGCAAGTGCGTAACACATAGCACTTGGCGAGCACGTCCGAGTTGATGCAGCAGACGCCCGACTACATCGGCGACGCCACCGCCAATACCGGTATCCACTTCGTCAAAGATCAGGGTGGGGGTCGGGCTGGCGGCGCTCGCAATCACAGCGAGCGCGAGGCTGATCCGCGCCAGCTCGCCGCCTGAAGCGACCTTGGCGAGCGGCCGGAGCGGCACGCCGGCGTGCCCGGCAACGCGGAATTCCACCTGTTCGAGGCCATGCGCTCCGCCTTCCGGCAGCGCGACGAGTGCGACCTCGAAACTGCCGCCTTTCATCGACAGTTCCTGCATGCCCGTGGTAACCGCCGAGCCGAGCGCCTTGGCGGCCTTGGCACGTGCTTTGGACAGCTGTTTGGCATCGGCCAGATAGGCTTCCTTTGCTTTGGCCTCGGCAGCGTGCAGGCTGTCCAGATCCGCGGCGGCGTCCAGTGCGGCCAGTTGCGCGCGACGCGCGGCGTGTTCCTCCGGCAGCGTCTGCGGCTGCAGACGGAATTTGCGCGCGGCCGAATGCAAGGCGTCGACGCGTCTTTCGATCTGGGCGAGCCGGTCGGGGTCCAGTTCGAGCCTTTGCGCGTAGTGGCTCAGCGAATAGGCAGCTTCCTGCAACTGGATTTCAGCAGGCTCGAGCGCAGCGAGCGCATCGTTTAACGCTGGATCGATTTCCGCCAGGTCGCGCAGCTTCGAGACGATCGATGCCAGATGCGTGATCATCGCCTCGTCCGACTCAGAGAGGGCGTTGAGCGCCCCCTGCACGCCTTCGATCAGGTTGGCCGAATGCGACAGACGGTTGTGTTCTGCGTTGACCTCTTCCCATTCACCCGGCTGCGGGGCGAGCTTGTCGAGTTCGGCCAGTTGCCACGCGAGCCGCTCTCGTTCGAGTTGCAGTTCGCGGTCGCGCGTTTTGGCTGTTTCGACCGCTTGTGCCCGGTCGCGCCAGGCGCGCCAGGCGCGGCTCACCGTGGCAGCCTTATCGACCAGACCTGCGTGCGTATCGAATAGCTCACGCTGCGCATCCGGGCGCATCAGTAACTGGTGGGCGTGCTGTCCGTGAATGTCGACCAGCATTTCACCGACCTCGCGCAGTTGCGCGAGCGTCGCCGCAGTGCCGTTGATGAAGGCACGCGAGCGGCCGTTCGCATCCACCACGCGCCGCAGCATGACGGTGTCGTCGTGCGAACCGGCGCCGTTTGCACCGTGCGTACCGTTCGTGCCGCTCGCCGAGCCCAATGCCTGCTCGTCGAGCCACTGATCCACCTGAGCGTGCGTTTCGAATTCCGCGGTGATATCCGCGCGGGCCTCGCCGGTGCGCACGACGCTTGCATCGGCGCGGGCGCCAAGCGCGAGTGCCAGGGCGTCGATCAGGATCGATTTGCCGGCGCCTGTTTCGCCCGAGAAAACCGTAAAGCCGCTGTCGAATTCAAGGTCGAGCGCGGCGACGATGACGAAGTCGCGTATCGAGAGGTGGCGAAGCATGGAGGTCGTCTGGTAGCTTGGGTTACCGGCTGCGGCCAGGTGCTCAGGGTTAGCTCAGGATCGGCGCAGTGTTCGTTCAGGATTCAGGATTCGGGATCGGTTCAGGGCTTGATGTCGTCTTCGTGCGACGGGTATTCATTCCAGTGCAGCTTCTTGCGCAACGTCGCGTAATGGCTGTAGCCGACCGGGTGCAGGAGCGGCACGGTATGGCGCGAGCGGCGCACTTCGATCGTGTCGTTGTGTTCGAGCGCGGTGAACGACTGCATGTCGAAGTTGACGTTGACGTCGCGGCCGGAGACGATCTGGATGCTGACCTTTGAGTCGTCCGGCAGCACGATGGGGCGGTTCGACAATGCGTGTGGCGCAATCGGCACCAGCACGATGCCTTGCAACTGTGGATGCAGGATTGGCCCGGCTGACGACAACGCGTAGGCGGTCGATCCGGTCGGCGTGGCGACGATCAGTCCGTCCGAGCGCTGGTTGTACATGAAGCGGCCATCCACGGCCACGTGCAGCTCCGCCATTCCCGAGAAACCGCTGCGGTTGACCACCACGTCGTTGAAGGCCAGCGCGTGGTAGATGGGGCTGCCGCCGCGCATGATGCGCGCTTCCAGCAACATGCGTTCCTCGCGCTCGAAATTGCCGCTCAGCATCTGCGGCACGAGTTCCTGCATGGCCGAAATCGGGATGTCGGTGATGAAGCCGACCCGCCCATGGTTGATGCCGATCAGCGGCGTGCGGTACGGCGCAAGCTGGCGGCCGATGCCAAGCATCGTGCCGTCGCCGCCCAGCACCACGGCCACGTCGGCGCGGGCGCCGATTTCCGCGGGGCGCAGGGCCGGGTAGTCGGTAATGCCGATCTCCGCGGCGGTGTCCGCCTCGAACACCACGTCGAAGCCGCGCCTGGCGATGCACGCGGCGAGCGCGGTCAGCGGCTCGCCAATGCCTGGCGTGTTGTTGCGCCCGACGAGCGCGACGGTCTTGAACTGACTGGTAACTTGCATGCCGGCATTACACCATAGGTGAGGGCTGAAAAGAACCGTCCGCGGCCACATGGGCGGCCGGCGCCACGCGGGCGCGCCTGTCGGGCTGCAGGCCCGTGCCGGCCGGCCTGCGCAGGATTATCGGCAGAATGATGAACTCCTCGTGACAGCGGGATGGTATGCGTTGCGTCGAACCCGCAGGTGCGGGTTCGCGCCAGGGGTTGTGCGGGCAAACCGGCACATGCAGCCCATGCCTCGCCAACGAAGGCGTGAACGCTGTTATTGTTAGCGCTCGCGGTCGTCGCGTCATTAAGCTAAACTTTTCCGTCATGCTAGATCCCCGCGCACAAACCCTCCTCAAAACGTTGATCGAGCGATATATCGCCGAAGGTCAACCGGTCGGCTCGCGCACGTTGTCCCGCTACTCCGGGCTGGAGCTGAGCCCGGCGACGATCCGCAACGTGATGTCCGATCTGGAAGAGGCAGGGCTCGTCATCAGCCCGCACACCTCGGCGGGCCGTATTCCAACGCCGCGCGGCTATCGTCTGTTTGTCGACACGATGCTCACAGTCGAGTCCGCGGCGGACGAGGAAGCGGTTACCCGTACCGTCAAGACCACGCTGCAGGCGGGCGAGCCGCAGAAGATCGTTGCAGCGGCGGCGAGCGTGCTGTCCAGCCTGTCGCAGTTTGCCGGCGTGGTGCTGACCCCACGGCGCAGTCACGTCTTCAAGCAGATCGAGTTCATGCGCCTGTCCGACAAGCGCATCCTGCTCATCATCGTCACGCCCGAAGGCGACGTACAGAACCGCATCATGGCGACGCAGCGCGATTTTTCGCCGTCGCAACTGGTGGAAGCGTCCAATTACATCAACGCGCACTTTGCCGGCCTTTCCTTCGACGAAGTGCGCCGGCGTCTGCGCGAAGAGATCGACGAGCTGCGCGGCGACATGACCACGCTGATGCACGCCGCCGTCAAGGCCAGCACAGATGAAGCTGACGCCGGCGAGACCGTGCTGATCTCCGGCGAGCGCAATCTGCTCGAAGTGGCCGACCTGTCTTCGGACATGGCGCGGCTGCGCAAGCTGTTTGACGTATTCGACCAAAAGACCAGTCTCCTTCAGTTGCTCGACGTTTCGAGTCACGCCCAGGGCGTGCAAATCTTCATTGGCGGCGAGTCGAATCTCGTGCCGATCGAGGAAATGAGCGTCGTGACCGCGCCGTATGAAGTGAACGGCAAGATCGTCGGTACGCTCGGCGTGATCGGGCCGACGCGCATGGCCTACAACCGTGTGATTCCGATTGTCGACATCACCGCGCGCCTGCTCTCGCTGACGCTCAGCCAGCAATAAGCGTCTGCGCCCCGGAACCGCGGCACGTTTCATTGCCTTTGCCATTGCCCGCACCTCCGTCGGGCAGGAGCCCGAATTGCATGCTGCAAATGATGCGATGCGGCGCGCGCCTTGCCAATCGGCCGAATGGCCAGGTATCGGCTGCGGACCGCCCCGCTATAATGACTCTCACCTGAACCGATTTCCCGCTGTACGCGGCTAGCCCTGTTGCCTATGCGTTTCGATCTCGAGCGGCCATCGCAACCCGCCACATCCCATCGTGTTGCGGTTTTGCTGATCAATCTGGGCACGCCCGACGCACCGACGCCACGGGCCGTGCGGCGCTACCTCGCGCAGTTTCTGTCCGACCCACGTGTCGTGGAGATTCCCGCGGCCCTCTGGCAGGTGATCTTGCGGCTCCTGATCCTGCCGTTTCGCGGGCGCTCGTCGGCCAAGAAATATGCTGCGGTGTGGACACCGGAAGGCTCACCGTTACGCGTGTTCACGGAGAAGCAGGTGGAAGGTTTGCGGCATCTGCTGCAGTTGAACGGCTACACGGCGATCGTCGACTACGCCATGCGCTACGGCATGCCAGGCATCCCGGACATGCTGAATCAGCTCAAGCTGGCGGGTGCCGAGCGCGTACTGCTGGTGCCGATGTATCCGCAATACTCGTCGTCGACTACGGCAACGGCATTCGACGCTGCATTCTCGGCGCTCAAGCGCATGCGCAACCAGCTGGAAATCCGCACCATCCGCCAATATGCCGATCATCCGGCGTATATCGCGGCGCTGGCGGCGCAGGTACACCAGTACTGGCATGCCCATGGACGCCCGGATTTCGCGGCCGGCGACAAGCTGGTGCTGAGCTTCCATGGCGTTCCCAAACGTACGCTCGATCTCGGTGACCCGTATCACGACCAGTGCCAGCAAACGGGGGCACTTTTGATGCAGGCGCTCGGGCTGACAACGGTGGAGTGCCGCGTCACGTTCCAGTCGCGTTTCGGCAAGGCCGAGTGGTTGCAGCCCTATACCGCGCCGACGCTCAAGGAGCTGGGCGCGGCGGGAGTGCGCCGCGCGGATGTGTTTTGTCCGGGCTTTACTGCCGATTGCCTGGAAACTATTGAGGAAATCGGCATGGAAGTCCGCGACGAGTTCGTCCATGCGGGCGGCAAGGAGTTTCACCGCATTCCTTGCCTGAACGCCTCGCAGGCGTGGATTGCGGCGCTGGGGGAGATCGTCGCCCAGAACCTGCAGGGCTGGCCGGTGCAGGTGGCCTCCGCGCAAGGTACGGTGCCGGCGTGAGACTGGTTGACGGAATCGTTTTCAACGCGCTTGATGCGCAACTTGCGACGCCGCTTCGTACATAGGGCGCCAGACTAGCTGATGAACTACAGGATTTCGACCGAACCCGGCGCGCGCCTGCGCATCGACAAGTGGTTATGGGCAGCGCGTTTCTTCAAGACACGCTCGCTGGCGGCGGATGCCGTCGACAAAGCCCACGTAAGGATTGGCGGCGCGGCAGTCAAACCGGCCAAGGAGGTGCGGGTTGGCGATCTCGTCGAAATCGAGATCGAACGCATCGTATGGCAGGTGGAGGTACTGGGTGTGTGCGACGTGCGCGGCCCGGCGAGTGTGGCGCAGACGCTTTATGCGGAAACCGAGGAAAGCAAGGTGAAGCGGCAGGTGGAGCAGGAGCGGCGTAAGACGTATCGCGAGCCGGCCGCCGCTTTGCACGGGCGTCCGACCAAGCGCGACCGGCGCACTATCGACAAACTTTCAGGTGGGGATTGAACAGTTGTTCCATCGTCGCGTGTACGCCGCCATATTCGGTCGTGCTGTCGTTGACGGCCCCGGACATGCAGATGGTCGTGGTTCCCGCTACGAGCACCAAGGCGACCACGGATATTGCGAAGGTCAGTTTCACGGTACTCCCCCGAAATGATGCTGGAC
This sequence comes from Paraburkholderia sp. GAS82, assembly GCF_050436285.1. Classification (NCBI taxonomy): domain Bacteria; kingdom Pseudomonadati; phylum Pseudomonadota; class Betaproteobacteria; order Burkholderiales; family Burkholderiaceae; genus Paraburkholderia; species Paraburkholderia sp. GAS82. The sequence continues at coordinate 51,005 of NZ_JBNDLX010000014.1, forward strand.
GAACGCGCGATGAATTAAGTGAAGTGGTATATACCAGGTTAGGGTAAACGTGCCTTCCCGGGTGGACAGCTGAAGTTTAGGTCAGTCCACGAGGCCGCTCAATCTCTATCTGATTAATGGTTGTAACGAGGCATTTCTGCCGCACTGTTGCGGTGCGAAAAGTTCCTTTTGACCGCTTGAAATCGTGCTTTGAGACCCAAACTCAGTAGGCGATGAGCGGTGGTTTGTGTGGCGTTTCTGCAACGCTCAAGCGGGCCTTTCAGAGCACCACGCGGCCGCCCTTGGCTTTAACTTTTTTACGACTTTCAGCGACATGGAAAACACGCAAGAGAATCCGACGAGCCAGAATCCCACGCCCGCCGAAGAAGCCGCGCGCCAGGCTGCCGAGGCCAACGCAGCTCAGCCGGAAGTCAACCCGGCTGAAGCTGCGCCGGCCGGCGCCGAAGCCGCGTTGGCCGAAGCGCAGACCAAAATCGCCGAGTTGCAGGAGAGCTTTCTGCGTGCCAAGGCCGAGACCGAAAATGTGCGCCGGCGTGCGCAGGAAGATGTCACCAAGGCTCACAAGTTCGCGATCGAGAGCTTTGCAGAGCATCTGCTGCCTGTGGTCGACAGCCTCGAGGCCGCCGTCGCCCACTCGTCCGACGACCTGCAGAAGGTTCGTGAGGGTGTCGAGCTGACGCTGCGCCAGTTGAGCGGTGCGCTTGAGAAAGGCCGCGTCGTGGCGATCAATCCTCCGGCAGGCGAGAAGTTCGACCCGCATCGTCACCAGGCTATTTCGATGGTGCCGGCCGAGCAGGAGCCCAACACCATCGTCTCCGTGCTGCAAAAGGGTTACGTGATTGCCGACCGCGTGCTGCGCCCGGCGCTCGTTACCGTCGCCCAGCCGAAGTAAGCCGAAGTAGAACTCAGGCATCGCTCAGGCGCTCCCGGGCAGGCATCCCCGCTATCATGGCCAACCTTCCCGTCGATTCCACGGCTTTTGCCGTGTTCGAGATGCAGGAATTGAGCGCAGAGTCGTTCGACGCCGCGCTCGAAGCGGTTGGCGACGAGGTGGCGGTGGTGTTCTTCTGGGGACTCGACTGCTTCAACTGCGAAATAGCGAAGAAGGCGATGCTGGCGCAGCCCGACGCGATTCGCGCGCTCGGGCTTAGATGGTTTCACAGCAACGTCTACGAGCACCGTGAGCTGGGCCGCCGTTTCATGCTGCATGGCGTGCCGACGTGGTTCTTCTTTCATCGTGGCAAGCGGCTTGGCCGGGCGACTGGCTGGCACGGCCTCGGGCAGTTCGAGGCAGCGGTGGCAGCCGCCCGGGGGAAGGTTGCCGCAAAGGCCGTTTCAAAGGCGATGGATGGCGTGGCCGGTACTGGCGGTTAGCCGGGGTGGCAACAAGTCGGGCAATCCCCGGCAACGCCAATCCCGAAGCCGCAGGCGATTGAAAAAAATTAAAGACCGCATTGCATTCAAGGTCTTGAAAACGATGCAGACGCACTTATGTTGAGTGCAGGTTTGAATTGAAGGCGGGTTGCCTTGCCGCCAGATGGGCACAAGGCAACCTACCGCAGCGATCAAAGTCAGGAGATTAGTAAAAATGGGCAAAATCATCGGCATCGACCTCGGCACGACCAACTCGTGCGTGGCGATCATGGAAGGCAATTCGGTCAAGGTGATCGAAAACTCGGAAGGCGCGCGCACCACGCCGTCGATCATCGCTTACATGGAAGACGGCGAGATTCTCGTCGGCGCGCCTGCGAAGCGTCAGTCGGTCACGAACCCGAGGAACACGCTGTACGCGGTCAAGCGCCTGATCGGCCGCCGCTTCGAAGAAAAAGAAGTGCAGAAAGACATCGCGCTGATGCCGTACAAGATCGTCAAGGCCGACAACGGTGACGCCTGGGTCGAAGTGCGCGATCAGAAGCTTGCTCCGCCGCAAATCTCGGCTGAAGTTCTGCGCAAGATGAAGAAGACCGCTGAAGATTACCTCGGCGAGCCGGTCACCGAAGCGGTGATCACGGTTCCCGCGTACTTCAACGACAGCCAGCGTCAGGCCACCAAAGATGCGGGCCGCATCGCCGGTCTGGAAGTCAAGCGCATCATCAACGAACCGACCGCAGCTGCGCTCGCGTTCGGCCTCGACAAGAACGAAAAGGGCGACCGCAAGATCGCCGTGTATGACCTGGGCGGCGGCACGTTCGACGTCTCCATCATCGAAATCGCCGACGTTGACGGCGAGAAGCAGTTTGAAGTGCTCTCGACGAACGGCGATACGTTCCTCGGCGGTGAAGACTTCGACCAGCGCATCATCGATTACATCATTGGCGAGTTCAAGAAGGAACAAGGCGTCGACCTGTCGAAGGACGTGCTCGCGCTGCAACGCCTGAAGGAATCGGCTGAAAAGGCCAAGATCGAACTGTCGTCGAGCCAGCAGACCGAAATCAACCTGCCGTACATCACGGCAGACGCGTCGGGTCCGAAGCACTTGAACCTGAAAATTACGCGTGCGAAGCTCGAAGCGCTGGTGGAAGAACTGATCGAACGCACCATCGAGCCGTGCCGTCTGGCTATCAAGGACGCTGGCGTGAAGGTTGGCGAAATCGACGACGTGATTCTCGTCGGCGGTATGACGCGTATGCCGAAGGTGCAGGACAAGGTTAAGGAGTTCTTCGGCAAGGAACCGCGCCGTGACGTGAACCCGGACGAAGCCGTGGCCGTGGGCGCCGCGATTCAAGGTCAGGTTCTGTCGGGTGACCGTAAGGACGTTCTGCTGCTCGACGTGACCCCGCTGTCGCTCGGCATCGAAACGCTCGGCGGCGTGATGACGAAGATGATCAACAAGAACACCACGATCCCGACGAAGCACGCACAGGTGTATTCGACGGCCGACGACAACCAGGGTGCCGTCACGATCAAGGTGTTCCAGGGCGAACGCGAAATGGCAGCCGGCAACAAGCTGCTGGGCGAGTTCAACCTCGAAGGTATTCCGCCTGCACCGCGCGGCGTGCCGCAGATCGAAGTGAGCTTCGACATCGACGCGAACGGTATTCTGCACGTCGGCGCGAAAGACAAGGCGACCGGCAAGGAAAACCGCATCGTCATCAAGGCGAACTCGGGTCTGTCTGAAGCCGAGATCGAAAAGATGGTGAAGGACGCCGAAGCAAACGCGGAAGAAGATCACAAGCTGCGCGAACTGGCCGATGCCCGCAACCAGGGCGACGCACTGGTCCACAGCACGAAGAAGGCGCTCACCGAATACGGCGACAAGCTGGAAGCGGCTGAGAAGGAAAAGATCGAAGCAGCGCTGAAGGACCTCGAAGACACGCTGAAGAGCGGCTCGAGCGACAAGGCGGCGATCGAAGCCAAGATCGAAGTCGTGGCAACGGCCTCGCAAAAGCTCGGTGAGAAGATGTACGCCGACATGCAGGCAGAGCAAGGTGCAGCAAGCGCAGCGGCCGGTGCCGCGGGCGCAGCGCCTGGTGGTGCCTCGGCCGGTGGTGCAAGCCAGCCGGAAGACGACGTGGTCGACGCCGAGTTCAAGGAAGTCAAGAAGGACTAAAGCCAGGTCGCCGTCTGACCGTAAAGCCGCACACAGCAATGTGTGCGGGTCGGCTGCAAAACGGTTTGTGTCCGTCTGTGAGGGCATAAACCTGCAAAGCGGTTATCGCGCCTGGTGAGCCTTTTTGGGCTCTCCGGGCACATTTGTTTTATGGAGGGCGTTGCTCAATTCGTGCAAACGAGGGGCGAGCAACGGCCGGACGAGTCGTAAGACTCCAGCATTCAAGAGGAGCCGCCGTGCCTTGCTGCGCGGCGGGCGTTGAACCGATATGGCGAAACGGGATTACTACGAGGTTCTGGGCGTCGCAAAGAACGCGAGCGACGACGAAATCAAGAAGGCTTATCGCAAGCTGGCGATGAAGCATCACCCCGACCGCAATCCGGGCAACAAGGATGCGGAAGAGCATTTCAAAGAGGTGAAGGAAGCCTATGAAATGCTGTCGGACTCGCAGAAGCGTGGGGCGTACGACCAGTACGGCCATGCAGGCGTCGACCCGAATATGGGCGGTGCCGGCGCGCAGGGCTTCGGCGGATTTGCCGACGCATTCGGCGATATTTTCGGCGACATCTTCGGCCAGGCTGCCGGCGGCGCTGCACGTGGCGGTGGCCGTGGCGGTCCGCAGGTGTACCGCGGTGCCGATCTGCGTTACAGCATGGAAATCACGCTGGAGCAGGCCGCGCACGGCTACGACACGCAGATCCGTGTGCCGAGTTGGGTGTCGTGTGAAATCTGTCACGGTTCGGGCGCGAAGCCCGGTACCAAACCGGAAACCTGCCCCACCTGTAACGGCGCGGGTTCAGTCCGGATGTCGCAGGGCTTTTTCAGCATTCAGCAGACTTGCCCGAAGTGCCACGGCACGGGTAGCCACATTCCCGATCCGTGTGTGAATTGCCACGGCGCTGGCAAGGTCAAGGAAACCAAGACGCTGGAAGTGAAGATTCCGGCGGGTATCGACGACGGCATGCGGATCCGCTCGGCCGGTAACGGCGAGCCGGGTATCAACGGCGGTCCGTCGGGCGATCTGTACGTCGAGATTCATATCAAGCAGCACTCGGTGTTCGAGCGCGACGGCGACGATCTGCATTGCCAGATGCCGATTCCGTTCACGACGGCGGCACTTGGCGGTGAAATCGAAGTGCCGACGCTGGCGGGCCGCGCGAGCTTTACGGTGCCCGAAGGCACCCAGTCGGGCAAGACCTTCCGTCTGCGCGGCAAGGGCATCAAGGGGTTGCGTTCGAGCATTGCAGGCGATCTGTATGTGCACGTGCAGGTCGAGACGCCGGTCAAGCTCACCGAGCCGCAGCGCGAGCTGCTCCAGCAGTTCGAGAAGTCGCTGGTCGAGGGCGGTGCGCGTCACAGCCCGCAAAGCAAGAGCTGGTTCGATCGTGTGAAGAGCTTCTTCGATTAATGGAAGTTTGAAGTTGGTGGCGGGCAAGATGGTGGATGATCGCGACGCCGTGTTTGCATTGCTCGACGATTGCCACGCGACGGCGGCGCGGCGCTCGAGCCGCCTGTACACGCGGTTTCTGCATGAGCGTGTCTGCGTGGATACGGAGCAGCTCGACGCGGTATGCGATGCGGTGGCCGCTGATTTGCGGCGTGGTCTGCATGCCGTGATGCTCGGCGATTATGAGTTCGGCCGTCAGCTTGTGCTGCACGGTGCGCGGTCCTCCGGCGGCCAGTCCCGCCAGTCAGAGAATAAAACGCAGCGTGACGATGCCACGCTGCGTTTTTTATTGTTCGAGCAATGCGCGAAGCTCTCGCGTGACGAAGCCGACGCGTGGCTGGTGCAACGCGACGGCGGCGCGGAGCAACCGTCGGTAGCGGGTACCACCGCCGCGCGCCCCAGCGTCGAGCCGGCGCAATTCGAAGCAGCCATCGCGGCGATTCATCACGCGCTTAGTATCGGCGATTCCTATCAGGTCAACTACACGTATCGGCTCAGGTTCGACGTCTTTGGCACGCCCGCTGCGCTGTATCGCCGGCTGCGGGCGCGGCAGCCGGTGTCGTATGGCGCGTTGGTCGCCTTACCCGGCGACCGTTGGGTGTTGTCGTGCTCGCCGGAGCTGTTTGTCGAGAAAGCGGGTGTCACGTTACGCGCGCGTCCGATGAAGGGCACTGCGCCACGTACCCCGGACGATCCCGTCGCCGACCGGCATGCCGCCGAGTTTCTCGCCAACGATCCGAAAAATCGCGCGGAAAACGTGATGATCGTCGACCTCTTGCGCAACGATCTGTCGCGAGTCGCCGAGACGGGCTCCGTCAAGGTGCCAGCGCTGTTCTCGGTCGAACCATATGCGTCGGTGTGGCAGATGACGTCGACTGTAGAGGCGAGGTTACGTGCCCAGACTTCGTTTGCGGACGTGCTGCGCGCTTTGTTTCCGTGCGGATCGATTACCGGTGCACCGAAGCATCGGACGATGCAGTTGATCGACAGGCTTGAAACCTCGCCACGCGGTTTGTACACCGGCGCGATCGGCTGGCTCGATGCCGCCAGCTACGCCGCAAACGCTTCTTCAGATTCGGCAAACGCGTCGGATGTCTCAGATGCCTCGGACGTGACAAACGACTCGCACGCTTCAGAAGCGGCGAGCGCCTCAAACCACACCCACAACGTCTGCGGCGACTTCTGCCTGTCCGTCGCGATTCGCACCTTGACGCTTGATGCGCCGGACAGCAGAACCGGCACCCGTAGCGGCAGCATGGGCGTTGGCGCGGGCATCGTGCTCGACAGCGTTGCCGCTGACGAATACGCGGAGTGCCAGTGGAAAGCGAGATTCCTCACTAACGCCGATCCAGGCTTCGAGCTATTCGAAACGATGTACGCGACGCGTGAGGACGGTGTTCGCCACGTGGCGCGCCATCTCGCACGGCTTGCGGCGAGTGCGGCGTGGCTCGGTTTCAGGTTCGACGAAGCGGATTTGCGCGAGCGAATCGAAGCGCAGTGCGCTGCGCTGTCAGCCGGAGTACCGCATCGCGTACGACTCGCTCTCGCCAAGGGTGGCGCGGTGCAGATTAGCGCAGCAGCGTTGACGCCACTGTCCGACAACGTCGTCGGCGTACTGCTCGCCCCCGATCACGGCTTCACGGCCACCCAGGCGAGCGACATGCTGTTGCATCACAAAACCACGCGCCGGGCGGAATACGACCGCGGCTGGCGCAACGCCGAGGCCCTGGGCGCGTTCGACACGCTGTTTTTCAACGAGCGCGGCGAGTTGACTGAAGGCGGCCGTTCGAATGTATTCGTGAAGCTGGATGGGCGCTGGTGGACGCCGCCGTTATCGTCAGGCGTGTTGCCTGGGGTGATGCGAGGAGTGCTGCTTGAAGATGCGGAGTTGGATGCGCAGGAGCGTGTCCTGACGCGCGCTGACGTATTGAATGCAGAGGCGCTTCTTATATGCAACGCGCTGCGGGGCGCCTTACCGGCGCGTGTCGCAGGGTAGGATTCCGGCCACGACGACAGGCTCGCGAGGTTGGTGTACGGTAGCAGGTAGGTTAGGCGGCCGCTCCGCCAAAGCAGGTCGCGCTGCGTGTAAGGGAAGTAGCGCGGCGCTGAGACAAGCGTCATTCAAGCGCAGCAGATGCGCAACAGGCGCGCCACCCAGTCGATCAGGCGTACATGCCACGTGGATCGCGGCATGTCAGTGAGGTGCAAAGCGTGATCGCGGATTCCCGCGACGTTGATCAGGCAAATGGGGCTCATGGACGTTTCTCTTCGGTTTGCGGCGGAGCCGCGTAAATGGACCGAAGAAGATAGACGTCCAGGCATTCAACAAAAATCGGACGGGTCCCAAACCGCCCGACACACCAATCTCAAAACGTATGTTCCGGGCCGGGGAACGAGCTGTCCTTCACCGCGCGCACATACGCTTCGACGGCCGCGAAAATGCTCGGCTGTCCCTGCATGAAATCTTTGACGAATCGCGGACGCTTGCCGGGGAAAATCCCGAGCATGTCGTGTAGCACGAGCACCTGCCCCGAGCATTCCACCCCCGCACCAATGCCGATGGTCGGAATCCGCAACTGCCTGGTGGCTTCGGTGCCGAGCTGAGTCGGGACTGCCTCGATCACGACCAGTTGAGCACCCGCGTCCTGAATAGCGAGCGCATCGCGTAGCAACTGGCTTGCGCCGGCTTCCGTCTTGCCCTGCACCTTGAAGCCGCCGAATGCGTGCACCGACTGTGGCGTGAGGCCAATATGCGCACATACCGGAATGGCCCGCTCCACCAGGAAGCGCACCGTGTCGGCGAGCCATTCGCCACCTTCCAGCTTGATCATCTGGGCGCCCGCGCGCATCAACTCCACGGAGCTGGCGAAGGCCGTCTCAGGTGTGCCGTAGGTGCCGAACGGCAGATCGGCGACGACCAGCGCTGACGGGCGTGCCCGCGCAACGCAGGCCGTGTGATACGCGATCTCTCCGAGCGTGACCGGCAGCGTCGTCGTCTGGCCTTGCAGCACATTCCCTAACGAATCGCCGATCAGCAGCACGTCGATGCCCGCGCGGTCCAGCAGCGCCGCAAAGCTCGCGTCGTAACAGGTGAGCATGGCGATCTTTTCGCCCGCGTCGCGCATTGCCTGCAGTTTCGGAACGGTAATGGCGTTCCTACTCGTTTCCTGCAAATAGCTCATGGGGTGTTCCGTTGGAAAAGGAGGAGGGCACCGTCGCTCAGAGCGACGTGCCTTTGACAAAGAATTCCTTGCGCCCGCGCATCGTCTCGATGCGTTCGACGAGCAGCGCAAGGTCCGCGTCCGAGTCGAGCGGATTCAGGTGTTCGGCGTTGACCGTCAGCACCGGCGTGCGGTCGTAGTGATAGAAGAAGTCGTTATACGCGTCGCATAGGGAGTGCAGGTACGCGTTCGAGATCTGCAGCTCCATTGGGATCGCGCGTTTCTGGATCCGCGCAAACAGCACTTCCGGGCTGGCCTGCAGGTACACCACAAAATCCGGCGATGGGGCAGTGCCCGGACTTCCCGCGGTGGTTCCGCGCGGAGTCTGTGCATCGATCTGCTTTGCGAGTGCGCGATACAACTGCCATTCGTCTTCAGGCAGTGTCAACCGGGCGAAGATCTCGTTTTTCTCCGTCATGAAATCGGCGATCAGCGCTGTGCCCGCCGCGTACGCTGCCGCAACCTCCTGCGCCTGTTGGGCCCGCTGAAGGGCAAAGTGCAGTTGCGCGGCCAGCGCGTAACGCCCGTTGTCGCGATAGAAGCGTTCGAGAAACGGATTGTCCTGTGGCCGCTCGAACACTGGTTGCATTGACCATCGTTCCGCGAGGCGTCGTGCCAGCGAGGTCTTGCCAACCCCGATCGGCCCTTCAATCGCGATATAGCGAAACGGCGGGCGTAGCTGGGGGGCGGTGACCGTCAGCGGAGACGTGCTCATGAGCAGCCGCCTTTGGTGGATTTGCCGCTAGTGCCGGCTTCGCTATCACTGCCGCCGCTCAACGCATTGAGCACCGGACACTGACAGGGTGACTTCATCTTTTCGATACGCTGATCGGCAACGGCCGCGAGAAACGCGTCGGCGCGACCGTGTTGTGGAATCGTCAAGTCAGGGTCGACTTCGACGAGCGGCACCAGTGCGAACGCGCGCTCGATCAGACGCGGATGCGGCACGATCAGATCCGGTTCCTCGATCGAGTAGTCGCCGAACAGCAGAATGTCGAGATCGAGCGTGCGGGGGGCGTTCCGAAACGGCCGTTCGCGGCCGAAGTGCAGTTCGATCTTGTGGCACAGCGCCAGAAGATGCCGGACCGGCAGCGTGGTATCGAGCTTCACGACGCAGTTGTAGTAGTCGTCACCGCCCGCGTCGATGGGCGCAGTGCGATACAGGCTCGACTTGGCGAGCACGGTGATGGTGTGCTGTTGGGCGAGACACACTACCGCGTCTTTCAGGGTCTGGCGCGCATCCCCGAGATTCGCGCCGAGGCCGAGATAAGCAACCGTCATGGCATAACTTCCTGCGACTATCGTTCGACGGCGAGCAACATGGCCGCGTCAGTCTTCGTGTGAGCCTTCGTGACTCACGTCGTCTGCTGCGCGCTCCACGGTCGCACCGCCCTCCATTCCGTCGCCCGGTTTGCGGTTTCTGGCGCCACTGCTGCGCCTCCGGCGTTTTTTGGGGCTCCGGTCCTTCCCGCCTTGCGTGAGCAATGTCTCGCGCGCGACGGCGTCTCCTTCGATGAACTCCGTCCACCACGCACCGACCGACTCTTCGAGTTCGCCCGATTCGCAGCGCAACAGGAGGAAATCATACCCCGCTCTAAATCTTTGGTGTTCCATCAGCTTCAGCGCGCTGCGGCCCGAGCGTTTTTCGAGGCGCAACTGCAGGCCCCAGATCTCACGCATATCCGACGAGAAACGCTTGTGGATGGCGAGTTTCTCGGTCTGCATGTCGAGCACTTCGTCCATCGCCCGGTGCAGCGCAGGCACCGGATATTCGCCGTTTGCCTCGAACGCCTGCCAGCGCTGCTGCACGTCGTGCCACAGCAGGGTAGCGAACAGGAAGCCGGGCGAAACCGGCTTGCCGGCGCGCACACGGTTATCCGTGTTGGTGAGCGCGAGCGTGATGAATTTCTCGCCGTGCGGCTGCTCGAGCACTACGTCGAGCAGCGGCAGCAGGCCATGATGCAGGCCTTCCTGGCGCAGGCGCTGCAGACAGGCAAGTGCATAGCCCGACAGCATCAGCTTGAGCATTTCGTCGAACAGACGCGCAGCCGGCACGTTGTTGATCAGATCCGCCATTTCCTTGATCGGCGCGCGAGTCGTGTCTTCGATCTCGAAGCCGAGCTTGGCGGCAAAACGCACCACGCGCAGCATACGTACCGGATCTTCGCGGTAACGGGTGGCCGGATCGCCGATCATGCGCAGGAGGCGGGCGCGCATATCGGCCATGCCGTTGTGATAGTCCAGCACGGTTTGCGTGGCCGGATCGTAGTACATCGCGTTGATCGTAAAGTCGCGGCGGGTGGCGTCTTCGTGCTGCTCGCCCCAGACGTTGTCGCGCAGCACGCGGCCGCTGGCGTCGACTGCGTGGGTGCGGCGGTCGAGTTCGTCGCGCTTCAGGCGCCGCGGCGGGGCGGCGTCGGCGGCGGGAGGATCGACCAGGGCGCGGAACGTCGAGGTTTCGATGATTTCCTGACCGAACTGCACGTGCACGATCTGAAATCGCCGGCCGATGATGCGCGCGCGGCGGAACAGCTTCTGCACCTGCTCGGGCGTGGCGTCGGTGGCGACGTCGAAGTCTTTCGGCGCGATGCCGAGCAGCAGGTCGCGTACGGCGCCGCCGACGATAAATGCCCGGTGGCCGGCCTGCTGCAGCCCCTCGGTGACGCGGATAGCGTTCCTCGAGATCAGCGCCGGGTTGATGCCGTGAACGTCAGCGGGAATGATCACCGGCACGTCGGGCTCGGGTGCGGCCTTGGTGGTGTCGCGTGACGCCGCCGGTTTGCGGCGCGGTCTGGCCGTAGAGGTAGTGCTGCTGGCGTCGCTATGGCCGGTTTTTGCCGGGGCGCGGGACGCTTCGTCTGCTTCGGAGGGGGCGGTGTTGTCAGCGGGTGCCGGATCCTGTCCGAACAGCTTACGGATAAATTTTTTGATCACGTGGGTTGAAAGAGTTCGAGGATGCGCCAGCCGTGTGCTTGCGCATGAGCGCGCAGCGTGTCGTCCGGATTGGTCGCAATCGGGTCAGTGACCTTTTGGAGCAGCGGGATGTCGTTATGCGAATCGCTATAGAAATAGCTGCGCTCGAAGTCCGACCATGTCTTGCCGAGCGAAGCGAGCCACGCCTCGGTACGGACGATCTTGCCTTCCTTGTAGCTGGGTGTGCCGGTGGGACGGCCGGTGTAGTCCGAGTGCGGCTGGCCGTCCACGGTTTCCGCTTCGCAGGCGATCAGTTTGTCGACACCGAACACGGCGGCAATCGGGCCGGTGATGAATTCGTTGGTGGCGGTGACCATACAGCACAGGTCGCCCGCGTCGCGATGCTGGCGCACCAGTTCGAGCGCGACCGGCACGATGGTGGGCTTGATCACTTCGTGCATGTACATCTGGTGATACTCGGCGAGCTGCGCGCGCGAGTACTTCGCGAGCGGCGTCAGCATGGCGACGAGATAGGCGTGAATGTCGAGCTTGCCGGCCTTGTAGTCGGCATAGAAACGGTCGTTTTCACGTGCGAAGTTTTCGGCGTCGACCATGCCGTGCTTCACCATGAAGCGGCCCCATTCGTGGTCGCTGTCGGTGGGGATGAGCGTGTGGTCGAGATCGAAGAGTGCGAGATTAGCCATGGGGGCCTATTTTACTTGAAGCGGCTGCAACGGTTGCCGTTCTCGACTCTTCGGTGTCCGCCGGGGATGCCAGCATGGCGCGCAGCAGCGGCAGGGTGACCGCCCGTTTCTGTTCGAGCGAGAAGCGATCGAGCGCGTCCAGCAAGGCCATCAGGCTGGGCATATCGCGCCGGAAGTGAGTGAGCAGGTAGGCCGGCACGTCGTCGGCGAGCGCGATACCGCGTTCGCGCGCGGCGTGCTTGAGCACGGCAGCCTTGACGTCGTCGGGCAGCGGCGCGAGGTGAAACACCAGACCCCAGCCGAGGCGCGTGCGCAGGTCTTCACGTACCGCGAGGCCGATCGGCGCAGCATTGCCGGCCGCCACCAAAGCGCTGGTGGGATGCGCACGCACTTCGTTGAAGAGGTTGAACGCGGCGATCTGCTGGGCGCCGGACAGGCCGTCGCAATCGTCGATGGCGTAGAGCGCCACGCGCGGGTCGAAGGCAAACGCAGCGAGACTGCTCTGGGGGCTTGCAAAGCACGCGTGCCCGGGCTGTGCCTCGTGGACCAGCGCCTGCAGCAGATGGGTGCGGCCGCTGCCCGCCTCGCCCCAGATGTAGAACGAGCGATCAGCCACGGGTCCGGCTGCGAGCGCACTTTCCAGCCCGCGCAGCCGCGTGACCAGCTCTGCGTTGGAGCCGGCGAAGAAGTTGTCGAATGTCGAGGGCGGCGGGGTGCCGAGATCGAGCGTCAGTTGACGAAGCACAGTAGTAGAAACCGGTAATGAGAACCGCGGGTAGCCGTTGAGCGCTTGGGTCAGTTAGCCAGGGATCGTCAGTTCTTGTAAAGCGTGCTCGACAGATAGCCTTGCCGCAATTCGCGCAGGGCCACCGACAAGATCGCGCTAACGGGCAGCGCCAGCAACACACCGAAGAAGCCGAATAGCTGGCCGAACGCCAGCAAGGCGAAGATCACGGCGAGCGGATGCATGCCGATGCGTTCGCCGACGAGGCGTGGCGTCAGGAAGAAGCTCTCGAGAATCTGCCCGACGCCGTAAATCACCGCAACCGCGCCGAAGCCATACCAGTCGCCGAACTGCAGCAGCGCGGCGATCAGCGCCAGAGCGAGGCCGGTGGCATAGCCGATGTACGGAATAAAGACCGCGACGCCGGTGAAAATGCCGATCGGCAGCGCGATCTCGAAGCCGGCGATGGTTAGTGCGATCGCGTAGAAGACGGCCAGCACGGCCATCACGAGCAGCTGGCCGCGCAGGTACTGGGAGAGCATCCGATCCATGTCGCGGGCAAGCTGCACGGTCTTTTCGAGCCAGCGGCGCGGCACGAAGCCCTCGGCGCGCTCGAGCATGCGGTTCCAGTCGTACAACAGGTAGAACAGGACCAACGGCACCATCACGACGTTGCCGATCACGGTCATCATGACGTTACCGCTGGTGCGGATCGAGGTCCATGCGTAGAGGGCGACGGTTTGCGCGCTGCCTTCGAGCTGATTCATCACGAGATCGCGGATGCTGGCGAAGTCGAGCGAATCGGCGAGGCCGAGCAGGGCCAGTTTGGGTTGCAGCCAGGCGCTGACGTGCGTGAACAGCACGGGTACCTGCAGTTTGAGCTGCGGACCTTCCTTCTGGATCACGACCAGCACCAGCAGGATCATGATGGTGAGGAGCACGGTGAAGACCAGCATCATCAGCAGGGCGGCGAGGGCGCGCGGCACGCGCCGGCGCACCAGCCACGCGACGCCAGGCTGGAGGATGTAGGCGAGAATGGCGCCGAGCAGGAACGGCGTGAGCACCGGGCTGAGCAGCCAGAGCAGGATGCCGAGGCCGAGCGCGATAGCGACCCAGATGAAGGCGCGGCGCTGATACGGTGTCAGAATCGAGGAGTTCTGCTGCAAAATGGATTTCCTGAGGTACGACGCGGGTGAATATGTCCGGCCAGGTGGCCGGCAACCCTGTATGGGACCAGAGTAAGCGCTGAAGCGCCAACTCGGGGTCGGCAACCCTGTATGGGACCAGAGTAGGCGCTGAAGCGCCAACTCTGGATCGGCATCGGGTAAAATCGCATTTTACCGACCTTCTTGCTCCTCCCCATGAATCAACCGAAATCCGCCCCTGACGCTCAAGGTCTGTCGTATCGCGACGCCGGCGTGGACATTGACGCGGGCGACGCCCTTGTCGACGCGATCAAGCCCTTTGCCAAAAAGACGTTGCGTGACGGTGTGCTGGGCGGCATCGGCGGGTTTGGCGCGCTCTTCGAGGTGCCGAAAAAATACCGCGAACCGGTACTCGTCTCGGGCACGGACGGCGTCGGCACGAAGCTGAAGCTGGCGTTTCACCTGAACAAGCATGACACGGTTGGTCAGGATCTGGTGGCGATGAGCGTCAACGATATTCTGGTGCAGGGCGCCGAGCCGCTGTTCTTCCTCGACTACTTCGCCTGCGGCAAGCTGGACGTCGGCACGGCATCGACGGTCGTGAAGGGCATCGCACAAGGTTGCGAACTGGCTGGCTGCGCGTTGATCGGCGGTGAAACCGCGGAAATGCCGGGCATGTATCCGGATGGCGAATACGATCTGGCCGGGTTTGCGGTTGGCGCGGTCGAGAAAAGCAAGATTATCGACGGCAGCACGATTACCCCGGGCGACGTGGTGCTGGGTCTGGCTTCGAGCGGAATTCATTCGAATGGATTCTCGCTGGTGCGCAAGATCATTGAGCGGGCGCAGCCGGATCTGTCGGCGGACTTTGACGGCCGTTCCCTGGCCGATGCGTTGATGGCGCCTACGCATATCTATGTGAAGCCGCTGCTTTCGCTGATGGAGCAGGTTGCCGTGAAGGGAATGGCGCATATCACCGGCGGTGGGCTCGTCGAAAATATTCCGCGAGTTTTGCGGGATGGGTTGACTGCTGAGCTCGATCATCGGGCCTGGCCGTTGCCGCCGCTGTTCTCGTGGTTGCAGAAGCACGGTGGTGTGGCTGACGCAGAAATGCACCGCGTGTTCAACTGCGGGATCGGGATGGTTGTTGTGGTTGCTGCTCAGGATGCAGATAAGGCTATTGGTCTTTTGGCTGCCGCCGGCGAGCAGGTTTGGAAGATTGGCTCTGTGCGTAATAGTGCTGAGGGTGAGGCGCAGACTGTGGTTGTTTGATTTTTTTGGCCTGCGCGGCGCTTTGGTGGTTGTTCTTGCTGCTTGGGCCTTTCCTTGCATTCCTGGTGGTCCATTAGCGTCGCCCCGCACAGGGGCAACACAAGCAAACCGATAAGAATGCAAGGAGAGGGCAACCCCAAAAGAAAAAAAACCAAGGCGCCGCAGGCAAACCCTCCGCCTTAGGCGGCAAAAAAATCACCGCCCAATCACCCCCTCAACAACCCCCAAAACCTGCTCAACCGAATCCCCCGCACAGCAATCCACAACGACCCGTTCACTCATCCCCCGCAGCCAGGTAAGCTGCCGCTTACACAACTGCCGGGTAGCAAAAACCCCCTTATCCCGCATGGAAGCAAAATCCCCAACACCATCGAGATATTCCCACGCCTGCCGATACCCCACACACCGCATCGACGCCAACCCCGGATGCAAATCCCCCCGCGCCCGCAGCCGCTCCACTTCATCAATAAACCCGGCAGCCAGCATGGCATCAAACCGCTCAGCAATGCGTGCATGTAAAACACTGCGATCTGAAGGCTCCAGCGCCACCGGTACAAAACGCCACGGCAACGCCAAATCGTCAACCTGAGAAGGCGCAGCCAACAACTCGGACATCGGCCGCCCCGTCAACGTGAACACCTCCAGCGCCCGCTGGATCCGCTGCGAATCATTCGGTGCTAGCCGGGCAGCTGTGACCGGATCCACCTCAGCCAGCCGCGCATGCAAAGCCGGCCAGCCGTCACGCAACGCCTGCGCATCGAGCGCGGCCCGCACTTCGGCATCAGCCCCCGGCAGGTCGTTCAAACCCTGTGTCAACGCCTTGTAGTACAGCATCGTGCCGCCCACCAGCAACGGTACCCGCCCACGCGCCGTAATCTCACCCACCAGTCGCAACGTATCCGTGCGGAATTGGGCGGCGGAGTAGGCATCGGCGGGATCGACGATGTCAATCAGATGGTGCGGTACGCGCTCGCGCTCTTCCGCCGTTGGCTTTGCCGTGCCGATGTCCATCTCGCGGTACACCAGCGCCGAATCCACGCTGATGATTTCCACCGGATGTCGCGCGGCCAGTGCCAGCGCAGCGGCGGTCTTGCCGGAGGCCGTCGGGCCCAGCAGGCAGACAATCGGAGTGACAGGGCGTTGCGTCATGAATGGCGGACCCGCAGCGCCTGCGGCTGCGGTATTAACTTGGCGGCGCGCAGAGTCATTGACCGCGCATGAACAGTCGATCGAGGTCCGATAGCGTCAGCTGATACCACGTCGGGCGTCCGTGGTTGCACTGGTCCGCGCGCTCGGTTGCTTCCATCTGGCGCAGCAGCGCGTTCATTTCATCCAGCGTCAGACGCCGGTTCGCGCGCACCGCGTGGTGACAGGCCAAGGTACCAAGCAGTTCGTGCTGACGCTCGGTCAGGACCCGCGAGCCGCCGTATGCGTGCAGATCGGTCAGCACCGCCCGGGCCAACGCCTGGAGGTCGGCGTCCTTGAGCAGCGCCGGGACCGCGCGGATCGCGAGTGTCGTCGGCGACAGCACCGCCAGATCGAAGCCGAGTGCATCGAGCGTCTCGCGCTCTTCCTCCACCGTGCCGATTTCGACCGGGTCGGCCTGCATCGACAACGGAATCAGCAACGGCTGCACCGCAATCGCCCGGTCGGCCAGCGCATTCTTGAACTGCTCGTACAGGATCCGTTCGTGCGCCGCGTGCATGTCGACGATCACCAGCCCCTGGGCGTTCTGCGCCAGCACATAGATGCCATGGATCTGGCCAAGAGCGAAACCAAGTGGTTGTTCATCCGCGCTGTGAAATGCCGCGTTGCCGGCTGACGGCGGGGCGAAGAACGATGGCGTATCCGCACCGGAATCGCGTGCTTCCAGCGTGGTCGTGCCCTGCGCTGTCCCGACGCCGTTGTCCTTGCGGCCGCCGAATAATGCGTCGTAGAGCGCAAGCGGTTGAGCGACCGGCAGCGTGCCTTGAGTCATGCGTGCCTGACGCAGCCACGTGTTGCCCGCCTGGGCTCCAAAACCATTACCGCCGATGTTGCTGCTCCCGCCGGCGCTACCGCCCAAGCCATTCGCTCCGTACCCTGCGCTGCTAGCGCCAAGGCCGCCACCGGCGCTCCCGCCGGCGCCCGCACCTAAGCCACCACCGCCTGCTGCGGCTCCAAACGGCCCCGAACCACCCAACACCGGCTCAAGATGCGCAGCATGACCACCCGCGGTGGTCTCCGGCGACGCTCCTGCATGCCGTGCCAGCGCCCGCTGCACGGCGTGGAAGACGAACTGGTGGATCGAGCGCGAATCGCGGAAACGAACTTCGATTTTCGACGGGTGCACGTTCACATCGACGCCCTCAGGGGGCAGGTCGAGAAACAGCACATACGACGGGTAGCGATCGCCGTGCAGCACGTCTTCGTAAGCGGCGCGTACGGCGTGCGTCAGCAGCTTGTCGCGTACGAAGCGACCGTTGACGAAGAAGTATTGCTGATCGGCCCGGCCGCGGCTGGCGGTGGGCAGGCCGGCGCAGCCATAGACCGCCAGCGGTCCGGCCGATTCGTCGAGCGGCAGATGAGCCGTGGCGAAGGTCTCGCCCATGATCTTGCTGACGCGAGTGGCCGGATCGCTGGCGTTCCAGTGTTCGACCGCGCGGCCGTTGTGCAGCACCGAAATCGCTACGTCTGGCCGCGCCAGTGCGGTGCGGCGGATCATTTCGAGGCAGTGGCCGAGTTCGGTCTGCTCGCTCTTCAGGAATTTTCGGCGCGCGGGCGTGTTGAAGTACAGCTCGCGTACTTCGATCGTCGTACCCTGTGTACCGGCCGCTGGGCTCAGCACGCCGGTTTGCGCTTCGATGCGCATCGCGTGCCGCGCTTCGGCCGTGCGGCTGGTGATGAACAGCTCCGACACCGACGCAATCGACGCCAGCGCTTCGCCACGAAACCCGAGCGTACCGACGGCTTCGAGTTCGGCGAGCGTGCGGATCTTGCTGGTGGCGTGGCGCATCAGGGCGAGCGTGAGTTCGCCTTCCGGGATGCCGCAGCCGTCGTCGGTGATCGAGATGCGTTTGACGCCGCCTTCGTCGAGCAGGATACGCAGCGTCTGCGCACCGGCGTCGACGGCGTTCTCCAGCAACTCCTTAACGACCGACGCCGGCCGTTCGACCACCTCGCCGGCGGCGATCTGGCTGATCAGCAGGTCCGGCAGAGGTTGGATGGCCCGCAACGGACGTAGGACGGGCGCCACAGCCTGGGCGGCGGGATCGACAGGCGTTTCGGAGAATTCGGACATGGCGAAATTATAGCGACTTGCTGGGAAGCGGCAGGTAACCCGCTACGTCCGCTGAGCGCGGACTCATCTCCCGCCTGCTTGCCGGCGTCCGGTGTGCGTCTCTGTCCGCAGTTTTTTTATCGTAGCCGGGCACTTTCGGTATCATGGCGCGGTCAATTTTCGGCGCCTTCGGGCCTCGGATCGTTGCCCATTTCATCTCATGGCACGACGGCCTGCCCATTCGGCCGCTCGCACCACTCGCTCAATAAGGGACGCTTTTGGACACGCTGCTGCAGTTCGTGAATCTTGTCTTGCATATCGACAAGTTTCTGGGGGTTTTCATTCAACAGTACGGCGCCTGGGTGTATGCGGTGCTGTTTCTGATCGTGTTCTGCGAAACCGGGCTCGTGGTGCTGCCGTTTCTGCCGGGCGACTCGCTGCTGTTTATCGGCGGCGCGTTCTGCGCGAGCGGCGAAATGAACCTCGGCCTGCTGATTCTGCTGCTGCTGGTGGCGGCGGTCGGGGGCAATACGCTTAACTATCTTATCGGCAGGGCGATCGGACCCAAAGTGTTCGACTCGCATATTCCGCTGCTCGAGCGCTTCCTCGATCGGGCAGCGCTGCAAAAGACCCACAACTTCTACGAAAAGCATGGCGGCAAGACCATCGTGCTTGCACGTTTCATCCCGGTGGTGCGCACGTTTGCACCGTTCGTCGCGGGCGCATCGCAGATGACCGTGAGCCGCTTCCAGTTGTTCAACTTCGTGGGTGCGTTGTTCTGGGTGCTGCTGCTGGTGCTGCTTGGGTACTTCTTCGGCAACATCCCGTTCATTCGCCAGTACCTGAACGTGATCGTGCTGGTCGGTATTGGCGCGGCGGTTGTGCCCGTGCTGCTCGGTGCACTGTGGAAGATGCTGCGCAAGCCGGCGCCCAAAGCGGGTGGCCGCTAGGTTCCAGCTCGCGACAGCAGAAGTAGCGCCCGCTCCGGAGTAGCGCTCGCGCCGGACTTAGTTCGCGGCGCGACGCACGAGTGGCGTTTCCGGCGTCGGGAAGCCCGCTTCGCGGAAGGTCTCGATGATGGCCCGGTTAGTGTCGAAGTAGACCTGCCAGTAGTGGTCGGTATGCGTGTACGGACGCACGCATAGCAGCGGACCTTCCGGTGTGAAGGAGAGCACTTCGATATCCGGCGCCGGACTGTCCGCGACGTTAGGAATCTTGACGATCGCCGCCCGCAGTCGATTAGCCGCGTCGATCGGATCGACGCCGTTAGCGATCTTCGCCGTCAGCTCGACCCGACGCACCGGCAAGACGCTGTAATTGGAGATCGTGTCGGAGAAGATCTTGTTGTTGCCGACGATCGTGGTGACGTTGTCCGGCGTGATGATGGTGGTGCCGAAGAGGCCTAGCTCCTGAACAGTGCCCGTAACGCCGCCGGCCATGACGAAATCGCCGACCTTGAAGGGGCGCAGCACCTGCATGAAGATGCCGGCCGCGAAATGGGCCAGCAGGCCGCCCCACGCCGTGCCGATGGCGAGACCGAGGCCAGCGAGCAGCGCTGCGAACGAGGTGGTCTGGACTCCGAACACCTGCAGGATCGCGAGGATCAGCAGCAGGTTCAGCAAGGCGCCGAGGATCGAACCGAGATAGTGCGCGAGGGTGGGGTCGACGCGTCCATTGCGCGACAGCAGCTTGCGTAGCAGGCCGGTGATCACGCCGATCACCCAGCGGCCAATGATCCACAGCACAATCGCGCCGAGGACCTTGGTGCCGAGGTCGATGCCTCGGGTCATGAGGAAGATGCGTACGGTGTCGAGATTCAAGATGGCCTCGCTCGGGTCGGTTGCGCGTGACTGATGACGAAAATACTTCGATTCAACACAGTAGATGCAATGCCAGATGAGGAGCGAGATCCTTTCACTCTCGGTCTTCGCAAGTTATAGCCGACGGCTCGCGCGTGCGCAAGGACCATTCCTGCCCGTATGCGAAATGGTTCGCGGGTATTAACGGCGCGCGTGATCCGCGCTATTGTTTCCCGCGAGTTTCCCGCGAAAGTTTCCCTTGAAATTGATTTAACGATTTGATGAGGTAGACCATGGTTCCAAACAGAGACGTTCATTTGATCCCGGCAAACCTCGCGGCGCTGCGGCCTACCCAGATGACGGTGGGCTATCGCGAGGTCACCTTGAAGCGCGATCACTGGAAGACGTTGAACAAGAAGGAGCGCAGCGCAGCAATCGACTCGCACTCGTTTCCTGCTGTGCTGGGGCCGGAGAAGCTTTACTACATCGTCGACCATCATCACCTCGGACGGGCGCTGCTCGAAGAGGGTGTCAAGCAAGTGAAGGTGATGGTGCTGAAAGATCTTTCCTGGCTCGACTTTGAGATCTTCTGGCGCATGATGGAACACAACCAGTGGGTCCATCCGTTCGGCGCCGACGGCTCGCGTTACGAATACGAACACCTGCCGAAGGAGATCACCGAAATGACGGACGACCCCTATCGCAGCCTCGCTGGCGAGCTACGCAATGCCGGCGGCTATGCGAAAGATGCGACGCCGTTCAGCGAATTCCTGTGGGCCGACTTTCTGCGGCCGCGGGTCCCGGCGAGCAAGATCGCGAAGAATTTCGCGAAGGCGCTCGACCTCGCGAAGGCGCTAGCCCATAAGCCTGAGGCGCGTTATCTGCCGGGCTGGTCCGGTGTGATCAAGGCCTGAGGAACGGGGCGGTCCGATGCCGGTGCGACTGATGCGCTACTACATTGGCAGATGGGACTCGGTGTAGGCCGAAGTCCGGATGACCAGTACGTCATCGGTCTTGGCCTTCGCCCTGCGGACTCGCGTGCGGCTGGCGCAGTAAAGCGCGAGTGCACAGGCAAGTGCGTAAGCGCTCGCACGCTCGACGAATGCGCTGGGCGTGCTGAATTGCCCGTAACGACTCCGTGCGTCTGCGAATACCAGAAAGGTCAAAGCCGCATCGAACACCAGGGCGGTCGACGCCAGTACGAGGTAAACATAGCCGCCGTTCAAGGCGAGATCCGGCCGGGCGAGATTGCATAGGTGACACGCGACCAGCAGCGTTGCGAGGATCACGAGGTTCGCGGTCAGATCGAACAGAAAGTTGCTCATGGTATCGGAATGAAAGCGCGGGTTTTTCAGCTGTGCCGTTGTGTGTGTCATGCTGACTGGGGCACTGCGCAACACGTTGTTGGCTCACCGGGCGCGATCATTACATGTCTTGATGTCTCGATAAACGAGAAACTTCGGAGTCCAATTGAGTTGGTTTTTCGGGGTGGCGTAGGTATATGCTGCGCTGGAGTGGGGTGCTCCTACGGAATGGATCCGGCTTTCTGTCAGAGTGAGGTGACGAGCGCTGTGGGTGCGAGATAGTGCGGCGGCACTAGTTTGATTGGATATCTCGAAGCGGTACCCGACGACGATTTACGCCGGCTTGCCGGGACCGGTCGAACGATTCTCCGGACTCTCCCTTTCGATTTGCAGAGAGAAGCGGCCTCGGCAGCCCAAGCGAGTTTTGGCGATCTGCGCATTGCGCGCAGCCACTGGGTTAGACGAACCCGTAAACGGACAAAGGGTTACAGGCCCAAGGCCTGTAACCCTTTGATTTTTCTTGGTAGGCCGTACGGGATTCGAACCTGTGACCAACGGATTAAAAGTCCGAGCTAAAAATGATAAAAAACAACGATCTATGGGCGGATCGTGCACCGCAATTTGGCGTGCGGTGGTGTTGTGGGTGTCATACCCAGCAACGCTCCTGAGTGGATTGCGGAGCGGAATGTGAGGCCAAATCTAGAAAAGTCTGCAGGCTACTGCCTTTCTTGCGTCTTCGTTCTGATGCATTTCGCGTATCCCTTCCAGAGCTTTGCGGCCCCACTCTGAGCCGTTTTTCAGCGGATAGTTCTTCAGTTTGTTATCGGTGGGATTTTCTTGCGGGGGCGGTGTTTTTGGCTCGGCCATGTCGGTTTGGATGCCGCTAGTGGGGTTGCCGTTAGTTTACTAGCGTTTTCGGACGGTGGTGGCGTAATGGCGCTGCGGGGTTGTTCAGTGCGCCGGGAGTTGTTCAGCGCTGACGGGGGTTGTTCAGCGCACCGGGAGTTCTTCAGCGCGCTTTAGCCGGGGCGTTTTTCGCGTCCGCGAAATTCCGGCGCGTGTGAGTGTCCTTATTCCGCTTGGTCGTCATCGGCCTTGACGTCTCGGTCATAGAGAGCTTGGTACAGCGCTGCTTTGTGTTTGACGCTAGTTCGATATCGGAACCATGCGAGCGCGGCGTATTCCGCCGCCTTATCGACCTTCGGCAGTCGCGACTTGATCCACTCTTTCACGTCGAAAGTGTTCAAGTTGGCGAGCGATGTGTTCGGAGCGTCTCTCACCTCTTTGTATATCTCTCTTCTGAGTCGAATTAAATATTCCCACGGTTCTTTGGTGGATGCGGCGAGTTCTTCGGGGGTGGCGGGCCACGGATCAAGGCCCGCTGGACATATGTGCCCTGCAGCTGCGTCTGTGATTCCAGTCATTAGCCAGAAAGCGTATTGGGGCCAAGTGGCCGTCGTGGCTTCTAGCATTTGGACTGTCGGGCGCTGGTCGCCGGCATACGTCTTTTGCCAGCTATGTCTGGATATTCCGCTGATGTCTTCCAACTCTTTCCAGCGTCGGGTTGGCGACGTTTCAGCGTCGATGATCGCGCATAGCCGATCTTGAACACTTTGTTCGGGACCGCGTATGCGTTGTATCAGGTCGCGTTCGTAATGAGCCATGGTCTCTTGACAATCAAGAAATACTGATGGATGATCTGGTCAACCGAGATATATTGTCTAGGTTAATTAGATTTATCATCTATTTTACGTGCCATATTTGTCGCGTGTGCGATTTTACGCCCTAGTGGCTACTACAGCGAAAGAGAGGAAAAACCATGTCCAAGCAGAAGCTTACGATTTTGCAAGTTATCCAGAAGGGCGGCACCTCGAAGAAGACGGGGTTGCCTTGGGAGATACACGCCGCGCAGTGCGTGCTGGAGCAGGAGACGTCCGAAGGGAAGCAAATTTTGGTCGGGCAGATCAACTTGCCCAAGGATCTTAAGGAGTCGCAGCCTGGCGACTATTTGGCTGAGTTTGGGCTGCAGCAGTCGATGGATGGAAAGCTTGAGCCTCGGATTGTGTCGCTGGTGCCGTTCGGTATGCCAAAGGCTAAGGCAACTCCTGGTGCAAGCCCCGTTTAGTTCGCGATGAATTAGGTGAGCTATGGACCGCCTTTCATCGTATGCCGTGGATCCCGTTTCGTCGCAGCTAGCGCTTTTGAATGTACTGCTCGCGATCTACCTGATCTGCAAGGGAATGAATTATGTGGCTCGCACGCTGATGCGGCGCGATCCGCCTAAGAAGTCGATTCGTTCGAAGCTGGCCCGCTCGGACGAATCCAAATCAACGGGCCGCGTTTCTGAATGAGGTTAGGCATGTACAAGATGGTCAAGCGTGTTGCAACTGGTGCAGCTCTCGCGGTGGTGTCGGTCGGTGCCTTCGCTCAGGCTTCGGGCACGGCGATCACGGATACGGCGATCGTTTCGTCGATCACGTCGGTGACGGGCAATGTTGAGGACATTGGCGTTGCTGTCCTCAGCGTGGTGACGGTGGTCTTCGCGTTCCGTTTGCTGAAGGGCTTCATCGCTCGCTGATCGTC
Organism: Paraburkholderia sp. GAS82; assembly: GCF_050436285.1. Taxonomy (NCBI): domain Bacteria; kingdom Pseudomonadati; phylum Pseudomonadota; class Betaproteobacteria; order Burkholderiales; family Burkholderiaceae; genus Paraburkholderia; species Paraburkholderia sp. GAS82. The sequence goes on from NZ_JBNDLX010000014.1 coordinate 74,926, forward strand.
GGCGCTGCGCTTGAGGCGGAGGCGTCGAGTTCGCGACTCGGCGCCTTTTTTTCGGAGGTCGTATGTCGGATGTGATTGTTTGCGGCGAGTCCGGTACGACGGGAGTGACATACGTCGAGGTCGGGGGGCGGCCGGCCACGTGCGGTGAGGATGCCAGCGGCAACACGTTGGTGCTTCAGGTCGCGTCTGGTGTCGCTGGCGATGGCCCGGTGGATGGCGGCTTTCAGGTTGGCTTTGATGTCGGCGGCGCGGTGCTGGGCGTCATGGCGATGGCGTTCGCGTTTCGGCTTTTGCGGCGTCTCATTGATTCGCCTGGTGGGGATGGGTCGTGAGTCGGGTCAGGTGGGCTGCGGCGGTATTGGTTGCCGGTGTTTTGACGCTATGGGTGGTGAAGGCGGCGCGTTTTTTCGTGGTTGACCTTGAGGAGGGTGAGTGATGCTGTGGTTCTACGAATGCGTCGGGATGGCCTTTGCGACGTGCTATGCGGTCGGCTTGATCCTGTTTTTGTGAGTGACGGATGCGCTATCTGTTCTGCTTTTTTCTCGCTTGCATCTGCGTTTGGTCGGGTGGCGCTTGCGCTCAAACGACGATCGCTTGGACGTCGGATACGTCGTACATCATTTTCGATGGGACGTCGCAGGCAAACATCATTGGTAGTGGCACGGTGCCGCCCGGGTCGACTGAGATAGCGTACGGCAAGCCTCAGATCGAGATGTCGGCCTTAGTCACTGGTAACGCGATTGAGTCGGGGGTTGCCGCGACAGACGGTCGTATCGCGGCCACTCTGAGTGCGATGGGCTCCGCCCTGGCTACGGATGTGGCGGCGGGCGGGGCTTGCGCCGGTGGTGGGATTTTGGGAGTTATTGGCTGTGCGGCCTTGAGTGCGATCACGCAGGCGGCTGTTTTTTTGGGCGTGGAGAAGCTGTGGAGCTGGGCTTTTGGGTCCAGTAGTTCGACACCGGTGACGATCACGGGGCCGTCGCAGAGTTCTGCGCCGTCTGGCGATTACTGGTCGAGTAGCAACGTATGGACAGGTCCGGGAGTGACGTCGACGGATTGTAGTACCGATCCAAACGCCGTTGCGCAGGCGATTGTCAGTGGCTTGAACGATTTCTATGCGCCGTATGTTGGCGGTGTAGCGGCGTGGACGCAGAGCAGTTTCACCGAGAGCAATTCGACGTACACACTTGCGTACAAGAACACGAATACGGGTCAAGCGGGGTCGTTGTCGGTGTCGTTGGTGGAAATCGCGTCTGGTGTGTGTCAGAACGTTCTTGCTCCGCTTTCGGGCGATGGCCCGTTTACCGGTATGGCGACGGTTGGGGGTGCCGTGGCTGATACGCCGTCGAGCGAGCTGACGGAGGGGGTAGCTCCGCAGACGACTGCGGATATGGTGAACGCATTGTGGCAGCAGGCGGCCGCTAAACCTGGTTATGCCGGTCTGCCGTACCCATCGACCGACCCTATTACGCCTTCCGACGTGTCTACTTGGGAGTCGGATAATTCATCGTTCGCACCTGATGTTGGTGACGATCTGGGTGTGGGTTCGGGCGTCGGTTCCCAGGGGAATAGCGGATCTAGTTCTTCGGTCGGGTCGTTGCCTTCAAGCGGGCAGGCATCGGATGGCACTGGTCCGGCTACAAGCTCGGGCACGGCTCCGGGGACGACTACAACGGGCGTTACGACAATGCCGACGGGTTCGACGGGCACAGGTACCGGAACCGGGTCAACAGGCGCCTCTGGCACGTCAACGTCGAGCGATACGGCGGATCTGTGTGCCGAGGACCCTACGGCGTCAGCTTGTGCAACGTTGGGTACGGCTACGGCCGGCACCTTGCCTTCGTCGTCGGTTTCGATTTCGCTGTCGCCCTGGAGCATTGGGCCGACGAACGGGACGTGTCCGGCTCCGGTGTCGTTCGTGGTTTTTGGGCAGACGTTGACGATTGATTACACGCCGATATGTACATTCGCGGCGGACGTCAATCCGATCGTGGTGGCGGTCTGTGGGTTCGCTGCCGCTTTCATCATCGTCATGGGGTTCAAGTCATGAAAAGCTTTTTTGCTGCGGTGGTGTTGTTTCTGATTATTGCGTTCTTTGCCAAAAAAGATGTTGATCGTCAGATGAGCGTCCAACGGTCGGCAGCGACCTGTGCTGGGGTGAGGTTATGAGCTGGGCGGCGTGGTTGGTGTCGGTTGCGGGGCCGTTCGTCATTCAGGCGTTGATTGCGCTGGGTGTCGGCATTGTCACAGTTTCGGGGCTTGACCTCGCGCTGAATACGGCAATGTCGTGGTGTACGAACGCGTTGGGTGGCCTGTCGTCGGCCATCGTCAACGTGCTGGCTATCGCGGGCTTCTGGCAGGGCTTTTCCTATATCGCGGGGGCTTTCGCGACGCGTCTCGCGATGGTTGGTGGCGGTACGTTCAAGAAGTGGTTCTTGCAATGATTACGCTCATCACGGGGACGCCGGGGAGCGGCAAGTCGCTGTATCTGGTCTCGCAATTGCGGCGTGAGCTGAAGGCGGGGCGGCGGTTGCTGGTGAACGGTATCAACGGGTTGGTGATTGACCACGAAATTCTTGATGACGACACGTGCCGCAACTGGCAGAACGTGGTACAGGCCGGCGACATTCTGGTGATTGACGAAGTTCAGCGGATCTGGCCTCCGGTGGCGATGGGTTCGAAGCCTACGCCAGACGTTGAAGCCTTGCACGTGCATCGTCACATGGGCATTGATGTGTTCGTGGTGACCCAGGCTCCGCAGCGCATGAGCAAAACGGTGCGCGATCTGGTCGGCAGGCACGTCCATGTGCGGCGGCTGTTCGGTCTGAACCGTGCCGTGTTGTACGAATGGGATTCTGTGCACAACCCAGGTGGCGGATTCAGGGACGCGGTGAAAACGTTCTGGCGATACCCGCGCGATGTGTTCAATCTGTACGTGAGCGCTGAGGTTCATACGAAGCCGAAAGCGGTCATCCCTAAGGCGCTGTTTGTGCTGCCGGTGGCAGTGATTGTGGCCGGTGTGTTCACGTGGATGACGGTGAAGCATCTGCGCTCGGGGAAGGGCGGAGCCAAGGCTGCGGAGACGACTTCCAGTGCGTCGGGTGCTGCTGCTGACAACACATCGAGCTCGAAGTCCGGTTCGAAGGTATGGCGGGTTGCGGGTCGGTACGTGATCGATGGGCGTGCGTTCGTGCTGGTGGCCGATGGCTCGGGGCGGGTTCGGTCGATGGACGCGAAGGATTTCAAGGGCGATGGGCTTGCGCTTGAGGGATCGGTCGATGGTGATCGGGCTGCGGTGTGGTCGGGGTCGCTTGGCCAGTCGGTGCCGGGTGCGGATAAGTCGGGTGCTTCGCCCGTTCCTGCGTTGGGTGGTCGATGATGCGTGTCCTGCTCACATGTGTACTTGCGGTCTGTTCGTCGTTGGCTTGGGCCGGTGACGCGGCCGTGCCGTTGTTGCCGCTGCCACCGTTGCCAGTGTCGTTTGCGGTTCAGTCTTCGTCGGGGCCGCCGTTGCAGCCACTGCCGCATGTGAGCCGTAAGGGGTCGTTCGATCTGCGGTTCGTGAACGTCGGGCAGCTGGTGGATCTACTGTATGACGACGCGATGCACGTGCCGCACGTCATATCGTCTGAGGTGCTTAACGATTCGCGCGTGGTGTCGTTTCAGTACGATTCGGCCGACGGTGACCTGCATGGGTTCGTCAAGGTGTTTCTGGACTCACTAGGGTTCAAGGTCGATACGCGCGATGGGGTTGATTTCGTCATGCCGAAGGATGCATCCGACCTGAAGCAGCAACCTCGGCAGTCGTTCGTGTATCACCCGCGATTCCGGTCTGCGTCGTATCTGTCAGCGCTAGTGAAGCCGCTTTTTCAGGGGACGGTCAACACCTCGTCTGCGTCACCGTTGCAGGGTTCGCCTGAGCTGGCGTCGGCGGTTACTGCACCTGTTGCGGCGTCGGCGGTCGGTGCGTCGGGCGCCGTTGTTACGTCGCCTTCGAACTCCCTGCCAGTGTCGAGCGTGTCGGCTGCCGATGACCTGGTGTTTATCGGCAAGGAGTCGGAGATTGCCGAGTTGCGCAAGTTGCTGCCGCAACTGGATACTAATCCCGGCCAGGTGGTGGTGCGTGGATGGGTGTACGAGGTGTCGGATACGAACTCGACAAACTCGGCTTTTTCGATAGCGGCGCATCTGCTGGATGGGCAGATCGGTGTGTCAAATGGTTCGGCCTCGACGGATGCGAGCGCACTGACGTTTGATGCGCATTTTCTGAATGTGGCGATATCGGCGTTGAACGCGGATACGCGATTTAAGGAGGTCTCGGATCCGAACGTGCGTGTGGTGTCGGGGCAGAAAGTTAGTTTGAACGTTGGCGAGCAGGTGCCGACGTTGGGGAGTGTGAGCTACGAGGGGACATCGAACACGCCGGTGCAGTCTGTGGTGTATCAGGACGCTGGGGTGATTTTCGAGGTGGAGCCGATTGTCCTAGCCGATTCGGTTCAACTGCAGCTCGACGAGCAGGTGTCGAGTTTCGTGGCGACGACTTCGGGCGTCAACAACAGTCCGACGAAGAACACCCGCGAGCTGACGACGACGGTGGGGCTGCGCGATAACGAGGTCGTGGTGCTCGGCGGTCTTGTGCAGGATTCGAACAGTCAGACCGTCACTCATGAGGGCTGGTTGCCGCATTTCCTCGATGGTAAGTCGGGAGCTAAGGGTCGTACTGAAATCTTGTTGGTTTTGCAGGTTCAACGCGTGGATGGTCCGCGTTCGGCTTTGTAGCCGGTACGGGATGCGCTGGGGTCAAGGCTCGCGGTAGCGACCCGTAGGGCTTGGCCTTGATGCCAGCTATGCCTCCATACGCTCTGTCGTGGGTTGTGCCGGCCGCAGGATGGCGCAACCCATGACAAACATGCGCGGGTTGTGTGTCGGTGGTGTGGGACTGTGGGAAATGGTTACGGCGTGGTGTGCGCCGGGTGGGCCGCGGCCTGCCGCGTGCGACCCGGCGCGCGAAGCGCGCCTAGATTTATATCAGGGACACTTAACGTACGCGGATGAGTTGAACAAGTTGATTAGGGGGAATCGGTTCGGTGTTGATGACGTAGGCGGGTGAATTGCCAGAGTCAATAAAAAAGCCTCGACCGCTGCAACGGTTCGAGGCTCGTACAACAGCATTACAAGGACTAGTTGCAATGCACGACGATAGTATAGGCAATTTCTCGGCGTTTCGCCGGGAATGGGTGGTTCGTGGCCGAAATTTTGGTGACGGTCAGGTTGAGGTTACGGCTACGCGATTCGACCGGTATATGGGCGCACAGGGCTTAAGCCTGATGCCTCGGGCGAAGCGCGGTGAGTCGGAGAATACTGAGCAGAACCTTATGGATGCAGCAAAGCGAGCCAAGCAGCAAGTGCGTCTGAGATGCAAGGCGATTGGTGCTGATCGTATGATCACGTTGACTTATCGCGAGAACGTGCTGGACAAGGCGAGACTAAAGAAGGACTTTGACGCGCTTCGGCGGAGGCTCGGAAAGGTTCGGGGGTTTCAATACGTTGCGGTTGCTGAGCGGCAGAAGCGTGGATCGTGGCATCTTCATATCGCGCTGAAGGGTCGGCAAAACTACAGCGTGTTGCGATCCATTTGGTGGAGCATCGTAGGAAACGGTAACGGCAATATCGATGTGCGGAACCCGTTTAGAGAGAAGGGTTTACGTCATAAGCTAGCGTCGTACCTTAGCAAGTACATCACCAAAGACTTCGCTGAACACGCACTTAACGAGAAGCGATATTGGACCAGTCGCGGCGTCGCGATTCCTGAGCAGCATCCGATTGCACATCTGATCTGCGATAACGCGGCCGAGGCGATCAAGGTAGCATTTGATGCCGCTCTTAGGGTCGGGTCGACGCTTGATCGTTGCCAGGCGTATTGGAATCAGGAGCTCGGTTGTTTCTGGCTTTCGACGCGGGAGAATTAGCAATGGAAGATACGTTTCTTTCGCCTCAAGAATTAGTAGTACTTACAGGTAGAAAAGTGAAATCAAAACAGATTGATGCGTTACGGCGCATGGGGATCGCGTTTTTCGTGAATGCGCTTGGTAAGCCGGTTGTCGCACGTGCGGCTGTTGAGAGTAGGCCAGAAGTGTCTGCGCAGCGTTCGGTGCGTGCCTCTTGGCAACCGCGAGTGTTGGCGAGTTGATATGGGGCGTCGTCCGTCGAAGAACCTGAATTTGCCGCCGGGTATGCGTGCGCGAACGCAGCGAAGCGGGGCTGTGTATTACTACTTTGATGTTGGTGGTACGCCTCGGCGGGAGATTCCGTTGGGATCGGATTTCGTGGAAGCGGTCCGCAAGTGGTCGGAGTTGGAGGCTCAAGGGCGAAATAAACACGCGGAGCTGGTGACGTTCAGATACGCGGCCGAGCGGTACGTTCGCGAGGTGTTACCGATTAAGTCACGTCGTACGCAGCGGGACAATTTGTTGGAGCTGTCGAACCTCTATAAATTTTTTGATGATCCGCCTGCGTTGCTCACTGACATTAAGCCGGTGCATGTAAAGCAATTCTTGTCGTGGCGAGGCGAACAGGCGCGGCAGTGGTACGTCGAGAAGAAGCGGTCGGTTCCTGTTCAGCCAGGTCACGTTCGGGCTAATCGCGAAGTCGCGTTGTTTTCCCATATTTTCAATTACGCTCGAGAGCATGGCATAACTGATGCCGTTAACCCGTGTGTCGGGGTGCGCAGGAATAAGGAGAGTGGCCGCACCGTGTACGTTGAGGATGACGTTTTCCAGCGTGTTTGGGAGGTGGCCGATGAGCCTACGCGGGACGCGATGGATCTGGCCTATCTGACAGGGCAAAGACCAGCGGATACGTTGAAATTCGCGGAGAGTGATATCCGGGCTGGGGAGCTGTGGGTTGTGCAGGGTAAGCGAGGCAAGAAGCTTCGCATCACGGTATCTGGTGAACTGGCGGTGGTGATTGATCGGATTCGGGCGCGCAAGGCGGCGTGTAACGCGAAGTGCGATGCGCTTGTTGTGAACGAGGGGGGCGAACGCCTGATGCGTGATGCGCTTCGGTTTCGTTTTGATCGGGCGAGGCTTGCGGCGCGAGTGCAAAAGAATTTGTTTCAGTTTCGGGATCTGCGTGCGAAGGCCGGCACGGATAAGAGTGAGTCGGCCGGCGACATTCGAGCGGCGCAACTGCAGTTAGGCCACAAGTCGTTAAAGATGACTGAGCACTATGTTCGTGAGCGAAAGGGCGACAAGGTTGGTCCCACTAGGTAACCGCAGGTCGATGTAGCGAGGGTGGTCGATAAGCTTTTTTCTTCAGGAGGGTCGATGCGTACAGTGAATATCGGAGTGGAGGCACATGATGTTTCAGATGCTCGATTTGTTGCCGCGATGAAGGGCGAGGGCCAGGGCGAATTCATAACCTTTGAGTCGGTACATGCGTTGCTGGATACGTTGACGCCTGCTCGCTGGCACATACTGATGGCCCTTGCAGGGCGGGGGCCGCGATACGCGGTTGAAGTTCACGAATCCGTTGGTCGGCCTCTGGCTGAAGTGTGCGAGGACGTTAGGGTGCTTGTGGAACGAGGTGTGGTTGACGAGGATTCGCACGGCTGCGTCGTTTTTCCGTACGAGCACGTGCGGGTCGGATTTGAATGGCTTAAATGAGCGTAGGGTAGGTTGTCAGGCGGGGCTTTGATGGCTTCCCCATGATGAGCGTCGACATCGAGTATGCGGTGAGCAATACGAACGGCGACCCGGAGACCGGCCGCGAGCTTGTGATGACAAAAAGCGAGCTAAGCTCCCGAACCGGCGGCTTGTTCTACCGGAGGTAAAATGTTCCGGGGCGCGGGTGAGGCCCCGCAAACAATGATGTCGGGGGCTTAATGAGCGATATGGCGGCTGCAGTGGTCGGTGCCAGTACCGTCCTTGTAGTGGCGTACGGCACGAACTTTCTCGCGGAAGAGTACCGACGTTTTCTCGACGCAAAGGCTTTGGCCAGCGCGCTTTGTGGCGAGTTGAGAGCGCATATGAGCGCCGTTCCAAGGATGAAGGAGACTTTTCCTAAAGTGAAAGGGGCTGGCCCGGACGGGAAGCCTAAGTACCTGCCGCAAATCGATCCCCCGACCAGTCCGATTTTCGATGCCAACGTCACGAAGCTCGGCCTGTTGGGAGAGCCCCTCGCGGGCGAGGTCGCGTTCGCGTACGAAATCCTCCGCGCCTTTCGAGGGCTGCTAGGTAGTCTTCTCCGCGAGCAGCGAGATCTGGCCGTGCAACAGTTCGACAGTCGTATCCAAACGGCGCTAGACCTCATCGTGGAACACGAGCCGCAAGCTCACGAGCTTATAACGGCGTTGGCGAACTTCACAGGGCGGCGATTTTGGGCGTCCCCGACGACGTGGTTGCAGTTGTATCGAAATCCACGTGGAAGCGTCCGGCCTGATTGATGACGAAACTTCCGCCAAATCCGGAGAGGCGAAGAGCGCCAAAGGGAGCGCGAAACGATGCCAGTTCGCGCGCGACGCTACAGGTTTTGCGGAGCAGGTGCGTTTTTGCGGAGCAAGAAAAAGGGCTTAGCCGAAGCTAAGCCCTTGTATTCTTTGGTAGGCCGTACGGGATTCGAACCTGTGACCAACGGATTAAAAGTCCGCTGCTCTACCAGCTGAGCTAACGACCCAAAAGAGAAGCGGAATTATAGCGATACGGCGTGCCGCCTGTCAACCCGGCAGCTGTCGCGCGGAAAAACGAAAAGCCCAGAGCAACGACTGCCCCGGGCTTTCCGGCGAGAGGCGCGCGTGACGTTTAATTCGACACTACGCGTTTGCTGCGAGCTGCAAATTACTTGATTTGCGACAACTTGCCTTGCGCCGACTGCGCGACGTCCGAGCTGCCGTATTGCGCCACGATCTGCTCGAGGGTCTTCTTTGCTGCTGCTTTCTGACCTTGTTCGAGCTGATTGTTGGCAATCGCGAGCAGCGCTTCCGGCGCACGCGGATGCTGCGGGTAATTCTTCACGACGCCTTCCCACGTAGCCGTCGAGCCCTTGTAGTCACGCAGTGCATACAGTGCGTTGCCGAGCCAGTACTGCGCGGTCGGCTGATAGGGGCTCTGCGGATACTTGGCGATGAAGCTGCGGAAGGAGGCCGCCGCACTTTTGAAGTCGCCGTTGCGGAACTGCGTTGAGGCCGCATTGAACGCATCCGTCTCGCCAGGCTGTACCGTGCCTTCTACACCATCCACGGTCTGCTGCTGCGGCTCGAATTTCTTGAGCCGCGTGTCGAGATCGGTGTAGTAGTCCTTCTGCTGCTTTTGCACTGTGGCGAGCTGGTTTGCCATGTCCTCGTTCTGTCCGCGAAGCGTCGCGACCTGCTGGTTGAGCTGATCGAGGCGGTTGGACTGATCGAGGATGGTCCGCTGCGCGGCCGACAACTGACTCGACAGGCTATCGGTCTTGGTACGCAGATCGAGAATCGCCTGACGGGCCTGGTCGTCGTCGAACATGCCGGCGTGAGCCGGCACGGCCGTCAGGGCCGAGCCCGCCACGCAGGCGGCTGCAGCAAAGCGCAGCCAGGAGAAACGTTGCGTCATACGGCTCATCACCTATTACTGTTGGTAGACGAGATCAGCGCGGCGGTTTTGTGCCCACGATTCTTCGTCATGACCGGTTGCCTGCGGCTTTTCCTTGCCCAGACTCACGGCTTCCATTTGCGAATCCGGCACGCCAAGCAGCGACAGCGCGCGACGGACAGCTTCAGCACGCTTCTGGCCGAGTGCCAGGTTGTACTCGCTCGTGCCGCGTTCGTCGGTGTTGCCCTGGATCAGCACGTGACGTTCCGGATGTGCTTTCAGATAACGCGCGTGTTGTGCCAGCAGCGACTGGTATTCGTCCTTGACCGAGTAGCTGTCGAAGTCGAAGTAGATGCTACGCTTGGCGAGCGGGCTGTTCGGATCGTTCAGCTCGTCGACGTTCACCTGTGCGACTGCATTCGGGTTCGGTTGAGTTGAGACAGCGCCGCCCTTATTGGCGTTCTCGTCGAGCTTGACGCCCGAATGACATGCAGCGAGTGCACCGACCAGCAATGCGGCAAATACGATACGAAGTTTAGACATCATTGTTACTCTCCTTGTGTGTTATTGCATAAACGGGCCCCAGGACGGCTCGCGAACGACGCCGCCCTGAACGGACAGGACCTGCCGAGTGCGACCGTCGGTCGATACTGCGGCCAACACGCCACGGCCGTTCACCTGTGTGGCGTAAAGAATGTACTGACCATTCGCCGCGAAGCTCGGCGATTCGTCATGTGTTGTGTCGGTCAGGCCGGTTGCGGAACCGGACTGCAAGTCCTGAACATACAGCTTGAAAGCGCCGCCCACACGCGAGATATAGGCGAGCTGCTTGCCGTCCGGGCTCACGCGCGGGCTCGTATTGTAGCTGCCCGTGAACGTGACCCGCTGGGCCGCGCCGGCGCTTTCGCCCTGGGCCGGCATCTTGTAGATCTGCGGTTGACCACCACGGTCGCTGGTGAAATAAATCCACTGTCCGTCAGGAGAGTAGTTCGGTTCGGTGTCGATCGAGCTGCCTTGAGTCAGCCGGCGCAGACCGCTGCCGTCCGCATTGACGGCGAAAATCTGCGTGTTGCCGGTGCGCGAAAGCGCCACAGCCAACGTGCGTCCATCCGGCGACCAGGCCGGCGCACTGTTATTTCCCTTCTGGTCCGAAACGATCACGCGACGGCCCGTGGGCAGATCGTGGATGTAGACGATCGGCTTTTTCTTTTCGAAGGACACGTAGGCGACCTTCGTGCCGTCAGGCGACCAGGCGGGCGAGATGATCGGCTCGGGGCTCGACAGCGCGATGTGCGCATCCTGGCCATCCGAATCGGAAATCTGCAACTGGTAGCGGTTGCCGGTCTTGATGACGTAAGACAGACGGGTGGCGAACACGCCGCGATCGCCCAACAGCTTCGCATAGATGTAGTCGGCGACCTTATGCGCGCTCATCCGCAGGCCGCTTTCGGGGCTCACCAGCACGAGGCCACCAAGGCTTTCGCCCTTGACCGTGTCGTACAGTTTGAAGCGCACTTCGTACTGGCCGTTCGGCAGGTGGTTCACGCTGCCGGCCACGAACGCGTTGGCGCCCTTGGCCTTCCAGCTGCCCAGATCGACCGAATCGGTTTCCGAAACGGGCGCGCTGCCGGCGTCGACGTTGGTGAATTTGCCGCTGCGTTGCAGATCCTGGCGCACGATCGTGCTGACCTGTTGCGGCGAGTTCGCTTCATTGGCGAAATTCGCCGTCGCGATGGGGAACTGGGTAGCTCCGACGCCCGTAACGAGGACGTTAAGTTGGGCGTGTGCTGCGCCGCCCGCTGCAATCAGGCACGACGCCACCAATGTCCGCAGGCCTAGCTTGGTCATCAAAGTCATGCTGTATGGATTCCCAAAAAATACGATTTCTATCACGGTATGACAGCAGACAGACCGGGAAACTCTCAATTCGTTCCCGGAGACGCCCCGCTGGACGGGGCGTTGGGCCTGCTATCAACCAGCCGGGCGTAAGGTAATCTTGAAGCTCGACGGCGTTTTACCATCAACATCGACCGGCATCGGATCGGACGCCCTGACGGCTCGCTCAGCGGCTGCATCCCACTGGGGATTGCTGCTGGGACGGGTGACCGTCACGTCCAGTAGCGTGCCCGTAGGCGAGCAACGTACGGAAATTTCGGTTTCCAGACCTTGCGTATCACCCGACCAAACGATGTTGGGCCGCACGCGCCGTCTGACCTTGTCCGCATACCCGGGCGAAGTCGACGTGCCGCCAGAGCCACTACCGGTGCCGCTCTTCGCAAGACCGTTGCCCGTCGAGCCTTCGCCCCCGGCCATACCTTGCATCTGTGCAAGCCGCGCACGACGCTCCTGATCGAGCTTCTTCGCTTGCGCTGCGTCGGCCGCCGCTTTAGCCGCCTTCGCCGCCTTCTGCTCATCGGCCTTCTTTTGCGCGTCGGCCTGGGCCTGCTGTTGCTGCTCCTGCAGTTGCTGTTGCTTCAACTGATCCTGCTTTTGCTGATCAGCCAGTTGCTGCTGCTTGAGCTTGTCAGCCTGCTGCTGTTGCTGCTTCAACTTGGCGGCCTGAGCTTTCTGGGCGGCCAGCTGCGCAGCCTGGTCGGCCAGCTGTTGCTGACGTTTCGCGTCGGCTTCCTGCTGGGCTTGCAGCTGCTGCTGTCGCTGCTGTTCGGCAAGCTGGGCCTGGCGTGCGGCTTCCTGCTGCTGACGTTTCTTTTCCTGCAACGCAATATCCGCCTGTTCATCAGGCAGCGGCGGAGCAGGGGCTACCGGCACCGGAGGCGGCGGTGGCGGCCGCGGCGTCGTGACGTCGGGCACCTCCGTCCACAGTTCGGCTTCGGCGCCCGCCGGCGTGCTGTTCTGCCATTGAATGCCGTGGTACAGAAAGAACGCAAGCAGCGCATGCATCACCAGCGCGAGCGCGAACGCTCGCCAGGTACCGCGTTCACGCGGCGGCTGGAGCGGGTAAGTGGAATTCTTGCGGATCATTGCGATTTGACGAGCAGGCCAACGCGCTTGACGCCGCGAGCCTTCAGGTCGGACATCACGTTCATCACGGCTTCGTACTTCACCGTCTTGTCAGCGGCGATCACAACCGGCTGGTCCGGGTGCGACTGCTCGCGGTCGGTGACGAAGCTATCGAGATCCGCCCGCGTCATGCTTTCTTGCTGCATGGCGCCATTGTCGTCTTTATATTTGACGTTCATGTTGCCATCTGCGCGGATATTCACGACAACCGGTGGTGTCTGCTGTTGCGGAGCGGCCCCGCCGACGGTAGGCAGATTGACGATCGACGGCGCGACGAGCGGCGCGGTCACCATGAAGATCACGAGCAGCACGAGCATCACGTCGATATACGGCACGACGTTGATATCGGCCATCGCGCGGCGCGAACGGCTGCCGCGCATACTGGAGGAGCGACTGGAGGAACCGGCCATCGTGGACTCCTTAGTGCGCCTGACGTTGCAGGATGTTCGAGAATTCTTCGATGAAGGTCTCGAAGCGGATCGCCAGACGGTCGATGTCGTGCGCGTAACGGTTGTAGGCCACCACCGCCGGAATGGCGGCGAACAGGCCGATTGCCGTTGCGGTCAGCGCCTCGGCGATACCTGGCGCGACGTTGGCGAGCGTGGCCTGCTGGACGTTGGCGAGGCCGCGGAACGCATTCATGATCCCCCAAACCGTGCCGAAGAGACCGATGTACGGACTGACCGAACCCACCGAGGCGAGGAACGCCAGATTGGCTTCGAGCACATCCATCTCGCGCTGGAACGCGGCGCGCATCGCGCGGCGGGCGCCGTCGAGGATCAGGCCCGGGTCGTTAAGACGCTTTTCCTTGCCCTTCAGGAATTCGCGCATGCCGGACTCGAAGATGCGTTCGAGCGCACCGATCGTATGGCGGTTGTTCGCAGCGCTTTGATAGAGCGCCTGCAGGTCGCCGCCGGACCAGAAATCGCGTTCGAAACGCTCAGTCTGCGCGCGTGCGCGGCGGATCGCAAACCACTTGCGGAAGATGAAAGTCCACGACAGCAGCGACAGCAGCAGCAACAGTGCCATCACTGCCTGCGCCAGCAGACTCGCATTAAGAACGAGAGAAATGATCGATAGATCTTGTGTAGTGTTCATATAGGTTCGCTGTAACGTCCCGGAAGGGGGCGTCCGGCTGCAAGGTCAGTCGAAGCTTGCCGTGAGGAAACCGGAAGCTTCGGCAGACCGCGGGCCGAACCATGCTTTGTGTTGCTTGATCGATACGAGTTCACTGGCCCCGTAACAACGATGTTCAACCGTTGTCCGTTGACACGTTGCACATACTTACATCGGCCCCTCGACGCAATGCGGCGAGGACAGATGCAGGAATCGCGGCAGGGCGCAGCGTTACCCGGTCGACGCAGCCGACCCGAATGGTCCCCGTAGCAAGCAGCGTGCCCTCGCGCCACGCCTCCTGGAAGAAATCGACCGACGCGCGGCCAATTCGTTCGGGGCGGCTAACAATTTTGACGAGATCGTCAAGCCGGGCGGGCGCGAGATAGTCGAGCGCGGTGCTGCGTACGATGAACAGGGCGCCCGTTTCCTGCACCAGGCGGTCCTGCTCGACGCCGCATGCTCGTAGCCATTCGGTACGTGCCCGCTCGAAAAACTTCAAATAATTCGCGTAGAACACGATGCCGCCAGCATCGGTATCTTCGTAGTACACGCGAATCGGCCAGATGAAGCCGATTCCCGCATCGGGCTCGCTGGGGGACATATTCATGCGGCGCATTTTACCCGGAACGCAAAACCCCACGTTATTTCGTGGGTCAGTCCGGATAAGGCAGCCTTAGCCGCGATGCACCGACAACCCTGCAAACGACTGCGCGACGGGCATCAGTTCGATCGTGTTGACGTTGACATGTGCCGGGCGCGTCGCGGTCCAGTAGATCGCATCGGCGATGTCTTCGGCGGTCAACGGCTGCACGTTCTGGTAGACGTTGGCCGCCTTCTCGTCGTCGCCGCGAAAGCGCACGTTGGAAAACTCGGTACCCCCGCACAAGCCAGGCTCGACATCGGTTACGCGCAACGGTGTGCCGGCCAGATCGGCGCGCAGGTTCAGGCTGAACTGGCGCACGAAAGCCTTGGTGGCGCCGTAGACGTTGCCGCCCGCATACGGCCAGTTTGCCGCCGCCGAACTTAGGTTAAACACATGGCCGCATTTGCGCTCGACCATCCCGGGTAGCAATGCATGCGTGACGTGCACGAGCCCGGAGCAGTTCGTGTCGATCATGGTTTGCCAGTCGTCGAGGTTCGCGCGTTGCGCAGGTTCAAGGCCGAGCGCGAGGCCGGCGTTGTTCACCAGCACGTCGATCGCCGCAAAGCTCTCCGGCAGCGCAGCGGGGACGGCGGCAACGGCGGCGCGGTCGCGCACGTCGAGTTCGAGCGGCAGAAGCGCCTCGCCCAGTTCGTCGGCAAGCGCCTGCAGGCGGTCTTTACGGCGCGCGGTGGCGACGACGCGATGGCCGCCCTTGACGAAAGTGCGGGCGATGGCGGCGCCGAATCCTGCGGACGCCCCGGTGACGAAGACGATCATGGCGTTTTCCTGATGGGGAGAGGGGAAAGTCGCCAAGCCTACTTGCAATGCGGCGCTGCGGCAAGAACGCCCTTGTCGCCAGTGGAGTGTCTCCAGGCGCGCGGAGGCGGCGTGAGAGACCGGTGGGACATTTGCGGCCGGCCCGTCCGCCTCGGCGGGCGTCACGGGTGCCGGGACGGCTCCTGCTCGTTGCGGGATTTCGTCTGACGTTTGCAGGGCGCTTGCCCCTGCGGGCCACGCGGCGGGCCGGTTGCCTATTCCAGGCGGTTCCAATAAACTAACGCGCTCATCCCTGCGTGACTGGCGATAGAACCAAACAGGTTCAAGGTGGAGCGTCCCACCGTGAAGCGCAGGGTGCCGTTTTGCCGTTCGCCTGGGCAGCCGTGATCCGCGCGCAGTCAATTGCGCCGCCGGTGGCTGTCCTGCCTCGCGTGTGCGGCTTATCTTCATCCGCCACGTCAGGGCTGGCACAGCCGCCAGCAGCGCCGCGTACCCACTACGCTTTCTGCACGAAATTCGGCGCACGATCCGGTCAACCTGAAAACACTCAACGGAACCCGTATGTTTGACAGAGCCCAAAGCACCATCGCCAACGTCGATCCTGAACTCTGGAAAGCGATCGAGCAGGAAAACCGCCGTCAGGAAGACCACATCGAACTGATCGCGTCGGAAAACTACACGAGCCCGGCTGTCATGGCCGCGCAAGGCTCGCAGCTCACCAACAAGTACGCGGAAGGTTATCCGGGTAAGCGCTACTACGGCGGCTGCGAATACGTGGACATCGTCGAGCAGCTCGCTATCGACCGCGTCAAGGAACTGTTCGGCGCTGAAGCTGCGAACGTGCAGCCGAATTCCGGATCGCAGGCGAACCAGGGCGTGTTCTTCGCCATGCTCAAGCCGGGCGACACGATCATGGGCATGAGCCTCGCGCACGGCGGCCACCTCACGCACGGCTCGCCGGTCAACATGTCGGGCAAGTGGTTCAACGTCGTCAGCTATGGTTTGAACGAAGCGGAAGACATCGACTACGACGCGGCTGAGAAGCTCGCTCAGGAACACAAGCCGAAGCTGATCGTGGCCGGCGCCTCGGCCTTCGCGCTGCGCATCGACTTCGAGCGTCTGTCGAAGATCGCCAAATCGGTTGGCGCGTACCTGATGGTCGACATGGCGCACTACGCCGGTCTGATCGCCGCGGGTGTCTACCCGAACCCGGTGCCGCATTCGGACTTCGTCACCACCACGACTCACAAGAGCCTGCGCGGCCCGCGCGGCGGCGTGATCCTGATGAAGGCCGAGTTTGAAAAGGCGATCAACTCGGCAATCTTCCCGGGCATCCAGGGTGGTCCGCTGATGCACGTGATTGCCGGCAAGGCCGTTGCGTTCAAGGAAGCGCTGTCGCCGGAGTTCAAGGAATACCAGCAGAAGGTCGTGGACAACGCCCGGGTGCTGGCCGAAACGCTCGTGAAGCGCGGTCTGCGCATCGTCTCGGGCCGTACGGAAAGCCACGTCATGCTGGTCGACCTGCGTGCGAAGCACATCACGGGCAAGGCAGCGGAAGCGGCGCTCGGCGCGGCGCATATTACCGTCAACAAGAACGCAATTCCGAACGATCCGGAAAAGCCGTTCGTGACGAGCGGTATCCGTCTCGGTTCTCCTGCCATGACCACGCGTGGTTTTGGCGTGAAGGAAGCGGAGCAGGTGGGTAACCTGATCGCTGATCTGCTGGACAACCCGGAAGACGCGGCGACGATCGAACGCGTTCGCACGCAGGTCGCCGAGTTGACCAAGCGCTTCCCGGTCTACAAGTAAGCGATGCGCTGCCCCTTCTGCCGGCATGACGATACGCAGGTCGTGGACTCGCGCGTATCCGAGGACGGCGCCGCGATTCGCCGGCGCCGCCGCTGCCCGGCCTGCGACAAACGTTTTACGACGTATGAGCGGGTCGAGCTGGCGTTGCCCTCGGTCGTCAAGAAGGATGGCAGCCGCACCGAATTCGATCGCCGCAAGATCGTCGCGAGCATGCAACTGGCGCTGCGCAAGCGCCCGGTTGCGGCGGACGCGGTCGACGCGGCTGTCGCCCGCATTGAATACCAACTGCTGGGTAGTGGCGAGCGCGAAGTGCGCAGCGAGCGTCTTGGCGAACTCGTGATGAACGAGTTGCGTGCGCTCGACACGATTGCCTACGTGCGCTTTGCTTCTGTCTACCGGCGTTTCGAGGACGTGTCTGAATTCGAAGACGTCATCGAAGAGTTTCGCCGCGCGGCGACGCCCCCCAAGCCTACCCGCAAGCGCTGATTGTTCGCGCAATAGCATCTTTATTCTCCCTATAGCCGTCATACCGACATTGTTGCGGGTGACATTGCTCGTCCGCTACCTGGCCGTTCGGCAGATTGTCGACGCACTCCTGCTTGCGTAAATTGATCGCATTCTTTTGAAGTTGAGGAATGCAGATGATGCAGGATGCAGATTTACCGCGCGTGGCCCGCGGTTTTACGTTGATCGAAACATTGGTCGTGGTTGCCGTGCTGGCAGTCATCGCGGTTATGACGACACCGTCGTTCGTTGCGTGGCATACGCGAGACCAGGTCGATGCGCGTGCGCGAGCCCTCCTTTCGACGTTGTCATACGCGCGCAGCGAAGCCGTCAGGCGCGGTGTGCGTGTGACTGTGTGCCGGGTCGACGCGGCGCGGCACTGTCTTGCCTCCGGGCAAGCTTGCCGCACCGGATTGGCCGACTGGTCATGCGGATGGGCAGTGATGGTCGAGCGCACTGGAACGCCATCGGTGTTACGTGCGCAGGCCGAACTGGCTGCGGTGAGTATTGCCGGGACCGAGACGAATCTCACGTTCACGCCGCCCTCCGGTCAGTTGATCGGCAGCTTCCGTAGCTTCGACATCGCACCGCACGCCCCTTCGCGGGCGACACAAGGGCAGTCGTGGCGGCGCTGCATCCGTATCGCTGCGGGTGGACGGCCGCGCATCGTCGACGGCGCATGCGGAGCAACGTCATGATCGCTGCACAAGCCAGATGGTCGCGCGGCGCATCGCTGATCGAGGTCATGCTTGCGGTTGCGCTGACAGCAGTCACGGCCCTCGGCCTGATTGCGACGCAGTTATGGATTGCGCGAGACACACGTGCTGCCGCACTGCGGGAACGCGCCGCGCTTCTGTCGGACGCCTTGGCGGAGGCGGCACGCGCACCGGCAGGTGGCGACACCGCCTTGCGACAGTGGAGCGATCGCGCTGCGAGTTTGCTGCCTAAGGGCGACGCGTCGATCAGCGAGCATGGCCAGGGAGTCTCGTTCGCGCGCGTCATATGGTCGGCTGTGGCCAAGACGCCCGCATCGGTGCGGGTGATAGACAAGCCCGATTCGTGCGGCGATCTGCCGGTTGCCGCTGGACTGTCGTGTTCTGCCGTGGCGTTCGTCAAATGAAACTACGTGCCATTTTTCCGCGCGGCCATACGCTCGTCGAAGTGACGATTGCCCTGGCGCTGGGGCTCGTCGTGACCGCTGGCGCCGTTTCGCTGTATCGCTCGCAACGGGCAGCGTTCGGCGGAGCCGGTGACGCGCTACAGATGCGCGAAGCGGGTCTGGCAGCGCTTACGGTGATCGGCCAGCAGCTCCAGATGACCGGGTTCATTCCCGTTGACGCACCTTTGCCGCAACTCCGACCGACTCTGTTCGGATGTTCGTCTGCGAGGCCCACGGGCGCCGACGACAACCCCACGTGCGAAGCGCTGGCCAGTCGGTCGGACGGCATTGCGATTCGGTATGTCGGCGATAACGTTTCGACGTGGCCGTCGTCGACCGGGCAGTCGACCGATTGTCTCGGCCAGGCGGTGAGCATCGGCGACGCGGTATTCGGTGCGGGACGTGTGTTGATCGTCAATCGGTTCTATGCGAAGCAAAGCGGCTCGACGAGCGAATTTGAGCTGTATTGCGACGGCAACGGCAAATCCGGCTCGGCGCAGCCGCTGGTGGAGGGCGTCGAGCGGCTACGGATCCGGTATTGGCTTGCGGGCGCACAAAGCGCGCTGGATGCGTCTGCGATCGCAACAGCGCAATGGGCGAACGTCGTTGCGGTAGACCTCTGCGTGCTGGTGCGCGGTGCACCGCAGGGCCGGCGCGTGCGTTACGTCGATTGCGATGGTGCGAGTGTCATCGGAACGGACATGCGCGCGCGGCAGGCCTTCTGGCGGCGTGTGGCGCTTCGGAACAACGAAGGCGACACGTTATGACGACCTGCCAGTCAAACGACCCGGCGTCGGTGGAGCGGCCGCTGGCGCAAGCGTCGCTGCGCTTTCCCGGCCTACGCCGTGCCTCGCATATGCCCGATCACGGCGCGTCCACCCAACGCGTGCGCGGCGCAGCCTTGCCAATCGTCCTGTTGATCTCATCGATGATGCTGGTGACGTCGGCCGCCTCGTTCGAAGCCTCATTGGCGGCGTCGCGCTCCACGAACAACCTTCGGGAGACCTTGCAAGCCTTCCACGCCGCCGATTCGGCGCTTACCTTATGCGCCCGGGCGGTTCTGTCGGGCGCGGCATCCGTCGTCGGTGGAATCGCAATCGCCGCCGAGCCAACCGGATGGAAGCTCGAGCCGACCTTCTCCGCCGGAGCTTTTACACCAATTGCACAGTGGCCCGGCTCAGCCGCTCCCCCGCAATGCCTGGTGGAAGCCTGGCAACTGGCAACGCGTCCCGAGGCAAAGGCGTATCTGCTAACCGCACGGGGATTCGGCCGCACCCAGGAGACGCAGACGTGGCTGCAACTGGAACTGGTCGTGGACGGCGAGAAGATCGAGCGGCACTGGCGGCGGGTCGCCGCACGCCCGTTTTAGAGAAGTAACGGTATGAATGAGCACTATTCACATGCGAACTCGAAAGCGCATCCTTCGGCCTTCAGGGCCGCCAGAGCTTTCACGCTGCTCGAACTAATCATTGCGCTCGCAATCGCCGCAATACTGGTGGTCTACGCTGTGCCGTCGTATCGCGGACATGTCGCCCGTTCGCATCGGGTCGACGCAGCATCGGCGCTTTATCGGGCCGCGCAGTTTATCGAAGCCGGCGCCCCCGGCGAGGTGAGTCCGCTGCCGGCCGGTCTGGATCAGGCGCCGCCTTTCGGGACAGCGGTCTACCGCTTGCGCACGCTTCCAGCAGACGAAACAAACGGTGGCTACGCGGTGGAGGCTAACCCCACAGAGACAGGGCCGATGAGCGACGACCCGTGCGGGAGTTTCATACTCGATGCAACCGGCTCACGGGCCAATCGCACAGCAGAGGGGGTGGTAACGGCAGACTCAGACGTCTGCTGGAATACGGGATAAGTCCATCGTCCTGAAGGTCCGCCATCCGGATCCAGCCAGTCACGAGCCGCCCGCGCCCGCCAGACGCCAGACTCAATCCGCACGCTCGCCCACGACATCGCCCGTCGTCCGGCGCGACTCGTTCTTCATCTGTTGCCAGATGCGATACGCTTCCCACGCCGCCAGCCCAAGACTGCCCCACTTGAGCACCGGCTTCGCGCTCGCCACGACCGTTGCCCGCAACGGCTTGGCAAGCAGCATCGAAGCAATCGAGCTGATCAGCGGATATTCCTTCAGCAGCGAGCCAATCCCCGCGCTGGCGGTCCGGGCTTTACCCCAGCGCATGCCGGCAAAGCCCGGCACGATGAACTTGAGCCAACTGAAGTGCGTCACCGCCTGACGCAAGTCGACCGTGGCCTGCGCGAGTTCCATGCGCTCGACGTCCGCGCGTACCAGCAGCAGTTCCTTGCGCAACGCGCGCAGATGCGGCGCGCTCAGATCGCGGGCGGCCGGGCGTTTGCTGCGAAAGGCGGTATCGGGGTGGCTGGGGCTCATGATGTCTGGCAGCAGGGGTGGTCGGGAAGGCCAACGGCGTTGGCGCGCCGTCGCCGGGCCTGGATCAGGATGTCACGGTTTGCGAAATATCTCGCGGTCCTTTTCGAACTCGGCGAGCGTGGCTTCGAACACCAACGGTGCATTGTGCAAACCGCTGCGCGCCTTTAGTGCACAGGCGATCGCCGCGATTGCATAGACCGCTGTAATGCCGGCCAGCGCCTGCCACCGGTAAGTGTCCCAAAAGGCGATCGCAATCAGCGCCGTCAGCGCGATCAATGCCATGGTGGCGAGCATCATGGCGGCGAGTCCGAGAAACAGCACGCCGAGCAGGCGGTCTTTTTCCTCGGCGAGTTCGATGCCGATCAGTTCGAGCCGCGTCTGCAAAATCGCAAACACGGAACTGAGGATGCGGCGCAATGGACTGTGCTCCACGCGCTGCGATTGATTGTCGATCGTCATGGCTTGAGCGCGTTGCCTGAGATGCGTGAGATGCGCCAGAAGAAGCGGACCGGCCATGGCTGCGCCGGTCAACCTGATTCAGCGGCATGCCGGCAAAATCGCCCGGCAGTACCGACTGTTTTTACTTGCGGTTGATCAGCAGGCCGACCAGAACACCAACGCCCGCGGCGATGCCGATCGAAGCCCAAGGATGCTCGTGCACGTAGTCATCCGTTGCACGGGCAGCCTTCTTGCCTTTTTCGACCACCACGACCTGCACGTCAGCGGCCTTTTCCTTGGCCTGTTTCAGGCGCGTCAGCGCCGTTTCACGCAGTTCGGAAGCGCGTTCGCCGGTGGCGCTCGCGGCCTGTTTCAGCAGGTCTTCAGCGTCCGCGAGGACGGTTTTGATATCCGACATCAATCTCTCCTTGTTGACTTCCGACATTTACAGCTCCCATCTTGGTATGTCATGCGTGAATCGTAACCAAAGAAACGTCAGGTGGCGAGCGCAGCAGGCATATGCCGACTAACGCACGAACCATTCCCGGTTGATCCGCGGGCCGTCGAGCACGATTTTTTTGCTTCGTGCGCGCGCATGGCTAGCCTCAGATCATGATGGAGTTGATCTGTCCCGCAAAGTTTCCTCTATTCCACCGGAAATTACAAAAACTCATAAAGTTGTGACGCGATGTTCGTTCGTGGTGTACGCGCGCTCCCGTATGCTCTAAATTTGCGGAGTACCGCAGGCGCAAGCCTGAACGGACCGTCCAAACAAACTAAGGAGCATGCATCATGAGTCTACGTCTTGGCGACATCGCACCGGACTTCGAACAGGAATCGAGCCTGGGCCGTATCAAGTTCCACGAATGGCTGGGCGATAGCTGGGGCGTGCTGTTTTCCCACCCGGCAGACTTCACGCCTGTTTGCACCACCGAGCTTGGGTTGACGGCAAAGCTTGCCAGCGAATTTGAAAAACGCAATGTAAAGACCATCGCGCTCTCCGTCGACAACGCGGAATCGCACAAGGAATGGATCAAGGACATTAACGAGACGCAGGCCGCAAGCGTCGGCTTTCCGATTCTTGCCGATGGCGACCGCAAGGTCTCCGAGCTGTACGACATGATCCATCCGAACGCAAACGAGACGCTCACGGTCCGTTCGCTTTTCGTGATCGATCCGAAGAAGAAGGTGCGTCTGATCATTACGTACCCGGCCAGCACCGGCCGTAACTTTGACGAAGTGCTGCGCGTGATCGACTCGTTGCAGCTTACCGACAGCCATCAGGTGGCGACGCCGGGTAACTGGAAGCAGGGCGATGACGTCGTGATCGTGCCGTCGCTGAAGGACGAGGAAGTGATTAAACAGAAATTCCCGAAGGGCTACAAGGCACTACGTCCGTATCTGCGTTTGACGCCGCAGCCGAACAAGCAAGTCGCGTAAGTTCTACGGCAATGTAAAAGGCCAACCGCTTGCGGTTGGCCTTTTACGTTTGGAGATCAACTGGGCTGAACTCGCCTCTCCGCCGCAAGACGGTCAGAAGAACGCCTGTATCCCCGTCTGCGCGCGACCGAGAATCAACGCATGGATGTCATGCGTACCTTCGTAGGTATTTACAACTTCGAGGTTCACCAGATGCCGTGCGATACCGAATTCATCGGAGATACCGTTGCCGCCCAGCATGTCGCGGGCGAGCCGCGCGATCTCAAGCGATTTGCCGCATGAGTTGCGCTTCATGATGGAGGTGATTTCGACCGCCGCGGTCCCTTCGTCCTTCATACGACCGAGGCGCAGCACGCCTTGCAGCCCGAGTGTAATTTCGGTCTGCATGTCGGCGAGCTTCTTCTGGATCAACTGGTTAGCGGCGAGCGGCCGGCCGAACTGCTTGCGGTCCAGCACATATTGGCGCGCGGTATGCCAGCAGGCTTCGGCAGCACCGAGCGCACCCCAGGCAATGCCGTAGCGCGCCGAGTTCAGGCAAGTAAACGGACCCTTGAGGCCGCTCACCTTCGGCAGCATGTTTTCTTCCGGCACAAACACTTCGTCCATGACGATCTCGCCGGTGATCGAGGCGCGCAAGCCCACCTTGCTGTGAATCGTCGGCGCGGACAGGCCTTTCCAACCTTTCTCCAGAATGAAGCCGCGAATCGCGTCCTTGCCGTTCTCTTCGAGTTTGGCCCACACGACGAACACGTCCGCGATCGGCGAGTTGGTGATCCACATCTTTGCGCCAGAGAGTGAGAAGCCGCCGTCGACCTTCTTCGCCCGCGTGACCATGCTGCCCGGATCGGAGCCGTGATTCGGTTCGGTCAAGCCAAAACAGCCGATCCACTCGCCGGTGGCGAGCTTCGGCAGGTACCTGGCCTTCTGCGCATCCGAGCCGAATTCGTAGATGGGCACCATCACCAGCGACGACTGCACCGACATCATCGAGCGGTAGCCGGAATCGACGCGCTCCACTTCACGCGCGATCAGCCCGTAGCTCACGTAGTTGAGGCCTGGGCCGCCGTATTCCTCGGGAATGGTCGGTCCCAGCAGCCCGAGTTCGCCCATTTCACGGAAGATTTCGATGTCGGTCTTCTCATGCCGGAACGCTTCCAGCACGCGCGGCTTCAGCCGGTCTTGCGCATAGGCTGCGGCGGCTTCGCGCACCATGCGTTCTTCTTCGGTGAGCTGCTGATCGAGCAACAGCGGGTCTTCCCAGTGAAACTGCGCGGCGTCGGCCATGATGCGTATCTCCTGAATCGAATCTTGAGTGACTTGAAACGCTTGACTTGAGTTCCGCTATGCGAAACAATGTTTTGCAAATGAGCCCTGAGTGTATCATCCACTGATGCCTGCATCTACTCCCCTCGATCCCCTGGACGAGCGCAAATTTGTCGTCGCACTCGCTCGCGGCCTTGACCTCCTGCGCGCGTTCCGGCCCGGCGAGACAATGCTCGGCAACCGAGATTTCGTCGAACGCACGGGCTTGCCGAAGGCCACCGTCAATCGTCTGGCTTACACGCTGACGGTGCTGGGCTATCTGCGTCTCGACGAGACGTTAGGCAAATATGCGCTCGACGCCGGGGTGCTGTCACTTGGCTTCGCGCTGCTGTCGGGTACCGACACGCTCGAACTTGCCCGGCCGCACATGCGCACGTTCGCTCGCGAGGTGGGGGCAGCGGTGTCGCTGGGATGTCGCGACGGCCTCGACATGATCTATCTGGAAACGATCCGCAGCGAGACAGCGCTCACGCTTGGCCTTGCGTCCGGGTCGAAGCTGTCGATGCTGACCAGTTCGATGGGGCGCGCGTATCTCGCGGTCCAACCGCTCGATATGCGCACGGCTTTGCTGGCGGAGTTGAAGAATGCGGCCGGCGAGGAGGGCGCCGCGCTGGTGGCGGATGCGGAGAAGGAGATTGAAGCGTTCTCCCGTGAACGCTGCTGCTACTCGTTTCGCGACTGGCACGACGATGTCAATGCGGTTGCGGTGCCGTTTCGCGAGCCGCGCGAGGGTCGCTGGATGGTGCTGAGTTGCAGCGGGCCGGCTTCGTCGATGGGGGAAGAGGTGTTTCGCGAGACGGTCGGGCCGCGTCTGAAGGCGCTGGCGCGCCGGCTGGGAGACACGGGCTGATGAGGCATCGCGGCATCGCCGCATGAAGTGTCATGTCATGACATCGCGAAAGGCGCTTCCTTCGCCTCGTACCAAGGCCTCGCAGCAGGAGGACACGTTCCGCCGAACCTCAAACCGCCCCATCATGACTGTGCACTGCAAACAGCGGTCCCTGCACGAAGCGCACGTCATACTGTTGCAGCAGATCGAACTGAGCTTCGGTTGCCACCCGGTTGAAGATCAACGGTATCCGCAGCCGGTTCGCATAACCCACTAGCGGCTTCACCATCGCATCGCGCAACGCGAGGCCCGCATCCATCTTGATGAAGTCGAGCCGCGCCATGTCGGACACAGAGAGAATCTGACCGGCATTCGGCAGATTGCCCGCCACCTTGAACCCATACCGCTGATAACTCTTCGTCAGATAGCCGAGGAAGGTGCGGTGCGCGACCGCTGCCGCCGGCAACTCGATGACAATCCGCGATGGATTAAGCCCAAACGAAACCAGCACCGTCGAGAAGTGCCGGCCGTGGTCGTACTTCACGCTCTTCAGCAGACGTTCGTGGACGCGCAGAAACAGCAGCCCGTGGCGTTGCGCGCCGAAGAAATTGATCGCGTGCAGCGCGCGCGACATGCGATCCAGTGTGACCAGTTGCGGGTCATCTTCGATCCGGTCGAAAGGGGCGAGCGGGTCGAAGGGCTCGCCGTCGAGCCTCCGCGTGACGGCCTGGAATCCGAGTTCGTCGCCGAACCGGTCCACGCTCTCCGGCGCGGAAGAGAGCGACTGGGCCAGCGCGTGCACGCTGATATCGAAGATCGGCTCATAGGCGCTTGCGAGTTCGAGCCCGTCGAAATGAGCGACCGCGGTGTCGTGATGGATGCCCTCGCCCAGCGCCAGATACTCGCCGAGAAACGGATGTTCGGCGGCACGTGCGACGAGTTGGGGGACAGTCTGCGGAATCATGAGTGGTTGTGGTGGCGCATCGTTGGCGCGTCGAAGCGCGGCCCTGGGCCGCATCTATTGATGGTAGCAGTCCGCACAACGGCGTCATGAACTAATTGCTGATAACCATATGGGGTTCGTATGGAAATTCAGGGTTAACGTTAATTTCACTATTCGTAATTCGTTTTACCATTCGTAAATTGCGGGATAGCCGCGATGGTGAAGCCATGTGCGCCCGAGATTGCGGAGCCGTACGCGCCACTAAACAGTCCGATGCAGTCAGGACGAGGAGACGACTCGATGAACGCCCAACCAGGGTCTGCCAACGTAATCGAAGTGGAGCGCGTGCTCGGCGAAACGCATCACCCGGCATTTCAGTTGATGTTGCTCGTGTTGTGCGGCTTGTGTCTCGTGATCGACGGTTTTGACGCGCAGGCGATGGGCTATGTGGCGCCGAGCGTGATTGGCGAATGGCACGTGTCGAAGGCGGCGCTCGGCCCGGTGTTCAGTGCGAGCCTGTTCGGGATGCTGCTAGGGGCGCTAGCGCTGTCGGTGCTGGCTGACCGCATTGGAAGGCGGCCAGTGCTGATTGGCGCGACGCTGTTCTTCGCATTGGCGATGCTGGCGACACCACTCGTGACGACGATCCCCGCCTTGCTTGCGCTGCGCTTCGTCACGGGCCTCGGGCTCGGCTGCATCATGCCGAACGCGATGGCGCTGGTCGGCGAATTCTCGAGCACCGCGCACCGCGTCAAACGGATGATGCTGGTGTCGTGTGGCTTCACGCTTGGCGCGGCGCTGGGCGGCTTCATCAGCGCGGCGTTGATCCCGACGTACGGCTGGCGTGCGGTGTTCTGGGTAGGCGGCACGGTGCCGTTGCTGCTTGCCTTCGCGATGCTGGCGGCGTTGCCGGAATCGCTGCAATTTCTGGTGCTCAAGGGCCGTCACGAACGCGCCCTGCGCTGGCTCAGCCGGTTCGATCCGAGTCTGCCCATCGGCGCTGACACGCGCCTCGTCGTGCGCGAAAAGGCCGCGAGCGGCGCGCCCGTTGCGGAACTGTTTCGCGCCGGCCGCACGCCGGTGACGCTGATCCTGTGGGCCATCAGCTTCATGAACCTGATCGATCTGTACTTCCTGTCGAACTGGTTGCCTACCGTCATGCACGAGGCCGGCTATACGCCTGCCACAGCGGTGATCGTCGGGACCGTGCTGCAGACCGGGGGCGTGGTGGGGACGCTACTGCTCGGCTGGTTTATCGAACGCTTTGGCTTTGTACGCGTGCTGTTCGTCTGTTTTGTCGCTGCCACTTTGACGGTCGGCATGATCGGCATGGTCGCTCATGCGCTGCCGTGGCTGCTGGTCGTGGTGTTCGCCGGCGGCTTCTGCGTGCTCGGCGGCCAGCCTGCCGTCAATGCGCTCGCCGGGCATTTCTACCCGACCTCGTTACGCTCGACGGGCATCGGCTGGAGTCTGGGCATCGGACGAATCGGCTCGGTGATCGGGCCGCTCGTCGGCGGTCAACTGATTGCGCTTAACTGGTCCAACGCTGCGCTGTTTCATGCGGCCGCCGTGCCGGTGCTGTGCTCGGCGTTACTGGTAATTGCCTTGGCCGGTGCGACGCGGCAACGCGATGGCGCAGCGGCGCAAGCGTTCTAAAGACAAGCCGAAGAGGGCATCAACGTGGCCTGATAAAGGCAAGTGCGATCTGGAAGCGGTCTAAAAGCGGCTTGCGGCTTGCCACAGGCCGGAGTTTTAACGGAGAACCTGCATGAACAACCCCACATACAAGCCTTCGAACGTGACTCTCGGCGGTCACGCGAGCGGGCACGCCGGCCAGCGGGTCGACCACAGCGCGCGCCCTGACATCGTGCCGGGCTATCAATCGGGCTTTGCCAACGAGTTCGCCACCGAAGCGCTGCCGGGAGCGTTACCGCAAGGCCGCAATTCGCCGCAGCGGGCGCCCTACGGTTTGTACGCCGAGCAACTGTCGGGCACGGCCTTTACCGCGCCTCGTAGCCACAACCGTCGCTCGTGGCTGTACCGGATCCGTCCGGCGGCGGTGCATCAGCCCTTTACCGCGCTGCCTTCGCACCGTCTGGTCGCGAACTTCCACGACGTGCCGCCGACCCCGCCCAACCAGTTGCGCTGGGATCCGCTGCCAATGCCTGCCGAGCCGACCGATTTCACCGACGGCTGGGTGACGATGGCCGGCAACGGCTCGGCCGAAGCGATGAGCGGCTGCGCGATTCATCTGTATGCGGCCAACCGTTCGATGCAGGACCGCTTCTTCTATAGCGCCGACGGCGAGCTGCTGATCGTGCCGCAGGAAGGGCGTCTGCACATCGCAACGGAGCTGGGGCTGATCGACGTCGAACCATTCGAGATCGCTGTAATCCCGCGTGGTGTGCGCTTTGCTGTTTCGCTGCCGGACGGCACAGCGCGCGGCTATATCTGCGAGAACTTCGGCGCCTTGTTGCGTCTGCCGGACCTGGGGCCGATCGGTTCGAACGGTCTCGCCAACCCGCGCGACTTTCTCACACCGCAAGCGGCATATGAAGATCGCGAAGGCGCCTTCGAACTGGTGGCGAAGCTCAACGGCAACCTGTGGCGTGCGGACATCGGCCACTCGCCGCTCGACGTGCTCGCGTGGCACGGCAACTACGCGCCGTACAAATACGATCTGCGCCGCTTCAACACGATCGGCTCGATCAGCTTCGATCATCCCGATCCGTCGATCTTCCTCGTGCTGCATTCACCGAGCGATACGCCCGGCGTCGACACGATCGACTTCGTGATTTTTCCGCCCCGCTGGCTCGCTGCGGAAGATACCTTCCGCCCGCCCTGGTTCCACCGCAATGTGGCGAGCGAATTCATGGGGCTGGTGCACGGCGTCTATGACGCAAAGGCCGAGGGCTTTGTGCCGGGCGGCGCGAGTCTGCACAACTGCATGTCGGGTCATGGTCCGGATGCGGATACCTTCGAGAAGGCCTCGCATAGCGACACCTCGAAGCCGCATAGGGTTGGCGACACGATGGCCTTCATGTTCGAAACCCGCACGCTGATCAAGCCGACTCGTTTCGCGCTGGAAACGGCGCAACTGCAGGCGCATTACTACGAGTGCTGGCAAGGTCTCAAGAAACACTTCAACCCGGAGCAGCGATGAACGTATCGAGCGATCTTCAGGCGACGCTCGATGCGTCGCGCAAAAGCTGGATCGAAGCAGCGAACGAGCCCGCGTGCGACTTCCCGATCCAGAATCTGCCGTTTGGGATTTTCAGCGACGCGCACGAGGGTGCGCCGCGCGCGGGTGTGGCGATCGGCGACACGATCGTCGACCTGGCGGTGCTGCAAGCGGCCGGTTTGCTGCGTCTGCCGGGTGCGGCAGCAGGTCAGGACGTTTTCTCTCGCGACACGCTCAACGATTTCATTGCCCTCGGCCGCGACGCGTGGCGCAGCGTGCGGATCCAGTTGAGCAGTCTGCTCGCCCGCGAGACCGCTACGCTGCGCGACGACGCTGCCTTGCGCGAACGAGCGCTGGTGCCGCAGGCCGACGCCACGCTGCATCTGCCGGTACAGATTCCTGGCTACACGGATTTCTACTCGTCGAAGGAGCATGCGACCAACGTCGGTTCGATGTTCCGTGATCCTAAGAATGCGTTGCTGCCGAACTGGTCGGAAATGCCGATCGGCTACAACGGGCGCGCTTCATCGGTGGTGGTGAGCGGTACGCCGGTACGGCGTCCGAACGGTCAGCTCAAGCTGCCCGACCAGGAGCGCCCGGTATTCGGTGCGTGCCGCAAGCTGGATATCGAACTGGAAACCGGCTTTATCGTCGGTCGCGGCAATGCGCTTGGCGAGCCGATTGCGTGTGCCGAAGCGGAGGACCACATCTTCGGCATGGTGCTGCTCAACGACTGGAGCGCACGCGACATCCAGCAATGGGAATACGTGCCCCTCGGACCGTTCAACGCCAAGACTTTCGCCACGACCATTTCGCCATGGATCGTCACGCTCGACGCGCTCGAGCCGTTCCGCGTTTCACAACCGATGCAGGAACCTCAACCGCTGGAGTATCTGCGGCATGACGGTGCGCACGCGTTCGATATTGCGCTCGAAGTCACGCTACGTCCTCAGCAGGCGCAACAGGCGACCACCATCTCCCGTACCAATTTCCGTCACATGTACTGGACGATGGCGCAGCAGTTGGCGCACCACACTGTATCCGGCTGCAACGCGCGGGTGGGCGACCTGATGGGCTCGGGTACGATCAGCGGACCAGCCGAAGACGCGTATGGCAGCCTGCTGGAGCTGACGTGGAACGGCAAGAATCCACTAGAGCTGAAGGAAGGCGGCAGCCGTGCGTTCATCGAGGACGGCGACGAACTGACGCTCGCCGGATGGTGCCAGGGCGATGGTTACCGGGTGGGCTTCGGCAAGTGTGTCGGGGAAATTCTGCCGGCACACACGCACGAGTAGAAGCAGGAAACGCGCTGCGGGTTAACCGGCCACCGCAGCAGGCGGAGTACGCCGCTCCAGCGAAGCCGACCACAGCGTCAACCCGAGCGCGCCGACCGCAGCGGCGACGCCTACCCACGGCAGCGTGGTCAATGGCGCGCCCGCGCCAATCGCCATGCCGCCGAGCCATGCGCCGGTGGCATTGCCCAGATTGAAGGCACCCTGATTCAGCGTGGAAGCGAGGTTCGGCGCATGACTCGCACGATCGACAATCAGCATCTGCAGCGGCGGCACGATCGCAAAGGCAAGCACACCCCACATGAAGATCGTGGCCATCGCGGGCACGGCCGAGTGCATCGTGCCGGCGAAGATCGTCAGGATCACTACGATGGCGAGCAGGAACGCCACCAGCGAAGGCATCAGGCGCCAGTCGGCGAGCTTGCCGCCGAGCGTGCTGCCCACCGTCAGCCCGAGGCCAAACAACAGCAGCACCAGTGTGACGGCATGCGGCGTCAAACCGGTGACGTCTTCGAGGATCGGCGTGATGTAGGTGAAGGTGGAAAAGAGGCTTGTCGAGGCCAGCACGCTGATGCCAAGCACCATCACCACTTGAGGGTTTTTCAACACGCTGAACTCGCGCAGAAGGCTCGCCTTCTGCATCTCGATCTTTGCGGGCAGGCACACGGCCAACGCTGCGGCGGCCAGCATGCCGATGACGGTTACAGCCCAGAACGTGGCCCGCCAGCCGACGGCCTGACCTAGCGCGGTGCCAAGCGGCACGCCGAGCACGTTGGCGAGCGTAAGACCGGTGAACATCAGGGCGATCGCCTGGGCCCGCCGGTTCGGCGCCACCAGGCCGGCTGCGACCACCGAGCCGATCCCGAAGAAGGCGCCATGGCAAAACGCCGTCACGATGCGCGCGACCATCAGGACACCGTAGTTGGGCGCCATGGCACATAGCAGGTTGCCGACGATGAACACGCCGATCAGGCTCATCAGGGCCTTTTTGCGCGGCATATTGGCGACCGCGATGGCGACGATCGGGGCGCCGATCGTCACGCCGAGCGCATAGGCCGACACCAGCATGCCGGCTGCGGGGATCGAGACGGCGAGGTCGCGTGCCACGTCGGGCAGCAAGCCCATGATGACGAATTCCGTGGTACCGATTCCAAACGCGGCAACAGCAAGGGCGAGCAGAGGCAAAGGCATGATGTGGAGATCGGTACGAAGGCTGCGCATTCCACGCATTGCCGGCGCGCGTTTTCGAAGTGAGAGCGCGAGCGCAGACAGGGCAAACAAGTAAGGGATTGTACCTAAGCCAAAACGGCGTAGGTGGGGCGCGATCAAGTTGTTGTTTTTCGTTGAAGGCGTTGCCCCGCAGGGCTGCCGGCGAGGTTAGCCGCCGCCGGGTTCGAGTGCGTCGCCATGTCGTCCGGCGCCCTCGGCAAAGCGCAGCGCGCCCGCTACTCCCTCTGCGAATACCGCTTGATATCCTCCCTCGCCCTCGCGGCGGAAGGCCTCGGACAGATCGTCGAGGGTGCTGTTTTCGAGGGCCGAGCAACGGTCCGCCAACAATGCGGCCTGGGGAAGTGTCGCCAGTTCCGCGGCAAGCTTTTCGGCAGCGGTGCGCGCGGTGCCGGTTGCCACTACCCGATTCGCGAGCCCGAACGCCAGCGCTTCCTGCGACCCGACTGCGCGCCCCGTCAGGATCAGATCCAGCGCGCGCGACAAGCCAATCAGCCGCGGCAGCCGGATCGTGCCACCGTCGATCAGCGGAATGCCGACCCGTCTGCAGAAGACGCCCAGCACCGCATCCTCTTCGACCACCCGCAGGTCGCACATGGCCGCGAGTTCGAGGCCGCCAGCGACGGCGTACCCGGCAATCGCAGCGATCACGGGCTTGGTGAATACCATGCGGGTCGGACCCATCGGCCCGGGACCGCTGCCGTCGGCGTGCAGTTCGTTGCGACGGGTCTCGTCGCCGAGCGCGGTGAGGTCGGCGCCCGCGCAGAAGGTGCCGCCCGCGCCGAACAGGACCGCCGCCCGCCACGCCGACTCGGCTTCGAAACGCTCGAACGCCGCTCGCAACGCGTCCGCAGTCGGACGGTCCACCGCGTTGCGGCGCGCGGGCCGCTCGAGCACGATCGTGGCAACCGCATCGTTTGCTTCGATCCGCACGTGGTCGCCGAAGTGTTCTGAAGTCATCGCCGTCTCCACTGTTATTTGTCTTCGCCAAATACGCCATATACGCCACATGCTGACTGATTAATGCAGGGCGTTGTCACATATACTTCACAGGGCACCCGTAGCGTAAGCGCTTTTTTAGCGTGCCGCGTGCTGGTGCACCGGCCCATTGAGTCTGCACCTGTTATTGTCCATGTCATCACCCACGCCGACTCTCGAATCCTCCATGGCGGAACCCATCTGGATCGTTCCGCTGTCTGAACATGCGTGGTACGACCACGTCCGTCTCAAGCGTGTGTTCGTCGCCGACGGCACCCGTCATCAGGTGGTGCTCGTCGATGCGCGCAAGCTGCTCGAATGCGCCGATCGCGACAATACCGACTACGTGCTGAAACCCGTCAACGAATGGCATACCGGTAAGGTGCGTGGCATTCGCGAGTTTCTGGATCCCGCCAATCCGCGCATTCCGCAGATGCCATATGTGACCATCTCGAAGCGCCGCGCGCCGGGCCTGATGGGTTGGCTCGGACTGGAACACGAGGGAGTGGTGGCGTTCCGCAATGGCCAGCATCGCGCGCGCTATCTGGCCGAAGCGGGCGCACGCTGGTTTCCGGTAGAAGTTCACGAGCGTGAAGTCGCGTTGCTGCGTGAAGTATGCGGCGCCGCGGACGACGCGCGCACGGCGGTTCGCACTGCGATGGATGGGCGAGGGCGCTAGCCGCGCGCCTGCACCATGTTGCGCGGCGTACCGGCGAGCCATGCGGCCACGTTGCCGAGTG
This sequence comes from Paraburkholderia sp. GAS82, assembly GCF_050436285.1. Lineage (NCBI taxonomy): Bacteria > Pseudomonadati > Pseudomonadota > Betaproteobacteria > Burkholderiales > Burkholderiaceae > Paraburkholderia > Paraburkholderia sp. GAS82. Next base: position 108,298 of record NZ_JBNDLX010000014.1, read on the forward strand.
TCGTCTGCGCGATCTCGTTCATCGCCTCGCGGGTGAAGAACGCCTGGTGAGCCGTGACGATCACGTTCGGGAACATCAGGAGGCGCGCCAGCACGTCGTCCTGCAGTGGCCGGTTGGAATGGTCCTCGAAGAACAGGCCACCTTCTTCCTCGTAGACGTCGAGCCCCAGGTTGCCGAGCTGGCCGCTCTTGAGCGCGCCGACCAGCGCATTGCTTTCAACGAGGCCGCCCCGGCCCGTGTTGATCAGCATCGAGCCGCGCTTCATTTTGGCCAGCGCGCTATCGTCGATCAGATGGTAAGTGTCTGGCACCAGCGGACAGTGCAGGCTGACGACATCGCCTTCGGCAAGCAGCGTATCGAGTGGCACGTAGCGCGCGCCAAGCGCCAGCAGATCCTCTGCGGGCGTGCCGGGGTCGTATGCGAGGATCTGCATGCCGAAGCCGGCCATGATGCGCCCGAACACCCGGCCGATCATGCCGGTGCCGACCACGCCGACCGTCTTGCCATGCAGGTCGAAACCGAGCAACCCATGCAGCGAAAAGTCGCCTTCGCGGGTTCGCGCTGCGGCGCGCGGCAGGCGCCTGTTGAGGGCGAGAATCAGCCCCACCGCGTGTTCGGCGACGGCATACGGCGAATAGGCCGGTACGCGCACCACGGTGATGCCCAGGCGTTCAGCCGCAGCCAGGTCGACGTGATTGAAGCCCGCCGAGCGCAGTGCGATCAGGCGCGTGCCGCCGGCATGCAGCCGCTCCAGAACCGCTGCGTCGGCACAGTCGTTGACGAACGGGCAGACCACCTCGAAGCCGTCTGCCAGCACGGCGGTTTCCGCGTCGAGATGCGACTCCTGAAAGTGCAGATCGTAGCCATGCGCGGTGTTCGCTTCGCGAAATGTCTCGCTGTCGTACTGACGGCTACTGAACAGGATCATGCGCATGGGAGCCTCCACCGACGGGATGCCGATAGTTTAAGCCCCCCGCGGCGCATGCAGACCGGTGCGCATTTCTTTCGCCATGGGTGGTGGCGTCTGTGCTGGCGGTTCCGGCATGGATACGCCATTCGTGTCCGGCATGCGTGAGGCGTCGACGGCGGCGTCCGCAATACCTGCGACGTCTGCGGCGTCGGATGGGTCCCACGGGCCTGCCGCCACACGGCTGAAATGTTGGAGCGTATGCTCCACGAACGAGCGTGTCCTCGCCGGCAGGAACTGCCGGTTCGGATACACGATCGACACCTTGAGGTCGGGATCGTCCACGCGATGATCCGCCATGATTCGCTTCAAGGTACCGGCGGCGAGATCGTCGGCCACCATCTGCCATGGCAGGATCGCAATGCCCATACCGGCCAGCACCCCAAGCCGCACCATCTGCGCGTTGTTGACGGAATACACCGGTTGAAGTGTGATCTCTTCGGTGCGATGCGAAGGCCCACTGAAATGCCAGGTGATGCTGCCTTGCTCCGATGGCAGCGCGACAAACGCTTGCAATGCCAGTTGTTCGGGCAGTTGCGGCTCGCCGTGCTCGGCGAGATACGCAGGCGCCGCGCAGACCACCAGCGAATGCGTGCCGATTGGCCGTTCGACCAGATCGTGGCTTGGTGCCGTGAAGCCGGTGACGATACCGACGTCGTACCCATCTTCAATCAGGTCGACGCGCCGGTCGGTCAGCGTGAGCCGCACCTTGATCTTCGGATACAGCCTGCGAAAGCTGTCGAGCAAGGGTGTCAGCGAAAGCAGCGAGAGCGCACCGGAAGCGACGAGGCGCAACGTACCGCCAGGCTCGGCCTGGGTATCGCCCAATGCGGTTTCCAGACGGTCCAGTTCTTCCAGCAGCCCACGGCATCCTTCGAGGTATCGCGTGCCGGCCTCGGTCAGGGCGACATTGCGGGTGGTCCGATTGATGAGCCGGGTTTTCAGATGAGCTTCGAGCGTGGCGATGGCGCGCGTGACCAGCGCGTTCGACACCTCGAGTTGCTGGGCGGCGCGGCGAAAGCTCTCAGTCTCGGCCACCCTGACGAAAACGCGCATTGCATGAATCTGGTTCATTGAAAACCGCCCTCGTGTATTTGTTGGAAGGCCACGTTATGAGCCACGTAGCGGCATGCGGGCCAACTCGGAATCGCCCGGGATCCTGGTCTTGCGTCTTCTGTTGAAAATAATATTGACTATTTCAAAAAATTACAATATTTATTGATAAGGCATGCTGAATTTGGAAGTGTGTACATTCCGCCACCTGTCTGTAATGAATTAGGGATTGGCGGAATTATTCTGAATTAGTCAAACAATTCGACGGTGCAATCATGCCCATAACCTTTGCATAAGGTGTTGGGCCACTTCACGAGGCAATCGATGCGTGTCGTCAATATGAGCTTTACTGCACGTCTTCACCGCGCTGCCGCATGACGGCGTTAAACGTCTTCATGGCCCGTCACGAAGGTGCAATAAAACCTGAATCGAATGGTGGATGTTGCGCCCCTTTGATGTAGTAGCTCGTCCTGGCTCAAAAATATCCCGAAATGGGCTTTTGAGAATTTCAAGGCTATTTTTTCTCATAAATATTCTGAATTCACCGTAAAGAGACGAACCGGAACATGATCGGCGAATTGCTCAGGTCGCAACCGGAAATCGCGTTGTTCGCGAGCCTTGCGCTCGGATATTTCATTGGCTCATTCAAGATCGGACCCATTCAGCTTGGCGGTGTCTGCGGTACGTTGATCGTGGCGCTACTGTTGGGTCAAACCGGCGCCCGCCTCGCGCCCGATCTGAAAAATATCGCTTTTGCATTGTTCATCTTCGCGCTGGGCTTCACCGGCGGTCCGCAGTTTTTCGCCAACATCGGACGTGGCTGGCGCTATGGACTGCTGTCGATAGTCGAAATCGTTTCCGTGCTGATCCTCATCATGGTCGCGGTGTTCGCGCTGCGTCTCGATGCGGGTACCGCCGCCGGGTTGCTGGCCGGCGCTGCCACGGAGTCGGCAGTGATCGGCACGGCTTCCGAGGCGATCTCCAAACTTGGTCTTGCCGACGCCGAAACGGCGCGTCTGCAAGCCAACATCGTGACCGCCTATAGCGTCAGCTACCTGTTTGGCCTGATCACAGTCGTGCTGTTTACAAGCCAGTTTGCGCCGCTGCTGCTGCGCGTCAATTTGCGCGAAGAAGCGGAACGCGTGTGGCACAAGCTCGGCGGTGACGGTGCGCTAGACGAAGGACAACGGATGGGTGCGCCTGCTTTGGTGGGGCGGGCGTTTCGCGTCGGTCCCGCAGCGGGATTGTCGATCGGGGTGCTCGAACAGCGTTACGGTTCCAATCTGACAGTCGAACAGGTCGACCGGAACGGCGCGAGTGTGGCCATCGCCCCTGGTGTGCTGCTGGCAGCCGACGATCTCGTGCTGGTGGCCGGCCGCCGCGAGGCGCTGGTCGCGGCGGCTGCGGCAATCGGCACGGAGGTCGCCGATGCGCGCTTTGGCGCGCTGCCGGTCGAGCGGGTGGACGTGGTGTTGACGCGGCGCGAGGTGCACGGTCAAAGCGTTGCCCAACTGCGCGAACAGGCGGGACCGGAGCAAGGGCGAGGCGTCTACATCGCCGCGGTAACACGTCTCGAAACGCGGATTCCTGCCTTACCCGGTACCGAACTAAACCGCGGCGACGTGCTGACCCTGGTTGGCGCGAAGGCGGATGTGGCGCGCGGTGCGCGTCAGCTCGGCTATGTGCTGCCGCCTACCCAGAAAACGGATTTCGTCTATCTCGGACTGGGCGTGCTGGCTGGCATGGCGATCGGACATCTGGGCGGCCGGATCGGCGGTGTTTCGGTTGCATTGGGTACAGGAGGCGGCTGCCTGCTGTCCGGTTTGCTGTTCGGCTGGATCCGCTCGCGCTATCCGCTGATCGGCTCGTTGCCGTCCGCCGCCGCGCAGATCCTGAAGGACTTCGGTCTTGCCACGTTTATCGCTGCAGTCGGTCTTTCAGCTGGGCCGGATGCGATCAAGCTGGTTCGCGAATACGGCGTCGCGTTGCCGTTCGTCGGGATCCTGATGGTGCTGATTCCTGGGCTGCTGTCGCTGTGGATCGGTCGCATGTTTCTCAAACTGGATGCCCCCATGTTGCTCGGTGCGATTGCCGGGCAGCAGTGCAGCACGCCGGCCATCAGCGCGCTGGTCGGCGTCACCGGTAATTCGACGCCGGTGATCGGCTACACGATCACCTACGCACTTTCCAACATTCTGCTGCCGTTGATGGGGCCGGTGGTCGTCGGCCTTGCGGGCAAGTTCGGATAACCACAGTGACAGCAATCGCAGCACAGACGCCGCGCGTCGAACTGATGCCGCGCGGTGCACGAAAGCGCATCGCACGAATGCGCGGTGTATGACGCGCGGGGCAGGTTTGGCGCATGGCTAGCGCAATCAAGGGCGCAGATGGGAGTGCCGCAACGTTGACTTCCATCGGCCATCACACCGGGCAGTCCGGTCAATATTTATTGCGAGGGCAAGATGGACTGGCTACACAACATCTTTCATAAGTCACCTGAGATCGCGTTGTTTCTTTCCCTGGCAGTGGGCTACTACGTCGGCCAGATCAATTTCGGCAAGTTCCAGTTGGGCGGTGTGGGCGGTTCGCTGCTTGCCGCGGTGGTGATCAGTCAGGCCGGGGTCACGATCGACAATGGGGTGAAGTCCGTGATGTTCGCCGTGTTCATTTATGCGGTCGGCTATGACTCCGGACCGGGCTTCTTCAACTCGCTCAATCGCAAGACGCTGCGCGAGATCGCGATGGCGATTTTCCTGGCCGTATCGGCGCTGATCACGGTCATTGTGTGTGCGAAGCTTTTTCACCTCAACAAGGGGCTCGCGGCAGGGCTCGCGGGCGGTGCGTTGACCCAGTCGGCCATCATCGGCACAGCGGGTGACGCGATCGCGCGGCTTGATTTACCGCTCGATCAGATCAAGTCGCTGCAATCCGACGTGGCAATTGCCTATGCCGTCACGTATGTGTTCGGCTCGTTGGGGGCGATCATCGTCTGCGTGAATATCTTGCCGAAGTTCATGGGGCAGGGCTTGCGCGAGGCGTCGATCGAGGCCGAAAAGGAGTTGGCGGGCAACGCGTCGACACAGGCAGCCGGTCAACTGTCAGCGTTGCCGGAGGTTGTGGGACGCGCGTACCGGGTGGGAACCGGTGCGGGTCGCAAGGTCTCCGAGATCGAACTGGCGCAGAAAGACATGATCACGATCGAGCGCATCCGACGTGGCGGCAAGGCGCTCGAGCCGGCTCCGGATCTCGTGCTCGAAGCGGATGACGTGGTGCTGGTAGTAGGGCGCCGCGAAGGCGTGGTCGGCCTGTGGAATCTGATCGGCGACGAACTCGCGGAAACCGATGGCGTCAGCATCGTGATGCAGACCCGTCAGGGCGTGTTCACACGCAAGGGCATGAATCACACCACGATCGCGGAAGTGCGCCAGAACGTGGATCGCGATCTGCGTCACGGCGTTTATATCGAGGGCGCGACGCGTGCCGGCCAGCCGCTGCCCATCCTGCCGGAAACCAGGCTTGAACACGGCGACGTGATCACGTTCTACGGCTCGCCGAAAGACACCAAACGTGCGGTCGATGCTGCTGGCTACGAACTGCCGTACAGCAACAAGACTGACTTTATCTACATGGGCGTGGGCCTCGTACTCGGTTTGCTGATTGGTCTGGTTGTGCTCGATGTGGGCGGCATTCCGCTGACGCTTGGCTCGGGCGGCGGTTGCCTGCTGGCCGGCCTGCTGTTCGGCTGGATGCGCGGCAAGCATCCTATGTACGGCGTGCTGCCCTCGGCCGCCTCGCAATTGCTGAAGGACTTTGGCCTTGCCGCGTTCGTCGCGGTCGTGGGCCTGAACTCCGGTTTGCAGGCAGTGGTCACGGTCAAGCAGAGCGGCATGACGATCTTCCTGCTCGGCGTGTTCGTCACGCTATTCCCGCTGCTGCTGACGATGCTGTTCGGCCGCTACGTGCTCGGTTACCGGAACGCCGCGATTCTGGCCGGTGCACTGTCCGGCTCGCGCAGTGCGAATCCCGCGTTCGGCGGTGTGCTCGACAAGGCGGAGAGCGCCGTGCCCACCGTGCCGTTCGCTATCACTTATGCGATCGCCAATGTGGCGCTGACCCTGCTTGGGCCGCTTGTCGTGGGTCTCGTCTGACGCTGCGGCAGTCTGACAAGGTTCGATCAAGGCTTGATTCGCAGCCCTTAATTCCTTCACGCCGGCGCTGCCGCAGGAGCGCGCCCGCCGGCGCATCCCACCCTTGAATGGAGAATGCATCATGGCAAAAGGCAAAGGCGAAACCGAACAGGACAAGCTGGCAGCACTCAGCCCGTTCGAACTGAAGGATGAACTGATCAAGGCCGCCGGCGGCGGCGCGGTAGAGCGTCCCGCAAACGTCTCGATGCTCAATGCCGGCCGCGGCAACCCGAACTTTCTGGCAACCATTCCGCGCCACGGCTTCTGGCAACTCGGTCTCTTCGCGATGCGCGAATCGGAGCGCTCGTTCGCATATATGCCCGAGGGTGTTGGCGGCTTCCCGCGCCGCGAAGGACTGACCGAGCGTTTCGATCTGTTCCTGCGCGAAAACAAAGGTGTGCCAGGTATTGATTTTCTGAGAGGCGCGGTTTCGTATGTGCGCGATCAACTCGGTCTTTCCGCCGGGGATTTCCTGTACGAAATGTGCGAAGGCATCCTTGCCTCGAACTATCCGGTGCCGGACCGCATGCTGAAGCTCTCCGAGGTGATTGTCGGCCAGTACCTGCGGCGCGAGATGGTCGGCAAGCATCCGTTTGTCGGCGAGTTCGACATTTTCGCGGTGGAGGGCGGCACCGCGGCGATGACGTACATCTTCAACACGATGCGCGAAAACCATCTGATCAAGGCTGGCGATACGATCGCGCTCGGCATGCCGATCTTCACGCCGTACATCGAGATTCCGCGTCTGAACGACTACCAGCTCAATGTCGTGAATCTCGAGGCTACGGTGGAAAGCGGCTGGCAATATTCGAACAAGGAGCTCGACAAGCTGCGCGATCCGAAGGTGAAGGCGTTCTTCCTCGTCAATCCGAGCAATCCGCCTTCGGTTAAGATCAGTGACGAGAGCCTTCAATACATCGCCGAGATCGTCAAGGAACGCCCGGACCTGATCCTGCTCACGGACGATGTCTACGGCACCTTCGCCGACGACTTCGTGTCGCTGTTTGCGCTGGCGCCGAAAAACACGATCCTCGTGTATTCGTACTCGAAGTACTTCGGGGCGACCGGCTGGCGTCTCGGCACGATCGCGACGCATCGCGACAATGTGCTCGACAGACTGCTCGCAGAATTGCCGAAGGACGTGAAGAAGGAACTGCATACGCGCTACGAATCGATCACGACCGAGCCGGACAAGCTCAAGTTCATCGACCGGCTGGTCGCCGACAGCCGCACCGTCGCGCTGAATCACACGGCCGGTCTGTCGACGCCGCAGCAGGTGCAGATGGTGCTGTTCTCGCTGTTCTCGTTGATGGATACGCCGGACGCGTACAAGAACGCGCTGAAGCGCCTGATCCGCAGCCGCAAGGAGGCGCTGTACGAAGAGGTCGGCATCTCGTTCAAGGACGACGATCCGAACCAGGTCGACTACTACACGATTCTCGATATCGAGTTCCTCGGGGAGCGGATGTTCGGGCGCAAGTTCGTGGAGTGGCTGCTCAAGAATACCGAGCCGAGCGAATTGCTGTTCCGGCTCGCGCGCGAGGCGCGGGTGGTGCTCCTGCCGGGTAAGGGCTTCGGCACGCAGCATCCGTCGGGGCGGGTGTCGCTCGCGAACCTCAACGAGTCGGACTATCGCCAGATTGGCCGGGCGATGCGCAGGCTGATCGAGGAGTATGTCGAACGGTACAACAAGGACACGGGCGGCAAGCTCGACAAGCATGCGGTGAAATAAGCACAAGCGCGGGCAATCCGTCCCGTGCTGGCGGGCGACTAGCACTGTCAAAAAACTTGCACAATCGCCCGGATCGGTTAATGATCGTCGTTCAGGATGTGAGCGGCCTCGCCAGCGTCAAGATTGGCGAGGCCGTTTGCATCTGGGCAGCCTGAGGTGTTCATGCGTCGCTTCACGATCATGAGCGCGTTCAGCCTCTGCCGCACTTTGAAATCCTCCGTACCGATCAGATCATGCCGACCACATCCTCCACGCCCGTCCCCTGTCCCGACGTCGAATCGCTCGACGCCATCCTCCCCGAAGAACCGTTGCTGATGATGGGCGCCGGCCCTGTGCCGATTCCCGCCGCCGTCGCCAAGGCCAATACGGTGGTGATCAATCACCTCGGCAGCACGATGGTGAAGGTGATCGGGCAGGTGAAGACCATGGCGCGCTACGTGTTCCAGACGCATTCGAAGTGGGTGCTGGGTGTGGCGGGTCCGGGCTCGGCCGCGATGGAAATGGCTATCTCGAACCTGGCCTGGACTGGCACGCGCGTGCTCAGTATCAAGAATGGTTTTTTCAGCGAACGGATGGCGGAGATGGGCCGGCGCGTCGGCGCCGAGGTATCGATGCTCGACGTAGCGGACCGCACGGTCGCGAGTCTCGATCAGGTCGCCGAAGCGATCCGCCGCGAGCGGCCCGAGATCGTCACGATCGTGCAGGGCGAGACCTCCAACACGGTCGTGAATCACCATCTTAAGGACATCGCCGCGCTGGCGAAGGCGGCCGGTGCGCTGGTGATCGTCGACGCCGTCTGCACGCTCAGCACCATGCCGCTCGAGATGGACGCGTGGGGCATCGACGCGGTGATTACTGGTGGGCAAAAAGGGCTTTCGTCGATTCCGGGCGTCTCGCTGATTGCTTTCTCGGACGCGGCGTGGGCGCGCGTGAAGGGTCGCAAGGCGCCGAACGCCCACTGGTGCCTCGATGCCTCGCTCGCGGAAAACTTCTGGCACAACGCTGGCTATCACTACACCGCGCCGGTCTCGGGCGTGCTGGCCTTGCATGAGGCGCTGCGTTTGGTGTGCGCAGAGACGCTTGAGAAGCGGTTTGCGCGACATCTAAAGTGTTCGGTGGCGCTGCAGGAAGGCATTACGGCGCTGGGTTTGCAACTCTATGCGCCGCAGGAATGCCGTCTGAATTCCGTGGTCGGCATCGAGGTGCCCGGTACCTTGAGTCCGGCGGATATCTGCGGCCACATCTCGCGTCAGCATCAGGTGGAAATCTCCGGCTCATTCGGCTTACCGATTGTGCGGATCGGGCAGATGGGCGAGCAATGCCGCGAGCACAATCTCTTCCGCACGTTGCATGCGCTCGGCCGCACGGTGCTGGATCTGGGCGTCGCGGTCGATTTGCCGGCGGGCGTAGCGGCGTTGGAGAAGTCGCTGTCCGGCGGCGCACGCGGCGCGGCGGCGCGTTAGATCACCTCAATGTGCGGGCGGGCTGGCGAGTTGCCCGCTTTTGCGCGTCAGATCGCCGCAGATGGCGTTAGCTTTTTTGGAATAGAGCCTCAAACTGCGACTGCAGGTCACGTGCCAGGTTTGCGTTTCCTTACTATTATTACAACTGAACGATAACGCAAATCAAGGCTAACAGGGCAACAGTGATTTCTCATGTGAGGTGTCACGCCCCGCCTGTAAAGGGGGTACCAAATGAGCAAGACCATCCATCACGAACGTCTCGCGTTACTGGAGACTATCGCCACCGAAGTACTCGGCATCGACACGCTTGAGCAGACCGGAAAGTTGACGAAGGATCTGCATGTCATCCATATCGAGGATCTCGCCCATGTGCTCGAGGCTGCCTACGATGCAGGACTAGTGGTCGGGCATCGCGTAGCCCGCGGCGGCGACGCCGATCCGCAAACATCGCAAGAAGTTTTCTTTCCTTGAACGCCTGAACCGCAGCAGGCTCGCCCCAAACGGGGCTAAGCCTGTCAGTCAGGTCGCAGCGGGCGCGTTGGGTACGCGGGCGTTCCGCAGATACAGCATGGTCGACAGTGCCACGGCTGCAGCCGCGGCCACCGCGGCAAACAGGAACACCGAGCCGTAGCCAAATTCACCCGCAATGTACCCGGCGAGCGGTCCGGTGATCCCCAGCGACAGGTCGAGGAACACCGAGTAAGCGGACAACGCCGCGCCGCGGCTGGCCGGCGGCACGAGGCCCACGGCTTCGACGCCCAGCGCCGGAAACACGAGCGCAAAACCAAAACCGGTCAGAGCGGCCCCAGCCAGCGCGAAATGGGGCTCGGGCGCGAGCCACAGCATCAGCAGGCCAACGCATTCGAACGAGAACGACGCAATCGCCACCCGAAAGCCGCCATACGTCTTGATGGTATTGGCGAACAACAGGCGTGCGCCGATGAAAAGCGTGCCGAACACGGTTAGTGACAACGCCGCATTCGGCCAATGCCGCGCCGCATAGAACAGTGTGATGAAGGTCGCGATCGAACCGAAGCCGGCCGAGCCGAGCGCGAGCCCGATCCCATGCGGCAGCACGCGCATGAACACGCTTCGGTACGACATCCGTTCGCCGTGCACGACCGGTACGGGCGCGATCAGCCGCGCCAGATAGTAGCCAAGCGCAGCCAGCGCGATGACCACGATACCGAGCGCCGTATAGCCGACCGTATGCGCAATCGCCACGCCGAGCGGCGCGCCGATGGCCAGCGCTCCGTAGGTAGCGATGCCGTTCCACGAGATCACGCGGGCGTTGTGCGACACGCCGACTCGCCCGATCCCCCACAGAATCGCCCCCGTCCCACACAGGCTTTCGCCGAAGCCGAGTACCAATCGGCTCAGCACCAGCAGCGCGAGGCTCACGCCTGGCCAGTGGCCGCACAGCACGGCGAGCAGCAGCATGATGCCGCTCGTGCCGCAGCCGATCAGTCCGATTGCCACGGTCCGCTTCGGGCCGAGCGTGTCCGCAGAGCGGCCGGCGAGTGCGCGCGAGGCGAGCGTGGCCAGGTACTGCACGCTGATCGCCGCCCCGGCGATGATCGCGCTAAAGCCGAGGTCATCGTGGACGTAGCCAGGTAGCACCGCCAGCGGAATCCCGATGGTCAGGTAGCAAATAAACGTGAAAAAGACGACCGGAATGATCTGCAGAGTGGTCGCAAATTCGCTGCGCGATGTGGCTGTGTCGGCGGACATGGGGAAAACGAGACTTGAAAACGGCGGAAAGACGTGATTTTCCCATGGAACCGATTCCCTTGCAGGATTTGCTTAATATTTTTCGCGTCAAAAATACGGCAGCCGATCGATATAGAGGTGCGATTTTGGCGGCTGGCGGGCGGTCAGGCTCGATCTGAGAACTGGTGATATGGCTGAAATGACGTATTGGGAATGAAAATACGGCAATCAACCATGCTAGATATAAGTCCGATTCGCTCAAAACCTATCTCCTTATCGTCCAAACGATATGTCCCGCATGTGCTCCTCGCTATGGGTTGCAGATATTGACGGTGATAGCGTTCGAATCATCAATGCAGCACTGTCCCCGCGGACATAGAACAATCCCCGAGTAAGAGACATGACCCAGCCGATCCGCTTCTACCACCGCAACGCGATCCGTGAGATCACGAACGCTCCCGTCACCCGCACTGTGCTTCAGTACCTGCGCGAAGATGCGCACTGCACCGGCACCAAGGAAGGGTGCGCCGAAGGCGACTGCGGCGCGTGCACGGTCGTGGTCGGCGAGCGCGACGAAGCCGGCGGCGTGAACTTCAAGGCGGTCAACGCCTGTATCCAGTTCCTGCCCACGCTCGACGGCAAGGCGCTCTTCACGGTCGAAGACCTGCGCCAGCCGGACGGGTCGCTCCATCCGGTGCAGGAAGCGATGGTCGAATGCCACGGCTCGCAGTGCGGCTTCTGCACGCCGGGTTTCGTGATGTCGATGTGGTCGCTGTACGAAAAGCACGGCCACGAACACAGCTGCGCCAACAAGACGGTGCCCTCGCGCGATGACATCAGCAACGCGCTGACCGGCAACCTGTGCCGCTGTACCGGCTACCGGCCGATCGTCGACGCAGCCGTGCGCATGTTCGAAGCTCCCGCGCCGAAGGCACCGGTCGACGTCGCCGCGCTGTCGGCCAAACTCGCCACGCTCAAGCGCGGCGAGACGTTCCACTACGAATTCGCCGGCCAGCAGTTCGACGCGCCACGCACCGTCGAAGCGCTCGCGCAGATCAAGGCCGCGCAACCGGCGACGCGCATCCTCGCCGGCAGCACCGACATCGGTCTTTGGGTCACCAAACTGATGCGCGAACTGGGCAATATCGTCTACGTCGGCCAGATCGAAGCGCTGCGCCGCATCGAGGTGTCGAACGACTGGATCGAGATCGGCGCGGGTGTGAGCGTCGAAACCGCGTACGCCGAACTCGCGAAGCACTATCCAGAGCTCACGGAAATGTGGAAGCGCTTCGCCTCGCTGCCGATCCGCAACGCGGGCACGCTCGGCGGCAACATTGCAAACGGCTCGCCGATCGGCGATTCGATGCCCGGTCTGATCGCGCTGGGTGCCCACGTGGTGGTGCGCGGCGGCGAGATTGAGCGCGAGATGCCGCTCGAAGATCTGTACCTCGCGTACCAGAAGAAGGACATGGCCGAGCATGAGTTCGTGGTCGGCCTGAAGGTGCCGACCCGCACCGGCGTGCGCCAGAACCTGCAGTTCCGTACCTACAAGCTCTCCAAGCGTTTCGACTCCGACATCTCGGCGGTGTGCGCCGCGTTCTCGTTTATCGCGGATGGCGATACGATCCGAGAGCCGCGCATTGCGTTCGGCGGCATGGCCGCGACCTCGAAGCGTGCGACTCACGCCGAAGCAGTGCTGCGCGACGCCGAATGGCACGAGGCCACCGCGCAGGCAGCGATGATCGCGCTCGGCAACGACTACGCGCCGCTCTCCGACATGCGCGCCACCAGCAACTACCGCCTCGACGCGGCGAAGAACACGCTGTACCGCTTCTGGCTCGAAACCCGTCCGCATAACCCGCTGCCCAGGTCCGCGCTCGACGTGCGCGCGGTCCTTGCAGCCGGCGCGAACGCCTGAACCCGTCCTACGGATACGGAGAACGACTCGAATGAATCAGCAAGCAGAACCGTTCCTGAAAGACATTCAGGACCTCGACAATTTCGCCCAGGTGCATGTCTCGCGCCCGCATGAATCCGCGCATCTGCACGTGAGTGGCCGCGCCACCTATACCGACGACATCCCTGTGCTGGCCGGCACGCTGCATGCCGCGCTCGGCCTGTCGCCGAAAGCGCATGCGAAGATCGTCTCGATGTCGCTCGACAAGGTTCGCGCCACGCCGGGCGTGGTCGCCGTCTTCACGGCGGAAGATATCCCCGGCGTCAACGACGTGGGCCCGATCATCCACGGCGACGATCCGATTCTCGCTGATGGCGTGGTGCAGTATGTCGGCCAGCCGATGTTTATCGTGGTTGCGGTTTCGCACGATGTGGCCCGCCTCGCCGCACGCCGCGCCGAGGTTGTCTACGAAGAGTTGCCGGCGGTTCTCACCGCGCAGCAGGCGCGCGCCGCCAATCAATATGTGCTGCCGCCGATGAAGCTCGCGCGCGGCGAAGCCGGTGCGAAGATCGCACGTGCTGCGCACCATGACGCGGGCGAAATGCTGCTAGGCGGTCAGGAACAGTTCTATCTGGAAGGCCAGATTTCGTACGCAGTGCCGAAGGACGACGACGGCATGCACGTCTATTGTTCGACGCAGCACCCCACCGAAATGCAGCACCTGGTGGCGCACGCGCTGCACGTGCCGTCGCACAACGTGCTGATCGAATGCCGCCGGATGGGCGGCGGTTTCGGCGGCAAGGAATCGCAATCCGGCCTGTTCGCCTGCTGCGCGGCGATTGCCGCGTGGAAGCTGCTGTGTCCGGTCAAGCTGCGTCCGGACCGCGACGACGACATGATGGTCACCGGCAAGCGCCACGACTTCCACTACACCTACGAAGTCGGCTACGACGACAAGGGTGTAATCGAAGGCGTGACGGTCGACATGACCTCACGCTGCGGTTTCTCCGCTGACCTGTCCGGCCCGGTGATGACGCGCGCGCTGTGCCACTTCGACAACGCCTACTGGCTGTCCGATGTGACGATCGACGGTTTCTGCGGCAAGACCAACACGCAGTCGAACACGGCGTTCCGCGGCTTTGGCGGTCCGCAAGGCGCGTTTGCGATCGAATACATCATGGACAACGTCGCGCGCTCGCTGGGCGAGGATTCTCTCGATGTGCGGCGCCGCAATCTGTACGGCAAGACCGACCGTAACCAGACGCCGTATGGCCAGGTGGTCGAAGACAATGTGATTCACGAACTGATCGACGAACTCGAAGCCACCAGCGACTACCGTGCGCGCCGCGCCGAGATCCGCGAGTTCAATGCCAGCAACGAAGTGCTGAAGAAGGGCCTGGCGCTCACGCCGGTGAAGTTCGGCATCGCGTTCAACGTGACGCACTTCAACCAGGCCGGCGCGCTGGTGCATATCTACACGGACGGCTCGGTGCTGGTGAATCACGGCGGCACGGAGATGGGGCAGGGCCTCAACACGAAGGTCGCACAGGTGGTCGCGCATGAACTCGGCATCAGCTTTAACCGCGTGCGCGTCACGGCGACCGACACCAGCAAGGTGGCGAACACGTCGGCTACGGCCGCTTCGACCGGCTCCGATCTGAACGGCAAGGCGGCTCAGGACGCCGCTCGCCAGTTGCGCGAGCGCCTGGCTGCGTTTGCCGCCGAGCGTTTCGGCGCCGGCGAGGTGAGCGCGGCGAGCGTGCGCTTCGGCCATGACCGCGTGAAGGTCGGCGACGCCGTGCTGCCGTTCGAAGAGATCATCGCGAAGGCCTACCTGGCCCGGGTGCAGCTCTGGTCGGACGGCTTCTACGCGACGCCGAAGCTGTACTGGGATCAGTCGAAGCTGCAGGGCCGCCCGTTCTACTACTACTCGTACGGCGCCGCGGTTTCGGAAGTCGTGATCGACACCCTTACTGGCGAAATGCGTGTGCTGCGCGCCGACGCGCTGCATGACGTGGGCGCTTCGCTGAATCCGGCGCTCGACGTCGGTCAGGTGGAAGGCGCCTTCATCCAGGGCATGGGCTGGCTGACGACGGAAGAGCTCTGGTGGAACCCAGGTGGCAAGCTGATGACGCACGCACCGTCCACGTACAAGATTCCCACAGTGAACGACACGCCGCCCATCTTTGACGTGAGGCTCTTCAAGAACCGGAATGTGGAGGACAGCATTCACCGTTCGAAGGCAACCGGCGAGCCGCCGTTGTTGCTGCCGTTCTCCGTGTTCTTCGCAGTCCGTGACGCCGTGGCGGCTGTGGGTGACTACAAGGTCAATCCGCCGCTCAACGCGCCTGCGACGAGCGAAGAGATCCTCAAGGCAGTCGTCGCCGTGCGCGCAGCAACAGCTGCCGCGCCCGCGGTCCGACAATAAGCGGAGCTAACGGGAATGCTTGCGATCAAAGCACCTTCTTTCATTCAGATCGGCCGTCGCAGCAGCCATGCTGCGACGCGCCGGGCGCCGATGCATATCGTGCTGTTCGGCGCCGGCCACGTTGGGCATGCGCTGATCACGCTGCTCGGAAGTCTGCCGTGCGTCGTGCAGTGGGTGGACGAGCGCGACGAGCTGTTTCCCGATGAAGTGCCCGCCAATGTGCAGGTGGAGGCGACCGACTCGCCTGATGCGATCGTCGACAGCGCGCCCGCCGGCGCCTACTTCCTCGTGATGACACACAATCACGCGCTCGATTTCTCGCTCGCTGCACGCATCATGCGGCGGCGCGATTTCACCTACTTCGGGATGATTGGCTCGAAGACCAAACGGGTGAAATTCGAGCGGCGTTTGATCGAGCGTGGCGTCGATCCGGAACGAATGGAGGCGATGACCTGCCCGATCGGCGTGGCTGGAATTGTCGACAAGGCGCCGACCTCGATCGCGATTGCAGTATGCGCGGAGCTGTTGCAGGTGCGTTCAAGCGAAACAGCGCGCGTGCCACGCGAACTCTGCGTCAGCGTCTGAACCCTCGCCCCCAACGCCGGGAACTTTCTACCGCTCCGCTTCCGAAACTTCCCGCTGCACCGCAGGCGCGCGCTTCACGCGCCGCGCCTTCTGCGACACCAGTCGCTCCGACACGTCCGACATCAACGTCCGCAGCCAGCCGATATCGCTTGGCCTGTCCGGCTGCGGATGCCACAACTGATAACACTTGATGCGTGGAAACGGAATCGGCACGTCCACGACCGCGAGCGGCAGCATGTTTGCGTAGTGCATCGCAAAGCGGCGCGTCGTGGTGAAGATCAGGTCGGACTGCAGCAGCACCTGTGGTACCAGGCCGAAGTAGGGCAGTGTCGTGACAATGCGGCGCTCGGCGCGTGCCCGCGCAAAGCCGGTATCGACGGCGCCGCCCCGCGCGCCGCTATACGGCGTGGGTGCGAGATGCGGAGCGGCGAGATAGGTTTCACGCGTCATCGGCTGCTGCGCCAGCGGATGATCGGCGCGCATCAGGCACACCACCGTATCCGAGAACAGATCGCTTTTCTCGAAGCGAGGATCGGGCTTTGGCCAGTTACCGATCACCAGATCCAGTTCGCCGGCCTCTAGCGCGGCAGCGTGGTCGAGCGTGGGGTTCAGCGAATCGATTTCCAGACGCGCGTGCGGCGCCGCCTCGCGAAACTGTGCGATGACGGTCGGCATGAAAAAGTCGTTCAGATAGTCCGGGGCAGCGACCCGGAAGGTGCGTCGCGAGCGGCCCGGATCGAAATCGCCATGCGGGGTCGCGACAAAATCCACTTCACGTAGCACCCGTTGCGCGGACGGCAGCAGCGACGCGCCGTATTCCGTCGGCACCATGCCGGATTTACCGCGTACGAGGATCGGGTCGTTCAGCGTTTCGCGCAGCCTGCGCAGCGCGGTGCTGATGGCAGGCTGGGTCTGGTTCAGGCGCTGCGCTGTCAGCGTGACGCTTCGCTCGACGAGCAGCGTACGCAGCACGCGTACGAGCCAGATATCGAGGGAGGCAGCGGTGTCGTCCATGGATCAGGTGGGCGGATCAGACTCTGTGAGTGCGCCGTTTGGAGCCCCAGCCGAAGAGCTCGCGAAGCGGGGCGCGAAGTCTATAACCTTAGGCCTGTTTGCCGTGCGCCCGCCATAGCGGGCGCGGTATGGCCGGGATCACACACTGCGAGCCCGGCAGTACCTGCGGCGAGCTCGCAAGCCTACAGCCCGGAGGGCAGCGAACTGATGCGCTTCACTTCCTTCGATTCAAGCCAGTTCGGCGTGCGCGCGCTGTACAGCACCATCGGCAGGGCATCTTCTCCCCAGAACAACTGGTCGTTGAGCCAGAAGGTCGGCACTCCGAAGACACCGAGCTGGATCGCATCTGCCGTGTTGCGGCGCAGTTGCGCCTTGATCTCTTCGTCCTGGACCAACTGGGGGCCGTCAGGCAGGCCAACCCGTTCGCACAGCGCGGCAAAACCTTCCTCGCTTGACGGATCCCGCCCTTCGCGCCAGATAAAGCGAAAGATCTCGCGTGCGCAATGGATGTCGGCCTTGGCGGCGACGGCGAGCAGCAGCGGTTTGGTCGAATCGAACGGATGGGCCGGCGGCATCTTGAACGGGATGCCGAGCTGATCCGCGCGAAACAGCGCGTGACGATACATGTACACGCGCTTGGTGGGCACGCCGTAGGCGGGACGCTGGCCCCAGTGCTGGTACAAATCGTTCAGTACAACCGGCGTGAAGACGAACGGAAATCCCGGCCACTTGTCATGTTGCTCGAGCAACAGATACGTAAACGGCGAGACGAAGTCGTAAAACCACAACGGTTGCCTGGCGTCGATGCCATTGGTCATAGGTGTCTCCCGGATTGCTCGGATCTGGACGGAACTCGCAGGTTTTATAAGCGTCCGCTACGCGTGTCTGCTAAACCATCCAGTCTGCTGTGATCTTACGCGGAGCCGGGGCCGAGTGCAGCGCTCGTTGCACCGGCCAGGCAACTCACGCGGTCTGAGGCGGCGCAGCGGACGGCCCGTCCGAGGCGCCCGGCGCGTCGGAATCGTCCTCGCCGCCGGAGGCTCGCGCCGCTTCCTGCGCAGCCTCGTGCTCCTGCTGCAGCGTCAGCCGTTGGCGTACGAAGCCAATATGCTCGCGCAGCACGTAGAACTGGTCCGCATAGGCGAGCGGCATCTTCAGTCCGTTGACCGATCCCTCGATCTCGTCGAGCTTTTCGATCAACTGTTGACGCTCTTCGGGCGAGGTGTCGTTGAGCGCGCCGCGTTCGAGGGCGATCAGCGCGCCATACCAGCGGTAGATTCGCGACTTGACCCGCCACGCGTACAGCGCCGGCACCAGCCGCAGCGCCGGCACCAGCAACACGATCAGCGGCACCACGACGACCAGCAGGCGGTCGGCGAGGCTCGCGATCCAGAACGGCAGTATCCGGTACAGGAAGCTTTTGCCTGACTTGTAGTAGCGCGCGGCGTCGTCGCTGATCGGGAAGTCGTGCGCGAGCGGTGCCGGGAATTCCCCCGCACGCTGCATGACGTTAGCGCGGCCGTGCACTTCGCGGGCCGCTTCGATCAGCAGATCGGAAAGCGCCGGGTGCAGCGAGTCGCGCGCCACCAGTTCCTCGGTCGGCGCGACCATCTGGATCGGCGCTGGCGGCAGGTTCTTGCCGAGGTCGAAGGCGCCCATCGGCAGATGGATCTCAGTCAGGTAAGGAAAGCGCCGCGCATAGGCTTCAGCCTGCGTGAAATTGTAGAACTGCACGTTGG
This sequence comes from Paraburkholderia sp. GAS82, assembly GCF_050436285.1. Classification (NCBI taxonomy): domain Bacteria; kingdom Pseudomonadati; phylum Pseudomonadota; class Betaproteobacteria; order Burkholderiales; family Burkholderiaceae; genus Paraburkholderia; species Paraburkholderia sp. GAS82. The sequence continues at coordinate 127,073 of NZ_JBNDLX010000014.1, forward strand.
GTGTGCGATACAGCTTGCCCATCACCGGCGGTTGCGCGGAGTCGCCCGTCAGGAAGGCCGCGTCGATCTGACCGGAGACCAGCGCCTGGGCGGCGTCGTCGCCAGACAGCGGCAGCAGGGTGGTGGGGCCGCCCGGCTCGATGCCGTTCGCCTTCAGCAGGGCCAGCGCCAGTTCGCGCGTACCGCTGCCCTCGGCGCCGATCGCGAGGCGCAAGCCCTTGAATTCCGACAGCCGCGTGGCGGTGCGGCCGTGATAGAAGATCGCGAGCGGCACGTAGGCCACGCTGCCGAGCGACATCAGCCCGTCAGGCACCGGACCGGGGGCGACACCGTCCTGCACGAAACCCACGTCGACCTTGCTGTCCGGATTGGCGAGGCGCATGAGGTTCTGCGCCGAGCCCTCGGAGGTCAGCACGTTGAGGGTGATGCCGTTGCGCGCGAGGATGGTCTTGTACTTCTGCGCGGCATTCCAGAACGAACTGCCCTTGGGACCGGCGGTGATGGTCAGCGTGTGGGGCGGCGCGGGCTGGATCAGGCGCACGGCTACCCAGATGGCGACGGCGGCGATCAACACAATCGGACCGAACGACACCGCGAGATCGCGCCAGGAGATGGCCACGAAACGGGCGACCAGGCGGGGCGGTTTGCGGCCGGAGGAAGACTTCATGGGCTGACGTGAGGGCTACGGATCGTTCGATGAATGCGGTGGCTATAGGCACGCAGGGGCACGCAGGGCACGTGGCGGCTCGCGGCAAAGCCCGCTGCGGCATGTTCGCGCCGATGGTACATGAGATTGTCGCGGCTTCGGCGCCTGAGCGGTGGGGATGGGCTGACAAACCCGTAACAAAACGTGAGATGCGCGTGAGATGCGCGTGAAACTTGCGTTAACTGCCCTTGAATCGCGCTCGAGATAGCGGCAAAACCCGCATAACACCGGCCTGCAACCGGCACGCAATTGACGTAAAACCCAGGAGAAACCCACCTGAAATGGGGTCCACAATGCCTCCGAACCTTACGCGCCGGGCCGCGGACCCTCGCTAAACCCTTTGCGCTTCTCGCGCGCGTAGATTAAATTGTGCATCGCTGCCGCGTTTCAACGTTTGCGCAGCGCGACCCGGCGCGACAAAGTAGAACCGGGCGCGTTGGCGGACCTCACGGCATGCTGGCTTGTGCATCGCAATGCGATCGCCGGGCCGGCCACTCTCGCCTCTCGCAACTCCGTGTCGAAGCCCAATCGGCCGTGGCCCAGCCGTGCCTTGTCGCGCGCTGTCATGGCAGTCCGGAGTCGTAACGAAGCCGCTTGGTAGATGCGGTCATAACCGAAGTAAAAGGAGAAATCATGAAATCGGTCGATTTTCTGAAGGCGCTGGGTGGTGTGGTGGCGGTGGTGATAGCGTGCAACACGTATGCGCAATCAAGCGATGCGATGGCTGCGTCGGGCGCGATGGCTGCCCCGAGTGCCAAGGCCGTCAAGAAAGAAAACCGCACACTGGGCCGCAAAGTGCGCAGCGCGCTCGCCAAGGCTCAGGGTATCGACGTGTCGAGCATCTCTGTGCGCGCTCGTGGCGGCGCAGTGACGCTGACGGGTTCGGTGCCTGACCAAGGCCAGATCGACAAGGCTGGTGACGTCGCCAAGGGTGTCGACGGCGTGACCTCGGTGTCGAACAAGCTGACGGTGGTGCTGCCGAACTGATGGAGGCCGTGGGCGTGATCGCCGCGGCCGGATGATCGGCCGTGGCTCGCGCGCCGTTGCAAGCGGCGCCGGCCTGCAGGCCCGTGAGGCTCCTGCAGGTTCGGCCTGCACAGTTTTCCTGATGATGACCAGCGCCTGAGCGCGTCGCGCTCGGCTATACCCAGAACGGGCCCCGATGAATCGCCGGGGCCCGTTCTGCTTTTGGCGAGGCGATGCGCCGTGGGTAGCGCGGCATGGCGTTCCGGTGCTGGCCGACGCGAGCTATATCCGTCGTGCGCTGTGACACACAAATTTCGCTGGTTGAAGCGTACTGTTGAGGTTGGGAGCCGGCCTGCACCCGGAACACACCCGGAGCGAACCAAAATGGACGCTATGCTTCAGCGCTACACGGACCTGCCAATCGGCGAACGGGCAGCCTTTGAACTGGTGTGCGCACGGCACGGCTTCGCGCCGGCGCATTTTGAAATCACAGGGTCAGCCGATCCGGACGACGTCGCCCATCACCGGCGTCTCGTGACCGTGCGGCGCGGCGGCTGGGCGCAGTCGTATCGCGTCGATGACGCCGGCCATTGGGTGCGCCAGTTCGAAACCGATCTGACCTGCCGGTTCTTCAAGTAGAAGTCGAGCGGCAGCGGTGAACCGGCGTTTGCCCGGGCGTACCGGGCATATACGGCGAGGTAAGGCGAGGGTCTTCGCAGCGCCCTCTGCTGGCGGCGTGCGTCAGGAAAGCACCAGCCTTACGCCCACCAGCGTCAGCGTGGCGGCGAGGACATTGCGCAGCAGCGCATCCGGCGCTCGAGCAGACAGATAGCTGCCGATCGCGATACCAGGCAGCGAACCTACCAGCAGTGACAGCAGCATCGACCAGTCGATCGAGCCGAGCAGCCAGTGTCCGGCACCGGCGAGCAGCGTGAGCGGCACGGCATGCGCGATGTCCGAGCCGACGATCCGCGTAGTGGGCAGGCGCGGATACAGCAGCAACAGCACCGTGACACCGATCGCCCCGGCGCCCACCGAGGTCAATGACACCAGAACCCCCAGCACCGCCCCGGTCAGCACGGTCAAACCGAGCGTGCGGCCCTGCGTGAGTGAACTCTGGCGGCCTGCGCCGAGTTTCGCCAGTTGCGGCCTGAACACCAGCGCCACCGAGGTAATCAGCAACGCCGCACCGAGCACGATCTGGATCAGCCGGCTCGCGCCCGGCGTGTCCATGCCGTAGCGGTGCAGGAGGATCAAGGTGACGGTCGCGGCGGGGACGCTGCCGGCGGCGAGCCGGGTTGTCACCTGCCAGTCCACCGAACCCTTCAGGCCGTGCACGAGTGTGCCGGTCGCCTTGGTGGCGGCTGCGTAGAGCAGATCGGTGCCCACCGCGGTAGCGGGATGGACCTTGAACAGCAGGACCAGGATCGGCGTCATCAGCGAGCCGCCGCCGACGCCGGTCAGCCCGACGAGAAAGCCGACAAACAGGCCGGAAAAGGAATACAGCAGTTCGATATGCGGGAGTGACATGGAGCGGACCGCTGGCGGCCGTGTGGGGTTGCGAACCGCATCCGAACGCCGGCGCGCCTCACGGCAAACGTGGACGCGGCGGCGCGAACTGGCGCGGCAAAGGCGCTATTGTCGCAAAACTGGAACTCGAGCGTGCCGGGTGCGTGAACCCTCAGAGCGCGCGGCGAATCTCCACCACGCCGAATACCGCCAGCGCCATCCCCACGCCGCGATCGATCCACCTCCGCAGTTTGCTGCCGAGGGCATGACGGGCCAGCGTCACGGCCGTGACGAGGCAACACCACCATGCAATCGAACCGCAGAACACACCGGATACTGTTGTCAGCGCAACGGTCGTCGAGAACGGGCCGCGTGGCGCTAGCGTCGTGAATAGCGCGGCGAACATGATGACGGTCTGTGGGTTTGTCAGCGTGAGAAGCAGTGCGCTCGCATAGGCTCGCGCCGTGCCGGCGTGGCTGTTGCGGGCGGAGCTGCCGTCGTTTGCGGCGTCAGCGGGCGTTTTCTGCAGCAGCGCGCGTATTCCGAGGTAAAGCAGGAACAGGCCGGCGGCGAAATGCAGCGGCCGGTCGTAGGCGAGCATGAAGTGCGATAACCCGACCAGTCCGAGTGCCGCGACGAGACCATAGACGGCATCGCCGCTGGCGATTCCAATGCCGATGGCGAGTCCCGCTTGCGGGCCTTCGGTGAGCGTGCGACGGATGCACAGCATGCCCATCGGTCCGACGGGTGCCGCAACCGCCAATCCGACGCCCGCAGCGGTGAAGAACAGAGCGGTACTCGACATATGAGTTCCTTGCTGGTTGACCAGAAACTAAAACGGCGAGCCGCGGGGACGTTCGTCCCCGGCTCGCCGTAAGCAGCGCTGCACCGTGAGGTGCGGCGCATGCCGGCGTTGATTAGCTCAAGCTTAATGCTTCTTCGTTGTCGACGACGAAGCGGGCGCTACCCGAATGGGCGGCGAGCCTGACGGCAGGGTGGTGGGCGTCGGCTTTTTGGCCTGCTTCGGTTTCTTGACTTCGCGATTGCTGCGCATCTGACCTTTTGCCATGACAGGACTCCCTTTTGCGTGTGTGCTCGTCGAAATTGTTCGAGCCTCCACTCAGTGTGCGCTGAATTGCGCGCGCTGTCGCGCAACATTTGCGCCAGCTGGGTGCCGTCATTTCAGAAAGGAAGCCACCCGCGCTGGCTGTTGCGCTCAGGCGACGCAAAACAGGTGATACAACGCACTTTATTTAGCGTTATTTCGCCTCTAACGCGTGTGAATATCATCCATCCGCCAAATGTCTGAAATCGCCGATTGATCTTTGTGCACCGGCAGATCATATTGCGCTAAACCTGCTGACCTGTAAGCAGGATCTGCCTGTTCTCGCAACGTAGGTAGCGGTTCGGACAATGCTTAGTGATATAACCTCCGATCAGCGCGATTCGACACAGTGCCGGCACTGTGGTGTGACACTAGCCACCAATCTGCTGTCCTGTCCGTCTTGCGGGGCCAATCAGCTCGATCCGCTCGGCTGGTATTCGCCGTCTGCCGCTTCTGCCAGCGTCCGTCTTCCTCCTCCCGCTTCCTCGATCGCGCCGCAACTGGCGGCGCCTGCGGCGTGGAACACGCCGGCGGGTGTGGAGGACGACCGGTTTCACGCCAAATATGATCCCTGGCGTGCGCCCAGGCGATCTCCGTTTGTCTGGGTCGTAGCGGGACTTGTGGTGTTGTTCCTCGTGGCGGCGGTGGCCGGGTATATTGCCTTGCGGCCCAGTAGCCCGGTGATTGCCGTGGTGCCAAAGGCGGTGTCCGGCACGGTGTTGACGCAGCAGGCCGTGCCGCGCGCTGCGGTTCCTGCGCCAGCCGCGGCGAGTTCTGTGGTGACGACGGCGCCGTCTGCGCCTGCGTCCCTTGCGGCGAAGCCCGCTTCGCCCGCGACGCTCGTAGCGAAGCCCTCTGCCTCTGTGCCGCTTGCAGCGAGGCCGGCAACGCCTGCGCCGCTCGCAGCAAATCCTTCGCTTGCGGCTAATCCCTCTGCCTCCGTGCCGCTTGCAGCTAAATCGAATCCTCCTGCGTCACTCGCGACGAAACCCACTGCGTCCGCAACGCTCGCAGCCAAACCCGCCGCGCCCGCGTCGCTTGCGTCGAAACTGCCTGAAGCCGAGACCGCCGCACCTAAAGCAGTGGCTCCGAAGCCGGCGTCTCAGCTCGCGAACTTACCGCCTGCAGTAGCGCCGAGTCGGACCATCACTCAGGCTGCGGTCTCACCGGCTCCGGTTGCGCAGAATCCGGCCGCTCAGAATCCGGCTGCGCACGTCGCAACGGCACAGAGTTCGGCCGCCCGAAGCGCAGCCGTGCAGGGTTCAACGGCACCGCACCCGATTGCGCAAACGCCTCCCGCGTCGAAGCCTGCCTCGTCCACACCTGCCATCGCAACCGCCTCCAGGCCATCGACCGTCGTGCCCAAACCGGCGCCAAAGACTCTGGCCGCTGCGCCGCATCCCTCGACGTCGTCAACGCCTGACGTCAAGCGCGATGCCATCGCGAAGGCCAATGTCAATGGCAAGCCAGATCAGGTGCGTCCAGAGGTAACGAGGAATCTTCAGATCGCTCGGGCGATGCTGCAAAAGGACAACCTGACCGCAGCCGAGTCGCATCTCTCAGCCGCCCTCGCTACGCAACCGAAGAATCAGGAGGCGCTCGACATGCGCACGGATCTGACCGGCCGCGAACAGCAGCGCGACGCCGCGCTCGATGTCGCTCGGGGCTGTATGTATATGGAGCGTTGGAACTGTGCCTGGCACAACGCCGGCAACGCTCTGGTCGTCGATTCGGGTAGCGCGGAGGCGAAGAGCATCATCGCGCAGGCCATGAATGAGGCGCAGCCGCCCGCGAAATCAGCGGCGACTCCGGCGCAGCCTATCCAGTCGCATGAGCCGCCCGACCACCATTGAGCGCGAGTTGCTGACGCGCGATGGTTCGAGCCGGGCGGATGCGGGCGTAAGCGAAACCCCGCGCCCGACAACGACGCAAGGCGATTTCCATCGCAGCAGCTAAGCGAAGTCCGACGGACCAGGTTCTGGCACACCCGGCGGCGTGTCGTTATCGTCAATCAAGCCGGCGCTCGCATTGCCTTTATTCTTCTCTTTCTCCTCGGGCTCATCCGCTGGCTTTTCGGGCAGCGGCTGATCTAGGCCAGGTTCGACAGGCGTTGGGAGGGCGTCGCCAATGGGTCTCGAAACGTCAATCGGAGGGCCATCAGCGGGCTGCTTCGTGTCCTTCTCTACATCGGGAGATTGGCTCGTCACGTGGATCTCCGGGCAGGAGTGGGGATACGTTACAAGCCAGCAATCCCCGTACCACTTCCCCTCCTAAACCTGCCAGCCCAGACTGACATCGACCTGCCCAGGCACGCGCAAATGCCCGCGCAGACCCGCTTATTGGGAATTCGAAGCAACCTGCAATTCACCCCACATCACGAGGATTTTCTGAATGCTGCGCGCGTAAGCGTCGCGCAGCTTCGGCGATTCCGAGTGGTACGCGCCGATCGCGCGCCACGTGTTGCCGTACTTGACCATCTTCTGCTTCAGCAGCCACGCGGCCACGTAGACGTTCACGCAAGGATCGGTGAGCGCGCGATGGGGCACCCCTTCCCGGGCCAGGTCGCCGAAGTGGATGGAGTTGATCTGCAACTGGCCGACATCGATCGAGCCGTTCGCGTTGCGGTTGATCGCGCTCGCGTCGCCTTTCGATTCGAACCACGCGACCGCGCGCAGCACGGACGGGTTGACGCCCTGATACGCGGCGGCCTGATTGAAGCAGTCTTCCTGCGCGTGCACTGCGCCGCACAACAGCGAAACGGCGAGTGCTGCGTACGCATGCCGCAGCAGGTTTTGGCGGGAGCGGCGGCGCAGTGACGCCGCGGCGATAGGTGAATGGTTGGACAACACGGGTCATGCCTCCGCGTGCTTGCGATACGTAATGAAGCCCGGTGTTAAGTGGGCGTTCGCGGTTGAACAGGAATTGCGCGACTTACGGGACTGGCGAGACTTACCGAAATTGCGGGAACTGCACGAACGACGGGAATTACGTGAGTTGCGACGACCACGGGTAGTAGGGCGTTTATTTGGCCAGGGCGAGATCGAGTTGCTTTTCGATGTTGCCGAGGTACGCGTGCGATGCATCCGACACAACCATGTGCGGGACCGGCGCGACGCTCTTGCGGTCCGGTATGCGGATTTTCTTTTTCCGCTGCTGCGAGAGTTTGGGCTGCGGATCGTCTTCGTCGTCGCTGTTCGGCGGCAGCATCGCCAGGGTCGGCAACGGCGGATAGACCTTGTCTGATGCGGCGGGTGCGCCTGGCATGACGAGCGCGCTCGCAGCGGCGGGTGGCGCTGCGCTGGCGGGCTGGCCCGCAAACGCGGATGTCGCCAGCAGCAGACTCGTTGCCATTACGGATAGGCGATACATAAACCCAGCTTCCTTATGGCGTTGGCTTGATCGACACGCTGTACGGCTGGTTCGCGCCTGCCGTCAGGTTGTCGAGATTCAGTTTCACCGCATGTTGCGCGGGCACGCCTCGCCAGATGGCCTGGTTGAGGTACGGCAGGTCCTGCCCGAGCGCGGTCACGAGAATCGTCGTCGGCTGTTTCTGTGCCGCCGCCAGCGTGCCCACTTTGGCGAGCACGGCGGTCAGTTGCGGATCGCGAGCGCCGAGCGCATCCGGCGGGATCGTGAAACTCATGATATCGGTCGAGACAGGCGCCTTCTCTGGCTGCGTGGCGGTAACCGGGGGCACTTGCGCGCATCCGGCCAAAGCGAGAAGGGCCACGAAAATCAGTAGCGGCTTCACAAGATGCTCCCTCAAGTGGCATTGACGCTATAAACGCGTTTTCGGCAGCCTGGGCGGTGAACTTGATATGCAATTCGCAAACGTTTGGCAAAAAAGAAAACGTGACTCAATAATGAGGGCCAGGCGTACGTCTACGGCTTCGCAGTGCGCGTCCGGAAGTGAAGTTGCCCTGCCTGTTAAACAGGCAGGAAAGCTGCTTTTTGTCGGATGAAAGGCGATGGGCGCGGAATAATAAAAGATCAGACAAGAACCGTCGCTCCGGACGTCATGACGGCGGAGCGTAACGGTTCGATCCATCCTCGGAGCGAAAAAGATATGAGCGGTAAGGTCAAGGAGCTTGCAGCACAGCTCATCAGAAACTTCAACGATGCCGAACTGGGTGCGGAGGTTCGGCCGCCACTGTATGAAACGCTGTGTACGCGTCTCGCGATGGGTACGGCGGCGCAGAAACTCGGTGCGTCGATCGATATCGTGGCCCCGGGCAAACGCTCGTGTCCCTATCATTTTCATTACGCGCAGGAGGAGATGTTTGTGATTCTCGAGGGCGAGGGCACGCTACGGGTGGCAGGAGAAATGTTGCCGATCCGCGGTGGCGATGTCATTTTCATTCCGCCGGGTCCTCAGTACCCGCATCAGATCATCAACTCGTCTGCTGCACCTTTGAAATACCTTTCGATCAGCACGCGCGACGATCCGGAAGTAGTCGAGTATCCCGACTCCGGCAAGTACCAGGCAATAGTGCGCGGCGCGGGAGCGAGCCGCGCGTTCGTCGGCATTCAACGCAAGGAAAATTCGCTCGATTACTGGGACTCCGAGCCCTGAGCCCTGAGCCCTGAGCCCTGAGCGTGGAGCGAACTGAACGCGCAGCGACGAGTTGGAGCAGTTAGAGCGCGAGCAGGATTATGCGAGCGCACCGCGGTATTTTGGAGGCAGCGACGCGCCCCGAAGATTGCAGATAGAATGCGGCCTCCGCGCGATCCAGGCGGTTGATCTCGATCTTGCGCGAAGGAGTGCGGTTGTGAATCCCAGCCATACCGTCAGAAAAGCACGGCCTACCGATCTCCCGATGGTCTACAAGGGTGAGCTGAACTACATCCAGACGATCGAACCCGAGCACGAGCAGCGTTGGAAAGATGCGATGCATTCGCATCTGCGGCAGTGGACCGGTGCGCTCGAGCGCATGTCCGTCGTCGAGCAGGGTGGCGTGCCGGTTGGATACTGCTTCTGGGAGATCATCGACGGTGCGGCGTGTCTCGCATCGATCCACGTGGTGCCCGAATTGCGGCAACGCGGACTGGGCCGGCTGCTCCTCGATCACTACATGAACGACGCGCGCACGCAGGGCTTTGCGAAACTGACGTTAAGCGTGTTCCGCGGCAATGCGGCCCAGTTTCTGTATGAGTCAGCCGGATTTCAATGCGTAAGGAAAGGCGAGGAGTACGTGGACTACGTCTATCCGGATGTCACGGCGTCAACCGAGGACTAGAATAGGGACCCCGCGTTAAGGAAACCATCCATGTCCCTCTCGCAAGAAGCCAATCCTCTACTCGAAGAATGGCAAACACCGTACGGCTTACCTCCGTTCGACCGCATTCTCCCCGAGCATTTTCCCGCCGCCTTCGACGCCGCGATGCTTCAGCACAAGCGCGAAATCGAAGCCATTGCCACGGCCGCGCAGGCCCCCACCTTTGAGAACACCGTAGCCGCGCTCGACGCGTGCGGCCAATTGCTACTCCGCGTCGAACTGGTGTTCGACAATCTCTCGTCGAGCGAAACCTCGCCCGCGTTGCAGGCCATTGAGCTTGAGTATTCCCCGCGTCTGGCGGTGCATGCAAGCGCGATTTACCAGAACGAAGGTTTGTTCACGCGACTGCACGCTCTTTACGAGCGGCGCAGCAGTCTCGGCTTGTCGACCGAGCAACAGCGCCTGCTCGAACGCTTTCATCTGGACTTCGAGCGCGCAGGTGCCACGCTCGGCAAAGACGACAAGGCCCGCTTCGCTGCGATTGCCGAAGAACTGGCGATACTTACCACGCAATTTTCCCAGAACGTGCTCGCCGATGAGTCGTCGTTCGCCTTGACGGTTGCAGATGACGAGCTCGCTGGCTTGCCATCGTTCGTGCTTGCCGCCGCATCGCAGGCGGCGCGTGAGCGCGGGTTGCCCGAGGGCGCTCACGTCATCACGCTGTCGCCTTCGCTTGCCGAGCCGTTCCTGACGTTTTCCGAGCGCCGTGATCTGCGCGAACAGGTCTGGCATGCACGTCGCCAACGCGGTGCCTATGCGGGCGATCACGATAACCGCCCGTTGACTGCGAAGATCGTTGCGCTGCGGCAGGAGCAGGCCGCGCTGCTCGGTTACGCGACGTTTGCCGACTACAAGCTGGCCGATCGCATGGCGCCTTCGGTGGCGGCTGTGGATGAACTGCTGCAGCGTGCGTGGAAGCCTGCTATCGCCAAGGCGCAGCATGATCGCGAACAACTGACGTCGCTGGCTACTGAACTGGGGCAGCCAACACCGATTGCCGCGTGGGACTGGCGTTATCTGTCCGAGAAGGTGCGGCAGAAAAGCTTTGCCATCGACGATGCCCAGGTCAAGCCGTATTTCTCGCTCGATGCAATGCAGGCTGCGATGTTCGATTGCGCGTCGCGGCTCTTTGGCGTGCGCTTCGAGGAGCGCCACGGCATCCCGCTCTATCATCCCGATGTCCGCCTGTGGGAAGTGACGGACTCCGAAGGAAAGATGATCGGCGTGTTCATCGGCGACAACTTCGCGCGGCAGACCAAGCGAAGCGGCGCGTGGATGAGCATCCTGCGCTCCCAGTCGGGCCGCAACGGCGGTACGCTGCCGATCGTGCTGAACAACAACAACTTCGCGAAGGGCTCGCCGACGCTGCTCGGCTTCGACGACATCCGCACGCTGTTCCACGAGTTCGGACACGGCCTGCATGGGCTGCTGTCGAACGTGCAGTATGAGCGGCTCGCGGGCACGCGAGTACTCGCGGACTTCGTGGAACTGCCGTCGCAACTGTTCGAGAACTGGGCCCAGGAGCGCGAGGTGCTATTGCGTCACGCTCGGCACGTTGAAACCGGTGAACCAATTCCCGCGGAACTGCTCGAGCGCCTGCAGGCTGCGAGCCGCTTCAACCAGGCCTTCACGACCGTGCAGTATGTTGGCCCGGCGTTGATGGACATGGCCTTGCATGCGCGGACCGATACCACGCCGGTGGATATCACGCAGTTCGAAGCGGAGCAGGCCGAAAAGCTCGGCATTCCTGATGATATCGGCATGCGTCACTATCTGCCGCATTTCAAGCACCTGTTTTCCGGGGACCAGTACGCGGCGGGCTACTACGTCTATATGTGGGCCGAGGTGCTGGAGGCCGACGGCTACGCAGCGTTCGAAGAGACCGGCAATCCGTTCGATCGCGCGACTGCGGAGCGTTTGCTGAAGTGGATCTACAGCGTGGGCAATTCGATCGATCCGGGTACAGCGTTCAGGACGTTCCGTGGGCGTGAGCCGGCGGTCGAGCCGATGCTGCAAAAGCGTGGTCTGCTCGACACGGCTGTGCCGGGTTGATCTGTCGAGTGGCGAGCCCTTCGCCACTCACTCGTTTACTCAACTCACCACTCACGACTCACCACGGGTTCGCCCCGCTCGAATTGAAGAACCCGCCGGTGGGTCCATCTTCCGCCAGCAAGGCAAGACGAATCGCTTCGGCCGCTCCCTGTTCGATGGTTTGATAGCCGCGATGCTGATTGAGATCGGTCGCGGTAAAGCCAGGATCCGCTGAATTTACCTTGATCGGCGTGTCGCGCAGTTCGGCGGCGAGTTGCACTGTGAGCATGTTCAGCGCGGCCTTGGAGGCGTTGTAGCCCAGAAACTTGACGCTCGCAAACTCCCAGGCGGGATCGCCATTCAACGTGATCGAACCCAGCCCGCTGGACACGTTGACGATGCGCCCGGCTTCCGACTTTCGCACAAGCGGTAGCATGGCCTGCGTAACCGCAAGCGTGCCGAAGAAGTTGGTCTCGAAGACGCGCCGTACGGTATCGATATCCGCTTTGGTCGGCGGACCGTCGCCTGCAACGGCGATGCCCGCATTGTTCACAAGCACGTCGAGCTTGCCGGCATGCTTTTCGATCCACGCGGCCGCGTCCCGCAGAGTCTCGGGACGGCCGAGATCGAGTTCGATGAATTGCACATCCAAACCCTCTTCCTTCAACTGCGCAGCGGCTGCGCCGCCGAGTTTGGCGTTGCGTGCGCCGAGCAGCACGCGCATGCCTCTGCGCGCCAGCGTCCCCACGATTTCCAGTCCGATTCCCTTGTTGGCGCCTGTGACCAGCGCGATTTGTGACGATGAACTTTGCATTGCAATCCGTCCGTACCTGAAGAATGGTTTAGGATTCCAGTTTATGAAGGATTCTTCAGCTTTACCATTCGCATATGGATAGCAAGCACGCCCGGGCGCTCACGCCAAGAAAGACGCCACGTCAGGCCCGTTCAACGGTCACCGTCGACGCGGTATTCGAAGCCACCATTCAGGTTTTGCTGAGCGAGGGCGCGCAGCGTCTGACCACCACCCGCGTGGCGGAGCGGGCCGGCGTCTCGGTGGGCACGCTGTACCAGTACTACCCGAACAAGCAGGCGCTTCTCTATGCGGTGATGCAGCGTCACCTCGAGCACGTCGCCACAGCCGTCGAGCAGGCCTGCGAGCGACATCATCACGTACCGCTCGGTACGATGGTGCAGGGGCTCGTGCATGCATTCGTCGCGGCCAAGACGGCTCGCGTGGACGAAGCCCGGGCGCTGTACCTCGTGGCCGCCGAGCTGAACGCCGCCGAACTGGTGCTAGCGATCTCCGGACGGACGCGGCGCGCGACCTCGGCGATGCTGGCAACGGCGACCGACGCCTCGTTCGAGGATCTGCCGACCGTGACCTTTATGGTCAACAGCGCCATGGTCGGGTCGACCCGTGCGGTGCTCGAGGGCCGCGCGCCGCCGAAAATGCTTCGGGTGCTGCGCGAACAGCTGATCACGCTATGCGAGGCTTATCTGAAGCGCGTGGCGCTGCCCGTGACGGCGCGAGGCGAGAAAGCGCGCAAGACTGCGTGAAAGGACAGGGTGAACAGCTCGTTTCCGATGAAAAGAGCGCGTCGTCAGCCTCGCCTGCCGAAATTTGGCGTGGTCAAATTGCGTCCCCATTGGCTGTTTGTACTTTTTGTTGTACGGCGTGCGCCTGATTGTTGGCGTGACGAGCAAGGATGTGTTTCCCCGCTTTGACGAAGCGTTGCCATTTCGGGCCCGCTGGCCCGGCGAAGCGCCCGCGCCTTGCGGGTAGCGAAAGCAAGGCCGGCAGCACGGAAAGCGTTGCTACGCGGTGCTTTCGCCCGCCTGACAAGGCAGATCGCAGGCGCAGCGAGTGACCCCCGAATCCACCGGATCAGCACGGCCAGGGCAGCCCGAAAGCTGACCATTATGTCAAGGTCTGGAAGCGTATTCTGGTAAACACGCCTATACTCACGGGCGCGCCCTAAAAGTAGTCCGTGGGCCGTGTCGGAGTCCGGTGCGCATTCGTCTGCAGTTCGCGACGGTGCAATCCAGCTGGCTCAGCGCGACCGACGCTCTGTTTATCAATTCACCAAGCACCACCTCAGATATGTCTACATCGCCGAAGATCATCTACACCCTTACCGACGAAGCGCCGGCTCTGGCGACCTACTCGCTGCTGCCGATTGTGAAGGCTTTCACGCGCTCATCGAACGTCGCTGTGGAAACACGCGACATCTCGCTGGCCGGCCGCATCATCGCCGTGTTCCCGGACTATCTGACTGCGGAACAGAAAGGGTCCGACGATCTCGCCGAACTCGGCGCGCTGACTACCCGTCCCGAAGCGAACATCATCAAGCTGCCGAACATCAGCGCTTCGGTGCCGCAACTGAAGGCCGCGATCGCCGAACTGCGCGATCAGGGCTACAAGCTGCCGTCCTATCCGGATGTCGCGACGACCGACGAAGAGAAAGACGTCAAGGCCCGCTACGACAAGATCAAGGGCTCGGCCGTGAACCCGGTGCTGCGCGAAGGCAATTCGGATCGCCGCGCGCCGTTGTCGGTCAAGAACTACGCCCGCAAGCATCCGCACAAGATGGGTGCATGGAGCGCGGACTCGAAGTCGCACGTCGCGCACATGAACAACGGCGATTTCTACGGCAGCGAAAAATCCGCGTTGATCGGCGCAGCCGGCAACGTGAAGATCGAACTGACCGCCGCTGATGGCAGCAAGACGGTTCTGAAAGAAAAGACCACGGTGAAGGCTGGCGAAATCATCGATGCTTCGGTACTGAGCAAGAAAGCGCTGAGCAGCTTCATCGAAGCGCAGATCGCCGACGCGAAGGCCAACAACGTGCTGTTCTCGGTGCACCTGAAGGCCACCATGATGAAGGTCTCGGACCCGATCATCTTCGGCATCGTGGTCTCGGTGTTCTACAAGGACGTGCTGGCCAAACACGCGGATGCGCTGGCGAAGGTCGGCTTCAATCCGAACAACGGTATCGGCGACCTGTACGCACGCCTGAAGGATCTGCCGGAGCAAACGCGCGACGCGATCGAAGCCGACATCAAGGCGCAATACGAACAACGTCCGCATCTGGCGATGGTTAACTCGGACAAGGGCATCACGAGCCTGCACGTGCCGAGCGATGTGATCGTCGACGCGTCGATGCCTGCCATGATCCGCGAGTCCGGCAAGATGTGGGGCGCCGATGGCGCACTGCACGACGCCAAGGCAGTGATTCCGGACCGTTGCTATGCCGACGTGTATCAGGCTGTGATCGAAGACTGCAAGAAGCATGGCGCGTTCGATCCGGTCACGATGGGCAGCGTGCCCAACGTCGGCCTGATGGCGCAAGCGGCGGAAGAATACGGTTCACACGACAAGACATTCCAGATCAAGGCGAACGGCGTGGTCCGCGTGACCGACGAAGCCGGCACTGTCCTGCTCGAGCAGAAGGTTGAGGAAGGCGACATCTTCCGCATGTGCCAGACCAAGGACGCGCCGATCCAGGATTGGGTCAAGCTGGCGGTGAACCGCGCCCGCGCGAGCAACACGCCAGCCGTGTTCTGGCTGGACGCAGCACGCGCACACGATGCGCAGATCATCAAGAAGGTCGAGACGTACCTGAAGGACCACGACACGAGCGGTCTGGATATCCGTATCCTGACGCCGGTCGAAGCCACGAAGTTCTCGATCGATCGCATTCGTGCCGGCAAGGACACGATCTCGGTCACCGGCAACGTGCTGCGTGACTACCTGACCGACCTGTTCCCGATCATGGAGCTGGGCACGAGCGCGAAGATGCTGTCGATCGTGCCGCTGATGGAAGGTGGCGGCCTGTTCGAAACAGGCGCTGGCGGTTCGGCGCCGAAGCACGTTCAGCAGCTCGTCGAAGAAGGCTTCCTGCGTTGGGACTCGCTCGGCGAATTCCTGGCGCTCGCCGCTTCGCTCGAACATCTGAGCAACGCGTATCACAACCCGAAGGCGCAGGTTCTGGCGAAGACGCTCGACCAGGCTACCGGCAAGTTCCTCGACAACGACAAGTCGCCGGCACGCAAGGTTGGCGGTATCGACAACCGTGGCAGCCACTTCTACCTGGCCTTGTATTGGGCCGAAGCGCTGGCTGCGCAAACGGAAGACGCTCAGTTGCAGGCTCAGTTCGCTGGTGTGGCGAAAGAACTGGCTGCGAACGAAGCGAAGATCGTTGAGGAACTGGCTGCAGTGCAAGGCAAGCCGGCAGACATCGGCGGTTACTATCGTCCGAATACCGACCTGACGAGCAAGGCCATGCGTCCGAGCGCGACGCTCAACGCGATCGTGGATGCGGTTGCGTAAGGTTCGGCTTCGGTTGTAGCTGGCTCGACGTTAGAGCTGGAGGCAGTAGAAAGGAAATGGCGCCCTCGGGCGCCATTTTCGTTGTGGCGGAGCGTGCCTCGCCGTGGGATGCGCAACTGACCTAGGCGGCCCCACCTAAGCGGCCCCACCTAGGCGGCCCCATCAAACGTGAACGATTTCCCAGTCGCCGATCTTCTCGGGTATCTCGAGCATCGAAGTATCAGCCTCGGACAGATGCGGACAGCACACACCATTGGCGAGGTCGTCGGCGGCCTGCTGAGGGCTGGCAAATGCGCCAAGCGTCTCGTTGCCGAACGAAGCTTCCCAGCCGTCCTTGCCGGGCAAAATGTAGAACGATCCTTCCGTCGAACCAAAGCGAAAGCCTTTCATTTTTCGTCTCCCGATCATCGTAAAAAAATGCATTTGCCTGGCTGACCTGCGTACGGGACGCGGGCCGGTCCTGGGATGGTCTTCGCGGGTCGGCTACTGTGGCCCGCTAAAACCAGTCGTCCAGAACGCCGGCTCATGTAAAAGAGTCTACGTGAGCGAGTCGCCAGCACAGCACAGATAGTGAGATCGGCAGATAAAAAATTATCTATAAAAAACAATAGCTTATTGGATTTGTTCCGGATTGTGGAATGTGGGACGGCATTGCGAAACGGCTGGTTTGTGCCATGCACCACGATTTTTTGTAGTGCAATGGATCGTTCCACATCGTGAAATTTCCCGATATTTGGTCGTTCGGAGCGGCGCTTCGGGATGGACTGTTAAAGGAGCGCTTCCTTCTTCGTCCCGTCCTGACCGGCGGAGGAAGCAACAACGCCCCGGCAAATGCGTTGGGAATACCCGTTCGGGCATAATGCGCCGATGTTGATGACCTGGTGAAGCTGACATGCTTTATGACCAATCGTGGATGGGTTACGGCATCGTCGGCGGAATGGAAGCGGGAGCGATTGCGGCGGTGATCGGATTCTTTGTGCTGCTGCTGCTGCACTGGCTGACGCGCAAGCAACCGTGGAGCCATGGCCGCGAGCTCGCCGTGGCTTATCTGCTGTCCGTGCTGCCCAGTTCCAGCGGCGATTTGTGGAACATGTTCTATTTCAACTACGCTGACCTCCAGTCGCCGGCTCTGATGCGCGCGTCCCTTGCCGGGATTCACGATCCGGACGGCATCGGCACACGCGTGCTATGCGAGTTCCTGGGTGTGGCGGTGGGAGTATCGTTGGCCTGGGCTTTGATGTTTTGGCGTGATCGTGCGCGCGCCGGCAGCGCATGACATCGCTTCGTGCGATAGATAGATAACCCGGTCGTTCAGCGGAAAACCCGTATGTCGCCTGGCGCACGGGCATCCGCTTGAGCGAGGGCTCTACGTGGCGCTGCCGTAGAAAACATCCAGCGTCGGAAACGCAGCCTGCCCGCGCAGGCAGTCCCACAGGTAGATCGCGAATCCCGGGTCTCCGGTCCAAAGCGAATAGCGCAATTGTCCGTAAGCCGCTTCATCAGCCTCAGTCTGCGCAATGCCATGCATCGCAAATGCCCTCGCGCGCTGGAGCCATTTGACATCGCCGGTACGCTGGTAGAGCACCAGAAACGCATAACCATTGCCGCCCGTCCCGTGACACAGGTTGGAGCCCTTCGCTAGCGGCCCCGCAGCCCATGTCGCCTCCCCACCCGCAAGCAGCAGCGAGTCCAGTTCACGGCTCGGCAACTGCGCGAGGCAGACAATGAAACCAGGTGCGCCATGGCACAGCTGCATGAGCCAGCGCGGCGTGCGGCCTTCCGGTAGCGTGAGAAACGCGCGCCAGTTTGCGTGGTTGTCCTCGAGTGTCGCGGTGCGTTGCACGGTATTGACGATGCGTTGTTCCCATTCGCTCCAGCTGGCGGCGTCGAGCAGATGGCGACCGCGAATCAGCGGCAGCGCAGTTCCCACGAAACCATGCACGCCGTCGAGATAAGTCGTCTGCGAGCCATACATGTCCTGCGTCCAGTAGTGGCAGCCATGTTCCTCCGACCACTTCAGTTCGCTCGCAAGTTGCGCAGCGGTCTTGCGAAACAGCTCGGCCCAGCGTTCGTCCTGAGTGTGCTCATGAAGGAACGACGCGGCGAGCAGCGTGCCCGGCGAACCCCACATGAGTTCGCGGGTGGGATTGTCGAGATTGCCATTGATCAGATCGGCAAGCTGCCCGGCCAGCGCTTCGCTCGGCGTGCGTCCGTATTCGAGCATCAGCCACGGCGTTTCGCCCATCATCCACGAAGCGAAGAAGGTGCACTCTTCCTTTTCGAGCCACCGCCGATTCAACGTGCGCAGCGTTGCCGCATGCGCCAACGGATCGCGCTGAAGCTTGACCGCGCCAACCGCTTCAAGATAGCCAAGTGCCCAAACGACTCCACACGCGCCGTGATAAAGCGGCGTTAGCGGCGCGCGTGGATTATCTTCATCGCTGCCGTCGCGAGGGTGGGCCGGCCACAGTCCGTCCTCGTTCATCTGAGTTTCCGTTTGGCTGACGATCCGGGCGATGCAATCTCTCACCCGTGTTTCATCCCATTCGATTGCTTGCAGAGGCTCGTGACGGCTCGGATCGAAAAGCATGCATACCTCGCTAGAAATAGAAAAGAGGGTGGCGTCGCGCGGGCATCAGCGGATGTCATGCGCGGCGAATCGATGGGCGCGTCGAACTCGTGTTGAACGTCGAATCCGCTTGCGCAACGACTGACGCTGTCCGATCATTTAGCCCTCGCCGCCCTGACCGATGCCGATGATGCCTCAGGACGCGCACGTTGTCGAAAGGCGCCGGATTCCGCATCATTTACGCGGTGTGCATCGATGCGTTCAACATGAATCAACTCGAAGGAGGGAAGGCATGACTTACGCGCTTTATTATTCGCCCGGCGCGGCGAGCATGGCGGTTCACTGGATGCTGCTCGAGGCGGGCATTCCCTTCGAGGCCCGGCTGATCAATATCGACGAGGGCGCGCAACATGACCCCGAGTATCGGCGTCTCAATCCAGCAGGCCGCGTGCCGACGCTCATCGTCGACGGTGTGCCGCGCCACGAATCCGCCGCCTTGCTGATGTTGCTCGCCGAGCGTCATCCAGATGCCGGTCTTGCGCCGGCGCCCGGCTCACCTGATCGCGCCGAGTGGTTCGAGCTGATGGTATTCATGGCCAATACCGTGCTCCCCGCAATGCGTGACTGGTTTTACGCCGACGAGGACGGCGACCCCGCTGGTGCCGAAGCAGTGCAGGCGCTCGCGCAGCGCCGTATCGAACAGTCCTGGGAGCGGCTCGACGCGCTGGTCGCCGACGGCCGCAACTGGCTGGTGGGTGGAAAGCTCAGTACAGCAGATTTTCTTGCAGTGATGCTGATGCGCTGGTCGCGCAATCTGCCGTGCAAGGCTACGAACTGGCCGCACCTGGTGCCCTATATCCAGCGCTTGCGCGCGCTGCCGTCGTTTATCGAGCTGAACACGAGAGAGGGCTTGAGCAACTGGAGCAATCCGCCGAGCTAGCGCGAACCAGGGACGCGTCTATCAGTCAACGCGGATTCCAGAACCACGAGAGACAGCAGCAGCGCCGAGGTTAGAACCCCGCCTTTATGATTCCACTAGTCGAAGGGTCGCGAGTCGCGGTAATCTTGCCGCGCCTCGTTCCTTTGGAAGCGTAAATGACAGCAACGAAGAGTTTGACACTGACAAAGAATTTGATACCAACAAAGTCTGTTCTTGCCTTAACGCTCGCAGTCGCGTTTGTCTCCTCCACCGCCTGTTCGCCTGCATGGGCGGCCGACGGCCCGCCCGTCGCCCCGGTCCGTCCCGTCACCGATACCTACTTCGGCACACCGGTAGTGGACAACTACCGCTACATGGAAAACCTGAAAGACCCGCAGGTCCAGCACTGGATGAAAGCGCAGGCGACCTACACGCGCAAGGTGCTCGATGCGATTCCAGGCCGTGCCGCGCTGGCGAAGCGCATCCTTGCACTCGGCGGAAAGGATCTGCGCCGCGATGCATTTACACGCCGCGGCGAGCGGCTCTTTTACGAAGTGATGGACCCAGGCGCCAACCTGCCCAAGCTCGCGTATCGCGATGGCATCAACGGCGAGGAACACGTTCTGGTCGACCCGGCGAAGCTCGCGAAAGATCGCGCGCATCACTTCGCGCTCGACTGGTTCTCGCCGTCGTGGGATGGTCGTTACGTGGCTTATGGCGTTTCCGAAGGCGGCTCGGAAGAGAGCGTGCTGCACATCGTCGATCTGAGCACCGGGACGCAGCTTGCCGAGAGCATCGACCGTACTTCCGATTGCGTGGTCTCCTGGCGCGACGACAACCGCTCGTTCTTCTATCTGCGCTATCCGAAGATCGGCCCCGATACGCCACCGTCGCAATCCGAATATAACGCGGTGACGCACCTTCACGTACTTGGCCAGAATACCGATGGCGAGGGCGACGTGGCGGTGTTCGGCAAGGGCGTATCTGCGAGTCTCGATGTGCCGGAAGGCCAGGCGACCTACGTGTTGCTGACGCCGGATTCGCCGTACGCGGTGGCGGTGGCCAATCACAACATGGACGACGCGCCGAACTCGTTTTACGTCGCACCGCTCGCGCAGATCAATGGCGCGCAGACCCCTTGGCAACAGATCGCCGCGCCCAGGGATGGCGTGACCGCTGTGCGGCTGCACGGCGACAAACTCTACTTCCTGTCGAACAAGGGTGCTTCCCGCTATCAGATCCTGTCGACGCCGCTTGCGCATCCGGACATCGCGCATGCGGACGTGGTGGTGCCCGAAGGCCCGAACGTGATCGACTCGTTCTATCTCGCCAGCGACGCGATGTATATCAGCGAACGTGCGGGCCCGAGCTTTCAGCTCAAGCGCGTATCGTTCGACGGCAAGGACACGCAGACGATCGGCTTACCGTTCGAGGGCAGCATCTCGAGCCTGACCACCGATCCGCGTCAGCCGGGCGTCCTGTTCGACCTGCAGGGCTGGGTCAAGGCACCGCGCGAACTGGCCTACGATCCAGCTACCCATGCGGCTACCGACACCGGCCTGATTCCGCCAGCGAAGACCGAGTCGGACGACATCGAGGCACATGACGAGTTCGCTACCAGTTACGACGGCACGCGCATTCCGGTGTCGATCATCGCGAAGAAGGGCACGGTGCGGGACGGCTCGCATCCAACTATCGTGACGGGCTACGCCAGCTATGGCACCTCGTCGGATCCGTACTATGACCCAACCTTGCAGGCGTGGATCGAGCGCGGCGGCATCGTCGCGGTCTCGCATATGCGCGGCGGCGGCGAGTACGGCGATGCGTGGCATCGTGCTGGACAGAAGCTCACGAAGATCAACACGCTGCTCGATTTCGTCGCCTCGGCGCAATACATGGCCGACCAGCACTACACGCAACCGAAGTTGCTTGCAGCGAACAGCGCAAGCGCAGGTGGCATCGTGATGGGCGGTGCGCTCGAGATCGACCCGGGCCTGTTCCGCGTGATTCTCGATGACGTCGGCGACTCCGACACGCTGCGCTCCGAAACCGAGCCCAACGGACCGCCGAACGTGCCAGAGTTCGGATCGACCTCGACGGAAAGCGGTTTTCACGGCCTCTATTCGATGAGTTCCTATGCTCACGTGCATGACGGCACACCCTATCCGGCGGTGTTGTTCACCACTGGCGCCAACGATCCGCGGGTGGCGTCCTGGCACATGCTGAAGATGACGGCGCGCGTGCAGGCAGCGACCAGCAGCGGGCGCCCGGTGCTGTTGCGGGTCGACTATGACGCAGGCCATGGCATCGGCTCCAGCCTGTCGCAAGAGGCCGATCAACTCGCCGACGAGTGGTCGTTCGCACTCTGGCAGATGGGCGAGCCTGGCTTTCAGCCGAAGCATTAGCACGATGATGGCGCTTTATTGACCCTCTAGTCGTCCAGCCGCAAGTCGGGGTAATCTTGCGGCGCCTCATTCTTTTGGAAGCTCGAATGAAACAGAACAAGTCTTTTCTGGCTGTAACGCTTGCTGCTACCCTGCTCGCCGCCAACGGTGCGGCGCAGGCTGCCGATGGCCCGCCGGTGGCGCCCGTGCGCCCGGTCACCGATACCTACTTCGGTACGCCGGTGGTGGACAATTATCGCTACATGGAAAACCTGAAGGACCCGGAAGTCCAAAGCTGGATGAAAGGGCAGGCAGCTTACACCCGTAAGGTGCTGGACGCGATCCCCGGTCGCGCATCGCTCGCACATAGCATCGAATCGCTGATGGGCAACGATCTGCATCGCGGCGAATTCATGCGTCGCGGTGACCGGATCTTTTATGAAGTGCTGGAGCCGGGTGCCAATCTGCCCAAGCTCGCGTATCGCGACGGCGTGAACGGCGAGGAACACGTCCTCGTCGATCCGGCGAAGCTCGCCACGGACAGCGCGCATCACTTCGCGCTCGACTGGTATTCGCCGTCGTGGGACGGTCGCTATGTCGCTTACGGCATCTCCGCCGGCGGCTCGGAAAAGAGCGTACTGCACGTGATCGATCTGCAGACCGGCAACGACCTCGCCGAAGTGATCGATCGCACGAGCGATTGCGTCGTCTCCTGGCGCAAGGACAACCAGTCGTTCTTCTATCTGCGCTATCCGAAACCCGGCCCGGACACGCCGCTCTCGAAGACCGAGTACAACGCGGTGACGTACATCCACGTGCTCGGCCAGAACACCAACGGCGATGGCGACGAGGCCGTGTTCGGCCGCGGCGTCTCGCCGAAGCTCGATGTTGCCGAAGGCCAGGGGACCTATGTGTTGCTGGCGCCGGATTCGCCGTACGCGGTCGCGGTGGTGAATCACAACATGGACAACAACCCGAACATCTTCTACGTTGCGCGGCTCGATCAGATCCATGGCGCGGATACGCCCTGGAAAAAGATTGCGGACACGGATGACGGCGTAACGGATGTGCAGCTGCGCGGCGATCGCCTGTATCTGCTGAGCGAGAAGGGCGCTTCGCGCTTCCAGATTCTGTCGCTGCCGGCGGCGCATCCGGATCTCGCGACGGCCGATGTAGTCGTGCCGCAAGGCACGAACGTGATCGACGCGTTCACGCTGGGTAGCGACGCGATGTATATCGGTGAGCGGGCGGGCGGCAGCTTCGAGTTGAAGCGCGTATCGTTCGACGGCAAGGACACGCAGTCGATCGATCTGCCTTTCGCGGGCAGGGTAGCGGGCCTGACGGCCGATCCACGTCAGCCGGGTGCGCTGTTCAACCTGCAGGGCTGGGTCAAGGCGCCGCGTGAGTACGCCTACGATCCGAAGACCAATGCTGCCACTGACACCGGCCTGATTCCGCCTTCGAAGACGGAATCGGACGATATCGAGGCGCACGATGAATTCGCTACCAGCTACGACGGTACGCGCATTCCGGTGTCGATCATCGCTCAGAAGGGTGTGAAGCGCGACGGCTCGCATCCGACCATCGTGTTCGGCTACGGCAGCTATGGGTTGTCGATGGATCCGGTGTACCGTCCGCAATGGAAGGCGTGGGTCGATCACGGCGGCATCGTCGCCGTGTCGCATATGCGCGGCGGTGGCGAGTACGGCGATACGTGGCACCGTGCGGGTCAGAAGCTCTGGAAGATCAACACCATGCTCGATTTCAACGCGAGCGCGCAATACATGATCGACCAGCATTACACGCAGTCGAAATACCTGGGCGCGAACAGTGCCAGCGCCGGCGGTATCGTGATGGGCGGCGCGATGGAGATCAACCCGGCGCTGTTCCGTGTGGTGATGGACGACGTGGGGCTGTCCGACGCGCTGCGCTTCGAAACCGAGCCTAATGGGCCGCCGAACGTGCCTGAAATGGGTTCGTCGTCGGATGAAGCGGGCTTCCATGGCCTCTATGCGATGAGCGCTTATGCGCATATCCATGACGGCACGCCATACCCGGCTGTCATCTTTACGACGGGCGCCAACGATCCGCGTGTGTCCTCCTGGCACATGCTGAAGATGGCGGCGCGCATGCAGGCAGCGACGAGCAGTGGCCGGCCAGTGTTGTTGCGCATCGACTTCGACGCGGGCCACGGAATGGGCTCGAGCATGTCGCAGCGCGCCAACCTGCTGGCCGATGAGTGGGCGTTTGCCCTGTGGCAGATGGGTGAGCCGGGCTTCCAGCCGAAGCACTAAGCCGGTGGGGGACTGGGCGTCGGCGGTTCGGCGTCTGGTCCCCGTTTGCGTTGTTGCGACCCGCGTGTCGTTGAGGAATCGATCTTGAGACTAGCCAGGCGTTTTGCGCTCGCTGTACTCGGCATCGTCTGTGCGGGCGTGCTTGCGCTTCTCTTCCTGCACCACGACGGGTCGATAGAGACGGACATCTGGATCGACAGTCCGCCGCAGACGGTCTGGAAGGTACTTACCGCGACGGCCGATTATCCGCGCTGGAATCCGGAGATCTCGCGGCTCGACGGTGAGCTGGTTGAAGGCAAGGTGATCGAGTTTGCCGAAGGATCGGGTCAGGATGCGATGGTGTTCCGCCCGACCGTGCTGACGGTTCGTCCCGGGCAGGAATTGCGCTGGAAAGGGGCGCTGTGGGTTCCGGGGCTCTTCGATGGGGAGCACCGGTTTCAACTCGAAGCGTCGGGCAACCGTACGCACTTTATTCAGAGCGAACAGTTCACGGGGATTCTCGTAGGAAAGCTGAGTGACGATGCCTTGAAGGATACGGCTGAGAGTATGAAGGCGATGAATGCCGCCTTGAAAACGCGTGTGGAAGCGTTGAATGCGAAGTAGGCCACGCGAAAGTGGGCCGCCCAAAAAAGTCGGCAACTCGAAGAAGTCGACCGCTCGAAAACCGGACCAGCCTCGAACCTCCGGGCTGATCCAGTCAAACAAGGTCGTTAAGCGCTGACGCTCGCCCGCTTGGGCGTCACCAACGACACCACAAACGTCACGACAATATTCGCTGCCAGCGCGATCAGGCCGATATACAGCGGATAGGTTGCATCACCGAGATGCAGCGCAAACACCGGCTTCAGGCCCTGCGAAATCGCCATCCCGCTACCCAGCACGATTCCCACCAGCCAGCCGAGGAACAGACCCGGCGTATTCAGGCGGCGCGTGTACAGCGAAAACACGATGGCCGGGAAAATCTGCAGGATCCATACGCCGCCGAGCAGCTGCAGATCGATCGCGTACTGCGTGGGCAGGAACACGATAAACAGCAGCGCACCGAACTTCACCGCTAACGAGACGATCTTCGCAGTTGAGGCTTCCGCGCTGGACGACATGTCCGGCGACACGATCGGACGCCACAGGTTGCGCGTGAACAGGTTCGCCGCACCAATCGACATGATCGCCGCTGGCACCAGCGCGCTGATCGCAATCGCCGCGGCCGCGAAGCCGACGAACCACGACGGGAACAGCGTGCCGAACAATGTCGGCACAACGTCTGAAGCCGACTTCACATGCACGCCGGCCGCGATCGCCATATAGCCGAGCAGCGCGATCAGGCCAAGCAGCAGCGTATAGGCCGGCAGGAAAATCGCATTCTTGCGCACCGTCGCGGCGGAAGACGACGACAACACCGCCGTCATCGTATGCGGATACATGAACGCCGCCAGT
Source organism: Paraburkholderia sp. GAS82 (assembly GCF_050436285.1). Taxonomy (NCBI): domain Bacteria; kingdom Pseudomonadati; phylum Pseudomonadota; class Betaproteobacteria; order Burkholderiales; family Burkholderiaceae; genus Paraburkholderia; species Paraburkholderia sp. GAS82. The sequence goes on from NZ_JBNDLX010000014.1 coordinate 152,596, forward strand.
GCCGAGCCCAGCGCGAGCGAGGCATACGCGGTGAACTGCGTCGGCTTGAGGATGATGCCGGTCGCACCGCCCTTGGCCTTGAAATACGTATCCGCCGCATCGAACACGTGCGCGTAGCCGCCGAGTTTCGCCGGAATCAGCCACACGGCCGCGATCACGACGATATAGATCATGATGTCCTTGACGAACGCGATCATCGCCGGCGCCCTCAGGCCGCTGGTGTAGGTGTAGAGCGCAAGGATCACGAAGGCGACGATCAGCGGCATTTCGCCGGTGACGCCCAGACCCTTGATCACCACCTGCATGCCCACCAGCTGCAGTGCGATATACGGCATGGTCGCAACAATGCCCGTCAGCGCCACCGCACCCGGGAACCACTTGCCACCGTACTCGCCCTGCACGTAATCGGCTGCGGTGATGTGATTCTTCGTATGGGCGATCTGCCAGAGCTTCGGCATCACGGCAAACACGAACGGATAGACGATGATGGTGTAGGGCAATGCAAAGAAGCCATACGCACCGACCGAATACACGAGTGCCGGCACGGCGATCACCGTGTAGGCGGTGTAGAAATCGCCACCCACCAGGAACCACGAAATGATCACGCCGAACTGCCGTCCTCCAAGCCCCCACTCATGCAACTGCGTGAGGTCGCCGCGCTTCCAGCGCGCCGCGAAAAAGCCCACGACGGTGACCAGCAGGAAGAAGAAAATGAAAACGGCCATGGCGACCGGATTGACTGGAATCGCATCGCTCATTTGAGCCCCCTGTAGACAACGTAGATCAGCAGGGAGGTGAGCGGCACCCACAGGAACTGATACCAGTAGAAGAACGGGAAGCCGGCGAACGACGGATGCGTGTCGTTATAGAACGGCAGCCAGAGCAGCGCGATATACGGTATCAGCAGGATGAGCCATAGCCAGGAGCGGCCGGCCGGAGCAGTATTTTTCAAGAGATCCCCAAGATTGTATGTAGTGGAAACGGGTATCGGTGGTTTCGCGTCAGCGCAGGACTTGTACGGCATCCGTGTCGGTGACGGTAGCGCGCATTATCTTAGAAAATGTGGCGGGATGCTCTGGGCAGGACCGCTACGCCGTGCCTAAGGGTGCCGGAGTGTATCGGCGCCGCGCCTCTGCAGGCAAAATAGCCGGCGATGCGACCCGCATCGAAAGCGATGCAGGCCGGCACGTAAAAGGACATCCGACACCGGGCAATCCGGCGCCAAACCGGTCCAGGCGAACATGAAGCGCCTATGACAAAACGACACAAATATAGACGAACGATCCACAGATCGCGCGGGCCATTCCGTTTACGATCCGTGCTTACCGGCCCTGCATATCGCGCTGTCGCGCAGTCCTGTTAGCAATGCGTAGGGTGCTGCGCCAAACAGCCCTCGTACTGCGGCCTGGATCGACGGCGCATGTAATTAGGCATACATATAAAGCGAATTCGACGTGCTTGAAATCATTCAAGGATTGGATGTGAGTTTGAACCTGTCGTCCAACGGCCCGGCGTTCACCGCTTGCGAAACCCGGCAAGGCGTGCCGCTTGGGTACGTCAGCGAAAAGCTGGCGCACGCGATCATCGATACGCATGCGGCCGGCGTGGCGCATCCTGAGGCCCGCAAGCGTCTGGCCCACGTCATGTATTCGCAAACAAAGGCGTTTCTTGCGCTGCACAACGTGCTGGCCGTCGCCGATGCACCCGGCTTGCCCGAACAACTCCTCGGGATGGAACGGCACGAACTGCACAGCTGGATCGCCGCAGTCGTGACCCATGGCGATCTGCTCGGAGCCGGCGAGGTCTGACTACCGGTACAAGTGACTCGCCGCCGGCGTAGGCTTCCGTCAAGCTTTCCGTAAACGTCCGTAATGAAACCTGTAACGCGAATAATATGCTCCGGTTCTAGACTCCTGCTGGTTCGGAAAGCGGAAATTACTGCTGTTCTGGACTGGCAAGCGTTCTCCCCATCAGTGGGCGCGTCATCCGGATTGAGCTATGTGGCCTACCGTTCAGCCAATCTCTCGCGTAGCGTTGGTTCTTTCGCCAGCAATCGGCGACTCCTTGCTGATGATGACGATCGCGCGAAATCTTCAGCAAAACGGCATCGCCGTGACCATTTTCGGCCGGCAGATCCAGTCGCTGGGCGCGTGGTTTCCCGAAGTCGAAACTCTCGATGACCTCTCGGTCGCGGACCTGACAGCAAAGCTTTCCGGGTTCGACCGGGTGATCCAGATGCACAGGAACAAGCCGTTCGTGGGCCTCGAGCAATATCACCCGCGGGTTAGTTTCCTCGATCACATCTGCCGGGTGCGGTCCTCCGAATCCATGGCCGACCGGCTGGCGAAGTTTTGCGTCGACGAGTTTGGTCTCGCGGGCGCCGACAAGAGCAACGGCATGACGCCGCCGCCGGGACTGCAACACCGGAAATACCCGCTGCGCGTGGCGATTCACCCCACCGCCAGCACCGCCGACAAATGCTGGCTACCGTCGCGCTTCATCAGACTCGCGATCCGGCTGCGCGAACTGGGCTTCAGCCCTGAATTCGTCGTAGCGCCCCAGGAGCGCGCGGACTGGCTCCATATCGAACGCCTTGGCCTCAAACTGCCCGATCTCGGTTCGCTCGATAACGTCGCCACCTGGGTCTACGAGTCCGGCTGGTTCATCGGCAACGACTCGGGCATCGGCCATCTGGCCTCCAGCCTGCACATTCCCACCTTGTCACTGTTCATGCGCCGCGGCATTGCGCGGACCTGGCGGCCGGACTGGGGGACAGGGCAGGTACTGATAGGCAGCACCTACCTGCCAACCGGATTCCTGAAAGAGCGGTACTGGAAATACATGTTGTCGGTCAGGCAGGTCTCCCGCGCATTCGAGCAACTGCGCGCCAGCTTAAGCTTCGCATGAATCCCCCCACGTTTTTCAATTTGCCCGGAACCGCGTCTGGATGCGCCCCATTCGCGGCGCTGGACGTGCCGCGCGGCATACCTCTCCCGATCTGCATCTCTCCGATTTGATGACTTCAAAATGCCAGGCTGTTTTTCTCCACACCGGTTACCGAACGGCCGGAACGTGGCTGTGGTCGTGTTTTCGTAAGCTCGACAACGTCACGGCCTACTACGAACCGCTGCACGAGATGCTGGCGAGCATCGATCAGGAGAAACTGGCGACCAGTACCGCAGATAGCTGGCGTTCCGGACACCCCGCACTTGAAGCCCCTTATTTCGCGGAGTATGCGCACCTGCTGGAACCGGGCGTGACGGGTATCCCCGGTTACGAGGTGGCTTTTTCGGTCGATCGCTTCGACCGTCAGGTCCCGGAGCGCGCCGGGCCCATCGAAGCTTACGTGCGCGGATTGATGCGCGCAGCGCACGAACAGGGCCGCGTGCCGGTGCTGAAGTTCTGCCGCTCGCTCGGCCGCCTGGAATGGTTCCGCACCACGTTTCCAGACGCCGTGCACATCGTGGTCGAGAAGAATCCGATTTCGCAATGGCAGTCGTGCTGGCACCTGTTTGCCGCGTACCGCAATCCGCACTTTGTGGCCGTGCCGTTTGCCGTGCTGGCATTGAACCGGGATGTGCCGGTTGTCCAGCAGGCCATGAGCGCGCTGGGTGTCGACTTGCCGCCGCAGCCAGACGGCGCGGTTGCGCAGACGATGGAGTCGTACCTCACGCTTTTTAAGGACCATGTGGCGGCGATTACGCCGCTGCAGGCTTACCGCGCCTTTCTCGCGCACTGGCTGCTGACGCTAAGAGACACGGCGAAGCACGCCAATGCGATTTTCGATTGCGATCTGGCAGCACATTCCCCCGCGTATCTGGAGGGAGCGGAACGTTGGATCGGCGAGCTCACGGGCATTCATCCATCGCTGCGAAGCGCACGCAGGGAGGAGGCAAGCGAACGCGGCAGCGGCTTCGATGCGGTCGAAGGTTTGCAGGTTCACCTCGAAGCGCTCCAGGTCGCGAGAGCGCTCGCCGCCAGCGGCGGCGCCGAGGCGGATACGCTGACGTTCTGGACCAGCAAGCTGGCGCAGGCCACCCAGACGATGGCATTCGGTGCTGCCGCGAACTGGCCGCAGCCGCAGGTGGGGGCAGGTCACGCAACCCGCGTGGTGGATGTGGCGCTGATCGACGGCGCTGGCATCGACGACGTGCTGCTGGGCGAACTGGCCTCGACCCGGGCCGCGTTGGCGGAAGTTAAAAGCGAGCTCACGCGCGTGCAGAATGCCCCGTTGTGGCGGCTGATAAGATATGTGCGAAAGCTGCGGGCGCCGAAAATGTTTCGCCGCGCTCGCCGTGGTGCGAGGCGTCATGTGGGCGCCTCGCCGCCCACATCCGCCCGTCACTCGTCAAAAAGAGCGCAATGATAGAACGTCACATGGTGTCGACCGCATTTGAGATTCCCGGTTACCGGGTTGAACAGTCACTGGGTATCGCGCGCGGCATCATTGTCCGTTCGCGCTCCGTGGTGGGTTCGATCGGCGCCTCGCTGCAGACCATCTTCGGCGGCAATATCTCGCTCTATACCGCTCTGTGCGAACGCGCGCGGCAGGACGCCTATGAGCGCATGGTCGCGCAGGCAACGGAACTCGGTGGCAACGGCGTCATCGGGATGCGCTACGATGCGACCGAGATCGCCTCCGGTGTGACGGAAGTTCTCTGCTACGGAACCGCCGTGTACGCAAGGCCGGCCGGCTAATCAGGCGCAGCGGGCCTTGCCTGCGGTTGCACGGCTTTCACCTATTTCGCAATCCGTAGTATCTCCGAAGCGAGCTTGGAGAAGCACGGCGTCATATCCGATGGCGTCAGCGCGCTGCAGTACACGCCTACCGGCTGCTTCGGGTTGTAACAACGCGACAGAGAGTCGGTCGTGTTGGCCATGCACTTCAACACATTCTGGCCGATTTCGTTATTCGCACCTTCGGGTTGCAGAAGCTCCGAGCCGCGGCCAATCGCGTAGACATAGGTACCTTCGTTGCGGGCGACATTGGCCATTCCTTCGGCAATATTGCGTGCTGCATTGTTCACGTTCGCGTAGTTCACCGTACTGGTCACGACGCGCGGCGTATTGGTGATTACTGGAATGGTCTGGTTGTCGAGCCAGGGCGTGTTATGCGCGTTGAACCATGTGGGCATCTGCGTGATGACCTTCGACGCGTTGTTGTTGTAGCAGGGCGAGGAGAGTTGCTGGCTCTGTACGTTGTCAGCGTAAAGCGCGGCCGGCGTGCTCGGCGTATCGCCGCTGATCACGGTCCCCGCAATCGAGTTGCAGGCCTTGTTGCTGGTCGGAAAGATCGACGCGAAGCTGTTCGGCGCGCCGTCCGAGAAGAACACGATGACCCGCAGGCTCGACGGCTCGGTGATCACGGTGTTCAACTGGTTGAGTGCGTTCCAGTAGGCCTCTTCCGAATTGGTGCTGCCTGCGAAATTGAACGCGTTGATGCTCTTGGTCATTGCCGCCATGTCGAAGCCGCGCGCGTTACCGTTAAATGGCTGGTCGACTACCGTACCGTAGGCGAAGTGAATCAGCGAAACACGGTCGGTGAGCGGATCGAACTGCTGCAGGAAGGTGATCGCAGCGGAACGGACTGCGGGCGGCACGGCCGAGTCGGTCGCCATCGAGCCCGTGGTGTCGATGATCAGCACGAGGTCCAGATCCTTTCTCACGGTCTGGGATGAGCTCGCAACATTCAGCAGATTGAAGCCGAACAGGTGCATGAAGCTGACGGGGTAGCTCGCCTGCGCTGATGTGTCGATCGTAATCGTGCCCTGGTTGAAGACCACCGACGGCGAATTCATCGACGCCGTTGTGCCGAGGTAGCCCGCCGGGTAGTTGGCCGCAAAGAACGTGTTGGCGGCTGCGATCGCATTGGCCGCTTGCGTGGCCTGATTGCTGCCGGTCGTGACAGCTTCGCCCGCGGCGATGGCCGCAGCATCGGTCGCGGCGTCGAGCTTGGCCTTGACCATGTAGCCCATGCCGGCATCGACGGCGAGGCCCAGGACACCAATCAGCAGTACGATGGAAGCGGCGACGATGATACTTACCGCGCCGCGCTGTTTATGTTTGCTGTTACGTCTGCTGGATCTGCGTCCAGAGTAGCCGGTTGTTTTCATCATGCCCCCGCAGGCCGGTCAGAACACATTCATCGAATACAGATTGGGATTGAGTACTGGGGTCGACACGCCGAAACCGAAGTTCGCCGCGCCGAACAGGTACTGCATCTGGTAATAGCTTTCCACCACATAGACGATCTGGCCGGCCATCAACTGTCCCGTCAGCGCATTCGCAGTGGGCGCGGCAAGCCCCGTGCCGATCCCGCTGCAACTGCCGTCGCTGCCCCAGTTGCCCGAGCTGCAGTTCCATACCGCGCTGGTCGGCGCGTAGCTGCTCTGCTTGCCGTTGGGCTGCCACTCGTACTGCGCAAGCACGATGTTGCGAATCGTGCAGTTGTTGCCTTGTGCGTTGCAGTTCTCGTTGTCGCCCATCACCTCGGTGATGTAGATCATGCCATGGTCGACCATGTCGAGCGGCGGCGTGGTTGCCGCGAGATCGTTCATGATGGTTTCCATCGGGAACGTCAACGAGGCCCGCAAGGCGAGGTTGGCGCCCTCGCGGCTCAGGTTCACGAGAATCATGTTCGCCTGAATGTTGCGCGCCAGATCGTAGGTCGGCACGGCAAGCAGCAACAGCAGGGGTAGCAGCACGACAAATTCGATCGCGGCGATGCCGGCCATCGCGCGTCTGCTTTTGCCTCGACGGTAGTGACGGGTGACTTTCATCAGAACCCCTCGTTACGCATGGTGGCGGCGACGCTGAAGGTGTATGCGCCGCCGTTGAAGAACGGCGCAATCAGCGGGGTGAGAAGGGACCACGTGCAGTTCAGTTGCAGCACGACCAGATCGCCTGGGCCTCCGAACATATTTGCGCCATACGCGACGGGAGTGCCGTTGACCGTCACCGAGATCACCGGATTGACGAGCGTGTACAAGCCCATCGAGGAGTCTTCGATGTCCTGGATCACCGCGAGATAGCGTTGCTGGTTGGCGCTGTCCGGATCGAGGTTGTCCTGGCCGGTGACCGCGTAGCGGGCGCCTTCGTGCACGGCGTATTGCATGGTCAGGTTGACCCAGAACATCAGGCCCAGGTCGATGATCATGCAGAGTACAAACAGCAGCAGTGGGGCGATGATCGCGAATTCCACCACGGTCGAGCCGGATTGGTCTTTGCGTGAGCGTCTGCTGATTCTTCGTTTTGATGTGTGCATGTTGTGTTCCCCCGCTGCGGCATTTTTTTTATCGTGCTTTTTTGACACTGGCTTCCGCTGATTTCTGCCAGTGCGTTTATCCCCCGATCCCGGCGACTGTCGGCAACATCACGCGATAGATCTGAATCACAGCCGGTCCGAGCAACACGATCAGAAGCGCCGGGAAAATGAAGAACATCAGCGGAAACAGCAGCTTCAAGGCAACCTTGGCGGCGCGTTCTTCGGCCAGGTGACGGCGCTTGGTGCGCAGCATGTCGGTATGCACCCGCAGTGCGGCTCCTACACTGGTGCCGAAGCGCTCCGCCTGGATCAGCATCGCGACCAGCGTCTCCACATCGTCCACACCCGTACGCATGGCCAGATTGCGCAGAGCTTTCGAGCGGCTCGAGCCGGCACGCAACTCCAGCAGCACGAGCGAGAATTCATCGCTCAACACCTGGCTCTTCACATGAATCTCGTCGGCAACGCGCAATATCGCGGCGTCGACCCCGAGGCCCGCCTCAACGCAGACGGTCATCAGATCGAGCGCATCCGGCAGGCTCTCGAAGATGTCCTGCTGCCGCCGGTCGATCCGGCGCGTCAACACGGCATTCGGAACGTAGTAGCCGAGCGTCGCCAACAGCATCAGCAATGCGGCGACCAGCGCTAGGCTGTGCGGCACGTTGCTCGGCAAACTGCCCAGCATGAGCAGGGCGATCAGTGGCAAGCCGAGCGCCAGCACCGTTTTCGCGGCGAAATAGATCGCCGGCGCCGAGGCGCCGCGCCAGCCGGCGTTCATGAAGCGGGTGCGCAACGCCGACTTGTCCCAGCCCTCGGTGGGTAGCGAGAGCTTCGCCACGTGGGCCGAGGCTTTGGCGATCGTCTCCATCCATTGCGGGCGACCGTCGCCCATCGCACTTCCCGCACTTCCGGCGTTCGTGGCGCTCACACCTCGCCCAACGACACCTGGTGCGATTGCGTCGAGGCGTCGCTGCAAGACGTTAGGCCGCGTGATGAGCATGACGCCCAGCGCCGCGCCAAAGACGATGATGAAGGTCGCGCCCAATAACACGATCTGCATGGTGTTCATGATTTCCTCGCAAACTTGCCGCTCATTGCTACGGGTGCTCAGACGTGGATCCGGATGATCTTGCGCATCCAGACAATGCCCAGCAACATGCTGATCAGCGATCCACCGATCATCTTTTCGCCTGCCGAATCGTTGAGCAGCCCCATAAAAAAGCCTGGATTGATCAACATGATCACGCCGGCCAGCGCAAACGGCAGCACGCCGAGAATCCATGCGGACAGACGCCCTTCAGCAGACAGCACTCTCACCTTGCTGAGCAGCTTGAGCCGCTCGCGAATGATCTGGCTGATGTTGTCGAGGATTTCGGACAGGTTGCCCCCAGCCTCGCGCTGGATCAGCACCGCGATGACGAAGTAGCGCAGATCCATGACCGGCACGCGCGCGACCATGTTCTTCAGCGCGTCGTTCATCGACACGCCGTAGCTGATCTCATCGAAGGTTGTCTGAAACTCGCCGCCCAGCGGGTTGGCCAGTTCTTCTGCCACCATGCCAAGTGAACTCGGAAACGAATGGCCGGCACGCAACGCTCGGGCGATCAGGTCTGCGGCTTCGGGCAATTGCTGCTCGAGTATCGCGATGCGCTTCGAGCGACTGCGGGAGACGAGTCCAAGCGGCAGCAGCGCAAAAGCTGCTGCGAGAGCGAGCGTAGGCAGGATCGGCAGGCCGGCAAATAGCCCAATGACCGCCACTATGCCCGGTAGCGCCAGCGTATACGTCAGAAACCGCGCCACCGACCAGTCGCGGCCGGATTGCATGAGCAACCGGTCCAACGAATGGATGCGCGGAATCGTCAGCAGCCATCGCGTCAGCGACGGCGAATCGCTCAGCATCCGCGCCTTCAGGATCGACATTTGTCCGGTGCCGATCTGACCGCCTGCCGACATCGCGCGAATACGCTGGTCGAGCCGCTTGACGCCCGCGCCGTGATGGCTGTTCCACCACACATAGGCCGCCTCGATCACCAGCACGACGGCCAGGAACAGCAATACGGCAAAGCCCAGAAATAACCGGTTCATGACGCACCCCTGGAGATCGGTTCAGACTTCATAGCGCTTCTGCGGATCGTAGATATGGTCTGGCACGCTCACGCCAAAGGCCTGCAGACGCTCGGTGAATTGCGGCCGCACTCCGGTCGCGCAGAAATAGCCTTTCACGCGTCCCTCGCTATCGAGGCCCGTGCGCTTGAAAGTGAAAATCTCCTGCATGTTGATCATGTCGCCTTCCATGCCGGTGATCTCCTGAATGCTCATCAGCTTGCGGCGGCCGTCGGTGAGACGCGAGGCCTGGACGATCACCGTGATCGCCGAGGCGACCTGCTGGCGCATCGCTTTGGCCGGTAGCGCGAGGCCCGCCATGCTGACCATGTTTTCGAGCCTGACCAGCGCATCGCGCGGCGTGTTCGCGTGGATCGTCGCCATCGAGCCTTCGTGACCGGTGTTCATCGCGTGCAACATGTCGAGCGCCTCGCCGCCGCGTACTTCGCCGAGGATGATGCGGTCTGGGCGCATCCGCAGCGCGTTCTTCACGAGCGAACGCTGGCTGATCTCGCCTTTGCCTTCGATGTTCGGTGGCCGCGTTTCGAGGCGAAGTACATGCTCCTGGCGCAGTTGCAATTCGGCCGCGTCTTCGATCGTGACGATCCGTTCGTCCGATGGAATGAAGCCCGACAACAGATTCAGCATGGTCGTCTTGCCGCTACCGGTGCCACCCGAGATCAACACGTTGATCTTTGCTTTGATGAGCGCTTCGAGCAGTTGCACCATCGGCGTAGTGAAACTCTGGTATTCGATCAGGTCCGACACTTTCAGCGGGTTGACCGCGAAACGCCGGATCGAGAGCAGCGGGCCGTCAATTGCCGAAGGCGGAATGATCGCGTTGATACGCGAGCCGTCGGCCAGCCGGGCATCGACCATCGGCGTGGACTCGTCGATGCGGCGCCCGACCCGCGAGACAATCTTTTCGATCACCTTCATCAGGTGCGCGTTGTCGTAAAACTGCACGTCGGTGGCCTCGAGCTTGCCGCGCCGCTCCACGTAGACGTGATGCGCGGTGTTGACGAGGATGTCCGAGATAGTGTGATCCTTCAGAAGCGGCTCCAGGGGGCCGAGCCCCAGCATCTCGTCCTTGACATCCTGTACTAGCGCGCGCCGCTCGACATCATTCATCAGGATGTTGCGCTCTTCCATGAGCTTGCCGACCAGTTGCGTCAACTCGCGTCCAACCTGCTCCTGGGACAAGTGCTGCAGCTTGTCGAGTTCGACGCGCTCGATGATTGCCTCGTGGATCTCCATCTTGAGTTGCTGATAGGCGCGGCGTGCCAGGGCACCGTTCGGAGCCGGATCGGCCGTGCCGTTCGCCGGACGTACCGCAGGGCGTTCGACGGCGACGACAGCCTCCGCCATGACGAGGCTGGGCTCGATCTGTGCCTCGGCGGCTTGCTTGAAAAGGTGTTCGCGCAGTGACATGGCGGTACTCCGGTTCTTGTCTCAGGTTGTTGCTCGAGCCGTCTTGACTGACTCCGCGCGGCTTCAGGCTGGACTCGGCTGAACCCGCGCCTTGGAGCGGAACAGCTTGGTAAGCCTGGTGGTACCCGACGCCCTGGGCGCGGGCGCGAGGCTCTCGGCGAGTTCGGCGAGACTCTTCGAAATGGGGCTGTTCTTGTGCTGCTTGATGACCGGAACGCCCTGATTCACCGAATCGAGAACCGCGCGGACATCGTTTGGCAGTACTTTTGAAATCTTTGCACCGATCACGTCCTCCATGGTCTTCAGGGCGATCTGGCCGCGCTTGTCGTGCTGGTTGACGAGGACCCGCACGCGCTCGCCCGGATAACCGAGCGACTGGAACAGCTGCAAGAGTCGCTGGCCAGCGCCAATGTGCGGCACGCTCGAATGCAGTACCGGGAAGATCACGTCGCTGTGGTCGAGCGCGAAGATTGACACCGGGTTCACGCTCTGACCGACATCGAATATCACGAAGTCGTACTGATGGCGGATCAACGCTACGATCCGTTCAAGATGGAGCACCTTGATATCGACGGCCTTCACCGGGTCGCCGGCGCCGGCAAGCACATCGAAGTTGGGGTACGCATGAGTCAGGCAGGCATCGAAAAACGAGGCATCCAGACGGTCGATCTGCGCGCACACGTCTGCGATTGTCGCTGGAGGAGTCTTGTCGCAGACCAGATGGGCCGCACCCCCGAATTGCTGGTTCAGATCGACCAGCAGTACGCGCTTGTCACGCAGCGACGCAATGGCATAGCCGAGGTTGGCGGCAAGGAAGGTGGTGCCGCTACCGCCCTTGCACGAGACGAACGACAGCACCTGGCCATCGCGATGGTCCGCCTCGGCGCGGCGTCCGGCGACGCGCTTGAGGTCGGCCACGAAGCTGTCACGCTCGATCGGCCACAGCGCGACGTTGCGCACCCCGGCGCGCATCGCCTGAATCAGCAACTCGTGTGACGGCGACGGCGTGATCAGCGTGCAGACCAGCTCGCGATGGCGACCCGACAGCTTTTCGAGCGCGCTGATATCGTCCCCGGTGAGATGGTAGCCGTCGAAGATCAACAGGTCGGTGACTTGCAGCGCATCCTTGTCGGTGCACACTTGCTGCAGGCCGTTCGCGAGCGTGCGAAGCTGATGCCCGATGCCGCTCGCGGCAATGATTGCGGTGATCTGCTGGGTACGCCCCGGGTCCGATGAGACTAACAGGATATTGATCATTTCTTGTGCTCCACTTCACTTGTTTGCGGCCTGCCTGTCGTACGACACCGCAGCGATGATTACGGCGATCCCGTGCTCGAACCTGAAGAGCCGAGGCCGACGCCATACGGCGAGCTCACGAATGCCGGTTGAGAGAACGACTTGTCGTAGCGGAACATCGTGGCTGCCGCGGCCCCGCCGTCGATTCCAGTGACCGGATCGGCATTGGTGCCAGCTTGCGGATTCAGCACCTGCGAGGCGCTGATCTGTTGGACGCTCTCGCCGAAGTGCGCGTCCCACTGCGGCGTCGAGGTCAGGCAACCGGCGAGCGACAGGCTGATGCCTGCACAGACGACAGCGCGAATCAATGGTTTGAGCGTTTTCATGTTCGGCCCCAGTTGAAGGTGAAGTTCGTAAGCGCTGCTGGCGGGCTTAAGGCGCTTTCGCGGTGTTGACCGGCAGCATGACGCCGTGATCGGGCACACCATCCGGAAGAGCCGTTGCTACTGGAGTCGTCACAGCGACCGGAGTTGTCACAGCGGGCGACGCGGTGGGAACAGCGGGAGCAACCGGAGCAGCCACGTTCGCATTTCCGGCAGCCGGGCTGGTTGGCGGCAGTGCGGATTGCGGCGCGCCTGCAGCAGGCGGCGGTGTGTGTGGTGCCTTGCCTTCCATGTTGCCCATCAGCAGCACACCTGCCTCGTTGACGTCGCCGAAGCGATCGGTCGGCAGCGTGTAGTTGGCCGGCAGCGGCTTGACGAGACGCGGCGTCACGACAAACACCAGTTCCGTGCGGTCCTGCTGGAAGTTTGTGCTGCGAAACAGTGCACCGAGAACTGGCACTTCGCCGGCACCCGGCAGCGCGTTGATCGTGCCCGTAACGTTGTTTTTGATCAGGCCGCCAATCGCGAAGCTCTGACCGTCCATCACCTGAAGGGTGGTCGAAGCGCGGCGTGTCGTGATCAGCGGCAGCACCGAGGTGGTGTTGCCGGTCGACGAGGTGACCGTGGCGCCGGTCGGCGACAGGTCCGACACTTCGGGTGCGACCGTCAGGTTGATGCGGCCGCCCTCAAGCACGGTCGGTGTGAAGGTCAGGCCGATACCGAAGTCTTCTTCCTGCAACGTGATTGTCGTCGTGCCGTTGGCCGTCTGCGCAACCGGGATGAACACCTTGCCGCCAGCGAGGAAGCTTGCCTGCTGGCCGCTGATAGCCATCAGGTTCGGCTCCGCAAGCACCTTGACCAGTTGATCGCTTTTTTGTGCGTCTATCGCCAGGCCGAACGGCAGCTTGTTCGACTTGACCGCTGCGGCCTTACCCGCACCACCGCTCAGGAAGTTGGCGAGCAGGCCGAAGGACCAGCTGCCGAAGCCTCCATTCAGACTTGCCTCTGCGCCGAGTTCGTCGATGAGGGTCTTTGAGACTTCCGCGACCTTCACTTCCAGCATGACCTGCTGCGGCGCGGCTACCGTCAGCATGTTGATGATGCGCAGGTTCTTGTCGGCAGGCTGCGCCTGGCCGCCCCCGCTTCCGCTGCCCGCGGCTGCCGCGCCCGCGCCGGAAGCGCCGCCGGCCGGGACTTGCGCGACAGCCTTGGTGGCGCGCTGCAAGAAGGCGTTGGCCAGTTCGACGACACGCTGTACCTTGACGGCATCCGCCACAGTGCCGCTCAGCACCAGGCTATCGGCGGCGGCACTGATGCGCACGTCGTGTTCTTCCGGCATCAAGGCCGCGAGTGTCGCCTGCAGGCCGCCGGGGTCGACGCCGACCACCACGTCGATCACGCTGCATGAGCCGCTGCGGCCCTGGATGATCATATTGGTTGCGCCGACGTCGGTGCCGAGCAGGTACAGGGTCTGCGGCGACACCAGCATGGCCTGGACGATATCCGGGTTGCCGACAGTACGGGTGCGCACGGCTTCGGGCAACGCGACCATCGTCGACTTGCCGACCGCTACGTTGACGGTGCTGTGCTCGCGGACGTCGCCCGTGCAGCTCGGCCCCTTCGACTGACCAGCCTCGGCGGCTGTCGCGGCGGCGCGGCTCACACCTATGGTCAGACTCACGCCGTTGGACGCTACCGTGAGCGGCCTGGCGGTGTCGGCGCCGCTCGATTGCGCATCGACTTGCGTAGTGCACAGCGCGAGGCACGCCAGTGCGACCAGCGTGATCCGCCCGATCTGCTCGATTTTCCGCTTCGATTCGCTATGCGGACGGCGTTGCGTGCCGCTGTCATGAAGGTGGTTCATTTGCATTCCCCCGGATGAAGCTGTGAGCCGCCACCAGCCTGTCGTCAGCCTGATTGGTCAGTCCCGTTGAATTCTTGTTTTACTGCACCTGCTTCTCGCTGTCTGTTGCTCGCCAGCCGGTCTCGCGGCGAGGTCAAATCAGAAGCATTCCTGACCGTTTTGCGTACCTGTAATCACCCGGATGCAGTTTCCGGGATGCGCCGCCACCCGCTGCACGACCCGCACGGTCTTGACCTCGGGCTTCGGCGCGGGCACGGCGACCGGCTCCTTTAACAGCGAAACTTTGGTTGCGCCGCCGGTGGTGTCGTCAGCGGTATCCACCTGGTTGCGTAGCACCAGCGAGAGCGTGCCGACGCTTCGGGCAAGATCGATCTTTTCCGCCTGTTCTGGCGATACCTCGAGCGTCACGGCATTGACGACGCGCGGCTTGGTGTCGTCGCGGCTCACTTCCTGGGCGACTGCCAGTACGAGAATCTTCTCGAGCACGATCTTCGAGATGTTGCGGTCGTGCGCGTCACCGGTCGCAGCAGTGCTGTCTTTCTGCGTATTGACGATGATGTCGACGTAGTTGCCCGGCAGCGCAAAGCCCGCCACACCGATCACGTCATTCACCCGCACGGTGATGGCCCGCTTGCCTTCGCCGATCACCGCCGAGAGGCCGCCCAGCGTGCCGACCGGCGCGAGCTTGGCTTCAAGCAGCGGTTCGCCACGTTGTGCGCTTGTCTTCAGGACACGGCCGTCGAGCTTTTGCGGGTCGGTGAAGGCGCCTGCCGGAATGCTGCCGGCGGGCCAGTCGACCAGCTTGACGAATTCGGGCGTGAGGCGTTGTCCGAGGTTGATGTCGGTTGCCGCGACGACAACCTTCGTCGAAGGGGTCGCCTGGGTTTGCATCCAGCGCGACGCGAACAGGACGGCGGCCAGTGCAGCGATGGTCGCCACAGTCAGCATTGCCAGCGCTCTCATATTTTTCATGTCGTACTCCTTAACGGATTGACTCGCCAGGCTCGCGCCTGCGCCCCCGGAAATCCGATCTGTTAATGCAGCAATACCATCACAGCCATGGTTCCAAGCGCGATGGCCACACCGTATGGAAGCCGTCCGAGCGAGGTCGTCTGTGTCTTGTGTTGCTCAAAACTGGTACACATCAGGAACATGCTGTTGCCCGCGTGACGCAACTGACGGCGTTGGACCACGAGAATCAGCGCCCACAAGCCGCCCACAAAAAAGGTCAAGAGCGCAATCAGCAGCACGGCCGAAGGCCCGACGAAGGCACCAATCACCCCCATCAGCTTCGCATCGCCCGCGCCGAATGCTCGCAGCACGTAGAAGGGGAGCATTACTGCAATGCCGGCGGTAAGTCCCTGCAGTCCCAGCCACAGTCCCGCGGTTTCGTCATGCGCGGTCCACTGAACCGGTACTGCCACGATCAAACCGAGCAGGACCAGTACGTTGGGAATGCGGCGCGACCGCAGATCGAAGGCGGCGGCAGAGATCACCAGTGCAAAGACACACAGCCCGGTCGGAAACGCGAAAGTGTCCATGAGGAAACCTGTTTTATTTCTGTGTTCTAAAGCCTTGTGGTCCGCGTCGCCAGCGCCCGTGTGGGCGGCTGGCTCTGCCCCATCCGCAGCTCCGGGCGTTTGGTCGTCGGCGCCGGCGTTGGTTGCCAGCGCATCGACCGGGCCGCCCGGAAGATGCGTGTGCTCACTTGGCGCCGGTGGTGTTCGCCGAAGCGGTGCTCAATTGCGTCCCAATGTTGCCGAACAGGGTGCTGAGGCTTGTGCCTGCCAGCGTCGCGCCAGCGATAATCATCACCGCAATCAACCCAGCCAGCAGGCCGTATTCGATCGCAGCAACACCTTCTTCTTCACGGACAAAGCGCTTTACTTCGTTGATGATCGTGTTCATGGTCAGTCCTCGTTGTGTTAAGAATTTAAAAGCTCATGAGAAGAAAGCACCCGCTGCGGGTCGGGCACCGAAACATCTGCCGCTTTGGGCGGCTCGGGCAAGGTCCGACTCGGGTGGCGCTGACCGGTTGAGCGATGCGAAGCGTTTATTAAGGAGTGCTTCGCGGGTATCACCGGCTGAACCATCCAAACCGTCCCTGCCTCGTTCCAGGCGCTGGACATGCCGATCAACTGGCTCTCCAGCCCGGCCTTCAGGATTCGCCTCGCCGTATCCGGCATACCGCGCCCCGAAGTCCGTTGTTGCCGCTTGACTGTTTCCCCCGGCAGCAGTCAAACGACACCTGAATCTGCATCTACTGCATTGCTGCTTGGTGCAGGACATTTAGCGACGATCGTGCCAGGGACCTCAAAAGCCTTGTGGGTGCTGGGTCTGGCGACGGTCGGCCGAAATCAGACATGGCACTCGAAAAGGTGTTAGTAAAAGTTGTTTCAGAATGTTTCTGAGATCAAAGCGCGAAGTTCGCGTGTTGCGAGGTGTTCTGTGCGAAAGCGCACATAGCGTTCTACGCGGTATGCGGACTATGCGGAATGGCTAGAAGTGGCTTGCAGACTTGTTCTGCGGCCATATCGCGGAAGGTCGCACCGGGTGTGCTCGGGAAGAAAGGTGTGATAACCCACAGAGACGGAAATGTCTCAATCACGAGACGGGCATCGGGTTATGTAACAGGCCGCTGGCGCGGATTACCGGCCACGCAAAGGTTTGCCTGGTACGGTAAAGGGGGATGGGTTTTTGCGGATATCGGTCAGAAATGCCCGTCGATATTGAAGGCAGGTCAAAAATGCCGTGCGAAATCCGGGAGAAAACGGGGCGTCGTCGTGTTTCTCAAAGTTGAAACGAGTCGCGGATTGAGTGTCTCAAGAATCGTCGTTTGGACGCAAAGACGAATGCGCGCGGCGTGTGCGCAAACTACCGCGGACCGATGGTTGCAGACAAAACCCGGTATCCCGCATCGCTCCGCCGCAATGACATTACCGCTCGCCCCCCACGAGACTTATCGATAGACTTGTTCGCTGACCTTATACAGAGCAAAGCGTGCGCGCATCATTGTGAGAGCACGCAACATCAGGAGATTGGAAATGCGAACCAGTGCCCGAAACCAGTTTGAAGGCGAAGTGGTGGAACTCAAGCACGGTGCCGTGAACGACGAGGTCACGCTACGCACGCAGGACGGCCTCGAGATCGTCGCGGTCATCACGCATGGCAGTGCAACATCGCTTGGTCTCGCCCAGGGTAAGCCGGCAATCGCGCTGGTGAAGGCTTCATCGATCATCGTGATGGTGGATGTCAAGAGCAGCCAGGTGTCGGCGCGTAACTGCATTGCCGGGACGGTGTCTGCTGTCACCAAAGGCGCGGTTAATTCCGAAGTCGAGATTGCTGCACCGAACGGCGCGCAGATTGCTGCGATCATCACCAATGAAAGCGTCGACCGGTTGGGTCTCGCATCCGGTAAATCCGCTACCGCCATTTTCAAGGCGTCGAGCGTGATCGTAGGCGTCGAGCAATAACGAGGTGTCGAGGTGTTGAGCGATGGGGCCGCGCGTTGTCACAGCCGGCAGCCCCATCGCCTGTCTGATTACACCGCCTGAGCGCCGTCACTTGATAGGAAAGCTGCGCACATAACTGGTCCCGCCGGATGACGGCCCGCGGTCGACCGCATACAGGACATGATGCGCGGCATCGATCGCGACGCCGCGGGCATCCTGGAAGTCGTTGGCCATCACGCTGACCGTGCCGTCCGGGGCGATCGCGCAGAGGCCGTTCTTGTTGCATTTCGTATAGAGCCGACCCTCGCTATCCACGGTCATCAGATCGGGGCTATCTACGCGTGCAAACACGGTAGGCGTTACCGGCGCCGGAGAGCTCAGAAGCGCACCCAGGTTCGCCTTCACGATATTGCCGTTGGCCTGATCGGAGACAAACACGTTCCCCCCTGATACGGCAATCCCAACCGGTTTGCCGAGCCCTGTGAGCAGATCGCGTTCGGTTGCGGCGTGGGTCGCCTCGTCATAGGTCACCAGACTCAGGGCACCTTGCGGCGGGTTGCTGCCGGTCTTGATGAACCAGGTAGACAGGAGCTGGCCAGGCGCAAGTTCAACCAGTCCCAACCTGCGCCGGGCCGGGTTGGGTCCGCTTAGCGCCACGGCTGTGCCATTGCCGCTGACTTCGAATATCGCGCTCGCGGTGCCAAACCCGAACCGTTCGGCGAGCAAGGCGCCTGCCTGCGCGAAGGTGATCTGGCTGAGGCTTTTACCTTGGGCCACTCCAACCGGAATCGCTGCATATGGCGAGAATGCCCCTCCGTGCGAGGACAACACGCTGCTGGTGCGATCATCGGTGACGAAGAGCGCGCCATCGGCTGGCCGCACGGCAATCCCGTTTGGCAACGCATCGACGGCGGTTTTCTGCGCCTGGACAACGGTTTGAGGGGTACAGCAACCGGCCAGCGCTGCGACAAAGCTAAACGTTGCGATGACCGCTGCGGCGTTGCGCAGCCTGACAGGCGATGCAAGCATGTTTTCTCCAGAGGGCTTCAGCCTGATTAGACGGAAGACGCACAACTCGCGTTACACAAGGGCGCCGGGTTCAAGCTAAGGTACCAGCGACCGCCGACTGGCGCACGATCACTCGACACTCGTCAGCAGTTCGATACTGTCGAGCTGTGCCGCGCAGGTGTCGCGCACTATCGACACGAAATCTTCGAAGTAAGGACGGCCCGCTGTCCCCCTCGGCGCGATGGCGTAAAGCTCGCTCCATAGCCCGCTCGTGCCGACCCGTTTCGCCAGCACATAGTCGTGGTCGACGTAATTCTTCAAGCCCCAGTTCGGCAACGCTGCGATACCCCGGCGGCTCGCCACCAGTTGCATGATCGCAATGGTCAACTCGGCGGTGCGGCGTTCGAGCCGGATGCCGGCCGGCTCCAGCACCTCGCGGATCAGGTCGATGCGCGCTTCGGGAACCGGGTAAGTGATGAGGGTTTCGCCGCGCAGATCTTCAGCGGTCAGACGCCGCTTGCTGCGTAGACGGTGTTCATTGGCAAGCACTACCTGGATTTCAAACCTGAACAGCGGTGCGATGTCCAGATTGCGCCGGGTGGCCGGTTTTGATCCGATCACCACATCGGCTTTGCCCTCGCTCAAGAGCCGCATCGGATCTGCGTGAAATCCCGCCACAAGGTCAACCTCGACCTCCGGCCAGCGGCGCCGGAACTCATCCATTACCGGCATCAGCCAGTCAAAACACGTGTGGCATTCCAGCACGATGCGAAGCTCGCCGCGCACTTCTTCCTTCAGGCGAACCAGATCCCGTTCAGCGGCCGCTACTCCCGCCACCGTTTCGCGAGCGAGAGCCAGCAGCCGTTCGCCTGCCACCGTAAAGCGCAGACCTTGCCGGGTCCGCTCGAATAGCGATACCTCGTAGTGGGCTTCCATGTCGCGGATCTGGTGGGATAGGGCGGACTGACTGAGATTGACGCGCTCGGCGGCCGTGACGAGCTTGCCCGAATCGGCGATCGCGATCAGGGAGCGAAGATGGCGCAGTTCAAGCATGCTGCCGCCCGCGGTGGCCGTAAGGCGAGGTGTGCGTGATATGAATGTGGCTCATACGATAATGAAAAGATGTCGCTTGATGAATCATAGCGTGCCTCTCAAACTGTGCGCCATTCAGTCAAGGATCGGCAATGGCTCGCACCCACATACATGGTTTTCCGCGCATCGGCGCGCATCGCGAACTCAAGTTCGCCCAGGAGTCGTTCTGGCGCGGGGAGTCTGACGACGCGTACCTGCGCGGCGTCGCGCGGGAATTGCGCGCGCGTCACTGGGAGCAGCAACGTGCAGCAAAGCTGGACTTCGTGACGGTCGGCGATTTCGCGTACTACGACCCCATGCTGAATCTGACCGCACTGTTGGGCGCGCTGCCCGAGCGCTTCGAATTCGAGCCGGCGGCGTTGTCGTTGGCTCAGTACTACGAACTGGCGCGCGGTAACAAGGCGCAGCCGGCCATGGAAATGACCAAGTGGTTCGACACCAACTACCACTACCTCGTGCCGGAACTGGGACCGCAGACGACCTTTAACGGTGGCGTGAACTGGTTCTTCGAAGAGATCGATGAAGCGCTTGCGCTCGATCTGCCGGTTAAACCGGTGTTGATTGGGCCGATCACGTATCTGTGGCTGTCCAAGAGCCAGACGCCGGGATTCGACCGCTTGTCGCTGCTGCCGAAGCTCGTGATCCGCTACTTACGCATTCTTGATGAGTTGAAGCGGCGTGGTGTCGAGTGGGTACAGATCGACGAACCCGCGCTGTGTCTCGACCTCGACGCCGAGTGGCTCGAAGCGTTTTCAGCCGTGTATGACGTGCTGGGCGCCGCAGGCGTGAAGGTATTGCTGGCCACCTATTTCGACACCGCCGCCGATCACGCCGCGCTCGTCGCGAAGCTCCCGGTCCACGGCGTGCATATCGATCTGGTCAGGGCTCCGCAGCAACTCGACACGTGGCGCACGGTGCTGCCGAAGGACAAGGTGCTGTCGGTCGGTGTGATCGACGGACGCAATGTCTGGCGCGCCGCTTTGCGCGAAATCGTCGGATCGTTGCAGCAGTTGCATGACGAACGCGGCGACACGCTCTGGATTGCGCCGTCGTGTTCGCTGCAGCACGTCCCCGTTTCGCTCGCAGTGGAGAAGCGGCTCGATCCCGAGGTGAAGACGTGGTTAGCCTTTGCGACGGAAAAGCTCGCGGAAATCGGCACGCTTGCGCTGGCGCTACGTGATGAGGCCGCGGCCGAGCCTTCGCTTGCCGCCGCGGACAAGGCTCTCGCTGCGCGGCGCGCGTCGAAGGCGGTCACGAACGTGCTGGTGCAAAGAAAGATTGCGGCCGTGACAGAGGCGATGGCGAGCCGCAAGAGCCCGTTCGAAGCCCGCAGCCGCGTGCAGCGGCACGCCCTGAAGCTGCCGCTCCTGCCCACTACAACGATTGGTTCGTTCCCGCAGACGCCCGCGATCCGCCAGGCCCGCGCGGCTTATAAGCGCGGCGAATTGCGCGCGCTCGACTACCTCGAACGCATGCGCGCCGAAACGGCCACGGTGATGCGCAAGCAGGAGGAACTCGGACTCGATGTGCTGGTGCACGGTGAGGTAGAACGCAACGACCTGGTCGAGTTCTTCGCTGAGAAACTGTGGGGCTATGCGATCACCGAAAACGGCTGGGTGCAGAACTATGGTTCGCAGTGCGTGAAGCCGCCCATCATCTTCGGCGACGTATTTCGTCCCGAACCGATGATGGTGGATACCGCCTGCCACGCACAGTCCCTGACGGACCGTCTGGTGAAGGGCGTGCTCACAGGACCGGTGACGATGCTCGAATGGTCTTTCGTGCGCGACGACCAGCCGCGCTCGACAACTGCCTTGCAACTGGCATTGGTGATTCGCGACGAAGTGAACGACCTGGAACAGGCTGGCATCCGCATCATTCAGATCGACGAACCGGCGTTCCGCGAAGGCCTGCCGCTACGCAAGGCGGATTGGACCGCCTATCTGGAATGGGCGACGCAGGCGTTCAGGATCGCGTCGAGCGGGGTCTCGGATGCCACGCAGATTCACACGCATATGTGCTATTCGGAGTTCAACGACATCCTGCCGTCGATTGCGGCGCTGGACGCGGACGTCATCACGATTGAAACCTCGCGTTCCTCGATGGAACTGCTCGACGGCTTCGGCGAATTTGCCTATCCGAATGGAATTGGGCCCGGAGTCTATGACACGCATTCGCCGCGTGTGCCGAACGTGGACACGATGGAGCGCTTGCTCGAGCGCGCCTGCGAGGTGATTCCTGCCGAGCGTTTGTGGGTGAATCCGGACTGCGGTCTGAAGACGCGTGGCTGGCCGGAAACGGAGGCGGCCCTTAGAAACATGATCGCGGCAGCGCGATCCATGCGGAAGAAGCTCGAAGAAACGGCGCAGGGGGAGAAGCGGGAAAGCGCGAGCGAAGCAGCAGCCTGACGGCGCTGGCTGCAGGCTTGCTGCACGCGTGATGGCGTTTCCGCCATCACGCGATACTCACGTCAAACTCACATCCCCCAGCTCAGACCTCAGCGACGCGGCGACGGCGCAGGAAGTCGGAGATCGAGCTGACCACGTCCGGCTTACCCTTGTTACCGTCGATATACGGGCTCCACGGCTGCGCGCGCACAGTCGTCTTGGTGCGCCAGACTACGTTGAACTGACCATCGGCGCGCACTTCGCCGATCATCACCGGCTTGTGCAGGTGGTGGTTGCCGTCCATCTCGAGCGTGAAGCCCGACGGCGCCGCAAACTTCTGGCCGATCATCGCCACGCGCACCTTGTCGACATCGGTGCTCTTGGCCTTTTCGGCCGCCTGCTTCCACATATGGATACCGACGAAGGTCGCTTCCATCGGGTCGTTCGTGACGCGCTTGTCGCCGCCCGGCAGGTTGTTGTCCTTGACCCATTTGGCGAACATCGCCTTGAACTTGGTGTTCTCCGGATTACGCAGCGACATGAAGTAATTCCACGCAGCGAGGTTGCCCACCAGCGGCTTCGTATCGATACCGCGCAGTTCTTCTTCGCCCACCGAGAACGCCACTACCGGCACGTCCGTCGCTTTCAGGCCCTGGTTGCCCAGTTCCTTATAGAACGGCACATTCGAGTCACCGTTGACGGTCGAGATCACCGCGGTCTTGCCGCCCTGCGAGAAGGTCTTGATGTTGGCGACGATGGTCTGATAGTCGCTATGGCCGAACGGCGTGTAGACCTCCTGAATATCCGCTTCCTGAACGCCCTTCGATTTCAGGAACGCGCGCAGAATCTTGTTGGTCGTACGCGGGTACACATAGTCCGTGCCGAGCAGGAAGAAGCGCTTGGCGCCGCCGCCTTCTGCACTCATCAGATATTCGGTAGCAGGAATCGCCTGCTGGTTCGGTGCGGCGCCCGTGTAGAACACGTTGCGCGACATTTCTTCGCCTTCGTACTGCACGGGGTAGAAGAGCAGGCCGTTGAGTTCCTCGAACACCGGCAGCACCGACTTGCGTGACACCGAAGTCCAGCAGCCGAACACCACAGCACACTTGTCCTGCGTGATCAGCTGGCGTGCCTTCTCGGCGAACAGCGGCCAGTTCGAAGCCGGGTCCACGACTACCGGCTCGAGCTGGCGGCCATTGACGCCACCGCTTGCGTTGATCTGTGCGATCGTCATCAACGCGGTATCTTTCAGCGACGTTTCGGAGATCGCCATCGTGCCCGACAGTGAATGCAGAATGCCTACCTTGATCGGACCGGTGTCGCCTTGCGCGAACGCGGAAGGAATCCCGCCTGCGACCCCCGTCACACCCGCAACCCCTGCTGCCGATGCGACCTTCAGAAACTCACGCTTGTTCATTGATCGTCCTCTGCCATTTTGAAAGTTGGATATCGCCTTGAATACAAGGCGCAGTGCTTGAGCAACTTCCAAGCCAGGCGGGGGATGAGGAACGGGAGGCTTTGCCACGCTTGCGAGATCGTGAGGCGCTGTGTGACAGCGGTGCGCACGACGCGCCACGCTGGTGCGTCGTGCACGTATCCAGGGATGGCGAAGACGCTAGATCGTTTCGCGCGCACCGTAACGTTCGCGCGCGGTCTGCATCATATAGAGCGTGATGCGTTTGACCTCGGCCTGACTCTCCGCGATATGAGCACGGATCATCTGCTGGGCGTCCGACGCTTCGCCCGCAAAGATCGCCTTGAGAATCGCCGCGTGTTCCTTATAGGTTGCCGCCACGCGCGGTTTCTTGGTGAAGTCCAGCCGGCGGATGATGCGGATGCGTTCGGTGATGTCCTCGTGCATCCGAGCCATTTCGTTGTTGCCCACGGCGGCGACGAGACGTCCATGGAAGGTTTCGTCCAGCGCGGCGACGGTGGCGGGATCGTCAAGCTGCTTCTTCACGGGCACGCACCAGATCTCGCGCAGGGCGTCGAGCCGTGAGGTGGCGTCCAGCTCCACGAGCTTCGCGATTGCGGAAGTTTCCATCATGACGCGCACTTCGTAGAGGTCTTCGAAATACTTGAAGTCGAACGCGCGGACCTGCCAGCCGCTCTTGAAGTTGACATCCACATAGCCTTCGCGCTGCAGCCAGAACAGCGCCTGCCGGACCGGTGTGCGGCTGACCTGCATACGTGTTGCGATATCGCCTTCGCTGAACTTGTCGCCCGGCAGCAGGCGGAAGTCGAAGATATCGGCCTTCAGTTGCGTATAGATTTGCGCAGCAAGGTTGCTGGCGCTTTTCGCCGGCGCAGTCGGCGCGCTGTTGTCCACCATCAGTATTTCCAGGTGCGTGAGGGGATGCGGCTAGCTTGTTCCAACGGCAGCGGAAGATCGCGAGCTTGGATCATGATACGCGGCTTGCGATGGAATGTTTGGACGATTCCGGCGCGCAATGAGAGAAGCTAACGCGCGAGCCAGGCAGCCCAGCCGCCGAATGCCGTGATGTCCTGCGCATCCTGCAGGGCGTAAGGCTCGCAGATGAAACCCTTCACCTGTCTGCCGTCCGCGAGCGTTACAGTGCCGATGCCAAGTGGTGCAGGGACGCCAGCGACGAAAGAACCAAATGCAGTCGCCGGCACGTCCCAGAGTTCCAGCTGAATCGGTGCGCCGCTTTCGGAACGGAGTAGCCCTGGTTTCGGCGGAGTCGTGTTTGCGAGCGAGAAGAGACGATAGTTGCTCGCGGTCGTCGTGCTCTCCGCGAAGCTTGCGCCACGACTCGTCAGTTCATGGTTGAGCGGCATGCCACGCAAATGGGCACCGACGACGGCGACGCGAATGGTGTCGCTCGCCGCGCTGCGTTTTGCCTCAGGCGCTGGTTGCGCGGCACCGGACTGCGCAGCCTGCGGCATCCCAGTCGCTCCACGCGGCAGCCCGGTGGCCCGATGCCATTGCGCCGCGAAGTCAGCCAGCGCCCGTTCCCGCCACGCCTCGCCAATGAAGGTAATCCCAAACGGCAGTCCGTCTTCGCGGAAGTTTGCCGGCGCGGCCACTGCGCTCCAGTCGAGCAGATTGACAAAGTTGGTGTACTTGCCGAGATTGCTGTTCAGACGCACCGGATCCGCCAGCAGTTCGGCGATCCTGTAGTGGGCCGGGGCAGTCGGCACGACGAGGGCGTCGAACTGCGCCAGCATCGCATCGGCGCGGCGTTTGAGATCGGCGAGACGGTAGATCGATTCGAAGGTGTCGGTGGCGGAGAATTCCTTGGCCTTGAAGATGATGTCGCGCACAACCGGGTGAATGTCGGCTTCGTTCGAGCCAGCAAAGTCGCGAATCGCCGCATAGCGTTCCGCTACCCATGCGCCGTCATACAGCAGCGCAGTGACATCGTCGAAGAGCGAAAAATCGAGCGGCACGCAGATCGCGCCGCGCGCTTCAAGGTGCGCCACGGCGGCATTGAAGGCTTGCGCGGACAGTTCATCGCCGAAGAATTCCGGCTGTGACGGGACCGCAAAACGCGGCGCGGCGGGAACGCGCCACTGAAGCGCGGAGGCGGGCGCTTCGCGGGACAGACCGTCGGCCAGATCGAGTGAGGCGGCCAGGTCATACACGAGCGCGGCGTCGTCGAAAGTGGTCGCGAAGACCGACACGCAGTCGAGCGTGCGGCATGCCGGCACCACGCCTCTATTGCTGAACGCGCCACGAGTAGGTTTGATTCCGACGATATTGTTGAGGCCCGCAGGGACGCGTCCCGAGCCGGCCGTATCCGTGCCCAGCGAGAAAGGGACGATGCCGCGCGCAACCACCGAGGCTGACCCCGAACTCGAGCCACCCGAGATGTACTCGGCGTCGAAGCTGTTGGCCGGGATGCCGTAAGGGGAGCGCACGCCCACGAGGCCGGTCGCGAACTGATCGAGATTGGTTTTACCAATGACGATTGCGCCGGCATCGGTCAGCCGCTGCACGACCGTCGCGCTGCGCTCTGGCGTATAGGCGAAGGCGGGGCAGGCGGCTGTGGTCTCGAAGCCGGCGGCGTCGATATTGTCTTTCGCGGCGAATGGCACGCCATAGAGCGGCAGCTTCGTCAGATCGCCACCGACCGCGGTTAGCCTGGCCTCGAGGCCCGCGAGCTGCGCGTCGAGCACTGCTTGCGTCACGGTCGATATCCATGCGGGGTCATCTTCGGGCGTCAGTCCGCGGACCAGTTCGCCAAGCAACTGGGCGGGCGTCGCACCGTCCCGATACGCTTCCTGCCAATCCGAAATTGTCCATCCGCGCATCTCGTATTCCCTCTTGTGTACAAGTTCAGGGAAATTGTACTCAAGACTCATGCCAACCGCGCGGGAAGGCTGTCGCGCCTTTTCAGGGCAGGGCGATACAGGCATGTACGCCGCGCCCGAGCCGTTCTCGGATGCACCCGTCTGGCGCGAAACGCCCGATCGTTGGGCGTCAGAACCGCGCTGGTGCGATGTTGCAATGACGCGTCGATTGGCGGGAATTATTCCGGTCCCCGTTAGATTCACAAGTAGAATGCGCGCAAACGACTCGTGGAAGCTGGTGCAAATCCAGCGCGGTCGCGCCACTGTGACCGGTTTCAGTCCGAACCGGAAGTCAGACCTCGGCGTCGTTGTCTACTATTCAACTGTGGGGCGCGCTATCCCCAGGATTCCAATAATGAAGCTTCGTCATCTCATCATCAGCTCCGCGCTGACGGTTACCGCTTGCCAGGTCGCCCACGCCGACGACTCGTCGTCGACCCAGGATCAGGCCGTCGCGCAAACCACGCTACCGAATATCCTCGTCACCGGCGACACGCAGCATCTGCCGCAATCGTTCGATCAGCGATATGCCACGACCCAGGTTCTGACTCGCGCAGATCTCGACCGTCTTTCGCCCATTGACCCAAGCATCACGCAGGCGCTTGCTACACTGCCCGGTGTGACCATTGCGCAGAACGGCGGCCCAGGTTCGCTTGCGTCCGTCAGCATCCGTGGCTCGGCGGGAAATCAGGTGGCCGTGTTTATCGACGGTATCCGGGTCGGTTCCGCGACCAGCGGTCAGGCCGAATGGGCTGATCTGCCGACCTCCGCATTCGACCGCGTGGAGGTGATCTCCGGTCCGGCAGCCGCTTCGTTCGGCGCCGATGCGATGGGTGGCGTGATCCAGCTCTTCACGAACCACGCTTCCAATCAGCCCAATCAGACCACGGTGTCGGTGGGCGGCGGGTCGAACAAGACCTTCGATACGCAGGTCCGCACATCGGGCTCGGTCCCGTCCACCGGCGCGCTGTCGGCGTTGAGCGGGCTGACCTACTCGCTCGGCTTGCATGACTACAACACGGCGGGGATCGATGCGACGCAGCCGGTTGTCTTCGGTCACGAAGACGGCCGTAACCCGTACCATGCGCAGGACGTGGATGGACGCCTGGGTTACGCGCACAACAACTGGTCGCTCTCCACGTTCTTCCTGTATCACCGCTCGGATCTCTCCTACGATGACGCGGGCGGCGACGACCGGCAGGCCGATTATCAGCTGACGACGGGCGCCGCGTTCCATCTGGATATCACGCCGTTCACGCAGCTCGATCAGTCGGTCGGCTACGCCACGGACCGCGAGTTCCTGTATACGAATACGCCGGGCATCCCATCCGATGAGATCGACTCGACGCGCCTGAGCACGTCGACCTCGCTGACGCATCAGGAGCGTGGGCCCGCGCTGTTCAACCTGCCGCTGTCCGGCGAGACCAAGCTTGCCTACGACTTCTCGCGCGAGCAGGCCTTCCTGCCGTACGACATTCCGTCGGGTGTGCCGACGCGCGACGATTCAGCGGTTTCGCTGCATCAGTCGGCGACGCTCGGCCCGTTGACCGTGTTCCTGGCAGGCCGTCACGAGATCATCGAGGGGCAGTCGGTCAATACCGGCAACGTTGCCTTGTCTTATGCGATTACGCCGGTTTATACGGCGCGCGTTTCGTATGGCAATGCGTTCCGTCTGCCGACCTTCGACGACCTGTACTATCCGGGCTACGGGAACCCAAACCTTCTGCCGGAGCGCAGCGATACGGTTGAGGCGGCGCTGGATGCCACCACGTCGTTCGGGACCTTCACGGCGGCGGTGTACGACACGCGCGTTCACAACCTGATCGAATACGACTCGTTGACCTTCCTGCCGGTGAACGTCGGACGCGCGCATATTCAGGGCATCGACCTGTCGTACAAGGGCATCATCGGCAAATCGACGCCGGTGAGCCTCTCGGTCGGTTTCCTGAATCCGCAGGACGTCACGGATCAGACCTGGCTTAACCGCCGCCCGCGTCAGACGTTCAGCCTGAACATCGATCACATGTGGGACGAGTTCCACCTGCACGCACTGAGCACGGGCATCTCCGTGCTGTACGGTGGATCGACCTTCGACGATCAGGCCAACTCGATTTATCTGCCATCCTATACAACGGTGGGCCTGCGCGCTGCGTACAAGGTCAACTCGCATCTCACCGTGTCCGCCAATCTGTCGAATCTGTTCAACCGGCAGTACGTAACCGCGTACGGCTACAACACGTTGGGCCGGACGGCGTTCGGCAAGCTGGCTTACACGTTCTAAGGCAGCGTTCCAGGCGGTGTTTTAGGCGGTGGCGCCGCGCTTCGGCCGGCGGACGGCTCGCAGCTTGCCGCTGCGTCCGCCGCCGCAGAAGAACTGCTCGGCTCCGTCGGACTCCAGCCCGGACACGTGGACGCCGGGCGGCATTTCGAGACTCTCCACGACTTCGCCGCTACGTGGATCGACGTGTCGTAGCTCGCTTTCGTTATCGTCCCATGTGGCGTGCCAAAGCTCTCCGTCAACCCACGTCACACCGGTGACGAAGCGGTTCGATTCGATGCTGCGAAGAACCTTCCCGGTTTCGGGGTCGATCTGAAGAATCTTCCGATCCCGATACTGCCCCACCCACAGCGACCCTTCGGCCCACGTGAGTCCTGCGGCATCGTCGCCGCCAGGAGCCGGGATCGAGGCGAGCACGCGGCCGGTTTGCGGATCGATCTTCTGGATGTGATGATCGGCGATCTGGTACAGGTACTGGCCGTCGAAGGCCGTGCCTGCGTGCGCGGCGACATCGAGCGAGCGCAGCGTCTTGCCGCTCTGCGGATCGAGCACGTTCAGCTTGTCTCCGCTGGCAAACCAGACGTGCTCACCATCATAGGTGACGCCATGCACGCCATCGATACCCGGAAATGGGCCGTATTCATTGACGATTTCTGCTGTTGCACGCTTCATGGCGTCTCCCTGGCTGGTCACCTGTCGATTCCATCATAATCAACCGGTAGCGGCGCGGGGAGTAACAATGTCGTCGTGAATCCCGGCAGGGCCGGGGTCATCCAGCGACGCGCCCGTCCACGTCCAAACGACTGCACCTTGCCGGCGGCCGCCAGCGAGTCGAGCGTCCGCTGTACGGTGCGCTGGCTGGCGCCAAGCACAAGCGCGAGCGCCGAGCTCGACCACGACTCACCGTCGGCGAGCAGGGCGAGTACCACCGCATGTCCTTCTTCGACGGGTCGCGCCAACACCACGATTTCTCGCGCCCGCTGCGGCGCCAGTGCAAAACCGGCTCTCGTTGCATTCACGCTCGCCAGCGTTCCGAGCAATGTGCGAAGCCGTCCGATTTCGACGCGCAGGCGTACGCGATGCGATTCGTCGGGATGCCGGGTGCGGAATGCCTGCGAGATCAGCGTGTCCCGTGGCACGTCGGACGGCCACGCTTCGGCGAGCGCGCGTGCAAGCGCGAACAACACGGGACGCCTTGCGAGCGAAACGACGCTGTCCGCTTCGCGCACGGCATAGTGGCATGCATCGACGATGAGCGTGTCGGATGCCAGTAAGGCTTCGACTTCGGCAAGCAGAAGAGGGCGTTCCTCGCCACATGCAATTAACCTTGCGGCGGGCGCGTTCAATACGAAGAATGCGTTTTCGACCTCGGCCTTCAACGCAGGGATGCCCGCGCGGTGCGCGGCGTATTCGGCCTGTTTGAGCGCGGCAAGGGCCGTTTGCGTGTGCAGGCGGCGCATTGCTATACCTGCGACGACCAGTTCGTGAGCGGCCCTGAGTCCGGGCGGAAAGGGCGTGGGGTCAAGTTCGGTGAGTGCGTGCTCAGCCTCGTCAAGACGCCCAATCAGTAGCAGACGCCGCATCTCGAGATACCGCGCATACGCCGCATTAGCCCGGTCGCCGCTCGCTTCGAGCGTCGCCCGCGCGGCGTCGAGCGCCTTGGTGGGCCAGGCGAGGTCACGCGAGGCGAGCGCGATCTCGGCTTCGGCGACCACACATCGAGCCCGGGATACAGCCTCTCCTGCACCGAAGGCGCGTGCTGCACTGCGCACCAGCGCCCTGGCTCGCACGAAATCGCCGAGTTGCGCCATCGCGATGCCGCGCAGCGCACGTGCGGGCGCGTCGTCGCGCAATGCGATCCGCTTCAGCGCGCCGAGCGGGTCGCCGGCCGCGAGCGCATGCGCCGCGGCCGTGACTGGCGAGTCCATCGGCTGCTCTAATCGCGTCACACTTGTCACTCCCCCTCCTGCGGTGCCCGGGACTAATCTAGCACGACACCCAAGCCTCTCAGCGGATTTGGGAACGGAACAAACGACACAGGACACCTAAGGAGCGAATCATGACGACGACACATGCAACCGGGACACGCGAAGAATGGCTGGCGGCGCGGCTCAAATTGCTCGCGGCGGAGAAGGAGTTCACGCGCCGCGGCGACGAGCTGGTGCAGCAACGCCAGGCCCTGCCCTGGGTGCGGATCGACAAGGCGTACCGGTTCGAGACCGAGCACGGCAGCGTATCGCTGGCGGAGCTTTTCAGTGGACGCTCGCAGCTTCTCGTTTATCACTTCATGTTCGGGCCGGACTATAAGGCTGGGTGCCCGTCGTGTTCGTCGATTGCGGATGGGTTCGACGGCATCGCCGTTCACCTCGCGAACCATGACGTCACGCTCACCGCTGTGTCGCGGGCGCCGCTGGAGAAGCTGCTGGCCTACCGGCGGCGCATGGGATGGACGTTTCCGTGGGCGTCCTCGGCCGGGAGCGATTTCAACTTCGACTTCAATATTTCGTTCACCGAGGCGCAACAGCGTGATGGCGAAGTCGAATACAACTACCTGCGTGGCCGGCATGCGATGGATGCGACACCGGCACCTGAGCCCGTTGTCCAGTTTGCAGCTAACTGCGGGACCGACGCGCAAACGTACGCGCGCGACCGGCCTGGAATGAGCGCTTTCATACTCGAGGATGGCGCCGTGTATCACACGTACTCCACCTATGCGCGCGGCGTGGACGGCATCTGGGGCATGTACCAGTGGCTCGACCGTGCGCCGAAGGGGCGCAACGAGACGGGCGTCTGGTGGAAGCGCCATGATGAGTACGCCAGGGGTTGAGCCCAGTCATGAGTGACGTTCGCGCAACCGGTCAGCGGACACCGCGTGGGGCGTTCTTGCGCCACGCGGTTTTCCAACGCGCCGGCTTCACTTTTTACGGCATCTGCGCGCTGCTGTTTGCAGCAAGCGCGACGGTGACGCTCATGTGGTGCGCGTCGATGTCGGCGATGGGCGGGATGCCGATGCCAGGCGGCTGGACGATGTCGATGGCGTGGCTGCCGATGTGCGGACAGACGTGGCCCGGTGTCGCGGCATCGTTCCTCGGCATGTGGCTCGTGATGATGGTCGCGATGATGCTGCCATCGCTTGCGCCCGCGTTGTGGCGCTATCGTGAGGCGTTGGCCGGGGCAGGTCAGATGCAGCCTGACCGGCTCACCCTACTGGCGGGCGCGGGGTATTTCTTTGTCTGGGCCTTCTTGGGGCTGGCTGCTTTTGCGGTGGGCGCCGCGCTGTCGGTGCTGGAGATGCAGCTGTCGGTGTTGGCGCGCGCCGTTCCGGTCGTGGCCGGTATGGTCGTGCTCGGAGCGGGGGCACTTCAGTTCACTAGCTGGAAGGTCCGTCACCTTGGCTGCTGCCGTGAAGCTCCGGGGTACTGTGACTGCGAACTGCCAACGGATGCCGGCGCAGCGTGGCGATACGGCCTGCGCCTTGGGCTTCATTGCAGCTACTGCTGCGCTGGCCTGACGTCGATCCTGCTCGTTGCCGGGGTCATGAATGTTTGGGTGATGGCTGGAGTAACAGCGGCTATCACTGTAGAGCGTCTCGCGCCATTCAGCGAAGATGTCGCGCGCGGGATCGGCGTTGTGATTGTCAGCGTGGGCGTGGCTCTGGTCGGGCGAGCCGTAGGGTTGGGATGATCGGAAAGGCCGGGGTTTGAACCGGCTCGTCACTTGATATCGCCGCGCACACGGCCACGATTGCCCGCCGCCGTGTGCGTCTATATCAAGTCGCCGATGCGCTCAGCGTCGTGTTGTACGTGGTGCCCGTGATCACCACATTATTCAGCGTAATACCGCTGACATTGCTTACGAAGATCGGACCCGGCGCCGCCGACGCAGACGTCGAAGGCGTCGTCGGGGCCGCGCCCGTGCACACCGGCGAGCCGAGATTGCAGTTCGAGATCGTGACGCCGCTGATCGGACTCACGGTCGGCACCGGTAGCGGACCGTTGTAGTCGACCGCCTCTGGGCCCTGCATGACGATCGCCTGGAAGCACGAGTTCGACCCGGCGACGAAGCCCGAAGGCATTGAGTACGATACCGCCCCCGACACATCGCTCGCGTTCACGTTCGTGATGTTGATGTTGCTGATCACCGACGGAGTCCAGCGTACCGCATCGCCGGACGGGCTGTAATCGCAGTCGAACGTAATCAGGCCGCCTTGACCCGTGGACGGGTTCGTCGCGAGACCGGTCGTTCCGGTACCGGTGATCTTGCTGATGGCGGTGCCGAGCGCGCCACCGCCATATTTGCCGGCCAGGTTCACCCCATTGGGCAGCGTTACACCGTTGATCCAGACGTTTTTGATGTATCCGCCGCGGTTCATGTTGGTCTTGAACCGCAGTGCGATGTTCAGCGGATTGCTCGCCCAGTTCTCGTTCTGCATCGTCAGATTGCGCGCGTAGACGTTCTGCACGCCCGCGCTCAATTCGCTGCCGATCGTCAGGCCTCCGTGGCCACTCTGCATCGTGCAGTTCTGCACGACGATGTTCTGCATCGGACCGTACTCGGTGTCGAGGTACTTGCCGGACTTCATTGCAATGCAGTCGTCGCCGGTGTTGAACTGAACGTTCTGTACGAGCACGTAGTTGCACGCGTCCGGATCGAAGCCGTCGTTGTTCGGGCCAACGCTGTCGGCAAACACGCCGTCGATCACGACGTTTATGCAATCGGTCGGGTGGTGCTGCCAGAACGGCGTGTTCTGCGTGTGGTAGTTCTGCAGGAGCACGTTCGTGCACCCAATGAACTCGATCATGCATGGACGCAGAAAGTGTCCGTTGCCGAAGATGCGGTCCTCGAACGGCACGCGCAGCTCGGACAGCGCGGGCAGATAGTTCTGGTCCTGGTTCCAGCCCGTGCCTGTGAGCAGGTCCATCAGCGAACCCGTCACACCGTACTGATTCGTAAAGGAGACATTTGCCTGCGGGTTCTTGATCTGGGAAGCGGGCAGGCTCGTCAGTGGGACGTTGTTCGGATTCGCATAAGCCTGCGATGGCGTCGATGAACCCGCACAGCCATACGTGTTGCTGCTGCCCTTGTAGGTCCACCAGCACGAGGTCGGCGGCTGATTGCTCAGTTGTATCGGCGTCATCGCCTGACCGTTCAGCACGCAGGTGTTGTCGTCGGCGGTCAGTGCAATGTTGGTCTGGCGGAACGCATAGATCGGCGAGCCGAAATTCAGACAGTCGTTCGCCTGCCAGCGCGTGTGGTACAGATTGCCGTTCGCCGTCCTGTACGGACCGCTCTTCGCGTAATCCGCCGGGTTAGGGCTGAAATAGATCGTGCAGCCCGACTCCAGATGGAAGTTCACGTGGCTCAGGAGCACGATCGGACCGCCGCAATACCAGTTACCGGCCGGCACCACCACGCGGCCGCCGCCGGCACGATTCGCGTCCATGATCGCGGCATTGAACGCGGCACACGAGTCGTGCTGGGTGCCCGTGTAGTCGCACGGCACCATCACGTCCGAGCCGGGGCTTTGCAGGTCGCTGGTCGGATGCGCCGTCTGCTCCGTGCCGCCGGTCACCCAGGGAATCTTGCCGCCCGGCCACGCGGTCGACGAAATCAGCGCGGAGGCGGGCAGCGTGCGCGCACCGTAGCTCATCACGTGAAAGTCTGCGCGGGAGAACATCTCGGGCCTGATATAGGCGAGCCTCCTGATGATGGCCGTGGCCTCGCCGGCTGGGCCCCAGATTGGGTCGGACGCGAACGGGTGACCGGGTTGTGGCGGAGGCTGGTCTCCGGGACCTGAAGGAAACGGAAACATGGAATCTGCCGCTACCGCTGCGCGGCCGGTCGCGAGAAAGGTTGCACCTGCGGATACTCCGGCAAAGGCCATAAACGCGCGCCGGCCAGGCGAGGCGGGCGCGTTGTTGTGGGGTGCGGGGAGCGGAGTATCGTCTTTGTCATGCGCTGCCATTTGATTCATCTCCTTTTGTCTTACCGATAAGTGGTCATCCATTCGTCTTCCAGGGAGCGACGTGGCGACGCTCGTGCGCGGCGGAATGCATAGACGCAGTGACGAGATCGGGCAGGACCTTCTGATGGGATCCTTACTGCTATTGTTGTAAGACGATGTGAGAATTGTCAATCAAATGTGACCTGGTAGTGGTACTGATAGCGCAAGTTGGCGGGCATGCCTGAAAGATGCCTTACAACGCGGCGAGGGACGCACCGTGGCGGCAAGCCTCAACCGCGGAGCGCCACAGTAACCACCACGAGAGCCGAGAAGACCAGCGCCGGGGCGAGATGCCCGAACGACTCGCGGTTTCGCACCAACGTGAAGAGCACGGCGATCAAAATCGCCCCGGCCAGCATCAGACCCAGGACTCTGGTTTGTTGTCCAAACAGAAGTGCCGCGCACAACAGCTCAAGAGCGCCACAGAGCAAATGAAACCATGCGGGGTAACCCCAGCGCGCGAAGTCGCGCTTCACCGCGCCGCGTCCCGCGAGGTTGACCACCCCGGCGACCGCGAACAGAACCGCTACGATCATCGCGAGAATCGACTCGAAAGATGCACTGTTCCACGCCATGGTCATGCCCCGTTGACTTGCTGAAAGTGCCTTTGTGCAGAGAGATCCGCAATCAGGCCGGGGCCGCGGGGCGTCCACGCAAGAACTCGCCGGGCATGCTGGCCGCTTACTGTCTGATCGAGTGCCAGTGCGTCAGCGAACGGTCCCAGCGATTGGCGAGCATCGTCGAGCGGCCAGGGTTCGACGCGATCAGCGCCGACCGAGGCCCGAATTGCTTCACCTATTTCGGCAAGGGCAACGGCATCTTCCGTGACCACGTTGAAGATCTGTCCCATGACTTGTGCGTCCCCGCGCGCCGCCCGCTCCATCGCGCTCAGATAGGCCGTGGCGAGATCATCGACGTGAACGGCAGGCCAGTGGTTGCGACCATCGCCTACGATCCTCACACTGCCAGTTTGACGGGCCATGCCGGCAAGCATGCCAAACACGCCGCCACCGTAGCCATGCACCATCGCCGGCCTGAGGATCACTGCAGCAATCGAGCGGCTTGCTGCTAGCGCCTGCACCTGTTGCTCCACTGCGGGCCGCCAGGCGATGAGTGGCGTCGGATTCAGCGCCGATGCTTCAGTCGCGGGCTCCCCCTCCGTATTGCCGTAGACCCAGGTGCCCGACGTATAAACAAATGCCGCACCCGGATGCAGATGCGAAAGCATCGCGACAGCCGCGGCCTCATCAGCAGCGCCGGCGGAAGCATCGTTGGTCGACGCGGTGTGCACCACGCCATCAGCGGCACCGGCAATCGCGGCGAAAGACTGTGGCTCGCGCAGGTCGCCGGAATGCAGTGTCACGCCGAGATGTGCCAGTTTGCTGGCGGCCGCCGAACTGTCCTTGCGAACCAACGCCGTCACCTGATGGCCGAGGTTGATAGCCTTGCGCGCGACCGCTTGCCCGATGAAGCCGGTACCACCTGTAATGAACAGTTTCAAAGCGTTCTCCCATGTTTGGCTGCGAGTTGAATCGTCGTACAAACGAGACTAATCAGTCTCGTTTCCGCAAATCCAAACGAGACTGACCAGTCTTGTCAACTACTCGATGATCTGCTATTTATCTCGCATGGACACTTCTTCTCTCCCCGACCTGAGCCCGCTGCAACGCCGTAAGCGATTCGCCATCCTCGACGGTGCAAAAACCGTTTTTTTAAGCCAAGGTTTCGGCCTGGCAACGATGGACGATGTCGCCTCGGCCGCCGGCGTCGGCAAACAGACGGTCTACCGCCACTTCAAGTCGAAGGAGGCGCTCTTCGTTGGTCTGGTCGGCGAGATGTGCGCTCAGGTGGGCGCGTTGCTTGCCAGCGCTCAGGGCGAGCAAACCGATGGCGCACCCGAAGTTGAGTTGCGCGAGTTGGGATGGTTGCTGGCACGAGGTCTTATTACGCCGGATAATTTGCGGCTTTACCGGGCCATCGTTGCTGAGGCCGAGCGTCTTCCGGAACTTGGCCAGGTGTTTTACGAAAATGGTGCAAAGGTCGTGCGTGCCTTCGCCGCAAAAATTCTGCGCAAGCGATTTGACGAATCGACTGCTGCCTTGCGGTCAGCGACATTCGTTCAGTTGGTGCTTGGCGACGCGTATCTGGAACTGTCAATTGGCTACGCGGTGCCCGATGTTGAAGCACGCTTTGCGCTGCAGATCGACGAGGCGGTAGCGGCTGCACTTCGCTAAGGAGCACCGCATAAGATGTCGGGTCGCTGCATGCGGAACGCAACAGCGTGTAGCGCGGGAAGCAGGGCGGTGCCTGTTGGTTTACTGAATCAATTCATCACGCCCCTGGCGTGGCACCTTATCCTGCGATCGCTGTGCTTACTTCGTCACCGCGCCTGCGTTGCGCGCGGTCCGGCTCCCCGAGACTGTCTACCGTCCACGTTTCGGGCAGCCAGGCGACCGTCTGGAAGCTGCGGAAGTCGGCGCCCTGACGGTCATCGGTGAAGCGCAGCTCAATGCGGCCATGCTCACGGCGGATGAAATCGCGCACCGCGTCCATGCCGACGCCGCGTCCCGACACTTCGCTCACCGTCTGCGCGGTGGAGAAGCCCGGACGGAAGATGAAGGCGGCGATGGTCTCGTCGCTCGCCGCTTCGTCAATGCTGAGCCATCCGCGTTCAATTGCCGCGCGGCGGATCTTCGCCAGCGCGAGGCCGCGTCCGTCGTCGCTGACCGTGATCTGCAGGGCGTGGTCGTCAACGCCCATCTCCAGTGCGATCGTGCCCGGCGCCGGTTTGCCTGCGGCGATGCGCTCGTCCGCCGGCTCAATGCCGTGGTCGACGCAGTTGCGCAGCAAATGCGTGAAGACATCGCACAGCACACCGCACGCCTGGCTGCGGACCCGGTAGCCGTTGTCGTCGATCCGCACGTGCGGCACTTCCTTGCCGAGCTCCTTCGCGAGCGACGGCAGCGAGCCGAGTACGCCGCCGAGCGCTTCGCCGAGCGTCTCAGTACCGAGCAGCCGAAGCGTGCGGTGCATCGACTCACGCATCTCCAGCAGCGCCTGCGGATCCGATGCATCCGCCCCCTCGAGCATTTCGAGGTGTTGCTGGATCAGCGCGATGTCGACCATCAGGTAGCGCTCGGCGCTGCTCGCGGCCTTGCCGCCCTTGCGGCCGAGGCTCACTTCGTTGATCGTCGCGTACGCTTCGAGCGCGGCCTTCACGTGCCCGAGGTCGGCGATCAGCGCCTGCTGGTCCCAAATGTGATCGCCTTGCGCCGTGCGCAGCGCGTCATAGCGCTGCTCGGCGTCGTGCACGACGCTCGTGAGGTGCTGGAAGCTGTAGGTGCGTGCATTGCCCTTCACCGTATGCATGTTGCGGAACAGCTTCGCGACCGCGTCCAGATCGGGCCTGTCATGCTCACGGATGATGCGTTCGTTTTCGTGGATAAAGCCGATCGAGCTTTCCACGAACTGGTGAAACTTCTCTTCGCTCACCGCAAGGATCTCGCCGATCATTTCGAGGCGGCGGCGCTGCTCGCCGGCTTCGGCGGCAAGCGCACGCAGCTCGGTTACGTCGCGCACGCACAGCATCAGGCGCACGACGATGTCGTTTTCGCCGATGATCGCCGACCAGCTCAGGTCGAGAATTTTCACGCGGCCATCGGCCATCGTCTTCGAGATTTCGTTGACAAGCAGATGCTCGTTGAACGCGAAGTTCATGCTGTCTTCGCCGAGGCACGCGTCGAGCGCGGCCTCGATCTGCGCACGCGCATCGCTGCCCACGTCGGTGTTGTCGAACACGAGATCGAGCAGCGGCTGCCCCGCAATGTCGGTCGTCTCGAGAATTGCTTCGAGGTACGCCGAGTATTCCGGATGCACGATGCCGCCGTCGACGACGGTCAAAATGCCTTGTTGCATGTTCTGCAGCATCGCCTGGATGTCGGCGGTTTTCTGTTTCAGCTGGAGCGAGCTCTGCTGGATCTCCTCGACCATGGCGGCGAGGCGCTCACGCATGAACTCAAGCCCGACCATCAGGCTCGTGCCATCGCCAGGGCGCGTGCGGATGGCCGTCGAGAGGTCACCAGCGGCAATGCGGGCAGTGAGGGCAGCGGCAACCCGCGGCTCTCCGCCGAGCTGGCGCAGGATGCCTCTGGCGATCACGAGCGAGACGATGAGCGCGATGAGCGACGCGAACAGGATGAAACCCGCTACCGTGAGGATCGTGTGGTGATACGCGGCCTGCGCGGCGGCGCCCTCCCTCGCGGCCGCGGCATCGTTGCCCGCCACAATGGCCTCCAGTTCGCGATCAAGCGCGGCGCGGGTTTGTGCTGCCGCCCCCATGATCTGCTGCGAGGCATCCGCCTGATTGCCGTCGGCCAGCGCGGCACGGATCTTCGCGTCGATAGCAATGTAGTGTTCGAAGAAATCGGCCACGCGTCGGACGCGCGCCACGTCATCGCCCGAAGCGAGCGCGCGATAGCCAGCGAGCGCGTTACGGAACATGCCGATGCCGGCGTCGGTCATGTCTGTGCCGTGCTTTATGTCTAGCGGCGTATTCGCCCCGACGGCGAGAAATTCGCCCAGCGCGATCTCGCGCGTGCTCGCGGCCATCTGCAGGCTGCTGCGCACCGCGGGTAGCTGGATTCCCTGCAGCGCTGATACCCGGCTGTTACCTGCGTGCATCTCGATAATGGCCACCACGCCCAGCAAGACGATCAGCACGACCATGGCCGCTGATCCCGCGAGCAGTTGCGTCAATACATCCAGCCGGTTGAATTCGCGCCTCATGATCATTACCAGTCCTTACCGATGACCTGTAGTAACGGCGCGCCCACCTGCTTCCACAGGCGGGAAAACCCCTGGGTATGCTCAAACGACGATGGATCAATCTCGCGTGTGGCGCGAATATGGACTCCAGATTGAAAGCCCGTCCGACCGTTGTGAGCCCATCCGGACCTGACTAACGAAAGCCGTAGACCAGGACTTTTTTCCCCTCAAAACTTTCCTGCACACCTTGCTGGCAATATGACGGACACGTTACTACGCCGTCCGCGCTCGCACCTGAGACAGTGATCGCCCTGTAGACAACCGACTCGATGAGCGTGCCGTCAGCAGCCACGACGATGTTCAGGTCAGTTTCGACGCCGGCCGGAACGCCTCCGCCGGGGGTATAGACGATTTTCATGGTGCCGGTGCAATCGGAGTTCACCGTGTAGGTGCCGGTCTGGTTCGGATTGAATGTGGTCTCACCCCCTTTCGGCAGCCCGCCAATAACCCCGAAGTCGGTGCGCGAAAAATTGCCCGCGCCGTCGAACGTCACCAGCGCGACGTCATCAAGGATCGATGGGGCAGCGTAAGGGTGCACCGTACCATCGGCGCCTATCAGTCCAAGAATCTCTCCGTGACCGATAAACCCGAACGCTCCCTTTAGCGTTGCGTTCGAGCAAACGCCGCCGGGGCCGCCGGCCTGCGCGGCACCGCTGAGCGAGAGAAGTGCAACGGCGGTTGCCGACAAAATGCTTAAATGCTTGATCTTCATGGCCATCTCCTTGTCGCCAAATCAGGCGCGTAACGTCGCGGCGGGCAGGAGCCTGTTTGCCGGCCGGATGCGGCGTCCAATTCAAACCAATGAAATTAAAGATTGCTGGAGTAATACCTGGCTGCTGCCGTTTGCGGAAACGCGCGATAAGACAACGAGGGGCTGTCGATGCGGTCGGCTGTTCCCGCTGGGGATGCGAGAAAGCCGCGGCGTTGGTCTAAGTAATTAAATGGCGAAATGCCCCACCAGGCGGTCGTTTTTCGCTCGGTGTCGGCAGGCACGTGCAGAAGGGGTGCACGAAAGTCCGCGCAATTGTGACTTCGTGAGTCAGCTACGTTTTAAAGTCGCATAGCAAAAGGTAGCGTAATCCACAATATTCACAGATGCCAGATGAACATCGGACAAAAGGCAGGCATATTCAGAATCGCGCGGCGCGAATAACGCGCTATCGCTGGGAGCAAATGACTGCGAAGGCCTCGTAGGTCGGCCAGCAAGTAGAGCCGTCGATACTGTGTCGCAGCGTCACTGGCGTACTAAGCTTAAGACGGGATCGAACGCACAAACAAAGCTCGATAACGCCGTCGGCTTTTCCAGTCGTACATAACGGATGCCACGGCAACGGCGCCGACTCAACGGCATCAATCGTTGAAGGCATCCGGAGCGCCACCTGATGGAGGGAAACGTGAAAGATTCGCCATACTGGCCCGAGGGCCTTGCGCATCACCTGTCATCGCCGCAGCCTTCGCTGTACGGAAACCTCGAAACCTCTGCCAGCCGATATCCCGGGAAGACGGCGCTTCACTACTACGGCGGGACGTTGAGTTATGCGCAATTGCGGCAAGAAGTAGAGGCGCTGGCCGGCTTTCTGCAGTGTCAGTGCGCCGTCGCGCGTGGCGATCGCGTCGCACTGTATATGCAGAACAGCCCGCAATACGTGATCGGCTACTATGCAATCTTGCGAGCCAATGCAGTGGTTGTGCCGGTGAATCCGATGAACACGACCGCCGAACTTCGGCAGATTATTGAGGACTGCGGCGCCAAGGTCGTTCTGCTGGGTGAAGAACTCTACGAGAATGCCCAGCCTCTTCTTGGCGGCGCGATCAGCCACGCGATTGTGGCGCGCTATTCCGACTATCTTGCTGACAACACCGACCTGCCGCTGCCAGTCGTGCTGACTGAAACCGTCCCCGAACTCGATATCTACTCCGAGCACTCTGTAGCTATTGCGCCGAACGTGGTGCGTTGGCGTGCCGCGCTTGCGGCCGCTCAGCAGCCGTCGCCGTACGTGGCATCGCCCGAGGACCTTGCGGTGATCCCCTACACGTCGGGCACCACGGGCGCGCCGAAAGGATGCATGCACACCAATCGTAGCGCAACGCATGTCGTCGCGGCCTCTGCGCAATGGTGTCATGTGTCTCCTGACTCGGCGATCTTGTGCGCGATGCCGATGTTTCATGTTACCGGCATGCAGCAATGCATGAACGTGGCGATCTCTCTCGGTTCGACCATGGTTGTGATGACCCGATGGGACAGTCGATGTGCCGCTCTCCTGATCGAGCGCTATCGCGTAGGGCTCTGGATTGCGATATCGACGATGATGGTTGACTTTATGAGCCTGCCCGATCTTGATCGTTTCGACTTGAGTTCCATCGAGCGTCTGGCAGGCGGTGGCGCCGCCATGCCGAACGCACTGGCACAGCGCATCGAAGCTCGCTTGGGCGTCCCCTACATGGAGGGCTACGGATTGTCCGAGACCATCTCAGCGACTCACATCAATCCACCGCAGCGATGCAAGCTGCAGTGTCTGGGCATACCGATACAGGATACCGAATCAATTGTGGTTGATCCCATCACGCTCGAAGTGCTCGGTCCGCGGGAAACGGGCGAGATTCTGATCAGCGGTCCGCAGGTGTTCACCGGTTACTGGGGACGCCCCGACGCCACGCGCGACGCCTTCGTCGAGGTTTCGGGCATACGTTATCTGCGTACTGGCGATCTCGGCTATATCGACGAGGACGGATATTTCTTCTTCGTCGACCGGTTGAAGCGAATGATAAATGTGTCTGGCTATAAGGTATGGCCCGCGGAAGTCGAGACTTTGTTGTTTGCGCACCCTGCGGTTCAGGAAGCATGTGTCGTAGCAACAACAGACGCGCGCAAGGGTGAGGCGGTGAAGGCATTCGTGGTCGTGCGGGCCGGCGCTGATGTATCAGCAAAGCAGATCACTGAATGGGCACGTGAGCATATGGCTGCGTATAAGGTACCCCAGATCGTCGAATTCGTCGCTGGGCTACCCCGAACGGGCAGCGGAAAGGTTCAGTGGCGACTGCTGCAGGAGCGGGAAAATGCGTCCGCCTTGGTCGCCAGCCAAGGTGACTGACGGGCAATGTCGTCTGCTTCGAGGGACCGAAGGGCGCAGACTTAACTTGCCGCTCCAACGTTGCCTCATAACGGAGTCACCATGAATACAAAGAGTCCGTCTACCGATTCTCGCTCACGCAGAACTGATCCGAGCGGATCGTCCTCATCGACCCTCACTTATCACCGGGTGGAAGTGAAAGGTGTTGGCGTCTTCTATCGGGAGGCGGGGCCGAAAAACGCGCCAACCATCGTACTTCTTCACGGGTTTCCGTCGTCGTCGCGGATGTTTGATAGTCTCATTCCGCTGCTCGCGCCGGAAATCGCGATTCCAATCGTTGCGAGTGTAGCTATCGTGCAATTGCCGGTATGGTCGCGCGGATCGCTGAACGGCCGATGAGCAGCTCCGAACGGCCGTTCGCTTGCGCGCGCGACGCAACATCGGACCTGCCAACAGGGGCGACCGGAATCTTGCCGATCATCAAAATGAGACCGGTTTGCGCGAGCGTTCGATGCGCCTCGCGATAACGTGCACAGCCAGCGTAATCAAGAGACCGATTGCACTGCCGGCCGCTACGTTGATCAGACGCTCGCTAGCGAAAGTCCACGACTGCCCGGCAACCACGAATGCCATCGCGGCGCAGGCGCAACGCGTGCCGAATGCCATAACGTAGGGCCGAATGCAGACGAGTGTCAGCAACGCAGCGAGGATAACCAGGTCTCGCACGAAATAGTCGTGGGGGACCAACAACCCGACGAAGATACCGGCCGGCACGCCTACGATGGCCCCCGCGATACGATTCCGGAACTTGACTCGGGCGCTCGCCGCACTGCCCGTCACCACGCTCGCCGCAGACCAGATCATCCATTGTCCGCGCTCGATATGCCTCCACTCCACGAGCGCAGCTGCGAGGCCTACGGCGAGTGCTATTGCGATCATCGCTTCGACGTACGGAACACGGTCGCCACGCTCAGAACGCTTCGACCATTTCGCATAGTGAGCTAGATATGAAACCTCTGGACGGCGTTCGCGGTAATGATTGATCGAGGAAATCAGCAGAACCGGCAAGAAAGCAGCCAATACGAAGGGAAGAAGTTCGAACCCGCGATGAATGAGTGAGGATTGCCTCACTCCCTCGGCGCTCTCGCAGGCGAGGTAAAGTACCGGAATGAACGTATAGCTACCGAGTGAGCGCAATTC
The DNA here is from genome assembly GCF_050436285.1 of Paraburkholderia sp. GAS82. Classification (NCBI taxonomy): domain Bacteria; kingdom Pseudomonadati; phylum Pseudomonadota; class Betaproteobacteria; order Burkholderiales; family Burkholderiaceae; genus Paraburkholderia; species Paraburkholderia sp. GAS82. The sequence continues at coordinate 196,507 of NZ_JBNDLX010000014.1, forward strand.
GCTTCCCCGTGCGGTCACCAAAATCGACCCCATTGCCATTAGGGCAGTGGCTACGACAAACAGTGGTGGATACGCAAGCGAGGCCATCAATACCAGGAAGCCCGCTCCGATGGTTATCCCGTGGGAAATAACCCCGAGCGGAGCGAGATGCGAGCGATCCACTGCGATAGCGGTCGACACCGTCACCAGCGAAACGAGCAACCACTTTGTCTGACCGGAAACCAGCGCGAGGACGACTAATGGGAAAAGGGCCGTCAACGTGCGAACAAGCGCCTTGCTGTCGATAGCAGCCCCGATGCGCGACATGGCCGATCCGACAGCCTCGTAACGCCTTTTTTGCGTCGGCGAAGCGTCGGTTATACGGTTAATTGATTGTTCGTCGGACCTTGATGTGGACATCCCGGAACTCCTGCACCGAATCTTCGTGCTCTGCTGCTGCCCTCTCGCGTGTGCGGACAGGTCGATGTACAAACCCGCGCGTTGACCCGATCCGATCGGTTGTTCCAGATGAAGGCGTACCGACCGGCGCACTTTCCGGCCTGTCAGCGGCTGCGCATTCGGGCCGTCATGCCCCTTCGTGGACCAGCGTCAGTCCGCGAGTGCCTGGATCACGTCCGCGGACTGACGCACCAGGCCGAGCCTCGGAAAAATGTAATTAACCGACGCGTGATGATGCTCAGCCGTGGCGCAACTCATCGCATCCTCGGCGAGCACGAGTGTGTAGCCGAGTTCAAAGGCAGCTCGTGCTGTCGACTCCACACCGATATTCGTCGAAATTCCGCCGAGCACAATGGTCTTGATGCCACGGCGGCGCAATTGCAGATCGAGTTCCGTGCCGTGAAATGCGTTCCACTGCCGCTTCGTGATCTTGAGATCGTGCTCGGCGGCTTCGAGCGCTTCGGGGAAGTCCCACCACGTCGACGGAAGTCCGCCGGCAGGAAGCGCCGCGGGCTGGTCGACGGGTTGCTTCAGCGCGTCGCCGAAATCGTCGCTCCAGCCTACGCGGACCAGCACGACCGGCGCGCTGAGTTCCCGAAAGCGCTTCGCGAGCTTCGCTGAGGCCGTCAGCACGGATTCGGCGCTGCGAGGGGCCTTTCCAAAACCAAGGATGCCCTGTTGGAGGTCGATCAGAACGAGCGCCGTAGTTTTGGAGTCAAGTTTCTGCAACATCTTTTGCCTTCCGTTGAAGTTAGTGAGCCAAAGGTGTATTGTGAGGCTCGTCTCACATATCTATTTTATGAGCATGCCCTCACAAAAGTCAACCGCAACATTGCGTGCCGAAAGCGGGCAAGCGAAAGCCCCACAGCGTGCACGCGGTCACGCACGGGTCGCAGCGCTGCTGGAGGCAGCGGGTACCGAATTCGCAGACAAGGGATACGATGCAGCAACCATGACGGCGATTGCCTCCCGCGCGGGCGCATCAATTGGCTCGCTGTATCAATTTTTTCCTACCAAGGACCGAATCGCGGGTGCGTTGCTCGAAAGCTATCTGGACATACTGGCAGAGACGTTCCACAAGCTGCGCGAGGCTGCGCCGTCTCTGGACGTATCGCTGCTTGCGAGCCGGTTGACGAGAACGTTCGTGAAGTTCCGCGCGACCCATCCGGCATTTGCGGTCCTGGTCGAGACCTACAGTTACGCTCTGCCGGGCACCATGAGCATCCGCGAAAGTCTGCGTAGACAGATCGAATCCGTGCTGGCTGAAGTGGCGCCGCATCTGGCACCGGCAGAGATCGCCGTCCGTGCCGCCGTGATCCAGCAGATCATGAAGGCGGCCGTCGCGGTTAATGGCGATACCTCCATAGCCAGTCGTAAAGCTGTCATGGACGAACTGGAGGGCCTTATGCGTCATTACCTGCAGGACGCGATCCAGCGTGCGAACCTGGATACCCTCACGTCTTCATAAGTCTCCACAGCGTGGTACGTCCAATCCGAGGCGCACGGTTTGCCCTTGTGCCATGTAGTCAATTTTCGGGCTCCCCACCATGAGCCACACCATTGATGTTTTTCGCGGACCAGAGCGCCGCTCTGGCATTAGCCGGTTGGCAATACCAGGCTCCAACGGCAGATCTGCCCTCACATCCGGACGTTCGTGAACGCAGTTCGAAGGGCTTTTTATGGCCGGGAGCAGCAGCCCAATTCCCGACTTAAGAGGAAGACGTTAGCGATCTAACGGCCACTCGCGCTGAGCCCGCCAAGTTGCGTCGCCAGGTCTGCGGCGCGCGTCGAGTTGCAAAAAAATGCGGCCGCGCTCGCATAGAGAACGACAGTTGTCTATTGTGCGATCAGCGCTACATGCCCATGCTCGTCCCAACGCCCGCGTTTGTGCCCGTGCCCGAACCCGTGCTCGCGCCTGAACTCGACGTTGTATTCAGATCGATTCTTCCATAGACGCCATCGGCTTCGTCATTCGGCCCCGCGGCAAAGAACAGCGTGTTGGACGGCTGATTGCTGAGATCGTTGCCGAACGCAATGCCCCACATGCCGTGCTCAGCGACCGGACCGCCGTTCGGTCCATTGAGCGGCCCGATCGACTGGCCGCTTGATGCATTGAACGCGTTGATCGTGCCGTCGCTGAAATTGCCGATCAGTATCGCACCGCTCATCGAGCCGAAGTTGCCGGGCGCTTGCGCAATGCCCCAGGGCGCGTTTAACGAGCCGCCCGTCGCGAAGCGCTGCTTCAGGTTGCCCGCCGTGTCGTACACATCGATCATGCCGAGACCCGCGCCCGCGACATCGTCGTGCTTGGCCGCATCCTGCATCGCATAGGTGACGAACAGATTCGAGCCTATCGCCTGAATGCCGAACGGCGCGAAGCCGGCCGGAATCGCCGGGTCCGTGAAGTTGCCTGGCATCGCGACCTTGGTGAAGCTGGTATTGAAGACGTCGATCTTGTTGTTATGGAAGTCCGTCGCGTAAAGAAAGTTGTTTCCGTTCATTGCCGCGAGCGCGAGACCCTTGTACACGGCGCCGCCCGTGCCGTCGTCGTACATCACGAACGCGTTGGTCGGCCCGACGGAGGGCGCCCAGGCGGTGATGGTTCCGCCTTCCCCAGCGAAGATGAATGCAGCGGCGCCCGACTTGCCGTTTTCCAGGACGGTGAAGCTTTGAGTGCCGTTGAAGACGATGCCCGTGGGCGATGCTGAACCATTCTTGCCGTCGGGTATCGTGACGACCAGCGATTGCGGCACGCCGTTGCCGTCATAGAGCGTCGCGACATTGGTACCGTTGTCCGCGACCCAAACGAAGCCTTTCGGATTGAAGGCGACGCCCCATGGGTTTTTCAGATTCGCGTCCGTGTGCGCAGCGGGCACCGCGCCATCCGACACGAGGGCCGTCACACTGAACGACGACTGGATGGGTGGGTTTGAATTATTCGAACCGGAGCTGCCCCCGCATGACACGAGAGTCGCGATAGCCGCGCCGCATGCTACGACGCCGAACACGTCGAGTAGAGATTTCATGACCGCACCCCCTGTTCTGTCCGAAAGCCGTGACAGTCATTGAACGAAGTAGACACGGGGTTTATTCCCGCGACAGGGCTTATTTCGTGTGCGATTTCGTGTGACTACAATGGTTGAACTGGCTAGATAAAAGCAGATGCTGTGCAACGAATAACACGCGTGACTATTCCATCCGTCCAGCCAAAAAGTTGTGAACGCGCGTGACGTGCTTCAGGCCATCAGCGAATAGCCGCAAGGACCTTACATGGATCGCCTTGCCGAGGGGGGCCGCAGTACCGCCCGCGATGCATGCGGACGGAAAAGTCTCTGCATGACAGAGGAGAACTATCGATCGTCGGGGGCTTTGTTGCTGTTGCGATGGTGTTCAACAACCTCACTAGCGGAAGCGCCTGAAAAAACTCCGAATGTCGGCCGCAAGAAGTTCAGGTTCTTCCATGGCCGCGAAATGACCGCCACGCGGCATGTCGGTCCATTGCGCGACATTGAACACTCGCTCCAGCCATCCGCGTGGCGGGTGGTTAATCTCTTTCGGAAAGTGTGCAAAGCTCACCGGCGGCAATACCCGTTGTCCGGCGGTGAAACGCATGGGTTGCAGCCGGTTTTCCCAGTACATCTGAATGGCGGTACCAATGCTCTGGGTGAACCAGTAGAGCGACAGGTTGGTAAGCAGTTCATCTTTCGAAAATCGCCGCTCGATAACCCCGTCGCAATCGCTCCACGCGCGAAACTTCTCGCCGATCCACGCGGCCAGTCCGCCCGGTGAGTCGTTAAGCGACGCGGCCAATGTTTGCGGCCTCGTGCCGTGCATATGCGCATAACCACCCTCGAGCGCAGCCCACTCAGCTTTCTCTCGAAGATAGTTTTGCTCTGCGGTGGTAAGCGGCGAATCAGTGGCGTCAATTGCCGGTTCGTACGAGCTCGGCAGAAAGTTTAGATGAATTCCATCGACTACCTGGGCGTGCCGCAAGGCAAGCGCGATCGACACCCCCGCGCCCAGGTCGCCACCCTGAGCACCAAAACGCTGGTACCCAAGACCTCGCATCAGCGAAGCCCACAGGTCGGCCACCTGAAACGCCGAAGTACCCGCGGCGGCAGGCGCCGTCGAAAACGTAAAGCCCGGCAGTGAAGGAATAACGATGTCGAAGGCATCGTTCGGGTCCGCGCCGAATGCAGCCGGGTCGCGCAAACGCTCCGCCAGCTCATGAAATTCGAAGAACGATCCGGGCCACCCGTGTGTGATAACCAGCGGATAAGGCCGGGGTCCAACACCACGCTGATGAACGAAGTGCACACGCTGACCGTTCACGTCGGCCATGAATTGAGGCTGCTGGTTCAGACCGCGTTCCGCAGCCCTCCAATCGAAACTGTCGGCCCAGTATTTCACCAGTTCGCGCAGCCATGTGGCGTCTGCGCCTTGTTGCCATGGCTCGGACGGTGTCGCGGGCGCCCACCGGCTGTCGCGCAAACGCCGGCGCAAGTCGTCGATCTCAACATCGGACACGCAAATTTGAAATGGCTCGATATGCATGGCACGTCCTTTGGAAGGGGGGCAGTCAATTGGCAACCACTGATTGCCAGGAATACGCAGTCTAACGAAATTCGGTTTTCCCGCAGGTGAGCGAGCAGCCCGAGGGCACCAGGCAAGATATCTATCTTGTGGTCGGACCACAAACCCGTTAGATTGACCCTTCGTGTTAGAGAAACTCTCGTGAATGAAACGGGTATTGCCTCCACTTAATGCACTGCGTGCCTTCGAGGCTGCCGGCCGGCTCGGCAGCTTCAAGGATGCCGCCACTGAATTGCACGTGACTCACGGTGCGGTGAGCCAGCAAGTGCGTCTGCTCGAGGATTGGCTCGGTGCGCCGTTGTTCGAACGGCACAACCGGCGCGTGGCGCTCACTCCGGCGGCAAAGGCCTATCTGGAGGAAGTCGGCCCGCTCTTCGAGCAGCTCTCGCAGGCAACCGCCAGATATGGTGTCTCCGGAACGGCTTCGCGCACCCTGGCCGTGAACGCTCCCGCGACCTTCACCTTGCGCTGGCTGGTGCCGAGGCTGGCAAAATTCCGCGCTGAGCATGTCGACGTGGATGTGACAGTGGAGACGTCGAACGAGCCGGTGGAGAGTCTGAAAGAACCTTACGACATCATCATCCGGGGCGGTCCGGATACGTTCTATGGCTACGCGATGCAGCCTTTTCTCGCCGAGGAGCGGCTCCCGGTCTGTAGCCCGGCACTCCTTCAGCGACTGCCGCTGCGGATGCCTGACGACCTGCGGCAGCATACGTTGCTGCATACGTCGAGTTTGCCGCGGCTCTGGCCGGACTGGCTGGCAAGGGCAGAGATTCCCTCGCTGCGGCCGGCTGCCACCCTGACGTTCGACCACTTCTACCTGACCTTGCAGGCCGCCATTGACGGAATCGGCATCGCGATGGGCCCGACTGCGCTGGTCTCCGACGATCTCGCCGCTGGCCGGCTGGTCGCGCCGTTTGCTGGTCCGCGCCTGCCGTCCCGAAGCTATTGCACGTATGTTCCGGATGCGAAAAGCGACAACGACCTGGTCGCGCTGTTCCGCGCGTGGCTCGAACGCGAAGGTGCGGATTTGCCGCGTTCCTCACCTTCTCCGCGTACACGGCGCTCCCGGCGCCCGTCGCGATCGCAATAGAGCAGGCACAAGGAGGTGCAAGCAGGCGCAAGCAGACGTCAAGCCGACACAATCAGGCGCAGCCGGAATTTGCTCAGACATTAGGGAATGCCTACGCTTGAGCGGCTGCCACCCAGCATCGTAAAATCGTCTTACATCTGATTGGGGGTCCAGCAATGTGTCTGGCTTCTCGTTGCGAATTTGACCGCGATATCCGGCGCTACATGGCGTCTGCGGTGCCTGTTCGATCCGCTTCTTCCGGGAAGGCCAGCGGCAGCCGTGGCATTCTCACGGTGTCCGCCTCATGACCCCGCTCATTTCCGTCAAAAAGCTCAGCAAGAGCTTTCCCGGCGTGCGAGCGCTTCACGACATCCAGTTCGATCTCGTGGCGGGCGAAGTCCACACACTGATGGGCGAGAACGGCGCCGGCAAATCGACGCTGATGAAAATCCTCGCGGGCGTATATACCCGCGATTCCGGCGAGATTGTCTACGACGGCCAGCCCGTGGACTTCCAGAGCCCGCGCGAGGCGCAGGCTCTGGGCGTATGCATCATCCATCAGGAACTGCAGTTGATGAATCATCTGAGCGTCGCCCAGAACATGTTCATCGGCCGCGAGCCGCGTGGACGGCTCGGCGTGTTCCTCGATGAAGACAAGCTCAATAAGCAGGCGAGTGAGATTCTTGCGCGAATGCATATGAAGCTCGATCCGCGCGCCATCGTCAGCACGCTGACGGTCGCGAAGCAGCAGATGGTCGAGATCGCCAAGGCCTTGTCCTTCGATTCGCGCGTGCTGATCATGGATGAACCGACCTCGGCACTCAACGACGCCGAGATCGCTGAGCTGTTCCGCATCATTCGGGAACTGAAGAGCGGGGGCGTGGGAATCATCTATATCTCCCACAAGATGGATGAGCTCAAGCAGATTTCCGACCGCGTCACCGTGCTGCGCGACGGGGAATATGTGGCAACGGTCAATGCGCAAGATACCGACGTGGAAACGATCATCGGCATGATGGTGGGCCGAACCTTGACCGACGCCGAGCCTTCCCAGCGCGGAACAGACAAAGGCGAGGTCGCCCTCGAAGTCAATCATCTGAACGCTGGGCCACTCGTGCGAGACGTGAGTTTTGCGCTGCACAAAGGTGAGATCCTGGGCTTTGCCGGCCTGATGGGCGCCGGCCGCACCGAAGTTGCGCGCGCCGTGTTCGGCGCTGATCCGGTTGAATCCGGCGAAATCATCGTCAACGGTGTGAAGGCGACGATCAGGACGCCGAGCGACGCGGTAGAGCGCGGTATCGGCTATCTCTCGGAAGACCGCAAGCGCTTCGGTCTTGCAACCGGCATGGATGTCGAATCGAACATCGTCATGTCCAACCTGCGCAAATTCCTGTCGTTCAATTTTTTCCTGCGCCGCAATCAGATGCGCAAGACCGCTTCGCATTTCATCAAGCTGCTCGGCATCCGCACGCCCTCGGCGACGCAAACGGTGCGGCTTCTATCGGGTGGCAACCAGCAGAAAATCGTGATTGCGAAATGGCTTGAGCGCGACTGCGACGTGCTGTTCTTCGACGAGCCGACGCGTGGTATCGATGTGGGCGCGAAGAGCGAAATCTACAAGCTGCTGCGCGAACTGGCCGGGCAGGGCAAGGCGATTGTGATGATCTCCTCCGAGCTGCCGGAAGTCCTGCGCATGAGCGACCGCATCGTCGTGATGTGCGAGGGCCGCATTACTGGCGAACTTTCAGCCGCGGAGGCGACGCAGGAGCGCATCATGCAACTGGCGACGCGGCGCGAAACCCTAAAAGCAGCGTGAATCTCAAGAGGTCCAATTTATGACACAGCCATCGGATAGTTCGGCGCTGGGTAGCCAGGGACGATCGTCCGGCCTGAGAGCCCGCTTCTTCTCGCCGACCGCCCTGCAAAAACTGCTGGCCTTCGGCAGCCTGATCCTGCTGCTGATCTTCTTCAGCTTCGCGTCGCCCTCGTTCATGCAGATGGACAACATGCTCGGGATTCTGCAGGCGACGGCGGTCAACGGTGTGCTGGCAATTGCCTGTACGTTCGTCATCATCACCGGGGGCATCGACCTGTCTGTCGGCACCTTGATGACGTTTACGGCCGTGATTTGCGGTGTGTTTCTCACCAACTGGCACTTTCCGATGTGGATCGGCGTGCTGGCTGCGATCGGCACGGGCGCGTTGTGCGGAAGCATTTCAGGCACCCTCACGGCGAAAATGAAAATACCGCCGTTCATCGCCACGCTGGGCATGATGATGTTGCTGAAGGGACTGTCGCTGGTCGTCTCGGCGGATAAGCCGATCTACTTCACCGACACCGACAACTTCTACATGATCTCGCAGGATTCGCTGATCGCGTATTTTCTGCCGAGCGTGCCGATTCCAAACGCCGTGCTGATCCTGTTTTTCCTTGCTGTCGCGAGTTCGATCACGCTCAATCGCACGGCACTCGGCCGCTACACCTTTGCGCTTGGCAGCAACGAGGAAGCGGTGCGTCTTTCAGGCGTGAATGTCGACCGCTGGAAGATCGCTATTTACAGCCTGGGCGGGGCCATTTGCGGCATCGCCGGACTGCTGATTGCCTCGCGCCTGAATTCGGCCCAGCCGGCGCTAGGCCAGGGTTATGAGCTCGAAGCGATCGCTGCGGTGGTGATTGGCGGGACTTCGCTGAGCGGCGGTTCGGGCACGATTCTGGGCACCATCATCGGCGCGTTCATCATGAGCGTGCTGACCAATGGCCTGCGCATCATGTCGGTGGCTCAGGAGTGGCAGATCGTCGTGACCGGTCTCATCATCATTCTCGCGGTCTACGCCGATATTTTGCGGCGCGGGAAGGGCTGAGATGGCGCGGCAAAGGTGACAGGCAGGAGCAGAAGCAAACATCAAGAAACGGGAGTGCGGTTGGCTCCCTCAATGGCTGAAGATAGATGGCCCACACATCAGGAGGAGATACCTTATGTTGAAAAGAAAACTTATCAGTGTCGCAATCGGCGTCGGCACACTTGTCGGCGGCACGAGCATCGCGCTCGCGGATCAGCCGTACATCCCGCTCATCTCGAAGGGCTTCCAGCACCAGTTCTGGCAGGCCGTTAAAGCCGGTGCGGAGCAGTCCGCGAAGGAGCAGAACGTCAGGATCTCGTTTGAAGGTCCGGAAACCGAGGCAATGGTCGACAAGCAGATCGACATGCTCTCGGCGGCGCTCGCCAAGAAGCCGCAGGCACTCGGTATCGCCGCGCTCGACAGCAAGGCAGCCATTCCGCTGCTGAAGCGCGCGCAGAACCAGAAGATCCCGATCATCGCCTTCGACTCGGGCGTCGACAGCACCATTCCGTTGACGACGTGCGCGACCGATAACATCGCCGCGGCCGCGCTCGCCGCCGACAAGATGGCCGAAGCGATTGGCGGTTCGGGTGAAGTCGGCCTGATCGTGCACGACCAGACGAGCCGCACCGGCGTGGATCGCCGCGATGGCTTCCTGAACGAGATCAAGGCGAAGTACCCGAACATCAAGATCGTCTCGGTGCAGTACGGTGGCGGTGATCATCTGAAATCGGCGGAAATTGCCAAGACGATGATCCAGGCCAATCCGAACCTCAAGGGCATTTTCGGCTCGAATGAAGGCTCGGCCGAAGGTGCTGCAATCGGCGTCAAGGAATCGGGCAAGAAGCTGATTCTGATTGGCTACGATTCGGGCAAGGAGCAAAAGGACGACATCACGTCTGGCCTGATGTACGGCGCCATCACGCAGAACCCGATTGGTATCGGCAAGTGCGTGGTCGACTCCGCAGTGAAGGCGCTGAAGGGTGAAACGCTGCCCAAGAAGGTCGACACGGGCTTCTACTGGTACGACAAGAGCAATATCACCGATCCGAAGATCGCCGCCGTGCTGTATGACTGAGCGTCGCCAGACGTTGCTGTAGCGCGCGACAAAAGAGAAGAGGGGCGGCGGCGTTGCATGACGCCACGCCCCTCTTTGTTCATGGATGCATGCTGAAAGCTCTCGCAGAGGAAGGTGCTTTAGATGACTACGATCACCAGGCTAACTGTCCGGGACATCCGGTTTCCGACGTCGCGTTCGCTCGACGGCTCCGACGCGATGAACGCCGCACCGGATTACTCCGCCACCTATGTGACGCTCGAAACCGACTCGCCACATGGGCTGACGGGACATGGCCTTACGTTCACCATCGGGCGTGGCAACGAGATCTGCGTGAGCGCGGCGCAGGCGCTGGCGCCGCTCGTCGTCGGCAAGACACTCGAGGATATCTCCGCCAACATGGGCGCATTCTGGCGCGCGTTGACCTCGGATAGCCAGTTGCGCTGGATCGGTCCCGACAAGGGCGCGATTCATCTGGCGACCGCGGCGGTCGTGAATGCGGCTTGGGATCTGTGGGCGAAGGCGGAAGGCAAGCCGGTGTGGAAGCTGCTCGTCGACATGAGCCCCGAGGAACTCGTGCGTTGCCTCGACTTCCGCTACGTGACCGATGCGATCACGCCCAATGAAGCGATCGCCATGCTGCACCGTCATGCAAGAACGAAAGGCGAGCGCGAAAAGGAAATGCTGGCGCACGGTTATCCGGCCTACACGACCTCGGCCGGCTGGCTCGGCTACGACGACGAGAAGATTCGCCGCCTTGCCCGCGAAGGCGTGGCGCAGGGCTGGACGCACTTCAAGCAGAAGGTGGGTGGCAACCTCGAGGAAGACATGCGCCGGGCCCGCATCCTGCGCGAAGAAATCGGCCAGGACCGCAAGCTGATGATGGATGCGAATCAGGTGTGGGATGTCGACGAGGCGGTTGCGAACATGCGGCGTCTCGCGCAATTCGATCCGTGGTGGATCGAGGAGCCGACGAGTCCCGACGACGTTCTCGGTCATGCGACCATCCGCGAGCGCCTGCGGCCCATCGGCGTCGCGACCGGCGAGCATTGTCATAACCGCGTGATGTTCAAGCAGTTGCTGCAGGCGCAGGCCATCGATTTCTGTCAGGTCGATAGCTGCCGTCTGGGCGGCCTGAACGAGGTGATCGTCGTGTTGCTGATGGCGGCGAAATTCGGCGTGCCCGTGTGCCCGCATGCGGGCGGCGTCGGCTTGTGCGAATACGTGCAGCACATTTCGCTGTTCGACTATATCTGCGTGTCGGGGTCGCTAGAGAACCGCGTGCTCGAATACGTGGATCATCTGCATGAGCACTTCGTCGATCCGGTGGTGATCCGCCAGGGCCGTTACATGCCACCGCAACGCCCCGGCTACAGCATCGAGATGCATGCGGCGTCGCTCGATCAGCATGATTTTCCGGCGGGGCCGGTGTGGCGAACGTAACCTACGTTACGTTAGTACCGCTACGCTTGTGACGCGGCGCTGAAGCAGACGCCGCTCAGGAGAAGTCCACCGCCCTGACCGAAACGGGCACGCGCACCTTGATGAGGGTGCCGTTGCCCGGCGAACTGACCACGTCGAGCGCACCACCGAGCATCAGCACACGCTCCTTCATTCCCGCGAGGCCAAAGGATTTATTGCGGATTGCTACGGGATCGAATCCGCGGCCATCGTCGCGCACTTCCAGCAGGCAGTCGTTACCCTTCTGTTCGAGCGTGATGAACACTTCTTTCGCGTTGGCATGCCGCGTGACATTGGTGAGCGCCTCCTGCACGATCCGAAACAGCGCAATGGCCCGATCCTCGGCAAGCTCCGGACTTTCTTCCGGCACGCGCAGGCGGCAGGCCGTCTCACCATTCTGCGAATATTCGTCGGCGAGCCATTCGAGCGCTGCTGCGATACCCGCGTCGAGCACCGCGGGGCGCAACGAGGCAACCACGTCGCGTACCACCTGGATCGTCTTGTCCGCCAGCAGCAATATCTTCTGAACGTGCTCGCCGAGAGCCGGGTTGTCGTTGCCGAAGCGCAGACGCAGCGTCGAGGCACCCATGCGCAGTGCGGTCAGGTGCTGGCCGAGTTCGTCGTGCATCTCGCGGGCGATACGTTTGCGCTCTTCCTCACGTGCTGTTTCGCGACGTGAGGTGAGTTCGCGCAGCAAGTCGTAAGACTCGTACAGGCGTTGTTCGGCTTCCTTGCGTTCGGAGATATCGCGCCAGATAGTCAATACACTCTGCACGACCCCATCCGCGTTGTACTCGGGCACCGCATGCACGTACCAGCACTGCGATTTTCCGTGTTTGGTCCAGGCCAGCTCGAATTTGGCCGCCACGCCACTTTCCATGATCTCCTTCAGTTTCGCGCGGGTGCGCCGCGCGACTTCGGCCGTCGCAGCCGGTACCTGACCGGCCTGCTTGCGAAGCAGCTTCGGCGCCCCGACACCGCTGATGCGTTCGAACTCCGGGTTCACATACGTGCGCAGGCAGTCACGGTCGTAGCGAATGATGGGATCCGGCGCGTTTTCCGCCAGCGTGCGAAAGGCCCGTTCGCTATCGCGCAATGCCAGTTCAATGTCTCTCAGACGGGTGACGTCGTGAGCAATGCCCAGCACGCTGACGACGCGGCCTTCGTCGTCCTTCTCCGGAACGTGCCGCACCTCGAAGATACGGGGGCCGTTGGCAGTTAGCCAACGTGCTTCATGCGTGTTCGGTTGCCCCTCCACGAACGCACGCCGGACGGCCTCCTCGAGGCGTAGGTTCTGTTCTGCGTCGGAGGTCGGCGCCAACTCCCGGGGCGTCTTGCCGATAAAGGCTTCCTGCGGCGCGCCGAAGGCGCGGGCGATGGCCGGATTGGCGTACAGATGACGGCTCTCGCAGTCGAAGCGAGCAATGAAGTCCGGGAAATTCTCGGTGAGCGTACGAAAGAGCTGCTCGCTACGCTTCAGTTCGTCGATGTCGCGGCTGATGGCGAGCACGCTGGCTACCGTACCATCGGGTGCAAACTCGGGAACGATACGCATATGCCCCCAGCGGATCCGGCCTCCGGCATCCCGCAGCGCTAACTCTTCGGTCACTTCCATGCCTGTTTCGACCACGTGTTGCAACTGCTGCATGTACCGGGCTGCATCGACGAACGACCCTCGCTCGGCCGGCGTCGTGCCGAGCACGTCGCTGGCAGGCAGACGCATCAGCTTGAGAAGCGCCGGGTTGGCGTAGATGCGGCGGTAGCTCAGATCGTAGCGGGCGATGTAATCGGGCGAATGTTCGACAACGGCACGGAAGGCCTGTTCGCTCGCATAGAGGCGCAACTCGGCCTCCTTGCGCGCGGTAATGTCGAGCCCAAGAGCAAGCGCGCCCACAATCTCGTCCTGCAGGCCGCGCTCGGGGAGGAGGCGAACATGATGATGGCGCGTGCCATTGCCGCTATCCTGTATCACGACTTCAATCTGGTGCTCGGTGCCGGTTTCGATGACGTCCGCGAGCAGTGCCTGGTACTGCGCGTAGCGGCCATCGGGCTCGTGTTCGGTCGGAGTCCTACCCAGCATCTCCCGCAAGGGCTTGCGCAATGTCGTGGAAAGCCCTGAATTTGCGTAGACCAGACGGCATTGGCGGTCATAACGGCAGATCACGTCGAGCGTGCTTTCTGCCAGCCTGCGAAACTGCGCTTCGAGTTCCAGCTGGGTGGTCAGCAGCGATTCCGTCCGGTGATGAGCCGTCATGTCGCGCGCGATACCAACAATCCTGTGCACCCGTCCTGACTCGTCATGTACGGGGATCAGGGTGGAGTGGTAGTGGTGCGGCCCGGTCGGTAGCTGGAGCGTCCTTTGATCGTCGAACGCCTCGCCGGACTGGGCGCATCGCCTGAATTTCTCGATCAGGACGCTGGATACTTCGTTGGGCACCACATCGTCGAAGAGCTTGCCGATCAACTCCGCCCTTGGAATGCCGAGCGACTGCACGCCGCTCGGGTTCATTTCGAGTATGCGAAAGCGTCCTTCCGGCGTGACCTCGAGCAGATAAAGCACGTCCGAGACATTGTCGAAGACTTGCCGGTAACGCTGTTCGCTTTCCCGCAGTGCGTGCTTTGCGCGCTCGCGCTCCGTGACATCGCGTGCGAGCGCCAGGTTGTATTCTTTTCCGCCGTATTCGAAGTGGTTGGCGTTGACCTGGACCGGAAACGAGCTGCCGTCCCTGCGACGGTGCGTGGTCTCGATGATGCGTGAGCCTCGCTCGCGCAGCACCGACCATTCCTGTTTCCACAGGGGGATGGTCCATTCCGGATCGATGTCTGCCACGCTCATCTGCAACAATTCGGCATTGCTGTACCCGAGCGTGCGGCAGGCCTCTTCGTTGACGTAGACGAGGCGGCCGGCTTCGTCGAGCAGATAGGCGGCCTCGTGCACCCTGTTGAGCACGAAGCTGGTCAGATGCAGCAGTTCGTTGTGTTCGGTCACGAGGCGTTGCAGGTTTTCGCGCTCCTCGCGAAGCTCCGCATTTTCCCGTTTCAGTTCCCGGAGAATCGTATCTGTCTCAGCGTCGCGTGCGGATTCGTTCATACGTTGCCCACAAATATTTCTACATGCCGCGAAATCGCGTCTTAAGCCGGAATTTATAATGCGAGCGCGTCGAGACGGCCGTTTCGCGAACGTCTCGACGCCGACAGATAGTCTATCGATGCGAAGTTAGTAATACGATTCAGTGGGCGGATCGTTCTTTTCCCAGTAAATCCAGTGCATCGCAGAGGCTGCGGCAAGGCGTTTCGTCTTGGTGCGGCCGTCCGGATGCGCACGCCCATTGTTGTACCGTTCGGGCCACCTGTCCAGACCGGGTTGCGCCGGACAGTCATACGATAATCATGTAAACGATGACCCACATATCACATCAGCGGGAGGGCTGGGAGCTTGTCTGCCAGTCAGCGGAGGTCGGCAAGGAGACTGCGCTAGGGTGCGTGGTCCAGGACAGGCAGCTTGTGGTGTGGCGAGACGCGGAAGGGGACGTGCATGTATGGCGTGACCATTGCCCGCACCGGGGGGCGGAGTTGTCGCGTGGGCGGGTGACGGGTGGGTTGATCGCATGTCCTGAACACGGGTGGCGATTCGACGTCAACGGGCAGGTGGTGCGGCGCCTGACTACCTCTAACGCGTGCCTCGAGGGTGCCCGCGCGATGACATACGACGCCGAAGAGATCGACGGCGCCGTATGGGCATGTCTGGACAGGATGGTGTAGCTGCGGTCCTGTGTCTGTCGCGGCCGCTACCGCCAGTTTGGCAATGCGCTGCCGTGTCAGTTGCTGCTGGACTGGATCGGGGCGAACATTCGATGCTGTGTTTCGGATGGCGCGGGCTGCGGAGCGGGCGAGGCAACGACAACTGGAGGTGCAGGTGCGGCGGTCGACGCAGTGGCAGGCGCAGCCAATGGTGTAGTAACAACCGTCGGCGCAGCGGCCGCCGCAGCCGCAACCCTGGGCGCCGCAGCCGGCGCAGCCCGAGGCGCGACAGCCGGCGCGACAGCCGCCACCGGCGCCGGCTGCGCGGCCTGCGCAGTCGTTTCAGTCCATCCGCCGCCGAGTGCCTTGTAGAGCGTGACGAGGTTGGTCAGACGCGCCAGACGCACTTCAACCAGCGTCTGCTGCGCGGCAAACAACGAACGCTGAGTATCGAGCGCATCGAAGTAATCCCCTACGCCTGCGCGGTAACGCATCATCGAAAGGTCATAGCTCTTCGACGTGGTGTCGACGAGCGTCTGCTCCTTGCGCGCCTCGCTATCCAGGGTGGTGCGTCCCACCAGCCCATCCGATACCTCGCGAAAGGCCGTCTGAATGGTCTTTTCGTACTGCGCCACGTAGATGTTTTTCTCGACATTTGCGGAGGCCAGGTTCGCCTTGTTCGAGCCGGCGTCGAAGATCGGTAAGGTGACCTGGGGCGCAAAGCTCCACGCAAGGCCACTGGAAAAGAGCCCCGCGAGCGAAGTACTTTGGACACCAAACGTACCAGTCAAGGTAATGCGCGGAAAGAATGCCGCGCGCGCCGCGCCGATATTTGCGTTCGCGCCCTTGAGCTGGTCTTCCGCTGCGATGATGTCAGGCCGGCGCTCGAGCAGATCGGACGGCAGGCCCGCTGGCAGGTCCGCCAGAATGCCTTGTGCTTCGAGCGGACGCGCAGGCGGAAGATCGTTCGGAATCGGGCTGCCGATGAGCAGCGTCAGCTCGTTTTCGCTTTTCGCCGCCTGGCGCCGGTATTCATCGAGTGCCGTATCGGCTGTCTCCACCTGGGTTTGCGCGCGCTCCAGATCGAGTTGCGAGGCCGCGCGGCCCTCGACCCGGCGCGTCATCATGTCATAGCCTTCCTTCTGCGACTTCAAGGTTGCCTGCGCCAGCGCCACCAGTTCCTGATTCGCTTCCCACGTCAGATACGCGTTTGCGACTTCGGCAACCAGCGTGATCTGCGCACTGGTACGCGCCTGTTCAGTCGAGAAGTACTGCTGTAACGCCTGATCCTTAAGGCTGCGCACGCGCCCGAAGAAGTCCAGTTCATAGGAGGTCACACCGACGCCCACGCTATAGATGGTCGATGGCTCGCCCGCATACTGCAGCGCGCCCGGTTGATGCAGCGTGGTCGAGTTGGCCAGCGCATCGACGGTCGGAAACAGGGTCGAACGTTGAATCTGATACTTTGCTCGCAAATCCTCAACGTTTAGCGTCGCGATACGCAAGTCGCGGTTGTTTTGCAATGCAATCGAAATCAGGCGTTGCAGGCGCGGATCGGCAAAGAAGTCACGCCAGCCGATATCCGCGGCCTGCCCGGCGCCGTTACCGCCATTTTGCCCGGAGGATCCCGACTGGTATTCGGGGCCGTTCGGGTAGGTACCGGCGACTGGGGCGGCCGGTCTTTCATAGGTCGGTTCGAACGAGCATGCAGTGAGCAGGCTCAGGCAGATCATCGAGAGACAGGACTTATGCATAGTGATCCTCATTCTTCTGATTTCCGATTCGCAAACGCTGAGAAGTGCGGTGGCGAATGCTGTTGCGTCCTCAGCCGAGGAACGCTCGTTGTAGCAATCTCGCCAGCGCCATGCGGCGCTTCGCCTTGCTCGCCAGGTTGACCGGCGTCTCGCTGAATAGCAGCCGGATCAACGCGTGACGCGTCGCCTTGATGTGATTGAATTCGAGCCCGATGAAATCGCCCTGATGACGCACGACCCGGCACGCGACCCAGCCAGCCGGCTCGATCTTCACCCAGCCTTCGGCGCCGTCAGGGATGTCACGTGCGCGCCCGCAGATCATGCCGACACCGCTGCACGAAAGGTCGCGCGTGTTGCCGGGAAATTCGATGCCGTTCACATTCAGCCGCGCGGTGGCATCGAACGGAAAGCGCTCTTCCTTTCGTGGACGCGGCAACTCGATGCAGACGAGCAGCGACACCAGATACAGCGCGAGTGCGATGGCGGTCCACACGACATTGAAGGCGAAGCCGGGCGCGCCGGGATTGTCGAGCAGCGAGCGCACGAGGCCCAGCGACGACAGCACAATCAGGCTGCCGAAAAAGCCAGCCAGCTTGGCGTGCACGACGACGCGTGAACGATCAAGGCCCTTGTTGGTGACCTTGAAGGGACGTCCGAACGGTCTGAGGAGCGCACTCGCCAGCGTGGCGCTGACGGTCAACGCCGCGACGATCTGCGTGACTTCGGTAAACACCGGCAGCGTGCGCGAGCCGGAAATCCAGCTGCTGTAGAACCAGAATGCGAGCAGCGCGGGTGTGCCGTAAGCGAGGAATTCCGCCGGGTTCGTGTAGATCGAGGGAATCCCGAGGTACCAGTAAAGGAGCGGCGCCACCAGCATCATCAGAATGAACGGACGGCTGAACCAGTGCAGCATGCCGTGCAGATAGTGCAACCGGTGCATGAACGCAAAGCCTTTGCCGCGAAACGGTCCGTCCGGCAGGAGTGCTACCTGTATCGTTCCCAGACACCAGCGGCTTCGCTGCGTGATGTATTCAGGCAGTCCTTCGGCAGACAGTCCGACGCTTAGCCGCTCGTTGAGCCAGCGTGTTTTGTAGCCGCGCGGCAATAGCCGGTACGTCAGGTGGATGTCTTCCGTCACTGTGCCAGTGGGAAATCCGCCGATCAGATTCAGCAGATCGCGCCGCACGACGAACGAGGTGCCGACGCAAAAGGCCGCGCCCCAGGCATCCTTCGCGGGTTGAAACACGTCGAAGAAGACGCGTTGTTCGTCGACCCAGCACTCGGTCGAACGCAGGTTGTACTGGATCGGATCGGCGTTGTAATAGAACTGCGGAGTCTGTACGACACCGATATCGGGCGAGTCAAAGAGGCCGATGGTCCGCATGAGGATGTTTCGCTGCGGGGCGAAATCCGCATCGAGCACGAGGATGTAGGGCGCGTTGGTGAGCGCTGCGGTTGCCTGCAGGCCGTTGTTGAGATTGCCGGCTTTTGCGTGCGTATTGTCGGGACGCGTCAGATAGTGCGCGCCGACTTCCTCGCAAAACGAGCGCAACCAGTCGCGACGTGTGTCGTCGAGCACCCACACCTTAAAGTTCGGATAGTCGACAGCCAAAGCGGCAACGATGGTTTTCTCGAGCACGTCGAGGCCTTCGTTATACGTGGCAATGAAGATGTCGACGGCCGGCACGGCTGGGCTACGCCTGAGCTTCGCTTCGCCACGGTTGGCCCGCTCGCTATGGTCGGAACTGCGCGTCAGCACGACGATCGAGAACAGCGTGTACGTCACGGTCAGCAGTTCGAACGCGAAGAAGCAATATGGCCAGAGGCTCGCGAGTTCCGGTTTGAATTCGGGCAACGTCGAGGTGCTGCGCCATAGCAGGTAGTTGACGAGCAGAAAGGCCGTCACGCTGCCGACGACGATCCGGTCGAAAGCGCGACGCCGATCCGACACGAGGCAGAGCACCGTCACGATCGCGAGCGTACCCAGATTGATATTGAACAGCGTGCTGGTATCGAAGAATTGTTCGTACATGGCAGCGTATCCAGTCAGGCGCCGAGCCTGCGGCCCGTAAAAGGATTCCATCCTGCTGCCGCCAGCACTGCCCAGGCGGTAGCGCCCAGGTGAGGCAGGTGGAAGTAGTCGAAATCCGCGTTCTTCGAGGTGGGCCCGATCGCGAGGCCCGTACGGATGCGCTCGTTCGGTGTGGCATACAGCAGTCCGGACGGGGCGCGTTGACTGAGCAATACGTCCCACAGCGGCACCGCATCCTGACTGTGTCCTCGGGCTTGTAGCACCAAAGCCGCTTGCCCGGTGCCTTCAGTCCATATGCCATCGGGTGCGGCATTGAAGCCAAAGCCGGCGCCGGTGCGGTGATGCTGCAGGGTCCAGTCGATTGAGTGGCCCCAGCCGCTGGTGGCGTTGCCTGGCAGTGCGATCAATGGCCATAGCTCGGCGTCGATGGCCGACGGACCCGCATTGAGCGTGCGGCCGTCATTCTGTGTGCCGATGTTGAAGCGTCCTTCCTGCGCGTTCCACATGGCCGCGACGAAGTCTCGTGCGTGTTGGGCTTGCGCTGTCCAATGCGAGTCGCCGGTTGCGCGCGCGAGCCAACTGAAAGCGGCGTACGCATCGACGTTCTGTTCCGTCGACTTCCACGACTGCCGCAGCGGCTGCGGCTCTTCACCGAAATAGC
This sequence comes from Paraburkholderia sp. GAS82, assembly GCF_050436285.1. Taxonomy (NCBI): domain Bacteria; kingdom Pseudomonadati; phylum Pseudomonadota; class Betaproteobacteria; order Burkholderiales; family Burkholderiaceae; genus Paraburkholderia; species Paraburkholderia sp. GAS82. The sequence continues at coordinate 216,156 of NZ_JBNDLX010000014.1, forward strand.
CACCGATAAAACCATCGGGCGGTCCGGCATCGAAGGTGTTGGTGGCGACCCAGTTCATCAGCGAAGCCGCGGCATCGAGATAGCGCCGCTCGTGTGTGGTGTCGTACACCGTCATGAGAGCCAGCGCGGCCCACGCGACATTGCCGGTGGCCGAGCCGACCTGATACGCATCCTCATCCCATCGATTCGCGGGCGCGTCCCACCATCCCGGCAACTCGAGCGGGTCGTGACTGGCGGCTCCGGCACGATACGCGTTGCGCAAACGTCCGTCGTGGTAGTGGCGGTCATGTGAGGTCGCGAGGACCAATGCATCGGCAATCCGTCGCGCTTCTGCGGTCTTGCCGCAAGCGACGAGCGCAATGCTGGCGAGCGCGTTGTCGTAGACGAAGGCGGCGTTTTGCAAGGCGGGAGCGAGCGGTTGGCCATCTGCGGCTTCATAGCTCTGCACAAACGCCGGTCCGTTGCCGGGTATCGCAGCGACCTGATGGACGAGTGCGTCGCAGCCCGTCGCCAGCATTTTCTGTTGCTGCGCGGGGGAATCCACAGCCCTGGCAGGGGCGGGCGACAGGAAAATTACCACTGAGGTCAGCATAGCGAGCGCCTCTAACGCCTGTATCCGCAACCGTGTCGAGAAACTTCGCATGACGACCTCCGGGCCGCGCCGAGACACACGAATCACGACTGGCTGCCGCCGGACGACAGTCCCGGCATGTGGCCGCCGAGGAAGGCCTGCAGCCGGTTCGTCCAAGGCCGGTCGATGCTTACATGCACCCATTGGCCCAGCTTGCACGAGCCGCTTTGCGTGCCGTCACCCGGCGCGTTGTTGCCCTGAACGCTGCCGCTTTGCACCGCATCACCCTGTGCATTCGCATCGAGTGGCTTGTCGAAAGTGGCGAGTGCGTAGATCTCGTTGGATTCGATTGATGGGAACGGCACGAAGTAGCGGGCCTGGTCACCATCGGACGCACGCGGCAAGAGCCCGGTGACGGACGCGCCAACCGGATGGTCGACGCCATCGACACGTACCTTCAGACGCGTGCCTGGCAGCAGGCTGTCGCTGAGGCTGCGCGGAAAGACGGCGACGACCTGGGCGCGCGAGCAATCGACAGCGCGAATCAACGTTGCGCCGGCGCTTACCTGCGTGCCAGGAGGAGCCAGCACGTCCTTGACGACACCGTCACCATAAGCCTTGATTTCAAAATTGGACATGCGGTCGACCCGGTCGCGTTCCTTGGCGATCAACTGATCGATGGTGCTCTGCGATTGCTGGAGTGCGCTTGCCTGCGCGGTCAACTGGTCCACCGTGTTGTGCAGATCTTCGCGCTCGTGGGCAAGCGTGGATACGCCGTTGTCCTTGTCATCGAAGAAGACCTTGTTCTTCGACGCCTGGCTATCCGTCTCGGCTGCCTGCAGTTCCGCCTGTATCGCGGCTTTCGCGTTCTGTAACTCAGATAGCTGGTATTTCGAGGTGTCGCTGACCGACCCGCTGATTGCGCCGGCCGCGGCCAGCGTCGAGTCGCGGTTGACGATGTCCTGCTGTGCGTCGATTTGTGTGTTGGCGATGGCCAGTTTCGAGCGGATGCCGGAAAGGTTGGCGTCGTTCATCTTCTGCGTGGCCGCCTGATACTTGGTCATTTGCTGATCGGCGGTGGCAAGGCGGATACGCGATGCATCGAGTTGCGTGCTGACTGCATCGTATTGCTGGGCGAGCTCCATCCTTTTGCTGGTCAGTTCGACGAGCGTCGAGCGGTCGACGTTCTGGTTCTGGATATCCACCAGTGCATCGCCGGCATGAAACCGGTCTCCGATGTGCAGCCGCTGCGATGCGACCGTGCCTTCAATCGGTGTGGTGACGAGAGTGGTGGGTACATCGACCACGGCCCGTTGCGAGGAGCGGAAGAACATAGGCGGCATCACCATCGAAAGCAGCGTCCACCCGATGAAGATCACCACGCCGAAGCCGGCGAGCCGTGCGATCGACTGTCCGCTGAACCAGCGCGACAGCCCCGAAGACGTGCTTCCGCGGGGAGCGCCTAGATCGGACGCGGATGTTTGCACCTTGTTCACCATAACCTCACCTCTTTGACAATTAGGAGTGCGACCTGACAAGCAACGATGCACGGGAACGCGCGCGGTTCCACCCGTTGGCCTGACGCCAGTGGGCAGGTGAGCTTTGCAGCTCATCGCGTCCCCTAGGCCTGTTTGTGATTAAACGATAGCCATTGCAATCTGCGCGTCTGATCGGGTCACAGCCGTGGCAGAGTTGCAGAGGTAGCTAGCAGTGGCGAGCCGGCACGTTGGAATGTGCGGTGACTTCGCAGATTGAAGAACGTGAATCAGACATGGGAGTGAATCCCGGTACCCAAAATCTAGAGCAAGTCCCGGTTACGAACGCGCGCGGTTTGTTACGAAATGAAAACGTAGTGTGTGGAGGTTAAACGGGGGCGGAAATACTGGCTGGACGTCGCGCGGCCATCTAGCGTCGCGCGGCTAATGGCGAGCTTGCGTATGAAGATGGCGAAGCGGCAGGGCAGGAACAAAAAATGAGCTTGAAATCGAGGGGTAACGTCCTCTTACACTTGGCGGTTCGTGTTGCGCAGGTGCCACTTTTGGCGCTGCAAGATTTGAAAACTTGTGGCGGGGAATTCGGAAAATATTGGGCGGAGGGCCGACGTTTGGGATCGTGAGGGAGGGCGTAATGACCGCCGTGCCTTGACAGCTTTGGTGATGAAGTTCCGGCAATGATTCATGTGAGTGGTTCGTGCGATCCGAACTGGGTATAAAGCAGGATGAAGGCGTAGCAACGCGCGGTTGGGCGTTCAGTGGACAAAGTGCCAATGCAAAAAAGCAAGCCCGGCGTTCATGGCAGGAAGACGACGATGAAGATCAATGGGTGCTTTGATGGTAAGGATCCCGATCAGGTAATGGAATAAGTACGAGAACCCGGCCTAGGACCTGAAACCAGGGAGGTCGGCTTACAAGCGCTTGCTGTTAGGGATTCGCGAGAGTTAAGTAATGAGATCCCAGACTATTTTGAGGAAAATTTCCCGCGGTGCTGATAACAGCACCGCTTACCCGTATGGCGTATGCGCAGTCGATGGTCACAGACTATGATTGCAAGGCTTCGGGTGTATCCGTCTTGCGTTGATGTGCCAACGGTCGGTGGGGCTTTTTCTTGAGCGCCGGGCGTTCGATAAACGTCCAACTCAGCCAGCCCAGAACAGCGCTAATGGTCAGGCTCAGGACGAACATCAGCCAAGGTGACATGTGCGGTATGTTCCAACCCAGCAGTTTCTGGACGGGCCAACCGTACAGGTACATTCCATAGGAAACGTCGGGCATAGTGCGTCGCTGTGCTCTCGATCCTCGCCGGATAGACGCCAGTGCGAAGACGACGTACGCCCCTCCGAGCAGGATGCCCGGCCGCAATAACGCGGCACTGAACAGCGAAGCGGCCAGCACAAACATCGCAAGTGCGAGGCCCCATAACGTAAATCGAATGCGGCTTCGGAATACAAAGAAACAACTTCCCATTAAAAACAATGCCGCAAACCAGGCCATCCAGTCCGAAACGCGCACTGCTTTTATGCCGAAGAGTACGTGCTGATTGTCGGTCGGTCCAGCCTCGGGGACGGCGTAGCTAATTGCGCATCCTACGATCACAGTCAAAATCAGCAGCGTTGTCCGTTTCCTGAACATGCCAGCCAGGCCCAGCAACATTGCGAGTAGATAGCACCGCGCCTCGAATGAGATGGTCCACATCGACCCATTGACTGAACCTACCGTCGTCCCGGCAAATACGGCCGGGGTGTGAGGTTCGCGCAACACCAGAAAGCCTACCAGCGTCTGCCTGAGATTCAGTGCGTGAAAGTAATCCCCCACTGCAGACGCACCGAGCGGCCCGACGAGAAGGACGGAGAAGATTGAAGCGACGACAAACGCTGGATAAAGACGCAACGCCCGCCTCGCGAGAAATCGGGAGATAGATGGATCAGATATCCAGCTTCTAGTAATCAGGTAACCACTGATAAGGAAGAAACCATCGACTGCGAGATCGCCTGGGTCGCCGCCACCGGTCACTACCGACCGTATGGGATCTGCGACGCCGAGAAGCGCAAAGCTATGGGAAAACAACACCATTGCGGCAAAGGCGATCCGCAAGCCGTCGAAACTTGCGAGGTGGCCGGGTGAGGAAGTGGAATTATTACTCACTAGACATTTCGGGTAAGGATTGCGCCAGGCGGAATTCTAACCGTGTCCGGTGATCCACTATCAGTTTTTCATACGAATAAAACGAATGCGTCTGCGCTACTCCGGCACTTGCCCGGTGCGCTCAGTAAGACACCTGTTGCAGTACGGTTCATATTCCATGCATAGATCGGAATTGTTTTCCGCGTTGTTTTGATACCCGACGTCCGAGGAAGTAGCGCATCGTTTCGGACGGCATTGGTTAAAGGCGTTAGCAGGGAAAGGCTAGAGGACATGTGGGTGCAAGGCAGAATCCTGGCCCACTTTGCCCTCTCGCTATTGAATTCGGGAAGCCCTCTAAGGCTTTCGTGACGCTGACCGCGGGGGCACCTCGGTGGCAGCACAACGGCGTATTGGGCACACAGACCAGAGCTGGATTTCCATTCGCCCTATATGTACGCGACAGAACGGGTCTGACGGTGCGGACGACCATGAAATATTTGATAAGGACTCCAAGGATTTCCCTACGCCACTTTCAGCTCAGACTGACTGCTGAGATTTCAACAGGTGAGTTCAAATGGTCGAATTTCCATTGTTGGCGTGCCTAGGACGTCTCGTGGCGCGTGCCACTATCGATGGCTCGGAGTTTGGTATCGGATATCTTCTTCTAAACGATGCGAATCATTTATTTCTGTACGTGTCCGGGGTCGGGTAAGCACGCCGGGGGAGTGAAGGTCATTTACGATCATGTGCGTGCATTGGTGGAACTTGGCATTCCCGCTTACGTCATGCATGAGCGCAACGGCTATCGGTACCCGTGGACCGAACTCTCGGTGCCGACGATTGCAGATAATGAATTGCGATCGAGCGATCACGTAATTGTCCCTGAGATAAAGTCCGCGTTGATAGCGCCCCGACTTATCGCAGCGGGCATGCAATATTCGATTTTTGTGCAGAACGGTTATTACCTGTCAACTCGGGATCGGAATCTCACGGACAGCGATGTAGATTTCGCCTACGCGCAAGCAACATACATTCTCTCGATCTCTGACGATACATCGGACCTGATCCGCTTGCATTACCCCCAGCTTGCATACCGCGTGGTCCGGATGGCAACCACAATCAACGCTGGACTGTTTCACTCTGAAGGAGAGAAGGAGAGGTTGATTACCTACATGCCGCGGAAGAACGGTGCCCATGCAGAGGCGGTTCTGTTCGCGTTGCGTCGTCAATTGCCTACTGGATGGTCCGTTCGATCAATCGACGGGCTTTCGATCCCGGAAGTCGCAGCGGTTCTTCGACGATCCCGGCTGTTCCTCTCGTTTTCAGCGATGGAAGGCTTGGGCCTGCCGCCAATTGAAGCCGCCCTGTGCGGAAACTACGTAATCGGATATCACGGCGGCGGGGGAAGGGATTATTGGACAAAGCCCAATTTTGAAGACGTAGGCGTTGGCGATGTGACGAATTTCGTCAGGAAAGTTGTCGCGCTGGTCAGCAAGGCCGATGCAGGCTCCGACCTACGAGAGTTGCAACGCGGTATGGATGCTCTGCTGGTTCAGTTCTCCGGCGCCAGAGAAATTGCTTGTCTTCAGGATTTGGTACGGTTGCTCGGAATTAACCATTTTGTGGGTGACAGGAGCCACGTTGTGTCAGTGAAGCTGCAGAAACGTCGAAGTTTTGCTCACCGGATTCCCTCCTGGCTGCCTCTTTTCAGCCAGCGCGGCCAATCCTCGAAATTGGTACGGGTCACACCAGACCGTTCTTGAAAGCGTGTTGATAAGGACCAGTTTGGCCGGAGATCTAGTTTCTCTCGGGAGCAACATAAAAGAATTTGATCTCGCCGAGGCCGTCAAAACATCGACTCTGAATGTTCAGCAACAAGCCCGGTCCGCACCATTCGACTGTCAATCTCGGCAATGAGCACAGTCTCGTCTTCAGGGTTTACCCACTATGAAGGTGGGTCACCAGGTCCGACGAGCGGATGCCGCCAGAAAAGGAGGGGACCGTACTCCACGTGCGGCACTAAGACATCGATTCGGGCCTAAGTTGATGTTTTTTATGGAAGAGATTCGACATCCGATGCAAGGGCGGGAGTTCAAACTCAAGCGCACAAAGTTCAAAGTTGGCGGAATCTCGGCACTCCCGTGTCGAGATTCAGTTAACTTTGAACAGGTCATGTCGGAGGGACGAGCTTGCGCGGGCAGGCCGCTCAGTAAACCTTGAACCTGTGGTTCACTTAAGTTTGAACTATCCGGACGGCAGTTCGTTTAACTTTGAACTTTCTGGAGCGCAGCCAGAACTATGGTCTTCAGCGGCCGATAGTCTATGGCAAATTTCCGGAATCGGCCACAATGAGACATTCGCCGCGGCCACCTGAATTGGCGACAATGCACGCAACAAATAGAGATCGAGATTATGAAAACGGGGAAGGCAAAGTTGCCGACGACGCGCGTGGTCTCGGAATGCGCTCGTCTCGTCGCCTTGATTTTGGCGGCCATTTTTATCGCATTCCCGGCGTTAGCGGGACAGCACGCGACCGAGGACGTTCGCTTTTCTCGTGCGCACCAGATCAACTCGCAACTCGACCATCTAGTCGCCGTAATTCAGGATGAGTATGCGGCGGAAAAGCCGCATGGCAGGCAATTACAGTTTGTTGTCGTGCCGAAGCACGGGACCATCGCGATTGCATCCTTTATCATCGAGGGCTTCGGCGACGGAAACAATGCTCATCAATTTCTTGCTGTCTTCGGGCCGCCTGCTGATCCGGGGCCAGAGTCCTCGTTTCCGTACTATGCGCTGTCAGGTCTTACGGAGGTTGGCGACGGCTGCGCTGTTGATGTCCGACGTATTCGCGTCTCAGGCATTCGCGACGATGGATCATTGACTTTGACCTTGCCAACATTTGTGATATCGACTACGGGCTCTTGCGAAGGCGGGACGAGTCGGTCGTACACGTGGCGGACCGGTGATGCACGTCTCGGCCAACTTAACCTCAGATAAGCTTGGACTATCGCATGGCGATAGGTGGCTCGAATGCTCGTTCATTCGCGCGGCCACCGTCCCAGTGGGTCGAGAGGTCGAGATGAGCCGGCCGCATGGGGCACGGATCGGCCAGAAGCCGCCGGTCGGGGTCGCTCGCTGATCGTCAACAGTCAGTTGACCGGGGCAACACCACCAGTCGGCGGCTCTAGTGATCTAAAATCGACGTTTATTTCCGAAACGTTCACGGTACATCATGAGTTACCTTCCGGTCGTTCGCGTAGCAGACCGCACAGATGCTGCGGCTCTCCAGTCGTTGTATTGCCAGTTGGTGGACGATGTGAACGTGAATGTCACCGAAGCGCAGATTCAAATGATTGCGGAAGACCCACGCACTCGGGTGTTCGTCTGCGAGATTGATGGCGACGTCCGCGCTACCGTACTGGTCTCTCTTTGCGCAGACGTGATGTACGCCGGCCAACCTTTAGCCGTGATCGAAAATCTGGTCGTCGATCATCGATGCCGCGGAAATGGAATCGGACAGGCTCTGCTACGTGAGGTCGAGCAGTACTGCTTATCGCGGAATTGTTCGAAGATGATGTTGCTTAGTTCGGCCTCCCGCGCCGAGGCCCATAAATTCTTCGAACATGTCGGGTTCCGTGCCGACCTCAAGCGTGGCTTTGTGAAATACCGCCGGCAGTTTGCCCCAACCATTTGAGCGGCGCCCTCGCGAGCCGATCCGGTGGTAGGCCGTCCCGCCTTGATTTATGCGATATGCATTTGTCAACAGCCGGCCACTTTCGGACAACCGACGTCGACGCCTAGATCGCGGACAATTGAGGCCCCCGAGTTCGAATAGAAACGTTCAGCTCGGGCCAGCCACTTTCGGCAACCTGCGCGACCTCCAAATGGGCATCGACGAACTAGACTGGCTCGCTCCGTGGCGTCCGCTCGCTACGGAGCACGAAGCTATCGGACTGAAACGTCAATTAGATAGGGAAGTGACCGCGCGGCATCCCCTCTTTGGCCGCGGAGCCACCGTCAAGGGCAGGCGCATTGACACCGATGACATCGTTGCGGTCCTTTTCGACGGGGCGTACGTCGTTGTGCACCTCACTTGGAGCGTGTCAGACGGAGGCCCATTCGCGGATAAGTACCCAGAATGGGTTTCATATGGGTCGCTTGAGGACTTCGTTGCGGCGATGCTGAAGGACTCCCGAGCATACGGCGACGGATAGTGGCCCAGTCGCAGCCGCCCGTGTCGGACAACACGCGGCCAGTACGGGACACGCGACACACGCCTGTAGCTCGTTGACAACTCTCGTTGCCTTCGAAGCAGTCTGAAAAAGAAGCCGCTTGCTCGTAAGCAATGGGATGGACGCCCCCACCTATAACGGCATCGATGTGCCAGAGTGGAAGTGTCAACAACCACTCGAATAGCGGGAGCGCCCATCATGGAGATTGCAACGATCGGCATTGACTTGGCCAAGAATGTGTTCCAGGTCCACGGGGTAAACCGGAACGGCAAGGTTCTCCTTCGCAAGCAGCTTCGTCGGGAGCAGATCGCGACGTTCTTCGCCAACTTACAGCCGTGCCTGATCGGCATGGAAGCATGCGGTAGCGCCCATCATTGGGCGCGCAAACTGCAAGCACTCGGACATACGGTCAAATTGATGGCACCTCAGTTCGTAAAACCGTACGTCAAGAGTAATAAGAACGACGCGGCCGATGCCGAGGCGATTTGTGAGGCGGTAGTTCGGCCGTCGATGCGATTTGTTCCGATCAAGAACATTGAGCAGCAGTCGGTGCTTTCGCTGCACCGTGTTCGCCAAGGTTTCGTCAAGGCTCGCACAGCGCAAGCGAACCAAATTCGTGGACTGCTGAGCGAATTCGGGATTGTTGTGCCGCAGGGCATTGCCTATATCACCCAGCGAGTGCCCGAGCTTATCGACGATGCAAGCAATGCGCTGCCGGGCTCGTTCCGCCTGCTGATCGACCGGCTGCTTGAGCATCTGAGGATGCTGCATCGCCAGATCGACGAGATCGAAGCGGTGATCAAGGCGTGGCACCGCGACAATGAGGCGAGCCAGCGCCTCGAGAAGGTCCCGGGAATCGGTCCTCTCACTGCAACCGCCTTGGTGGCTACCGTCGGTGACGCGAGAAACTTCGCCAATGGTCGGGAGCTTGCCGCGTGGCTGGGACTCGTTCCTCGACAACATTCAAGCGGTGGCAAGCAGAACTTGTTAGGCATGAGCAAGCGCGGAGATGCATACTTGCGAACCATGTTGATCCACGGTGCCAGATCGGTCATCTATCGGGCGATGCAGAAGGCCGACCCGGACAGTTGGATCTACAACGTCACAACCCGTCGCAACAAGAATGTGGCAGCCGTCGCGTTGGCGAACAAGGTGGCCCGCACTGTATGGGCGCTGCTTGCGCATGATCGATGTTTCCAGCAGGGTTATGTACCTCGTGCCGTTTAATCCATGTTACCCAGCGCCTAAAGGAATGGCGATTTAAGGACACTAGAACCCTACCACCGATTGCTCAGGCAAACACGAAGTGATGGCAGACAGGTAAGACCGTGGCTGGCGAAGCCCACATAGACCGAGGCACCTCGAGTGCGTGTAAGCGATAGCGGCGCCGGCTAGCAGAACCCATCAGGGACAGTGAGCATGTCTCGCAACCAAAGTCCGAATGTACGGGTGCAATCTTCCTTCCTGTTCTCACCAACTGGTAGCTTGGCAAGCCGGGGGCGTCCATGTACGGTCTATGAAGCACGCCCTTCCATCGCACGGCCGATTCACAGAGGCTACCTGTCCATGTCAACGAACGTGGACACGTGTACATGAGCGAACAGGAAGAAGGCTTGCAGGGCCGGCTGGTAGTCGGCTCGAAGCGCGACGGGCGGCGCAAATACGACGAGAGTGCAAAGCGCGAGCTGATACAGGCATGCCTTAAGCCCGGTGTGTCGATAGCGCGCACTGCGATGGATTATGGTATCAATCCGAACCTGGTGCGGACCTGGATTTCGCAGTATCAGCGCGAGCAGGGACGGGCCGGAGTGGCCGGGCTTGCGAGTGAGCTCGTCCGTGAGACTCAGGCCGGGGTTTCGGAGGTTGCGCCATCAGATGAGCCGGCCTTCGTACCGGTCGAGACTCCTGTGCTGCCGCCGCCACCGATCAAATCAGCCACGACGTTCCAGTTGAGTGTTCGATTGCCCAACGGCGTTCGCATGGAGGTTGGACAGACGCCCGCTGAAGAGCTGGAGACGATCATCCAGATGCTCGGGAGGCTGCCATGTTCCGGTTCGACGAAGGGTTGAAGGTGTACCTGCATCGCGAGCCAGTCGACTTCCGCGTGGGCATCAACGGACTATCGATCCTGGTCGAGCAGGCAATGCGCCTGAACCCGATGACATCGGCTCTATTCGTGTTCGGCAACCGGCGTCGCGATCGCATCAAGATACTTGGCTGGGGCGGCAACGGCTTCTGGTTGTTCCTCAAGCGACTTGAGGCTGATCGCTTTACCTGGCCATCGGGAGGCGAGACCATCTCCCTCACCGTCGAGCAACTGCACTGGTTGCTCGACGGCATCGACCTGGCCGTTATCCAGAAGCATCCACGACGTTTTTACGAACGGATCGGCTGAACGCCCGGCGCACCGGGATGGTCTAACCGGCCATGCCGAACGACATCGTCACACTGAGTGTCGAAGAATATCAGGCGCTGCTCGCCGAGCGCGAAGCACTGCGTGGCGAGCTTCGTTTGGCGAAGGCTGAGCGTGATCTGGCGGAGGAACGGCTACGTGCCTACAAGCACGAACTGTTCGGCGCGTCGAGCGAGGCGCGCGCGACTGACCAGCTCGGCCTGTTTAACGAGGCCGAAGCGCTCGGTGCTGACGCCACGCCGGCGCGTGAGGACGAACCGGCCACGCAGGTTGCAGGCCACACGCGTGGCAAGCGTGGTCGCAAACCGCTAGATCCGAATCTGCCGCGCGAGATAGTGCGGCATGAATTGCCCGAGCCGGACCGCTTCTGCGCACACGACGGCCATGCGCTGATTGAGATTGGTGTCGAGACCAGCGAGCAACTCGACGTGATTCCCGAACAGGTACGCGTCATCCAGCATCAGCGCGTGAAATACGCGTGTCCCTGCTGCGACCTGGGCATCAAGGTTACGCCAGCACCGGCAAGGATCATCCCTCGCGGGCTGCTCACAGAATCGGCACTCGCGTGGATCATCACCGGCAAGTATCAGTACGGCATGCCACTGTACCGGCAGGCGACCCTGCTGCGTCGCTTCGGCGGCGACATCTCATCGAACACCCTGGCCGCGAGCGTTGTTCGCGTCGGGCTGGCCGCGCAGCCAGTGATCAACCTGATGCGCGATGTGCTGCTCGAGTCGGAACTCATCTACGGCGACGAGACGACCTTCCAGGTGCTGAAGGAGCCGGGACGAAGACCTCAGTCGAAGAGCTATCTGTGGGCGCAAGTCAACGGCTCGGGACCACCCGTTCGGATGTTCTCTTACTCGCCGGGGCGCGGCACGCTGCATGCGCAACGGCTCTATGCGGGTGTGAAGCCCGGCGCCGTGCTGATGACTGACGGCTATGAGCTATACAACGGCATCGCTCACGATCACCAGCTCGTGCATCTCGGATGTTGGGCGCACGTACGCCGTGGCTTCATCAAGGCGGAGCAGACCGTGCCGAAGGCAGCGCGCACGCCAGATCTGCTGGCCAGGCGGTTCATTGGATTGATCGGCAAGCTGTTTGCCGCCGAAACACGCAGCGCGAAGTGGACGGCGGAACGTCGGCACCGGCTACGTGTTCGCTACAGCGGCCGCGTGCTCGCCACCATCGAACGCATGATGCTCGAGCACTTGCCGACGGTCGTACCGTCGAGTCTGCTCGGTAAGGCTCTCCAATACATGAAAGGACAGTGGCACAAGCTGGTCCGCTACGTCGAGAACGGGAACTGGCCCATATCCAACAACCTGTGTGAAAACGCCATCAGGCCATTCGTCGTCGGAAGAAAGGGATGGCTGTTCGCCGACACCGTTGCCGGTGCGCAGGCCACCGCCAATCTCTACTCGCTCGTCGAGACCTGCAAGGCAAATGGCATCGATCCATACCGCTATCTCGTCTGGCTGTTCGCGAAGTTACCGCTCGCCGCCACGGCCGACGGCTATGCGGCGCTCATGCCATGGGCACTATCGGCAGCACCTAACCTCTGAGGGACGTGGTCAAAAGACCGCTTACGCTTGCTCAGCTGTCTATTTTTTCAGCAGCGCACTGTAGTAGGCGGCAATATCGTCTTCAGGGCCCTTCGTAATTCGATCGAATGCTCGTCCCCAAGGCCAAAAATCGGTACCGGAGGCGGTTTGCATGCCTGGATAGCGTACTCCGCCGAGCGTGACAATACCCCATTCGCCTCCATGATTGCGGCGATACACCTCGCCCACGTAACTTCCGAAAACCTTTGCGAAAGCCATGACTTTGTCATCAGCGGGCTTGGGGGCGGTGTTGGCGTACGACAGGTTCATTTGGCCCAATATCTTCTCTACATCTGCAATGCTTGCATCCGACCAATCGAGTTTTGTCGCGAAGTGTTTTGCCGAGAAATCGACGGCGTCCAACGCGTACGCTTCTGCAATTTTTTCGACCTTTGGGTCCAGCGAGAAAGTCTGGGCTGCGACGCTGTCAGCGAGCGCAACGTCCGAGAGGACCCAAAGCAAGGCGACAAACACCGTCCCCAACAAACGCTTCGCAAAGATCTTCATATACCCTCATTCCAGATAGGCGTGGTCACTCACGTATGCCACTGCGCGGCACGCAACATACCGTGCATACTGTGCTCTATGAACGGCCGATTTCGGAAAATCTGAAGGACCGCTTCGGGTCCACTTATGCCTTTCACATATTCGCCGCAATCAGCGATTGATCGAGGTCTGAGTCGGACCGGGCTCGGCCGAGGCTGTGTAAAAACTCTAATGATCGCCTAGACTGAATCAACCTGCTGGAATGAGAGGCGCAGATGGGGCGATTTGTCGAAGGTGCGCA
>NZ_JBNDLX010000015.1:0-179200 GCF_050436285.1 Paraburkholderia sp. GAS82
TGACGAATTGTTCAATCATCTTGCGATGAAAAAACCTTCCTTTCATTACTGTGTGAGACTTGATACTTTCGCTTTCGCGGCAAACCCCGAAAGGTCCACCGCCGCGTCGCCATCAAGCGCCCACACTTATCGGCTGTTAATTTTTAAAGATCGGTTACGCATTCACCACCAAACCGGCACCACGTTGCATCACCTTCACAACCCTTCGGTACCGCTTCGTTCTGCGTCGCTGCATCAGCAGCAGAGAAACGAAATTATGAAGAACTTCCGCTACGTCGTCAACAGGTTTTTTGCACCAGCCTGACCTGCCCAACCCGCCGAAAGCCTTGCCACTGCTGGCTCTCCCGCTCCCCGCGCTCCGGTGTCCGAAGCGCGAAAGAACGAGATTCTAGCGACCCAGCACATGGCTTGCAAGCGTTATTTGGATAGCCTTATTACCGGTGCTTGAATACCGGTTTGCGCTTCTCCACGAAGGCCGCCATCCCTTCCTTCTGATCCTCAGTCGCGAACAGCGAATGAAACAGTCGGCGCTCGAAATGGACACCCTCTGCAAGTGTGGTTTCGTAGGCGCGATTCACCGACTCCTTGACCATCATGACTGCGGGCAAGGGGAACTCGGCGATCGTCGCCGCGGCAGCAACCGCTTCGTCGAGCAATGTCGCAGCGGGAACAACCCGTGACACCAGTCCTGCACGCTCTGCCTCGGCCGCATCCATAAAGCGCGCGGTCAGGCACAGATCCATTGCCTTCGCTTTCGACACTGCTCGCGGCAACCGTTGCGTACCGCCCGCACCCGGCATGATGCCGAGCTTGATTTCGGGCTGACCAAACTTGGCCGTATCTGCCGCGAGGATAATGTCGCACATCATCGCTAGTTCACAGCCACCACCAAGCGCAAAGCCAGCAACGGCCGCAATAATCGGCTTACGGATAGAGCGCACGGTTTCCCAGTTGCGCGTGATGTAGTCGCCCTTGTACACATCCATATAGGTGTAGGTCGCCATCATGCCGATATCGGCACCCGCAGCGAATGCCTTTTCGCTGCCCGTGATGACAATCGCTCCAATCTCATCGTCAGCGTCGAAGGTCTTCAAAGCCGCGCCCAACTCATCCATTAGCGCATCGTTCAACGCATTCAGCGCCTTCGGGCGATTCAGCGTGACAAGACCGACCCGCCCACGGGTCTCGATCAAAATATTCTCGTAAGCCATGCAGCCTCCTTTGTATGAAGAGTGAGTAGCGCGAAAACGCTTCGCACCGAGATCTTAATAATGCTAACATTCACCAACCAACCGGTCGGTCAATTATTCGACAGGATTTCTCCTAACCTCCAGCTTCCATTTCGCCATGACACACCCGCTATTTTCCAAGCACGAAGACACGTTGCAAAAGGCGCTCGCCGCCATCGAAACGCGCGGCTACTGGAGTCCATTCGTCGAGATGCCCAGTCCGAAAGTGTACGGGGAAACAGCGAACGCCGATGGCGAGGTGGCATTCAAGGCGCACCTGAATCAGGCCTTCAAACTGGACCAACCGACTACCGGCGCAACCGTCGGAGCCGAAATCTCGCCGTTTGGCTTTCCGCTCGGCATCCGCTACCCCAAAGCCGACCCCGACGCCCTGCTTGCCGCCGCTGCCGCCGCACAAGCAAGCTGGCGCGCCGCCGGCCCGAAAGCGTGGGTCGGCGTGAGCCTCGAAATTCTGGCGCGCGTAAATCGCGCGAGCTTCGAGATTGGTTACAGCGTCATGCACACAACGGGGCAAGCGTTCATGATGGCGTTTCAGGCGGGCGGCCCCCATGCCCAGGACCGCGCGCTCGAAGCCGTCGTCTATGCATGGGATCAACTGCGTCGTATCCCGGCTGACGCCCACTGGGAAAAACCGCAAGGCAAAAATCCTCCACTTGCGATGCATAAGCGCTATACCGTCGTGCCACGTGGTACCGGCCTCGTACTCGGCTGCTGCACATTCCCAACATGGAACGGTTATCCGGGATTGTTCGCCGATCTCGCAACCGGCAACACGGTCGTCGTCAAACCACATCCGGGTGCCATTCTGCCGCTCGCTATTACCGTGCGCATCGCGCGCGACGTTCTGCGGGAAGCCGGCTTCGATCCGAACGTCGTCACCCTGCTCGCTACTAACCCGGATGACGGTGCGCTGGTCCAGGATCTCGCGTTGCGTCCTGAAATCAAGCTGATCGATTTCACCGGCAGCACGCAAAACGGTACCTGGCTCGAACGCCATGCACACCAGGCACAGGTGTACACGGAGAAAGCCGGCGTCAACCAGATCGTGATCGACTCGGTCGCCGACATCAAGGCCGTTGCGCGCAATATCGCTTTCTCGCTCGCGCTCTATTCCGGCCAGATGTGCACGGCGCCCCAAAACATCTATGTGCCACGTGACGGCATCCGCATCGCCGAAGGCACACTCAGCTTTGACGCGGTCGCGCAGGCTCTCGCCGAAGCCGTGCAAAAGCTGGTTGCCGATCCCGCCCGCGCCGTCGAACTGTTGGGCGCAATTCAGAATCAAGGCGTCGCCACGCGCGTCGACGAAGCTCGCAAGCTTGGCCGCGTGCTGGTGGAAAGCCAATCGCTCGAACATCCTGCCTTTGCTGGCGCCCGCGTGCTTACGCCGCTTGTCCTGCAACTCGACGCCGCCACCGACGCGGCGAAATTCTCCAAAGAATGGTTCGGCCCAATCTCGTTCGTCGTCGCGACAGACTCGACGATGCAGTCATTGCAGCTGGCCGGCAAGCTGGCCGCGGAGCACGGCGCACTTACTCTCTCGGTGTACAGCACGGATGAAGCCGTCATCGAAGCCGCTCACGAAGCTTCGATCCAAGGCGGCGTGGCGCTGTCCATCAATCTGACTGGCGGTGTTTTCGTCAATCAGTCGGCCGCATTCTCCGATTATCACGGCACAGGAGCAAACCCGGCAGCCAACGCAGCGCTCGCCGATGCAGCATTCGTGGCAAACCGTTACCGCGTGGTTCAGAGTCGTGTTCATGTTGAACCGAAAGCGGCGCCGGCGGCAGTCGGCTGAAAGTCATAAGCCGGAAAGAGTCGATGCGTCCTAGGCCATTTGGCCGAATGGAATACGCGGCCCACCACGCCTAACATGCCAAGGTATTGCACTTGCCATTGAGCGCGTCTGAAGCAGCTGTACCGCACTCAATGGCCATTCAAACGCTAGCAGGAGACAGGAGAAGCCGATGTCATATGAAGCGATCCGCGTCGATTTCGACGCTTCGAGCCGCGTTGCCACCGTGACGCTGAACCGCCCCGAGAAGCTCAACAGCTTCACGCGCTCCATGCATCAGGAACTGAGCGCCGCCCTCGACGAAGTCGTCGCTGGTGGAGCACGAGCCCTTGTGCTGACCGGTGCAGGCCGCGGCTTTTGCGCAGGGCAGGATCTTGCCGACCTCGACTTCACACCCGGCGCCATGACCGACCTGGGCGAGTTGATTGACGCTCACTTCAATCCGCTGATCCGTCGCCTGCAAGCGTTGCCCCTGCCGGTAATCGCCGCCGTGAATGGCACAGCGGCCGGCGCGGGGGCAAATCTCGCACTTGCCTGCGACATCGTCCTCGCAGCACGTTCGGCCAGCTTTATCCAGGCGTTCGTGAAAATCGGTCTGGTGCCGGACTCCGGCGGCACATGGTTCCTGCCGCAGCGCGTCGGTATGGCCCGCGCGCTCGGGCTCGCCCTGACAGGCGACAAACTCAGCGCCGAGAAAGCCGAAAGCTGGGGACTCGTGTGGCAAGTCGTCGACGACGCGGACCTCGCCCCCATGTCCGCCAAACTGGCAGCCCAACTCGCCCAACAACCCACCCGTGCAATCGCCGCGATCAAGCACGCCATGCGCGCCAGCGTCACGCAAACGCTCGATCAGCAGCTCGACCTGGAGCGCGATTTGCAGCGCGAGCTAGGCGCATCCCATGACTACGCGGAAGGTGTGCAAGCGTTCATCGAGAAACGCGCACCGCGCTTCGAGGGCCGTTGAGATGTCCTTACAGCCCGAACAAGCCGTCAACATCGCGCCCCGACCGGTCAGCGGCGCCGCGCTGTCGCCCGACGAACTGGCCCGTGCCACCGCGGATGCCATGTACGCCGCCGATGCCTGCAGCCGCGCGCTAGGACTGGAACTGCTGGAAGTCCGGCCCGGTTACGCGCGTCTACGCATGGTGGTGCGACCCGACTTCCTGAACGGCCACCAGATCTGCCATGGCGGCCTGATCTTCACGCTGGCCGACTCCACGTTCGCATTCGCCTGCAACAGCTACAACCTCAGCACGGTGGCATCGGGTTGTTCGATCGAATTTCTGCGGCCGGTACAAGGCGGCGATGTGCTGACCGCCGAAGCCGTCGAGCAGACATTAAGCGGCCGAACAGGCATTTACGACATTCGTGTCACCAATCGCGCGGACGAAACCGTAGCGATGTTTCGCGGCAAATCTGCCCAGATTAGAGGCAGTGTGATTCCAACAGAAAGCTGAACCGGCAACCCGCGCGATACCCAAAGCCGAAGGCGGTCGCGCGCACCGCAACCCATTCTGAAAGAAGCAAGGAGACATTCGATGAACACCTCGCTCCCGCTCGAGCCGATCGAAACGGCGAGCCGCGACGAACTCGCCGCACTTCAGCTTGAACGACTGAAATGGTCGCTCACGCACGCTTATGAGAACTCGCCGGTTTATCGGCGCAAATTCGACGAGGCTGGCGTCCATCCAGGTGAGGTGAAGACGCTCGCGGACCTGTCGCGCTTTCCGTTCACCACCAAGAAGGATCTGCGCGATAACTATCCGTTCGGAATGTTCGCAGTCCCACAGGAGCAGGTATCGCGGATTCATGCGTCCTCAGGTACAACCGGCAAACCGACGGTGGTGGGCTACACGGCGCGGGACATCGACACATGGGCCAACGTAGTGGCCCGCTCGATCCGCGCGGCCGGCGCGCGGCGCGGTGACAAGGTGCACATAAGCTACGGCTACGGCCTGTTCACCGGCGGACTCGGCGCCCACTACGGGGCGGAACGTGCCGGCCTCACCGTGATTCCGTTCGGCGGCGGCCAGACCGAAAAGCAGGTTCAGCTCATTCAGGATTTCCGCCCTGACATCGTCATGGTGACGCCAAGCTATATGTTGTCCATCGCCGACGAGTTCGAACGTCAGGGCGTCGACCCTGCCCAATGTTCGCTGCGCATCGGCATCTTCGGTGCCGAGCCGTGGACCAACGACATGCGCGGCGCGATCGAAAAACGCATGGGCATCGACGCGGTCGACATCTACGGCCTCTCCGAAGTAATGGGACCGGGCGTGGCATCGGAATGTGCGGAGACCAAGGACGGCCCGACCATCTGGGAAGATCACTTTTATCCCGAGATCATCGATCCGGAAACCGGCAACGTGCTGCCAGACGGCGAACTGGGCGAACTGGTGTTCACCTCATTGACGAAAGAAGCCCTGCCGATCATCCGCTATCGCACCCGCGATCTCACACGACTGCTGCCCGGCACTGCCCGAACGATGCGCCGGATGGAAAAAATCACCGGTCGCTCGGACGACATGATGATCGTGCGCGGCGTGAACGTCTTCCCGACGCAAATCGAGGAGTTGCTGCTGAAACGGCACGTGCTCGCGCCGCACTATCAGATCGTTCTGACGAAAGAGGGTCCGCTCGATGTGCTGACACTGAACGTCGAAGCGTGCCCCGAGACAGCACCCGACACTGCAGCGCTCGCCGCGGCAAAACAGGCTTTGAGTTACGACATCAAGGCGTTGATCGGCATCAGCGCCGTGGTCAACGTGTTACCGGTGAACGGCATCGAACGCTCGGTGGGAAAAGCACGGCGTGTCGTGGACAAGCGTAAGGCGAGCGTCTGAGAACGCCGGCGGCGTTGTCCGCGGAGGGAGAGGTAGCGCGGGACGGAGGTAGCGGTGAAGGTAGCGGCAGTACTAGCGAGGCGGGCGTGCCGACGGTCGTGGATAGCCGCCTAAGCCTGCTCTAGCGACCTGGCGCTCCAGCCCCGACACCGCTCAACCTCAACCTGCCCAGCAGCCTCGGCATCGCCCACAACCATCCACGCACTCCGCCGCCCCACCCCAAAAAATCACGAATTCGGCAACAACAACCACATCCGCCCGGCCTGCCTCATCTTCCCAGCCAGATCGCCCGCATCATCACCAAGACCCCAGAAATAATCCGCCCGCACACCACCCTTGATGGCCGACCCCGTATCCTGCGCAAAAACCAGACGGTTCATCGGCGAATTGGTCAACGGACGAGTAGTCTGCAAAAACACGGGCGTCCCTAGCGGAATCGAAGACGGGTCGACGGCAATCGACCGTTCCGGTGTCAAAGGCACGCCCAAGGCGCCGATTGGACCATCGGCCCCGCCGCCCGAAGTACCCTCCGCGGAAGGCATCTCACGGAAGAAAACAAAGCGCGGATTCGTATCCAGCAGCGTATCAACACGCGTCGGATTAGCGCGCGCCCACGCCTTGATCCCCTGCATCGTGGCCTGAGACGGCGTCAACTCACCGCGATCGAGCAACCAACGCCCAATCGACTTATACGGCTGATTATTGGTGCCGCCAAAGCCGAGCCGCATGACGCTGCCGTCTTCCATCACGATGCGTCCGGACCCTTGCACCTGCAGGAAAAACGCTTCGATCGGATCGTCGACCCAGACAAGTTCATTGCCATTGAGCACACCCGAGCGCTCAAGCTGTGCCCGGCTCGGCATCTCAGCGCCGGGACGATAACCCGCCGGCCACCGATATAACGCCGTCTGATAAACACCATGCTGGGTCCGCGAGCCACGCAGCAACGGCTCGTAGTAACCGGTCACCAGTCCATCGAGCGTGCCGTCGGTATTCGAGAACTGGAACGGGGTGAAGTAGGCTTCGAAGAAAGCGCGGGCGCTCGTCAGATCCAGATCGTCGATCTGCGCCGCCGCCGCACAGGCGCGTTGCCAGTTCGGCAGACGCGCGAGCCGCACGCAGTTCTGCCGCAGCGCGGCCGTCGCCCCGATCAGCGAGTCATCCTGCCAGCCAGGCACCTGTTGCCACGCTACCTGCGTGAGCCTCGCCGCAGCCACCTGACCAGGAACAAACGCCGCGCCGGTCGGCGGCCCGGACGGCCGTACCGCACCGCCGCCTCCGCACGAAGCCAGCATCACCGCGACTGAAAGCGCCCCCAGCCAGCCGCCGACCGCGCGGACAAAACCCCTACAATGTTCGTACTTGATGGAAACCGCCATGTCTGATCTGTTCGACGAATACCCGATGCTCATGCTCGTACCGGAATTGCTGATAGCGCTCTTCCTGGTCGTCTTCATCGTTATCTATATGTCGTCCGGCAAGAAGAAAGCGAACCGCGACAAACAACGCTAGCGCTGTTTAAAGACCGCAAGCAACGCCGCCGGTTCAATGCAGTGTGCGCGGCATGCGCAGGACAAATTCCGGCACCGGCGCTTCAAAGCGCTCGCCGTCTTCGGCGACGCAGAAATACTCTCCGCGCATGGTGCCGACAGGCGTCGCAATCACGGCCCAACTCGTATATTCGAATTGCTCGCCCGGCTTGAGCAGCGGCTGGTGACCGACCACGCCCAGTCCCTTCACCTCCTGCTCGTGCTTGTCGCTGTCGGTGATCACCCAATGGCGCGCAATCAGTTGTGCCGGCACCTGACCGCTGTTGCGGATAGTCAGCGTGTAGGCGAACGCATACTGGCGGCGTTCCGGGTCCGACTCGTCGGGCAGGTACTGGACCTGCGCCGCTACGCTGAATTCGTACTGGCTCATCCTGATTCCGGTCTGGTGAAGCGGTGTCGTGAAAGGCTGCGAGAGGCTCGGGCGCCCATGCCGTCAGGCGCGCCGGCAAAGGCTTCATTATTGTCCCGCATTCTGCTTTATGCACGGCATGCCCGCAACCCGGCCGTCCCGTCCGGACACGGCCCGGAAACCCACAAGACGGTAAAATGGGTTTTTCCGCCTACCGCCCGCCACCGCCATGACGCAATTTCGCATCTCCCCCAGCATTCTGTCGGCCGACTTCTCGCGGCTCGGCGAAGAAGTCCGCAGTGTCATCGCCGCCGGCGCCGACTGGATCCACTTCGACGTAATGGACAACCATTACGTGCCGAACCTGACTATCGGTCCGCTCGTCTGCGAGGCGCTCCGTCCGCACTGCAGCGTGCCGATCGACGTGCATCTGATGGTGCGCCCCGTCGACCGGATCGTGCCCGACTTCGCCAAGGCGGGCGCCAACGTGATCAGCTTTCACCCTGAAGGCTCGGACCACATCGACCGCACACTGTCGCTAATCCGCGATCACGGCTGCAAGGCCGGTCTCGTGTTCAATCCAGCCACGTCGTTGAGCCACCTCGATTACGTCATGGACAAGGTCGATCTGGTGCTGATCATGTCGGTGAATCCGGGTTTTGGCGGCCAGTCGTTCATCCCCGAAGCGCTCGTCAAGTTGCGAGAGGCCCGCAAGCGCATCGACGCGTACAAGGAAAAAACCGGCCGCGAGATTCATCTCGAAGTGGACGGCGGCGTGAAGATCGACAACATCGCCGCGATCGCGGCAGCGGGCGCGGACACCTTCGTAGCCGGCTCGGCCATTTTCGGCCACCACGACTACAAGACGATCATCGCCGAGATGCGCGCCGAACTGGCGAAAGTTGAGCAGCACGTATGACGGCAAGCGCAACGCCACAGTTTGCCGCGCCAGTGTTCAGCGGCCCGCGTATTCTCGCGGCGATCATCGACCTGGACGGCACGATGGTCGACACCGCCGACGACTTCACGGCAGGTCTGAACGGCATGCTCGCCCAACTCGATGCGGCGGAAACCTCGCGCGAGGAAGTGGTGGGTTATGTCGGCAAGGGCTCGGAGCATCTGATCCGCAGCGTGCTCGCGCCGCGCTTCGAGGCGGCCCTGGCACAGGACCGCTTCGACGAGGCACTCGCGATCTACCAGGAAGAGTACGCGCGGATCAACGGCCACCATACGCGACTGTACCCGGACGTCGAGGCCGGCCTGAAAGCCATGCGCGACGCCGGCCTCAAGCTCGCGTGCGTGACGAACAAGCCGTACCGATTCGCTGTAGAACTCCTGGCGCAATACGGGCTTGCCAGCTATTTCAGCGTCGTGCTCGGCGGCGACAGTCTGTCGAAAAAGAAGCCGGATCCGCTGCCGATGCTCACCGCCTGCGCGCAATTGCAGGTCGAGCCCGAGGCGACGGTAGCGATCGGCGACTCCGAAAACGACGCGCTGGCCGGCCGCGCGGCGGGCATGGCGACGCTAACCGTGCCCTACGGATACAACCATGGCCAGGCTATACAAACAATAAAATCGGATGGTATAGTTGCCTCGCTGCTCGAAGCCGCCAAGGCCATTGCAGCGCAACACGCAGCTCACCATACATCGACTTAACAAGTCCATCATCCTCATGTTTCTGAACAAAAAACGGAGTCTGAGCAGCATCGACCGGGGAGCCTGGCCCTGGCGTCGCTGGTCGCGCTAACCTCGCCTGAGGTACGCTGAAGCTCGTCTTCGGCACCGTTTTTTGCTTCGCTGCGCTCACGCGCCTTTCCCAGTAGTTCTCGTCGCATCGGTTCATGCGGCCGTCGTGTACCTTAGGTACCGTGGCGCCGCCCGTCCCGTACACGCTTCGTGGGAAAGCTCGCGCCGGTTGGCCTAACCTTGTCTTAAGCATCGCCAGACCAGGCTTCGCCCAAACCGGCCACGTAGACAGCGCATCGCCCCGCTTTGTCCGTCGCACGCCGCGCACGGACCTATGAACAGGATCGGAACATGACCGAACTCGAATTCCAGTCCCTCGCGAACGAGGGCTATAACCGCATCCCGCTGATCGCCGAAGCGCTCGCCGACCTGGAAACGCCGCTGTCGCTGTATCTGAAGCTCGCGCAACCCGAGCGCAACGGCGCCAACTCGTTCCTGCTGGAATCCGTGGTGGGTGGCGAACGGTTCGGACGCTATTCATTCATCGGCCTGCCGGCCCGCACGCTGCTGCGCACCCGCAACGGGGTATCGGAAGTGGTGCGTGACGGTAGCGTGGTCGAAACGCACGAAGGCGACCCGCTCGACTTCATCCAGCAATTCCAGGGCCGCTTCAAAGTGGCGCAACGGCCGGGATTGCCGCGTTTTGCAGGCGGTCTCGCAGGGTATTTTGGTTATGACGCGGTCCGCTACATCGAGAAGAAACTTGCGCACAGCGCGCCGCCAGACGACCTGAACCTGCCGGACATCCAGTTGCTGCTGACCGAAGAAGTCGCGGTGATCGATAACCTCGCGGGCAAGCTATACCTCGTGGTCTACGCCGATCCAACCACGCCCGAGGCCTACACCCGCGCCAAACAACGTCTGCGCGATCTGCGTCAACGCCTGCGCACGACCGTGCAGCCGCCGGTGACTTCGGCGAGCGTACGCACCGAAACCTACCGCGAATTCGCCAAAGACGATTACCTCACCGCTGTGCGCAAGGCGAAGGAATACATCGCCGCCGGCGAGCTGATGCAGGTACAGGTCGGCCAACGTCTGACGAAACCGTATCGCGACAATCCGCTTTCGCTATACCGTGCACTGCGTTCGCTGAACCCGTCGCCGTACATGTATTACTACAACTTCGGCGACTTTCACGTGGTCGGCGCTTCGCCGGAAATCCTGGTGCGTCAGGAAAAGCGCGGTGAGGATCGTATCGTCACCATCCGTCCGCTCGCCGGTACCCGTCCGCGTGGCAACACGCCCGAGCGCGATGCCGAGCTCGCCACCGAACTGCTGAACGACCCGAAGGAAATCGCCGAGCACGTCATGCTGATCGACCTCGCGCGCAACGACGTGGGCCGCATCGCGCAGATCGGCTCGGTGGTCGTCACCGACAAGATGGTGATCGAGAAGTACTCGCACGTGCAGCACATCGTGAGTTCGGTCGAAGGCAAGCTGAAACCCGGTACCACCAATTTCGACGTGCTGCGCGCCACCTTCCCGGCCGGCACGCTGTCCGGCGCGCCGAAGGTCCGCGCGATGGAACTGATCGACGAACTCGAACCGGTCAAGCGAGGCCTGTATGGCGGCGCGGTCGGCTACCTCTCGTTCACCGGCGAAATGGATCTGGCCATCACGATCCGCACGGGTGTGATCGCCAACGGCAATCTGTATGTGCAGGCGGCAGCGGGTATCGTCGCTGATTCGGTGCCCGAATCCGAATGGCAAGAGACCGAAAACAAGGCGCGCGCGGTATTGCGCGCCGCCGAGCAGGTGCAAGACGGCCTCGATAGCGACTTCTGACCGGAGACAGACCATGCTGCTGATGATCGACAACTACGATTCATTCACCTACAACCTGGTCCAGTACTTCGGCGAACTCGGCGAAGACGTTCGGACCTACCGCAACGACGAGATCACGCTGGACGAGATCGCGAAGCTCAATCCCGAGCGGATTTGCCTGTCGCCGGGGCCGAGCAACCCGCAACACGCGGGCATCACGCTCGACGTGCTGCGCGAGTTCTCGGGCAAGTACCCGATCCTCGGCGTATGTCTCGGCCAT
This sequence comes from Paraburkholderia sp. GAS82, assembly GCF_050436285.1. Classification (NCBI taxonomy): domain Bacteria; kingdom Pseudomonadati; phylum Pseudomonadota; class Betaproteobacteria; order Burkholderiales; family Burkholderiaceae; genus Paraburkholderia; species Paraburkholderia sp. GAS82. Next base: position 11,578 of record NZ_JBNDLX010000015.1, read on the forward strand.
CAGGCCATCGGCGAAGCATTTGGCGGTCGTGTCGTGCGCGCGCAGACCATCATGCACGGCAAGGTCAGCACGATCGAAACCGACTGCAAAGGCGTCTTCGCCGACCTGCCGAAGCACTTCGTCGTGACGCGCTATCACTCGCTCGCCATCGAGCGCGAGTCGCTGCCCGATTGCCTCGAAGTGTCCGCATGGACCGACGACGGCGAGATCATGGGCGTGCGTCACAAGGAACTGGCCGTCGAAGGCGTGCAGTTCCACCCGGAATCGATCCTGTCCGAACACGGCCACGCACTGCTCGAGAACTTCGTGAAGCAGTCGAAAGCCGCGTCAGCGAAACGCAACGCTTGATCACCCGAGGCGAAATCATGACGATTACCCCCCAGGAAGCGTTGCAGCGCACGATCGAGCACCGCGAGATTTTCCACGACGAGATGCTGCATCTGATGCGCCTCATCATGCGCGGCGAGCTATCGCCGGTGATGGCGGCCGCAATCATCACGGGACTGCGCGTCAAAAAAGAGACCATCGGCGAAATCACCGCGGCCGCCACGGTGATGCGTGAGTTTGCCCGGCACGTTGAGGTGCAGGACAACTCGAACTTTGTCGATATCGTCGGAACTGGCGGCGACGGCGCGCACACGTTCAACATCTCCACGGCGACGATGTTCGTCACGGCCGCGGCCGGCGCCAAGGTCGCGAAGCACGGCGGGCGCAGCGTATCGAGCAAGTCGGGTAGCGCGGATGTGCTCGAAGCGCTCGGCGTCAATATCGATCTGCAGCCGGAACAAGTGGCGGCCTCGATTGCAGAAACCGGCATGGGTTTCATGTTCGCGCCGAACCATCACCCGGCCATGAAGAATATCGCCCCGGTGCGTCGCGAACTCGGCGTGCGGACCCTCTTCAACATCCTCGGACCGTTGACCAACCCGGCCAGCGCGCCGAACCAGTTGATGGGCGTATTCCATGGGGACCTGGTTGGCATCCAGGTGCGTGTGATGCAGCGCCTGGGCGCCAAGCACGTGCTGGTCGTCTACGGCATGGACGGCATGGACGAGGTTTCGTTGGGCGCGGCAACGCAAGTCGGCGAACTGCGCAACGGGGAAATTCTCGAGTACGAGATTCATCCGGAAGACTTCGGCATGCAGATGGTCTCGAACCGCTCGCTGAAAGTGGCTGATGCCACCGAATCCAAACTGATGCTGCTCGAAGCGCTCGATAACAAACCGGGCGTGGCGCGTGAGATTGTCACACTGAACGCCGGCACAGCGCTCTATGCTGCGAATGTGGCGGCCTCGATCGCGGACGGCATCGAACTGGCGCGCGAAGCGATCGCAAACGGCAAGGCGCGGGCGAAGGTCGACGATCTGGTTCGCTTCACCCAGCAATTCAAGCATTAAATTCTGTATCGAGAAATCTATGAGCGATATTCTGGAACGCATCATCGACGTCAAGCGCCAGGAGGTCCGCGCGGGGCAACTGAGCGCACCGCTCGAGGAACTGCGCCTCGAAGCCTCGGCGCGCGACAAGCGCGACTTTGTCGGCGCGCTGCGCGCCAAACATGCCTTGGGTCAGGCCGCCGTAATCGCCGAAGTGAAGAAGGCGAGCCCTTCAAAGGGCGTGCTACGCGAGCATTTCGTGCCGGCTGAGATTGCGCGTTCGTATGCGAAGCACGGCGCCGCCTGCCTGTCCGTCCTCACCGACGTGCAGTTTTTCCAGGGCAGCGCCGCCTACCTGGAACAAGCGCGCGCCGCCTGCGATCTGCCGGTCCTGCGCAAAGACTTCATCATCGATCCGTATCAGATCGTCGAAGCGCGCGCGATGGGCGCCGACGCGATCCTGCTGATCGCCGCCGCGCTCGAGACCTCGCAGATGCAGGATCTCGAAGCGTTCGCGCATTCGCTGGGGCTCGCGGTACTCGTCGAAGTGCATGACAGGAACGAGTTGATGGAAGCGCTGACGCTGAAGACGCCGCTGATCGGCGTTAACAACCGCAATCTGCGCACGTTCGAAACATCGATCGAAACGACCATCGGCATGCTCGACCTGATCCCGGAGGATCGCATCGTCGTAACCGAATCGGGCATCCTGGCGCGCGCGGACGTGGATCGCCTGCGCGAGATGGATGTGCATACGTTCCTCGTCGGCGAAGCGTTCATGCGGGCCGAGGAACCGGGCGCAGAACTTGCGCGGATGTTTTTCTGAGCTTCGTTTTGAGCTAACCAGGAAAACACCGCCATGGGCATGGAACGTGAAATCAAGCTGGCATTGGCCGCCGACCAGATAGACGCGGCGACGCGCTGGTTCGTCGCACGCACCGGCACCGCGGGCCGTCCAATCGCGCTTGCCAATATCTACTTCGACACGCCCGCTCTGACGTTGGCGCGCTCGAAAAGCGCGCTGCGCCTTCGTCACACGCCGGACGGCTGGCTGCAAACCTTCAAGACCGCCGGCAATGCAAGCGCCGGCATGCACAGCCGACACGAGTGGGAAATGCCGGTAGCCGGCGAGAAGCTGGAGATCGACGCGCTGCTGCACGCCTGCGACGAACCCACGGTAGCCGCCGCGCTGCGCGGCGCCGCCCCGGACCTGATCGAACTGTTCCGTACGAATTTCACCCGCACTCTCTGGCAGGTGGCGCACAGCGGCGCCACGGTGGAAGCGGCAATCGATCAGGGCGACGTGATCGCCGAGGTCGATGGTGAAACACGTCGCGCACCGATTCTCGAAGTCGAACTTGAGCTGAAAAGCGGAGACGAAGCCGCACTGCATGCGCTGGCGGACGAACTCCGCGCCAAGGTCCCCGGACTCGCGCCGGACGATGTCAGCAAGGCGCAACGCGGGTATCGGCTGCGGGAGCAGTAAGCGTCCTTGCCCTGCCTCAACGGTGACATCGAGCAATGCGCGAGACCTGACGCCGCAGCACGGCCTCTGACCGCATGCCTTGAGCTACGCCCAGTTTGCTGCGACACTTGCGCGTCATGAACTCCGCCTCCCGTACCCGTTCCCCCTCGTCGCAAGCCTCGCTGTTTGGCGACGAATCGTCCGATCACCCTGCTGAAGCGCGAACGCCGGCCACGTCATCCATGAAGTCCACGTCTACGCCCACGCTCGAAGCCCAATTCGATGCGTTGCCGCCTGCATGGCGAACCCATCTGCGACCGTTCATCGAGAGCGATGCGTACGACTCGTTGTGCCGTTTCGTCGACGGCGAGCGTGCTGCGGGCAAGACGGTTTATCCCGCCGACGTATTCCGCGCACTGCGCCTCACCAGTCCGGACGAGGTCAAAGTCGTGATCCTCGGCCAGGATCCTTACCACGGTGAAGATCGCGGCACACCGCAGGCTCACGGGCTGGCGTTCTCGGTACCGCCGGCTGTGCGTCCGCCGCCGTCGCTGCGCAATATCTTCAAGGAAATTGCCGCGAGTCTGGGTCATGAGCCGCCGCGTCATGGCTGCCTCGATGCCTGGGCAAAACAGGGGGTGCTGCTGCTGAACACCGTGCTAACCGTCGAGCGCGACTCGGCGGCAAGTCACGCGAAGCGCGGCTGGGAGAAGTGCACGGACACGCTGATCCACGAGCTGGCGGAGCGTCACGACGGCCTCGTGTTCATGCTGTGGGGCGCGCATGCACAAGCCAAGCGGGCGTTGCTCGGCGGCAAATCACACTACGTGCTGGAGGCGCCGCATCCGTCGCCGCTGTCGGCGCATCGCGGCTTTCTCGGTTGCGGGCACTTTGCGCTCGCTAACGAGTACCTCACCGAACACAAGCGTCAGCCGATCGACTGGCGTCTGCCCGACGAAGCGCAGACGCTCGCTTAGTAACGCAAGGCGACACGCGACGACACGGATCACCTCTACGCGACCTTAGAACGCGGCGATCGCTTCGCGTGCGCCGGCCAGAGCGGCGGTCGCTGCATCCGGGCCCATATTCAGGCCTTCAGCGTAGATGAAGTTCACGTCGGTCATGCCGAGGAAGCCGAGGAAGGCCTTCAGATACGGCGTCTGGCTGTCGTTCGGGGTGCCGAGATATTTGCCGCCGCGAGCCGAAACCACGAACACCTTCTTGCCCTTCACAAGGCCTTCAGGGCCGGTTTCCGTGTACTTGAACGTGATGCCAGCGCGAGCGATGAAGTCGAAGTACGTCTTCAGTTGCGACGACACACCGAAGTTATACATCGGCGCGCCGATCACGATGATGTCGGCCGCTTGCAGTTCGGCGATCAGCGCTTCGCTGCGGGCAGAGATGGCAGCCTGTTCCGGCGTGCGTTGGTCAGCCGGCGTGAAGAACGCGCCGAGGATCGCATCGTCGAGGTGGGGCAGCGGTTCAGCTTGCAGGTTACGGACGACGACTTGCGCGCCCGGATTCGATTGTTGCAGCTTCTCAGTCAGTTCGTTGACGAGCAGCGTCGATTGAGCGCCTTGCGAGCGGGCTGCCGAGTTGATTTGCAGGATCGTGGTCATGGTTGACTCCAGTAGGGGCGCGCAGTGTTGCGCGAGTGGAGCCATTGTGTTTTTTTACCGGCCCGCGAAAAAGCCGTGCGGCAGCGAAGGATTGTTGCATGGGTAGAACAATCCGACGCCGAATCTCGCGATTTAAGCAGACTGTAAGGACGTTTCGCCGCTTTCAGGCCGCCAGCCAACGCTCGCGCCAGTTGCGCGCCGCCGTGCGCCTGTCGGTGACGGTCAGCGAATAGCGCGACACCTCAGGGCCGTCCAGCTTGACTTGCACGGTGCGCAGCTCGTCGCGGCGGAACGCGTGCACTTCCACTTTTGCGCCCGGCAGATAGCGCGAGAGCAGCGCATCAAGATTCGCGCCAGTCACGCGCAGACCGTCGATCGCCACCAGCACGTCGCCTGCGGAAAGCCCGGCTTTCTGCGCTGCGCTGCCGTCGTGGACGGCGGCGAGCGTGCAATCCCCGCCGCCGCGCACGCGGGCGCCGAGCGTTGGCCTGGCGTTCTTGTCGCGCTCCGGAGCGAGCGAAATGCCAAACGGCTCGAGCAGGGTTTCGAGCGGCAGATCGCGCGTGCTGCGCACCGCCTGTTCGAATAGCGCGCCAAGGTCAGCGCCGGTTGCCTCGGTGAAAATCTCTTCGACCTCGTCCTCAGTCACACCGACCGGCTTGCCGCGATAGAAGTCGCGTCCGAAACGCTGCCACAGAAGGCGCATCACGTCATCGAGCGACTTGCGGTTGTTGGTCTGCGCTCGAATTGTCAAATCAAACGCCAGCGCGACCAGCGAACCCTTCGTGTAATAGCTGACGATCGCGTTCGGCGCATTCTCGTCCTGCCGGTAGTACTTCACCCAGGCATCGAACGAGCTTTCCGCGACGGTCTGCTTCAGGCGGCCGCTGCCCCGCATCACGCCGCCCACCACCTTGCCGAGCAGCGCGAAATACTCTTCCGGCGAAATAAGACCGGTGCGCACCAGAATCAGATCGTCGTAGTACGACGTGAACCCTTCGAACAGCCACAGCAGCGAGGTGTAGTTCTCACGCGTCAGATCGTACGGCGCGAAGGCGGCAGGCTTGATGCGCTTCACGTTCCACGTGTGGAAGTATTCGTGGCTGCACAGGCCGAGGTACGTCCGGTAGCCTTCCGTGGTCTGCGGGCGGCCTTCAACCGGCAGATCGGACCGGTTGCAGATCAGCGCAGTCGAAGCGCGATGCTCGAGTCCGCCGTAGCCATCGCTCACGGCCTGGGTCATGAATACATAGCGTTCGACCGGCGCCTTCTTCGATTTCGGCTCGAACAAGGCAATCTGCGCTTCGCAGATGCGCTTCAGATCCGCGGCGAGACGCGCCATATCGAGCGCGACCACGCGGCCGGCAATCACGATGTCGTGCGGCACGCCATGCGCCTTGAAGGTCGCCAGCGCAAATTCGCCGAGCGTCACCGGATGGTCGGCCAGTTCGTCATAGTTCTGCGCGCTGTACTCACCGAAGCCGTAGCGTCGGGTACCGCGCGCTTCCGGCAACGCCGTAGCGACGCGCCAGCTCCGGTAAGCCGGGCCGGCCGGCTTCTGGATATCCACCAGACACGGCGCATCCTCATGGCCCACGGCCGCAAGGAACACGCTGGTGCCGTTGAAGAACCCCGTCGTATCGTCCAGATGCGCCGCCCGCACCGACATATCCCACGCGTACACCTCGTAGCGCAGCGTCAGCGGACCGTTGACCGGCGCGGCTTGCCACGTCTGCTTGTCGGTCTTTTCCACCCGCACCTTGCGCCCGGCTTCGTTGACCGCACGCAGCGTGACGATATTGCGGGCGAATTCGCGCACCATGTAACTGCCGGGAATCCACACCGGCAGCATGAAACGCTGACCAGAAGGATCAGGATCGGCGACGGTGATGGTGACTTCGAACAGGTGGGCGGCGGGTTGCTTCGGAACGATGCTGTAGCGGATCGGCTTCATCGGCGGGGTAGGTTAGAAAAATCAGGGGTCCAGAAATGGCAGGAGGCGCAAAGTGCGCCTCCGGTCTGACGGTGCGAGCTGTTTAGTGCACCGAGGAGAGTTCTTTGTCCAGCCGGTCGGCCGGCACCGCGCCTGGCAGGCGGCGGCCGTCGGCGAGGAAGATGGTGGGCGTGCCGTCCACGTTCATGGCGTGGCCAAGATCGAGATTCTTTTCGATGGCGGCTGTGTCACAGGTGCCTGCGGCGGTTGGCGCCTGACGGTCCTGCATCCACGATTCCCAGGCCTTGGCGCGGTCCGACGAACACCAGATCGACTTCGACTTCACCGTCGAATCCGGCGACAGCACCGGATACAGGAAGGTGTACACGGTGACGTTGTCGATAGACTTCAGCGTGGTTTCGAGCTGCTTGCAATACGGGCAGTTCGGATCCGAGAACACCGCCATCTTGCGGCTGCCATTGCCCTTCACGACCTTCACCGCGTTCGCGAACGGCAGGCTCGCAAAGTCGATGCGGTTGGTTTCGGACAAGCGCGCTTCGGTCAGATTCTTGCGGGTCTTCGCGTCGACGATATCGCCGAGCAGCAGGTAGTCGCCGTTCGCGTCGCTATAGACGATCTGCGTGCCAAGGTTGATCTCGTACAACCCGGCAATCGGCGATTTCGAGATGCTCTTGATGGTCGCGTCGTCGCCGAGACGAGCCTGCAAGGTCGCCTTGAGTTTGTCGGTGGCCTGGTCGGCCTGCGCGGAGCAGCCGAGTGTCGCGACGGCCACGGCAAGGGTGAGCGCGGCGATTCGGAGGTGCTTTTTCATACTGGATATCCTGGTTCATTCGAACACGCATCACGCGTCTTCGCTTGGTACGTCTCGGACAGGCGGGCGGCCCACCCGTTCATCATACTCGCGCGCCGTGCCCTCTTAGCCCAAAGCCGCCGAAACGAGCCAGCGCTTGATTAGCGGCTGCGCGCCTACGAAAGCCATGCCCGTGTTGCGCAGGACGCGGGCAACCGGGCCCGGAACGGAGAACAGCTTTTGCAGGCCATCGGTGGCGACCATCAGCGCGCGGATGTCTTCGCGGCGTGCCCGTTCGTAACGCCGCAGCAGCACGGTGTCGCCGAGATCACGGAACGCTTCCTTGCCGGCGATCGTATCGGCGAGCGCCGCGACGTCGCGCAGTCCAAGATTCATGCCTTGTCCCGCGAGCGGATGGATCAGGTGCGCGGCGTCGCCCACCAGGGCGACCCGCGGTGCAACGAGCCGGTCGACGGTTTGCAGCGCGAGCGGAAAACCCTGCGCCGGGGTCACGCAGTCAAGCGCGCCCACCTGGCCGCCCGTGATGCGTTCGACTTCCGCGGCGAGCTGCGCAGGATCGAGCGCGAGCAGTTCCTGCGCATGCTCGGTACGCGCCGACCACACGAGCGAAACGTGTCCATCAGGCAGCGGCAGCAGCGCGATGATCTCGCCGTCCTTGAACCACTGATAGGCCGTTTCGCCGTGCGGTTTTTCGGCCTTGAAATTGGCGACCACGCCGGTCTGTTTATAGTCCTGGCGGATGACCTTCGACCCGATCTGCGCACGTACCCAGGAGTGGGCGCCGTCCGCGCCGACCACCAGATCCGCGTCAAGCATTTTGCCGTTGGCAAGACCGATGGTCGCGCCGCCCGGCTTCACGTCGAGCCCCTGGGCGCGCGAATCGATCCATTCGAGACTCGGCTGGAACCGCAGCGCGGCATCGAGTGCGCGCTCGATCAGCGACGATTCCGCGATCCACGCCAGTTGCGGCACGGACGCCTGAAACGCCGAGAAGTGCAGCTCGGCGTGGGCATCGCCATAGACCCGCATGTCATAGACCGGGCCGAGGCGTGCGGTGTCGAGCGCCTGCCAGACCCGCAGCCGCTCGAGCAGGGCCTGCGAACTGGAGGACAGCGCATAGACCCGCGCATCGAAAATCGAACCGGCTGGCAGCGGGGCACACGGTTGCGCCAGCAGGCCGACGCGCAGGCCGCCTTGCGCCAACGCGAGCGCCGCAGTCTTGCCGACGAGCCCGCCGCCGATCACGGCGACGTCAAAGGTCTGGAGGTGAGCAGTCATGCCCGCATTATAGCTGCGGGGGGTGGCGGGGCCGGATCGTGGATGCGCGAAGGCGACGCCGGACAGGGTTACAATTGCGGATTCCGTGATTCACGTCATGCATCAGTCTAGAGAAACCCCATGAGCCTCAAATGCGGCATCGTCGGCCTGCCTAACGTCGGCAAGTCCACCCTGTTCAACGCGCTAACCAAGGCGGGCATTGCCGCCGAAAACTATCCGTTCTGCACGATCGAGCCGAATGTCGGCATCGTCGAAGTGCCGGACGCGCGGCTGAAAGCGCTTGCCGACATCGTCAAACCCGAGCGCATCATGCCGGCCGTCGTGGAATTCGTCGATATCGCCGGCCTTGTCGCCGGCGCGAGCAAGGGTGAAGGGCTTGGCAACCAGTTCCTCGCCAACATCCGCGAAACCGACGCCATCACGCACGTTGTGCGCTGCTTCGAAGACGATAACGTGATTCACGTCGCCGGCAAGGTGGATCCGCTGTCGGATATTGAAGTCATCAACACCGAACTGGCGCTGGCCGATCTGGCGACGGTCGAAAAGTCGCTTTCACGTTATTCGAAGGCCGCTAAATCGGGCAACGACAAGGAAGCGATCAAGCTCGCCGCGGTGCTGGAAAGGGTCCGTGCGCAGCTCGACCAGGCCAAGCCGGTGCGCGCGCTCGACCTGTCGGACGAAGAGCAGGTGCTCCTCAAGCCGTTCTGCCTGATCACCGCCAAGCCGACGATGTACGTCGCCAACGTGAAGGAAGACGGCTTCGATAACAACCCGCATCTGGACGCCGTACGCAAGTTCGCGGACGCTGAGAAGGCGCCGGTCGTCGCGGTGTGCGCGGCCATCGAAGCGGAAATCGCCGATCTGGAAGACGAAGACAAGCAGGTTTTCCTCGCCGACCTGGGCATGGAAGAGCCGGGCCTCAATCGCGTGATCCGCGCCGGTTTCAAACTACTCGGTCTGCAGACGTACTTCACGGCTGGTGTGAAGGAAGTGCGGGCGTGGACGATCCATATCGGCGACACGGCACCGCAGGCTGCGGGCGTGATTCACACTGACTTCGAACGTGGCTTCATCCGTGCACAGACGATTGGCTTCAATGACTTCGTGGCTTACAAGGGTGAGCAAGGCGCGAAGGAAGCCGGCAAGATGCGGGCAGAAGGTAAGGAATATGTCGTGCACGACGGGGATGTGATGAATTTCCTGTTTAACGTGTAAACGGCGATCGTTAACTGGCGCGTGGCGCCACGATGTGTAAAACCCCGTAGCGTCTTGGGCGCTTACGGGGTTTTTCTTTGTGGGGGCCGCTGCGAGCAGCGAACGCGTTGAGATTTACGCCGGAAAGAACACCGCGGGGCTGACGCCAAAGCGCTTCGAAACGTCGCGAATCTGGCGCGCGTTTAGTTCGCGTTTGCCGTTGAGTATCTCCGACACCACACCTTGACTACCAATCTCCGGTAGCTCCGATTGCCTGATGCCGTGCTGGTCCATGAGCGCGCGAAGAACCTCGGCAGGCATGGCGTCGGGCAATGAATAGTGAGCGTCATCGAAGTCGACGATGAATTCGCCGAGCGCGGTCACGAGGCCCGCGAGAGGATGCGTCTCATCCGCCGCGCCAACGTCCAGCAAAGCATTGAGTACTCGCACCGCCTCTTCATATTCGGCAACGTCGGCAATGGGACGCAAAGGCACCTTTTCGGACAACGCACCAAAATGACCCGCAAGTTCAGCGACTTCCGTCGACGAGAAAATCAAGGCTTCCATTTGTCGTATTCCTTGTGCGTCAGTACATGACGCACGTACAGCTTCTGCACATTAAAGTGCACCGCGGCGACCAATCTAAACTTGTTGCCGCCGATATCAAACACATAAAAGTCGCCAACCCTATCCGTTGCATTGAACGCTTGCCTGAGCTTGGCGAAGTTCGAAAACGAGCCGGCTTCGATTGTCTTGCGCCACATTTGAAGCGCCACTCGCGCCTCAGGGTGTCGTTCGGCAAACTCGACCAACGACCTGTTGGAAATAACACGCATAGACCAAAATATCTCAATTTGCGATTTTTATCAAGGCCCACATTCGACCGCGCTTAATCTTTGGTGCCCGCTACCTGCCACACCGCAACGCCCCCACCATCCCCGCCCGAATCGCCGTCATCTTCTCCGGCGAGTCCGACAGCACCGCGTCAATCCCGAGACACGCCGCGGCACGATAATCATCCGCGTCGTTCACCGCAATCGCGACGATATGCACGTCCGGATGCGTCCGAAAACACGCCACCGTTGCAGGCGTCCACAGCGTCGCGTTCACCTCCGAGCGCCCTTCCCCAAGCGTAAATCTCTCGACCACGGTCACCGCCCGATGCAGCTCGAACGCGGCCGAAGCATGTTCAGCCGGCGCGTCCAGACACCCTTGATCAAGCAAAACGCGCACTAAACGAGTGCGCGTCGCATCGCGCGATTCAAAGACCTTCGCCTGCGGATACGCCGCGAAACTACGCTGATATTCAGCCTCCGTTGAATAAAGCGTCACCCGCGTCCAGGCGTTTTCTTCGCTCAGCACCTGTGCGACCGCCCGTGTCTGCGGCTCCGCCGGCAGCGCTTTCATATCGAGGACGACCGGCATCGAAGCCGGGATAGCGCGTAGCGCCTCGCGCAACGTAGGAATGCCAACCGGTCGGCTCCGGTACGGGTAAGCCTCCGCCCCTTGAGCGTCAGCCAGACGAAAACTCCACCCCGCGTTGACATGGGCAAGCTCTGCCGCCGTACGCGCCGAGACTGGCCCGCTGGCATCCGTCAACGCGGACAGATCCGCCGGCCGGTACAGCACCGGCACGCCATCCTTGCTCAGTTGCACCGTCAACCACATGGCGTCGGCGTGGTGCGCGAGCGCGAGACGAATCGCCTCCAGCGTGTTCTCAGGCGCATCGCCCGTGCCGCCACGATGCGCGATGATCTGCGGCAGCGCAGAGTCAGACGCGGACGTATCAACTGGCCTCTCGGAAGGCGCAACACAACCGGACAAAAAAGCACTACAGAACACAACAACCAACCCGGCGCAAATCAGACGAGGCATCTGGACTCCTGACTAGAACAGACGAAACCGAACCACCCATGTTACGGGTCAACGGTCTCAAAACAAGCCAAAGCAAGCGGCTCCAGCACAAAAGCAGCCATCGGCAGGCATCAAAATCCCGCCAGGCGACGGTCTCCGAAAGTTAGCTTCAGTTTCAATTCTGCCGGTGTTAAATTGCGGCTTCCGGCACCGCAGAAGCCGGCCATTGCCAGCACCGATAGCGAGCACAACATAACAACGCTCAACTTCTGTCTGTCATCGAGTCCAATTAGAATCGCGCAACCTCAAGTTGCACACCTTCCGACCAAGGAGACCATTGATGAGTTGCAAACCCCTGTTCCGTACGCTTGCCGCGGCGGCTGTTCTCGCTCTCGGCGTCAATCAGGCCGCTCAGGCCGCGACGGAAATCCAGTTCTGGCATGCCATGGAAGCCGCCCTCGGCGAGCATCTGAACGACATCGCCAACGACTTCAACGCATCACAATCCGACTACAAGATCGTCCCGGTCTTCAAGGGTTCCTACGACCAGACGCTCGCGGCCGGCATCGCGGCCTATCGCAGCGGCAACGCGCCGGCGATCCTTCAGGTCTACGAAGTCGGCACGGCCACGATGATTCAGGCGAAGAAAGCGGTGATTCCGGTATCCGAAGTATTCAAGCAGGCCGGCGTGCCGCTCGACGAAAAGGCCTTCGTGCCCACCATCGCGAGCTATTACAGCGACTCCAAGACGGACGAACTGATTTCGATGCCGTTCAACAGCTCGACGCCGGTGTTGTATTACAACAAGGATGCGTTCAAGAAGGCCGGGCTCGATCCTAACCAGCCGCCGAAGACGTGGGACGAACTGCGCAAGGACGCGCAGAAGCTGAAGGCGTCAGGCATGTCGTGCGGTTACTCATCGGGCTGGCAGAGCTGGATCCAGCTCGAAAACTACAGTGCCTGGCACGGTCTGCCGTTTGCGACGGAGAACAACGGCTTCGATGGCGCCGACGCGCAACTCGAATTCAACAAGCCGCAGCAGATCGCCCATATCCAGTTCCTTCAGGACATGGCGAAGGAAGGCTCGTTCACCTATGTCGGCCGCAAGGACGAACCGGTATCCAAGTTCTATAGCGGCGACTGCGGCATCATCACGAACTCGTCGGGCTCGCTTGCCAACATCAAGAAGTACGCCAAGTTCGACTTCGGCACCGGCATGATGCCCTACGACGCCAACGTGAAGGGTGCACCGCAAAACGCGATCATCGGCGGCGCAAGTTTGTGGGTACTGTCGGGCAAGGATCCGAGCGTCTACAAGGGCGTGGCAAAGTTCCTCGCGTACCTGGCCACGCCGCAAGTTGCGGCAAAGTGGCATCAGGACACTGGCTATCTGCCTATCACGACTGCCGCCTATCAGCTGACGCAACAGCAGGGCTTCTACACGAAGAACCCGGGCAGCGACACCGCGATCAAGCAGATGCTCAACAAGCCGCCGCTGCCGTTCACGAAGGGCCTGCGTCTGGGCAACATGCCGCAGATCCGTACGGTGGTCGACGAGGAACTCGAGCAGGTCTGGAGCGGAAAGAAGACGCCTAAGGAAGCGCTCGACTCCGCGGTCGAACGCGGCAATGAACTGCTGCGCCGCTTCGAGAAGGCCGGCAGCTAAGCGTCGACCTGCCCCACCTGGCGGACGCGCCTCAGCGAGGCGCGTCCGTTAGTATGACGGAGCGTTTCGTTCCGTCGCCTCGCACTTCGTACACCGGGCGGACAAGCAAAGCTGAGCCGCTCCAGCATTATCTTCAGAGAGATGCTTCATGGAAAAGCGATCCCGCTTCGGGACTGGCGTGCTGCCTTATCTGCTGGTAGGTCCGCAGCTGGCGATCACGCTAGTGTTCTTTCTTTGGCCTGCCGGCGTCGCGCTGTGGCAGTCCACGCAAAGCCAGGATGCGTTCGGCACGTCGAGCGAATTCGTGGGCCTCGCCAACTTCAAGCAACTGTTCGCCGATCCGCTTTATCTGGCGTCGTTTAACACTACGCTGTTCTTTTGCGTGCTCGTCACCGTCAGCGGACTGGTTATCTCGCTACTGCTCGCGGTCTGCGCCGATCGTGTGACGCGCGGCGCGAAGGCCTATCAGACCTTGCTGATCTGGCCGTATGCGGTCGCGCCCGCGATTGCCGCGGTGCTGTGGTCGTTCCTGTTCAATCCGAGCATCGGGCTCGTAACCTACGCGCTTGCGAAGTACGGCATCGTCTGGAATCACGCGCTCAATCCGGGCCAGGCCATGTTCCTGGTCGTGCTGGCGTCAGTGTGGAAGCAGGTTAGCTACAACTTCCTGTTTTTCTATGCCGGCCTGCAGGCCATTCCGCGCTCGCTGATCGAGGCGGCCGCCATCGACGGCGCCGGACCCGTGCGGCGCTTTTTCGGCATCGCGCTACCGCTGCTGTCGCCGACGAGCTTCTTTCTGCTCACCATCAATCTGGTCTACGCGTTCTTCGACACCTTTCCGATTATCGATGCCGCCACGGGCGGCGGACCGGCCCAGGCCACGCGCACGCTGATCTACCGGATCTTCGCCGAGGGCTTCCAGGGCCTCGACATCGGTAGCTCAGGCGCGCAGTCGGTGGTGCTGATGCTGATCGTGATCGCGCTGACCGTCGTGCAGTTCCGTTTCATCGAGCGGAGGGTTCAATACTCATGATCGAGAATCGCCGTGGTTTCGACCTCTTCTGCCATGCGGTGCTGATCATCGGCGTCGCGCTAATCGTGTTCCCGGTGTACGTCGCGTTTTGCGCCGCCACCATGAATGAGCACGAAATCTTTTCTGTGCCGCTTTCGCTAATCCCGAGCACGCATCTGTTCGAGAACATCGCTAACGTCTGGGTGCACGGCAGCGGCAACGCGGCCGCCCCGTTCGGCCGCATGCTGATGAACAGCCTCGTGATGGCGCTGGTGATCTGCATCGGCAAAATCGCGATTTCGATGATCTCCGCCTATGCGATCGTATTCTTCCGCTTCCCGTTCAGGAATCTGTCGTTCTGGCTGATCTTCGTCACGTTGATGCTGCCCGTTGAAGTGCGCATTTTCCCAACCGTGCAAGTCGTATCGTCGATGCACATGTCCAACACGTACGCCGGACTCACGCTGCCGCTGATCGCGTCGGCTACCGCCACGTTCCTGTTCCGGCAGTTCTTCATGACGCTGCCCGACGAGCTGATGGAGGCTGCGCGTATCGACGGTGCGGGTGCGCTGCGATTCTTCTGGGACATCGTATTGCCGCTGTCGAAAACCAATATCGCCGCGCTCTTCGTGATCACCTTCATCTACGGCTGGAACCAGTATCTGTGGCCGATCCTGATCACGAGCCAGCAATCGCTGACCACGGCGGTGGTGGGTATCAAGAGCATGATCGCGTCGGGCGACACCGCCACTGAGTGGCATCTCGTGATGACCGCGACGCTGCTCGCAATGTTGCCGCCGCTCGCGGTGGTGCTGACAATGCAGCGCTGGTTCGTACGCGGACTCGTGGACTCTGAAAAATAAGCCGACCGTGCCGGCGCAACGAGCGACTCCACAGCCGGCTCCGGAACCGAATAACTTCGCGGCGACACGCAGCTCTTGGGGCAAGCGTAACCGCAGATGAAAAAGAAAGGCGGATGGAATGGCTGCATTGACGCTAAAGGGCGTAAAGAAAAGCTACGACAGCAAACAGTTCGTACTGCACGGCATCGACGTGGACGTGACCGATGGTGAATTCGTCGTGATGGTCGGACCGTCGGGCTGCGGCAAGTCGACCTTGCTGCGGATGGTGGCGGGCCTCGAAAGCATTTCCGAGGGCACGATCTCGATCAACGACAAGGTGGTCAATCAGCTCGAGCCGAAAGACCGCAACATCGCGATGGTGTTCCAGAACTACGCGCTCTATCCACACATGAGCGTGGCGCAAAACATGGGCTACGCGCTCAAGATCAGCGGCGTGGACCGTGCAGAGATCGACCGGCGCGTGCAGGCCGCCGCGCAGATTCTCGAACTCGGGCCGCTGCTTGAACGCAAACCTCGCGAGCTGTCGGGCGGCCAGCGGCAGCGCGTGGCAATGGGTCGCGCGATCGTGCGGGAGCCCGCCGTGTTTCTGTTCGACGAGCCGCTGTCGAACCTCGATGCCCGGCTGCGCGTGCAGATGCGCCTCGAAATCCAGCGGTTGCACGCGCGTCTCGCGACCACCAGCCTGTACGTCACGCATGACCAGATCGAAGCGATGACGCTCGCCCAGCGTGTGATCGTGATGAACCGCGGCCACGCCGAGCAGATCGGCGCGCCGGTCGACGTCTACGAACGGCCGGCGACGGTCTTCGTTGCGAGCTTCATCGGCTCACCGGGGATGAATCTGCTGGAAGGCCGCGTATCGGACGACGGCGCTGCTTTCGAGGTCGCCGGCAACGGTCCGAAGCTGCCGCTCGCGGGCGTGCCGTGCGTCGGTAGCGAGATAGCGGCCGGGCGCGATTGGGTCCTCGGCATCCGGCCGGAGCATATGACGCCGGGATTCCCGGACGCACCGCACGTGAGCATCGCGGTCGATTCATGCGAACTGCTCGGTGCGGACAACCTCGTGCATGGCCGCTGGGGCAAACACGACGTGACCGTGCGCCTGCCGCACACCCATCGGCCGGCCAACGGCGAAGTACTGCCCGTAGCGCTGCCTGCGAAACACCTGCATTTCTTCGATCCGGCGAGCGGCAAGCGGGCAAACTGATTTGGGGTCCGACTCGCTGTCTGGCGCCGCTGCGGCCTCGCAAGCGGCGCCACAAGACGATGTGTAGAATGAGCCGAATGACATAAAGCGATGCCACGTCGGACGATGTGCCTCGACGCGGCCCGTTGACCCAACAGAGTCAAGGAGACACGCGATGTGGTTCGTCGGCAAAAGCGAGTTGCTGTCGCTGATCCAGCTGAATTGCCTCGACGAGGTAATGCCTGCGTTCAGCGATCACAGACATCTACGCAAGAACACCACCGTTTATCGTCCGGAGGACCGCAGCGACTGCGTCTATCTGCTGAAGAAAGGCAGCGTCCGGCTGTATCGGCTCACCGAGGATGGCCAGGAAATCACGCTGTCGTTCATCAAGGCGGGCATGATTTTCGGCGACGGCGATGTCCTCAACGAGCCCAGTTATTCGCACTATGCGCAAACACTTGCGCCCAGCATGATCTGCTATATCCGCAAGCCGGATTTCAAGGAACTGCTGCGGCGCTACGACGTGATCAACCAGTTCGTGCTCAAGAGCCACTATCAGCGCTGGCAGGAAGCCCAGCAGTTGATCGAAAACCTTTCGCTGCACGACGTCCGTAAGCGCCTCACCAATATCCTCACCATGTTCGCCGCGCAGATCGGTTGCGATTTCACGTATCACGACGAGCCGGGTGCGATCCTGATCGACCTGACGATTGCCCAGGACAAGCTGGCGGATTTCATCGGCACATCGCGTGAATCGGTGAACCGGCACTTTAGTGATCTGAAAGCGGCGGGTCTTGTCGACACGCACGAACGCAAGATCGTGTTGACACCCGCGTTCGTCGGTCAATATCTGGCGCCGTCGGCGGCGAATCAGGTGCTGGCGCGCGCCCGCTCGCTCGCTGCCGAAAGCCTCAAAGCGCCGCTAGCGCGCGCCTGACCTCGGCGACGCCGCTCTGCGGACTCGCCAGCACGGGCACCTTGGTCGACCCGAGCAAGGGCACGAGGCGCGCCATCGATACCTGCGCGAGCACGACCACATCCACTTCGTCCATCAGGGCAACGATAGTGCGCTTCAGGATGTCGTCGTGGCGCGCGGCGTCGCCGGCGAGCAATGCGTCGAACGCGCCGTCGGCGATGCGCTCCACGACCGTGACGTCGCGCTTGTTTTCAGCGGCTTTCTTCCTGATCAATCGCACCGTCGGTTCCAGCGTCGTCGACACCGTCGCGACCACGCCGACGCGCTGCCCGATGCGGCTTGCCTCTTCAGCCATAACCTCATCCACCTTGATGATGGGTGTGCGGATCATCCCGCGCAGCAGGTCGGTGGCCTCGCCTACCGACGAGCAGGCGTTGAGTATCAGGTCGGCGCCCATCGACTGCGCGTTCTGCATGTAGCTATAGATGCGGCTCGTCACCTCGGGCGTCAGATGACCGGCACTGCGCACGTCATTTAACAGGCTGTCGTCGACGATATTGATCACGCGTGCATCGGCGAGCTGTTCCTTGAACTGATCCTTGAGCGGCTGCACTGTCACCGGCCCGGTGTGAATTACGACAATCGTGGTCATTGCACTAACACTCCCTATCGAGACAAACGCAAGACAAACAAAACATAAAACGGACCGTTGCAAGCAAAGCCGTCATGCGGTGGCAGCAGCCATCACGCGTTCCTGGGTAGCTTCAGCGCGCGTCAGTTCGCCATTGAGGCGTCCTTCGCGCACCACCAGCACGCGGTCGCTCACGGCCAGCACTTCCAGCAGATCCGACGAAATCACGATGATCCCGATCCCCTGCGCTGCGAGCCGCGCCAGCAAGGCGTGCACTTCGGCCTTCGCGCCAATGTCGATGCCACGCGTCGGTTCATCCACGATCAGCACGCGCGGATTGCGTGCCACCCATTTCGCCAACACGACCTTCTGCTGATTGCCGCCGCTCAGGTTGATCACCTTCTGCTCGATTGAAGGCGTCTTGACGCTCAACGTGCGGACGAACTGTTTGCAGATTTCATCTTCCTTCGCGCGCTGCAGGAACTGAAACGGCGAATACGCTTCGAGATGCGTAAGACTGAAGTTTTCGCGCACACTCATCTCCAGCACGAGACCTTGAGCCTTACGGTCTTCGGTGACAAAGCCAATGCCATGCGCAATCGCCTCGTGCGGCTTGCGGATCGTCACCGCTTTGCCGTCGACGAAAATCTCGCCTGTGCACGGCCGGATGCCGAAAATCATCTCCATGATTTCGGTGCGGCCCGAGCCCACCAGGCCCGCGATCCCCAATATCTCGCCACGATGCAACCTGAAGCTGATGTCGCGAATGTGCACGTCGGCGGCGCGCGGATGCCGCATCGCCAGATCGCGCACTTCGAGCACGACCTCGCTCGTCGCATGGGAAACGGGCGGCGCGTACAGCTCGCTCAGCTCGCGGTCCACCATCTTTCGCACCAGCGATTCACGCGTCACGTCGGCGATCGGCTGTGTATCGACAGTCGAACCGTCGCGCAACACCGTGACGCGATCGGCGAGTTCAAGCACCTCTTCCAGACGATGCGAGATATAGATGATGCCGATATCCTTCTGCCGCAACCGCTTGATCAACTCCAGCAGCACACGCGTTTCGTGATGGCTGAGCGAAGCCGTCGGCTCATCCATCACGATCACCGCCGACTGATACGAGATCGCCTTGGCGATCTCGATCATCTGTTTCTGGCCCACGCTCAGTTCGCTGACGCGCGTGGTTGGATCGATCTTCATGTCGATCGTCTCGAGTACCGTGCGCGCGTCTTCGTTCATGCGAGTAACGTCCAGAAAACCGAAACGGTTAAGCGGCTCCCTCGCGAGATAGATGTTCTCCGCGATCGTCAGGTTTTCGACAACCGAGAGTTCCTGGTAAATGATGTTGATACCCAGTGCGCGTGCATGATTGCCGTCGCGCAACACGATCTCCTGACCGTCGACGAGAATGCTGCCGCCCGCATCGTGCGAGAGGACGCCGGTCAGAATCTTCATCAGCGTGCTCTTGCCGGCGCCGTTTTCGCCGGCGAGTCCAAGCACTTCACCGCGCGACACGTGCAGGTTGACGCGATCGAGCGCTTTCACGCCCGGAAACGTCTTCGAGATATTGCGCATCTCCAGAAACGGCGTCATCGAATCGCTCCTGCCTGCACGTGCGGACACGGAAATTACTTCGGGATGCTTCGCGTTACTTCGTATAGCTCCCTATGTTGTCCTTCGTCACCACGGTGACCCCGGTATCGATGTCCTTGATGTCCTTATCCTGCCCTTGCACCTGAGCCACCAGATGCTCCACCGCAAGCCGCCCCATCGTCACCGGACGCTGCACCATGATTCCCTGAATGTAGCCTTCCTTCAGCCCCTTCAAGGTATCCGGCAGATCGTCGAACGCGAACACCTGCAGCTTGCCCTTCATCGCGCCGAATTCCTTCGTGTTGAGCACCTTCGCCACCGCTGGGCCGCCTACCTGGCTCACGCCGAAGATGCCTTTGAGTTGCGGATGCGCCCGCAGCGTCGTCTCTGTCACCGATACGCCCTTGGCGAGATCGTCCTCCGTGCCCTGCGTTTCGACGATCTTGATGCCCGGATATTTGACGAGTTCTTTTTTGATACCGGCAATGCGCTGGTTCAGGTTCACCGCGCCTAGCTGCCCGGTAATGATCGCGACCTCGCCCTGGCCGTTGAGCGCCTTCGCCATGGAATCGGCCATCGTCGCGCCAGCCGATTCGTTGTTGGTGCCGATATACATCGAACGGCCGCTGTTCGGCGAATCGGAGTCGTACGTCAGTACCTTGATGCCGCTCTGTTCGGCCCGCTTCATCACACCTTCGACCGACTTCGGCTCATTGACCGAAATCGCAATGCCGTCGACGTGCTTCGAAATCAGATCCTCGATGATCTGCACCTGGGTCGAGCCCTGGGTGTTTTGCGGCACGACCCATTGATAGCCGACGCCCGCCTTCTCGGCGGCCGCTTTCGCGCCGTTGTTGCAATCGTCGAAGAACGGCACGGCCACCTTCGGGATCACCGCCACCGTGATGTCCTTTGGATCCTTCGCCTGCGCGGCGCCGTATCCCATCATCAGTACAACTGCGGCCAGGCTGCCTGCCAGCAGGCGGGGCATAGCATTCGTGTTCATGACGTTGTCTCCTTGTTTTCTTGTGTTAGCGAAGTGATGCTTGTGACGAAAATCTCCGGTCTAGCGGCCTTTGCGCCGCACACGCCAGATATCGATGCTGACCGCGATCAGGATCACGCAGCCGGTAATGGCCTGCTGCGCGTAGGTGTCGATGTTGAGCAGCACGACGCCATTGGTGATGATCCCGGCGAGCGCCGCGCCGATGATCGCGCCTTCGACGCTGCCTACGCCGCCCGAGAGACTCGCGCCGCCAATCGCGGCAGCCGCAATGACGTCGAGTTCAGCGCCGAAACCCGACGCCGGTTCCGCCGACACGAAACGCGAAAAGCTGACGACGCCCGCAAGCGCGGCGATCAAACCCGACAACGCATAGACCGTGAACTTGACGCGGTGGGTGCGCACGCCGCTCAGCCGCGCCGCGACTTCGTTGCCGCCCGTCGCATAGACGTGACGGCCAAAGCGCGTACGCCGCATCAGGATGGAGAAACACACGGTCAGCAACAGCATGATCACGACGGGCACCGGCACGAAGCCGAAATAGCCCTGGCCGATGAACGTGAAGCTGTCGGGAACATCGGGCGTGAGCGGCACGCCCTTGGTGATGATGTACATCAGGCCGCGACCGATGCTGAGCGTGCCGAGCGTCGCGATAAACGGCGGCAACTGGATCCACGTGATCAGGACACCGTTGAAAGCGCCGACAATCAATCCGGCGCACAAGCCCGCCAGCACCGCGGGCAGCGGTCCCCAACCGTGCTGGAAGGCGAGCGCGGTCATCAGCGACGACAGTCCCATCACCGAGCCGACCGACAGATCGATGCCACCGGTGATGATCACGAGCATCATTCCGATCGACATGATGCCGACCAGCGAAAACGAGCGGAACACCCCCATCAGATTGTTCGTCGTCAGGAAGTACGGAGAGAAAATACTGATGACGATGCCGACCAGGATCAGCACCGACAGGATGTTGAGCTCGCGGATTTTCAGCCAGTTGCGCATCGTATCCAGCACGCCGGCGTGCGCCGGCTCCCCTGTCTTGGTCGAGATGGCTCTCAAAGGGCGTCTCCATGCAGATCATTGCGGCCCAGCGGCTTTTACCCCGCGGCGTTTCGAGCACGACTGCGCCTTGCTGCCAACGCGCCGCACCTTGGGACTGGCACCGATCATAGGATCAGAGCGCCACAGGAAACTGTGACGAAAGTCATACATACGTATTGGGGTTCTCCCGAAGTGCCTGGATGCGGCCCCGTGACTATGACGTTCGTCACAGAAACGCATGGCAGGAAACGTCTATGATGTTTTAACCCCCTGATTCACCTGAACCTGACAAGGAGCAAGGCAGATGACGAAGCGAGTGATTGTCACCGGCGGTAGCGGACTGGCCGGCAAGTGGGTGGTCGAAGACCTGGTCGCGCACGGTTATGAAGTGCTGAACCTCGACCGCGTGCCGATGGCAAAGCAAACCGCCCGCACCCTCATTACAGACCTGACCGACGCGGGCCAGGTGTTCAACGCGCTTGCCTCGAGCACGACCTCGAAGGAGTTCGACGACGACATCGAGCCGAAGCCGATCGACGCGATCGTGCACTTTGCGGCCATTCCGCGGATTCTCGTCACGACCGACAACGAGGTGTTCCGCATCAACGTAATGGCGACGTACAACGTGCTCGACGCGGCCTCGAAGTACGGCATCAAGAAGGTGATTCTCGCGTCGAGCGAAACGACCTATGGGGTGGTGTTCGCGCATCGTCACCGCGACCCGGCCTATTTCCCGCTGGATGAAGAGTATCCAGTCGATCCGATGGACAGCTACGCGACGTCGAAGGTCATCAACGAAGTGACCGGCAAGGCGTTTCATGCGCGCACCGGAGCGGACATTTACTGCTTCCGGATCGGCAATGTGCTCGATCCGGCCGACTATGCGAAATTCCCCACCTGGCTGAAGGATCCGATCCTCCGCAAGCGCATTGCGTGGAGCTATATCGACGGCCGCGATCTGGCGACGGCCTGCCGCCTCGGCATCGAGAAGGATGGTCTGGGCTTCGAGGTGATGAACGTCGCCGCGGATGATGTGTCTTCAGATCTGCCGACCGCGGAACTGCTCAAACGCTTCTATCCGAACGTGCCGGTGAAAAAGCAGCTGGGCGAGTTCGAAACGCTGTTGAGCAATGAAAAGCTGAAGCGCCTGCTTGGGTGGAAGCAGCAGTATCGCTGGAGGGAACAGCCGGGCGCCAAATAGCCTGACTCAGGTCCACGCACGACTGGCCACAGGGATCGCGCCTGCGGCCAGTCATCCGTCATACGTGCGCTTCTGCGCGCACACCTTTCCCCTGCAGTGCGCCGTCACCGCACGCTCCGCGCCGTGCAAACCTCTCCCTCTTATCCGGCGGATTCCGCCAGGCCACGCCCTGCACGCCCGCGCCGCCCGCCCCGAAGTACAATGACACCTCTCCCGCCGTGCGCGCTCTCATGCCGAAAGCTTCGATCGTAAGGATCGACCGACGCTCACGCCGCACCGGCCGGAAACCAGCGGCACCGAATTCCCATCCACCCACGACCGCCCGCCCTCTGTGCGGCCGGCGGCGTCAACGCCTACTGCAAGCAAAATGGCCCAATACGTCTTCACCATGAACCGGGTCGGCAAGATCGTGCCGCCCAAGCGTCAAATCCTGAAAGACATCTCCCTGTCATTCTTCCCCGGCGCGAAAATCGGTCTGCTCGGCCTGAACGGCTCGGGCAAGTCGACGCTGATCCGCATCATGGCGGGCGTCGACAAGGACATCGAAGGCGAAGCCACGCCGATGCCCAACCTGAACATCGGCTACCTGCCGCAGGAACCGCAACTCGATCCGCAAAAGACGGTGCGTGAAGCGGTCGAAGAGGGTCTGGGCGAAGTGTTCGGCGCGCAGAAGAAGCTCGACGAAATCTACGCCGCGTATGCCGAGCCGGACGCGGATTTCGATGCGCTCGCCGCCGAGCAGGCCAAGTACGAAGCGATCCTCGCCACCGCGGATGGCAGCGCCGAACAGCAGATCGAAATCGCCGCGGATGCACTGCGTCTGCCGGCATGGGACGCGAAAATCGAACATCTGTCGGGCGGTGAAAAGCGCCGCGTCGCGCTGTGCAAGCTGCTGCTCGAAAAACCGGACATGCTGCTGCTCGACGAACCGACCAACCACCTGGACGCCGAATCGGTCGACTGGCTCGAGCAGTTCCTGACACGCTTCCCGGGGACAGTGGTCGCCGTGACCCACGATCGCTACTTCCTCGACAACGCCGCCGAGTGGATTCTCGAACTCGACCGCGGCCACGGCATTCCTTGGAAGGGCAATTACAGCAGCTGGCTCGATCAGAAGGAAGAGCGCCTGAAGCAGGAAGAAGCGTCGGAATCGGCACGCCAGAAGGCAATCAAGAAGGAACTGGAGTGGGTGCGCCAGAACCCGAAGGGCCGTCAGGCGAAGTCGAAGGCACGTATCGCCCGCTTCGAGGAACTGAACAGCCAGGACTACCAGAAGCGCAACGAAACCTCGGAAATCTTCATCCCGGTCGGCGACCGTCTCGGCAATGAAGTGATCGAGTTCAAGAATGTGTCGAAGGCCTACGGCGATCGTCTGCTGCTCGACAACGTCAGCTTCAAGATTCCGGCGGGGGCGATCGTCGGCATCATCGGGCCGAACGGCGCCGGCAAGTCGACGCTGTTCCGCATGCTCACGGGCAAGGAACAGCCGGATTCGGGCGAGATCGTGCAAGGGCCGACGGTCAAGCTCGCCTACGTGGATCAAAGCCGCGATGCGCTCGACGGTTCGAAGACGGTGTTCGCAGAGATTTCCGGCGGCGCCGACGTGCTGACGGTCGGCAAGTATGAAACGCCGTCGCGGGCCTATATTGGCCGCTTCAACTTCAAGGGCGGCGACCAGCAGAAGATCGTCTCCAACCTTTCGGGTGGTGAGCGCGGCCGTCTGCATCTGGCCAAGACGCTGATCGCGGGCGGCAACGTCCTGCTGCTGGATGAACCGTCGAACGACCTCGATGTCGAAACGCTGCGCGCGCTCGAAGATGCCCTGCTCGAATTCGCCGGCTCCGTGATGGTGATCTCGCACGATCGCTGGTTCCTCGACCGCATCGCGACGCATATCCTGGCATTCGAAGGCGATTCGCAAGTGACGTTCTTCGACGGCAACTACCAGGAATACGAAGCGGACAAGCGCAACCGTCTGGGTGAGGAAGCCGCCCGGCCGAAGCGTCTGCGCTATAAACCGATCGCGCGTTAAGACGTTCGCCGCATACGTCCCGGTTATCGGCCAGGCCGTGCATTGCACGGTTTGTGCCCGGTAACCGGCAGGCGGCGCGGCATGAGGTTTGCTCACCTTTAAACGGCCGGCCGCGCGTCGCGCGACCACGAGGAGGCAAGCATGGCGATGTCGACTGCAAGACGTGTGGCCATTGCCGTCGCCGGTATCGTTCTGGTGCTGCTCGTTATCGCCCTGGGCGGTTTTTATTTCGCGCAATACGAAGTCAAACAGCGGATCATCTCCGTGCTCGGACCGCTCGGCAGCGCTGATAGCATCGATGTGGGTCTGACCTCCGTACGCCTGACCAACGTCCGCCTCAAGGGGCCGCCAGGCTGGCCCGCGCCCGACTCGCTGCGGGCCGACCAGATCACGATCGTTCCCGACGTCCGCGAACTGCTCCAGAAGCGGGTACATATCCGCTCGGCGGTCGTAACCGGCTTCGACCTTTCGGTTGTGCGCAAAGCAGATGGCACGTTGCAACTGTTACCCAATCTCAAGGAATCGATGAGCCGGCCGGATACCGGCGCGAGCGTCGGCGACGTGTCCGTGCAGCAGGAGAAACTCATCGATCACATCGCCTTCCAGCAAGGCACATTCGAGTTCTACGATTTGACCGTCAGCAAGCCGGCCTATAAGGTGGCCGTCACCAACGCGAGCGCCACCGTCGATCACCTGCATCTGCCCGCGCTTACGGAGCCGACGAACGTCGCGGTGAATGGATCGATCGTCGGTCCGGCGCACACCGGCACGGTCTCGTTCGGCGGCTGGATCAAGATCGCCAGCAAGGATTCGCAGACCACCAGCACGCTGCGCGGCGTCGATGTGGCCATGCTCGATCCGTATCTGCTCAAGAAGGCCGGCGCCAAGACCCAGATTGCCGGGGGCACGGTCGACCTGACGGTGGAGTCCACGGTCGCGAGCTATCATCTGCATGCGCCGGGCACGATCACCCTGCACCACCTGCAACTGGCCGACAACGGCAACCCGCTCGACACCTTCCTGTCGATTCCCACCAAGGCCGCGGTCGCGGCGTTGAAGACGCGCAACGGTGACATCACCGTGCATTTCGTGCTGGACGGCAACTTGCGCGATCCGAAATTCTCGGTGAACGAAAATCTGCTGACCAAGCTGGGTACTGGCTTCGCACAGGCGATGGGCGTCAGCGTCGAAGGGGTGGCGAAAGGTGCAGGCGACACCGTCAAAGGTTTGGGCAACGCATTGAAGAACCTGCTTGGGCAGTAAGCCGTAAAGTCCATAGACTCGACAATCAAGGAGACGCCATGCCAGCACCCACCGCTGCCGCCGACGCGATGACGCCGTATCAGCTCCCCAACCCGCCCGAGGCGCTGCGCGAGATCGTGGTCGAATCGGCCATACCTCAAGACGAGCGCCTGTGGGTGCCGCAAGCCGATAACGTGTGGTTCCGGCCGTTGTGCCTGAACGTCTCCACCGGCTACTGGATGAATCTGCTGCGCGTGCGCAAGTCGGGGGTGTTGAGCCGTCACCGTCATCCGGCCGCCGTGCACGGATTTGTGCTCAAAGGCAAATGGCGCTATCTCGAACACGACTGGATCGCCACCGAAGGCAGCTACGTCTTCGAGCCGCCGGGCGAAACCCATACGCTGTATGTCCCGGAAGACGTCGAGGAAATGATCACCTACTTCCAGGTGAACGGCGTGATGTACTACTGCGACCCGTACGGCAATTTCACCGGGTACGAAGACGTCTTCACCAAGCTGGAGATGTGCCGCGCACACTTCGAAAAAGTCGGGCTCGGCGCGAGTTATGTGGACCAGTTCGTGAGGTAGCGTAGGCCTTCAGGGCCTCAGGCAGTTGCAGCATTCCGTCCATAGACGCTCAAGGCTATTTCAAAAAAGAGCATAGGAGGAGACACAAACCATGCAGGCAAAAACACCGCGCTTACGGCGCATCCAATGTGTCGCAGTGACGTTTCTGACGCTCGCGGGCCTCGTCAATTATCTCGACCGCAGCACGCTGTCGATCGCCAATCACTCGGTGAGCGGCGAACTGGGGCTCTCCGCCTCGCAGATGGGTCTGCTGCTGTCCGCATTCTCGTTCTCGTACGCGTTCGCGCAATTGCCGATGGGCGCGCTGCTCGATCGCTTCGGCGCGCGGCTGATGCTGGGCGTCGGCATGTTCGTCTGGTCGGTGGCGCAGTTCTTCGGCGGCCTCGTGCAGACCTTGCAGCAGTTCCTGATTGCGCGGATCTGCCTCGGCATTGGCGAAGCGCCGCAGTTTCCCGCGGGCGCGAAAGTCGTCAGCGAATGGTACGCGCTACGCGAGCGCGGTCGACCCACCGGTATTTTTACCACCTCATCGACGATCGGCCCGGGCCTCGCACCACCCATTCTCACCGGCCTGCTGCTCGCGTTCGGCTGGCGCTGGATGTTCGTCGTGATGGGCGTGATGGGCATTGTGGTGTCGATCAGCTGGTACATCGTGTATCGCAATCGCGGCGAAGTCACACTCAATGCGGACGAGGTCACGCACCTGACCGAGGAGGAGCCGCAGATGCGCGCCGAGCGCCGCATGACGGGGGCCGAATGGCGCGGGCTGTTTGCGTCGCGCACCACATGGGGCATGATCTTCGGCTTCATGGGCGTGATCTACATGGTGTGGCTGTATCTGACCTGGCTGCCTGCATATCTCGAACACGAACGGCATCTGTCGATTGCGAAGACTGGCTGGATCGTGTCGATTCCGTATCTGTTCGGCACGCTTGGCATGCTGTCGAGCGGGTTCGTCGCCGATGGACTGATGGCGCATGGCGTCGCGCCGATCCGCAGCCGCAAGTGGCCAATCTGCACCGGGCTGATTTTCGCGGCCGTGTTCACGGTGCCGGCGGCCTATACGCCAAATACCACGCTTGCCATCGTCTATCTGTGCCTCGCGATGTACTTCATCAACATGGCGAGCGGCGGCGCCTGGGCGCTCGTCAGCGTGGCCGCGCCGCGGCACCTGGTGGCATCGCTCGGCAGCATCCAGAACTTCGGCGGTTATTTCGGCGGGTCGTTTGCGCCGTTCATTACGGGCGTGGTGGTCGATCAGACCCATTCGTTCGTCGACGCGTTTCTGATCAGCGCGGGTGTGTCGTTCGCGGCTGCGCTCGTCTACATGTTCGTGGTGCGCGCGCCGATTGCCGAGCGCGCCGATACCGCGGCGGCGGCTACGCTCGCGTGAGCACGTTCCCTGAAACCTTCACCCACTCGGAGAAGCATTGGCCATGACGTTTCAGCAGGATCTTTTTCAAGGCAAAACCGCTGTGGTGACGGGTGGCACGCAAGGCATCGGGGCGGGAATCGCGCGCCAGCTCGCCGCGCTTGGCGCTCGCGTGATTGCAGCAGGGCTCGCGCCAACGGATGCGCAGCGTAGCGCCCTCGGAGCCGACATCGAAGTGGCCGCGCTCGACGTCGGCTCGAACGACGAGGTCGCCGCGCTGTTCGCGCCACTCGCCTCGCTCGACATCCTGGTCAACTGCGCGGGAATGATCCGCCGTGTCGAGGAGCATCAGCTCGACGTGTTCGAACAGGTCATTAATGTGAACCTGACGGGAACGATGCGCGCCTGCTCGGCAGCACGCGCTCTGCTGGGCAAAAGCCGCGGGGCGATCGTCAACACGGCGTCGATGCTGAGCTTTTTTGGCGGCGGTCTGGTGCCGGCATATAGCGCGAGCAAAGGCGGTGTCGCGCAATTGACCAAGTCGCTCGCGCTGGCGTACGCGCAGGACGGGATTCGCGTGAACGCAGTCGCGCCCGGCTGGATCGCAACACCGCTCACGCAGGCGCTACAGGACGACGAAGGCCGCTCGCAGGCGATTCTGGAGCGTACGCCGCTCGGGCGTTGGGGCGAGCCGGAGGACGTGGCGCAAGCGGTGGTGTTCTTGTGCTCGCCCGCTGCGGCGTTTATCACCGGCACGATCGTGCCGGTCGACGGCGGGTATCTGGTGGCGTAAGCGGCGGCCGATATCAGGCGAGCGCCAGCGCGCTACCCGGCGCCGGCTGGGTTAAACCGGCAAACCGAGCTCGCGCAGCTTCGCTTCTGTCTGCGCTGCAGACGTGTGATGGATGGCGTTCCAGCCGAGCGCAGTCGCGGCCGCGACGTTCCTCGTGACATCGTCGATAAACACCAGTTCCTGCGCTTCGATGCCGGGCAGTTGAACCTCGATGCGCCGCTGCATTTCAGCAAAGATCGCCGGATCGGGCTTGACCATTTTGACGCGGCCTGACACCACGACGTCGCGGAAGCGCCGTAGCACCGGGAAGTTCTCCCACGCATACGGAAACGTCTCGTCGGACCAGTTGGTGAGACCGAACAGCGGCACGCCCGCTGCATCGAGCTTGTCGAGGACCGTCACGGTGTCCTCGAGCACGCCGCGGATCATCTCGTGCCAGCGCTCGTAGAACGCGCGGATCAGCGGCTCATGATCGGGAAACTGCGCGATCAGTTCGGCCGTGCCATCCGCGATCGTCTGACCGCCATCCTGACGAAGGATCCACTCCATCGAACAGACGTGCGTCAGAAACCAGCGGCGCTCGGTCTCGTCCGGGATCAGTTCGCCAAACAGATATTCAGGGCTCCAGTCGATCAGCACGCCGCCGAAGTCGAACACCACCGCCTTGATGCTCATGCGAACTCCGTGGCGAGAACGTCGGCGAGCGGGCGAACCGAGACGCGGTTGCCCTGCAGTGAGGAATGCTCCCACACGCGGTTGTAGTGCGCGACGATCTGTTCGGGCGTGAGCTGTGAAGTCTGCTGGGTGGTGTGAAGATCGGAGACGACTGTCGTCCGGTAGCCGAGCAAGGCAGCGCGGCGCGCGCCGGTGTCGATGCAAAACTCGGTGGCGTAACCGCAGATCACGAGACGGTCGATGCCGAGCCGGTCCAGGTGCGCTTTAAGCGGAGTC
This sequence comes from Paraburkholderia sp. GAS82, assembly GCF_050436285.1. Taxonomy (NCBI): domain Bacteria; kingdom Pseudomonadati; phylum Pseudomonadota; class Betaproteobacteria; order Burkholderiales; family Burkholderiaceae; genus Paraburkholderia; species Paraburkholderia sp. GAS82. The sequence goes on from NZ_JBNDLX010000015.1 coordinate 41,227, forward strand.
TCGTGAAACGAATCGCCAACCGATTTCCTGATGAGCGTGTCGCCGCCGGTGCGCACGAGGTCGGCTGGCAGTTGCCAGCCCTCGCTACCGTACTCGACTTCCTCGTCGCCCTCTTCATCGTGCTGGACGATGAAGACCGGCGCGCCCGCTGCGCGCGCCGCCGCCGTCAGACGGTTGATGCCGTCGATCACCTCAGCGCCGCGATACGCGGCGTTCGGGCCGGAGAAGAACGCATATTGCACATCGATCACCACTACTGCCACGCCCGTCATCTGTAGCACTCCTCGTAATCGAATCGAACCGCAACGGCGCGCGACGCGCTATCTCCCGCACGTCGCCTAGACGGCCTGCGTTCGCGTCTCCAGCCACGCCTTCGCTTCGCCCGACACATGCGGCGAAATCCGCGTGCGCACCATCTCGTGATACGCGTTCAGCCATGCACGCTCGTCCTCGCGCAGCATCGACAGGTCGAAGCAGCGCGTATCGATCGGACACAGCGTCAGCGTCTCGAACTTGAGGAAATCGCCGAACTCGGTTTTCTCGGCCGCGCGGTTCAGCACGAGGTTCTCGATCCGCACGCCCCACTTGCCCGGCCGGTAAATACCCGGTTCGACCGAGGTGATCATGCCCTCTTCCATTGCCGTGAACGGTTCGGCCGGCGCGTAGTGCGAAATGATCTGCGGGCCTTCGTGCACATTCAGGAAGTAGCCGACACCATGCCCGGTACCGTGACCGTAATCGGCCCCGGCTTCCCAGATCGGCGCGCGCGCGATCGAGTCGAGCATCGGCGAGCGGATGCCGCGCGGAAACCGCGCCCGCGACAGCGCCATCACCCCCTTCAGCACCACTGTGCAATCGCGTCGCTGCGCGTCGCTCAGCGTGCCGACCGGCACGACCCGCGTGATATCCGTCGTGCCCGTCAGATACTGGGCGCCCGAGTCGATCAGCAGCAGGCCGTTGCCTTCGATGGTCGAATGCGACGCCGCGCTCGCGCGATAGTGCGGCATCGCGCCGTTGGCGTTGAAGCCGGCGATGGTCGCAAAGCTCAGCGAAATGAAATCCGGACGACGGGCACGAGCGGCCGTCAGACGTTCGTCCACGGTCAGCTCGGTGATCGTTTCGCGACCCTGCGCGCCTTCGAACCAAGCGAAGAATTCGGTGAGCGCCGCGCCGTCCTGCTCCATCGTCGCGCGTACGTGCTCGGCATCCGCCTCGGTCTTGCGCGATTTAAGGAAGGTGGACGGATTCACTGCCTCGACGATGTTCACCGTCGTCGGCACCGACTGCAGCAGGCCATACGTGATCCGGCGCGGATCGATCAGCAGGCTCGCACCGCCAGGCAACCCCGCGAGGGCCGCGGCGGCCTTGCCATACGATTCGACATGGATGCCGTCGCGCGCCAGCGCTTCAGCCAGCGCCCGCGGCACCTTGCCGTCGGCCACGAACAGCGAGACGCGGTCCAGTCCGATCAGCGCATGCGCAACGAATACCGGGTTGTAGCTGACGTCGGCGCCGCGCAGGTTGAACAGCCACGCGAGATCGTCGAGCGTCGAAATGAAGTGCCATTGCGCGCCCTTGTCCTGCATCGCACGGCGAATCTGGTCGAGCTTCTCGGAACGGGCCACGGTGGCGTGCGGCGCGGTGTGCTCGAACACCTTTTCGGTGGGCAGCGCCGGCCGCTGGAGCCAGATGGCATCGAACAGATCGACGTCGGTGCGCAGCTTTACGCCGTACGCGCTCAGCGCGTGCGTCAGCGAGCGTGCGGCGGCCAGCCCCAGCACCGCACCGTCGACACCGACGGTCGCGCCAGCCGGCAGGTTTTGCGCCATCCATTCGAAGTGCGGCTGCGACTGCTGGCCGCCGAACATCTTCATCAACTCGACGCCGGTGCCGGCCAGTTGCGCTTCGGCCTGCTCCCAATAACGGCTATCGGTCCACAAGCCGGCAAAGCTGTCTGTCACGACCAGCGTGCCGGCCGAGCCGGTGAAACCCGATAGCCATTGGCGACCCTGCCAGCGTCCCGGCAGATACTCGGACAGGTGAGGATCGGCAGACGGAACCAGATAGGCCGCGAGGCCCTCGCGCGTCATCGCGCCACGCAGGTGGGCGATCCGCTCGGGAACGGAAGAGGTTTCGGGAAGTCGGGCATTCATCAGATTCACCTGCAAAGTTCAGCGACGGGAGAACAAGCCGACCGTCACGGCAACGGCAATCAACGCAACAGCCGTACACACCGGCCATTCGAGCGTATCACCATCATGGAAGAGACCAGTCACGTTGCCGGCCAGGCTGGCGAACACTGCGCCCAGCACACCCATCAGCAACGCCACCCAGATACGTGCCCGACTCGCGCGCCGCAGCGGATGGAACCACCAGCCCGCAAGGCCGACGGCCACGCCCAGCAACACGATACCAGGCCAACCCATCAGTAGGGGACCTCACTCACTTTCGGACTCTTCCCATATGCGTAAAGCGTTCGGACAGCTAGCATTTTTCTCTCGTTAATTATAAAGGTCAGCACGGCGCTTCCCGCATAGCGGTCGAGTTTAGGGGCCGGGGTCACATTTAGGCAAGCCGAAAGGAATGCCGCCCACGCCCGCCACGCTGAAATCGCGTTCTATGCGAATCGCTCTCATCGAGCCTGACCCGCGCCACGCGGAACTGGTCGACCGGCTGATCTTCGCCGGCGGCCACGGCTGCCAACACTTCATCGCCAGCGAGCCGTTCCTGGCGCACGCGGCCAGCCAGTTCTTCGATCTCCTGTTGACCGATAGTTGGGCAGGCGACCGCTCTGCCGAAGATGTCATCCCTCGGGCGCGCAGCGTTCTGCCAGGCTTGCCGGTCATCATGCTGATGTCGGCGCCGCGCGAAAGTGAGATTGTCGCAGCACTTCATGCCGGCGCCGACGATTGTCTGGTTAAACCGGTACGTGGGCCGGAAATGCTAGCCCGTGTCGAGGCGCTGCTGCGACGCGCCGGACTGCGCCGTCCGCCCAACCGCCGGCTCGATGTGTTCGGCGGTTATGCATTCGACGCCGCGCACTTTACCGTTACATTCCTTGAACAGACAGTGGCACTAACCCCCAAGGAATTCCGTTTCGCGCTTCTACTGTTTATTAATGTGTCGCGGCCGGTATCGCGTGTGCACATTCTCGAAACGGTCTGGGGCCGCAGGCGTGACGTAAGATCGCGTACGCTCGACACGCACGCGTCGCGGGTGCGCACCAAACTGCAGTTGCGGCCTGAGCATGGCTATTTGCTGACCCCGCTCTACGGCTATGGTTACCAGCTCGACGCAGTCCCGCCGGAACGCGCCGTGGGAGCCTGAAGCGGCCGTAGAACTGAAAGAAATGCGAAAACGCTATAATATTGGGCTAAACCATAGTCCCGCACATGCAGCTTCTAACGATCGGAATCAATCACCACACCGCGCCCGTCGCCTTGCGCGAACGCGTGGCGTTTCCGCTCGAACAGATCAAACCTGCATTGGCAACCTTCAAGGACATCTGGCTCGGCCCCGCCGCCCGGAGCGCGCCTGAAGCAGCCATTCTCTCCACCTGCAACCGCACCGAGCTCTATTGCGCGACCGACGATCATGCGGTCCGCGAGGCAGCTATCCAGTGGTTTTCGCAGTATCACAAGCTGTCGGTCAGTGAACTGGCGCCGCACGTGTACGCACTGCCGCAGTCGGAAGCCGTGCGTCACGCGTTCCGGGTCGCGTCGGGGCTCGATTCGATGGTGCTGGGCGAGACGCAGATCGTCGGGCAAATGAAGGACGCCGTGCGCACGGCTTCGGAAGCCGGCGCCCTGGGCACCTATCTGAACCAGTTGTTCCAGCGCACCTTCGCGGTGGCGAAGGAAGTCCGCAGCACTACCGAAATCGGGGCGCAATCGGTTTCGATGGCAGCAGCAGCCGTGCGGCTCGCGCAGCGCATCTTCGACAAGGTGTCGAACCAGCGCGTGCTGTTCATCGGCGCGGGAGAAATGATCGAGCTGTGCGCGACGCACTTCGCGGCACAGCAGCCGCGCGAGTTGGTGGTGGCGAACCGCACCGCGGAGCGCGGCACGCGACTCGCCGAGCGCTTCAACGGCCGGGCCATCCCGCTATCTGAACTGCCCACGCGGATGCACGAGTTCGACATCATCGTCTCGTGTACTGCTTCCACGTTGCCGATCATCGGTCTGGGCGCGGTCGAGCGCGCGGTGAAAGCGCGCCGCCACCGGCCTATTTTCATGGTCGACCTGGCGGTGCCGCGTGACATCGAGCCGGAAGTCGGCAAGCTTCAGGACGTGTTCCTCTACACCGTCGACGATCTCGGCGCCATCGTGCGTGAAGGCAACGCCTCGCGTCAGGCGGCGGTCGCGCAGGCCGAAGCGATCATCGAAACCCGGGTGCAGAATTTCATGCAGTGGCTCGACGCGCGCAGCATCGTGCCGGTGATCCGTCATATGCATACGCAAGCGGATCTGCTGCGCCGGGCCGAAGTCGAACGCGCGCAAAAGGCGCTCGCGCGCGGCGAGGATCCGGCTGCCGTGATCGAGGCGCTGTCGCAGGCGCTGACCAACAAGCTGATCCATGGTCCGACGCACGCACTCAATCGCGCCAGCAGCGAGAATCGCGATAAGCTCATCGAACTGATGGGCGGTTTCTACAAACATTCCGGGTCTTCGGAACGTTAGCGGCGCTGCCGCCGCGCGCCGCCTCGCCATGTGAGTTCGCTTAGGCAGGCCGGCGCCAACCTCCAGGGCTTGCGCCCGCCTCCCCAGTTACGCCATCCTTTCCGGAGCCCGCTCCGTACCGTCCGATGAAAACGAGCATGCAAAGCAAGCTCGACCAGCTCACCACCCGGCTGGCCGAACTGAACGATCTGTTGAGCCGCGAGGACGTCACCTCGAATCTCGACCAATACCGCAAGCTGACGCGTGAACACGCCGAGCTCGGGCCGGTGGTCGAGCACTACGCGCTGTGGCGCCAGGCCAGCAACGACGCAATCACCGCGCAGGAACTGCTGGCGGACGCGGGAATGCGCGATTTCGCCGAAGAAGAGATCCGCGCGGCCCGCGAGCGGATGGAGCAACTCGGCGCCGAGCTGCAGAAAATGCTGCTGCCGAAAGACCCCAACGACGATCGCAACATCTTCCTCGAAATCCGCGCCGGCACGGGCGGCGACGAGTCTGCGCTGTTCGCGGGTGATCTGCTGCGGATGTATCTGCGCTTCGCCGAACGCAACCGTTGGCAGGTCGAAATGATGTCGGCCAGCGAATCGGATCTGGGCGGCTATAAGGAAGTGATCGTGCGTATCGCCGGGGAAGCGGCTTATTCGAAGCTCAAGTTCGAGTCTGGCGGCCACCGCGTGCAACGCGTTCCAGCGACTGAAACCCAAGGGCGCATCCACACTTCGGCATGTACGGTCGCGGTGATGCCGGAAGCCGATGAGATCGGCGAAGTGGAGATCAATCCAGCCGATCTGCGTATCGATACGTTCCGCGCGTCGGGTGCCGGCGGTCAGCACATCAACAAGACCGATTCGGCCGTGCGGGTGACCCACCTGCCGACCGGCATCGTCGTGGAGTGCCAGGACGATCGCTCGCAGCACAAGAACAAGGATCGCGCGCTGAAGGTGCTGGCCGCTCGTATCAAGGACAAGCAGTATCACGAGCAGCACGCCAAGGAAGCCGCGACCCGTAAGAGTCTGATCGGCTCGGGCGACCGCTCGGAGCGCATCCGTACCTACAACTTCCCCCAGGGGCGTCTCACCGATCACCGTATCAACCTGACACTGTACCGCCTCGAGTCGATCATGGACGGCGATCTCGACGAACTGATCGCCGCGCTGGTCAGCGAGCATCAGGCTGAGTTGCTGGCGTCGCTCGGCGATGCGGACTAAGCGCATTGGCTGGATGCGAAACCACCGCCATGCCCATGAATAACGTCGCCGCCCTGCTGCGCACCTCGGCTCTGCCGCCGCTCGAAGCGCGGATCCTGCTCGGGCACGCGCTCGGCTGGCGCCGCACCGAGTTGATCACGCGCAGCGACGAGCCGCTCGACGCCGAACCCGTGGCGCGTTTTCAGGCATTAGAGGCACGGCGTGTCGCCGGTGAACCGGTGGCGCAGCTGATCGGCGCGCGCGAATTCTTCGGGCTCGATTTCGAAGTGACGCCGGATGTGCTGATCCCGCGGCCGGAAACCGAACTGCTGGTCGAAACCGCGCTGGCAGCGCTGGACGGGATCGCGCGGCCGCGTATGCTCGATCTCGGCACGGGCACCGGCGCGATCGCAGTCGCCATCGCCTCGGTCAGGCCCGATGCGCAGGTCTGGGCCGTCGACCGTTCAGGTGAAGCGTTGGCCGTCGCCGCTCGCAATGCCGCCCGGCTGCTGGACGCGGCGCGCCCCGGCGGCCCTGTGCAGCTAGTGCGCAGCGACTGGTACGATGCGCTCGAGCGCGCGCTGCGCTTTGACGTGATCGTTAGTAATCCACCGTATATTGCCAGCGGCGACCCGCATCTGACGGAAGGCGACTTGCGCTTCGAACCGCGCGGTGCCTTGACCGATGAGGCGGACGGCCTCAGCGCGATCCGCGCCATCATCGCCGGCGCGCACACTCGCTTCGACGAACAACGCGGCGGCGTGCTTTGGCTCGAACACGGCTACGATCAGGCCGCAGCCGTGCGCATGCTGCTGGTTCAAGCCGGTTTCGCAGCCGTGCGCTCGGAATGCGATCTTGCCGGGATCGAACGCATCAGCGGCGGCGAGTGGCGAGCGGGCGTATAAACGAAGATTGCGCGAGATCCGCGCCAACACCGCCGTCAGCCCGTCGCAACGAAATCCGCTATCATTTCACTCTATCTCCACCACATTCCGGAACCGCAAGGTCAGCCATGGATACGCAACAACGCATCAAGCAAATCGTCGACGACAACGCCGTCGTGCTCTTCATGAAGGGCACCGCGCAGTTTCCGATGTGCGGCTTTTCGGGCCGCGCCATCCAGATCCTGAAGGCCTGCGGCGTCGACGCGCCCAAGACCGTTAACGTCCTCGAGGACGACGAAGTGCGCCAGGGCATCAAGGAATTCTCCAACTGGCCGACCATTCCCCAGCTCTACGTGAAGGGCGAGTTCATCGGCGGCTCGGACATCATGATGGAGATGTATCAGAACGGCGAACTGCAGCAGCTGTTTGCTGCAGCCTGATCGCCGCCTGCCGTTTCAGAAGCTGAACCTCAGGTGCCGCCAGCCATGGAAACACGCGCTGCGGCGCCTCGCCGGCTGATCATCGCGATCACCGGCGCGACCGGCGCCGTCTACGGCATCCGGTTGCTTGAAACGCTGCGCAGGTTGGGCGGCGTGGAATCCCATCTGCTGATTTCCAGCGCCGGCTGGCTTAATATCCAGCACGAACTCCAGTTAAGCAAAGAAGACGTGCATCCGCTGGCGGATGTCGTCCATTCGGTGCGCGACGTGGGTGCGAGCATTGCATCCGGCTCGTTCTCGACCGACGGCATGATCGTCGCGCCCTGCTCCATGAAGACGCTAGCGAGCATCGCCCACGGTCTCTCGGACAACCTGATCACCCGCGCCGCCGACGTTACGCTCAAGGAACGACGCCGCCTCGTGCTGATGGTGCGCGAAACGCCGCTAAACCTCGCGCATCTGCGCAATATGACCGCCGTCACCGAGATGGGCGGCGTGATCTTTCCGCCGCTGCCGGCCTTCTATAACCAGCCTGCCTCGATCGACGAGATGGTCGATCACACGGTAGCGCGCGTGCTGGATCTTTTTGCGCTGGGGCCTTCGCTTTCGCCCGCCTGGGTGGGGCTGCGTAACTCGCAAGCGGAATAGCTCATCTGCGGCGCGGCATGCGGGAAGCGTGCCGATTGACAACCCGCGCGACGCAATCAAATCCGGATTCACCCGTTTATCAAACGGGAGTGCGGCCTTATATTGGTAGCAACCCAACTTACGAGCCGCACTTGCTGCGGACTTCGCTGCCATGAACCGTATGCCGTCGCTTTTCCTGTCCCACGGCGCGCCAACGTTGCCGATCGACCCTTCGATGCCGTCTGCCGAGTTCGGCACGCTGTCGGCCCAGTTGCCTCGTCCGGAGGCCATCCTGATGCTGTCGGCCCACTGGGGCACCGCTCAACCGCTGGCGAGCACCGCTGAGCATCCAGAGACAATCCACGATTTCTACGGCTTTCCGCGTCAGTTATACGATATCCAGTACCCCGCGCCGGGCGCGCCGGATATCGCACGACGCGCCGCCGCGCTGCTCAATGAGCACGGCCTGCTCGCCGATACGCAGTCGCACGGCCTCGATCACGGCGCCTGGGTACCGATGCTGCTGATGTTTCCGAACGCCGACGTCCCGGTGGCGCAGTTGTCGATCCAGCCGCACATGGACGCCACCCACCACTTCCGACTCGGCCGCGCGCTGCGGGCGCTGAGGGACGAGGGCGTGATGGTGACAGGCTCTGGCCAGATCACGCACAATCTGCGCGCCGCCGATTTCTCCGCGCGCCCGGAAGACGCTGATCCGCGCGTGACCGAATTCACCGACTGGTTCGAAACGAAGCTGGCCGGGCACGATATCGACGCGCTGCTCGACTATCGCCGCCAGGCGCCGCACGCCACGTATATGCACCCAACCGACGAGCACCTGTTGCCGGTATTCGCTGCGCTCGGCGCGGCAGATGACGACTACACGCTCGCGATCCAGTCGCTCGGGACGTTCCAGAAGTCGCTGGCGATGACGAACTACGTATTCGGCACGGCGTAAGCGTCAATGCGGCACGGCGTAAGCGTCGATGCGCCGCGCCGGCCACGCCGAATAGTAAAAGCCCGTCTGAGGAGACTCAGCTATCCGGACTACAACGGTGTCGGGTTTTTGGGCTAATTAGCGCTGAGACCCGCGTCCTGGAGGGATTGCGGGTCTTTTTCTTGCCGGCAATATCGGGCTGGGCGAGCGCCGTTCGAAGCAAATTGCCTCGCAATCAATGGCTTGCTGTGCATCAGATCCAAGACAATTGCTTCCTTAAAATGAAGCAATTATGAGAAATTTGATGCCATATAGTGAAGCGTATCGGCACCCCGTGCTTTCGCATGGCCAAGGCCCGTATAGGCTTTCAATGCGCCTAAAAAAGCGAGCCTCCGAAGAGGCTCGCCGTAATCGCCAACCAGGCCTGCCCGTTCGCCAACACCTCTGTGGTACGAGCAGGAAACTCAGGCGGCTTTTTTGTCCCGGAATCCCGCGGCGGGCAACACAACCGCAGCATTCAGACCGGCATCAAGCAGCGCGGACGATCAATGCGCGCCCATCCCTTCGAGCACTTCGTCGTGGACATCGCGCTCATCGAGGTAGTCGGTGCGATAACCGGTGTGCACGCCCCAGTAATAGAAAATCAGCGCGAAGACGATCACGGTCAGCATGTCCCAGCCATACGGCAGAACGTCGTGACCGCCGAACTGCTTGCTGCCGATCAACGAAAGCACCGCCATCACCGGCAGGTACGCCACCAGCCACCATGCCGCCTTCAGATCGCGCTCGTAGCCGCTGAAGCCTGACTTCGCCTGGAAGTAGAAGTACACCGGCAGCGCGACGATCATCAGCAGGATGATTTCGCCGGTCAGCGGCCACTTCGCCCAGTACAGCACCAGCGATGCGCAAACGAACGCAAACGGCGCAATGATCTTCATGCCCGGGATATGCAGCGGACGATCCAGATCCGTCGCCGCGCGGCGCAGTGCCATCAGGCTGATCGGGCCCGTCAGGTACGAAATCACGGTCGCAACCGAAATCACTGCCGCGAGCGAACTCCAGCCGCGGAAGAAGAACAGGAAGATGAACGAAACCAGCAGGTTGAACCACATCGCCTGACGCGGCACGCCGTAGATAGGGTGCACGTTGCCGAACATCTTCGGCATCGTGTTGTTGCGCTCCATGGCGTAGATCATGCGGCTCGTCGTCGCCATATAGGTCGTACCTGTGCCGCTCGGGCTGACGAACGCATCGACGTACAGCAGGAACGCCAGCCAGTTGAGGTTCAGTGCAAGCGCCAGTTCAGCGAACGGCGACGCGAAGCTGAAGTGGCTCCAGCCCTTCATCACGTCAGCCGGGTTTACCGCGCCGATATAGGCAATCTGCAGCAGCACATAGATCACCAGTGCCAGCAGGATCGAGCCGATCACCGCGAACGGCACGCTCTTCGCCGGGTTGCGCGCTTCGCCCGCGAGGTTGATCGGGCTCTGGAAGCCGTTGAACGCGAACACGATACCGCTCGTCGCCACCGCCGTGAACACTGCCGACCAGCCATACGGCGCAAACGTGCTCGCCTCGCCGAAGTTCTCGTGATGGAAACCTGCCGCCATCAGACCAGCGATCGTTGCCGCGGGAATCACGAACTTGAAGATCGTGATAGTCGTATTAGCGCGTGCAAACAGCTTCACGCCCCAATAATTGAGCATGAAATAGATAATCACGAGGATCGCAGAGAGCAATAACCCATTCGTGGTTAATGACCCATTCACGAACAATGCATGAGCCCATGGATATGGCCATGTGCTCATGTATTGAATCGACGCTTCGGCTTCGATTGGAATCACCGACACGATCGCGATCCAGTTAGCCCATGCGCTAACAAAACCGACCAGCGCGCCGTGCGAATAGCGCGCGTAACGCACCATGCCGCCCGACTCCGGGAACATCGCGCCAAGTTCAGCATAGGTGAGTGCGATCGCCAGAATCACCACCGCGCCGATTATCCAGGCGCAGATCGCTGCGGGGCCTGCAATTTTTGCCGCCTTCCACGCACCGAACAGCCAGCCCGATCCGATGATCGAGCCGAGGCCGGTCAGCATCAGCGCGAACGGGCCAATGTTCCGTTGAATAGAACTTTTCACGTCTTCTCCTATTGTCGACCAGAGTAGGCGCTTTAGCGCCTACTCTGGCCCCATGCAACTTGTTGCGGTCGACCGGAGTAAGCGCGCTTCAGCGCTCACTCCGGTCCCATGCGAATGCGGTCAGGTCAAAACATGTCGGCACCGCGGCAATGCTTTGACGCTGGAGACGGGGTGACGGGCATGATGGGCGCAGGCTTATACCTGGGATCAGGTGCAACCCTGGCGCGGCGCGTAGTTTAACGGTTGCACCGAAAGAATGCAGGCGAAGCTAGGGTTATCCCTAGCGAGAAATTAAGGGGAGCGCAAGTTTCGTAAGCGCCCGTCGCGCCTGGCCCTAAAACCTTGTAAAGATGTGCTGAGAGTGTTGACCTTCTCTCGAAATCGCCGTATAACGTTCGGGCAGGATTTCAAGCGGCGAGTGAATTGGTCTTTCGTAGTTCGCCCATCAACGGTACTCCGGTTGGTCCCATTACCCCCTTCCTTGATTTTCATGCACCCAACGGGCTTCGGCCTTATCTACCATCTTTAGGAACAAGTAATATGGAAACCGGTACCGTCAAGTGGTTCAATGACGCAAAGGGCTTCGGCTTCATCACTCCCGACGGCGGCGGTGAAGATCTGTTCGCGCATTTCTCGGAAATCCGCACGGAAGGCTTCAAGACGCTGCAAGAAAACCAAAAGGTTACGTTTGAAGTGAAGACGGGCCCGAAGGGCAAGCAAGCAGCTAACATCAAGCCGGTGTAAGCGCACGCTTCCTTCTGGACGCAAAGAAAAAACCCCGCCAAGGCGGGGTTTTTTTACGTCTGTCGGTAATACGCGTGACGACCGGCGTTTATCCGAATAGCCGCCGCGCGTGAATGCCAAGGCCCGTGGCCACGCTGGCGAGGCGATCGCCGAATACCGGCCGGGCGTCCGGAAAGGCCGCGGACAGCGCGCTGGAGAGAAATGCCAAACCCGTTGAACCGCCGGTGAAGTAAATCGCGCCCACGTTGCGCGGCGCCACGCCGGCCGCCTGCACGGTATCGCGCGCGGCCTGCACGATACGCAGCGTCTCGTCGTGCCCCGCCTTGATGAGCTGCGTTTCGTCGAAGGCGAGGCGCAGGTCGTCTTCCACCAGCTCCAGATCGATCATCGTCTCGCCGCCGGCCGCAACGCCGATCTTCGCCTCTTCCGCGTGCGCCGCCAGGGCATGCCCCAGACGCCGGTCGACGACCCGTGTGAGGCGGTCATGGTGCTTCACGTCAGTGAACAGGTGCCGCATCAGCGTCAGTTCGCTGACCCGCTTGGGCCCGTAGACGGTGTTGATCAGGTGCCACGTGGCAAGGTCGAAGTAAATGCGGTTCGGAATCTCGCGTCCTTCCGGATCGAGCGTCTGATAACCCAGTTCGCGCAGAATGGTGGCAAGTTCGACACGGCGGTCGAAGTCCGTGCCCGCCACGTGCACGCCGTGATGCGCCAGCACGTCGTCCTTGCGTTCGACCCGCTTCATGCGATCCGGCCCGACCCGCACCAGCGAGAAGTCAGACGTGCCCCCGCCGATGTCGGCCACCAGCACGAGCCCCTCTTCGGTCAGATGCGACTCATAATCGAACGCCGCGGCGATCGGCTCGTACTGGAAATGAATCTCCCGCAGGCCCACCGAACGCGCCGCCGCCTCCAGTTGCTGTTGCGCAAGCTGGTCGGCGCGCGGATCATCGTCGACGAAGAACACCGGGCGGCCCAGCACCGCGCGGCTGATTGAGCTACCGGCGCTGGCTTCCGCGGAGCGCTTCAGGTGATCGACGAAGATCGCGATGACCTCGGTGTATTTGATCGCCGAGCCGTCGCCGAGGTCGGTCGAGTTTTCCGCCAGTGCCGAGCCGAGAATGCTTTTCATCGAGCGCATCAGGCGGCCGTCGAAGCCGTCTATATACGCTTCGAGCGCCGCGCGGCCGAAGTCGCGGGTGTTTTCGTCCGTATTGAAGAACACTGCAGTGGGCAGCGTCGTGTAGGCACCTTCGACCGGCGCAAGCCGCAGCGCCGCGCCGTCGGGCACGGCGACGGCCGAATTCGATGTGCCAAAGTCAATCGCGCAATAGGTCATGGCAGTAAATCGCCGCTCACGGCTGGCGCGGACAGAAAGTGGACCGGCTTTGTATCACGAAAGCGCGGCGGGTATCAACCGGGTCCCTACGGACGGGTTCAACGGAACGGAAATTGCTCATTGGCGAAGGATACGCCATTCAAATTACCCCATACGTGGAGACTTGCCGCAATGACCGAGCCTGTCAGCGCCGCAGTGCAGGAAAAACCGCGCAACGTGATCGAAACCGATCTGCCGTCGCGCCTCGATCGTCTGCCTTGGGGTCAGTTTCATTCCCTGATCGTGGTCGCGTTGGGCATCACCTGGCTGCTCGACGGGCTCGAAGTGACGCTGGCCGGCGCCGTCGCCAGCGCGCTGAAGACAAGTCCAACGCTGCACTTTACCAACAGCGACGTAGGTCTGGCCGGAAGTGCCTATATCGCGGGCGCCGTGCTCGGTGCGCTCGGCTTCGGCTGGCTCACTGACCGGCTTGGCCGGCGCAAGCTGTTCTTCATCACGCTCGCGCTGTATCTGACAGCTACCGCGGCCACTGCGCTGTCGTGGAATCTGGTGAGCTTCCTGTTGTTTCGCTTTCTGACTGGCGCGGGAATCGGCGGCGAATACACGGCGATCAATTCGACGATCCAGGAATTCACGCCGGCGCGTGTACGCGGCTGGACCGACCTCGGCATCAACGGGACATTCTGGGTGGGCGCGGGAATCGGCGCGGCCGGCTCGCTCGTGTTGCTCGATCCACATCTGCTACCCGCCGACTGGGGCTGGCGCGCGTGCTTTTTAATCGGCGCGGTGCTCGCGCTCGCGATTCTGCCGATGCGCGTCTGGGTGCCGGAAAGCCCGCGCTGGCTGCTCACACACGGTGAAGCGCCGGAAGCCACCACGATCGTCGAGAACATTGAAGCGCGCTTCCGCCGCGCCGGACATCCGCCGATGGACGAGCCGCTCACCCGCTTGCGTCTGCGCACGCGTGACCACACGCCGCTTGGCGAAGTCTTCCACGCGCTCTTTACGGTGCATCGGCGCCGCGCGCTGGTGGGCCTTTCGTTGATGACCGCGCAGGCGTTTTTCTACAACGCGATTTTCTTCACCTATGCGCTCGTGCTCACGGATTTCTACCACGTGCCGGGCGATCATATCGGCTGGTATCTGCTGCCGTTTGCGCTCGGAAATTTTCTCGGACCGCTGCTACTGGGGCGCCTGTTCGATGTGATCGGCCGCCGCAAGATGATTTTCACGACGTATGCGCTCTCGGGCATTTTGCTGACGCTCAGCGGCTATCTGTTCGAACACAATCTGCTCACTGTCACCACGCAGACGATTGCGTGGATGGTGATTTTCTTCTTCGCTTCCGCGGCAGCGAGCTCGGCTTATCTGACGGTGAGCGAATCGTTTCCGCTGGAAATTCGCGCATTGGCCATTGCCGTGTTCTACTCATTCGGCACGGCGCTAGGCGGCGTTGCTGGGCCGGCATTCTTCGGACGACTGATCGATACGCATCAGCGCAGCGCGGTGTTTACCGGCTATCTGGTCGGCTCGGCACTGATGATCGGCGCAGCGGTGGTGGCCGCAATCTGGGGCGTCGATGCGGAGCGCAAGTCGCTCGAAAACGTGGCCACTCCGTTGTCGGCGGTGACAGACAACGAGTGAGCGCGGTGCGTCTCTAGCACATTCAACTTTGCCTTGTCTGTCCGCACATCACGTTGAAGCTGGCGAGCGCAGTTTCGCGCAACATAAACATCTACCCCACTGTCCCGCACATAAGGACAGTGCATTGTCGGTCTCGCCAGTATTCGCGATCCACCATTACAGATACTGTTCAACCATGCGCTCGCTGAGTCCGCGCTGGCTCAACGGTCGCTCCAGGACCGGCTTGTCTCCCTCGCGGTTCCCCGACCAGCAGAGGCCGGTCCTGCTTCACCAGCGCGCCACGCGCGCTGGTGCTTTTTCTTTCAACGGCACGCGGCGGCCTCAACGGCAGCATTGAATGCCGCGGGTCGACCGCAATCATTCTTTCGCACTTAAAGGACCGTCCGATGGTGTCTTACCAGGAGCTGCTCAGGCAGCGCCTCCAGCTCGAAGCCGATATTGCCGCGGCGCGTGCAGCGGAGAGGCGAGCCGTCATCGCACAAATTCGCCGGTTGATGTGCGAGTACCGGCTCACCACACGCGATGTATTGCCTGCGCGCGCAAGCCGGCGCGCGCGCCTGCAGCAAGGCCCCGCGCTCTATCAGGACCCGGTAAGCGGCGCACTCTGGTCGGGACGCGGCCGGCCGCCGCGTTGGCTGCAAGGCAAGGAGCGCGATCTATACCGCGTGAGCGGCGGGTCGGGCGAAACTGTGTCCGAATGAAAAAACGCGCGGTCTTGCGGACCGCGCGTTTCCTGTCTTTCCGAGCAATTCTCCAGCGTCTTAGAACGCCTTCTTCCATGCACCGCTATATGCGATCTCGCCCAGCGGAAAACGCGTGCGCACCGACTTCTCGCGCTCGCGCAGCACCGGGTCGAGCTTCTCGACTTCGCCGAAATGGCCAAGCGAAATCATCGCGATCACCTCGACGTCGTCGGGAATCGCAAACGCCTTGCGGAATGCGTTGACGTCGAAACCGCTCATCTGGTGCGCAGCGAGACCTAGCGCGTGAGCCTGCAATACCAGCGCCATCGCGGCCGCGCCCGCATCGTACGGAGCGCAACGGTTCACTTCACCCTTGTTGGTGAGCGTATGCGCGGTCACGGCGATCAGCACCGGCGCCGGCGCATTCCAGCCCTGATTGAACGGCACCAGCGTGGCGAAGGCGCGCTTGAATGAGACTTCATCGCTGCTGCGATCGAACACAATGAAACGCCACGGTTGGCCGTTGTACGACGAAGGCGCCCAGCGGGCCGCTTCAAGAACCGCATGCAGGTGCTCACGGCTGATCGGCTCGCTCGAATAGGCGCGCGGACTCCAGCGACCTGCGATCAGTTCGTGAATGGGAACTGCGGTTGGGGCGGGTTTGTTGGTCATGCGCTTCTCTCAGTCGAAATTCATGATCGACGGGCGGCTGCCCGGGGCACATAGAATAACCGGGCTTCGCCGTGAGCGCTTCAAAACGGACTGGTAAAACGTATTCGAGAACGCGGTGGCCCCGACGCCTACACCGGCTGTGGCGACGCTCTCCGCTCGCCGCGGTTGATGCGCAGCACGATCACCGAGGCGACGAGGCACAAGCCACCCGATATCATCGACGCCACCGTGTAAGTGCCGAGGCTCGAGCGCAGCATGCCCGCGCCCAGCGCCGCGAACGCCGCGCCGAGCTGGTGGCCGGCCACCACCCAGCCGAACACGACCGGCGCTGCTTCCTTGCCGTAGACATCGGTCGCAAGACGTACGGTGGGCGGCACGGTCGCGATCCAGTCGAGTCCATAGAAAACCGCGAACAGCGGCAAACCAAAAAAGTCGATGCCGAAAGCATGCGGCAAATACATCAACGACAATCCGCGCAGCCCGTAATACCAGAACAGCAGCACCCGGCTATTGAAGCGATCCGACAGCCAGCCCGACAGCGTCGTACCGAACAGATCGAAGATGCCCATGGCGGCGAGCAGCGACGCGCCCTGCACTTCGGAGAGGCCATAGTCACCGCACATGGCGATCAGGTGGGTGCCGACGTAGCCGTTGGTACTCGCCCCGCAAATAAAGAAGCTGAAAAACAGCAGCCAGAAATCGCGCGTCTTGCTTGCCATCGCGAGCGTGCCGAAAGCGATTGCCAGTGGATTCTGCTTCGACAGTTGGGTGTTGATGGGCGAGTCGGCCGGTTCGCCGAACGGGCGCAGCGTCAGATCGGCCGGACGCTCGGGCAACAGGAAAGCCACCAGCGGCAGCACGATCGCCGCCGCGCCCGCCACCACCCAGACCACCGGGCGCCAGCCATGATGCTCGGCAATCGCCGCGAGTAGCGGCAGGAACACCAGTTGGCCGGTGGCCGAACTGGCGGTGAGGATGCCCATCACGAGCCCGCGATGCGTCGTGAACCAGCGGTTCACCACCGTGGCGGACAAAGACAGCGCCGCCACGCCAGTCGAGCCGCCCACCATCACGCCCCAGATCAGGATCATCTGCCACGGATGCGTCATCAGCGACGACAGCGCCACACCGCTCGCCAACGTGGCGAGTGCGATCAGCACGGTTGGGCGCACGCCGAAACGTTGCATCGCCGCCGCCGCGAACGGCCCCATCAGGCCGTACAGCGCGATATTCACCGAAATCGCCAGCGAAATGGTTGCCCGGCTCCAGCCGAACTGATGCTCGAGCGGCACCATCATCACGCTTGGCGTGGCGCGCGTTCCCGCCGCAGCCAGCAACACCAGAAACACCACCGCCACGGTCAACCAACCGTAATGGAAGCGGCCGCCAATCATTCTCGCTGCCCAGTTCATCGGATCTCCAGTCGGCTCGCCGTTCGTCGAACGCAGCCGGCTCGTGTTTTGTTACGCGTTTTGTAAAGGACTTGTGACAGATCAGTCACAATGGTGTTGCGATACTAGTGACCGGTCGGTAACATGTCAAGCTATCCATTACCGAACGTAGGGTCACCATGTCCCAGAGCACTGCATCAGCACCGGCCAAGTCCGCCCGTCGCACCCGCACGCAGACTGCAGGGCCGCAGGCGCAGGAGCATCTGCTGAAAGCCGCCGGCGAACTGTTCTATCGGGAGGGTGTGCGGGCGGTGGGGGTCGACGCCATCGTCGAGCGGGCCGGCGTCAACAAGATGAGTCTATACCGCCAGTTTTCGTCGAAGGACGACCTGGTGCTGGGCTACCTGGAGCGCCAGGATACGCGGTTTTTCAGCTACGTCGAGAAGAGCTTCGCGCAGCATCCCGGCGAACCGGCCAGGCAGCTTTTGCAGTACTTCGAAGATCTGGTCGTGCGCGCATCGGTCGAAGATTATCGCGGGTGTCCGTTTGTGAATGTCGCGGTGGAGTTTCCGGATGCATCGCATGCTGCCCGGCAATTTGTCGCTGGCAACAAGGCGCGTCTGATGGCGCGCATTACTGAGCTTGCCGTCGAGGCCGGCGCCGACGACCCAGAAGCACTTGCCAATGGGCTAGGACTGCTGATCGAAGGAGTGTATGCGGCAAGCCAGACCTACGGCCCGGGCTGCGGGCCGATTCAGGCCGCGCCGCGAGTGGCGTCGCAGTTGATTGCCGCAGCTTGTGCGACACCCGCCGCGAAGCTGTAAGCAGGCGTCAGAAGGCGCGGGCCACAATCACCGCGGCCGGTAAAATGAGGCTTTCAGCCCGCCGCTCTGCCATGTCGCCGTCTTCCTCCTTCGATTCCCACGACGCCATCCTCGCCGCCACCCGTCACTGGCTGACCCGAGCCGTTATTGGCCTGAACCTCTGTCCGTTCGCCAAGGCCGTGCACGTCAAGAACCAGATTCGCTACGCGATCAGCGAAGCGACGGATCTCGAAGGGGTCCTGATCGATCTTGAGATGGAATTGAAGACGCTTGTTGAGGCCGATCCCGCCGAAATCGACACGACGCTGCTGATCCTTCCGCAAGCACTTGCCGATTTCCTCGAATACAACGACTGTCTGTTTTTCGCGGACCGGATGCTCAAGCAGTTGCGCCTCGCAGGCGAACTGCAGATTGCGAGTTTTCACCCGCAGTACCAGTTCGAAGGAAGCGAAGCGGACGACATCGAGAACTATACGAACCGCGCACCCTATCCGGTCCTGCACCTGCTGCGCGAGGCGAGCATCGAACGGGCGGTGGAGGCGTTTCCCGACGCCGAAGCGATCTACGAGCGCAATCAGGAAACCCTGCGCCGGCTTGGGCTGGCCGGCTGGGAAAAATGGATGAGCGAGCCGGCAGGTGAGTGAACGGCAAACCAGCAGCAAATAAGCCCTAATTCCGCAGTGAATGGCCAATGAGCGGCAAACAGGCAGCGAACACGCGACGCGGTTTCGCACCCCTTCCGCCCCTCAAGTCCCGCTCACGCCTCCACAAAAAACCGCTCGCGCAACTCCGCCAGCCCGAGCGTTTCCATCACCTCATTGAGCCGCTCCGTTGGACGGCGGCGCGGCAAGTCCTTGTACTGGGCGATGATCAGTTCGTTCTTCATCGAATGCTCCCAGCCCACGAGTTCGGTCACGCTCACCTGATAGCCGTGCGCCTCGAGCTGCAGACAGCGCAGCACGTTGGTGATCTGGCTGCCGAACTCCCGCGTATGCAGCGGATGGCGCCAGATTTCCGTCAAGGCGTTGCCGAGCGACCTGCTCTTGTTCTGACGCAGCACTCCCGCCACTTCGGCCTGACAGCAGGGCACCACCACGATGTACTTCGCATGCTTTTCCAGCGCGAAGCGAATCGCATCGTCGGTCGCCGTGTTGCACGCGTGCAGCGCCGTAACGATATCGATCTGCGGCGGCAACCGGGCCGACGAAATTGATTCGGCCACCGACAGATTCAGGAACGACATGCCTTTGAAGCCGAGCCGCGTAGCCAGCGCCTCGGAACTCGTCACGAGTTCTTCACGCGTTTCAATGCCGTAAATGTGCGAATTATCCCGATGCTCCTTGAAAAACAGGTCATACAGGATAAAACCAAGGTAGGACTTCCCCGCACCATGATCGACGAGGGTCAGGTCACCCTGGGTTTCTTTCAGATCTTTCAGCAACGGCTCGATGAACTGGAACAGGTGATAGACCTGTTTCAGCTTGCGACGGCTGTCCTGATTCATTTTGCCGTCGCGCGTGAGGATGTGCAGTTCCTTTAGCAGTTCGACAGATTGGTTGGGACGAATTTCGTGAGTTTTGCTGGACATCGTACGGACCATCGTCGATTACACGGCGAACGTGCGACAGGCGACGGAAAAAGAGAGAAGTTGCTGCCAGTTTACCCAAACCGCGGCAGATCTACCGATTCAAGGCCGCCAAGCGTGCGCGAAACGCGTATTCCTGGAACACTTCCTGCTCTGAAAAGGGGGCAGGAAGCGCACTAGACAGGACGCGAAACGCGTAGAAAGCGAAGCATGCAGCCCAAGCCCCGTGGCAGGCCGCATTTAGAACAACGACACACTACCGGCTGCCAGATCGATCAGGCGAACCGTACACGTGTGGGGAGGTCGGACCGGAACACTGGTCCGGACGTTACGTAACCTGCAGTGCGCCGCGATGTTAACCGGAAGCGCGCTCAGACGATATTGAGGCGGCAATGGATACGATACCCAACGGCAACGCCGAACAGAAATTCCAGGAAATGTTGACCAAACTATTGGCAACGCCAACCTGGTCCGAGAAACAGCAGATCGAACTCGAAATGGCGCGTGACATTTCGGTTGAGATGCTGCGCCTCGCCGAGTTGATGCGTGATGGCACCGTCGACATGGAAACCTGTCTGACGATGCTCAAGTACGCGAAGGTACTCGACTTCGTGATGACCACGCTCGCGTCCCGGCGCGATATCAAGCCGCAGACGCTGCGGGTGATTTTCAAGCTCGCCGGGCTGAAGGTCGACGAGGAGTATCCGGGGTGAGACGCCCGGCGCGGTACAGATAAACCGAAGAGCAAAGGCGTCGACACGCTTTCAAGGGCCGCATTGCGCAGCGATAAGGCGCGGCGGCCCTTTGCTTGACGCTTTAGCCGGTCCGAAAGCGCACCCACACCTGCTTCAGAAATGCTGCGACGCAGCAGCAATGTCCGCAACGAAATGCGAGCTTCGCGCGCTTCGAGAATCGCGTCATGCTCCTTGAACGCCACCTTCTATGGGTCGCCGGTTCTCTTCCTCATCATTCGCTCAAACATCAAGCGTAGCCCTCCACCGGCATTGCTTTCGCAGTGCCCGCGCATGCGTCCCAGCCTGACGCACGCCCGAGAGGTTGCTTGACCAGTCTTGCAAGCGCCTCCATTATCGGCAACTGCACACGCAGTTCCGCCTGCAGAGTGGGACGCACACGACAGAAGCGCCGCAGGCACGGCATCGCAGCGGAGCTGCAGGATCTACACGACGGATGCCGCCCCTCACGGAGGAGACGTTGTTATGAGAAAAATGCGTTGGGTTGTGATCTTTCTGTGCTTTCTGGCCATTGCGGTGAACTACGTCGATCGGGCGAATCTCGCGGTCGCCGCGCCGCAGATCGAAAAGGCGCTCGGCATCGGGCCGGCCCAGATGGGTCTCATCCTCAGTGGTTTCTTCTGGACGTATGCGTTCATGCAGATGCCGTTCGGCTGGTTTGTCGACCGGGTCGGCGCCCGTATCGCGCTGCCGCTGGCAGTAGGCTGGTGGTCGGTGTTCACGGCCGCCACGTCGGTAGCGGGCAGCGTCAGTGCGATGTTCGGCTGCCGGCTGATGCTCGGCATCGGCGAGGCGGGTGCGTATCCGTCCTGCGCCAAGCTGGTCGCGCAGTGGTTCAAGCCAGCGCAGCGGGCAATCGCCACCAGCATCTTCGATAGCGGCTCGCGAGTCGGTTCCGCACTGTCGATTCCGCTCGTTGCGTTGATCATCAGCACCGCGGGCTGGAAGGCCTCGTTCGTCATCACGGGCCTGCTTGGCGCGGTGTGGATCGTCGGCTGGCTGGTGATCTACCGCAGCCCCGCCCACGGCGACATGACCGGCCCCACTGACGTCCCGCTACAGCGTCAGCCACGCGCCGGCGAACCGCACGCGAGCTGGGCGTCGCTGTTCCGCCATCGCACGGTGTGGGGCATGATGCTCGGCTTCTTCTGCCTGAACTTCGTGATCTATTTCTTCATCACGTGGTTTCCGAGCTATCTCGTGCAGACGCGCGGCTTCTCGCTCAAATCGCTGGGCACGCTCGGGACGATTCCGGCATTGATGTCGATTCCCAGCGGCTGGCTGGGCGGTTATGTTTCCGACGCGCTCTACCGGCGCGGCTGGAGCCTCACCGCATCGCGCAAGACGTGCATGGTGGGCGGCATGCTGATGTCGTCGGTGATCACGCTGTCGGCCTTCACATCGAATATCTATCTGATGCTGGCGTGCTTCGGCGTCGCGTACGGCAGTCTCGCGTTTGCCGCCGCGAGTATCTGGTCGCTGCCCGCGGATGTGGCCCCCACGCCGAACCATGTTGCGTCGCTCAGCGGCATTCAGAATTTCGCCTCGAACCTGGCCGGGATCGTCATCACCACGTTTACCGGCGTGATGGTCGCGTTGACCAAAGGCTCATTCACGATTCCGCTGATCGTCGCAGGTGGATTCTGCTTTTTGGGCGCGTTTAGCTATCTGGTGATCGTGGACCGGGTCGAGCCGCTGCCCACCAGGCACGATGGGCATCACGATGCCGAGACCGCGCGCTCGCCGGTCTAGGTCGAGCACGACAGGGCTCTGGATACGAAGTCGCCGCGGGTTTGCCCGCAAGCGGCTCGCGGTGTGAAAATAGAGGGCTTTGCGCGGCCAGACGTGGCAAGCTGGCCGCGCGCACCGCTTTCTCCCTCACGCTCTCACCCGAATGCACCCCATGTCCAACCTGCCCGATTCCGCTCGTGTCGCCGTGATTGGCGGCGGCCCCGCCGGGCTGATGGCCGCCGAGGCGTTAGCTTCGGGAGGCGTGCAGATCGACGTGTACGACGCGATGCCGTCGGTGGGACGCAAGTTCCTGATGGCAGGCAAAGGTGGGATGAACATCACGCATTCCGAGCCGCTTGACGCGTTCCTCGGACGCTACGGCGCACGGCGTGAACAGATCGCAGCGCTACTGGACATGTTCGGGCCGGACGCATTACGCGCGTGGCTTCATAAGTTGGGCGTCGAAACGTTCGTCGGCAGTTCAGGCCGCGTGTTTCCTACCGATATGAAAGCGGCGCCGATGCTTCGCGCCTGGCTGCATCGCCTGAGGGAATCGGGCGTGCGGTTTCACATGCGGCATAAGTGGGTGGGATGGGATGCGTCGGACGGCGCAGGTGACGAGGGCACACGGAACACTGAACGCGGAAACTCCCCGCAGCAAACGCTTCTCTTCATGACGCCCACGGGCGAGCAGCAGGTGCGCGCGGACGCCGTGATATTCGCGCTGGGTGGCGGAAGCTGGCCGCGCCTCGGCTCAGATGCCGCATGGGTGCCGTTGATGACGGCGCGCGACGTGCCCGTTGCACCACTCCTCCCCGCCAACTGCGGCTTCGATGCAAACTGGAGCGACTACTTCCGCGAGCGTTTCGCGGGACAGCCAGTGAAACCCGTGTCAATCACGTTGATCGACAAAGACGGCAACGCCCAGCATCGGCAAGGCGAGTTCGTCGTCACCGAAACGGGTATTGAGGGAAGTTTGGTGTACGCGCTGTCGGCAGCGATCCGCGAGCGGATCCTGACGGATGGCGAGGTGACGATCATGCTCGATCTCGCTCCCGCGCTCACCGCGCAACGCGTGCTCGACGAAGTCACCCGCCCGCGCGGCTCACGCTCGATGTCGACCCATCTCCAGAGCCGCATCGGCCTGGGCGGAGTCAAACTCGGCCTGCTGCATGAAGCGCTGTCGAAGGAGGCGTTCGCCGACACGGCGCTGCTCGCTCAGACGATCAAGGCACTGCCGCTGACACTCGTACGCCCACGGCCGATTGAGGAAGCCATCAGCAGCGCCGGAGGTGTGCCGTTTGAGGCACTGGATGCGCGTCTGATGATCGGACATGTGCCGGGGGCGTTCTGTGCCGGTGAAATGCTCGACTGGGAAGCGCCGACCGGCGGGTACCTGCTGACCGCGTGCTTCGCAAGCGGTTTGGCCGCGGGACGCGGGGCGCTGGCTTATCTGGCTGGCACCAGACGCTGAACCAAGGCACCCTTCGCCGCCCCCTGTTCGCTCGCGGATTGTCGGCCCCTAGCGCGCCTTCAACCGCCACAGCGACGTCACTTCTGCCACGCGTGCGGCGTGCAGCGGATCGGTCTCATCCGACGACTTCGGATGCCGAGGCCGAATATCTTCCCGACCGATCACCGTAAGCCCAGCCTTGTCGATCGCTTCGAGCAAAAACTCGCGCGTGCGCAGACCAAGATGCTCAGCGAAATCCGACAGGATCAACCAGCCCTCCCCACCGGGCGACAGATGGTCCGCCAGCCCGTTCAGGAAGCCGAGCAGCATACGGCTGTCGTTGTCGTAGATTGCGTATTCGATCGGCGACGCCGGCCGCGCCGGCACCCACGGCGGGTTACAGACCACGAGCGGCGCACGGCCTTCGGGGAACAGATCGGCCTCAACCACTTCAACCTGCTGGGTATAACCGAGACGTGTGAGATTCTCGCGTGCACACGCCAGCGCCCGCGGGTCCTGATCCGTGGCGACGATCTTCTTCACACCGCGTTTGGCCAGCAGCGCAGCGAGCACACCCGTGCCCGTGCCGATATCGAATGCCTTGTTCAGTGAAGGCAACGGCGTACGCGCAACCAGATCGATGTACTCACCACGCACCGGCGAAAACACGCCGTAGTGCGGATGAATGCGCTCGCCAAGCAGCGCAATCTCCACGCCCTTCTTGCGCCATTCGTGAGCGCCGATCAGACCCAGCAGTTCGCGCAGCGAAACCACCGACGGCTCATCAGTCGACGGACCATACGTCTCCGCACAGGCCAGCGCCACTTCCGGCGCACGGCGCAGGGGAATGGCGTAGCTGGCGTCGAGCGGAATCAGTAGCATGCCGAGCGTACGCGCACGTTGCGACTGTGCCTGGCGGTGAAAATTAAAGGCGTCGATCAGCGTCTCAGCCTGCTTGCGCGGCTTGCGTTCGACGCGGCGCGTCACCGCCTGCAAAAGCTGGCGGGCGTTCTGGAAATCGCCTTGCCACAGAAGCGCTGTACCTTCGCATGCGAGGCGATAGGCGGTGTCAGCGGTGGTGCGGTCATCTGCGACGACGACGCGTCTGGGCGGTGGCACCGCTGCTTCGGAGCGCCAGCGCGCGGAGCGCGGGCCGTCGGCCTCGGGCCAGGTGATGGTCGGGGGTTCGGTGGGGTGCGGCGTAGGGTGTTGGGTCATTGAGAAAGGTGGGAATCCGATATGACAGGGACATCGGATAGACGTACATGGTAACTGATGGACCGGCGGGATGCGGCGCGCCTGGTAGCAGTATGCTTCTTCTTGGCTTATAATAGCGCGCTGCTTTCGCCCCCTTAGCTCATTTGGTAGAGCACTTGACTTGTAATCATGAGGTGGTCTGTTCGAATCAGACAGGGGGCACCAGATAAGACGACGGGCTACGCGATGTTTGCGTAGCCCGTTTTGTTTTGGCTTTTGCGGCCGAAATGGCGCGTAGGCAGTTCGTCTCAAAACCGGCTGCGTCAGCCAGCCTTCGCTCCCGCGGCCGCCCCGTGCCGCTGCATCGCCTTGACAAGCTGCGTCCAGAGAAACTCGGCAGCGGGAGACAGCCGCCGCCCGACCCGCCGTATCACCTGACTGCCAAACTCCCGCGCGATCGGATGATCGATCTCGAGCGCGACGAGTTTCCCGGCGTCCAGATACTGCCGCGCCGCATCCGTCGACATAAACGCCACACCCAGCCCCGCCGCAGCGATTGCCTGCGCCGCCGAAAACAGGTCGCAGCGATAAGCCGGCGTCAGATTCAGCCGCTCCGCGCGGATCAGGGAGTCGAGATACTGCTGAACGCCAAAGCGCGCCTGCATGAAGATCAGCCGCTGACCGGCCAGTCGTTCGATGCGGATTCGCCGCTCGCCCGCCAGCGCGTGCTGCGGACTGACGAGCGCGCACAACGGCGCGGCGCGGAAAGTTCGCGCCCCAATGGCCGGATCGCTGCCGCCGCCCGCGCATAGACCAAGATCCACCTCGTCATTACGAACCATCGCGATGATCTCCGAGGTGGACCCGGCACGCAGGTCCACCACGATGTCCGGGAACTGCAGGCTGAATGCCTCGAGCACTGTGGCAAGCAGCTTCTCCACGAAACCCTCGCCAATGCCGATCTCGAGCCGTCCCCGCCGCAAACCCCGGTAGTCCTCCAGTTGCGCCAGCATCTCGGCATCGCGCCGCGCGCTTTCGCGGAAATGCTCGACCAGGCTGAGGCCAATCTCCGTGAGCGTCACGCGCCGGCCGCGCCGTTCGAGCAACGCCACCCCATGCACACGCTCAAGCTGCGCCACCTGACGGCTGATAACCGAACCGTTGATGGACAAAGCGTCCGCGGCCGCCCGCACGCCGCCGTGCACCTCGATTTCGTGGAGATAGCGCAGACTGCGCGTGCTGAGCACGGTATCCGGCAGCGCTTCGGTGTCGCTCGACATAGCCTCATCCGTTGACATTGAAGTCAACATTATCGACCGTAAAACGTCATTGATCGGGCCTTTTTGCGGCGAAATACTGCCTTCATCCCTCACTTACGGGCAAGCTAAAAACCATGGCAGACATTGCGACTTTCTGTTCCCTCGACGACACCCGCGATCTGCGCGAAGAACTGAGCGGTATCCGCCACCATCTTCATCGCCACCCGGAACTAGCCTATCAGGAGTTCAAGACTTCGGACTTCGTTGCACAGAGCCTGGAAAGCTGGGGCTATGCCGTCACGCGCGGCCTGGGCGGCACGGGCATGGTGGCGACGCTCAAGGCCGGTACGGGTTCGCGCGCGGTCGCCGTACGCGCCGACATGGACGCTCTGCCGATCAACGAGGAGACCGGCCTGCCCTACGCCAGCAGCGAGCCAGGCCGGATGCACGCATGCGGCCACGATGGCCATACGACGATGCTGCTCGGCGCAGCCCGTCATCTGGCCCGCACGCGCCACTTCGACGGCACGGTGCATCTGGTGTTTCAACCCGCCGAAGAAATCGGCGCGGACAGCGGCGCCAAACGCATGATCGAAGACGGCCTGTTCGAGCGCTTTCCGTGCGACGCGATCTTCGGCTTGCACAATCATCCTGGTTATCCGACCGGGACCTTCATGTTCCGCAGCGGTCCGTTCATGGCGGCGTGCGACACGGTCGAGATGGTGATTCACGGGCGCGGCGGCCATGCAGCGCGGCCTCAGTTGGCGGTCGACCCAGTCGTGATTGGCGCTGCACTCGTGTTCGCGCTGCAGACTGTCGTGTCACGCAGCGTCGATCCGATGCAGGCCGCCGTGGTCACGGTCGGTGCCTTCAATGCAGGGCACGCGGCGAACGTGATCCCCGAAACAGCGCGTCTGCAGATCAGCGTGCGCTCGTTCGACGCCGAGGTACGCAAGCTGCTCGAGACGCGCATCCGCGCGCTCGCGCAAGCGCATGCAGACGCTTATGGCGCCCGCATCGAAGTTGACTACGTGCCGGGCTACCCGGTCGTCGTCAATAGCGCACCGGAGACCGAGCTTGCCCTGCAGGTCGCGCGCGAACTGGTGGGCGAGGCACGCGTGGTCGACGGTTTCGGCCCTATCGCGGGCAGCGAGGACTTCGCCTACTACCTGCAGGAAAAGCCGGGCTGTTTCCTGCGCCTGGGCAACGGGGAAGGCGCGCCGATGCTGCACAACGCCTCATACGACTTCAACGACGACAACCTCACGGTGGGCGCGGCTTACTGGACGCGGCTCGTCGAGCGATTCCTGGCCGGAACCGCGGCCGTGCACAAACCCTGAGCGCAGGTAAATCACCATGTCAGCCAAACCCGTCGGGACGTCCGCCGTGCCCCCCATTTCGACACCTGTGTCGCAAGGCAAGATCGTCGTGGCTGCGGTCATCGGCAATCTGCTCGAATTTTTCGACTTCACCGTCTACAGCTTCTTTGCGCTAACGATCGCCAAGCTCTTCTTCCCCGCACACGATCCGGTCGTCTCGACGTTGCTTGCGCTGTCGGCCTTCGCGATCGGCTTTGTCGCGCGGCCGGTGGGCGGCTTCGTGCTCGGGCACTACGCAGACAAACACGGACGCCGCGCTGCGCTCACGTTGACCATCTTCCTGATGGCGGTGGGGTCCGCGATGATCGGCCTCGCACCCGGCTACGCAACGATCGGTCTCGCCGCCCCCGCGTTGATCGTGTTCGCCCGGCTGCTGCAGGGCTTCGCGCAGGGCGGTGAGTTCGGCGCCGCGACGGCGACCTTGCTGGAGACCGGTTCAGCCAAGGGCCGCGGCTTCCGGGCAAGCTGGCAACTGGCTAGCCAGGGCGCGGCCGCGCTGCTCGGCTCCGGCATGGCCGCGTTGCTCAACTACCAGCTCACCAGCACCCAACTGCTCGACTGGGGATGGCGCGTGCCGTTTTTGCTCGGCGTCCTGATCATGCCGGTGGGCGTTTATCTGCGCCGGCATATCGTCGAAGAGCCACCTTCGGCCGCCAAGGCAAAAGGCGCGAGCATCGAGCCGGGACTCGTGCGCAAATGGTTTCTGACCGTATTCGCGATCATGGGCATGACTGTCGCGACCTACGTTTTGATGTACTACGTCCCCACCTACTCGATCCAGTATCTCGGACTGCCGCCGAAGCTTTCCATGCTGGTGTCGATCGGCGCGGCGTGCTCGTCACTAACCTTGTGCCCGTTGTGGGGCTTGCTCTCCGACAAGATGCAGCGCCGCAAGCCGCTCACCATCATTGGCCGGATCATGTTGATCGCGTTGCTGTACCCGGCCTTCTGGCTGATGAACCACTTTCCGTCGCTGCCCGTTGTGTTCGGCCTGATCGTGCTCCTGATGATTTTCTACACGATGGGATCGGCGCCGGCATATGCGCTGATGCCCGAGAACTTCCCGAAGCATGTGCGCGCCGGATATCTGGCCAGCGCCTATGCGGTCGCCGTGTCGGTGTTCGGCGGGACGGCCCAGCTGGTGGTGGCGTGGCTGATCAAGGCAACGGGCAATACGCTTGCCCCAGCCTGGTACATGATTGCTTGCGTGATCGTTTCGCTTGTCGCCGTTTCGATGCTAGAAGAAACGGGGGGCCGCGAACTGGCCTGAGGAAGCTGCGGTGTATCCAGCATGACCGGCTTGCTGGATACGCCCACAGCGGAATTCATTTCACTTCACTTGACGACCTTCAGGTGACCGCGGCCGCCGCCCTTCGATCCATCGTCATCGGGACGCGGCGTGTCGTCATCGTCGGTCTCTTCGGCCTTCGCTTGCGGTGCCGGTTCGGACTCGACCGCCCGAGGGCCTCGTGCGCTGCTATCTGCCGCTTTCCCCGGCGACTCCAGCTCTTCCGTTTCATCAGCATCGGCGCCGGAATCCGTCGCCTCGCCACCCGCCGAATCGACCGGGAACGCCATTCCCTGGCCATTCTCACGCGCGTAGATCGCCAGCACATTGGCAACCGGCACTTCGATCTTGTGCGACTTGCCTGAAAAGCGCGCGCTGAACTCGACCCACTCGTTGCCCATCTGTAACTGGCTGGTGGCCTCGAAACTGATGTTCAACACGATTTCGTTGTCCCGCACGAACTGGCGAGGCACCCGCGTCTGATTGTCGACCCGTACCGCGATGTGGGGCGTATAGCCGTTATCCGTGCACCACTCGTATAGCGCACGCAGCAGGTAAGGCTTCGTGGAAATCTCTTGCATCAACAGTCCTCTTACTGGGCAAGGCGCCGCGCCCGGATCGCATTGGCGCTAAATCACCATGACGATCCGCACGCGGCGCCCTCACCCTCAAGCCAAACTCAACGACGCATCACCTTTTCCGACGGCGTCAGCGCTTCGATATAGGCCGGACGGCTGAAGATCCGTTCCGCGTACTTCATCAGCGGCGCGGCGTTCTTCGACAGTTCGATGCCGTAGTGATCCAGACGCCACAGGAGCGGGGCGATCGCCACGTCAAGCATCGAGAATTCTTCGCCCAGCATGTACTTGTTCTTCAGGAAAATCGGCGCGAGCTGCGTCAGGCGATCGCGGATCGCAAGACGTGCTTTCTCGTGATTCTTCTCGGCAGCCTTGCCCTTCTCGTTTTCGAGCGTGCCGACGTGCACGAACAGTTCCTTCTCGAAATTGAGCAGGAACAGGCGCGCGCGGGCGCGTTGCACCGGGTCGGCCGGCATCAGTTGCGGATGCGGGAAGCGTTCGTCGATGTACTCGTTGATGATGTTCGATTCGTACAGAATCAGGTCCCGTTCGACGAGGATCGGCACTTGACCATACGGATTCATCACAGCGATGTCTTCCGGTTTGTTAAACAGGTCGACGTCGCGGATCTCGAAGTCCATGCCTTTCTCAAACAACACCAGCCGGCAGCGCTGGGAGAATGGGCAAGTTGTGCCGGAATACAGAACCATCATGTTTACGTTTCCTCAAAAAGCTGAAGGGCCAGCACGCGGAAAAACCGTCCAACAGGTTTTTCCTTGCACTGGCCCCACGCCAGTTATGGCGTGATTATTTGATATCTTTCCAGTACGCAGCGTTCAATCGCCATGCGAAAAAGCTCAGGACGCCGAGGAACAGCAGCACCCACACACCAAGCCGGTGGCGGGTTTGCTGCGTCGGTTCGGACATCCAGGACAGGTACGACACGAGGTCGGCCACATCCGAATCATAATCTACCGCCGATAACGTACCCGGCGTGACCTGCTGGTAGCCGACGAATTTATGGACTGTTTCCCCGCTCCTTTCGTCGACGACATCGTCGAACTTCGCCGTGCGTTGCCCTTGAAGCTGCCACAACACGTTGGGCATGCTCACGTTTTCATACACCAGATTGTTCCAGCCGGTTGGCCGCGTATCGTCGCGATAAAAACTGCGCAGATACGTATATAGCCAGTCCCGGCCCCGCGCCCGCGCCTCCACCGACAAATCCGGCGGTGCCGTGCCGAACCACGATTTCGCGTCGTCAGGCTTCATTGCGACGGACATCGTGTTACCGATCTTATCGGTGGTGAAAAGCAGGTTTGTCTGAATTTCCTGCGGTGAAATGCCCAAACTGGTCAATGCACTGTAGCGCACCAGATTCGCGCTGTGGCAATTCAGGCAGTAGTTTACAAACAATTTGGCGCCATGCTGCAAAGAAGCAAAATTCTCCGCGTTATCGGGCGCGCGGTCGAGCGGGAATTCGTCCGCGTAAGCCGGCGCCGCCAGCAGCGCGAGCGCAAGTGTCAGCGATGCGGCCCCGATCGCCGCAAACCTCGAAAGCATTTTTCTCATCTTCGTGTCTCCTTGGCCTGCGATTAGTGAGGCTTGAACCGCACCCGTTCAGGTGGCTGCTTGAAGGTTCCAAGCCGCGTCCAGAACGGCATGCCAAGGAAAAACGCGAAATAGACCAGCGCGCAGATCTGCGCGATCAGGGTCGCGGCGGGCGACGGTGGTTTGGTTCCGAGGAACGCCAACGTCAGAAACACCAGCACGAAGATCCCGTAAAACACCTTATGGAAGAACGGCCGGTAGCGGATCGACTTCACCGGCGAGCGGTCGAGCCACGGCAGGAAGAACAGCGAAATCACCGCACCGCCCATCACCACCACGCCCCAGAACTTCGACTGGGTGAAGTACATGGCCAGAATCACCAGCACGGCCAGCACCGGCAGCCCCACCTTCCATTTGCCGCGGGCCCGCACGAGCGCGAACAGCCCGAGCAGCGCGATCACGATCATCAGAACGATCTTGAACGGATCCGTGGTGGCGCGCAGCATCGCATAGAACGCCGTGAAGTACCACACCGGCGCGATCTCAGGCGGCGTCTGCAGCGGGTTGGCCG
Organism: Paraburkholderia sp. GAS82; assembly: GCF_050436285.1. Taxonomy (NCBI): domain Bacteria; kingdom Pseudomonadati; phylum Pseudomonadota; class Betaproteobacteria; order Burkholderiales; family Burkholderiaceae; genus Paraburkholderia; species Paraburkholderia sp. GAS82. The sequence continues at coordinate 72,763 of NZ_JBNDLX010000015.1, forward strand.
GGACGAAGTTGTTCGACTCGAGGAAGTAGCCGCCCATCTCCGGCGCGAAGAAAATGATCGCCGCGAAGATCAGCAGGAACACGGTAACGCCCATGAAGTCGTGCACGGAGTAGTACGGATGGAACGGGATGCCGTCGAGCGGAATACCATTCGCGTCCTTCTTCGCCTTGATCTCCACGCCGTCCGGGTTGTTCGAGCCCACTTCGTGCAGCGCCACCAGGTGGGCGACCACCAGGCCGATCAGCACCAGCGGAATCGCGATCACGTGAAACGCGAAGAAGCGGTTCAGCGTGACGTCCGAGACGACGTAGTCGCCGCGAATCCACAACGACAGATCCGGCCCGATAAACGGAATCGCCGAGAACAGGTTCACGATCACCTGTGCGCCCCAGAACGACATCTGGCCCCACGGCAGCAGGTAGCCGAAGAATGCCTCGGCCATCAGGCACAGGAAGATCGCGCAGCCGAAGATCCACACCAGTTCGCGCGGCTTGCGGTACGAGCCGTACATCAGCCCGCGGAACATGTGCAGATACACCACGACGAAGAACATCGAGGCGCCCGTCGAATGCATGTAGCGGATCAGCCAGCCCCACGGCACCTCGCGCATGATGTACTCAACCGACGCGAACGCGAGCGTCGAGTCGGGCTTGTAGTTCATGGTGAGGAAAATGCCGGTGACGATCTGATTGACCAGCACCAGCAGCGCCAGCGAGCCGAAGAAGTACCAGAAGTTGAAATTCTTCGGCGCGTAGTACTCGGAGACGTGTTTCTTCCACGTCGCCGTCATCGGAAAGCGGCGGTCGATCCAGCCGACCAGCCCGGTCGTCTCCACTTCGTGATCGATCGCCATTTACGCTTCTCCTTTCTCGTCCTTGCCGATCACGAGCTGGGTAGCCGACGTGAACATGTAGGGCGGGATGTCCAGGTTCTGCGGTGCAGGTTTGTTCTTGAAGACGCGGCCGGCCAGGTCATAGGTCGAGCCGTGGCAAGGGCACAGGAAGCCGCCCGGCCAGTCGTCAGGAAGATTCGGCTGTGCGCCTTCCTGGAAACGCGGAGTCGGCGTGCAGCCCAGATGGGTGCACACGGCGACCGTCACTAACAGGTTCTTGTGATCGGGCCGCGAACGGAATTCGTTGTTGCAGTACTCCGGCAACGGCATCGAGAAGGGATGTTCGGTATGGGGATCGGCGACTTCGTTATCGGCTTTCTGGACGTCGGCGAGCATCCGGTCGGTGCGGTTCAGGATCCAGACGGGCTTGCCACGCCAGGCGACGGTCATCATCTCGCCGGGCTTCAGATTGCTAATGTCGGCCTCGACCGGCGCGCCGGCGGCCTTGGCTTTTTCAGATGGTGCAAACGAACCAACAAAGGGTACAACAGTGGCAACACCTCCTATGCCACCTGCTACGGTCGTCGCGATCAGCCAGGTACGCCGGCCGCCATCGACGAGCTCATCTTCTTTGTCTCGCATCACACGCCCCACTTCTGAGTTGGATTTTTCCTTCACGTCTCTTCTACCGACGCTAGTTTGCTCGAATGGAGTCGCCATTTACAAGGCCCGAATGCCAAAAACCGTGCGAAGTCTTTGATATCCAAGGGTTTCCCCGGACTAATAACAAACTTTTTTGTTGCCCGTTTTAAGTGGACCCTGTGTATTTCGTGCTTTTTAGTTCAGTAATCAGACCGGATTAGGGATATCGATAAACAGGTGTTCGATATCGAAGGATTCCGCCAGATGCGAACCGAGTGCCTGAACGCCGAAACGTTCGGTGGCATGATGGCCTGCCGCCAGAAAAGCCACACCGCTTTCCGCTGCGGTATGCATACAGGGTTCGGAGACTTCACCGGTCAGGTAGACGTCGGCGCCGGCCTCGATCGCGGCGTCGAAGTAGCCTTGGGCCGCTCCGGTACACCAGGCGACGCGCCGCAATTCGACGTCCGGGTCGCCGAACACGAGCGGCGTGCGGCCGAGCGTCTCCTCGACCTCCGCGGTAAAGTGCGCGAGCGTGACCGGCATAGGCAGCGTGGTCATCCAGCCGAGGTCGTTCTCGCCGAAGCGCGACTCGCCGATCCAGCCCATCTTCGCACCGAGCTGCGCGTTGTTGCCGAACTCGGGGTGATCGTCGAGCGGCAGATGGTAAGCGAACAGGTTCAGGTCATTGGCCAGCAGCAGCTTCAGGCGTCCATATTTGCGGCCGGTGATCTGCGGCGGCTCGTTGCGCCAGAAGTAGCCGTGGTGGACGAGCACAGCGTCCGCGCCCCAGTCGAGCGCCGCTTCCAGAAAGGCCAGCGAAGCGGTCACGCCGGTCGCGATCCTGTTGACCCGGCGACGCCCTTCCACCTGCAGACCATTCGGGCAGTAGTCCTTGAAGCGCGCGGTTTCAAGGACTTTGTTCAGATACAATTCAAGTTCGATCCGATCCATATAATCCTCTAATCTTCAGATGCTTAGACGCTTTTGGCTGTTCTTTGCCCAAGCGGTGACCGTGCTGTTGGCGTTGATGTTCATCATCGCCACCCTCAAACCGCAATGGCTGCAGCGACAAGGGCAATTCGGCAAGCAACTTTCCGAGCCGATCGTCGCACTGCGGGAAGTGGCGCCTGGCATCGGTAGCAGCGGTCCCGCACAAGCTTCTTATGCCGACGCCGCGCAGAAGGCATCCCCTGCGGTCGTCAACGTGTTCTCCAGCAAGGACGGGTCTTTGCCGCCCGATCCCCGGGCGAAAGATCCGCTGTTTCGCTATTTCTTCGGCAACAAGAACAACGGCAAGCAGCAGGAACAGCCCGCAGCCAATCTCGGCTCGGGTGTCATAGTGAGTTCGGAAGGTTACATTCTAACGAACCAGCACGTCGTCGACGGTGCGGATCAGATCGAAATCGCGCTCGCCGACGGCCGCACGACCACCGCCAAGGTGATCGGCGTCGATCCGGAGACGGACCTGGCGGTGCTCAAGGTGAGCCTGACCAACCTGCCCACCATCACGCTCGGCCGCATGGACCAGACGCGCGTGGGCGATGTGGTGCTGGCCATCGGCAATCCGTTTGGCGTGGGTCAGACGGTGACCATGGGGATTGTCAGCGCCCTTGGCCGCAATCACCTCGGCATCAATACCTTCGAAAACTTCATCCAGACCGATGCGGCGATCAACCCCGGCAACTCTGGCGGCGCACTGGTGGACGTGAACGGCAATCTGCTGGGCATCAATACGGCGATCTACTCGCGCTCGGGCGGCTCGCTCGGGATCGGCTTTGCGATTCCGGTGTCGACCGCGCGCAGCGTGCTGGAGAGCATCATCACGACTGGCTCGGTCACGCGGGGCTGGATCGGCGTGGAGCCGCAGGACGTGACGCCTGAGATTGCTGAATCGTTCGGGCTCGAGCAGAAGTCCGGGGCGATCGTGGCCGGCGTGTTGAAGAACGGGCCGGCAGACCGCGCCGGCATCAAGCCGGGCGACATTCTGGTGAGCGTGGACGGCCAGGACATCACCGACACGACCCGTCTGCTGAACCTGATCGCGCAGATCAAGCCGGGGTCGAACGCGAAGATCCATCTGGTGCGCAAGAACCACGAAATGGATCTCGATGTGATGATCGGCAAGCGGCCTCCGCCGCCCAAGCAGCCCGTCGACGACGGCGACGATCAGAACGACGACGGCGGTTGAGCGAAAGGAAAGCGCCGGGCCATCGTTGGCCGCTCGCAAAACAAAGAGGGCAGTCCGATTAGGGACTGCCCTCTTTGCATCTGCAAACGGTCTTCATCTGCTGCGGCTGCGCGACATGCTAGCACCGCATTGGAAGCCGTCCAGAACGCTCACTCTCACACGTTCAGCCCGACGCCTGCCCCTCTTCGTCGGGCACCTCGACCTGCTTGCCGACAATCAGCCGCGCCGCGATGATGCCCACCTCGTACAGGATGATCAAAGGCAACGCGAGAATGAGCTGCGAGAACACGTCAGGCGGGGTGACGACGGCGGAGACGATGAACGCCCCGACGATCACATACGGACGGATCTGACGCAGCTTCTTGACCGTCAGAAGGCCCATTCGGACCAGCAGCACCACGACGATCGGGACCTCGAAGGTCACCCCGAACGCAATGAACATGGTCAACACGAAACTCAGATAGTTGTCGATGTCCGTGTTCATCGCCGCACCGAGCGGCGCGTTATAGTGCGCCATCACGCGGAAGATGGTCGGAAACACCACGAAGTACGCGAACGCCATGCCGCACAGAAACAGGATGTAGCTGCTGCCCACCAGCGGCACGACCAGTTTCTTTTCATGCTGATAGAGCCCCGGCGCCACGAACGCCCAGATCTGATACAGCACGACCGGCAGCGCAATGACGAGTGCAACCATCATGGTCACCTTCATCGGCACGAAGAAGGAGCCCGTGACGTCGGTGACGATCAGTTTGCCGTCCTTCGGCAAATTCACCATCAAAGGCCGTGCGAGCAGCCTGAAGATGTCCGGCGCCCAGTAGACGAGCCCAATAAATACCACGATGACGGCAATGCCGGCGCGGATGATGCGGTCGCGCAGTTCAACGAGGTGAGAAATGAAGGTCTCTTCAGTGCCTTCGGTTTGATTTAGCTGGGGGTCGCTCACGCCGGCCCTCGGTAGGAGATTATCGCCAGAGTCATCAGAAGAAACGCGTCGGGCGGCGCAGGCTCACCGGTGTATGACGCGCCACGCGCGCCGCGCCCGACTGCACGCGCGTGCGGCGGGTGGTGGCGCGCTTGTACCAGGTGGGCATTGCCGTCTGCTTGACGCGCCAGTTCTTGCGCTTCGGCGCTGCGGCCGGCGTGCTATGCCAGGAGGTGGATACGGACGAATTACCCGCCGCGCTTTCGAGCGAGCCGCCGGCAATGCTGGGGCTCACCGATGAGCCTGAACCCCACGCGTCGTTCAGTTCGGATTCGTGCTTGCGCATCGTGTCGTGAACCTTGGTTTCCACATTGCTCGCCGCGGTCTCGAACTCGGTCTTCATGCGCCGCAATTCGTCGAGTTCGATTTCACGCGTGACTTCGGCCTTCACGTCATTGATATAACGTTGTGCGCGGCCGAACAGCGCCCCCGCGGTGCGGGCGACGCGCGGCAGCCGCTCCGGCCCGAGTACGACCAGTGCGACGACGCCGATCAGCGCCATCTTGGTTAGACCGAGGTCCAGCATGGAGGGTGGTTCCCGTCAGTGCGCGGTTGGGCCGCGGCTTAGCGGTAATCGCTCGAACGCGGCGTCTTTTCTTTTGCGTCGACGTCGACCGTTTCGCGCGGCAGTTCGCGCTGCGCCGGGTCGCCCGGTGTCTCCGCTTCTTTCATGCCTTCCTTGAAGCCCTTCACAGCGCCACCCAGATCGGTGCCGATATTGCGCAGCTTCTTCGTGCCGAACACCAGTGCAACGATCAGCAGAACAATCAGCCAGTGCCAAATACTAAACGAACCCATGACTTCTCTCCTTAACCCCGACTTCGCCGGCATCGCGTTTGCGCGCGGCGGCCCTGTGCGCCTTACGGCCCGAATCGAGACGCGTACGCCTCATCTATACGTTGCCGCCGCTGCTTCAGATTCCCCCAGCGGCACTGGGCATGATTGTCTACGGCGAATCACGACGCCCTCATTACATTGCAGCAGAAAACGTTCGCCCAATCGTGCGACATGATGCACCAGCCAGGGCGCCAGCGGAACCCGGCCGGATGGCCAAGTTCATGGAGCAATGGCCGCGGCGCTTACCTCACCCCATGGGTTGCCAGGGACGCGGCCCCGCGAGGATATGCGCGTGCAGGTGGTACACCTCCTGCCCGCCGCCCGGCCCGGTATTGATTACCGTGCGAAAGCCGGTTTCGCCGCCCGTATAGGCCACGCCGAGCTGCTGCGCCAGACGCGCCACCAATATAAGCATTCTACCAAGCAGCGGTGCATCGCTTTCGGTGCAGTTCGAGAGCGTTTCGATGTGCTTGCGCGGAATCACCAGCACGTGGGTCTCGGCGGCGGGGCGAATGTCGCGAAAAGCGACGAATTCTTCGTCCTCGTGGACTTTGGTGGACGGAATCTCGCCCGCGGCGATCTTGCAGAAAAGGCAGTTTGAATCGTGGCTCATGGATGTCCTGAGGCGCAAACAGACGGGGCGGCCGGACCGAAGGTCAGAACCACGCCCGCGGATTCACTAGCGGCTTGTTATCGTACAGATACAGCCAGCCCTTGATGATACGGTACAACATCCAGATCCCGACAGCCCACAGGATAGGAATTCCGATCACGACGAAAAACAGCAGGCCACCGATCAGATAGCCGAGCATGCACCACCAGAAGGTACGCATTTGCCACTGAAAGTGCGCTTCGTAGGGCGTGCCGATTACGTCGGGCCGCTTGACGTAATTGATGATGATGGCGATCAGCACCGAGATGCCGCCGGTCAGCCAGTAGACCGCATACAGCGCATAGAGCACGTGCGTCAGCGTACGGGCGCTGCGGTCGCGTTCGGATTCGAGGGCATTGCGGTACGTGGGCGGCGGATATCCGCCTTGCGACTGTTCCATGCTTGCGTCCTCCTTCCTGTTACCGGGTTGACGTTCGGTTAACGTGCGGTTGGCGTCCAGCGAGTCTTCGGGCGCCTTTCAGTCGCCGTTCTGCTCGCGGTCGCGGCTCTTGCGCAACGCTTTCTCTTCGATGCCCGACATGCCTTCGCGGCGCTCGAGTTCGGCGAGCACATCGGCCGGGCTCAGATCGAAATGCGACAGCATCACCAGACAATGGAACCACAGGTCGGCCACTTCGCCGACCAGCGCGGTGGGCGCGCCACCCTGGCGCACGTCCTTGGCGGCAAGCACGACCTCGGTCGCTTCTTCGCCGATCTTCTTCAAAACCGCGTCGTCGCCCTTGTGAAACAGGCGCGACACATACGAGACGTCTGGATCGCCGCCCTTGCGGCTGTCGATGACCGCCGCGAGGCGCAGCAGTGTATCGTTCGTCGATTGCGAGTTTTGCGTCATTTGTAGATGTGTTCGGGGTCTTTCAGGACGGGTTCGACCGAGACCCAATCGCCGTCGTCGACCGTCCCTTCGAATTTCTGGAAAAAGCACGAGTGACGGCCGGTGTGGCAGGCAATGCCGGACACCTGTTCGACCTTCAGCAGCACGACGTCTTCATCGCAATCGAGCCGCACTTCGTGCACGTGCTGCACGTGACCGGACTCTTCGCCCTTGAACCACAGGCGCTGGCGCGAGCGCGAGAAGTACACCGCGCGACCGGTCTCGACCGTCTTGGCGAGCGCCTCACGGTTCATCCACGCAAACATCAGCACGTCGTTGCTCGAGGCTTCCTGGGCGATCACCGGCACGAGGCCGTTCGCGTCCCACTTCACCTTGTCGAGCCAATCCACAGCCGTAGGATTCACCACGTCACAACCTCACCGAAATGCCCTGACCGGCCATGAAGCGCTTGGCTTCGCCGACCGTGTGTTCGCCGTAGTGGAAGATGCTGGCGGCCAGCACGGCGTCCGCGTGACCGTCCTTGATGCCGTCGGCCAGATGCTGCAGCGAGCCGACGCCGCCTGAGGCAATCACCGGAATCGGCACGGCGTCCGACACGGCACGCGTGAGCGCCAGATCGAAGCCGCTCTTGGTGCCGTCACGGTCCATGCTGGTGAGCAGGATTTCGCCGGCGCCGAGTTCGGCCATCTTGCGCGCCCATTCAACCGCTTCCAGTCCGGTCGCCTTGCGCCCGCCGTGCGTGAAGACTTCCCAGCGTGGAGGTTCGCCTTCGGCGGAGACGCGCTTGGCGTCGATCGCCACCACGATGCATTGCGAGCCGTATTTGTCGGTCGCATCGCGCACCAGCTGCGGATTCGACACCGCCGACGAGTTCATGCTGATCTTGTCCGCGCCCGCGTTGAGCAGGCGCCGCACGTCTTCGACCGCACGCACGCCGCCGCCGACCGTCAGCGGAATGAACACCTGCGAGGCAACGGCTTCGATGATCGGCAGGATCAGGTCGCGCTGGTCCGAAGTGGCGGTGATGTCGAGGAAGGTGAGTTCGTCGGCGCCCTGCTCGTCGTAGCGGCGGGCAATTTCGACCGGGTCGCCCGCATCGCGTAGTTCGACGAAGTTGACGCCCTTGACCACGCGGCCAGCCGTGACGTCCAGACAGGGGATGATGCGTTTAGCTAGAGCCATGATCGTGCAAATTCTTGCCAATACCGCTGATGAGGCCGCTCCGAGGCGAGCGGCGCAATGCCGGCGCGTGTTGCCGCGCAGAGCCCACTAGCCCAGCGCTAGCAGACGCGCGGGCCGCCGCTTAGGCGTCGTCCGACTCGCGCAGCTTGTCGGCGAGGGTCTGTGCCGCCGTGAAATCGAGGTCGCCCGAATAGATGGCGCGTCCGCAGATCACGCCTTCGATGCCTTCGACTTCGACTTCGCACAGCGCTTCAATGTCGGCGAGATTCGACAGGCCGCCGCTCGCGATCACCGGAATCTTCACCGCGCGCGCCAGACGCACCGTCGCGTCGATGTTGATGCCCTGGAGCATGCCGTCCCGGCCGATATCGGTATAGATGATCGACTCGCAGCCGTAGTCCTCGAACTTGCGCGCGAGATCGGCGACTTCGTGACCGGTCAGCTTGCTCCAGCCGTCGGTAGCGACCTTGCCGTCCTTCGCATCAAGACCCACGATGATATGGCCGCCGAACGCCGTGCAGGCATCCTGCAGGAAGCCGGGATTCTTCACCGCCGCCGTGCCGATGATCACATAAGACAGACCGTCGTCCAGATAGCGCTCGATCGTGTTCAGGTCGCGGATCCCGCCGCCCAGCTGGACGGGAATCTCACCACCGACTTCTTCGATGATCGCGCGGATCGCGTCTTCGTTCTTCGGCTTACCGGCGAACGCTCCGTTGAGGTCGACGAGATGCAGGCGCCGGGCGCCGCGGTCGACCCAATGTCGGGCCATAGCCGCCGGTTCCTCGGAAAAAATCGTCGCCTGGTCCATGTCGCCCTGTTTAAGGCGTACACACTGACCATCTTTCAGGTCGATGGCGGGAATCAGCAGCATAGCAATCGGGTGTTGTCAGGGAAGAAGGTTTAAAGTCGGCCGGCGCCGGGCAGGCGGGATAAGCCCCGCTCCGGTACCGTTTCGCTAGTTTAGTACAACTCTTTCAGTACCCCGGCGCATGTGTATCGGGCTCGGGAACGCGGTTTCGAACGCCGGGCCGGCATGGGACAAACCGCGCCCGGCAGAACCGGCTATTAGACGGTAGGCGCTCACGGGTTCCAGTGCACGAAGTTTCGATACACACGCAGTCCCGCTTCGGCACTCTTCTCCGGGTGAAATTGCGTCGCGAAGATATTGTCCCGCGCCACCGCCGAGGTGAAGGGCACGCCATACACGGTCTCGCCTGAGGTATGGGCCGCGTTGTCCGGCGCTACGTAGTAGCTGTGCACGAAGTAGAAGAAGCTGTTGTCCGCGACCCCGTCCCACAGCGGATGCGGCACGGCCTGCCTGACCCGGTTCCAGCCCATCTGCGGCACCTTGAAGCGTGAGCCGTCGTCCTGCAACTGGCCTTCCAGATCGAAGCGCAGCACCTTGCCGGGCAGCAGGCCGAGGCCACGGGTATCGCCCTCGGCGCTCCAGTCGAACAGCATCTGCTCGCCCACGCATACGCCCATCAGCGGCTTGCTGCGCGACGCTTCAATCACCGCTTCCTGCAGACCCGATTCGCCGAGACAGCGCATGCAATCAGGCATTGCGCCCTGACCGGGCAACACGACGCGGTCAGCCGCGCGAATCGCTTCCGGCTGGTCGACGATCGCCACGTCCGCGTCCGGCGCAGCCTTCCTCAACGCCTGGGCGACCGAACGCAGGTTGCCCATTCCGTAATCCACAATCGCAATCGAAGTTTTCATTTCAAGTTAGACAGTAACGCCTCGCCTAACGGACGAGGTGAACGACTTGAGGATACCCGTCGCAAAGCGCAAGCCCGGTCCGCTTAGTCTGCGCCAGGAAACGCCCGGCCGCCTCAGGTTTTACGCTCTGAAAGGAGTTCCGCGCGCAGCGGCAACAGACATGGATGCTTACAGGCTGCCCTTGGTCGACGGAATCTGCCCCGCCGCGCGATCGTCCAGTTCCACCGCCATGCGCAGGGCTCGTCCGAACGCCTTGAACACCGTCTCCATCTGGTGATGGGCGTTCAGACCGCGCAGGTTGTCGATATGGAGCGTTACGCCAGCATGGTTCACAAAGCCGCGGAAGAATTCGATGGACAGATCGACGTCGAACGTACCGATGCGCGCACGCGTAAACGGCACATGGAATTCGAGACCCGGCCGGCCGGAAAAATCGATCACGACACGCGACAGCGCTTCATCGAGCGGCACGTAAGAATGACCGTAGCGACGAATGCCCTTCTTGTCGCCGACCGCCTTCGCGACTGCCTGCCCCAGCGTGATGCCGACGTCTTCGACCGTATGGTGGTCGTCGATATGCGTATCGCCATGCGCCTCGATGTCGAGATCGATCAATCCATGCCGCGCGATCTGGTCGAGCATGTGGTCAAGGAACGGCACACCGGTGGCGAGCTTCTGCTTGCCGGTGCCATCCAGATTGATCTTGATACGGATCTGCGTTTCGCTAGTGTCGCGAACGACTTCCGCCTGGCGCATGGTAATTCCTCGAATCTGACTATGAAAGAAAGGGAGTTGGGGGGAACGCCGAATGCCGCGCCCGCCTGGCGGTGCGCGGCGTAACAGCACGCCGTTTAATGCAGCACGAGTTTCAGTGCGGCCAGCAGTTGCGCATTTTCCTCAGGGGAACCGACCGTCAGGCGTACGCAATTCGCCAGCAATGGATGCATTTTACTCACGTTTTTGATCAAAACCCGTGCAGTCAGCAGCGTGTCGAACATAACGGATGCATCGGGGACCCTCACCAGCAGGAAGTTGCCCGCGCTCGGGAAGACCTCCGCGCCCGGCAGTTCGGCCACGGCGTGCGCCAGTTTCGTGCGCTCCTCGCGCAGTTGCGCGGCCTGCGCATCGAGCACGTCGAGATGGTCGAGCAGGAAATCGGCGGTCGCCTGGGTCAGCACATTAACGTTGTAAGGAGGCCGCACTTTATCGAACTCGGTGAGCCAGGCCGCGCGTCCGACCAGATAGCCGAGGCGAATGCCAGCGAGGCCGAGCTTCGAAACCGTGCGCATCACGACCACGTTGTCGAACGTATCGGCGCGCGGCAGCCAGCTTTGCTGCGCGAACGGCTGATAGGCCTCGTCGATCACCACGAGGCTCTTGTCCGCGGCGGCGATGATGCGCTCCATGTCCGCGTCGTCGTACAGCGTGCCGGTCGGGTTGTTCGGATAGGCCAGATAGACGATGGCCGGTTGATGCTCGGCGATTGCCGCAAGCATCGCTTCAGTGTCGAGCGTGAAATCCGCCTTTAGCGGCACACCGACGAAGTCCAGATTCGCCAGCCTGGCTGACAGCTGATACATCACGAAGCCCGGCACCGGTGCGAGCACTTTCGCGCCCGGCTGCGCGCAGGCCATCGAGATCATGCTGATCAGTTCATCCGAGCCGTTGCCAAGCAGAACTTCGCAGTTTGCCGGCACGTCCATCACCCGCTTGATCTTGGCGAGCAGCGCTTCCGGGCGCGGCGCCGGATAGCGGTTCAGCGCGACGCCGGACAGACGCTCGCCGAGCTGGGCCGCGAGCGGCGCCGGCAAGGAGAACGGGTTCTCCATGGCGTCGAGCTTCACGAAGCCCGTGGCGTCCGGAACCGGATAGCTCGTCATTGCGAGCACGTCGCGGCGAATGATGTCTTGAGGTGTCGTCATGGATGGGCGGACCGGCCGACTCGGGGCAGGTCATACAAGGGCGGCGCAAGCGCCGCCCCGGTTGGTCAATGTTCTGTTAAGCAGCCGGCTGGATGAGGCCTGACTGTGATACCCGACGCGCTCAGCCGTTCTGCTTCATCCGGTACTCGGCGCTGCGGGCATGCGCTGGCAGTCCTTCACCATACGCCAGTTCAGCCGCGATCTCACCCAGGGTCTGCGCACCTTCCGCACTGACTTCGATCACGCTAGAGCGCTTGAAGAAATCATAGACGCCGAGCGGCGACGAGAACCGTGCGGTGCGCGACGTAGGCAGCACGTGATTCGGGCCCGCGCAGTAATCGCCGAGGCTTTCGCTCGTGTAGCGGCCAAGGAAGATCGCGCCGGCATGGCGGATCAGCTTGCCCCATTGATGCGGGTCGAGCGCGGAGATTTCGAGGTGTTCCGGTGCGATGTCGTTGGCGATCGCGCAGGCTTCGGCCATGTCGCGCACCTTGATCAGCGCGCCGCGTCCTTCCAGCGAAGCCTGGATCACGTCGCGGCGCGGCATGGTGGGCAGCAATTCATTGATCGCGTCGTGCACGCGGGCGATAAAGGCGTCGTCCGGACACAGCAGAATCGATTGCGCGAGCTCGTCGTGCTCGGCCTGCGAGAACAGGTCCATGGCGACCCAGCGCGGATCGGTGGTGCCGTCGCACAGCACCAGGATTTCGGACGGGCCAGCGATCATGTCGATGCCGACCGTGCCGAACACGCGACGCTTGGCCGAGGCCACATACGCGTTGCCCGGACCGCAGATCTTGTCGACCGCGGGCACGGTGGCCGTGCCATAAGCGAGCGCGCCGACAGCCTGCGCACCACCGATGGTGAACACGCGGTCAACCCCGCCCAGCAGCGCCGCTGCCAGTACCAGCGGATTCTTCACGCCGTCCGGAGTCGGCACCACCATGACGATTTCGCGCACACCGGCCACCCGCGCCGGAATCGAGTTCATCAACACCGACGACGGATACGCCGCCTTGCCACCCGGCACGTAGATGCCGGCGCGATCCAGCGGCGTGACCTTCTGGCCCAGCACGGTGCCGTCCGACTCCGTGTATTGCCAGCTATGGCTGCCGCATTCGATCTTCTGCTTCTCGTGATACCCGCGCACGCGCCCGGCGGCGGCCTCGAGTGCGGCACGGCGGCGCGGGTCGAGTCCTTCCAGCGCGGCTTCGAGTTCCGACATCGGCAATTCGAACTCCGCCACGCTCGACGCCTTAAGACGGTCGAAGCGGTTGGTGTACTCGAGCACTGCGGCGTCGCCGCGCGCCTTCACGTCGGCCAGAATCTGCACGACCGATTGTTCGATCGCTTCATCCTCGCTCGCCTCGAACGCGAGCACCGCGTGCAGCGCCTTCTGGAATTCAGGAGCGCTGGAGTCGAGTTTGCGAATCTTGATAGACATGCTGGTATCCGTTTCGGTAAGGCGCGCCTTAGGCCCTTCGAGGCGCGTCAGGCAGAATCAGGCATCGGCAGGCGTCGTCAGGCCGGCGCATCGGCGCGCCGCGACGCGCGTTCGAACGCGTCGAGGAACGGCCGCAGCGCGGCGCGCTTGAGCTTGAGCGCCGCCTGGTTCACGACGAGGCGCGACGAGATCTGCATGATCTCTTCCACCTCGACAAGATTGTTTGCGCGCAAGGTGCCGCCCGAGCTGACCAGGTCGACGATCGCGTCGGCGAGGCCCACCAGCGGCGCGAGTTCCATCGAGCCGTACAGCTTGATCAGGTCGACGTGCACACCCTTCGCAGCAAAATGCTGGCGCGCGGTTTCCACATATTTGGTCGCCACCCGCAGGCGCGCACCCTGGCGCACAGCGTTCTCGTAATCGAAGCCCGCCGCCACGGCCACCGACATCCGGCAACGCGCGATGTCGAGGTCGATCGGCTGATACAGGCCGCTGCCACCATGTTCAAGCAGCACGTCTTTACCCGCTACACCGAAGTCGGCCGCGCCGTATTCCACGTAAGTGGGGACGTCCGTCGCACGCACAATGATCACGCGCAGATTGGCGTCCGTGGTCGGCAGGATCAGTTTGCGCGAGGTTTCCGGATCTTCGGCCACCTGCACGCCGGCCGCTGCCAGCAGCGGCAACGTCTCTTCGAAGATACGCCCTTTCGACAGCGCAAGCGTCAGCGGCGCGCTCACCGCCGGGGACGACGAGGTCTGCGGCGCCGAACTCATGCCTGGCTCCCTGCAATGCGGCGCACCTTCGCGCCAACTGCCGTCAGCTTCGACTCCATGCGGTCGTAGCCACGGTCGAGGTGATAGATGCGGTCGATCAGCGTCTCACCGTCGGCGCACAGGCCGGCGATCACGAGGCTTGCCGAAGCGCGCAGGTCTGTGGCCATGACCTTGGCGCCCGACAGTTTGTCGACGCCGTTCACGAGCGCAGTGTTGCCATCGATCGTGATGCTAGCGCCGAGGCGGTTCAACTCCTGCACGTGCATGAAGCGGTTTTCGAAGATCGTTTCGACCACTTGAGCGGTGCCGCTCGCGACCGTATTGAGCGCCATGAACTGCGCCTGCATGTCGGTCGGGAACGCCGGGTACTCGGAGGTACGCACGCCCACTGCGAGCGGGCGCTGGTCCATGCGCACGCGCATCCAGTCGTCGCCTTCTTCAATAGTCACGCCGGCTTCGCGCAGCTTTTCCGTCACGGCTTCGAGGATCAGCGGACGCACATGGCGCAGGATCACGTCGCCACCGGCCGCGGCCACCGCGCACAGGAATGTGCCGGCCTCAATACGGTCCGGAATCACCGTGTGCTTCGCGCCGTGCAGCTTGTCGACGCCCTGGATCACCAGACGGTCCGTGCCGATGCCGTCGATCTTCGCGCCCATCTCAACCAGCAGGTGCGCGAGGTCGCCCACTTCCGGCTCACGCGCGGCGTTCTCAATCACGGTCTCACCTTCAGCCAGCACCGCTGCCATCAGCAGATTCTCGGTGCCGGTGACGGTGATCATGTCGGTCACGATACGCGTGCCCTTCAGACGCTTCGCGCGAGCTTCGATAAAGCCATGCTCGATCGTGATCTCCGCGCCCATCGCCTGCAGACCCTTGATATGCTGATCGACCGGCCGCGCGCCGATGGCGCAGCCGCCCGGCAGCGACACCTTCGCCTCGCCGAAGCGCGCAAGCAACGGTCCGAGCACGAGGATCGAAGCGCGCATGGTCTTCACCAGCTCGTAGGGCGCAACGAGGTTGTCCACCTTCGAGGCGTCGAGCGACACGCGCCCCGCGTTCGCTTCGCTACGCACACCCATCTGGTTGAGCAGCTTGAGCGTGGTGCGCACGTCCTGCAGGTCAGGCACGTTCTCGAGATGAACCGGCTCCGCGCTCAGCAGGCCGGCGCACAGGATCGGCAAGGCGGCGTTCTTCGCCCCCGACACGACGATCTCACCGGCCAGCCGCTGGCCGCCTTCAATGACGAGTTTGTCCATACCTGTCGTTTCCTGATCTTCCCGGCTTGCTACCGGGGCTGCTTTGCTTGCTGCGGCGGCGCCGCTGCCGGCCTCGCGCCTGTCTTGTGTAATTCGCACTAACGTTCCAGATTACGCGTTTTGCCATTCGGCGGGCGTCAGCGTCTTCATGCTGAGCGCGTGGATTTCTTCGCGCATGCGGTCGCCGAGCGCCGCATACACGAGTTGATGGCGTTGGATCAGCCGCTTGCCTTCGAAGCTCGGAGATACGATGGTCGCAAAGAAATGCTGGCCGTCGCCTTCCACTTCGAGATGCTCGCAGGCGAGTCCAACCGCGATGTATTGCTTGACCTGTTCGGGAGTCGGCAACATGGGGAATGCTCCTCGTCAGTGGCGCAGCTTGAAGCCTGAGGCGAGCATGCGCATTGCCACCACGGCCAGCACCACAAAGAAACCGGCGACAATGCCCAGGCTCACGAGCGGATCGATATCCGAAACCCCGAAGAAACCGTAGCGAAAGCCGTCGATCATGTAGAAAAAGGGATTAAGCCGCGACACCTCGCGCCACACTGGCGGCAACGTGTGCGTCGAGTAGAACACGCCCGACAGGAACGTGAGCGGCATGATCAGGAAATTCTGGAATGCGGCGAGCTGGTCGAACTTCTCGGCCCAGATGCCGGCAATCAGACCCAGCGTGCCGAGAATCCCCGCACCGAGCACGGCGAACGCCACGATCATGAGCGGCGCGCTAAAGCTCACCGGCACAAACCAGATCGTCACGATAAACACCCCGAACCCGACCGCGAGTCCGCGCACCACCGAAGCCAGCACATACGCGAAGTACATCTCATAGTGGGACAGCGGCGGCAGTAGCACGAACACCAGGTTGCCGGTGATTTTCGACTGGATTAGCGACGACGAACTGTTGGCGAACGCGTTCTGCAACACGCTCATCATCACGAGGCCAGGAATCAGGAAACTGGTGTACTCGACGCCTGGATAAACCTGCACGTGGCCGCGCAACGCGTGGCCGAAAATCGTCAGATACAGGAGCGCGGTGATGACCGGAGCGAGAACCGTCTGAAACGCGACCTTCCAGAAACGCAGGATTTCCTTATAAAACAGCGTACCGAATCCACTGCTGTAGCTGCTCATGCAAGCCCCTCGATCACTTCCGGACCGTTCATCACCTGAACGAACACATCTTCGAGGTCGGCTTTGCGGACCTCGATTTCTTCGAATGTACAACCCGCGTTGCGGCATTGCGCGAGAATCGGCTCGACCTCGTCGTAGCTCGACAGACGCAGCAGATGCTGGCGGCCATTGCCGTTGCCCGGGTCGGAGTCGACTTCGAGTGGCCGCAACTCCACCGGCAGCACGCCTTGGGCGAAACGCAGGAACAGTTGCATGCCGGCAAAGCGCTGCAGCAGCGCGCTGGTGCGTTCGAGCGCCACCACTTCGCCGCGCCGCAGCATGGCGATGCGGTCGCACAGCGACTCCGCCTCTTCCAGATAGTGCGTGGTCAGGACGATCGTGTGACCCTCGCGATTCAGTCGCGAGATGAATTTCCACAGGGTTTGACGCAGCTCAACGTCGACGCCCGCGGTCGGCTCGTCGAGCACGATGACCGGCGGCCGATGCACCAGCGCCTGCGCGACCAGCACGCGTCGCTTCATCCCCCCCGACAGCGCGCGCATGTTGGCGTCGGCCTTTTCGGTGAGATCGAGGTTGGCCATCACTTCGTCGATCCACGCGTCGTTTTTGCGCAGGCCGTAATAGCCGGACTGGATGCGCAAGGTCTCGCGCACCGTGAAGAACGGGTCGAACACAAGTTCCTGCGGCACGACGCCGAGTGCCCGGCGAGCTTCGCGAAAATCGTCGACCACGTCGTGGCCGCGCACGGCGATGCTGCCTTCGTCGGCACGCGCGAGGCCCGCGAGGATGCTGATGAGCGTCGTCTTACCCGCGCCGTTCGGACCGAGCAGTCCGAAAAACTCGCCTTCTTCCACCGTGAGGCTGACGCCCTTGAGCGCCTGAAGATCTTTGTAGCGCTTCTTGACGTTACGAATTTCTATGGCTGGCATGACTGTGGGCCGCTTTATATGGCGGCGCCTGAAAGGTGCGCAAATGCTGGAATGACCGGAATTGGGGCCGGCTTGAAACCGGGGCCGAGCCGCAAAAAACGGTTGATTATAGGGCAAAGTCGGGAGCCCCGACCTCGCCTGGGGAATTGGGAGGTGACGCGGGAAGCGTCAGTTGAGCGTCAATGTCGCGCCGAGATAATGGTGTCGACGCCGTAGACGTGGGCCAGGCTGGCGAGACCAGCGGGCAGGTTGACGATTTCGAGCGCGGCGCCGTGTGCCTGGGCGGCCCGCTGCCACGCGATCAGCACGGCGAGCGCCGACGAGTCGAATTGAGCAAGCGGCGCGCAATCGACACCGTTAGCACCCGCTGCGATACGTTGCAGCCCCGCCGCGAGCGCGGCCTTTGCGCTCGCGTGGGTCAACGTGGTGCCGGTTTCGAAACGGGCCGCCACTGAGCGGACCTCGGCGTTCACCGCTGTGCTCACGACTGCTTGCCTGCGGCGAGTTGCTGGTTACGCTGCGTGAGGAACTGGATCAGCCCGTCAACGCCGTGTTGCTGGATCTGCTCATTGAACTGCTGCTGATACGCCTGGATCAGCCATGCGCCAAGCACGTTGATGTCATACACGCGCCAGCCGTCCTGCGTTTTGTACAGACGATAGTCGAGTTCCACCGGCGAGCCGTTGTTCATCACCACCGAGCGCACCACCGTATCGGTGTCGTCCGGATTCATGCGAAACGGCTTGTACTGGATCTGCTGGTCTTTGACCTGCGCGAGCGCGCCCGAATACGTACGGATCAGCAGCATCTTGAACTGCTCGACCACGGCGTTTTGCTGCTCCGGCGTGGCGGTACGCCAGTTGCGACCCATGGCCAGTTGCGTCGTGCGGCGGAAGTCCGTGTACGGCAGGATCTTCTCGTTGACGAGCTGGGTGATGTGCGAAATGTCGCCCTGCTGGATCGACTTGTCGCTGCGGACAGCGTCGACCACCTGCTGGGTGACGGTCTTGATCAGCGCATCGGGTGCGCTGCTATCGACCGCTTGCGCATAAGCTGCGCTACCAAACGAAAACAACGCAGCAAAAAACGGAACGAGGAAGAATTTTTTCATATTAAGCCTAGCAAGAAGAATAGTGCGGCAAACCTTGGAGCCGACAATAGCACGCGAGTTCATCCACGATCCACGCGCAACCTGACAGAGTCGTTTCCAGGTGTTACTGCCGCATCCTCAACGCAATCTGAACGACGGGAAGGTAAGCCGCGGCGGCACGACCTGGTCGGCAGGGACCTGATCGTTCTCCGGGCCACCATTCATATCGATCGGCGGTGACGCGGCCGTGTCAGAGGCCGGCGTCGCAGTCGCGGCGGTGGCGCCCGAGGCGCCCTGCGGCGCTCCGGCACCTGCCTGCGCAGGCGTGGCCGCTGTCGCGGAAGCCGCGCCCGGCGCCGAAGCGGCCCCGGCAGCGGCGGCCGCGCCGCCATCGACGTCGTCGTATTTCGGCAGCGGTGCATTGTCGCCGTAATCCGGCAGCGCCGCGTTGCCGCCGCCCTTACCCTGGGTCAACAGATAATTACGGCGCTGCAGGTATGCATTACGCACGAACGAATACTTGTCGAGCGCCGCGCCTTCCAGCACATCGCTCGCGTTCAGCAGGTTCGCCCGCGTGTTGACAATGTTGATCCCGTACAGCGCCCAGCTCAGGCCGTCCGGGTGAATATAAGTCAACGGGTTGACGAAGTATTCGGCTATTGAGCCGAACCCATCGCGCACCGTGCTCGGCCCGAATAGCGGCAGCACCAGGTACGGTCCCGACGGCACGCCATAGTGACCGAGCGTGAGGCCGAAGTCGTTCTCGTGCTTGGGCAGCTT
Organism: Paraburkholderia sp. GAS82; assembly: GCF_050436285.1. Classification (NCBI taxonomy): domain Bacteria; kingdom Pseudomonadati; phylum Pseudomonadota; class Betaproteobacteria; order Burkholderiales; family Burkholderiaceae; genus Paraburkholderia; species Paraburkholderia sp. GAS82. Next base: position 91,996 of record NZ_JBNDLX010000015.1, read on the forward strand.
CGCGAGTGTTGCCACGTCGAACAGGCCGCCGACACCGAAGGTGGTGTTGATGACGATCCGCATGATGTCCTCGACACCGTCGGTAATCTTCAACTGCAGCAGATTGTTGGCCGCAATGTAGACGTCGCCGATGTTCGAGAAGAAGTTCGTCACGCTGTCGCGCACCGGCTGCGGCGTGATGTACACATAGCCCTTCGCAACCGGCTTCAGCGCGTACTGGTCGATCTTGTCGTTGAACTTGAAGATCGTACGGTTCACGCCCTCGAGCGGATCGCCCTTGGTCGGAGTCTGGACCGTCGCACAGCCGGCGAGCAGCGCCGCGCCGAACGCCAGCGTGGTGATACGGACGCGCATGGTCTGCATTCTTGTTCTCCTTATTGACCCGACGCGCCCGAAGCGGGCACAGCCGGCGCCGGTGCCGCCGGTGCGGGGGCTGCAGCGGGTGCGCCCGGCTTGGCAGCGCCTGAGTCTGCCGCCTTGCTATAGAGGAATTGTCCAATCAGGTTTTCGAGCACGATGGCCGACTGCGTCATCGAGATCGTGTCGCCTGCCTTCAACATCTCGCTATCGCCACCCGGTTCGAGACCGATGTACTGCTCACCGAGCAGGCCAGAAGTCAGGATCTTGGCGGAGGTGTCCTTCGGAAACTGGTATTGCTTGTCGAGATCGATTGTGACCAAAGCTTGATACGAATTCGTGTCGAAGTTGATCGAGTCGACGCGGCCGACCGTCACGCCCGCACTCTTCACCGGCGCGCGCGCCTTCAGGCCGCCGATATTGTCGAACTTGAGTTTGACCGGGTAGGTTGCCTGAAACGACAACGAGCTCATGTTGCCGGCCTTCAACGCCAGGAACAGCAGCGCTACGAAACCCAGCACCACAAACAGGCCGACCCAGAAGTCGAGAGCAGTCTTTTTCATCGTCATCCCAAAGAGAATCCATCGCGCCGGCCACGCCGACCCCGCGGCGCGGGCAAGCTGATGCCCGCGGCAGAAAGCGCGTCGCGCGGTTTTAGCTGAACATCAATGCAGTCAGCAGGAAATCGAGGCCCAGCACAGCAAGCGAACCGTACACGACCGTCTTGGTCGTCGCACGTGACACGCCTTCCGGGGTCGGTTTGGCTTCGTAACCCTGGAAAAGCGCGATGAACGTCACCGCAAAGCCGAACACAATACTCTTGATCACCCCGTTACCGACGTCAGCCCACACGTCGACGCCGCCCTGCATCTGCGACCAGAACGAGCCGGCATCGACCCCGATCATCAGCACGCCCACCACATAGCCGCCGCCGATCCCGACCGCGCTGAAGATGGCCGCAAGAATCGGCATCGAGATAATGCCCGCCCACAGGCGCGGTGCGACCACGACCTTGATCGGATCGACCGCCATCATTTCCATGGCCGTCAATTGCTCGCCGGCTTTCATCAGACCGATTTCGGCCGTGAGCGACGTACCGGCGCGCCCCGCGAACAGCAGCGCCGTGACCACCGGCCCCAGCTCGCGCACGAGCGACAGCGCGACCAGCAGCCCGAGCGCCTGCTCGGAACCATAGCGGTTCAGCGTGTTATAGCCCTGCAAGCCGAGCACGAAGCCGACGAACAGGCCCGACACCGCGATGATCACGAGCGAATAATTGCCCACGAAGTGGATCTGCTTCGTGACAAGACGCGGACGGCGCAACAACGGGAAAAATTCGAGCACCAGACGGAAGAAGAGCCGCGTGGCGTAGCCGGCGGTCTCGAGGCCGCCGAGCACCGAACGTCCGATCGCACTGATCATGCCTGTCCCCCGCCGATGCCGAAATCTGCCGCGAGCGGCGTGTTGCTGGGATAGTGGAATTTGAACGGACCGTCCGGCGCGCCGTCGATGAACTGGCGCACGGTGGGATCGGTCGAGGCCCGCAACTGGTCAGGCGTGCCCTCGGCGTGAACGCCGCCGTTGGCGAGGAAATACACGTAGTCGGCAATCGCGAACGATTCCGGCACATCGTGCGTCACCAGGATCGAGGTCGCGCCGAGCGCCTGATTCAGCGTGCGAATCAGGTTTGCCGTGATGCCAAGCGAAATGGGGTCCAGACCGGCGAACGGCTCGTCGTACATCATCAGTTCGGGGTCGAGCGCGATAGCCCGGGCCAGCGCCACGCGCCGCGCCATGCCGCCGGAGATCTCGGACGGCGACAGATCGCGCGCGCCGCGCAAGCCGACGGCGTTGAGCTTCATCAGCACCAGGTCGCGGATCAGTTCTTCCGGCAGGTCCGTGTGCTCACGCAGCGTGAAGGCGACGTTTTCGAACACGGACATGTCGGTGAACAACGCGCCGAACTGAAACAGCATGCCCATCTTGCGGCGCAATGCGTACAGGCCGTCGCGCGTTTGCGCGCCGACGTCCTGGCCGTGGAACAGGATCTGTCCGCGCAATGCACGCACGAGGCCGCCGATCAGCCGCAGCACGGTGGTCTTGCCGCATCCCGAGCCGCCCATGACCGCCACGACCTGACCGCGCTGGAAGCGCAGGTTCAGGTTCGACAGGACGAGCCGGTCGCCGTAACCGAAGTCGACGTCACGAAGCTCGAGAAGGGTCTCGGAGGTGGAAGGCACGAGGCTGACAATCCTTTTGCACGGAACGGCGAATTATAGGGCCATCGTGCAAAAGTTGCCGTGACGCGCCCGGTCCCCGATAAACAGGGGACCACGCGATTATGGCGTAAACCCTTGGAGCATTGCAGAAACCGCAACAGCAGGGTCCGCAGCCTCCGTGACAGCCCGCACCACGGCGGCGCAGCCGACGCCGGTCGCCAGTACTTGCGGCAGCACCTGCTGGTCGATTCCGCCAATCGCGACGAGCGGCACCACGCCATCGAGCAGGCGTACGTAGCGGGCGAGACGCCTCAGGCCTTGCGGCGCGGTCGGCATCACTTTGGTGGTGGTCGGGAACACCGCGCCGAGCGCGATGTAACTCGGCCGGAAGTGCAGCGCGATCAGCATCTCGTAGTAGCCGTGCGTCGACAGGCCAAGGCGCACGCCCGCGGCGGCGAGACTGCCGAGGTCGGCAAGATGCAGGTCTTCCTGACCGAGATGGACGCCGTACGCGCCGGCTTCGAGCGCGGCCTGCCAGTGATCGTTGATGAACACCTGAGCGTCATGCTTGCGGCCCGCCGCGACGCAGCGCGCGATTTCCTGCGCCAGTTCGGCCGGCTCGGCAGTTTTGCGGCGCAGCTGGACCGTCTTCACACCGTAGCCGACCACCCGCTCGACCCACTCGGCGGTTGGCAGCACGGGATAGAGGCCGAGGCGATCCGGGCAGCGTGCGAACGGCTGCTCGGGTGCTGCGGGCAATCCGAGGACGCGCGGGAAGCGCGACAGGTCGCACGGCCATGCGTCGGCGGCGGTGGTTTCGTCGCCGTCGCGCCAGGCGAGCGCCAGCACCAGTGCGTCGTGCGGATCAAAGCCGCAATCCAGAAACGCCGCCAGCGCGGGAATCCAGTCTTCGGCGAGATGGCCTTCCAGCGGATAACGCTCGCCGCCCAGATGCAGCGTCGCCCGGCCCGCGGCGGCTTCGATCACACCCGCGCCCTGCACCTGCCAGCGCGCCACCTGTTCGCCATGCTGCTGGGCGTCGGCGATGACGATCAGATCGCCGCCGTTCGCGTCGTCAGGCGCGGTAAGGCAAATCCGCCATGGCGCGTGAGTCGGCGGCCAATCGCCGAGCGTCGCGCGGATGCGTTCGGCGGCTTCGCTCAGTTCGTCGGCGGGCGGCCAGAAGACGTCGCGGCCGGCGAGCGGATTCGTTTGCATGTTCGTCTGCGAGTTCGTTTGCGGCGTGGTCTGACTCATGTCGAACTCCCATCCTGATGCCAGAACGGCATACCGACCACCGGCGTGCTCGCATGGGCCGTTTCGCGTTCAGCCATCGGCCCGGCGAGGTAGGCCTGGCGACCCGCCTCGACGCCGAGCGCGAACGCGCGGGCCATCGCTTCGGGATGGGTCGCCTGCGACACCGCCGTATTCAGCAGTACGCCGTCGAAGCCCCACTCCATCACCTGCGCGGCGTGCGACGGTACGCCGAGCCCCGCATCGACGATCAGCGGCACGTCCGGCAACCGTTCACGCAGCACCCGCAGACCGTATGGATTGATCACGCCCTTGCCGGTGCCGATCGGCGCGCCCCACGGCATCAACGCCTCGCAGCCGGCGTCGAGCAGACGCCGTCCGATCACCAGATCTTCCGTGCAGTACGGCAGCACCTTGAAACCGTCTTTGACGAGCCGCGCAGCCGCTTCGATCAGACCGACCGGATCGGGCTGCAACGTGTAGTCGTCGCCGATCAGTTCGAGCTTGATCCAGTCGGTTTCGAAGACTTCACGCGCCATGTGGGCGGTCGTGACCGCCTCGCCGACGCTCTGGCAGCCGGCCGTGTTGGGCAATAGCGGCACGCCGTGGCGCTTGAGCAGATCGAAGAAGCCGGCTTCGGCACCGCCTTCGTTCATCTGCCGGCGCAGCGCGACGGTGATCATGCCAGGCTTCGCCGCATCGATCGAGTCGGACAGCGACTGCAGCGACGGATAGCGTGACGTGCCGAGCAACACCCGGCTGGCGAAGGTTTCGCCGTACAGCGTGAGCGCGTCGGCGGGGATGGGAGAAGTCATCTGGAAATCCTTGTCTCTGGCGATACCCGGTGACCTGGCTGTTCGGCTACGTGGTCGCGGGTAATCACCGCTTTTAGCCGCCGGCGACCGGTTGCACGACGTCGAGCTTGTCACCCGCTTGCAGCGCGCGCGCGGCGTGCTGGGTACGGGCCACAAAGTCGCCGTTCAGCGCAACCGCGAACGGCGGACGCGCGCCGAAAGCGGCGAGCGCGTCGGCGACGGTCGCCCCTTCGGGCAGCGACAACGGCTTCTGATTGATATGAATGTCCATGGTGTTCAGATACGTTTCAATCGATAGCGTAGGCAGCCGGCGCGGCAGCCCATGTGGCAATGGTCGCAACGCTCATGCCGGCACCTGCGAGCGGTTCTGCGGATCGAGTCGGGCAAGCTGGAACAGCTCGCTCCAGCGCGCGTCGCGCCGCCAGTCGTCGAAAGCGTCGGCATCGCCGATGCGTCCGTCGAGCAGCGCAGCGGCGAAACGGACGGCTTCGTCCGCGACTTCGGGCACGATCATATAGCCGTGCCGGTACAGGCCGTTCACGCGCAAGGTCTGCGCGCCATCCCAGACCAGCGCCGGACGGTGGTCCGGCAAGGTCGGGCGGCACTGCGAGTTCAATTCGAGGATGCGCGCCTCGCCGAAGCCGGGGTGGACCGAGAACGCGGCACTCAGCAATTCCAGCGCGGAACGCACGCTGACGGGCGACATGTCCTCGCCTTCCACTTCGGTTGCGCCGATCACGTAAAGATCGTCCTGCTTCGGTGCGATATACAGCGGATAGCGCGGATGCAGCAGACGCACCGGGCGCGTGAGCTTGATTCCGGGCGCGTGAACACGAGCGACTTCGCCACGAATGCCGCGCAAAGTCGGCAAAACAGTCTTGGCACCGAGGCCGCGACAATCGATCGTCACGCGGGCGGACGGTAACGCGCGATCATCCACGGGTGTGTTCCAGTGCGTTTCGACGCGCCGCTCGGCGAGCCCTGCGGCGAGCGCACTCAACACCTGGCGATTATCGAGTTGTCCCTCATGTGGCAGCAGCCAGCCTTGCGTGAACCGTCCGGCCAGTGCGGGCTCGGTTGCGCCGAGCTGGGCACCCGAGAGCGTGACGAAGCCACCATCCAGCAGATCCGCGGGCGCATTCGAGCGCACCCGGCGTTCGAACAGCGGCGCTTCGGTGCGATCGGCGTGATGCCAGACCACCAGCGTCCCATTGCGTTGGAAAAACACCGGTATGGGCAGTTCGGCCAGTACTTGCGGCCAGGTATCGAGCGAGGCGGCGCCGAGACGCGTGATCAGCAATTCGGCGCTGGCGGCTTCGGCGAGCGGCGCGAGCATCGCGGCCGCCACCCACGCGGCGGCTTGCGAACCGGCGGCATCGCCGCGCTCGTAAAGCGCCACGCGATGCCCCGCACCGGCGAGGCGCCACGCGACCAGCCGGCCGCACAGTCCCCCGCCGATGACGGCGAAGTCCGGTTGCGAGCGATCGAGCGCGTTCATTGCCGTCCTGCCGGCGCGCGCAGAGCGGCCTTGAGCGTCACGGGGCAAACGAAGCAATAGACTGAAGAATAAGCGGTCATCGTATCCTTTCCGTACGGCAACAGGCGCACGTACCCAAGGACGAAACCGGCGGGCGAGGCCGGCCGGGCAAAAAGCGCATCCATTGACGGACGCTGCCCGGCGGGGAATGGAAGAAAAGCTAACTTCCGGAAACTTCCCGCGCCGGTATTACCCGGATCGGGTGCAAAGGGTCTCTCTCAGCCTTGCTGCGGCGTGTGGCCCGCGCGCAAAGCACCCCTGTTTCGTCGAGAGTCATTAGACCATAAAAGGCGCGGCGGCCGCAAACCGGGGGCGATGGAGCGGCTGCGATCACGGGCGGGGAGACCGCCGGGCCTGGGCGATTCATGTAGCCTCGCCCGGAGCCTCTGGCACAATGCGGCGATGGAGTCTGCGCCGTTGTCGTGGGCTCTCGCGTCAAACGCGACAACCATACGCCGGTCGCGCGAGGCCGCGGTCCAGTGCCTCAGGTGATTAATTTTCGCTTAAGCCGCCGGCGGCAGAATCGGGCGGTCGTACGACGGGTTCGAGGCCCGGGCCGCTATTTGCAATTCCGCTGTGGCACCGATCCACTATAGGCAAGCCGGTCTAGGCTTGCTTGCAGCGGGTCGGTCCAAGATGAGCCAGTATTTCTTCAGGATGGTCATGACACCCAATACTTCCCCTGCCAGCCCGCTCGAGCCGGACGACAAGGTCTCCGCGTGGAGTCTGATCAAGCCCTATTGGGTCTCTGAGGAATGGAAGATCGCGTGGGGGCTGCTGATTGCGATCATTGTGATCAACCTCGTCAACGTGTGGATCAGCGTCAGGTTCAACACCTGGAGCGGCGAGTTCTTCAATATGCTGCAAAACAAGAGCGTGAAGGACTTTCCCCACCTGATGTTGGTGTGGGCCGGCCTTGTGGCAGCGCTGATCGTCCTCTTTGTCTACGGCCGTTATTTGCGGCAGATGCTCGGCTTCCGGTGGCGCCAATGGCTCACGACCCGCTACCTCCAGGAGTGGCTCGGCGACGGCGCCTTCTACCGGATTGAGCGCGACCGCCTCGCTGACAACCCCGACCAGCGGATCAGCGACGACCTGCAGTCATTTGCGACCAGCACGCTCACGCTGACGCTCGACCTGCTGTCCACGGTCGTCACGCTCATTACGTTCGTTACCATCCTCTGGTCCCTCGCTGGAGCATTGACCGTGTCACTGGGTGGCATGCCGATCGTCATTCCAGGCTACATGGTGTGGGTGGCCGCGCTCTACGCGCTGGGCGGCTCGTACATGATCTACAAGCTCGGCCACCCGCTCGTTTCGATCACCTACCAGCAGCAAAAGGTTGAGGCAGATTTCCGCTTTGGGCTGATCCGGGTGCGCGAGAACTCGGAGCAGATCGCGTTTTACGATGGCGAGCAAACCGAAGAGGCCACCGCGCAAAACTTCTTTCAACGCATTCGCGACAACTGGTGGCGCGTGATGAAGTACACGAAGCGCCTGAGTTTCGTGCTCAGTTTCTACAGCAACATCGCGTACATTTTTCCACTCATTGTCGCCTCGCCCAAGTACTTCACCGGCGCGTTCACAATGGGCGTGCTGATGCAGATCCAGAACTCGTTCGGCACCGTCAGCGATTCATTTTCCTGGTTCATCAATAGTTACGGCAGCCTCGTCGATTGGCGTGCTACGGTAAATCGTCTGCGCGAATTCAAACGTGTTGTGCGTGCGTCGCATCTGAAAGAGTCCATCTCGCCGGCTACCGCACATGGCGGCATCAACCTGCACTACGTCGACGAAGAAAAGCTCAGCACGGATGGCCTCTCGCTGGCCTTGCCGAACGGCACCCCGCTTTCGCAGATCCGCAATATCACGATCAACCCCGGTTCGCGCTGGCTCGTGCGAGGTCCGTCGGGTTCCGGCAAGAGCACCTTGATGCGTGCGCTTGCCGGACTGTGGCCATTCGGCGATGGCTCGATCGATGCACCGGTCAATGCGCGCATGATGTTCATCCCGCAGCAGAGCTACATGCCGATCGGCACGTTGAAAGCGGCGCTCACCTATCCGTCCTCCGCTGAAACTTACACGGATGACGAATGCCGCGAAGCGCTGCGTACCTGCCACCTCGACGACTATGTGGGCCGCCTCGACGAATCGGGACACTGGGCCCGCATCATGTCGCCGGGCGAACAGCAGCGTCTCGCAGCAGCGCGCGTGCTGCTGCACAAGCCCGACTACCTGTTCCTCGACGAGGCAACCAGCGCGCTCGACGCGGCCAACGAAGCGCGGCTCTACCATCTCTTCACGGAGCGTCTGCCGAAGGCCGCCATCGTCAGCGTCGCGCACCGCGAATCGCTCGCGGCGTTCCACGAAGAAACGCTCGATGTCGAGCGAGCGGGCGAACCCGTCGCCGCTTAGGCAACGCGTCACTTGACCGGGTCGCGATTGAACACTTAACGCCCATCACCGATGCCGACTCCGGCATCGGCCCCCCTGCAACATTCTGAAATACGCGAGAACAGTTCGAAAGCATTTGCGAAGCGCTCAGGTTGTTCCGTGCTTTGAAAGTGCCGTGCTGCGGCGAGGATAGTCGTGCGGGCCGGTCCCCCTCCGGTGCCGCACGCCACTCACCGTTATCGGACTTCCCGCTCATGTCATTCGATCGCCGTCTTCGTCACCTGACCCAACGATTCACGCGGATGAGCCGTTCGCCGCTCGCCCGTCCCGCCATCCCGGCCGGTGCGGCAGCCCTGTTGCTGTCGCTCGGCGCTCAGGCCGCGCAGTTGACCCAGGTCGCCGAGCCGGCCAACGTCTGTCCGGCACTGACGCACATCGTCGCCGCCACCGACTTCCGGCAACTCCACGACCAACCCGCCGCACAACTGCCGGGTGTGGACAGCGCCGGCGACTGCCACGCCAGCGGTCACAGCTACGATTGCCACTGGCGCGCGCACTGGCAAGCCGACGGCGTGGTCACGGACCCGCTCGAAGAACTCGGCGCGGATATCGCCGCGTGCTTTCCCAACGTCGTGCACGACCTCAACACGCCGACTCGCCAGCATTTCGTCGTGACAACCGGCATGCGCCGCATCGACGTGACGGCTAGCGTGCAGGGGTCCAACGAGTTGCGCCTGCGCGTCGCACGCTAAGCGTGCCGCCCCCGCGTTTCAACCCGACACGTCAAGGTATCGCATCGTGAACGGCTCGCGCCCACCGCAATTTCCGCTTCCTCGCCGGACCGCCAGACTGCCATGGTCCGCTGGGCGGCGGTCATGCGTATGGGCGGCGACCGCCGCCGTGTTATGCGTCGGGCTGAACGGCTGCGCCTGGACGCTGATCACAGCGGCCGACGCCACCGGTTCCGTGATTCAGGCAGGCTATGCCATCGCTTCGAACTACTCGTCGCCGACCTTCGTCAACGGTCACCCCGCGTCCATCAGCACGGTGTGCATCGAAGTGAACCAGCTGGTGTCCGTTGGCGATTTCGTCCCGGCCTTACAACTCGCGCTGAACCGGCGCGGCATCCGCTCGGCCGTCTACAACCCGGGCACCGCACCGGCTAGCTGCGAGGCGCGGCTCGTCTATAACGCCTCGGTCGATTACGGCAAGCGCTCGTTTAACGACAATCCGGTGCAGTATCTTTCCGTGATCGATCTGACGCTGCTGCAGCAAGGCCAGATTCTGGTCACCGCGCGCTACCAGACCGGCGAACTCGGCATGGACCGCTTCTCGAACGCATCCGTCAAGCTCAACGGCATGATCGAAAAGATGGTGGTCGATCGCACCGAGTTGCGTCCGCGGACCATTCAGACGTCGCAAGTCAACTGAGTTCCCGCGCGCCCTGCAGAACGCACGCTGCATCTGCAAAACCCGCAAGACGCACGCCGCGCCCGCAAAATCACGCAGACGATTGCTTCCAATTACCCGGGAAAGGTTTTGAAAGCATTGCGCGCTATCAGCCCTCCGGCGTATCTCTTAAGATTGCCGAATGAACCAATCCATTCTGGTCGTTGACGACGACCCCGTCGTGCGCGACATCGTGCGCGAATATCTGCAAGGGCGCGGCTTCTCGGTAACCGTGCTCGAGCATGGCATCGCCTTGCAACGCGCGCTCGAGAACGAGCGGCCCGCGCTGGTCGTGCTCGACATCATGATGCCGGAGATGGACGGTATTAGCGCGCTACGCGCCTTGCGCCTGGCCGGCGACGATATTCCTGTGATCCTGCTGACCGCGCGCGCCGACGTGATCGACCGGGTGATCGGACTCGAGCTCGGCGCGGACGATTATCTCGGCAAGCCGTTCGAGCCGAGCGAGCTGGTCGCGCGTATCCGCACGGTCTTACGCCGCCGCGGCACGATCGCGCCCGGCGCACCGGAAAACCGCGCGCCGTATCGCTTTGGCCGTTTCGAGGTGAATTTTCCGGCGCGCGAGTTACGCCGCGACGGCGAACGCATTCCGCTGCGCTCGAGCGAATTCGCGATGCTCAAGGTGTTCGTCACCCATGCGATGACGGTGCTCACCCGTGCGCAGTTGCTGGAAAAGCTGCATGGCAACACCGAGGCGCATCGTAACCGCAGCCTCGATGTCTCGATCTGGCGGCTGCGACGTCTGATCGAAGTCGATCCGTCCGAGCCGCGCTATGTGCAGACGGTGTGGGGTCGCGGCTACGTGTTCGTGCCGGATGGAGAAATCGGCGCGGCGGAGCGGGCCGCGCAGCCGTTCGTCGACGCGTAACACAGCGTCAGGCAAGTCCCAAAGAAGCGCTGCATGGGCTCACGCCTGCGGCGCGCCTGGACCGTTTGGCGCAAATCGCCAAACGGTCTCACGAAATGACTCAGAACGTCAGCACGCTCAGGAACATCCGCTGCAGCCAGCCCACGGTCGTCGAATCGCTCACAATGCCCTGGCCTGCCTGTTCGATCTTCGCATTCGCCACCTTGCCTGACGACACATAATTGCCAGCTTCAATGTCCTTCGGATTGACGATACCGGAAAGCCTCAGGCGGTCGTGATTGCCGTTCATCGCAATCAGTTTCTCACCGGACACCATCAGATTGCCGGTCGGCATCGTTGCGATCACCGTCACAGCCAGCGTACCGGTCATCCCATTGGTGTCGGTCATGGCGCCTGCTCCCTTGAAGTCCGTCGACGCCGAGCCAATATTGAACAGGCGCGCGAGCCGTGCAGCCGCGCTGGTCGATTGATCGGCGGCAGTCGCAGTAATGTCGCTGGTTCGGCTCGCCGTTGTATTGGCGCTGCTGTTGCCGTTATAAGACTCGGACAGACGAATCGTCAGCACATCGCCCACATGCTGCGCACGCGGCGTTTCGTAGAGCAAGAGCGACGAGCCAGCCTGATAAATCGCGCCTTGCGTGTTGATGTTGAGCGGCGCGCTGACGAGCGGCGGCAACATCGGCGTGTCGACGATCGAATCCTGGTGGCTCGCACAGGCGGCCATACCCAGCGCTGCGGTCAGCGCGGCGATGAGGCGTAGGGTGGTCATAGAGGTTCCTCCACCGGAGAAAAATGAATCAACTCGGTCTCGACACGCATGCCGCGCCTCAACCCGCTTCGGGACTGCTCGCCTGCCATTGGCGTACGAGCGACTTCACCCACGCATCGGGATCTTTCAGCAGATAGGTGAGCGTGCCGTTGTGCGTGGACGGCAAAAAGCACAAGGTGATCGAGCTCACGGCGTTTTCCCATAGGTACACAGGAACCGCACCGCCAGCTGCCGACGTGTTCTTCGTGACGAGCTGCGGCGCTCCGTAGCGGCTCGCCAGCGCCTCACGCAGATCGCTGGCCGTGACCTCGTCGACGACGAACGAAATCTCGTACAGACGCAGCGCTGTCTGGCCGTTGACACGCGCGAACCGCAGCACATGATCCTGTGCCAGCGCGCCATCCACCACGGCCTGCGAGACCTGCCAGTGGTCGGCCGTCCGGTGCGCCCAGCGACACGCCACCGTGAGGCTCTCGCTCGTCTTCAGACTCATGCCGAGCGCTTCGGCCAGCATGTCTGTCTCGCAAACGGGCACGCTGCCGACGGGTGTCGCGCGCACGGTCGAACCCGCGCGGAATTCGTCGAGCGTGATGCCAAGCGGAATGCCGCGAAACGCGAACGGCGCATCCATGGAACGCTTGTGCTCGTCCCCGCCGCTGTGCCTCGACGCGGAGGCTGAAGTTGACGCTGTCGCTACCGCTGCCGTCGACGAAGCCACACCGCGCGCCGCGGGATCCGCATGCGCAGCAGGTGCCGCCTGGCCCAGCAGCATCGAAACCGCCAACGGCGCCAGCGTACCGAGCCATTGACGGGTAGACAGTCGGGCGCTCATGGCTCAGTCAATCGCCGCTGCGCATGCGTTGAACGGCTCGGCCGCGGCATGCCCCACCGCCGGCAGGATATCCAGCGTTGCGGCCGTCAGGCGGCACGGCAGCGCAGCGACACCACAACCGTCGAGCGGCAGCAGCATCGCACCCAGCGCCAGCCAGCTTGCGGCACGCACACACCGCTTGAAAACAGTGAGAGTCGGCACGGTGAGCCTCGTCAGGTCAGGCTGTCGTGTTGACGTTGTTGCCGATCAGGCCGCCCGGCAGAGCCGGCGACGTGGGTTCGGCCGGCAGCCCTTCGGGTTTGGCTGCGCCCTCCGAGGTCGGCGTCGGCCGCTCGCGCTGCACGGGCGGAAAGGTGGTGGGGCGGAGATTGTTCTGGACGGTCATGATGTACCTCGCGTATCACTTGGGTGCGGATTCGGTTACCGCACATCGGGGACACTGAGGGGAGAACTGACCTTCAGGCCAACGAAGCACGGCGGCGATGGACTACAGAGCGAATCATCACGCTGCGAAGGAACTCACGATGCACGAAGGAACGCGCGCTTTTCCACGGTTCTTACGAGGGGTTCCGAATGCACGCCAATTCTTTCCACTCAGGAAATACGGTAAGCAAAACCGGCTTGATGCGTCCCTCGATCCGCCATTAATATTGCCGGTGCCAGCGCTGTATTTCGACCGTCTTGCCTTGCAGGACAAGGCTTTCCAAGGGGGCCGGAAGGACTTCTCTAGCGCCGCGCGCCGGCAGGTAAGTGTTGGTAAGAAAACAGTGATCCGTTTGCCACACGCGTCGGTCTAAAATTTCGAAATGAATCCACAGGTCCTTATCGTCGACGACGACCCGGTCGTACGCGATCTGCTTTGCCGCTTTCTGCAATCGAACGGGTTCGACGCTTCCGTGCTCCACGACGGCACGCATTTGCAACGCCGCCTCGAAAGAGAGCGGCCATCGGTCGTTGTGCTCGACATCATGATGCCGAACACCGACGGTCTGCGCGCGCTCACTGCGTTGCGCGCAGCCGGCGACGACATTCCGGTGATCTTCGTCACAGCGCGCGGCACCGTGGCGGACCGCATCGTGGGTCTGTCGCTCGGTGCGGACGACTATCTGACGAAGCCGTTCGATCCGCGTGAACTGCTGGCCCGCATCCAGACGGTGTTGCGCCGGCGCGGACCTTCGACCACCAGCGCGCCCGAAGCCCGCAAGCCGTATCACTTCGGGCCGTTCGAACTCGACTTCGCGACCCGTACCCTGTCGCGCGAGGGCACACGGCTCGCGCTGCGCGACAGTGAGTTCGCGCTGCTGAAGATCTTCGTCAACAATCCGTACAAGGTGCTCTCGCGGGTGCTGATCCACGATCTGGTCCACCGCGACAACCTCGCGTTTCGCGATCGCAGCCTCGACGTGCCGATCTGGCGCTTGCGCCGCGTGATCGAAGACGACCCGTCGAGCCCGTGCTATGTCCAGACGGTGCGCGGCAAGGGTTATGTGTTCGTGCCGGATGCGGACGGAACCCCCTTCTCGATCGAGGGTGCGGCGGCTTCATGAAAAACCCGTTGAACACGCTATTCGGCAGAATGGCGTTGCTCTCGACGGCGGTATTGTTGGCAATTCAGGCCAGCTGGTTCGTACTGATCGTAATGCAGCCGCCTCACCACGAGGTGGACGGATTCGCACGCGGCATTCTCTTGATGCTGCAGGCGGCCAACGGCGAGCCCGTGCAGGGCGCCGATCTCGCACCGGCGATGCGCGTGCATCTGGTGCCGACGTGGAACATGCCTTCCACGATCCATTTGCAGCCGCCGACCGCGCGGCAGTTCGTCGAACTCAGCCAGCATTTGCGAGCCCGCTTGCCGGTCGGCACGCAGATCGAGGTCGACGATGCGACGCCACAGCGTCTGTGGATTCGCTATCCTGGCAAGTCGATGTGGGTGGTCGTGCCAGTCGACATTCCGGCGCGTCCGCGCTTTATCGTCGAAACGGTGTCGATGCTGGTTGCCGCGCTGATTCTGTCGCTGCTCGCCGTGTGGCAGATGCAGCGGCCGCTATCGCGGGTCGCGCTCGCCGCGCGTGCGTTCGGTGCAGGCGGGCGCCCCGAGCCGGTGAATGTGCAGGGGCCACGCGAACTGCGCGACCTGATCGGTTCATTCAACGACATGATGCGGCGCCTCAACGAGGCCGGCGACGATCAGGCGGTGATGCTGGCCGGTGTCGCGCACGACCTGAAGGCGCCGCTAACGCGGCTCAAGCTGCGGGCGAGCGTGCTCGTCGCGGAAAGCGAACGGGCTGGGTTGATCCGCGATGTCGACTCGCTGACCAATATCGTCCAGCAGTTTCTCGAATTCGCCGGCCAGTCTGCGGATGCCGGTCAGCCCGTCGAAGTCGAAGCCTTCCTGCGCGAGCAGTTTTCGAGCGTGGATATCGCGGACACCGTCAGCGCCGCCGAGATGAGCGGCGTCACAGGCCACGGGGACCATGCAAGCCACGGAGATCCAACGGAAGACGCCGACGCCTACCCCGCCGAAGCCCCGCTGTTCAATCTCGACTTGCGCGCCGGCCCGCAGTTCACGCTGCCGCGCACCCTGCTCGACCGGCTCGTGACGAACCTCGTCGACAACGCACTCGAACACGGCGCGCCCCCTGTCGATATTTCGACGGCACGCGATAACGGGCACTGGATGGTGAGTGTGCGCGATCACGGGGAGGGGATTCCCGACGACCGGATCGCCGCTGCAATGAAGCCGTTTGTGCGGCTCGATGCCGCGCGCGGAGGCGAAGGACACTGTGGCCTGGGGCTGGCGATCGTCGCGCGGCTCGCACACGATCGCGGTGGACGCTGCGATGTCTATAACCATCCGCAAGGCGGCTTGTGCGTGCGGATCGCGTTGCCGATTAGCCAGGGCGAAGTCTGAGGCCAATGTCACCGCTGTCATTAGCACGGTCGGGGCGATAACGGCCGCATCTGCGGCGGCCGTACTTACACGAACTTACCAGGTGGTCCCGACGGTAAGCCGCGCACGTATAGTCAGCGCGGGCTTCCTCGATAGCCCCCTGTTCGGTCCGCCCAGCTGTTGCCCGGGCGGGCCGCTTTTTTTGTGCCTTCGGTTCAGATGACCAGCCGGTCGTGCAACGTCTCGATGGTCGCCTGAGACAGTCCGAGTCCGACGGTCAGATAGCTCGACATCGTGCCGTAGCTCGCCTGCACCTGATCGAAGCCCGCCTGTAAAAAGCTCTCCTGCACGCTGAACAGTGGCGCGTCGAGCGCGGCCGTCGCCGCGCCGCTTTGCGCCTGAACCGCAGCGATTTGCGCGTTGATCGAGACGGCCGAGTAAGTATTCGTCAGAAGATAATCCTGCACGATCACGTCGAGCGGCACATTCGCAATGCTCAGCAGAAGCGCTGCAACCCAACCGGCGCGGTCCTTACCCGCTGTGGAATGGAACAGTTGTGCGCCCGGATTATTCGCCAGTTGCGTGAGCAGTGCGCCATACGCGGCCCGCTGAGCCGTGCCGGTGACATACGCACGCTCTGCGCTCTGCATCACGGCGATGGCGCCGCCCGACAGGTCTGCCGGTGGGACGACCGCATCGGCCTCGCCCGTCACATTGATGTTCTGATAAGCCGCGCCGGCAGGCATCACGTCCTGAGCCCGGGCAACCTCGCCGGGCGTGCGCAGATCGTAGACGTTCGCAATCCTGAGCGTGTCGATCACGGCCTTGTCCGCCGTGCTCAGGGTCAACGTGTTCGAGCGGTAAAACACCCCAAGGCGCACCTGGCGACCGTCCACCGTTTGATAGCCGCCGGCTGCACCGCCGACATCGCGAAAGTTGTCCGCCGACGCCAGACGCGGCGCATCCGCCGCATCCGACGACAGACCGCCGCCACCGCACGCCGACAGCAATGCGCTCCCGAATCCTGACATTAGCAGCACGCTCGCCGAGCCTTTCAGGAAGCCACGGCGCGTCGAGAACTCACCATTCGGTACACATTGGGGCGGACGAGGCTTGCTCGGGCCGGTCGCACGTAAGCGAACTTTCGCAGTGAAATCCATTGAGTGTATTGGTAAGGGGCGCTTTCGCCGTTGGACGGATGGGCGGCGTAAAACCAACAGCGCCGGGGCGCAGTGTACCGGGGGGAAATACCCGGTGGGTTACAAAGTAGGAACCAGTAAGGATCTGAAATTCACTCCTGACCAGTCGAAACAAAGTCAGCCCAGATGCCTGCGCCCGCCGTGCGGGTTTTTTGTCCGGACTGGTCCGCACGCCTTTGTGCACCGTAAAATACGGGCGCACCAGCGTGCAACCGCGAACCGCAGGCAACAGAATCAGGGGCTCAGGAGACGGGATGGCGTCATTTCAGTGGTTCACGGAGTTGACGACGCGCGAGCGCCGCACGCTCTACGCGGGCTTCGGCGGTTATGCCGTCGATGCGTTTGACTTCATGATCTACTCGTTCCTGATCCCGACGCTGATCGTTACCTGGGGTATGACCAAGAGCGAAGCGGGGATGATCGCGACCAGCTCGCTCATCTCCTCGGCGATCGGCGGCTGGCTCGCCGGCATTCTCTCCGATCGCTACGGACGCGTACGTGTGCTGCAATGGACCATCGCCACATTCGCGCTCTTCACCTGCCTGTCGGGTTTCACCCATTCGTTCTGGCAACTGCTGACCACGCGCACGCTGCAGGGCATCGGCTTCGGCGGGGAATGGTCGGTGGTGACCGTCATGATGGCCGAGACGATCCGCTCGCCGCAGCATCGTGCGAAGGCGGTCGGCACCGTGCAGAGCAGCTGGTCGTTCGGCTGGGCCGCAGCGGCAATCGTCTACTGGGTATCGTTCGCCGTGTTGCCCGAGCAAACGGCCTGGCGCGCCTGCTTCTGGGTTGGCATCCTGCCGGCGCTGTGGATCGTCTACGTGCGCCGTAACGTGAGCGACCCGGAGATCTTTCTCGCTACCCGCCGTGCCCGCGACACCGGTGTCGACACGTCTCACTTCCTGCAGATCTTTTACTTTCCGCATCTGAAGACCACGCTGCTCGGCAGCGCGCTATGCAGCGGCATGCTGGGCGGCTACTACGCGATCACCACCTGGCTGCCGACCTATCTGAAGACCGTGCGGCATCTGTCCGTGTTCAATACCAGCGGCTATCTGATCGTGCTGATCGTCGGCTCGTTCACCGGATATATCGTCGGGGCGATCCTGTGCGACAGGATCGGCCGGCGCGCGTCGTTCATCCTGTTTGCGATCGGCTCGTTCGTGCTCGGCATGGTCTACACCATGTTGCCCATCACCAATAGCACGATGCTGCTGCTCGGCTTTCCGCTCGGCGTGGTGGTGCAAGGGATTTTTGCCGGCGTGGGCGCGTATCTGTCCGAGCTGTATCCGAATGAGATTCGTGGCTCGGGTCAGGGCTTTTGCTACAACCTTGGACGCGGCGTCGGCTCGTTCTTTCCGATTCTCGTCGGCATGCTTTCGCAATCGATGACGCTCGTCAATGCGATGGGCCTTGTTGCCGGCTCAGGCTATCTGCTCGTGATTGCAGCGGCCCTGTGTCTGCCTGAGACGAAGGGTAAGGCGCTCGCCGCTGCCGCCGCAGATCCGGGCGCGGCATCCTGATGCGCATTCCACAAACATGAAAACGATTGTTCTTGGCGGAGGCGTGATCGGCGTCGCCACTGCTTTTTATCTCGCAGGCCGTGGGTGCAAGGTCACGGTGATCGAGCGCGAACCCGATGTGGCGCTCGAGACAAGTTTCGGCAATGCCGGCGTGATTGCGCCGGGTTATGTGACGCCGTGGGCGGCGCCGGGGATGCCGGCGAAGATGCTCAAATACCTGTTCAAGCCGACCTCGCCGCTGATCTTCAGGCCGACGTTCGATCCTGCGCAATGGCGTTGGATTGCGCGCTGGTTGCGTGAGTGCGACCTCGAGCGGTTTCGCGTGAACAAGCAGCGCATGCAGAGGATTGCTTATTACAGCCGCTCCTGTCTGCAGGAGTTTCGTGGACGCTATCCGTTTGATTACGGGGGCAGTCAGGGGTATCTGCAGCTATTTCGCAGCGAGTACGACGTCGAGTTGGCGCAGCCCGCGCTGGCGGTGCTACGTGATGCTGGGATCGCGTATCGGGAGATTAGTGCGGCGCAATGCGTCGAGATCGAGCCAGGATTGCGGTGGGCGCGCGAGACGCCGTTGTCCGGGCTTTATCTGCCGGATGACGAGGCTGGCGATTGTGCCCGGTTTACGCGGGAGTTGCGGTCGATCTGCGAGAACCATGGCGTACGGTTCCGGCTCGATACTCGGGTGACTGGACTTGATGTTCAGGGTGGTGCGGTGCGGGGGGTGCGGGTCAATAGTGAAATTGGTGAAGAAGTGCTTCGGGCGGACGCCGTTGTGGTGGCGTTAGGCGCGGATAGTGTGCAGTTGCTTGCGCCACTGGGCGTCAAGGTGCCGCTTTATCCTGTGAAAGGGTATTCGGCTACGTTGCCCGTTATCGACGATGAGAAGGCGCCGCGGGGCGCCTTGATGGACGAAGCTTTTAAAACTGCTATCACGCGGTTTGGCAGGAATTTGCGGGTAGCGGGGACGGCAGAGCTTGGGGATCGGCGGTCGACTCTTAGGGAGCAGGCGTTGCAGACCTTGCTCAAGGTTCTCGACGACTGGTTTCCTCACGCAAGCAAACCCAGCTCCGCGCATTTCTGGGTTGGGAGGAGACCCATGATGCCGGATGGGGCGCCTCTTCTTGGTCCCTCCGGGATTGATGGACTCTGGGTCAATCTCGGCCACGGGTCCACCGGCTGGGCTATGGCGATGGGATCCGGGAAGGTTGTTGCGGATCTGGTTACGCTGCGTGTGCCGGAGATTGACGTTGAAGGGCTCACTTTGGGCAGGTATCGGAGATAGCTCCCATCCCCCAATTGAAAAGCCGGGTCGTCCTTGCGGGCGCCCGGCTTTGGGCACAGCTTGTCGTCTCCACCTCTTCCTGCAAATCGTTGCCGGCTCCACGTCTGGTCGCGCGGAACCGGTGAAGATTTAGCGCGGCAGCTCCGAATGCCCCATCAGGAATGCGTCCACCGAACGCGCGCATTGACGGCCTTCGCGGATCGCCCACACCACCAGCGATTGACCACGCCGCATATCGCCGGCCGTGAACACCTTGTCCACCGACGTGTAATACGCCTTGTCACCTTCCGTCGACGAACGCACGTTGCCGCGCGCATCCTTGTCGACGCCGAATGCTTCCAGCACCGGCGAGACCGGCTGCGTAAAGCCCATCGCCAGCAGCACCAGGTCGGCCTTCATTTCGAATTCGGAACCCGGCACTTCCTGCATCTTGCCGTCCTTCCATTCGACTCGCACGGCAATCAGCTTTTCAACCTTGCCGTTCTTGCCTTCGAAACGCTTGGTCGCCACTGCCCAATCGCGCTCGCAACCTTCCTCGTGCGAGGACGAGGTGCGCAGCTTGATCGGCCAGTACGGCCACACGAGCGGCTTGTTCTCTTCTTCCGGCGGCTGCGGCAGCAGTTCGAACTGCGTGACATCCTTCGCGCCGTGACGGTTCGAGGTGCCGACGCAGTCGGACCCTGTATCGCCGCCACCGATCACCACCACGTGCTTGCCCTTGGCGACCAGTTGGCTCGTGAGCTTGTCGCCCGCATTGACCTTGTTCTGCTGCGGCAGGAACTCCATGGCGTAATGGATGCCTTCCAGTTCGCGGCCCGGCACCGGCAGATCGCGCGGCGTTTCCGAACCACCCGACAGCACTACCGCGTCGAACTGCTCTTTCAGCTCGGCCGGCGTGATCGTTTCCTTCGCCGTATTGTTGATATGCGAAGCCAGAGGATCCTTGCCGATGAACACGTTGGCGCGGAATGTCACCCCTTCGGCCTCCATCTGACGCATGCGGCGGTCGATCAACCACTTTTCCAGCTTGAAATCAGGAATGCCGTAACGCAGCAGGCCACCGATGCGGTCGTTCTTTTCGAACACCGTCACATCGTGCCCCGCGCGCGCGAGTTGCTGCGCGACGGCGAGACCGGCGGGGCCTGATCCGACCACGGCGACCTTCTTGCCTGTCTTGTGCTTTGACGGCAACGGCGCGACCCAGCCTTCGGCCCACGCCTTGTCGATGATCGCGTGTTCGATCGACTTGATGCCGACCGGATCGTCATTGATGCCGAGCGTGCACGCCGCTTCGCACGGCGCCGGGCAGATGCGGCCCGTGAACTCCGGGAAGTTGTTGGTAGAGTGCAGCACGTCGATCGCGTTCTTCCAGTCCTGATGAAACACCAGGTCGTTGAAGTCCGGGATGATGTTGTTCACCGGGCAGCCGTTGTTGCAGAACGGAATGCCACAGTCCATGCAACGTGCGCCTTGAATTTTCGCTTCGTCGTCGGACAGCGCCGCGACGAATTCCTTGTAGTGCTTCACACGCGTGAGCGGAGCTTCGTACGTCTCATGGCGACGTTCGAACTCGAGAAAACCGGTTGCCTTGCCCATGTGGTTCTCTTATCTATCTGTACAGGTGGGGGAATCGGCACCCGCCGCACACGAGGGCGGCGGGCACAACTATTGGGTATCTACCGTCTTGGGCTGCAAATTACGCGGCGAGGACTTCCTTGTTCGCTTTCTTCGCAGCCATCTCGCCCAGTGCGCGCTTGTATTCCGTCGGGAACACCTTCACGAACTGACGGCGTGACGCGTCCCAGTTTTCGAGCAATGCCTTCGCACGCGGCGAGCCGGTGAACTGGAAGTGACGCTCGATAAGCCCCTTGAGCAGCACTTCGTCGGTTTCGTTCGCGTGCCACAGGCCCTTGTCGACCGTGCGTTCCTGTTCGGCCTGTTGCAGCACCGGATCGAGCGCGACCATCGACTTGTTGCACTTGCCGGCAAACGTGCTGTCCGGGTCATACACATAAGCGAGGCCGCCCGACATGCCGGCCGCGAAGTTACGGCCTGTTTCGCCGAGCACGACCACCGTGCCACCGGTCATGTATTCGCAACCATGGTCGCCCGTGCCTTCGACAACCGCCGTCGCACCCGAGTTACGCACGCAGAAACGCTCGCCTGCCACACCGCGGAAGAACGATTCGCCTTCGATCGCGCCGTACATCACCGTGTTGCCGCAGATGATGTTTTCTTCCGACTTGCCGCGGAAATCGTTAGTCGGACGAATGATGATGCGTCCGCCCGACAGGCCCTTGCCGACGTAGTCGTTACCGTCGCCGACCAGATCCAGCGTGATGCCCCTGGCGAGGAACGCGCCGAAGCTCTGGCCAGCCGTGCCCTTGAGCTGAATGTGAATCGAGTCGTCGGGCAAACCGTCATGGCCATACTTCCTGGCAACCATGCCGGACAACATCGCGCCGACCGTGCGATTCACGTTGCGCACCGGCTGGATGAACGAGACATGCTCGCCCTTCTCGATCGCTGCCTTCGCCTTCTCGATCAGCGTGTGATCGAGCGCCTTGTCGAGACCGTGGTCCTGCACATCGACGTGCTTGCGCGCAACTTCCGCCGGGACTGACGGCTGGTAAAACACACGCGAGAAGTCCAGACCCTTCGCCTTCCAGTGCTCGATGCCCTTCTTCGTGTCGAGCAGTTCGGCATGGCCGATCAGGTCGTCGAACTTGCGGATGCCCAGTTGCGCCATGATTTCGCGCGCTTCTTCCGCAACGAAGAAGAAGAAGTTGACGACGTGTTCCGGCTGGCCCTTGAACTTCGCGCGCAGCACCGGATCCTGCGTCGCAACGCCAACCGGGCAGGTGTTCAGGTGGCACTTGCGCATCATGATGCAGCCCTGGACCACGAGCGGCGCCGTCGCAAAGCCGAATTCATCCGCGCCGAGCAGCGCGCCGATCACGACGTCGCGGCCGGTCTTCATCTGACCGTCGGCCTGCACACGGATACGGCCACGCAACTGGTTCAGCACCAGGGTCTGCTGCGTTTCAGCGAGACCGAGCTCCCACGGCGTGCCGGCATGCTTGAGCGACGACAGGGGCGAGGCGCCCGTGCCGCCATCATGACCCGCGATCACGACGTGATCAGCCTTCGCCTTTGCCACACCTGCAGCAACCGTACCGACGCCCGATTCGGACACAAGCTTCACCGAGATGCTGGCTGCCGAGTTCGCGTTCTTCAGATCGTGGATCAGCTGCGCCAGATCTTCGATCGAGTAAATGTCATGGTGCGGCGGCGGGGAGATCAGGCCAACGCCCGGCACCGAGTAACGCAGCTTGCCGATGTAGTCGGACACCTTGTGACCCGGCAGCTGGCCGCCTTCGCCCGGCTTCGCGCCCTGCGCCATCTTGATCTGGATCTGGTCGGCCGACGACAGATACTCCGCCGTCACGCCGAAACGGCCCGACGCCACCTGTTTGATCTTCGAGCGCAGCGAATCGCCGTCCTTCAACGGAATGTCGACGATGACTTCTTCGCCGATCACCGACTTCATCGTGTCGCCGTTCTTGATCGGAATGCCGCGCAGTTCGTTGCGATAGCGGTTCGCATCCTCGCCGCCCTCACCGGTGTTCGACTTGCCGCCGATGCGGTTCATCGCCACCGCCAACGTAGCGTGGGCTTCGGTCGAGATCGAGCCCAACGACATCGCACCCGTTGCGAAGCGCTTGACGATTTCCTTAGCCGGTTCGACTTCGTCGAGCGGAATCGCCTTGCTCGGATCGAACTTGAACTCGAACAGTCCGCGGAACGTCATGTGACGGCGGGTCTGATCGTTGATCAGGTGCGCGTATTCCTTGTACGTCTGATACGAGTTGCTGCGCGCCGAGTGCTGCAGCTTGGCGATCGCATCCGGCGTCCACATATGTTCTTCGCCGCGCACGCGGTAGGCGTACTCGCCGCCTGCGTCGAGCATCGTGGCCAGCACGGGGTTGTCGCCGAATGCTTCGCGATGCAGACGAATGGCTTCTTCCGCTACGTCAAACAGGCCAATGCCGCCCACCTTTGACGAGGTGCCCTTGAAGTACTTCGACACCAGGTCTTCGGCAAGGCCGACCGCTTCGAAGATCTGCGCACCGGTGTACGACATGTACGTCGAAATGCCCATCTTCGACATGACCTTCTGCAGGCCCTTGCCGACTGCCTTGGTGAAGTTGTAGACCGCCTTGTCCGCCGACAGGTCGCCCTTCAGGCCGGCCGCCATCTGCGCGAGCGTTTCCATCGCGAGGTACGGGTGCACGGCTTCCGCGCCGTAGCCCGCGAGTAACGCGAAGTGATGCGTCTCACGCGCCGAGCCGGTTTCGACAACCAGCCCCGCGCTCGTGCGCAGACCGTGCTGCACGAGATGCGTGTGGATCGCGGCGGTGGCGAGCAACGCCGGGATCGCGACGTTGTCGCGATCGGTCTTGCGGTCCGACACGATCAGCATGTTGTAGCCGGACTTCACCGCATCGACGGCTTCCGCGCACAGCGACGCCAGGCGCGCTTCGATGCCTTCCTTGCCCCAGGACACCGGATAGCAGATGTTCAGCTCATACGAACTGAACTTGCCGCCCGTGTATTGATCGATCGCGCGGATCTTGGCGATGTCACGGAAGTCGAGCACCGGCTGCGACACTTCGAGACGCATCGGCGGGTTGATGTTGTTCGTATCCAACAGGTTCGGCTTCGGACCGACGAACGACACCAGCGACATCACCATGTTTTCACGGATCGGGTCGATCGGCGGGTTCGTGACTTGCGCGAACAGCTGCTTGAAGTAGTGATAGAGCGTCTTGTTCTTGTTGGACATGACCGCCAGCGGCGAGTCGTTGCCCATCGAACCGACGGCCTCTTCGCCGGCTTGCGCCATCGGCGCCATCAGGAACTTGAGGTCTTCCTGGGTGTAGCCGAAGGCCTGCTGACGATCCAGCAAGGCTGCGGGCTCGCGACGCTCCGTCACGACGTCTTCCGCGCTCGGCTCGATTTCGTCGAGCTTGATGCGCACCGCGTCGATCCAGCTCTTGTACGGCTTCGCGTTGGCGAGGTTGTCCTTGAGTTCCTTGTCGTCGATGATGCGGCCGTGTTCCATGTCGATCAGGAACATCTTGCCCGGCTGCAGACGCCACTTCTTGACGATCTTCGATTCGGGAATCGGCAGCGTGCCCGCTTCCGACGCCATGATGACGAGGTCGTCGTCCGTCACGATGTAGCGCGCCGGACGCAGGCCGTTACGGTCGAGCGTGGCGCCGATCTGACGGCCGTCGGTGAACGCGATCGCGGCGGGGCCGTCCCACGGCTCCATCATGGCGGCGTGGTATTCGTAGAACGCGCGGCGATTGTCGTCCATCAGCGTGTGCTGTTCCCAGGCTTCCGGGATCATCATCATCATCGCGTGGACGAGCGGATAGCCGGCCATCACCAGCAGTTCGAGGCAGTTGTCGAACGAGGCGGTGTCCGATTGGCCCGGGTAGATCAGCGGCCACAGCTTCGGCAGGTCGTCACCAAGCACGTGCGAGGCGATTGCGCCCGTACGCGCATTCAGCCAGTTGACGTTGCCCTTCACCGTGTTGATTTCGCCGTTGTGGGCAATCATCCGGTACGGGTGAGCCAGTTCCCATGCCGGGAATGTGTTCGTGGAGAAGCGTTGGTGCACCAGCGCCAGCGCCGACACGGTGCGGTCGTCCTGCAGGTCGCGGTAGTACACGCCCACCTGGCCGGCCAGCAGCAGGCCCTTGTAGACCACCGTGCGCGCCGACATGGACGGCACGAAGTACTCCTTGCCGTGCTTGAGCTTGAGCGCCTGGATGCGGTGGCTCGCGGTCTTGCGGATGACGTACAGCTTCCGTTCGAGCGCGTCGGTCACCATGATGTCCTTGCCGCGGCCGATAAAGATCTGACGGATCAGCGGCTCGCTCGCCTTGACGGTGGGCGAAATCGGCATGGAATGGTCGACCGGCACATCACGCCAGCCCAGCACCACCTGGCCCTCGGCCTTTACCGTGCGCTCGAGCTCCTGTTCGCAGGCGAGACGCGAGGCGTGTTCCTTCGGCAGGAAGATCATGCCGACGCCGTATTCGCCGTTCGGCGGCAACGTCACGCCCTGCTTGGCCATTTCCTCGCGATAGAAGCCGTCCGGGATCTGGATGAGGATACCGGCGCCGTCGCCCATCAGCGGATCTGCGCCGACGGCGCCCCGGTGATCGAGGTTCTCGAGAATCTTCAGACCCTGCTCGATGATCTCGTGGCTTTTCTTGCCTTTGATGTGCGCGACGAAGCCGACACCACAGGCGTCGTGCTCGTTTTGCGGGTCATAGAGACCTTGCGCGGCGGGAACCGAAGAGACCGGTTGCTGGTGATCGTTCATGGGGACACCGTCTGAAAGAGGGCCGGGGAAGGCCGTTGAACCGTTTTTTTATTGCCCACAGTCGCGCTGCAACTGCGCAGGCAGCTTCGACGCGGCGCGCATCGAAACAGCCGGAATTCGGAATATACGCGACGAATCAAGGGAATAGCAAATAAAATGCGATGATGTGGCACCTATTATCAGATTGGTGCATCGCACAGCATTTTTATTGGTTCCACATCAATTCGGTGCAAATAAAACGGCATCCGAAGATGCCGTCTCGGGTGTTGCCCCTTGAAACGAAACGCTTATTGGGTCTGCGGCGTTTCCCGAACCTTGCGCGGTCGCCCGCGCGGCAGCGGCGACACCCGGCGGTTGGCTGCTCGCGCCGCCCATTCGCGATACGTGTCGCTTCCCAGGACCCAGCCTTTTAGCGTGGCCTGTTGCAACTGGCTGGCTTCGCGCTCATCCAGCGGCTGCTCGCAAAGTTCGCGGTAGGCGCGCTGGCGCTCGAACGGCGTATTGCCGAGCGACCAGTACAACGGGTGATCCGTAATCAGGCTGTCGAGTGTCAGCCCAATATGGTGCCGGTAGCTCGACCACCGGTAATCTTCTGGTGCACTAACGAGTTGCCCTCGCACCGGACACATTTCCACCACCCGGCTTGCCAGCAGGAAGTAACGCTCGCCTTCGATGACGGTTGCCCGGTAGCGTCCCTCCCACAAGGTGCCGCGCCGCGAATAGCGCCGGTTGAAGTGGGCGACGTAGCGGCGACCAACCGCTTGCATTGCCTTGGGCAAGCTCGACTCCTCTGTAGGAGTGACGAGCAGTTGCACCGCACCTGGCATCAACGCGTACGCGTGGATAGACAGATGATGGTCGCGGGAAGCCGCCTTCAGACAATCGATGAAGAGCTCGTAATCCTGTTCGTCGACAAATGCGGGCTGCTGATCAAGCCCGCGCAGGATGACGTGTTGCGGCTGGTCGGGGACATAGAGACGTGCGAGCCGTGCCATGCTGGAGTATCCAATAGTCGCGTTGGTATATACCCGAAGGTCCAAAGTAGCCGAACGCCCGTACGATTCGGTGCGGCGCGGCTAAGCCGAAAACCACGCGGGGCTTAGGGAGAAAGCTCTAACCGCCGCGTATGGTTTGTTTCAAACGTTCTGGTCATAATGAGCGGGCCTTTTCTGGAGGAGCACACATATGAAATTAAAACAGGCCATGACGGGGATCGCGGCGCTTGCCTGCATGACGGCAGCCCACGCTCAATCGGCCGGAACCTTTTACGTCACGACAGGCTGGTTGCATCTTGCACCTCAGTCCTCTAGCCAACCGTTGAAGGAGACAAGCGTTGGCGGCTCACCCGTCAATGTCACACTACCTAATACAGGAGCCAGCCTCGATAGCGCCGACACCCTCGGCTTTACCGCTGGCTACTTCGTCACCGACCACATCGCGACCGAATTCGTGATTGGCGTCCCGCCGAAATTCAATCTGGATGGCTCGGGCGCCTTCTCGTCATACGGCAAGCTCGGTGATGCCAAACAGTGGAGCCCGACTCTGCTGTTCAAGTACTACTTCAGAGACGCACAAGCGCGCTTCCGTCCGTATCTTGGCGTGGGCGTCACCCACGTTTCGTTCACCGACGCGGAAATCACCAACAGCGTCTTCGAACAGCAGGTGTTGCATGGTCCGACCACCGTATCCACGGATAGTTCGTGGGAGCCGGTGTTTAATGGGGGCTTCACCTTCGCAATCGACCAGCACTGGTTTGCCGGTTTCTCGCTCTCATATCTGCCGCTCAGCACCACTGCGAAGCTGAACACTGCAGCCGCCACGCCGGTCGGCACGCTCAATGTCCAGTCGCAGACAAAAATCAAGCTGAACCCGATCGTCAGTTACATCAGCATAGGTTATCGCTTCTGACACCAAGCCTAAGGTTAGACGAGTTTTCGGGGCTTGAACAATGCCGCCGTGCATTCATGGCGGCATTTTCATTTGTATGGCGCACAACGGCCCCTTCGCATGACGTCGGTACACGTTGTTTTGTAAGTTTGACCAGCGTGGGTACGTCTGCGCTGCAAATTGTGCAGTCGCAAAGCGCGGATCAGGTGGGTGCGACAGCGTCCGGTGTATGGCACCGAAGTTGCGTGGCATGGAGTTTCCCGCGCGGTTTATGCGGGACCTCTTTGACCAACCAACGACGGAGCGACCATGACTGCACTACCGAATACGCGAGACGCCCTTGGCGAATCCTGGACGACGACGAGCCGCCGCGCGCGCCGGATCGCGCGCCACAGCCGCCATGCGGCTGAAGACATCGCTACTGAACTGCGCTCACTGATGTCGGAACTCGAAGATACGCTGGCTGACGGCACTCAAGCCGATGCGGTGGCGCTGCGCGCCCAGTTGCGCAAGCGTCTGGACGTTGCGCGCGAGCGCCTGAACGAAACCCGCGATGCCGTGCGCCAACGCGCCGAAACTGCAATTTCGGACGCCGACGACTACGTCCACGAGAACCCGTGGCAAACCATTGCGATCGTGGGCGGCATTGCCCTGATTGCCGGCGCGCTGGTTGCGCGGTCGCGCTAAGGGACTCGCTCAACGCACGGTTGATCGCCCGCCGCGCCTCTCCTGATAGAGGGGCCGGCGAGTGCGACGCTCGAGCGCCCTAGTTATCCGCGATGACGAACAGCCGCTGATATTCCTTGAGCGCGTACCGGTCGGTCATGCCCGCGATGTAGTGGGCGACCAGGCGAGGCTGGATCGCCGAATCCGGCGATTGATAGGACGGCGGCAGCAGGCGCGGATCGTCGGTGAACGCGTCGAACAGACCGATCACTACGCGGCGCGCCTTGTTTGCCATGCGCATGACGCGATAGTGCCGATACAGGTTCTTGAACAGAAAGCGCTTGAGTACAGTCGCCTGCGCGGCCACGGTTTCACTATGCGCGACGAGCGGCGGAGCGGCACGCACGGCGTCAAGCGAAGCCGGAGCATGCCGGTTCAGGTTGCCGGTAGTGGTTTCTATCAGATCGACGATCAGCGTATTGATGATCCGCCGCACGGTTTCGTGGATCAGCCTGCGTCCCTCGATCTGCGGATAGTCCCGCAGCGCCGCCTCATAGTGCGTCTGCCACAACTCGACCTCGGCCAGTTGCCCGACGGTGATCAGCCCTGAACGCAAGCCATCGTCGACATCGTGGTTGTTGTACGCGATCTCATCCGCAACATTCGCAATCTGCGCCTCGATGGAAGGCTGCCGGCCTTCGAGGAAGCGCTCGCCTAAAGCGCCGAGACGCCGCGCATTTTCTCGTGAGCAGTGCTTGAGGATGCCCTCGCGCGTTTCAAAGCACAGATTGAGGCCGTTAAAGGCTCCGTAGTGCTCTTCGAGATCGTCGACCACGGCGAGGCTCTGCAGATTGTGCTCGAAGCCGCCATGCTCGCGCATGCACTCGTTGAGCGCGTCCTGGCCGGCGTGGCCGAACGGCGTGTGGCCGAGATCGTGAGCGAGGGAAATGGCTTCCACCAGATCTTCATTTACGCGCAGGTTGCGAGCCACCGAACGCGCGATCTGCGCCACTTCCAGACTATGCGTGAGACGGGTGCGAAACAGATCGCCCTCGTGGTTCACGAACACCTGCGTCTTGTATTCGAGGCGGCGGAACGCGGTTGAGTGCACGATACGATCGCGGTCGCGCTGAAACTCGGTCCGCGCGCTAGGCGGCGCTTCGGTGTAGCGGCGGCCGCGCGATTGCGACGCATGCGCCGCGTACGGCGCCAGATGCGCTTCCAGCGCAGCGAGGGGCGGCATAACAACGGCGTGTGCCGGGGCTGCGCCTACAGGCGCGGCGCCGGTTGATTCCGTCAAGGTTTCGCGATGCGTGTCACTCACCGGCTTCTCCGAATCGTGGACGATACCCGGGCCGCATCGCCACGTTCAGACGGCGGCCGCTAGCGTGGCACGCACGGCGGAATCGGGCGCGGGGCCGATCAGCGTCTCACCGAAACGCTTCAGCAGGATGAACTTGATCTCGCCTGCCTCGGCTTTCTTGTCGACCCGCATCAGGTCGACATAGCGCGATTCACCGAGTGCCGGCGCGCGGATGGGCAGATGCGCGGCGGTGATCACGTCGACCAGGCGCTTGCGCGCGGCTTCGTCGAGATGCCCAAGGCGCACCGACAGATCCGCTGCCATGACCATTCCACAGCCTACGGCCTCGCCATGTAGCCATTCGCCGTAGCCGAGTCCGGCTTCGATTGCATGGCCGAACGTGTGGCCAAAATTCAGGATCGCACGCAGACCGCCTTCGCGCTCGTCTTTCGCCACCACCGATGCCTTGATCTCGCACGAGCGCTTGACCGCTTCAGCCAGCGCCTGCGGCTCACAGCGGTTCAAGGCGCCGATATTCGCTTCGATCCAGTCGAAGAACGCCGCGTCCGCGATGGCGCCCGTCTTGATGACTTCGGCGATGCCTGCAGCCAGTTCGCGCGCCGGCAGCGTACGCAACGCACCGATGTCGGCGATCACCGCTTGCGGCTGATAGAACGCGCCGATCATGTTCTTGCCGAGCGGATGGTTGATCCCGGTCTTGCCGCCCACCGAGGAATCGACCTGCGACAGCAAGGTGGTCGGCACCTGGATGAAGGGCACGCCGCGCATATAGCAGGCGGCGGCAAAACCCGTCATGTCGCCGATCACCCCGCCGCCCAGCGCAATCAGCGTGGTCTTGCGGTCGGCCCGCGCGCCGAGCAGCGCGTCGAAGATCAGATTGAGCGTTTCCCAGTTCTTGTAGACCTCGCCGTCCGGAAGCACGACCGTGGACACCTGCTTGCCGAGCGGTGCCAGTGCCTGCCGCAGCGCGTCGCCGTAAAGCGGATCGACGGTGGTGTTGGTGACGATGGTGACGGACGAACCGGCGATATGCGGCGCAAACAGCGCCGTCTGGCCGATCAGGTCGGCGCCGATATGAATGGGATAGGCGCGGTCGCCCAATTCGACATTGACGGTAATCATGCTTGCATTATGACGCAGGAGGTTTGGCGATGCCGGCCATCTCGAGCTGCATCAGGACCATGTTAACGAGGCCGTTGACCGACGGCCGGCCGGTTTCGATGACAAAATGTGCGCACTCGCGATAAAGCGGGTCGCGCACCGCGAACAGTTCTTCCAGACGCGCTTTCGGGTCTTCGGTCTGCAGCAGCGGCCGATTCTTGTCGCGCCGCGTGCGCAGCCAAAGATCGTGCGGATTGGCGCGCAAATAGACGACAAGGCCGTTATTTTGCAGCGCCTGACGGTTTTCCGGCCGCAAGATGGCTCCGCCGCCGGTGGCCAGCACGATATCCCGCTGACTGGTGAAGTCGCTGATGACCTGCGCTTCGCGGTCGCGAAAACCCGCTTCGCCTTCGAGTTCGAAGATGACGGGAATGCGCGCGCCCGTGCGCGCCACGATCTCGTGGTCGGAATCGAAGAACGGACGATCCAGCCGGCGCGCCACAGCGCGGCCCACGGTGGTCTTGCCTGCCCCCATGAGCCCTACAAAAAATACATTGGCGTGTGCGTCCCGCGCTTGCAACGGTGTCCTCTGGCTAATCCGGTATGGTTCGTGCCGCAGCTTACTGGCAAAGCGACTGCCTTGTCGAGCCTGCGGGCCGCGGTTGCGGCAGGCACTCAATTCGTCTGCACAACGCGCGGCGTGATGAAAACGACCAGCTCGCTGCGCTGGTCACGGTGTGCCCGATGACGAAATAAAGCGCCCAAAAGGGGTATTTTGCCCAGGAGTGGCACGCGCGTCACATCATCCCGGTCATCCGTGGCATAGATGCCGCCAATCGACACCGTGCCGCCGTCTTCCACCTCGACTCGCGTGCGCACGTGTTTGGTGTTGATGGCAGGCCCCGCGGCGGTCTGCTCGCCGACGCCGTCCTTGGCGATATCGAGGTCCAGCACGACCCGCCCGTCCGGCGTGATCTGCGGCTCGACCTCCAGTTTCAGGCTCGCGCGGCGAAACTGCACGCCGGAGACACCTTGGCCAACCTTGGCCTGATAAGGCAGTTCGGTGCCCTGCTCGACGATCGCCTTCATGCGGTCGGCGGTCACGACCCGCGGGCTGGACACCGTTTCCCCCTGTCCTTCGGCTTCCAGCGCGCTCAACTGGACCTTGAGGAGCCGCGTGGCCTGTGCAGCAAATAACGTGAGGCCCACGGTGGCGGCGTCAAAACCGGACAGCGGACCTGCCGACAGATCGTAGACCGTACCGCCGCCGTCCGTGCCCCCGCTGAGCCCACGCGCCGCGCCACCGTCAGCAGCCGCTGCCGCCGCAAGT
Organism: Paraburkholderia sp. GAS82; assembly: GCF_050436285.1. NCBI lineage: Bacteria > Pseudomonadati > Pseudomonadota > Betaproteobacteria > Burkholderiales > Burkholderiaceae > Paraburkholderia > Paraburkholderia sp. GAS82. The sequence goes on from NZ_JBNDLX010000015.1 coordinate 124,116, forward strand.
GAAAGTTTGACGCCCAGGTTGCGCGAAAAGCCCTGATCCCCTTCGACAATCCGCGCTTCGATCAGCACCTGACGTGACGGCCGGTCGATCGACGCCAGCAGTTCGGCAATCTGCGCGAGACGTGCCTCCAGATCGGTCACGAACAGCAGGTTGGTGCGCGCATCCGCCATCGCCGCGCCACGCTTTGACAACACCCTCTGGGTGCCCGAGCCGGTCAACAGGCGCCGCACGTCTTCGGCATGGGCGTAATGCAGTTCGAACGTACGGCTGGCGAGCGGCTCCAGATCGGCCAGCCGCGCGTGCGCCTCGAAGCGTTGCCGCTCGCGCGCCGCGAGATCGGCAAGTGGCGCGACCCAGATCACGTTGCCGTGACGCTCCATTGCCAGACCATTGACATCGAGCAAGGTGTCGAACGCAGTGCGCCACGGCACCTTGTCGAGCCGCAACGACACCGTGCCTCGAACCCGGTCGCTGGCGACGATGTTCAGGCCGGTGAACTGCGCGAATGCATTCAGTACCGCGCCCAGTTCGGCACGCTGGAAGTTCAGCGAGATCGGCTTATCGGGCGACAAACCGTCGTACGCCGCCGCGGTCGACGAGTCGCCGAGGCGCTGCGTCGGGGCAAGCGGCACGGGTGGACCTTCGAGCGCGTGAGCCGATGTTTCCGCGCGCGGCGCCGCACTGCGTGAGGCTGGGAGTGGTTTGCCCTCGAGTTGCGCGTCGTCGAGCGGTGCACCGTCGCGCGGTGGACCGTCGACCTCGTCCCCGGCAGCGCTTTCCCGATCAAGTACGCCAACCGGTCGGTCAGCCATTGGCTCCTCGTCCGCCGCATCCTGGCGCAGGAACGGATTCGGCACGTCAACCGCCAGATTGCGCGGCAACGGCGGTGTGTCGTACGGTTCAACCGTGTCGTCCGACGGCATCATTGGCGGCAACGGTGGCAACGATGCGTGCGCCGCACCGACACACAGGAAGGCGCTGCCGAGCGCCAGCCTGACTCTCTTCATCCCCGTCCTCATGAAGCCTCCGCCAGTGCCAGCGTGCGCGTGCCGAGGCGATTCGTCAGCGTGATGCTGAGCGCGTCCATGCCTGTGACCCGGTCGCCACCGACGAACTGACCCTGCCCGACGGTCGCAGCGCCGTCCGTTGTTTCGAGCAGCGCGAGACCGCGCGTCCGGTCGCGCAGCAGACCGGCAAGGCGCAGCAGGCCCGCTTGCGCCAGGTCCCCATCCAGTTGCGGCGGGGACGAGAACGGATCGTCGAAGACCACGTCCTCGTCGTCCGCCTCCAGGTCGTCATCGACCAGAATCGCGGGACTAGCGGACGCGGGGCTCAACGCATTGAACACATGCAGCGTGGCGCTGACGAGCAATGCCCCAGCACTGCGTTTCACGGTGAGATCCTCGGGCACCACCAGCACCGGCAGATCCGACAGACCGCGCAGGAACATCATCAAATGCAGGAAATCCGTCTGGGCGGTGAGTTGCATGGGTCGCACCGCGTCGAGGCCCGCGCCGTTTCCTGCGGCCGGCGCCAACGTAAGCAACGTGACGCCACAGCGGGCTGCGAGCAGCGAGATCAGGCGCACGTCGTCCGCAGGCGTGGACGGCTCCGGCGATTTTCCGAGCGAGGCAAGCGCGGCGCTTCGGTGTTGCTCAGGCAACTGGGCAACCGACCGTTTTGCCTGGGCGACACGCTGTTGTGCTTCGGACAGGGCCGTACGGCTTGCCTGAACACCAGCCAGATCGGCCGCCATCCACGCATTTGCGCCGGCACCAAACACCGTCGCCGCGATGAGAGCTCCCACCACATGGCGTCGACGCGCGCTCCACGCTTCAAGCGGCAAACGGATCTGATTCATCCAGTTCGTGGCTTGCGTAGTCTGATTCAAAACGCCGGTGCGATCTGCAAACAACGTACTCATCGCGCACCTCGCTTCTGATCGACCTCATGCGATCCCCCGTTCGCGGGTGCTGCCGGATGCCCCGCGCTTTTAGCGGGCTCATCCCATCGCAACCGCGCGGCAAACTCGACCGCGCTGCTGTTACCTGCCGCAGCATCGTGTCCGGTGCGCGGCAAAGGATGCAGGTCGGTGACCTCGGAACTCTTCACGCCACGCACGCTGCCCAACTCTTCGAGCCAGACAGTGGACGCCAAAGGGTCCTTCGATATCGCAAGCAACTCCGTCTCGTGCATACGTTGTCGAAGCTGCTGCAGCACGACGTCATCTGCGGACAAATGGCTTAACGTATCGAGCAGATCAAGTAGACGTACTAATGGTCCGGATAGCGCGACCGCACGCGCAGCCCGTTTGCTCCGCTCGTCGGCGTCGCGCTGGAGCCGTGCGTGCTCGGCAAGCGGCACCGCAAGGCCGATCAGCTCGTTCTCGCTGGAAGCACGTTGTGCTTCCAGCCGTGCGCGTTCGAACGTCTGCCAGCCACCCGCCGCCAGCACGGCCGCACAGCCGACGAGCGCCGCGCCCAACCATTCGAGCAGACAGCGTCGCCGCGCGCAGCGCGCCTCGCGTTGCCGGTAAGGCAGCAGATTGAAGCCGCCGATCCACACCGGATGTCCGGCTGGCCCTATGCGCGAGTTCATCCACATCATTCCATCACTCCGCGCAATGCGAGGCCGAATGCCACCGCATAGTTCGACTCGTGCAATAACTTCGCAGGCAACGGGCCCGTGCAGTCGCCCAACGCAATGCATTCGAACGGCACCACCGTGCAGCCCAGTACGTCGGCGAGATCTGCTTCGGAAAAACCCACGCCATCGAGTAGTTCCACGTCGCCGCCCAGGAACACGTAGCCGAGGGCAACGCCGCCCGCAAGATCGCGCAACGCGTCGGCCAGATCGGAGTGCTCGGGCGACGGATAATGCATCTCGCCGACGACCGCGTCGTCGACAATGCGCCACCCGTACACACCCTCTGCGCCGATCCAGATCGCCGCGTAAGGTTCGTGTTGCTCCAGTTCCATAGCGGCTGCGTGCACCAGTGCGCGCAAAGCCGCGTGCGGTTCGCCGTCGATCGCCGTCAGCGTGACACCCGCCGCTGCGGCACACTCGATGCGCGTCTCCAGATGCTGGCGGGCGGCGGTCGCAATCGTCACCGCACTGGCGCCATGCGGCGAGCGTTCAATGAACCAGTCGACCGCGAGCGCATGACGCTCGATTCCCGCAATACGCTCCGCTTCGCTCCAGACGACTAACTCCAGCACCGCGAGCGAAGGTCCGTCCGCTGCTTCGACGTCGCCAGCATGGCTCAGTCGCGCGAGCGGCAAACTCGACATCAGCGTTGCCGAGGCCGGCAATGCCATCGCACAGCGCAGCGTGCGCGACGCACAGGCACGCGGCAACTCCGCGAACACATCGCGCAGTGCACGCGTCACGGCGCCCCGGTCCACGATCTCGACACCAGCCATCGCACCGGCAGGAAGCGGCACGGCCGCTAGATATTCGACACGCAGCGGACCGTCCACAGGCAAACGCTGACTCAACACCACCAGCCTCACCGCCTGCGGACTCACATCGATCCCAGCAGCAAAACGCTGCACCTTCACCTGAAACGAACTTTTAAATGTCATCCCGCCTCCCTTTAGACACATGCCAGATACGTGGCACACGCGTCGAAACATTCGAACGCGAGTACCGGAGGCAATTGTGCGCAGCGGCGGCGATGCGCGATATTCAGCCGAATGGCTAACGTGAGGTTCACGGCTCCCTGGGCGACCTCAAAGCGTCTACAGTAAGGTCATCCCCTGCGCGGCATGTCCAATGTAAGCATGTCGAAAGCTGACGAGCCAGGCGGCTATAATCGCGGGACTGTTTTTTGGTATTCATATGCAATCGTCTTCACCTACATCCCCGCCGCCCTCGCCACCTGCTCGACAGAAGCGCAAACGTCCGCTGTGGCTGAAGCTCGTCCTGGGGCTGGTAGGTCTGATATTCGCCGGCATCGCATGCGCTGGACTCGTGACCGGTTATGCGCTGGTGGTTGCTACGCCGAACCTGCCTTCAATCGACGCGCTTACCGACTATCGTCCGAAGGTTCCGCTGCGCATCTACACGGCAGACCATGTGCTGATCGGTGAATTTGGTGAAGAGCGGCGCGATATCGTGCACATTCAGGATGTCCCCGACAATCTCAAGAAGGCGGTGCTCGCCATTGAAGACGCACGCTTCTACGATCACGGCGGCGTCGACCTGACGGGGATTGCGCGGGCCGGCTACGTCGCGCTCACCAACGGCCACGCTACGCAAGGCGCCAGCACGATCACCATGCAGGTGGCCCGCAACTTCTTTCTCTCAAGCGAAAAAACCTACACGCGCAAGATCTACGAGATGTTGCTCGCGTACAAGATCGAGTCGAAGCTGACGAAAGATCAGATTCTCGAGGTGTACATGAATCAGATCTATCTCGGTCAGCACGCGTATGGCTTCGCCAGCGCAGCAAGGGTGTATTTCGGCAAGGACATGAAGGACCTCACGCTCGCCGAAGCGGCGATGCTCGCGGGTCTGCCCAAGGCCCCTTCGGCCTATAACCCGGTCGTCAATCCGAAGCGCGCCAGAATTCGTCAGGAGTACATCCTGCAGCGCATGCTGGAGTTGCGCTACATCACGCAGGAGCAGTACGACGAGGCGAGCAGGCAACCGCTCGCCGTCAAGAGCGCGGTCAAGGAATTCAGCGTGCACGCGGAATATGTGGCGGAGATGGTGCGTCAGATGATGTACGCCCAATACCATGAAGAGGCCTACACCCGCGGGCTGAATGTCGTGACCACGATCGACTCCGCCGACCAGGATGTCGCCTACCATGCGTTGCGCAAAGGTCTGATGGACTACGAACGACGTCATGGCTATCGCGGTCCCGAAGCGTTCATCGATCTGCCTACTGACGAGGACGAGCGCCAACAGGCCATCGACGACGCACTGCTCGAACATCTGGACGACGGCGAGTTCGTCGCGGCGGTGGTCACCTCCGCAAGTCCGAAGCAGGTCGAGGCGACGCTCGCCGACGGCAATGTCGCGACGCTGCAGGGCGATGGCCTGCGCTTCGCGTCGCTCGCACTCGGGCCGCGCGCGCAAGCGAATCAGCGTATCCGTCCCGGCGCCATCATCCGGATCGTCAAGGGTGATGACGGTAGCTGGTCGATCACGCAGTTGCCGCAGGTGGAAGGGGCTTTCGTGTCCGTGGTGCCGCAGGACGGCGCGATCCGCGCGCTGGTGGGCGGCTTCGACTTCAACAAGAACAAGTTCAACCACGTCACCCAGGCGTGGCGGCAACCGGGCTCGAGTTTCAAGCCGTTTATCTATTCGGCGTCGCTCGAAAAAGGTCTGGGGCCGGCCACGGTCATCAACGACGCGCCGCTGTTCTTTACCGCAGCGGAAACCGGCGGCCAGGCGTGGGAGCCCAAGAACTACGGCGGCGGCTTCGACGGTCCAATGACGATGCGCACGGCGCTGCAGAAATCGAAGAACCTCGTGTCGATCCGCATCCTCAACCAGATCGGCCCCAAATACGCGCAGCAGTACATCACGCGTTTCGGCTTCGATGCGGACCGTCATCCTGCCTATCTGCCTATGGCGCTCGGTGCCGGGCTCGTCACGCCACTGCAGATGGCCGGAGGTTTTTCGGTGTTCGCCAATGGCGGCTATCGGATCAACCCGTATCTGATCGCGGAAGTGACTGACCAGCGTGGCTCCATCGTTGCGCAAGCCAGGCCGCTCGTCGCAGGGCAGAGCGCGCCGCACGCAATCGACGTGCGCAATGCTTATGTGATGAACGGCCTGCTGCAAAGCGTCGCTCAACGCGGCACCGGGGCAAAGAGCAATGTCCTCAAACGCACCGATCTCGCCGGCAAAACCGGGACGACCAACGACTCGCGCGATGCGTGGTTCGCCGGGTATCAGCACACGCTTACCGCGATCGCATGGATCGGCTACGACAATCCGCGCAGCCTCGGCGACAAGGAGACGGGCGGCGGCCTCGCGTTACCGGTCTGGATCGAGTACATGGCCAAGGCACTGAAGGGCGTGCCGGAATACAGGATGCCGATGCCTGGCGGCATCGTCATGCTAGGCGACGAGCCGTATTTCGACAACTTCACGCCAGGCAATGGTTTCGTGGCGACCGTCGGCGTGAGCCAGGCCGATCTGGACGCGAATTCGAGCGATGCGGTGTCCGGCGCGGCGGAGGCAGCGACCCCGCAACAGGTGGGTGATGAGGAAAAGCAGAACATCATGAACCTGTTCCGCGGACACTAACCCGGAGTTGCAGCCGGGTTCGCCGGCGTACGCTTGATGCTCAGTACTCCGCGCGGCGTCGACGCTTAAAGCAAGACGCCCGCCAAAGCACCTCGCTTACGCTTCGAACCGAACCGGCTCGCCGGCCTGTTGTGTCGCGTAGTCAGACAGCGCGGCGAAAAATTCAGTGCCGTTGCGGGTGTCGCGCCATGCGCCGTCGGCATAACGGAAATGAAAACCGCCCGACTTCGCGGCGATCCAGATTTCTTGCATCGGCGGCTGCAGGTTCACGATGATCTTCGTGCCATTCTCGAATTCGAGCGTCAAAACGTTGCCGCTGCGCTCGAATTCGATATCGGCTTCGGTATCGTCGAGTGTGCGTTCAATGGCTGCAAGCGCGGCCTCGGCACGGGTCAGGTATTCGCTATCGGACATGCTAAACTCCAACGATAATTTTTTCAGGGACAGTCATGCGAGTCGTTTCCCGGATGCGCTCAATGGTGCCCGGTGTAAGGCAGCCCCGCGCTGCGGCGCCCGGCGTAAGTCAGCCAGGCACAACGGCGCGCGGCGCGACGACGGCCGGCGCGATTGTAGCCGCTTTGGTCATTGTCGCAGGTTGCGCTCTTGGCGGCTGCGGACAACGCGGACCGCTTTACTTGCCGACCGTGCCACCGCTACCCGCCAAACCCGTTGACGAAACCCAGGTGCCGTCCACTGACGCAGTGAAACCCGATTCGCAGGCAGCCTCCGGTACCGTACCCGACACAACGGGCACACCGCTCACGCTGTCGCCGGAAACCGAACTGCGCACCGTACCCGATTCGGCTGCGTCGGCACCGCAACTGCCTGCCTCCGATAGCACTCCCGTTCAATAAGACTTTCGCATGACTCGATCCGCATTTGCCTACGTCGACGGTGTATTGCACACCGAAGGCATTTCCGCCGTTTCCCTTGCCGAGCAGTTCGGCACGCCGCTGTACGTCTATTCGCGCGCGGCGTTGACCGACGCATGGCAGGCCTACGCCGGCGCATGTGCGGGCCGCCGCGCCACCGTGCACGTCGCCGTCAAGGCAAATAGCAATCTCGCCGTGTTGAACGTGTTTGCAAGACTTGGCGCGAGCTTCGATATCGTCTCGGGCGGCGAACTCGCACGCGTGCTTGCCGCCGGTGGCAAAGCGGAAAACGTGGTGTTTTCGGGCGTCGGCAAGAGCGCTGACGAAATGCGCGAAGCGCTGAAGGCGGGTGTCAAATGCTTCAACGTCGAGTCGATTCCGGAGCTCGACCGCCTGAATGCAGTTGCCGCTTCAGTGGGAAAGACAGCGCCCGTCTCGCTGCGCGTGAATCCCGACGTCGACGCAAAAACGCATCCGTATATTTCCACCGGACTGAAGTCGAACAAGTTCGGTGTGGCGTTCGACGAGGCGCGCGCCACCTATCGCGCGGCTGCAGCGATGACGCACCTCGAGGTGGTGGGGATCGACTGCCATATCGGCTCGCAGATTACTGAGATCGCGCCGTATCTGGACGCAGTGGACAAGTTGCTGGAGCTGGTCGGACAGATCGAAGCGGACGGTTTATCGATCCGTCACATCGACGTGGGCGGCGGTCTTGGCATCACCTACGACGACGAAACGCCGCCGGATATCGGCGAGTTCGTGCGTACGGTACTCGATCACATCGAAGCACGCGGTCATGGGCATCGTGAAGTGTATTTCGAGCCGGGGCGCTCGCTGGTCGGCAATGCCGGTGTGCTGCTCACGCGTGTCGAGTTTCTGAAGCCCGGTGCGGAAAAGAACTTTGCCATCGTCGACGCCGCGATGAACGATCTCGCGCGCCCGGCAATGTACGAGGCGTACCACGGCATCGAACCGGTGGTGAAGCGCGACTCCCCGGCGCATGTGTATGACGTGGTCGGCCCAGTTTGCGAAAGCGGCGACTGGCTGGGCCGCGAGCGCCTGCTCGCAATCGAGCCGGGCGATCTGCTCGCCTTGCGTTCGGCCGGTGCATACGGTTTCGTGATGAGCTCGAACTACAACACGCGTCCGCGGGCGGCCGAAGTCATGGTCGACGGCGAGAAAGCGTATGTGGTCCGCGCGCGCGAAGAGGTCAAGCAGCTGTTTTCCGGCGAAACCGTCCTGCCGGATTAGACGCGAAGGCAGACGCTCCACAAGCTGAAAGCAAGAAGGCGATGCCACTGCGGCATCGCCTTTTTTATTGAACGCTGGCTGAGACTACGAGCGCCGTCAGCGAAACATCGTCACCTCTTCCCAGCCGACGTCGCCCCACGCGAGCGCAACCACACAAGCAGCCGCCAGCCCAGTAACGCAACCATTACCGCGCCGTAAATCTTCGGCAGCAGCAAATCGTGCTTGCCGGATTTCATCCACCAGAAATGCAGGATCGCGAGTACCCCGATCGCATAGATCGCGCGGTGCAACGTCTGCCAGCGGCGGCCAAGCTTTCTCACCATCGCGCGCGGCGAGGTCACAGCCAGCGCGAGGAGCAGAAGAAACGCCGCGAAGCCGACCATGATGAAGGGCCGCTTGCCGATATCCTTCAGGATCGCCGCCACATCGAACCATTTGTCGAACCACACATAGGTCGTGAAATGCAGCGTGGCGTAGAAGAACGTGTACAGACCCAGCATGCGCCGGAAACGCAGCACTGCAGCCACTCCCGTCAAGCGGCGCAGCGGCGTCACGGCGAGCGTGATGCACAGGAACACCAGCGTCCACAGACCGGTTGACCGGGTGATGAACTCGATCGGGTTGGCCCCGAGCCGGTCGGTCAAGCCGAAGAACACGATTCGCGCGAGCGGATACCACGCCGCGACGAATACAGCGATCTTCGCCGGCACCACCCAGCGGCCGCCCGCTGCGGCGGAGCGCTTTGCAGCGGGTGGCTGCCGACGCGAAGCGGGTTCAGACACGGTTGGTGTTTCAGAGGAGGCCATCGCAATTCCCGCCTAGAAGTTCTTCTTCAGGTCCATGCCCTGATACAGCGATGCGACCTGATCGCCGTAGCCGTTGAACATCAGCGTCTTTCTCTTCGGCGTGAAGAACCCATCTTCGCCAATCCGCCGCTCGGTGGCCTGGCTCCAGCGCGGATGATCGACATTCGGATTCACGTTCGAGTAGAAGCCGTATTCGTTCGGCGCGTAGGTATTCCAGCTCGTGGCCGGCTGCTTGTCGACGAAGCGGATCTTCACGAGCGACTTGCCGCTCTTGAAGCCGTATTTCCACGGCACGATGATCCGCAGCGGCGCACCGTTCTGATTGGGCAGCACTTCGCCGTACAGACCCACCGTCAGCAAGGTCAGCGGGTTCATCGCTTCGTCCATCCGCAAGCCTTCCGAGTACGGCCAGTCCAGAATTGGCGTGGACAGGCCGGGCATTTGCGACGGATCAGCAAGCGTGATGAACTGCACGTATTTGGCATTGCCGTTCGGCTGGGCTCGCTTGATGAGTTCCGCAAGCGGAAATCCGATCCACGGCATCACCATCGACCAGCCCTCCACGCAACGATGCCGGTATACCCGCTCCTCGAGCGGCGCCATCTTCAGGAGATCGTCAATGTCAAACACCTTGGCATTCTTCACTTCGCCTTCAACGCTCACCCGCCACGGATGCGGGCGCAATGTGCCGGCATTCTGCGCGGGGTCGCTCTTGTCGGTTCCGAACTCGTAGAAGTTGTTGTAGGTGGTAATGTCCTTGTAAGGCGTGACCTTATCCGTTGCGACAAATCTCGGATTGGTCTTCGCCGCCAGCTTAGGTCCTTTCGCATCCGGCGACGAGTACACGGCGAGCGCCTCGCCGCTCACGCCGAGCAAACTGCCCATCGCCGCCGCACCGGCCGCCCGCAGGACGCGTCGACGGTTCTCGCGCTGGCTCTCGTACACGCGTTTCGGCGTGATTTCACTCGGAGCAATATCGTCGCCCTGCAGTGCAATCCTGTCGCTTCGCTTTATCCACATGGTGCTGCTCCTGCTGGCCCGGCGGGCTATGTTGATTGATGATCGTTCGACTGCGCATCCATAGGTACTGTTCTGGCGAACACTCTGGATGCACCAAAATTCCATACACAAAGAAAAAACCGCCGGTGCGAAGCACTCGGCGGTTCTTTGTCGGTTCAGAAACGCAGATCTTATAGCTTGCCGTAGCTATGCAGCCCGGAGAGGAACATGTTGACGCCGAGGAACGCGAACGTCGTGACCAGCAGGCCTGTCAGCGCCCACCACGCCGCGACGGCGCCACGCAGGCCCTTCATGAGCCGCATGTGCAGCCACGCTGCGTAGTTCAGCCAGACGATCAGCGCCCAGGTTTCCTTCGGATCCCAGCTCCAGTAGCCGCCCCAAGCCTGCGCAGCCCACAGCGCACCGAGGATCGTGGCAATGGTGAAAAACGCAAAACCGACCGCGATCGACTTGTACATCAGGTCGTCGAGCACGTCGAGCGGCGGCAGGCGGTCCGCCAGCATGCCGTTTTCCTTGACCAGATACGCGACGCCGACCATCGCCGACAACGCAAAGCTGCCGTAGCCGATGAAGTTAGCCGGCACGTGGATCTTCATCCACCAGCTTTGCAGCGCCGGCACGAGCGGCTGGATCTGCTGCGCATCGCGGGAAATCGAGTACCACATCAGGAAGCCAACCGCGGCGCTGATCACCAGCAACACGAACGCGCCGAGCGCGCGGGTGTTGTAGTGCTGCTCGTAATACAGGTAGAAAAGCGCGGTGATCAGGCTGAACAGCACGAACACTTCATACAGGTTCGAGATGGGGATATGCCCGACGTCCGAGCCGATCAGGTATGACTCGTACCAGCGCACCATCAGGCCGACGAAGCCCATCAGCACCGCAGCCCACGTCATTTTCGAGCCAATCGCGGCGCCCGTGGGCGAACGCGACACCAGGCCGATCCAGTAAAACAGCGTGGCCAGCACGAACAACGCGCTCATCCACAGAATCGCGGATTGGCTCGACAGGAAATATTTGAGGAAGAACGCGCTATCGGCGCGCGCCAGGTCGCCCTGATAGGTCTGGATCGCGAACAGCGACAGCACCGCGATTCCGGCGATCAGAAGACGGGCCGGCTTCCAACGCCAGCCGAGCGTCACGAACACCGGTACCGCGCAAACCAGGATCAGCTTGTCGTAGTAATTCATGTACGGGTGATAGCGCCACAGCGCGAAACCCGCACCCGCGACCATCGCCAGAGCGAACAGCCAGTCGAAAGCGCCAAGACGCTTCAAAAACGAGCGTTCGTCGAGCAGCGCCGGATGTTGCGCCGGACTGGCTGCCGCGTTCTTGGCCGACGCGTTACCACGCGAAGGAGAGGAGGAAACCTGAGTCAAGTCCATGATCTTACCGGGTCGTATCTTGTGAACCTGCGGACGGTGCGCCGGAGGTGCCGCCATTCTCGGCAGCGTCACTGGGTTTGGCACCCAGTACAGCGCCGACAGCGTCGCGCGTCTGGGCGAACTCCTTGTCGAAATCAAGCGTCTTGCGCGCGCTCGACATCGCCATCACGACGTTCGTACCGTGATCGGTATCTTTGATCCAGAACCAGAGGCGCCGTTCGCGGACGTAGAACATCGAGAAGATGCCCAATACGAGGAGCAGGCTGCCAAGATACACGACTTTTTTGCCCGGCGCGCGCGTCAACTGAAATACCGAAGCTTGCACCTGCTTGAATGAGTCGAGCTGTAAATAGACCGGCGATCCATACAAAAAGCTGTCAGATATCGCATTGATCGAACTCTGGATAAAGAGGCTCGTGTCCGCGGAGGGCGTCGCGTCGGGCTCGCCGGCCTGTTCGCGGGCCAGTTGCCATACGTCCCAGGTCGAGCCTTCGAGCATGCGCAGCAGCAGCGAGGCCGCTTTTTCCTGCTCGCCCTTCGGCACTGAATGGTCGATAAAGGCAGCAATTGCCTGGAAACCACCGATGTTCTGGCCGCCCTGCATCATGCCAACGCTGCTGTCGCCACCCGCAAATAGGGTCAGGACGCGCAACGCGCTTTCTTCGAGATGCTGCTGCAGGTCCGCGTTCGATGCCGGCACCGAGCGCAGCGCGAAGCGGTGCGCCGCCGCGGCGCGCGTGGCCGGATTCTCGAGCGCGGCGCGCAGGTTCATCCACTCGTTGACCGTGCCGCCCTGGTCGGCGGGGATCCGCAGATAGCGGAACGGATCGTCCGGGTTGATGCGCATGCCGGCGAGGAACATCTTCTCGCCACCCACGTCGACCGGCAGCATGTAGTTGTTGTACTCGCGCGCCTGGCCATCCTTGCCGCGCACCTTGTATTGCACCGATGGGCCGACGTTATGCAGATCCAGCGGCTTCGAGGTCTTGGCGCCTGAACCGAGCCGCTCGTCGAAGGCTTCCTTCAGCGTCTGGTGTGCGACGCCGCGCGCGTCATTGGCGCCGCTGCCGTTCGAGATGTTCTCCACGTTGATGGCGCGGAAATCGGCGAATTCAATCGTCTGGCCGTCCGCCCCAGGCACCGCGTTACCCAACGGCACCGAATTGCCGATCGTGCCACTGAACGGAGCCGTTTTGGCGCTGGTGCCCGACATCGGGAAGGCGGTCATCTGCATCTGCGAGCCGCCATCCTGGAAGCTCGACTGGTAGATCGATACACCGTCGTAGTCGAACGGCTTGTTCACTTCGACCCGTGCCGGAATCTTCTGGCCGGTCTTGTGATCGATCACGACGATATCGCTCGCAAACAGCTTCGGCATGCCGGTCGAGTAGTAATCGACGATGAACTTGTTCAACTGGATCGAAAACGGCAAGTCCTGGATCAACGAGCCATTTGGCTGGTTCAGGATCGCCGTCGAGACATGCTCGCCCTCCGGCACCCATGCGTAGCCGCGGAACGTCGGATTGGATTGGGACAGACGGTGTTCGGGCGGAATGTCGCTGATCACCGTGTTGCTGTTGATGGGCGTCTTGTTGAACATCCACATCTGCAGCTTGATCGGCAGATTGCTGTCGAGCAGGCCGCCCAGGCAGATGACGACAATCGCAATGTGAGCCGAGATATAGCCGAGCTTGGTGAGCGCACCGCGTTTGGCCGCGATCAACGTCGCGCCTTCCGATTCCCGCGTGACGAACTTGTAGCCGAGCCGGCCCGACAGTTTCGCCAGCGTGGCCGTGGCCTGCTCACGCGAGCTGCCGACGGCGAACTCGCCCTTGTGGTGGAACGCTCGCAGGCTCGATTCGCGGACCTTGTCCTTCCAGCTCTTCATGTCCGCGACCATCTTCGGCGCATTGCGGATCACGCAGAGCGACACCGAGACCATCAGGAAGCAGAGGATCAGCATGAACCACCAGGAGCTGTACACGGTGTACAGGCTCAGCGAGCGGAAGATATCCGCCCAGAAGGGGCCGAACTGGTTGACATAGTTGGGATACGGATCGTCCTGGGTGAGGACGGTGCCGATGATGCTCGCGATCGCCAGAATCACCAGCAGCGCGATGGCGAATCGCATCGAACTCATCAACTCGATAACGCGACGCATGGGCCGCTGGCCCGACGTTATTTCAATACCCGACGTGGTGACGCTCATTCACACTCCGACAGAACAGCAAAAAAGGGTGAACGGCCGCCGCTGACGCACGAAGCGAGCGACGCCATCACCCTTTTCTTGTTTTTTCACCGGCCTCGCTGGGCCGGTTGCACTTGCGTGCGGACTTCCTAATGCAAGCCCGCGATGTAATCGGCCACAGCCTTGATATCGCTATCCGACAGCCGTGACGCAATGGTATGCATCGGGTCGCTGTTGTTGCGCGCGCCCGGGCCCTGCGTGAACGCGTTCAACTGCGTCACCGTATATTCCGCCCACTGCCCCGATAGACGCGGATACTGCACCGGAATGCCCTGGCCTGTAGGACCATGGCAACTTGCACACGCCGGGACAGCGCGCTCGGCGATGCCCGCGCGATAAATCTTCTCGCCTAGCGGGACGGTGTTCTTGTCGTGTGCGTAACCGGGCTTCGGCGTCTGCGCCGCAAAATACGCGGCAACGTTAACCATATCCTGGCTGGACAGCGCTGCGGCCATGCCGGCCATAATCGCATTATTACGCGCAGGCTGCTTGGCACCGGGCTGGGTTTTGAAATCCATCAACTGCTTGACGAGATATTCGGGGTGCTGGCCGGCCAGCTTGGGATACGCCCCGCCGGTGCTATTACCGTCGGCGCCGTGACACGACGCGCAAACCTGCGTCGCAATTGCCTGTCCCCGATTGACGTCCGGTTTTGCCGGATCTGCTGCTCGCGCCTGAACTGCTAAACCTGAAAGACCTGCCGCTACTTGAAATACCATCAGTGCTTTGCACAGTCGATTCATTCGCACACCCTGTTTCGTCTTGTGGGAATTAGAGGTTCTGCAAAACGACGGCGACCGATTTACCGCAGAGGCACGCGCGCTGGCCCCTCCTCAGGTCTTCAGTAAATTCAGTAAACCATCATATTGTACAATAACTCGCTAATCGCTTAGACGCCAGTCGGGCTTGACCCGTCCCCACCCCGGGTTCCCCGGCGTCTCATATTCTGGTTCCCCCATGTCCTTCCTGCTCCACCAGTCCCGCTTCTTTACGACCGTCAATCACTTGCGTGATCTGCCGGCCACCCCGCAACCCGAAATCGCGTTTGCGGGACGCTCGAATGCGGGCAAGTCGACGGCGATTAATCTGCTGTGCAACCAGAAGCGTCTCGCCTTCGCCAGTAAGACACCGGGCCGTACCCAGCATATCAATTACTTCTCGGTAGGGCCTGCAGCCGAGCCAGTGGCCCACCTGGTGGATTTGCCCGGTTATGGGTACGCGGAAGTGCCCGGCGCCGCCAAGGCGCACTGGGAGGCGTTGCTGTCGAGCTATCTGCAACAGCGATCGCAACTGCGCGGCATGATCCTGATGATGGACTCGCGCCGCCCGCTCACCGATCTGGACCGGGTGATGATCGAGTGGTTTGCGCCGACCGGCAAGCCGATCCACACCCTGCTGACGAAGTGCGACAAATTGACGCGGCAGGAGAGCATCAACGCGCTGCGGGCCACCCACAAAGGGCTGGCAGAATATACGGCAGGCGGTTATCGGGGAGAGTTGACCGCCCAGTTGTTCTCGGCCCTCAAGCGGGTCGGTCTGGACGAGGCTCACGA
The DNA here is from genome assembly GCF_050436285.1 of Paraburkholderia sp. GAS82. Classification (NCBI taxonomy): domain Bacteria; kingdom Pseudomonadati; phylum Pseudomonadota; class Betaproteobacteria; order Burkholderiales; family Burkholderiaceae; genus Paraburkholderia; species Paraburkholderia sp. GAS82. The sequence continues at coordinate 139,518 of NZ_JBNDLX010000015.1, forward strand.
ACTGATTGAAAGCTGGCTCGTTCCTGAGGATGCGGGCAGCGCGGACGGCGTGGTCGCGTCCGAATAATTGCTACCGCCAGACCGGAGTTCGGTCTGGTCTGGGCCCTTTTTCGTTCGCCCATAAAAAAACCCGCCGCAACTGACGGCGGGCCAAACAGCCTAATCGAAAAACGACAGGCACCCGCTCAGGGAGGAGAAGCGGGGAGGTCAGCGCATGGCGCCTTGCTCGATCGGTATGATATACCATTGTCTCGAAAAGAGTTTTCAGCAGGCTCAGGCACGCGCTGTTGCCTCACCATCTCCACGCAATCCAAGACATTCGATATGAGCTTCTATCCGCATCACCGTCCGCGCCGCATGCGCCGTGACGACTTCTCGCGCCGTCTCATGCGCGAAAACATCCTCACCACCAACGACCTGATCTATCCCGTGTTCGTCGTCGAAGGCACCAACGTGCGGCAAGCCGTGGCGTCGATGCCGGGCGTGGAACGCGTGTCGGTCGATCTGCTGATGGGCGTGGCCGAACAGTGCGTCGCGCTTGGCGTGCCGGTGCTGTCGCTGTTTCCGGCGATCGAACCGTCGCTGAAAACACCGGACGGCCGCGAGGCGACCAACGAAGGCGGTCTCATTCCGCGCGCCGTCCGCGAACTGAAAAAGCATTTCCCGGAGCTAGGCGTTCTTACCGACGTTGCGCTCGATCCCTACACGAGCCACGGCCAGGACGGTGTGATCGATGAAGCGGGCTATGTGATCAACGACGTGACCGTCGAGATCCTCGTCGAGCAGGCCCGCGCACAGGCGGAAGCGGGCGTGGATATCGTGGCTCCGTCGGACATGATGGACGGGCGAATCGGCGCGATCCGCGAAATGCTCGAGAGCGAAGATCACATTCATACGCGGATCATGGCCTACTCGGCCAAGTTCGCGTCGGCGTTCTACGGGCCGTTCCGCGACGCCGTTGGTTCCGCGACGAACCTCGGCAAGAGCAACAAGATGACCTATCAGATGGACCCGTCGAATTCGGATGAAGCGCTGCGCGAAGTGCGTGCGGACATCGAAGAAGGCGCGGACATGGTGATGGTGAAGCCCGGCATGCCGTACCTCGATATCGTCCGTCGCGTGAAGGACGAGTTCCGCTTTCCGACTTATGTGTATCAGGTGAGCGGCGAGTACGCGATGCTCAAGGCGGCCGCGCAAAACGGCTGGCTCGATCACGACAAGGCGATGATGGAATCGCTGCTGGCGTTCAAGCGGGCGGGCGCAGATGGCGTGCTGACGTATTTTGCGCTGGACGCTGCGCGGATTTTGCGCGCGCAAAAGTGAGGCGGGCTGAGGCGCTGGGTTGGGCGCCTCGTGACGAGCGATGATGTCAGACGCAGACGCTGTGCAGCAGGTTTGAAGTTTGATGAAAGCGGAGGCACCGGGAGCGGGTCTCCGCTTTTTTAATGGCTGAAAGTCTCGCGTGCTGTTTGCGACGGCGTGCTTTGTCAGGGCCGCGGCGACTACGATTGCGGCGGCGTGGCCAGGCGGTCGAGGCTGTGCAGGAACGTGTCGGCCGACTCGTAGCCGACGACGCGCAGCACCTCCGCTCCGCTCGGGTCGAAGAAGATGATGCCCGGAGGCCCAAACAGCTTGAAGCGCTTCAGCAAAGTCTGGTCATCGGGGTTGTTGGCAGTCACGTCCGCGCGCAGCAGGTTGAGTTGCTGCAGCCGGGCATGTACGCGCGGGTCGCTGAAGGTGAATTTCTCCATTTCCTTGCAGCTCACGCACCAGTCCGCGTAGAAGTCGAGCATCGCCGGCTGGGCAGCGGCCTTTACGGCCTGGTCGAGCTGGGTCGACGAGCGTACCGGGGCAAACGTGAGACTGTCTGCAGCATTAGCGGCATTCGCTGCCCCCGAAGGGACGCCGGCCACATCACCGGGGCCACTGCGCGCGGCCAGTACTGCGAGCGGCTTGAGCGGATCCGACGATCCGGCCGCGAGACCAACTAGCAGCACCACGGCCCAGACGGTCAGCGCGACGCCCAGACCCCGACCAAGTCGACGCCACACGGAGCTGGCGCCAGCCGGTGGCGAGAACAGTCCGAGAGAGGCCGCGGCGACCAGCAGCCATAACGCGCTCAGCAACATTTGCGCAGTCGCACCCAGCACTGGCCAAACGATCCACAACGCGGCGGCGAGCAGCACTACCCCGAAGAAGATCTTCACGCCGTCCATCCACACACCCGCACGCGGCAGCAAGGTACCTGCGCCCAAGCCGATGATCAACAACGGAACGCCCAGGCCGATACCCATCGAGAACAGCGCGGCCGCACCGAGCACGGCGTTGCCTGTGTGGGCGATAAACGCCAGGATCGCGAACAGCGGCGCCGTCATGCAAGCGCCGACGACCAGCGCGGACAGCGCGCCCATCGCCGCCACCGCCGCGAACTTGCCACCGGAGCGCCCTTGCGATGCGCGCGACGCACCGTCCTGCCAGCGTTGCGGCAAGGCAATGTCGTAACCGGCGATCAGCGTCACTGCGAACGCCGTCAGCAGCACACCGAATGCACCCAATACCCACGGATTCTGCAACCATGCGCCGAGGCTCTGCCCCACAAGCGCCGCGGCGATACCGAGCACGGTGTAGACGAGCGCCATACCGATCACATAAGCAAGCGACAGCGCGAAGCCACGACCACGCGTCACACGTGCCCCTTCGCCGATGATAATGGCCGACAGGATCGGGATCATCGGATACGAGCACGGCAACAGGCTGAGCACAGCGCCGGCGACGAAGAACAGGCCGACGATCGTGAAGAAGCTGCCGCCCTGCAGAAGCGACTGCGCGTAGTCAGCGCTGGTTGTGCGTTCGTACCACGAGGAGGTGTTTGCTACGTCGGCGTTGTTTGCCGTTTGAGTGGTGACTGCGTGGGTGGGCGAGACGCTAGCGGCGTGCAGCGCGGCGCCTTCGACGTGATACACGCGCTCCATCGGCGGATAGCAAATACCCGCGTCGGCGCAACCTTGCGAAGTCACCGCGAGATCGAAAGGCCCCGCTGCCTGCTTTACCGGGACGCGAATGGTCAACTCGTTCCGGTAGGTTTCGACATTCTTCCCGAACGTTTGATCGAACTTGACGTGGCCCGCGGGCAATTGTGGATCGCCGATCGTCACGGTTCCGTTGCGGGTCGCAAAGGAGAACCGCTCCCGATACATGTAGTACCCATCCGCGATCTTGTAGTGAACAAGCACTTCGCCAGGCTGTTCGCTTGCGCTGAATTTGAAGGCAACAGCCGGATCCAGGAAATCGTCGTCGGCATACGCCGCGCCAGCAGCGGACATCAGGACTACCAGCAGGCAGGAGACGAACAGCACGGCCGCGCGCAGGGAATCGCGCCCCCGTCGGTGAAGAGCATTAAACATGAACAGGGCGTTGAGTCTCAGCAATGACCCACTGGCCGTAAGCTACAGAGGCCGTGGCTTGCCAGCAGAGGATTTCGGGGGTGTCGTACGGATGATGTTTCTCGATGAATAACTCGAGCTCCAGAGCCCGTGCCGCGCTCGTTTTGAAGAGTAACTGGATCTCGTCGGCGGACTCGAGCTTGCCCTGCCAGTGATAGGTCGAATGGATCACTCCTTGCTGGCAGACGCAAGCGGCAAGGCGTGCATCCAGCGCCTGTGTGGCGAGCTTCTGCGCCGTGTCCGCATCGGGCACGGTCGTCAGGATCAGCGTCACATTCGAGGTCACGGATAACTCCGGCAGGGTGGAAAACGCGTGTTGCTATCGTATCACCGGACTCGGTCGGCCGCAGGCAGGCGCCCGGCATGCTGCCGCTTGATTAGCTACGGTCTGATTCTGTCTGCGTCCACAAACAAAAAGGCCAGACTTTCGTCTGGCCTTCTCAGCGATGCGGGAAGCTTATTCAGCTTCTTGCACTTCAACTTCTTCGACTTCCGGACGGTCCATCAATTCGACCAGTGCCATCGGTGCATTGTCGCCAACGCGGAAACCGAACTTCAGGATGCGCAGGTAGCCACCCGGACGGTTTGCGAAGCGCGGGCCGAGCACGTCGAACAGCTTCGAGACGGAGTCACGATCGCGCAGGCGGTTGAACGCCAGACGACGATTTGCCAGCGACGGCTTCTTGCCGAGCGTGATCAGCGGCTCGACGACTTTACGGAGTTCCTTCGCCTTCGGCAGCGTCGTCTTGATGACTTCGTGCTCGATCAGCGAGTTGGACATGTTACGGAGCATTGCCAGACGGTGGCTGCTCGTGCGGTTCAGTTTCCGCAGACCATGACGGTGACGCATTTCAATTCCTTCGATTCAAAGTTTTGGTCCAGCTCTTCTATCGCGCTCGGCGAACCCGGAGGTTTGCGAGTGCACGGGCCGGTAGTTAAAAAAGGCAAGACGCGGATTTTAAAGGAAAATCCGCGTCCGTGCCAGTCGTGCCGCGGTGACTTTCGTCCCGGATGAATACTCAATAAGCTCGCGCTTACTTGTCCAGCCCAGCCGGCGGCCAGTTTTCGAGCTTCATGCCGAGCGTCAGACCACGCGACGCCAGTACTTCCTTGATTTCGTTCAGCGACTTGCGGCCCAGATTCGGCGTCTTCAGCAGTTCGTTTTCCGTGCGCTGGATCAGGTCGCCGATGTAGTAAATGTTCTCGGCCTTCAGGCAGTTCGCAGAACGAACCGTGAGTTCGAGATCATCCACCGGACGCAGCAGGATCGGATCGATCTGCGGCGCACGCGAAGGCGCTTCAGCGGCAGCTTCCGTGCCTTCCAGCGCAGCGAACACCGACAGCTGATCGACCAGAATACGTGCCGATTGACGAATCGCTTCTTCCGGCGAAATCACACCGTTGGTTTCGATGTTCATGACGAGCTTGTCGAGGTCGGTACGCTGTTCGACACGCGCGCTTTCCACGGCATAGCTCACACGGCGAACCGGCGAGAACGAAGCGTCCAGCACGATACGGCCGATGATCTTGGCCGACTCTTCGCCGTAACGACGCACATTGCCCGGCACATAACCGCGGCCCTTTTCGACCTTGATCTGGACGTCGAGCTTGCCGCCCTTCGACAGATGCGCAATCACGTGATCCGGATTGATCACTTCACAATCGTGCGCGAGTTCGATGTCACCAGCGGTGACAACGCCTTCGCCTTCCTTGCGCAGCGTAACCGTCACTTCGTCACGATTATGCAACTTGAACACGACACCCTTCAGGTTCAGCAGCAGGTTGACTACGTCCTCTTGCACACCGTCGAGCGTCGAATACTCGTGAACCACGCCTGCAATCGTCACTTCGGTCGGCGCGTAGCCGATCATCGACGACAGCAGTACGCGCCGAAGCGCGTTACCCAAGGTGTGGCCGTAACCGCGTTCAAACGGTTCCATGACCACTTTCGCATGGCTCTCACCAAGCGATTCAACTGCGATGATCTTGGGCTTCAACAAACTGGTTTGCATAGGTTTTCCTTTTCAATACCCTCGGCTCGTTACACCGATAAGGCTGACCGGTAACAACCTGAAAATAAACAGCCGAGGCGCCCCCTTGCGCATCGCAATCAGGGTGCCCCGGCCGCCAATCCGATTACCGCGAATACAATTCGACGATCAGGCTTTCGTTGATATCGCCAGCGATATCGCTGCGTTCCGGCTTGCTCTTGAACGTGCCTTCAAACTTCTTCGAATCGACAGCGACCCAGCTCGGCAGACCGCCTTGCTCAGCCAGCGACAGCGCTTCGAGAATACGCGCTTGCTTCTTGGCCTGTTCACGCACCGCAACCACGTCACCTGCCTTAACTTGCAGCGACGGGATGTTGGTGACGACGCCGTTCACCGTGATCGCCTTGTGGCCGACGAGCTGACGCGCTTCAGCGCGCGTCGAGCCGAAGCCCATGCGATACACGACGTTGTCGAGACGCGACTCGAGCAATTGCAGCAGGTTTTCACCCGTGTTGCCCTTGAGGCGGTCGGCTTCAGCGAAGTAACGGCGGAACTGGCGCTCGAGAACGCCGTAGATGCGCTTCACTTTTTGCTTTTCGCGCAGCTGCGTGCCGTAGTCGGACGTACGGGCACCCGAAGTGCGGCCATGTTGGCCAGGCTTGCTGTCAAGCTTGCACTTGTCAGCCAGCGAACGACGGGCGCTCTTCAGGAAGAGGTCAGTGCCTTCACGGCGGGACAGCTTGGCCTTAGGGCCGATATAACGTGCCACGTTGATTCCTTCAATGATTGATCACGTGAACTCGCGTTCACGCTAGTCCGAGCCCTTTGGGTCGAACGGTGGGCTTAGTCAATTCAATAACGCAAGCAGCCCGTCGTCGCCGGCACACTACCCGGCGGCAACAGGCGCTAGCGAAACAAGCGTCTTAGATACGACGACGCTTCGGCGGACGGCAGCCGTTGTGCGGTACCGGCGTCACGTCGGAGATCGCGGTGATCTTGATGCCAAGACCATGCAACGCGCGCACCGCGGACTCACGGCCAGGGCCAGGGCCCTTGATCCGCACTTCGAGGTTCTTCACGCCGTATTCCATCGCCACGCGGCCAGCCGATTCAGCTGCCACCTGGGCTGCAAACGGGGTCGATTTACGCGAACCCTTGAAGCCCTGACCACCCGACGTTGCCCAGGCGAGTGCGTTGCCCTGACGATCGGTGATCGTGATGATGGTGTTGTTGAACGACGCGTGAACGTGAACCACGCCCTCGGCGACGTTCTTCTTGACCTTCTTGCGAACGCGTTGCGCCGCGGAGTTGTTCGAAGCCTTAGCCATTACGTTTTCCTGTAACTGTCAGTTCCGCTTACTTCTTCAGCGATTGCGCTGCACGACGCGGACCCTTGCGCGTACGGGCATTCGTACGCGTGCGTTGGCCACGCAGGGGCAAGCCCTTGCGGTGACGCACGCCACGATAGCAGCCCAGATCCATCAGCCGCTTGATGTTCATCGTCGTTTCACGGCGAAGATCGCCTTCGACGATGAACTTGCCGACTTCTTCACGCAGCTTTTCGAGGTCTGCGTCGTTCAGGTCCTTGACCTTCTTCGAAAATGCCACACCAGCAGCGACGCAAATGTCGCGCGAGCGCGTGCGGCCAATACCGTAAATCGCCGTCAGGCCAATTTCGGTATGCTGGTGATTCGGGATGTTAACCCCTGCGATACGAGCCATTGTTTTTCCTCAAACAAAAAGCGCAAGCAAAAGCGCGGCGTTCAGCCTTGACGCTGTTTGTGGCGCGGATCAGAGCTGCAAATCACGCGCACAACGCCTTTGCGCTTGATGATCTTGCAATTGCGGCAAATGCGCTTAACCGATGCCATCACTTTCATGATATTACCCTTTTTTCAAATCACTTCGCCCGGAACACGATCCGCGCACGCGACAGATCGTAAGGCGTCAATTCAACCGTCACCTTGTCGCCCGGCAGGATTCGGATGTAGTGCATCCGCATCTTGCCGGATATGTGTCCCAATACGACATGGCCGTTTTCCAGCTTCACCCTGAAGGTAGCATTAGGCAGGTTTTCGATGACTTCACCCTGCATCTGGATCACATCGTCTTTGGCCATAAGTCCTTTCAACGCATCGGGACGCCGCCGCCTTTGAAATTGGCTTTCTTCAGCAGCGATTCATACTGTTGCGACATAACGTACGACTGCACCTGCGCCATGAAATCCATTGTGACGACGACAATGATCAGCAGCGACGTTCCACCAAAATAAAACGGCACGTTCCAGCGCAGCACCAGAAATTCGGGCAGCAGACACACGAACACGATGTAGATCGCACCAGCCAGCGTCAGACGCGTGAGGATGCGGTCGATATATCGAGCCGTCTGATCGCCCGGGCGAATACCCGGGACGAAAGCGCCGCTCTTCTTCAGGTTGTCGGCCGTTTCCCTGCTGTTGAACACCAGTGCGGTGTAGAAAAAGCAGAAGAAGACGATCGCCAACGCGTACAACAACACATACACGGGTTGACCGGGCTTAAGCGCTTCGGCCACGTTGTGCAGCGTGTCTGCGAACCAGCTGTTACGCGACCCCGAACTAAACCAGTTCAGGATAGTTGCCGGGAAGAGAATGATCGACGATGCAAAGATCGGCGGAATCACGCCCGACATGTTCAGCTTCAGCGGCAGATGTGACGACTGCCCACCGTAAATCTTGTTACCGACCTGCCGCTTCGCATAGTTCACGAGGATCTTGCGCTGGCCGCGTTCGATGAACACCACCAGGTAGGTCACAGCAGCGATCAGTGCAACCACGATAATCGCCGAGAACGGACCCATCGAGCCGGTTCGCACCAGTTCAAACAGACCGCCGATTGCATTCGGGAAACCCGCCGCAATCCCGCCGAAAATAATGATCGAGATACCGTTGCCGAGCCCGCGTTCCGTGATCTGCTCGCCCAGCCACATCAGGAACATCGTGCCGGTCACCAGCGTTACGACCGTTGTCAGCCGGAACACCATACCCGGATCAATCACCAGGCCCGGCTGGTTCTCAAGCGCCACGGCGATGCCGAAGGCCTGGAACGTTGCCAGCAGGACCGTAAAGATACGCGTGTACTGCGTGATCTTCCGTTGACCCGCCTGCCCTTCTTTCTTCAGCGCTTCCATTTGCGGCGAGACAATCGCCAGCAACTGCATGATGATCGACGCCGAAATGTACGGCATGATCCCAAGCGCGAAAATCGTGAACCGCGAAAGTGCGCCACCCGAGAACATGTTGAACATGCCAAGGATGCCACCCGACTGGCTCTGGAACAGCTTTGCCAGTTGGTCCGGATCAATACCCGGAACCGGAATATGCGCGCCGATACGGTAGACGACCAGCGCCAGCAGCAGGAACACTGCACGCCGACGCAGATCGCCGAACTTCGCCGCGCTTCGACCGGGTTTTGCGAGACTCGGGCTGTTAGCCAAGTAGCTTCTCCGATGCAAATGCTAGTGACGGCAAACGACTTGCACGTTACTCGGCAAAGGAGCCGCCAGCTGCTTCAATCGCAGCGCGCGCACCCTTCGTCGCACCCAGACCCTTCACAACGATCTTGCGCTTCAGCTCGCCCGTCTTGATGATCTTGGCGCTCGTGATCAGCTCGCCGACCAGACCGGCCTGCTTCAGAGCCAGCAGATCGATTTCGTCGACCGGCAGCTTTTCAAGATCCGACAGACGCACTTCACCGACGAATTCCTTCGTCAGCGAGGTGAAGCCCCGCTTCGGCAGGCGACGTTGCAGCGGCATTTGACCGCCTTCGAAGCCAACCTTGTGGAAGCCGCCCGAACGCGACTTCTGACCCTTGTGACCACGGCCAGCCGTCTTGCCGAGGCCCGAACCGATACCACGACCCACGCGACGCTTTGCGTGCTTCGAGCCTTCGGCCGGCTTCAGGTTATTCAATTCCATTATCAACTCCTTGAGTCCGGGTCAGCCGCTTAGCTGATGACCTTAACGAGGTACGAAACCTTGTTGATCATGCCGCGCACAGCCGGCGTGTCTTGCAACTCGCTAACCGAGTTGAGTCGACGCAGGCCCAAGCCACGCACCGTAGCGCGGTGCGTTTCGCGGGTCCCGATCAGGCTCTTGACGAGCTGAACCTTGACAGTTTTATCAGACATGGTGTCCACCTTTAGCCCAGAATTTCTTCGACGGACTTGCCACGCTTCGCCGCGATGTCGCCCGGCGTGGACTGCTTGCGCAGGCCGTCGAGCGTTGCACGAACGAGGTTGTACGGGTTCGTCGAACCGTGGCTCTTGGCCACCACATTCTGCACACCCATCACGTCGAACACTGCGCGCATCGGGCCGCCAGCGATCACGCCGGTACCATCCTTCGCCGGAGCGAGGAGGACTGCGGATGCGCCGTGCTTACCGTGCACTTCGTGTTGCAACGTACCGTTCTTGAGCGGCACCTTGAACATGTTGCGGCGAGCTTGTTCCATTGCCTTCTGAACAGCAACCGGAACTTCCTTCGCTTTGCCCTTGCCCATGCCGATGCGGCCATCGCCGTCGCCAACCACGGTCAGTGCGGCAAAACCGAGAATCCGGCCGCCCTTCACAACCTTGGTCACGCGGTTGACCGAAATCATCTTTTCGCGCAGGCCATCGTCGCGTTCGTCAGCCTGAACTTTCGCTTGCATCTTTGCCATGACGAATTCTTCCCTTAGAACTTGAGTCCGGCTTCGCGCGCCGCATCAGCCAGCGCTTTCACGCGGCCGTGGTAACGGAAACCCGAACGGTCGAAGGCGACGGATTCGATGCCGGCAGCCTTAGCCTTTTCTGCAATGCGCTTGCCGATCAGCGTAGCAGCAGCAACGTTGCCACCCTTGCCGGTCTGATCAGCCAGTTGCGCACGCACTTCGGCTTCGAGCGTCGACGCGCTGGCGAGCACCTTGGTGCCGCACGGCGAGAACACTTGCGCATAGATGTGCGTGTTCGTGCGATGCACGGCGAGACGCGCGACCTGCAGCTCAGCGATCTTGATACGCGTCTGACGAGCGCGGCGCAGGCGAGATTGAGTCTTATCCATGATTGCGCACCCTTACTTCTTCTTCGTTTCTTTGAGGATCACAACCTCGTTGGCGTAACGCACACCCTTGCCCTTATAGGGCTCCGGCGGACGATAGCCGCGCACTTCTGCAGCGACCTGGCCAACTTGTTGCTTATTGATCCCCTTGATCACGATTTCGGTTTGCGTCGGGGTTTCAGCCTTGACGCCTTCCGGCATCTGGTGCACCACGGGGTGCGAGAAACCCAGCGACAGGTTCAGCTTGTCGCCTTGCGCCTGTGCGCGGTAACCGACGCCAACCAGCGTCAGCTTGCGCTCGAAACCCTTCGTCACGCCGTTCACCATGTTCGCAACGAGTGCGCGCATCGTGCCCGACATCGCGTTCGCTTCGCGGCTTTCGTCAACCGGCTCGAACTTCAGCGTGCCGTTGTCGTTCACCACTTTCACGAGGCGGTTTGCAGCTTGCGTAATCGTGCCCAACGGACCCTTGACGGTGATGCGATCGTCGCTCAGGGCCACTTCCGCGCCTTGCAGCACGATCGGGCTTTTACCTACTCGAGACATGTTTCTCTCCTTTCGGCCTTAAGCGACGTAGCAGATGACTTCGCCGCCAACGCCCGTAGCGCGCGCCTTGCGGTCCGTCATCACGCCCTTCGGCGTCGACACGATTGCCACGCCAAGGCCATTCATGACCACGGGGATGTCGTTACGGCCGCGGTACACACGCAGACCAGGCTTCGAAACGCGTTCAATGCGTTCGATGACCGGACGGCCAGCGTAGTACTTCAACACGATGTTCAATTCCGACTTCGCACCTTCGGACTTCACTGCGAAATCGTCGATATAGCCTTCGTCCTTCAGGACCTGCGCGATCGCAACCTTCACTTTCGACGAGGGCATTTGCACCGAAACCTTCTCAACCATCTGCGCATTGCGGATGCGAGTCAGCATATCGGCGATAGGATCACTCATGCTCATTTACGTTTCTCCTATTACCAGCTCGCCTTGGTCAGGCCAGGGATCTCGCCGCGGAACGCGATTTCGCGAATCTTGTTACGCGCCAGCCCGAATTTACGGAACGTGCCGCGCGGGCGACCGGTAATTGCGCAACGGTTGCGCTTACGGGTCGGATTAGAGTTGCGCGGCAGTTGTTGCAGTTCGAGACGGGCTGCGTAGTGCTCTTCGTCCGACTTGCTCATATCGCCAATGATCGCCTTCAACTCGTTACGCTTGGGAGCGTACTTAGCAGCGAGGCGAGCACGCTTCTTTTCACGTTCGATCAGTGCCAGTTTAGCCACGGTAACCTCAGTTTCTGAACGGGAACTTGAAGCTGGCGAGCAGGGCCTTTGCTTCGTCGTCGGTCTTCGCAGTCGTCGTGATGCTGATGTTCAGCCCACGCAGTGCGTCGATCTTGTCGTAGTCGATTTCGGGGAAAATGATCTGCTCTTTCACACCGATGTTGTAGTTGCCGCGACCATCGAACGCACGACCCGACACGCCACGGAAGTCGCGCACACGGGGGAGCGCAACCGTCACGAAACGGTCCAGAAATTCGTACATTGCCTGACCACGTAACGTGACCATTGCACCGATCGGATAGCCCTGACGGATCTTGAAGCCAGCGATTGCCTTACGTGCCTTCGTGATCACCGGCTTCTGGCCAGCAATCTTCGTCAGGTCGCCAACGGCGTTTTCGATGATCTTCTTGTCAGCAACCGCTTCGCCAAGGCCCATGTTCAGGGTGATCTTGGTGATGCGCGGCACTTCCATCACGGACTTGTAACCGAACTTCTCGATGAGGCCGGGTACAACCTTCTCTTTGTAAAACTCTTGCAAACGAGCCATTTTTTTACTCCGCAGCGTCAGGCGCTCAGCTCGGCACCGGTCGTCTTAAGGAAACGGACTTTCTTGTCTCCTTCGACCTTGATGCCTACACGCGATGCCTTGCCATTCGCGTCGACCAATGCGACGTTCGAAATTTGCAGCGGCATCGTCTTGGCTTCCACGCCGCCCGTCGTACCCTTCATCGGGTTCGGCTTGACATGCTTCTTGACGAGGTTGATACCCTCGACCGTCACATGATTCTCGCCAACGGACAGCACGATGCCGCGCTTGCCCTTGTCCTTGCCGGTGATGACGATAACTTCGTCACCTTTGCGAATCTTGTTCATCGCGACTCCTTACAGCACTTCCGGTGCCAGCGAAACGATCTTCATGAATCGTTCGCTACGCAACTCGCGCGTGACAGGCCCGAAAATACGGGTGCCAATAGGTTCGAGCTTGGCATTCAACAACACAGCGGCGTTGCCATCGAACTTGATCAGCGAGCCGTCCTGACGACGAACGCCCTTGGCGGTGCGAACCACCACGGCGTTATAAATTTCGCCTTTCTTCACGCGCCCGCGCGGCGTTGCCTCTTTGACGGTCACCTTGATGATGTCGCCAATGCTGGCATAACGACGCTTCGAGCCGCCGAGCACCTTGATGCACATGACTTCACGTGCACCCGTGTTGTCGGCCACTTCAAGCCGAGTTTCGGTCTGGATCATGGTTTATCATTCCCAACTTAATCCGGTCGCACCACCATGGCGCACCCGGTCAGTCTTGGTCCCGTCAGCCAATCGGCTGCTTGGGTTAGAACAGCAGCGACGGCAAACGAAACCCGCCATCGCAATCCGGTGAATCCTTCGGAACAGACTGGCGCCTGAACCGCTTCCCCCACCAACTTCGCCCGCGACGGGGCTCCCACAAAGAGGGAAGACCGAGATTATAACAAATAATCTCGGTCTTGCAAGCGAAACTTACTGCGATTTCAACTACTTCTACAACTTGCGGCGTCAGATGACGCGAGCAGCCTCGACCAGGCGAGCCACAACCCAAGCTTTCGTCTTAGAAATCGGACGTGTTTCCTGGATTTCAACAAGGTCGCCCTCGTTGTACGTGTTCGCATCGTCGTGCGCGTGGTACTTCTTCGAACGCACAACGTACTTGCCGTAGATCGGGTGCTTCACGCGGTGCTCGACCAGCACGGTGACCGTCTTGTCCATCTTGTTGCTGACGACCTTGCCGACCAGCGTCCGCTTGAGCGAGGTTTTTACGCTATCGTTCATTTCTGGTTCGCCTTCTCAGTCAGGACGGTCCGCACACGTGCGATGTCGCGACGGACCTTCTTCAGCTGGCTCGTGTTCGTGAGCTGCTGGGTCGCGAGTTGCATGCGCAGGCCGAATTGCGCCTTCAGCAGGTCCGACAGCTCCTTGTTGAGCGCGGCCTGATCTTTCTGGTGAAGTTCGGAAGCCTTCATCATTTGCTCCTTAGGCGCCGAGCTGACGAACGATAACGGTCGTCTTGAGCGGCAGCTTCGCTGCAGCCAGACGGAACGCTTCGCGTGCCAACTCTTCGGTTACGCCGTCCATTTCGTACAGCATCTTGCCCGGTTGAATCTCTGCGACGTAGTACTCAGGGTTACCTTTACCGTTACCCATACGTACTTCAGCCGGCTTATGCGAGATCGGCTTGTCCGGGAAAATGCGGATCCAGATACGGCCACCACGCTTGATGTGACGGGTCATTGCACGACGCGCCGCTTCAATCTGGCGCGCGGTCAAACGACCACGACCGATAGCCTTCAGACCGTATTCACCGAACGACACCGCGTTGCCGCGGGTGGCGATACCGGTGTTACGACCCTTCTGCTCTTTGCGATACTTTCTGCGTTTCGGTTGCAGCATCGTTATTCTCCAGTCTTCCCGTCACCGCCAGCACGACGGGGGGCGCCACGGCGTGCACCTGCCGGACCACCACCTTCACCATCGCGACGCGGACGGCGATCGCCACCCGGACGTGCATTGCGGCGCGGACGCTTTTCTTCGGCGACTTCTTCCACCACCGGTGCGTCGTTGCGGCCGAGCGTATCGCCCTTGTAGACCCACACCTTCACGCCGATGATGCCGTACGTCGTCTTCGCTTCCGAAGTTGCGTAGTCGATGTCAGCGCGCAGCGTATGAAGGGGTACGCGACCTTCGCGATACCATTCCGTACGGGCGATTTCGATACCGTTCAGGCGGCCAGCGCTCATGATCTTGATGCCTTGAGCACCCAGACGCATGGCGTTTTGCATTGCACGCTTCATCGCGCGGCGGAACATAATCCGGCGCTCGAGCTGTTGCGTGATCGAATCGGCGATCAGTTGCGCATCGGTTTCCGGCTTGCGGATTTCTTCGATGTTGACGTGAACCGGAACGCCCATACGCTTCTGGAGTTCCGACTTCAACAGTTCGATATCCTCGCCCTTCTTGCCGATGACCACGCCCGGACGCGAGCTATAAATCGTAATGCGCGCGTTCTTCGCCGGACGCTCGATAACGACGCGACCAACCGAAGCGTTCTTCAGCTTCTTCTTCAGGTACTCACGTACACCGATGTCTTCCTGCAACATCGCCGCGAAATTGTTGTTGTTCGCGTACCAACGCGACGCCCAATTGCGGCTGACGGCCAAACGGAAGCCAGTCGGATGAATTTTCTGTCCCATCGTATGACCCCTTAGTTACCGACCGTCACAGTGATGTGACAGGATTGCTTCTCGATGCGGTTACCGCGGCCTTTAGCGCGCGCGGTAAAACGCTTGAGCGAGGCAGCCTTGTCGATATAGATGCTCGTGATCTTGAGCTCATCGATATCGGCGCCTTCGTTGTGCTCCGCATTCGCGATCGCCGACAGCACGACCTTTTTCACGATTCCCGCAGCCTTCTTCGGCGAGAACGTCAGAACGTTCAGCGCCTTGTCGACCGGCAAACCGCGGATCTGGTCAGCCACAAGGCGCGTCTTCTGCGCCGAGATGCGGGCACCGCGATGAATTGCTTTCACTTCCATCATGAGCCCCTTATTTCTTAGCCTTCTTGTCGGCCGCGTGACCCTTGAACGTCCGGGTCAATGCGAACTCGCCAAGCTTGTGGCCGACCATGTTTTCCGAGATATACACCGGAACGTGTTGACGGCCGTTGTGCACGGCAATCGTCAAACCGATGAAATCCGGCAGAATCGTCGAACGACGCGACCAGGTTTTGATCGGCTTCTTATCCCGCGAAGCTGCAGCCGCCTCAACTTTCTTCAGCAAATGGGCGTCGCAGAACGGACCTTTTTTTACAGAACGTGCCATTGCCTACTCCTTAACGCTTGTGACGGCGCTGGACGATCATGCTCGTCGTGCGCTTGTTGCTGCGGGTACGATAACCCTTCGTCGGCGTGCCCCACGGGCTCACCGGGTCGCGACCTGCAGCCGTCTTGCCTTCACCACCACCGTGCGGGTGATCGACCGGGTTCATTGCAACGCCACGCACCGTCGGGCGGATACCGCGCCAGCGGTTTGCGCCAGCCTTACCGATTTGACGGAGGCTGTGCTCTTCGTTGCCAACTTCACCGATCGTCGCGCGGCACTCAACGTGCACACGGCGAATTTCACCCGAACGCAGGCGGACCTGTGCGTACGTACCTTCACGAGCCAGCAGCATCGCCGACGTACCAGCCGAACGCGCCATTTGCGCGCCCTTGCCCGGCAGCATTTCGATGCAGTGAATCGTCGTACCGACCGGAATGTTGCGGATCGGCAGCGTGTTACCTGCGCGGATCGGAGCTTCCGAACCCGACATCAGTTGCTGACCCACCGTCACACCCTTCGGAGCGATGATGTACTTGCGCTCGCCGTCCGCGTACAGAACCAGCGCGATGTTCGCGCTACGGTTCGGATCGTACTCAAGACGTTCGACCTTGGCCGGAATGCCATCCTTCGTGCGACGGAAATCGACGACACGATAGTGATGCTTATGACCACCGCCCTTATGACGCGTGGTGATGTGACCGTTGTTGTTACGGCCGGCGATCGAGGATTGCGCGTCGAGCAGCGGTGCGAACGGCTTGCCCTTATGCAGATCCTTGTTGACCACCTTGACCATCGCGCGGCGACCCGGCGAAGTCGGCTTAACTTTAACGATTGCCATGATTACTTGGCCTCCGCTTCAAAGTTGATTTCCTGACCAGGCTTCAGGCAGACGTAGGCCTTCTTCACGTCCTTGCGCTTGCCCATGAAGCGGCCAAAGCGCTTTGCCTTGCCCTTCGAGACCAGCACGTTGACGGAATCGACTTCCACCTTGAACATCAGTTCAACAGCGGCCTTCACTTCCTGCTTCGTGGCATCCGGCGCGACTTCGAACACGACTTGCTCGTTCTTGTCGGCCACCAGCGTCGCCTTTTCGGAGATCACCGGCGCGAGCAGGACCTGCATCAAACGATGATCGTTCTTGCGAATCTCGCTCATGACAGCAACTCCTCGATCTGGGCGACCGCAGCCTTCGTGATCAGGATCTTCTTGAAGTAGATCAGCGACAGCGGGTCGGCGTAACGCGGCTCGACAACTGCCACATGGGCGAGGTTGCGCGACGCGAGGTACAGGTTTTCGTCAACCGTGTCGGTAATCACCAGCACGGATTCGAGACCCATCGCCTTGAATTTTTCGGCCAGCAGCTTCGTCTTCGGCGCTTCGAGCGTCAGCTCGTCAACCACCGAGATGCGGCCTTCGCGAGCCAGCTGCGAGAAGATCGAGCAGAGACCTGCGCGATGCATCTTCTTGTTAACCTTGTGCGAAAAGTTTTCTTCCGGCGAATTCGGGAAGATACGGCCACCGCCGCGCCACAACGGGCTCGACGACATACCGGCACGGGCGCGACCCGTGCCCTTTTGACGCCACGGCTTCTTGGTCGTGTGCTTGACTTGCTCACGGTCCTTCTGCGCGCGGTTACCGCTACGGGCGTTAGCCTGGTAGGCCACCACAACCTGGTGAATCAGGGCTTCGTTGTAATCACGGCCGAACACGACGTCCGACGCGCTAACAGCTGCGCCTTCCTGACCATTGGCATTCAGGAGCTTAAGTTCCATTATTTCGCTCCTTTCACGGCGCGCGTCTTCACGGCCGGCGTCACGAAAACCTTGCCGCCCTTAGCACCCGGAACGGCACCCTTGACCAGCAACAGCTTGCGGTCGGCGTCGATACGAGCGATTTCGAGGTTTTGCACGGTTACCGTATCGTCACCCATGTGACCGGTCATGCGCTTACCCGGGAAAACACGACCCGGATCCTGCGCCATACCGATCGAACCCGGCACGTTGTGCGAGCGCGAGTTACCGTGCGAGGCACGGCCGGATGCGAAGTTGTAACGCTTGATGGTACCGGCGTAGCCCTTACCGATCGACACGCCTTGCACGTCGACCTTTTGGCCCACTTCGAAGAGGTCGGGACCCACCACGGCGCCGTTCGACAACTCGGCAGCCTTGGCGGCATCAACCTGGAATTCTTTGAGGATTTCACCGGCTTGAACACCGGCTTTGGCGAGATGACCTGCCAGCGGCTTCGTCACGCGCGATGCACGGCGCGTACCGAATGCAACCTGAACGGCCGTATAGCCATCGGTTTCCACAGTCTTGATCTGCGTCACGCGGTTGTCGGACACGTCCAGAACGGTGACGGGAATCGAATCCCCTTCAGCCGTAAAGATACGGGTCATGCCAACCTTGCGACCTACGAGTCCAAGGCTCATCGTTTTCTCCATTCCCGACTGCGATTGGTCGGGGCTAATTTACAAAATGCCGGCGTTTTTCAAGCTGAAGCACACCGACTTTTTTGCGCAAATGCGCGAAAAGCCCACTATTATAGCGAGGCTTTTCGTTTTCCGCAAGCAATCAATGACTTAGCGACGCCCAGCGGACCGGGCATCGCCGCAAAGCCTTATTGCAGCTTGATTTCCACGTCTACGCCAGCCGGCAGATCGAGCTTCATCAGTGCGTCGACGGTCTTGTCCGTCGGGTCAACGATGTCCATCAGGCGCTGGTGAGTGCGGATTTCGAGCTGGTCGCGCGACGTCTTGTTGACGTGCGGCGAACGCAGGATGTCGAAACGTTGAATACGGGTCGGCAGGGGCACCGGACCACGAACGATTGCGCCAGTCCGCTTTGCCGTGTCGACAATTTCAGCTGCCGATTGATCAATCAGGCGATAGTCGAAAGCCTTCAGGCGAATGCGGATTTTCTGGTTCTGCATGACAATTCCTTGGAAAGAGCGAGGCGATGTTGCATCGCCAAATATAAAAAGAACGTAGGACCGGACACCCACTGAGGGCGGGCGCCCGGCCCCGGGCACCTTTACTGCAAATTACTGCAACCGCGAACCCTCGATTTTACTCGAGAATCTTGGCAACGACACCTGCGCCGACGGTACGGCCACCTTCACGGATGGCGAAGCGCAGACCTTCTTCCATCGCGATCGGGTTGATCAGCTTCACCGTGATCGACACGTTGTCGCCCGGCATCACCATTTCCTTGTCCTTCGGCAGCTCGATCGAGCCCGTCACGTCCGTCGTACGGAAGTAGAACTGCGGACGGTAGTTGTTGAAGAACGGCGTGTGACGACCGCCTTCGTCCTTGCTCAGCACGTACACTTCGGCCGTGAAGTGCGTGTGCGGGTTGATCGAACCCGGCTTGGCCAGCACCTGGCCACGCTCCACGTCTTCACGCTTCGTGCCGCGCAGCAGGATACCCACGTTGTCGCCCGCCTGACCCTGGTCGAGCAGCTTGCGGAACATTTCCACGCCCGTGCACGTCGTCTTCACCGTCGGCTTGATACCCACGATCTCGATTTCTTCGCCGACCTTCACCACACCGCGCTCAACCCGACCCGTCACCACCGTGCCACGACCCGAGATCGAGAACACGTCTTCCACCGGCATCAGGAATGCGCCGTCCACTGCGCGCTCCGGCGTCGGGATGTACGTATCCAGCGCGTCGGCCAGGTTCATGATCGCCACTTCGCCCAGCTCGCCCTTGTCGCCTTCCAGCGCCAGCTTGGCCGAACCCTTGATGATCGGCGTGTCGTCGCCCGGGAAGTCGTACTTCGACAGAAGTTCGCGAACTTCCATCTCGACGAGCTCCAGCAGCTCAGCGTCGTCCACCATGTCGCACTTGTTCAGGAACACGATGATGTACGGAACGCCAACCTGACGTGCCAGCAGGATGTGCTCACGCGTTTGCGGCATCGGGCCGTCAGCGGCCGAGCACACCAGGATTGCGCCGTCCATCTGCGCGGCGCCCGTGATCATGTTCTTCACATAGTCAGCGTGGCCCGGGCAGTCAACGTGTGCGTAGTGGCGGTTCGCCGTTTCGTACTCGACGTGTGCCGTGTTGATCGTGATGCCGCGCGCCTTTTCTTCCGGCGCCGCGTCGATCTGGTCATACGCCTTCGCTTCCCCGCCGAACTTCGCGGTCAGCACCGTCGTGATCGCTGCCGTCAGCGTGGTCTTGCCGTGGTCAACGTGACCGATCGTGCCGACGTTCACGTGCGGCTTGGTCCGTTCGAATTTACCTTTAGCCATGTTTCTCTTCTTTCAAAAAGTTAATCGTTGAATGACTTGCCGCGCGCTTACTTCGACTTCGCGTTGATGATTGCTTCCGACACGTTGCGCGGTGCTTCCGAATAATGCTTGAACTCCATCGTGTACGTTGCACGACCTTGGCTCAGCGAACGCAGCGACGTCGAGTAGCCAAACATTTCCGACAGCGGCACTTCGGCGCGAACAATCTTGCCGCCGCCAATCATGTCTTCCATGCCCTGAACAATACCGCGACGGCCCGAAAGATCGCCCATCACGTTGCCCATGTAGTCTTCCGGCGTTTCGACTTCCACAGCCATCATCGGTTCGAGGATGACCGGGCTTGCCTTGCGCATTGCTTCCTTGAACGCCATCGAACCGGCCATGCGGAACGCGTTTTCGTTCGAGTCAACATCGTGGTACGAACCGAACGTCAGGTGAACCTTCACGTCAACGACCGGGAAGCCTGCCAGCACGCCAGCCTTGAGCGTTTCCTGGATACCCTTGTCGACTGCCGGGATGTATTCACGCGGAATCACGCCGCCCTTGATCTCGTCCAGGAACTCGTAGCCCTTGCCTTGCTCGTTCGGCTCGAGCGTGATGACCGCGTGACCGTACTGGCCGCGACCACCCGACTGCTTGACGAACTTACCGTCAACGTCTTCCGCCTTGCCGCGAATCGTCTCGCGGTAAGCCACCTGCGGCTTGCCGACAGTCGCTTCGACGCCGAATTCACGCTTCATCCGGTCAACCAGAATTTCGAGGTGGAGCTCGCCCATGCCCGAAATAATAGTTTGACCCGATTCTTCGTCCGTTTGCACGCGGAACGACGGATCTTCCTGAGCCAGGCGGTTCAGTGCCAGGCCCATCTTTTCCTGGTCGGGCTTCGTCTTCGGCTCAACAGCCTGCGAAATCACCGGCTCCGGGAAAATCATGCGTTCGAGCACGATCGGGCTCTGCGGATCGCACAGCGTGTCGCCAGTCGTTGCGTCTTTCAGGCCGACTGCAGCAGCGATGTCGCCTGCGCGGACTTCCTTGATTTCTTCACGCTGGTTTGCGTGCATCTGCAGAATACGACCCAGACGTTCCTTCTTGTCCTTCGTCGCGTTCAGCACCGTGTCGCCCGAATTCACAACGCCCGAGTACACACGGAAGAAGATTAGCTGGCCGACGAATGGGTCGGTCATGATCTTGAATGCCAGTGCCGAGAACTTTTCGTCGTCAGCAGCGCGGCGCTCACCCTGTTCACCGTTTTCCAGCTCGCCGGTAACCGGCGGGATGTCGATCGGCGACGGCAGGAAGTCGAGCACGGCGTCCAGCATCCGTTGCACACCCTTGTTCTTGAACGCGGTACCGCAAAGCATCGGCTGGATTTCGCAAGCGATCGTACGGTCGCGCAGACCCTTGACGATTTCCTCTTCGGTCAGCTCGCCCTCTTCGAGGTACTTGTTCATCAGCTCTTCGCTCGATTCAGCCGCGGCCTCGACCATCTTTTCACGCCACTCGTTGCACGTGTCAACGAGCTCAGCCGGGATTTCTTCGTACGAGAACTTCGTGCCCTGGGACGCGTCATCCCAAATGATCGCCTTCATCTTCAGCAGATCGACCACGCCCGTGAAAGTTTCTTCGGCGCCGATAGGCACCACAACCGGAACCGGGTTCGCCTTCAGACGCAGCTTGAGCTGGTCGTAGACCTTGAAGAAGTTCGCACCGGTACGATCCATCTTGTTGATGAACGCGAGGCGGGGAACCTTGTACTTGTTAGCCTGACGCCACACAGTTTCCGACTGCGGCTGCACGCCGCCCACTGCGCAGTAAACCATGCATGCACCGTCGAGCACGCGCATCGAACGCTCAACTTCAATCGTGAAGTCAACGTGGCCCGGGGTGTCGATGATGTTGATGCGGTGCTCGGCGCGGTCGCCAGCCATACCTTTCCAGAAGGCCGTGGTAGCAGCCGACGTGATGGTAATGCCGCGTTCCTGCTCCTGCTCCATCCAGTCCATGGTGGCAGCGCCGTCGTGAACTTCACCAATCTTATGGTTCACGCCGGTATAGAACAGAATGCGCTCGGTCGTCGTCGTTTTGCCGGCGTCGATGTGAGCGCTAATACCGATATTGCGGTAGCGCTCGATAGGTGTCTTGCGAGCCACTTTGATCCTCTATGGGGATAACGCGATGCGAGAAAGACCCATCGCGCTGTAACACAAACGGGCGAGGCGCTTTATAAGCGCACCCGCCCGGAATTTCTTGCCGATTTCTTCCGCTAACCCGGGATCGGGCAGCTTAGAAACGGAAGTGCGAGAACGCCTTGTTGGCTTCTGCCATCCGGTGAACTTCGTCGCGCTTCTTCATCGCGCCGCCACGGCCTTCGGCCGCTTCGGAGAGTTCACCTGCCAGACGCAGGGCCATCGACTTCTCACTGCGCTTCTTCGCAGCTTCGCGCAACCAACGCATCGCCAATGCCATACGACGCGACGGACGCACTTCGACCGGAACCTGATAGTTCGCACCACCAACGCGACGGCTCTTCACTTCGACCACCGGCTTCACGTTGTTGAGCGCTACCGTGAACACTTCCAGCGGGTCCTTGCCACCCTTGGTCTGGATCTGTTCAAAAGCGCCGTACACGATACGCTCGGCAACCGACTTCTTGCCGGAGAGCATCAGCACGTTCATGAACTTGGCTACATCTACGTTACCGAACTTCGGATCCGGCAACACTTCCCGCTTGGGGACTTCGCGACGACGCGGCATGTTTCTTCCTTTAACTTTTTCAGTTGGAGCTATTTTTAGCCCCGCGGCCACCAACTAACCCGATTCATCTCTTACGACTTACCAGCCCGGTCGGGTGACCACTTACTCGACAGCACCGGCGATTCCGGCACCACCGCTAATACCGCCTTTGCAGGCGACCTGAAACGACTGACCGGCTAATTACTTGCCAGCCTTGGCGCGCTTGGCACCGTACTTCGAACGAGCCTGCTTACGATCCTTGACGCCCTGGGTGTCCAGCGAGCCGCGAACCATGTGGTAACGCACACCCGGCAAGTCCTTCACACGACCGCCGCGAATCAGCACGACCGAGTGTTCCTGCAGGTTGTGGCCTTCACCACCAATGTACGAAATGACTTCGAAGCCGTTCGTCAGGCGCACCTTGGCGACCTTACGAAGTGCCGAGTTCGGCTTCTTCGGCGTCGTGGTGTACACGCGAGTGCACACGCCGCGACGCTGGGGGCAGTCCTGCAAAGCCGGGCTCTTGCTCTTCACTGTTTCGGAAGCGCGGCCTTTGCGAACCAGTTGATTGATGGTTGGCATTGTTTATTCCTGAAATTGAACAAAATCGACGCAAATCTTTCTGGGCAAAGCAGAAACGATTGCGCATCGAACTTCCGGATCCGATTGCCAGCGTGCGAGCTCATCTTGCTTTGACCCGCGCGGCGGCATTCCAAGAACCGGAACCTAGCATAATATTCCGAAAAGACTAAGTGAGTCAATAGCTTGCGAGGTCTCGAAGCCCCGACTGACTCTGTAATGCCTAGTCGGCACCGACCACTTCGAGCAATTCCCAACCGAAGCGGTCCAGTTTGCGCGCACCCATGCCCGGAATGCCGCGCAAGGTCTCGATGGAATCGGGGCCGTTGCGGGCAATCTCCGCCAAAGTCGCGTCGTGGAAGATGACGTAGGCCGGCACGCCTTCGGTCTTCGCCGTCTCGGTGCGCCAGGCACGCAGACGGTCCCAGCGGGCGCGCTCGCGCGGCCCCATGCCGATCGTCGGATCCGCGCGCTCACTGGTGCGGCTAGACGACTGGCGGGTACGCGTCGGCTTCACATAGCGGCGCATCGTGACGTTCTGCTCGCTCTTGAGTACCGCTTTACTTGCCTCGGTGAGCACCAGCGAGCCGAAGCCCTCATGGTCGACCGTCAGGTAACCGAACGCGACGAGCTGGCGGAAGATGGCGCGCCATTCCGGCTCGCCCAGCGCAGCGCCTATTCCGAAGGTGGTCAACTTTTCGTGACCGCGTTGCAGGATTTTTTCGCTGCGGTTACCACGCAAGATGTCGATCAGATGGCCGGCGCCGAAGTGGAAACCACTCGCCCGTTGCGCGCGGAACACGCAGGACAGTGCCATTTGCGCCTCCCGCGTTGCATCCCAGGTGTCGGGCGGTTCAAGACAGGTATCGCAATTGCCGCAGGGTTTGCTCGATTCGCCAAAATAGTTAAGCAGACGCACCCGGCGGCATGTCGCCGCTTCGCACAGGCCAAGTAGCGCGTCGAGTTTACCGGTCTGCACGCGCTTATGCGCATCGTCGGCGTCCGATTCGTCGATCATCTTGCGCTGCTGCACGACGTCGCCGAGGCCGTAGGCCATCCATGCGTTCGCCGGCATGCCGTCGCGGCCCGCGCGGCCCGTTTCCTGGTAGTAGCCTTCGACGCTTTTCGGTAAATCCAGGTGAGCGACAAAACGCACATCCGGCTTGTCGATGCCCATACCAAACGCGATCGTCGCGCACATGACGATGCCTTCCTCGCGCTGGAACATCTCCTGGTGCTTCTGGCGAATCTCGAACTCCATGCCAGCGTGATAAGGCAGCGCACGCATGCCCTTCTCTTTCAGCCACTCGGCCGTTTCTTCCACCTTGCGACGTGACAGGCAATACACGACGCCGGCGTCGGTCGTGCCGTCGGGCCTGGAATGCTCGGCGCGGATGAAATCGAGCAACTGCGTCCGCGCATTGTCCTTTTCGACGATCCGGTAGCGGATGTTCGGGCGGTCGAAACTGGAGACGAAAACCCGCGCATCGTCGAGCGCCAGGCGGTGGATGATTTCATCGCGCGTGATGGCATCTGCAGTAGCCGTAAGCGCGATGCGAGGCACGTTCGGAAAACGTTCGTGCAACACCGACAGCTGAATGTACTCAGGGCGGAAGTCGTGCCCCCATTGCGAAACGCAGTGCGCTTCGTCGATCGCAAACAAGCCGATGCGCGTGCGCTCGAGCAGCTCCTGGAAGCGCGACGTCATCAGCCGCTCGGGAGCCACATACAGCAGATCGATCTCGCCTTCGCGCAATGCGCGCTCAGTCGCGGCGGCCTCCGGGCCAGACAAGGTCGAATTCAGATACGCCGCGCGCACGCCGACTTCCTTGAGCGCAGCAACCTGATCCTGCATCAGCGCGATCAACGGCGACACCACGATCCCCGCGCCCAGTCCGGCCTCGCGCCGCACCAGCGACGGAATCTGGTAACAGAGCGATTTGCCGCCGCCCGTCGGCATCAACACGAGGCAATCGCCGCCGCCGGCGACATGTTCGACAATCTCCCCCTGTTGCCCTCTGAACACGGGGTAACCGAAGACTTCGTTGAGGATTTCGAGCGAACGGGACATGAATTTGAGAGAGGACAGCGTATTGCCGGTGACACGAATTTTACCAACGCATTCGTACTGCGCCTGCGCTTTCCGACAACGTTAGCCAATTGGCCTACAAAACCGCTCAAAGGCGTGTCAAAAGCGACTGTGGTGCGTGGGACAGGAGTGAGTGCCAAAGCACTGACTCCTGTCGACAAAAAAAAAGCCGCTCAGTCGAAACTGAGCGGCTTCTGGCTTACGAGCCCAAGCGGCTTGCGCCGCCAGGACTTATTCGCCTGAGTGTTGCTGTTCGGCGGCCGGGGTTTCCGGCGTACCGAATTCGAACGACTCTTCCGCGGCGATCTGATCGAAACGCTCGCGGTCGGACAGTTCCTTGCTCTTGCGTGCCTTGTGGAACGCGAGACCCGTACCGGCCGGAATCAGACGGCCAACGATCACGTTTTCCTTCAGACCACGCAGATCGTCGCGCTTGCCCATAATCGCCGCTTCGGTCAGCACGCGGGTCGTTTCCTGGAACGATGCCGCAGAGATGAACGAATCGGTCGACAGCGACGCCTTCGTGATACCAAGCAAGACGTTTTCGTACGTTGCCGGACGCTTGTCTTCCGCGATCATACGGTCGTTCTCGTCGAGCATATCCGACCGCTCGACCTGTTCGCCCGGGATGAAACGCGTATCGCCGTTGTCCGTAATCTGCACGCGACGCAGCATCTGACGAACAATCACTTCAATGTGCTTGTCGTTGATCTTCACGCCTTGCAGACGGTACACGTCCTGCACTTCGTCCACGATGTAACGCGACAGCGCTTCGACGCCCTGCAGACGCAGGATGTCGTGCGGATCGGCCGGCCCGTCGACAATCATTTCGCCCTTGTTGACGACCTGACCATCGTGCACCAGAACCTGCTTTTCCTTCGCGATCAGGAACTCGTGCTGGTTGCCCTCGAGGTCCGTGATAACGAGACGCTGCTTGCCCTTCGTGTCCTTACCAAACGACGTCGTACCCGTGACTTCCGCCAGGATACCTGCGTCCTTCGGCGAACGTGCTTCGAACAGTTCCGCCACACGCGGCAGACCGCCGGTAATGTCACGCGTCTTCTGCGATTCGGTCGGGATACGTGCGAGCACTTCACCCACCTGCACCTGCTGACCGTCCTTCACGGTGATCAGAGCGCCGACCTGGAAGCCGATCTGCACCGAGTGCTCGGTGTTCGGGATCTTGACTTCTTCACCGCTCGCATCGAGCAGCTTGACCTGCGGACGCACCGTCTTCGAAGCTTGCGAACCGCGGCGCTTCACGTCGATCACGACCAGCGTCGAGAGACCCGTCACATCGTCGATCTGCTTGGCAACCGTCACGCCTTCTTCGACGTTTTCGAACTTCACCGTACCACCGTACTCGGTGATGATCGGACGCGTCATCGGATCCCACGTCGCCAGTTGCGTGCCGGCCTTGATCTGCGCGCCGTCCAGTTGCAACAGCGTCGCGCCGTACGGCACCTTGTGACGCTCACGCTCACGGCCGTGGTCGTCGGTGATCATCGCTTCGCCCGAACGCGAGATGACGATCTGCTCGCCCTTCGCATTCGTGACGTAACGCATCGTCGACGTGAAACGAACCGTACCGTTCGACTTGGCTTCGATTGACGAGGCCACTGCCGCACGCGATGCCGCACCACCGATGTGGAACGTACGCATCGTCAGCTGCGTGCCCGGTTCACCGATCGACTGCGCAGCGATCACACCCACTGCCTCACCGACGTTGACCGAGGAGCCGCGGCCCAGGTCGCGGCCGTAGCAGGCTGCGCACAGACCGTAACGCGTTTCGCAAGTCAGCGGCGTACGCACGCGCACTTCGTCGATGCCGAGGCGTTCGATCTCTTCGACCGCGTCTTCGTCGAGCAACGTGCCTGCTTCGTACAGCGTTTCCTGCGATTCCGGATTGACGACGTCAGCCACCGCCACGCGACCGAGGATACGGTCACGCAGGGCTTCGACGACTTCACCGCCTTCGACCAACGCCTTCATGGCGACGCCGTTCGACGTACCGCAATCGTCTTCCACCACCACCAGATCCTGCGTCACGTCCACCAGACGGCGCGTCAGGTAACCCGAGTTTGCCGTCTTCAGTGCCGTATCAGCCAGACCCTTCCGTGCACCGTGGGTCGAGATGAAGTACTGCAACACGTTCAGGCCTTCGCGGAAGTTCGCCGTGATCGGCGTCTCGATGATCGAGCCATCCGGCTTCGCCATCAGGCCACGCATACCGGCCAGCTGACGAATCTGAACTGCGGAACCGCGAGCACCCGAGTCAGCCATCATGTAGATGGAGTTGAACGACTCCTGACGCGTCTGGTTGCCGTCGCGATCGACCACCGGCTCCGTCGAGAGCTGTTCCATCATCGCCTTGCCGACCGCTTCCGACGTTGCCGACCAGATGTCGACCACGTTGTTGTAGCGTTCTTGTGACGTGACGAGACCCGACATGTACTGACGGTCGTATTCCTTCACCTTCTTCGCGGCGTCGCCGACGATGGTTTCCTTCTGCGGCGGCACGAGCATGTCGTCCACGCAGATCGAGATACCAGCGCGCGTTGCCAGACGGAAACCCGACTGCATCAACTGGTCGGCGAAAATCACCGTTTCACGCAGACCGCACTTGCGGAATGCGGTGTTGATCAGACGCGAGATTTCCTTCTTCTTCAGCGGCTTGTTCAGCACCGAGAACGGCAGGCCCGGCGGCAAAATTTCCGACAGGATCGAACGGCCGACGGTCGTCGCATACAGCGTGATCTTCGGCACGAACTTCGGCGCACCTTCCGACTTGTCTTCGTTGTGGACCATTTCGGTGATCCGAACGTTGACGCGCGAGGCGAGCTCGACTTCCTTGTTCTCGTATGCACGCAGCGCTTCCGAGACGCCGGTGAACGTCAGGCCTTCGCCCTTGGCGTTCACTGCTTCGCGGGTCGCGTAGTACAGGCCGAGCACGATATCCTGCGACGGCACGATCGACGGATCGCCGTTAGCCGGGAACAGGACGTTGTTCGACGCCAGCATCAGCGTGCGCGCTTCCATCTGCGCTTCGAGCGACAGCGGCACGTGCACAGCCATCTGGTCACCGTCGAAGTCGGCGTTGAACGCCGCGCAAACGAGCGGGTGCAGCTGGATTGCCTTACCTTCGATCAGCACCGGCTCGAAAGCCTGAATGCCAAGACGGTGAAGCGTCGGCGCACGGTTCAGCATGACCGGATGCTCGCGGATCACCTCTTCCAGGATGTCCCACACCACCGGCGTCTGGTTCTCGACTTCCTTCTTCGCAGCCTTGATGGTGGTAGCGACACCCATCACTTCGAGCTTGTTGAAGATGAACGGCTTGAACAGTTCGAGCGCCATCAGCTTCGGCAGGCCGCACTGATGCAGCTTGAGCGTCGGGCCGACCACGATCACCGAACGGCCCGAGTAGTCCACACGCTTACCGAGCAGGTTCTGACGGAAACGACCGCCCTTACCCTTGATCATGTCAGCGAGCGACTTCAACGGACGCTTGTTTGCGCCGGTCATCGCCTTACCACGACGGCCGTTATCGAGCAGCGAATCGACGGCTTCCTGCAGCATCCGCTTTTCGTTGCGGACGATGATTTCAGGCGCCTTCAGTTCGAGCAGACGCTTCAACCGGTTGTTACGGTTGATCACGCGGCGATACAGGTCGTTCAGGTCCGACGTCGCGAAACGGCCGCCGTCCAGCGGCACCAGCGGACGCAGTTCCGGCGGCAGCACCGGCAGCACTTCGAGCACCATCCAGTCAGGCTTGATGCCCGAACGCTGGAAAGCCTCGAGCACCTTCAGGCGCTTCGCGTACTTCTTGATCTTCGCTTCCGAACCCGTGTTCTTGAGTTCGGTGCGCAGCATCTCGACCTGTTCGTCGATGTTGATCGCGCGCAGCAGTTCGCGCACGCCTTCCGCGCCCATTTCGGCACGGAATTCGTCACCGTACTCTTCGACCTTGTTGTAGTAATCCTCTTCCGTCATGATCTGCCGCGCTTTCAGCGGCGTCATGCCCGGATCGATCACCACGTAGGCTTCGAAGTACAGCACGCGTTCGATGTCGCGCAGCGTCATGTCGAGCACCATGCCCAGACGCGACGGCAGCGACTTCAGGAACCAGATGTGCGCAACCGGCGAGGCCAGTTCGATGTGGCCCATCCGTTCGCGACGCACCTTCGCCAGCGTGACTTCAACGCCGCACTTCTCGCAGATCACGCCACGGTGCTTCAGGCGCTTGTATTTGCCGCACAGGCATTCGTAGTCCTTGATCGGCCCGAAAATCTTCGCGCAGAACAAGCCATCACGTTCCGGCTTGAATGTCCGGTAGTTGATGGTTTCCGGCTTCTTCACTTCACCGAACGACCACGAACGGATCTTGTCCGGCGACGCCAGACCGATCTTGATTGCATCAAAAACTTCTTCTTGTTGGACTTGCTTGAATAGATCGAGCAGAGCTTTCATTGCCTTCTCTCCGTAGTCCGATTAGTTGCGGTCGAGGTCGATATCGATACCGAGCGAGCGGATTTCCTTCACCAACACGTTGAAGGATTCCGGCATGCCTGCATCGATCACGTGATCGCCCTTGACCAGGTTCTCATAGACCTTGGTCCGGCCAGTCACGTCGTCCGACTTCACCGTCAGCATTTCCTGCAGCACGTACGATGCGCCGTACGCTTCGAGCGCCCACACTTCCATTTCACCGAAACGCTGGCCACCAAACTGCGCCTTACCGCCCAACGGCTGCTGCGTCACGAGCGAGTACGGGCCCGTGGAACGCGCGTGCATCTTGTCGTCGACCAAGTGGTGCAGTTTCAGGTAGTGCATGTAGCCGACCGTGACCGTACGCTCAAACATCTCGCCCGTGCGACCGTCGTACAGGCGGACCTGGTTCTTCGACGGCGTCATGCCGAGGTTCTTCGCGATGTCGTCCGGGAAGGCCAGATCCAGCGCGCGCGACATTTCTTCTTCCGTCGCACCGTCGAACACCGGCGTGGCAAACGGAACGCCTTCGCGCAAGTTCTTCGCCAGTTCGACGATTTCGTCGTCCGTGAAGCTGTCCAGCTCTTCAGCGCGGCCCGACTCGTTGTAGATCTTGGTCAGGAATGCGCGCAGTTCTTCGATCTTCGCCTGACGCTGCAGCATTTCGCCGATACGCCAGCCGAGACCCTTCGCGGCCCAACCCAGATGCACTTCGAGAACCTGGCCCACGTTCATCCGCGACGGCACGCCGAGCGGATTCAGCACGACGTCAGCCGGACGGCCATCGGCCATATACGGCATGTCTTCGATCGGAACGATCTTCGACACCACACCCTTGTTACCGTGACGGCCGGCCATCTTGTCGCCAGGCTGCAGGCGACGCTTCACAGCCAGATACACCTTGACCATCTTCAGCACGCCCGGCGGCAGTTCATCGCCTTGGGTGAGCTTCTTACGCTTTTCTTCGAACGCCAGGTCGAACTGGTGACGCTTCTGTTCGATCGAGTCCTTGATGGCTTCGAGCTGCGCCGCTGCTTCTTCGTCCGCGAGGCGGATGTCGAACCAGTGGTAGTGATCCAGATCTTGCAGATAAGCCTGGTCGATCTTCGTACCCTTCGCGAGCTTCTTCGGGCCACCGTTGGCAACCTTGCCGTCCAGCATACGTGCGAGACGCTGGAACGCGTCGCCTTCCACGATACGCAACTGGTCGTTCAGGTCGAGGCGATAGCGCTTCAGTTCATCGTCGATGATCTGCTGGGCACGCTTGTCGCGCTGGATGCCTTCACGCGTGAACACTTGCACGTCGATGACCGTGCCGCTCATGCCAGACGGCACGCGCAGCGACGTATCCTTCACGTCCGAAGCCTTTTCACCGAAGATCGCGCGCAGCAGCTTTTCTTCCGGCGTCAGCTGGGTTTCACCCTTCGGCGTTACCTTACCGACCAGCACGTCGCCTGCTTCGACTTCAGCGCCGATGTAGACGATGCCCGACTCATCGAGACGGCCGAGTTGCACTTCAGCCAGGTTCGAGATGTCGCGCGTGATTTCTTCCGGTCCGAGCTTCGTATCGCGAGCAACGACGTTCAGTTCTTCGATGTGGATCGAGGTGTAGCGGTCGTCAGCAACCACCTTCTCCGAGATCAAGATCGAGTCTTCGAAGTTGTAGCCGTTCCACGGCATGAACGCGACCAGCATGTTCTGGCCGAGAGCCAGTTCGCCGAGATCGGTCGATGCACCGTCAGCCAGCACGTCGCCACGCGACACGATGTCGCCGACCTTCACGATCGGACGCTGGTTGATGTTCGTGTTCTGGTTCGAACGCGTGTACTTGATCAGGTTGTAGATGTCCACGCCGACGTCGCCCGCAGCGGCTTCGTCGTCGTTCACGCGGATCACCATACGGCCTGCGTCGACGTAATCCACCACGCCACCGCGGAATGCCTGAACCGTCGTACCCGAGTCAACTGCCACCGTACGCTCGATACCCGTACCGACCACGGCCTTTTCAGGACGCAGACACGGCACAGCCTGACGTTGCATGTTCGAACCCATCAATGCGCGGTTCGCGTCATCGTGCTCGAGGAACGGAATCAGCGAAGCTGCGACCGAAACGATCTGCGACGGCGCCACGTCCATGTACTGGATGCGGTCCGGCGTAACCATCAGCGTTTCGCCTGCTTCACGCGACGACACCAGTTCGTCGGTCAGCGAGCCGTCAGCAGCCACAGCCGCGTTCGCCTGAGCGATCACGTAACGGCCTTCTTCGATCGCCGACAGATAGTCGATCTGATCCGTCACCTTGCTGTCCACAACCTTGCGATACGGCGTTTCGAGGAAGCCGTATTCGTTCAGGTGCGCATACAGAGCGAGCGAGTTGATCAGGCCGATGTTCGGACCTTCCGGCGTTTCAATCGGGCACACACGGCCATAGTGGGTCGGGTGCACGTCGCGGACTTCAAAGCCAGCGCGCTCACGAGTCAAACCGCCCGGGCCAAGAGCCGAAACACGGCGCTTGTGGGTGATTTCCGACAGCGGGTTGGTCTGGTCCATAAACTGCGACAGCTGCGACGAACCGAAGAACTCGCGAATCGCCGACGAAATCGGCTTCGAGTTGATCAGGTCGTGCGGCATCAGGTTTTCGCTTTCAGCCTGACCCAGACGTTCCTTCACCGCACGTTCCACACGCACGAGACCGGCGCGGAACTGGTTCTCCGCCAGTTCGCCGACGCAACGCACACGACGATTGCCCAAGTGGTCGATGTCGTCCACTTCGCCCTTGCCGTTACGCAGCTCGACCAGGATCTTGATCGTGGCGAGGATGTCGTCGTCTTGCAGCGTCATCGGGCCGACGATTTCGTCGCGACCGACACGGCGGTTGAACTTCATACGACCCACCTTGGACAGGTCGTATGCGTCTTCGCTGTAGAACAGACGGTTGAACAGCGCCTCGACCGCTTCTTCGGTCGGCGGTTCGCCCGGACGCATCATGCGGTAGATCGCGATGCGAGCGGCCATCTTGTCGGCGGTTTCGTCGATACGCAGCGTCGAGGAGATGTACGGACCTTGATCCAGATCGTTCGTGTAGAGCGTCTGGATGTCCTTGATCTTCGCTTCGCGCAGCTTTTCGAGGACGGTTTCCGTGATTTCGTCGTTCGCGTTGGCGATGACTTCACCGGTGTCGCCGTCAACGACGTTCTTCGCCAGCGTACGGCCGAGCAGATAGTCTTCCGGCACCGAGATGAACTTCGTCTTCGCGTTTTCGAGGTCGCGAATGTGCTTGGCGTTGATCCGCTTGTCCTTCTGGACGATCACGTTGCCGTCACGGTCCGAAATGTCAAAGCGCGCGACTTCACCACGCAGACGCTCCGGCACGAATTCCATCTGCGCGCCTTCCGGCATCAGCGTGAAATTGTCGAACACGAAGAAGTTAGCGAGGATCTGTTCCGGCGTCAGGCCAATGGCCTTGAGCAGAATCGTGACCGGCATCTTACGGCGGCGGTCGACGCGGAAATACAGCACGTCCTTCGGGTCGAATTCGAAGTCGAGCCACGAACCACGGTAAGGAATGATACGTGCCGAGAACAGCAGCTTGCCCGAGCTATGCGTCTTGCCCTTGTCGTGTTCGAAGAACACGCCAGGCGAGCGGTGCAGCTGCGAAACGATCACGCGTTCCGTGCCGTTGATGACGAACGAACCAGTCGGCGTCATGAGCGGAATTTCGCCCATATACACTTCCTGTTCCTTCACTTCCTTGACGACCGGCTTGCTCGGCGATTCCTTGTCGAGCAGCACCAGGCGCACTTTCGCGCGCAGCGCTGAGCAGTACGTCAAACCGCGTTGCTGACATTCCTTGATGTTGAATGCCGGCGGCGACAGCATGTAGCTGACGAACTCTAGACGGGCGAAGCCGTTGTGAGAAACAATGGGGAAAACGGACGTAAACGCCGCTTGCAGGCCTTCCGGCTTACGTTGCGTCGAAGACGTGTCGGCTTGCAGAAACGTGCTGAATGATTCAAGCTGGGTAGCCAGCAGGAAAGGTACTTGGTGAACGATGGGGCGCTTCGCGAAACTCTTGCGAATGCGCTTCTTCTCGGTGAAGGAATATTGCATACGATCTCCGAATCACGGCGGGCATTGTTGTCGAGGCAGGATACCTTGATGAGACAACCCGAGTGTTCACCGACTGAGACCCGATGGCCGTCCGATGGCTTGAACGAGCCTAGAAGCTTGGTGGTTGGCCGCTACCAACCGCTGGCTGACGGCAGCGGATGCCTATGTTGCCCGCTACCCGACCAAACTTGCCTTCTGCAGTCGCTTCAGAAGACAAAGAAAAACGCCGGTCAATGCTGCCGAAAGGCGATTTTCTTTGGCTTCTAGGACTACGTTCTTACCGAAACAACCCGGCAAAAACGTAGCGCCCACAAAGCACAAAAAGGCCGGCGGTGGAAAACCGCCAGCCTTCGCACAGCGCGCCGAAAGTTACTTGATTTCAGCTTTCGCGCCGGCTTCTTCCAGCTTCTTCTTGGCTTCTTCAGCAGCAGCCTTGGGTACCGCTTCCTTAACAGGCTTCGGTGCGCCGTCGACCAGGTCCTTCGCTTCCTTCAGGCCGAGACCCGTCAGTTCACGAACAGCCTTAATGACCGAAACCTTGTTCGCGCCGACTTCCGTCAGGTTGACCGTGAATTCGGTTTGCTCTTCAGCAGCAGCTGCAGCGCCGCCGCCTGCCGGGCCTGCCACTGCAACAGCAGCTGCCGACACGCCAAACTTTTCTTCGAACGCCTTAACCAGCTCGTTCAGTTCCAGAACCGACATCGAGCTTACTGCTTCGAGGATGTCTTCTTTTGCGATTGCCATTTGAAATACTCCTAAATTGAATTCGGATACAGCCAGCGATCAATTACGCTCGACTGAAGTGCGTTAAGCAGCGGTTTCTTCGCCTTGTTTCTTTTCTGCCAGCGCGGCCAGAGCGCGCGCGAAGCCAGAAACAGGTGCCTGCATAACGTACAACAGCTTGGAGAGCAGTTCTTCGCGGCTCGGGATGTTTGCCAGCGCTTGCACGCCAGCCTTGTCCATCACCTTGCCTTCGTAGGAACCAGCCTTGATGATCAACTTGTCATTGCTCTTGCCGAAGTCGTTGACGACCTTGGCAGCAGCAATTGCATCTTCCGAGATGCCGTAGATCAGGGGGCCAGTCATCTGCTCTGCCAGCGAAGCAAACGGGGTACCTTCGACAGCGCGACGCGCCAGCGTGTTCTTCAACACGCGGAGGTACACCTGTTGCTCGCGCGCTTTCGCGCGCAGCTTGGTCAGATCGCCAACCGCGATTCCACGATACTCAGCAAGAACGACGGTCTGGGCTTTCGCGACTTGCGCGGCAACCTCAGCGACGACGGCCTGCTTGCTTTCTTTATTGAGTGGCACGGTTAACCTCCAGATTCGATACACGCAGCGTGCGCCTTGTGCATCGCGTTCAACAACGGCGTCCGACCAGTCAGGAGTATTTCGACCACGCGCTGTTCGCATTGCTGCGGACAACCCGCGGTTTCATCACCACAAAACCTTTTCGGGTTCGCCATCTGCGTTGGCTTTACATTAAGGGTCGGCCTACCTGCTGCTTTCCCGCCAACGGTCTTTGACAACCGGTCGTTCGATGCGGACTGCCATCTTGCGACCGCCCAAAGCCCTTAGAACCGCCTCGACTCACATCAAGGCGATGAATTTTCTTACTGTGCTGCGAGCGATGTCTGGTCGACGCGAACGCCAACACCCATCGTGCTCGACAACGCGACCTTACGCAGGTACACACCCTTGCTCGTTGCCGGCTTCGCCTTTTGCAGCGCTTCGACGAGAGCAGCCAGGTTGGTGCGCAGAGCCGTCGGCTCAAACGAAGCGCGACCAATGGTGGCGTGGATGATACCGGCCTTGTCGACGCGGAATTGCACCTGACCTGCCTTGGCGTTCTTCACAGCCGTCGCGACGTCCGGCGTCACGGTACCGACCTTCGGGTTCGGCATCAGGCCGCGCGGGCCAAGGATTTGACCAAGCGTACCGACAACGCGCATCGTGTCCGGCGAAGCGATCACGATGTCGAAGTCCAGCTTGCCGGCCTTGACCTGTTCAGCCAGGTCTTCCATACCAACGATTTCCGCGCCGGCTGCACGAGCTTGCTCAGCCTTTTCGCCTTGAGCGAACACAGCGACGCGAACCGACTTGCCGGTACCGGCAGGCAGTACGACCGAGCCACGAACCACTTGATCCGACTTCTTCGCATCGATGCCGAGTTGCACAGCAACGTCGATCGATTCGTCGAATTTCGCGCTTGCGCACTCTTTCACGAGCGACAGCGCTTCGTCGATCGCGTACAGCTTCTGGCGATCAACCTTGTTTGCAAATGCTTGCAGACGCTTCGAAAGCTTAGCCATTTACACGCCCTCCACGGTGATGCCCATCGAGCGCGCGCTGCCAGCGATCGTACGGACCGCTGCGTCCAGGTCAGCTGCCGTCAGATCGGGCATCTTGGCCTTGGCGATGTCTTCAGCTTGTGCGCGCGTGATCTTGCCGACCTTGTCGGTGTGCGGCTTTGCCGAACCCTTGTCGATCTTCGCTGCCTTCTTGATCAGAACCGTAGCCGGCGGCGTCTTCAGAACGAACGTGAAGCTCTTGTCCGCGAACGCAGTGATCACGACAGGAATCGGCAGACCCGGTTCCATTGCCTGAGTCTGCGCGTTGAACGCCTTGCAGAACTCCATAATGTTCAGGCCACGCTGACCCAGTGCCGGACCGACCGGCGGCGACGGATTGGCTTTACCTGCAGGAATCTGCAGTTTGATAAAGCCGATGATTTTCTTTGCCATGTTGAAAACCTCGTTGGAACGCCGCGCTGCTACATGCGGGCGTTCAGGTGAGTAGTAGCGCGCGTTCGCCGAAACCGGCTACTGACGCTCCTCAACGGCCATTACGCGGACCGTAAGCGCGAAATACGGAACGCGCCGTTAGGCGCGCTCCGCGGAATCTTCATTACAACTTTTCGACCTGACCAAATTCCAGCTCGACCGGTGTTGCGCGGCCGAAAATGGTGACAGACACGCGGACTCGCGACTTCTCGTAGTTCACTTCCTCGACGCTGCCGTTGAAATCCGTGAACGGGCCGTCCTTGACGCGAACCATCTCACCGACCTCGAACAGAGTCTTCGGACGCGGCTTCTCGACGCCTTCCTGCATCTGCGACATGATCTTCTCGACTTCCCGCGGGGAAATCGGGCTAGGACGATTGCGCGCACCGCCCACGAAACCGGTCACCTTTGCCGTGTTCTTCACGAGGTGCCACGTCTCGTCAGTCATTTCCATTTCCACAAGCACATAGCCCGGGAAGAAACGACGCTCGGTCACTGACTTGTGACCGCCTTTGACCTCTACTACTTCTTCAGTAGGCACGAGAATCTGGCCAAACTGGTCTTGCATGCCAGCACGTTCGATGCGCTCCTGAAGCGCACGTTGCACGCTCTTCTCCATACCGGAGTAGGCGTGCACGACGTACCAACGTTTTCCACTCGGGGATGCCGGAGTATCGCTCATATCATTTCCAACCCAGAATCGCCGAGAAAATCGCCCATTCTATGGACTTATCGCAAATCCACAGAAACACCGCCATGATGAACACAAAAGCGAACACCACGAGAGTTGTTTGCGTTGCCTCTTTACGAGTCGGCCAAACAACCTTGCGGACTTCTTTGTACGAGTCCTTGGCGAATGCGATGAAACCCTTACCGGGCGCGGAGAGAAGTCCGACTGCAACACCCGCGATGACGCCAACAGCCAAGGCAGCTCCGCGGACGTACCATTCCTGGCTACCGAGCCAGAAGAACCCCACGAACCCGGCCAAGACCAACAATACGCCCGCAGCGACCATCAGCTTGTCGCCGGAAGTATTTACAGTTTCGACGGAAGGATTCGCCATAACACCTTAACGAGCGCCACATACGGCGCGAGAGTTGGCAGGGGCAGAGGGAATCGAACCCCCAACCTTCGGTTTTGGAGACCGACGCTCTGCCAGTTGAGCTATACCCCTAAACCATTTTGGGGTTGACGACACCGCCAACCCCGAAACTTCTAATCCACGAGTACTGGCTGGCTTACTCGAGAATCTTGGCAACGACACCTGCGCCGACGGTACGGCCACCTTCACGGATGGCGAAGCGCAGACCTTCTTCCATCGCGATCGGGTTGATCAGCTTCACCGTGATCGACACGTTGTCGCCCGGCATCACCATTTCCTTGTCCTTCGGCAGCTCGATCGAGCCCGTCACGTCCGTCGTACGGAAGTAGAACTGCGGACGGTAGTTGTTGAAGAACGGCGTGTGACGACCGCCTTCGTCCTTGCTCAGCACGTACACTTCGGCCGTGAAGTGCGTGTGCGGGTTGATCGAACCCGGCTTGGCCAGCACCTGGCCACGCTCCACGTCTTCACGCTTCGTGCCGCGCAGCAGGATACCCACGTTGTCGCCCGCCTGACCCTGGTCGAGCAGCTTGCGGAACATTTCCACGCCCGTGCACGTCGTCTTCACCGTCGGCTTGATACCCACGATCTCGATTTCTTCGCCGACCTTCACCACACCGCGCTCAACCCGACCCGTCACCACCGTGCCACGACCCGAGATCGAGAACACGTCTTCCACCGGCATCAGGAATGCGCCGTCCACTGCGCGCTGCCGCGTCGGGATGTACGTATCCAGCGCGTCGGCCAGGTTCATGATCGCCACTTCGCCCAGCTCGCCCTTGTCGCCTTCCAGCGCCAGCTTGGCCGAACCCTTGATGATCGGCGTGTCGTCGCCCGGGAAGTCGTACTTCGACAGAAGTTCGCGAACTTCCATCTCGACGAGCTCCAGCAGCTCAGCGTCGTCCACCATGTCGCACTTGTTCAGGAACACGATGATGTACGGAACGCCAACCTGACGTGCCAGCAGGATGTGCTCACGCGTTTGCGGCATCGGGCCGTCAGCGGCCGAGCACACCAGGATTGCGCCGTCCATCTGCGCGGCGCCCGTGATCATGTTCTTCACATAGTCAGCGTGGCCCGGGCAGTCAACGTGTGCGTAGTGGCGGTTCGCCGTTTCGTACTCGACGTGTGCCGTGTTGATCGTGATGCCGCGCGCCTTTTCTTCCGGCGCCGCGTCGATCTGGTCATACGCCTTCGCTTCCCCGCCGAACTTCGCGGTCAGCACCGTCGTGATCGCTGCCGTCAGCGTGGTCTTGCCGTGGTCAACGTGACCGATCGTGCCGACGTTCACGTGCGGCTTGGTCCGCTCAAACTTACCCTTGGCCATTTTCGACTCCTAAGAGGATTATCCGTACGTTGCGCCGCGCGCAAACAATCACTGAGTACTTCTGGTGCCCATGGGCAGGATCGAACTGCCGACCTCTCCCTTACCAAGGGAGTGCTCTACCACTGAGCCACATGGGCGCTACATCTTCGTTACTGGAGCGGGTGAAGGGAATCGAACCCTCGTCGTAAGCTTGGAAGGCTTCTGCTCTACCATTGAGCTACACCCGCAAGGATCTCTTCGATTCCCAATCACGACTTCAGCGTGCATTCTGGTGGAGGAGGTTGGATTCGAACCAACGTAGGCGTAAGCCAACAGATTTACAGTCTGCCCCCTTTAGCCACTCGGGCACCCCTCCGCAGAGAACTGATGATTATGGGGGAAGAGCACTACAATGTCAAGTGCCGCCTGACCGCCCAGAACCCCAAAGCCCTCACTTATAACCGTTTCCGTAAACGCAGAAACCCCACCTTTGGGGGGTGGGGTTTCTGGTTCTGCTAGGGAGCCTGACGATTACCTACTTTCACACGGGTAATCCGCACTATCATCGGCGTGGAGTCGTTTCACGGTC
>NZ_JBNDLX010000016.1:0-157403 GCF_050436285.1 Paraburkholderia sp. GAS82
TAGGTCGCTCACTCAACGTACTGACGAATTGTTCAATCATCTTGCGATGAAAAAACCTTCCTTTCATTACTGTGTGAGACTTGATACTTTCGCTTCGCGGCAAACCCCGAAAGGCCCACCGCCGCGTCGCCATCAAGCGCCCACACTTATCGGCTGTTAATTTTTAAAGATCGGTACGCATTCACCACCAAACCGGCACCGCGTTGCATCACCCTCACAACCCTTCGGTACCGCTTCGTTCTGCGTCGCTGCATCAGCAGCAGAGAAACGAGATTATGAAGAATCTTTTTCGCTTCGTCAACAACATTTTTTCGCTTCCGCTTAAAACCTTGTTGACGCTACGGCCACTGGTTTCCGCAGCGGCGCTCGTCCGCAAACGAGGAGCCGAATAGTAGGTGAGCAATGGCCGTATGACAAGGGTTTGACGGAAATATTTTTTTGGCGAGTCACTTTCGAGTCGAATTTACTACCACATCGAGCGGAATCGCCTGAGCCATCGCCGCGTAACCTGCATCGCTCGGATGGATGTGGTCGCCACTGTCATACCCCTCCTGCAAACGCGCAGGCTGGGCGGGATCGCGCAGCGCAGCATCGAAATCGACCACACCATCGAACGCTCCCGCGGTCCTGATCCATTGATTCGCCGCCAGCCGGATGCTTTCGCGTTGTGGTGGCAGCGAGGCAGGCGTGAGCGTCGCACCGAACACGCGCACGCCACGACGATGCGCCTCGGCAATCACCCGCTTGTAGCCGTCGATGAGGTCCTCGGCATTCACAGACGTATGCGGATAATCGCAATCAAGCCCGGCGCGCGGCGGCATCGAAGAGAAATTGATGTCATTGATGCCGATCAGCAGGATCGCCACTTTCACGCCCGGTCGCTCCAGCACATCCCGGCCGAAACGTTTAACGAGCGCCTCGCCATAGCAGGGCGAATCGTTAAGCAGACGGTTGCCGCTGATCCCTAGATTGACGACCGCAGTCGACCGGTCCCCTGCCTGAGTCAACCGGCGCGCGAACGCATCCGGCCAGCGGTGGTTTTCATTCAAGCTAGACCGCATGCCATCGGTAATGGAATCGCCGATCGTAGCAACGGCGGCTGCCGACGGCGCCTCCACGGACAACCCCGTCACCCACACAAACTGGGTGAACCGCTGATGAAATGCTCCTGACATAGAGTCATCAGTGTGATTGCCAGGCAGCGAGACGTAATTCACCTGATTCGACACGCGATGCCACGCCACCAGATTTTGATCCGCCCCCATGTACGAGCTGATCGCATACGGCGCACCGGCGACAATATCGACCTCGGCCGCATCGCTATCCAGTTCACTGCCGGGTGGCACTGTTACAGAGGCTCTCCCGCCAAACGTCACCTTGGCGCCGCCGTTCGCTTGTGTGGCCGCGCCACCCGCCGAACGCGCAATCCGTAAATCCTGGATCACCAACGGCGTCTTTCCATATTCGTTGCTGAGGTGAACCCGGACGGCGCGACCCGAAAGAGTTGGATACACGATTTGCCGGACCGTACGCCCAGCGATCTCCGGCGCCCTGTACAGCGGCGGCAGGTTAGCCTGCTGGGGAATCGACTGAAGGGCGGTCGCCCATGCGGACACCCAGTGCGTAGGAGCATCCGCGGCAATCGCTGCTGGTGCGACGGCGAATTGAACAAGCAGAACAGCGCCGCACACAGCGGCCAGAGTACGGAGGGTCATTCGGTTCGTGGGCAAAAAGCAAAGCGCCCATTGTGCCCGATCGATTGCGACGGGTGGCCGGCGCGAACAAACATCCCGATCACACCGCCCGCGCCTTCGCGAGCAAGGCAACGCAAGCTCAGTGAGCAGCGCCCGCCGTCATGTCCAACGCCAATGCTTGCGCCACTTCAATTCCGTCGATCGCCGCAGAATAAATCCCGCCGGCGTAACCCGCGCCCTCGCCGGCTGGATAGAGCCCTTCCACATTCATGCTCTGATAATCGTCTTTGCGGCGAATCCGGATCGGCGACGACGTGCGCGTCTCCACCCCCGTCAACACTGCATCGTCCATGGCGAAACCGGCGATCTTGCGGTCGAGTTGCGGCAGTGCTTCGCGGATGGCCTCGATGACATAGTCGGGCAGCGCCGTGCTGAGATCGGTCGGATGGACGCCTGGTTTATAGGAGGGGACAACCGAACCGAGCGACGTAGACGGCCGGCCGGCAATGAAGTCGCCCACCCGCTGGCCCGGCGCGCAGTAATTGCTGCCGCCCAGTTCGAACGCCCGCTCTTCCCATTTGCGCTGAAACGCGATGCCGGCAAGCGGCCCGCCCGGATAATCCTCCGGCGTAATGCCAACCACGATGCCGGCATTGGCGTTGCGCTCCGCCCGGGAATACTGGCTCATCCCGTTGGTAACCACGCGGCCCGGCTCCGAAGTCGCCGCGACCACCGTGCCACCAGGACACATGCAGAAGCTATACACCGCCCGGCCGTTGCTGCAGTGATGCACCACCTTGTAATCAGCGGCGCCCAGTTGCTTGTGCCCGGCAAACTTGCCAAAGCGGCTGCGGTCGATCATCCCTTGCGGATGTTCAATCCGGAATCCGAGCGAAAACGGCTTCGCTTCAATGTACACGCCGCGCTTGTGCAGCATTTCGAAGGTGTCGCGCGCGCTGTGACCGACTGCGAGCACCACGTGGTCGCACGGTAGTGTTTCACCATTGGACAACTGCAGAGCACGCACCTTGCCCTGCTCGATCTCAATATCCTCGACGCGCGTCTCAAACCGCACTTCGCCGCCGAGTTCATGAATGGTGGCGCGCATCTTCTCCACCATGCTGACCAGACGAAAAGTGCCGATATGCGGCCTGCTCAGATAGAGAATGTCTTCCGGCGCACCCGCTTTCACGAACTCATCGAGCACCTTGCGGCCGTAGTGATGCGGATCCTTGATCTGGCTGTAGAGCTTGCCGTCCGAGAATGTGCCGGCTCCGCCTTCACCGAACTGCACATTGGATTCGGGATTGAGCACGGACTTGCGCCACAGCCCGAACGTATCTTTAGTACGCTCACGAACAGCCTTGCCGCGCTCGAGAATAATGGGGCGAAAACCCATCTGGGCGAGGATCAACCCCGCGAACAGCCCACACGGCCCCATGCCGATCACCACCGGCCGCAGCGCCGTCATAGGCTCGGGCGCCTTCGCGACAAAGCGGTACGCCATGTCCGGTGTCACGGCGCAGTGAGGCACGCTCGCGAGGCGTTTCAGAGCGGCCGCTTCATCCTTCACCTCGACATCGACGATATACGTCAGCTTGATATCGGCGCGCTTGCGCGCATCGTGTGCGCGACGGAACACGGTGTAACGGACGAGTCCGTCCGGCGGTACGCCCAGCTCGGCGAGGCGCGCGAGAACGGCGGCATCGAGAGCGCTATCGGGGTGATCGAGCGGGAGTTTGACTTCGCTTAGACGTAACATGGGAACCAGGAATGCAGGGGGCGCAAAATTGCAGCCAATCCGCGATTTTATAGGTTCTGCAGCGGGCTAGGCCAGCAGCGGTTGAGCTAGAACCGTCCAAAGGCGTTATTTCGGACCGGAGCACCGCTATCGCAGCACCCCTGTTTCAGGCCCCGGACCTTTGATCACGTAACCTTTGCGTTCCAGGTCGCGGCGGTACCACTGGTTGGCATTCATACCGCAGTAAATCGCAAACACGATACTCAGCACCAGGCTGACCACATCGGCGGTGACGCCTGCGAACCCGATCAGGCCAATCGCCAGATCCACCGCCAGCAGCACCAGCGCGATCAGCCACATGCGCTTCATGAGTGCCCAGACAAAACCCAGCAGAAACGCCGACCAGCTAAAGCCAGTACTCACTTCGACCGTTTCAGTCTTCGTGGGATGTTGCAAATAGATCCGCTCCGCCATTTCTCTTTCGTCCTTGAGATTAATCTTCGCAAACTCACGCGTCGTGCCGGCCTCCACCGTACCCTATCTACACCGTCCGAACCCACCCTCAGTCAATCTCAAAAAAATCATTAACCGACCGGTCGGTTGGTTTATACTCCACCCACGGACAACTTTGGACGAGAGTGCTCGCCATGTACACGCAATCCCTCGACATATCAGGCAACGTTGCGCCGCTAGATGGTGCCGCCGGCTCGCCCGAACAGGCGCGTTTCGATGCGGTCATGGCCGCCGACGGCAAGATCGAACCGCAAGACTGGATGCCCGATGCCTATCGTAAAACGCTCGTGCGTCAGATTTCACAGCACGCGCATTCGGAAATCGTCGGCATGCTGCCCGAAGGCAACTGGATTACCCGCGCGCCGAGTCTGAAGCGCAAGGCAATTCTGCTCGCCAAGGTGCAGGACGAGGCGGGCCACGGTCTTTATCTATATAGCGCCGCTGAAACGCTCGCGGTTTCACGCGATCAGCTGATCGACGCCCTGCACGCCGGCAAAGCCAAATATTCGAGCATTTTCAATTATCCGACACCCACGTGGGCGGATGTCGGCGTGATCGGCTGGCTGGTCGACGGCGCGGCGATCATGAACCAGATCCCGCTGTGCCGCTGCACCTACGGCCCATATGCCCGGGCGATGATCCGCATCTGCAAGGAGGAGTCGTTCCACCAGCGCCAGGGATTCGACGCGCTGCTGTCGATGATGAGCGGCACCGAAGCGCAGCGCGAGATGGTCCAGCAGGCGGTGAACCGCTGGTGGTGGCCGGTGCTGATGATGTTCGGCCCGAGCGACAAGGATTCGATCCACAGCAATCAATCGTCGAAATGGGGCATCAAGCGCATTTCCAATGACGATCTGCGTCAAAAATTTGTCGACGCCACCGTCGACCAGGCCAAGGTCCTCGGCGTCACGCTGCCGGATCCAGACCTGAAGTGGAACGAAGCGCGCGGTCATCACGACTACGGCGACATCGACTGGGAAGAGTTCTGGCGCGTGGTCAACGGCGACGGCCCGTGCAACCGCGAGCGTCTCGCCACCCGCGTGAAAGCTCATAACGACGGCGCCTGGGTCCGCGAAGCGGCCCTCGCCCACGCGGAAAAGCAGCGCCAACGCGCGCAGCAGCACGCAGCGTAAGCACAGCGACGCAGCGACGATTAGCTCGATACAGGCACAGCGTCCGGCAGCAACAGGCACTAACAGACATTTAATAGCTGCCAACCGGTACGAGCCAACAGCAAAAGATTCAGGAGATTTCGAGAATGGACAAGTCGACAAACAAAGAGTGGCCGATCTGGGAAGTGTTCGTGCGCAGCAAGCAGGGCCTCGACCACAAGCACTGCGGCAGTCTGCACGCTGCCGACGCGC
This sequence comes from Paraburkholderia sp. GAS82, assembly GCF_050436285.1. NCBI lineage: Bacteria > Pseudomonadati > Pseudomonadota > Betaproteobacteria > Burkholderiales > Burkholderiaceae > Paraburkholderia > Paraburkholderia sp. GAS82. The sequence continues at coordinate 5,313 of NZ_JBNDLX010000016.1, forward strand.
CGATGGCGCTGCGCATGGCGCGCGACGTGTACACCCGCCGTCAGGAAGGCGTGAGCATCTGGGTGGTGCCGTCCTCGGCGATCACCGCATCCGACCCGCAGAACAAGGCGGAGCTGTTCGAACCGGCTGGCGACAAGATCTATCGCCATCCGACGTTCTACACACTCCCCGACGAAGTCAACCACATGTAAGCGCGTCATGGACATCACGCCCCAACACCTTTCCTACGTGCTGCGTCTCGCGGACACCGCACTGATCCTCGGTCAGCGCAACGCCGAGTGGTGCGGTCACGGCCCGATTCTCGAAGAGGACATCGCGCTCGCCAACATGAGCCTCGACCTGATCGGCCAGGCGCGGCTGCTGTACACGCACGCCGCAACGCTCGAGCATGCGCTCACCGGCGCCAGCAAGAGCGAAGACGACTACGCGTATTTCCGCACCGAGCGCGAATTCGCCAACTACATGCTCGCCGAGTTGCCGCATTACGGGCCGCTCGCCGGCACCGCGCACGCGGACAAGGACTACGCGGTTACGATCGTGCGCAACTTCCTGTACTCGACGCTGATGGCGCATCTCTGGACGGCGCTTACCGCGTCGACCGACGCACAACTCGCGGCCATCGCCGCGAAGTCGATCAAGGAAACGCGCTACCACGTCCATCACGCCGGCGAATGGCTGATCCGGCTCGGCGACGGCACGGATGAGTCGCATCGCCGCGCGCAAGACGCGCTCGACTACCTGATGCCCTACACGCGCGAGTTCTTCAGCGTGGACGCGGTTGAGGAAGTCATCGCCGCAACGGGCATCGGTCCGCTGACCGCCGATCTGCAAGGCGCCTGGGAAGAAGACGTACGAGCCGCGCTCGACGAAGCCACGCTCACGTCACCTGAACCGGTGAAGCATGTCACGACGGGCAAGCTTGGCGAACACTCGGAACACATGGGCTACGTGCTGGCTGAGATGCAAAGCCTCGCGCGGCAGCACCCCGGCGCGAGCTGGTAGGCCCTGGAGCACAAGACGATGGCCGCGAACCTCACCACGACCATGGACCCGACGCTGGAGCGCGCATGGACAGCGCTAGAAGCGGTACCCGACCCGGAGATTCCGGTGGTGTCGATTCGCGAACTCGGCATCCTGCGCGACGTCCGGCGTGCTGCGGATGGCATGCTCGAAGTCGTCATCACCCCGACGTACTCCGGCTGCCCGGCCATGTCGCAGATTGCCGAGGACGTCGCACACGCGCTCGAGGCCGCGCAGCTCACGCCGTACCGCATCGCCACTGTCCTCGCCCCTGCCTGGACCACCGACTGGATGACCGCCGACGCGCGCGAAAAGCTGCGTGCCTACGGCATCGCCCCGCCCACCGGCAATTGCGCGAGCGATGTACCTCAGGAAAAAGTAATCCGCTTCGTCCGCACGGCAGCAGTCCCCGCCCCGGCGTGCCCGCGTTGCGGCTCGGTCCATACCGAACGTCTCGCGCAATTCGGCTCGACGGCCTGCAAGGCGCTGTACCGCTGTCTCGACTGCCGCGAACCCTTCGACTATTTCAAACCCTACTGATATGGCCACCCCGCAATTTCACCCCCTGCGTATCCGCGAAGTCCGGCCCGAAACCGCCGACGCGGTCTCGGTCGCCTTCGAAGTCCCCGCCGAACTGCGCGAGCAGTATCGCTTCACGCAGGGCCAGTTCGTCACGCTGAAGACGCACATCGACGGTGAGGAGACGCGCCGCTCGTATTCGATCTGCGTCGGCGTGACCGACTACGACCGCGACGGCGAACTGCGTATCGGCATCAAGCGCGTGCGGGGCGGCCGCTTTTCGAACTTCGCATTCGACACCCTGCAGCCCGGTCACACGATCGACGTGATGACGCCCGACGGCCGCTTCTTCACGCACCTGAACGCGGAACAGGGGCAGCAATACCTCGCCTTTTCCGGCGGTTCGGGCATCACGCCGGTGCTCGCGATCATCAAGACTACCCTCGAATTCGAGCCGCGCAGCACCTTCACGCTGGTCTACGGCAACCGCAGCGTCGACCAGATCATGTTTGCAGAAGAACTGGAAGACCTGAAGAATCGCTTCATGAACCGGTTCGTGCTGTATCACGTGCTGTCGGACGATCTGCAGGACGTCGAACTGTTCAACGGTGTGCTCGACCAGCAGAAGTGCGCAGCGTTTATCGAAAACCTGGTGCCAGCCGAAGTCATTGACGAAGCCTTTATCTGCGGTCCCGCGCCGATGATGGACGCCGCCGAGGCCGCGCTGAAAGCCGCGGGCCTGCCGACCGCCAAGGTCCACGTCGAACGGTTCGGCTCGCCACTGCCGCAGGCGGGCGTGCCGCCCGTCGAGATCACCGAAAACACGCCGGCGGCGGACCTCGAGATCATCCTCGACGGCAAAAAACGCAAGCTGCGCCTGCCTTACGAGGGCGTGAGCGTGCTCGACGTCGGCCTGAAGGCCGGCCTCGCGCTGCCATATGCCTGCAAGGGCGGCGTGTGCTGCACCTGCCGCGCCAAGGTGCTCGAAGGCGAAGTACGGATGGAAAAGAACTACACGCTCGAAGACCACGAAATCCGCGACGGCTTCGTGCTGACCTGCCAGTGCCATCCGGTGAGCGACCGGGTGGTGGTCAGCTACGATGAGCGTTAGACAACATTGCGGGCGCACATCTTCCACGATGCACGCCTGAGCGCTTTCAGCTCACCCGCGATCCGCTTACACTAAGGGCCGCTCGCGATCGGGACCTGGTTCCGCTCGCCACGCGGCCCTTTCTGTGACCGATTTGCCAGCGAGCTGTTGATGAGCACAATCCACCTGACTAACGGCGACGTCGCCGCCGACTCCCTGCGAAGCGCCCTGCGACAGGCGGGGCGCGACGATCCCGTGCAGTCGTTGCGCGACGATCTCGCGGTCGGTCCGCTGCGCGGGGTCGACGACACGCCCGAGGTGCGCGCCGAATTCTGGCAACGCGTGACGGACGGAGCCCCACACGACGGCGCACCACGCAATTTCCAGGGCGAATTCACCGAACAGGCAACATTGCTGGAGCAACTCGTGGCCGGTGACGCGCAGGTGGCCGTCTGGCACGCCGAAAGCGCGGCCGACCAGTTGACCCTGCGAAGGGTCTGCTACCACCTGCGCAACAGTCCTCAGCGCCTGAACGAAGTCCGCCTCTCGATCCGCGACCTTACCGACCCCGGTGCCTTCGCCCATAGCCGGCCAGACCACGCGACGTCGGTCGGGATGTTTGCGCCGGACATCCTGCAGACGCGGCTTCCGGACGTTGCGCCGATCTCGGTGCTGCGCATCAGCCGGCTCGCCCTCGAATGGCAGGAGGTCAAGCAGGCGAACGGCGAAACCCGCCGCTGGCGCGACAACACCTTCACGAGCGGCACGTTCGCCGAGCTGGACGCGCTCATCCTGGAACACGCCAGCGACGCCTGGCGCCCCGCCGCCCGTATCGCCGCGCAACTGATGGTCGCCGACCTGGGCTTTCTCGTCAGCGACAGCCTCGTGTTCTGGCGCTTCCGCGAACTGGCCGCAAGCGGGCGCGTGAGCCTGCGCGGCGATCCTTCCGCATGGCGCGCGCTGGAATTGCGCGCGGACCTTTCCACCTGTTCCAGCTAAGGACCCCAAGGACCATGGCCCGCACCCGCGCACCAGACCACGAAACCCAGCGCGACCAGATCCTCGAACTGGCCGCGGCCAAGTTCGCGCAGACGAGCTATCCAAGCACCTCGATGGCCGATCTGGCTGCCGCGAGCGGCACTTCGAAGGCGCGCCTCTACCACTATTACGAAAGCAAGGAAGCGATCCTGTTCGATCTGCTCGACCGCTACACCAGGCGCCTGATGCTGATCATCGCGGAAGTGGAAGGCTCGAGCCAGCGACGTGGCCTGACCGAGCGGGAAACCTTCGCCGAGCTGATCCGCGCGTTTCTGTCCGAATATGAGAACTCTCACAGCCGGCATGTCGCGCTGCTGAACGACGTCAAATATCTGGTCGACGCGCAACGCGAGATCATCCTGAATCGCCAGCGCGACGTGGTCGCGGCATTTGCGCGCCAGCTAACGCGCGCCTATCCGGAACGCGCCAACCGCGACAACCAGACAGCGCTGACGATGATGGTGTTCGGCATGATCAACTGGACTTTCACCTGGCTGAAGCCGGGCGGCCGGATGGGCTACGGGGAATTCGCGGAACAGGTCGTCGACATGGTCGACCATGGACTGCGGGCCAAGGATTAGCATCGAAATATTGCGATGCAACAGCTTCAAGAGACGGAGGTTGCCTGCAAGCCACAGTTGATGATGTGACGTATGCAGAATCAATAACTGTTAATAATCATATATATAAAAATAGGTTCCCAACAGAATAGAGCGTGACATCAAATCGATATCCGGGTTTTCCCTAGTTATGGGATTGCGCTTCCGATAGAATTTGACCTTGCGGTGCACCATGCCGCTAGATCAAAAGGAGAACCCAACCATGACCACGCCCACTACTCGCGCCGCCGAGCCGATCGTCACACCCGATCGCCTGTCGCAGGCAGCCGGTCACGCGCATGCTCTGGTGCGGGAGCTGACCGCTATCGACCGCGAACGCCTGCTGACGCACTTTCTCGCACTGGCCGAAGACGACCGCCTGCTGCGCTTCGGTCAGCTCGTGCCGGACCACGTAATCGAAAACTACGTGCGCGCCATCGATTTCACCCGTGACACCGTGTTCGGTGTTTTCGACAACCAGTTGCAACTGGTTGGCGTGGGCCACCTCGCCTATCTGCCCGTTGAGGGCGACAAGCGCACCGCCGAGTTCGGCGTATCGGTGCTGGAAAGCACGCGTGGCCAGGGCATTGGCAGCAAGCTGTTCGAGCGCGCCGCCATCCGCAGCCGCAACACGCACGTAAGCATGCTCTATATGCACTGCCTGTCGCGCAACTCCACGATGATGCACATCGCGAAGAAGGCCGGCATGAAGATCGAATACGCGTACGGCGAAGCCGATGCGTATCTGACACTGCCGCCGGCCGACCAGTCGAGCATCATCGCTGAAATGCTGCAGGAACAGGCCGCCGTGTTCGACTACGCGTTGAAGCGCCAGGCGCGTCAGGCTTCGAAGATTTTCGAATCGTTCATGCCGGCTGCGGCGGCGGCCTGAATCGCCTAAGCACATCCTCGCTGGATAAGCAAAAGGGCGGCTCAGCCGCCCTTTTGCTATTGCACCGCCGAAGTTTGCCGCCGCCGCGATTTCCCCTAGAACAGGCCAATATGTCCTAACACGGTCATCTGCTCCGCTCAAAGAATCGGCAACGCCGTCGTCTCCTTGAACGTCTCCAGCGAGAAACTCGATTTCACGTCGATCACTGACGGATGGTGCAGCAACCGGTCCTGCACGAAGCGCGAAAAGTGCGCCATGTCCTGAACCTGCACGCGCAGCAGGTAATCCATATCCCCCGTCATGGCATGGCAGGCGACCACCTCCGGCCAGGTCTGGACCGCGGCGCGAAACAGATCGGCATGCGTCGCGCCCGCTCGCACCGGTGCGCCGTCGCCGCGCGGGCTGATCGTCGGGACGCTGCGCTTTTCCAGCCGCACATTTACATACGCAAGCAAATCGAGGCCCAGCTGCTGGGCGTCGAGCAATGCGACATAGCCGCGAATCACGCCACTCTCCTCCAGCCGCCGGATACGTCGCAGACACGGACTGGGTGAGAGGCTCACCCGTTCTGCGATTTCCTGATTCGACAGTCGACCATTCTCCTGGAGGATGGTGAGAATTCGTCGATCGATGACATCCATCTCGATATTAGCCATCTTCTGCCACCAAACCCTATTTTTGAGCCATGAACTAGCGCCAGCCTACGCAATCACGATTAAGTTCGCAAGTTTCCATCGCGTACGCCCCTTTAAACTGGCGGCATTCGACACAGGAGACAGATATGCAGGTTCAAACGTGGGACAACCCCGTCGGCACCGACGGCTTCGAGTTCATCGAGTACACCGCGCCGGATCCCAAGGCACTGGGCAAGCTGTTTGAACAGATGGGCTTCACTGCGATCGCGCGGCATCGTCACAAGGACGTGACGCTGTACCGTCAGGGCGACATCAATTTCATCGTCAACGCGGAGCCCGATTCGTTCGCGCAGCGCTTCGCGCGCCTGCATGGCCCGTCGATCTGCGCCATCGCCTTTCGCGTACAGGACGCCGCCAAGGCGTACAGGCAGGCGCTCGAAAAAGGCGCATGGGGCTTCGATAACAAGACCGGCCCGATGGAACTGAACATTCCGGCGATCAAGGGCGTCGGCGATTCGCTGATCTATTTCGTGGACCGCTGGCGTGGCAAGAATGGCGCGGAGCCGAACAGCATCGGCGATATCGGCATCTACGATGTCGACTTCGTGCCGATTCCCGGCGCCAACCCGAACCCGGTCGGCCACGGCCTCACCTATATCGACCACCTGACGCACAACGTCCACCGCGGCCGCATGCAGGAATGGGCGGAGTTCTACGAGCGCCTCTTCAACTTCCGGGAAGTGCGTTACTTCGACATCGAAGGCAAGGTGACGGGCGTGAAGTCGAAGGCGATGACTTCACCGTGCGGCAAGATCCGTATTCCGATCAACGAAGAAGGCTCGGAAACTGCCGGTCAGATTCAGGAATACCTCGACGCGTATCACGGCGAAGGCATTCAGCACATTGCGCTCGGCAGCGACAACATCTACCGCACCGTCGACGGGCTGCGCGAGGCGAAGATTGCGTTGCTCGATACGATCGACACTTACTACGAACTGGTCGATCGGCGCGTGCCAAATCACGGCGAGCCGCTCGACGAGCTGCGCAGGCGCAAGATCCTGATCGACGGCGCGCCCGAAGATCTGCTGCTGCAGATCTTCACCGAAAACCAGATTGGCCCGATCTTCTTCGAGATCATTCAACGCAAGGGGAATCAGGGGTTCGGCGAAGGTAATTTCAAGGCGCTGTTCGAATCGATCGAGTTGGATCAGATCCGACGCGGCGTGGTGCAGGACAAGGCGTAGCCCCGGACCAACACCAACGCGCCATAAGAAAAGGGCGAGGATCGCAAGATCCCCGCCCTTTGTTGTTTCAGCAGCCGCCCAGCCTCAGGCGACCGCAAGAATTGGATCGACGAATCGCCTCAGCGATACATCACGAAAGCTGCTCGTCCTCGCTGGCCTCGCTCGAAGGCGTAGCACGATTGGAAGCAATGCGAGCGGGTGCGACGCGCGCCGTACAAGCCACCGCGTTTGCGAGGGTACTCGCGCTGTTGGAGCGCACCGGCGCGCTCATCGCAAAGAATGCGGCGGAGACCATCAGGAAGGTCTGGATATTTCTGGTGTTCATGCGTACTCCTTTTCTAACTGCCTGCTTGTCGTGAAGCTCCACCAACCGCGGAGCGTTGCGCGGACACGTGCACAGGTGGGTGGTTAGACTGGGTTTTCAAGATGGGTTCCGGGAAATTGAAGCTTTTACAGCTTGTTACACGATGCTCTGGAAATAATTCAACATCTCCCTTGACTGTCACAATCACGTCATTGGCACCGTAGCGATTCGCGCCGCAGTACAGCATTTTTAATGCCATGCGGCGGGTTTCTCCCAGTGCTACCATCACTTAAAACACGTCAATATGGCCACCCCGGCCGAAGCATTCACAAGATGCCGAGGCCAACAAGTTTTGGCGATCCCAAACAGGTTGGAGGAGTACAGACAATGAATGCCCCGCTAGACGCCGGTCAGCGAGCCTCGCTCGAAGCCGCGCTCAATTCCGTCACGCTCGACGACAAATACACGCTGGAACGCGGCCGCGCATACATGAGCGGCATCCAGGCCCTCGTGCGTCTGCCCATGTTGCAGCAGGAACGTGACAAAGCCGCAGGGCTCAATACTGCCGGGTTCATCTCCGGCTATCGCGGATCTCCGCTTGGCGGTCTCGACCAGTCGCTGTGGAAGGCGAAGCAGCATCTCGCCGCACACCAGGTCGTATTCCAGCCCGGCGTCAATGAAGACCTTGCCGCCACCGCCGTGTGGGGCTCGCAACAGGTCAACCTGTATCCGAACGCCAAATTCGACGGCGTCTTCTCGATGTGGTACGGCAAAGGCCCTGGCGTCGACCGTTCCGGCGACGTGCTCAAGCACGGCAATTCGGCCGGCTCGTCGCAACATGGCGGCGTCCTCGTGCTCGCCGGCGACGACCATGCCGCCAAGTCCTCGACGCTCGCGCATCAGTCCGAGCACATGTTCAAGGCTTGCGGCCTGCCGGTGCTGTTTCCGTCGAACGTGCAGGAATACCTCGACTTCGGCCTGCACGGCTGGGCCATGAGCCGCTATTCCGGTCTGTGGGTCGCGATGAAGTGCGTGACAGATGTGGTCGAATCGTCGGCTTCGGTGGATATCGACCCGCACCGCACGAAAATCGTGCTGCCTGAAGATTTCGCCATGCCGGACGGTGGCCTGAATATCCGTTGGCCCGATCCGCCGCTGGTCCAGGAAGCGCGTCTGCTCGACTACAAGTGGTACGCCGCGCTCGCCTACGTGCGCGCCAACAAGCTGGACCGCGTGGAAATCGATTCGCCGCAGGCGCGCTTCGGCATCATGACGGCTGGCAAGGCTTATCTCGACGTGCGTCAGGCGCTGACCGACCTCGGACTCGACGACGACACCTGCTCGCGCATCGGCATCCGCCTTTACAAGGTGGGTTGCGTGTGGCCGCTCGAAGCGCAAGGCGCACATAGTTTCGCGCAAGGGCTCGAAGAAATTCTGGTGGTCGAGGAAAAGCGCCAGATCCTCGAATACGCGATCAAGGAAGAGCTGTACAACTGGCCCGACGCACAACGTCCGCGCGTATTCGGCAAATTCGACGAGAAGGATGGCGCCGGCGGCGAATGGTCCGTGCCGATGGGCAACTGGCTGCTACCGGCGCACTACGAGTTATCGCCAGCGATCATCGCCAAGGCCATCGCCACGCGTCTGGAAAAGTTCGACCTGCCTTCCGATGTACGCGCACGCATTGCTACGCGTATTGCCGTAATCGAGGCGAAGGAAAAAGCGCTGGCCCGGCCGCGCGTCGAAGTCGAGCGCAAGCCGTGGTTCTGCTCCGGCTGCCCGCACAACACGTCGACCAATGTGCCGGAAGGTTCGCGGGCGATGGCGGGTATCGGCTGTCACTACATGACCGTGTGGATGGACCGCAGCACCAGCACGTTCAGCCAGATGGGCGGTGAAGGCGTGGCATGGGTTGGCCAGGCGCCGTTCACCAACGACAAGCATGTCTTTGCCAACCTCGGCGACGGCACCTACTTCCACTCGGGACTGCTGGCGATTCGCGCGGCGATAGCCTCGAAAGCGAATATTACCTACAAGATTCTGTACAACGACGCGGTTGCGATGACGGGCGGCCAACCGGTCGACGGCGTGCTGACCGTGCCGCAGATCACGCATCAGCTTGCCGCCGAGGGCGCAGCGAAAATCGTGATCGTCACCGACGAGCCGGAGAAGTACCACGCGAACGTCGGTCTCGCGCCGGGCATCACGATCCATCATCGCGACCAGCTCGACGACGTGCAGCGTGAGCTGCGCGAGATCGCCGGCACCTCGATCCTGATCTACGACCAGACCTGTGCAACCGAGAAGCGCCGCCGTCGCAAACGCGGCACGTATCCGGATCCGGCGCGCCGCGTGGTGATCAACGAAGCAGTCTGCGAAGGCTGCGGCGACTGCTCGGTGAAGTCCAACTGTCTGTCGGTCGAACCGCTGGATACCGAGTACGGCACCAAGCGTCAGATCAACCAGTCGACCTGCAACAAAGACTTCTCGTGCGTGAACGGCTTCTGCCCGAGCTTCGTCTCGGTTGAAGGCGGACAGTTGAAGAAGCCTAAGGCTTCATCTGGCGCGAGCGCAGAGGCGATGCCACCGGTGCCCATGCCTGAGCTGCCGTCGATCGAGCGTCCGTATGGCGTGCTCGTCACCGGCGTAGGCGGTACGGGCGTGGTGACGATCGGCGCGCTGCTCGGCATGGCCGCTCACCTCGAGAGCAAGGGCGTGACGGTACTGGACGTGACCGGCCTCGCGCAAAAGGGCGGCGCCGTGATGAGCCACGTGCAGATCGCGAAGCAGCCCGCCGACATCCACGCAACGCGCATCGCCATGGGCGAAGCCAGTCTTGTGATCGGCTGCGACGCGATCGTGACTGCCAGCGACGAATGCGTCTCGCGGATGCAGGTGGGCCGCACGCGCGTCGTGCTGAACAGCGCGCACACGCCGACCGCAGCATTCATCAAGAACCCGAACTGGCAATTCCCGGGTGCCGATGCGGAATCGGATGTACGCACGGGCGCTGGCGAGGCAGGGGTCGACGCAATCGACGCCAACCACTTCGCTGTTGCGCTGCTCGGCGATGCGATCTATACGAACCCGTTCGTGCTCGGCTACGCCTGGCAAAAGGGCTGGGTACCGCTGACGTATGAATCGCTGATGCGTGCCATCGAACTGAACGCGGTGCAGGTTGAAAAGAACCGTTCAGCATTCGAATGGGGCCGCCGTGCGGCACATGACCTCGCGGCTGTGCGCAAGATCGCGCAATCGCAAGGCCGCACCGCGACGACGGAAACCGCCAGCAGCAAGATCATCTCGCTGCATACGCCGAAGGCACTCGACACGCTGATCGAAAAGCGCGCCGGCTATCTGACCGCGTGGCAAAACGAAGCCTACGCAGCGCGCTACCGCGAACTGGTGGCGCAGGTGCGAGTGGCGGAATCGGCGCTCGACTCGGGCGACGGTCAATTGCCGTTGACCGAGGCAGTGGCAAAGAACCTCCATAAGCTGATGGCCTACAAGGACGAGTACGAAGTCGCCCGTCTGTACGCCGATCCGGCCTTCATGGAAAAGCTGAAGGCAAGTTTCGAGGGGGACTGGAAGGTCAATATCCACCTCGCGCCGCCGGCTTTCTCGAAGAAGGACGCGCACGGTCATCTGATCAAGAAGAAGTACGGTCCTTGGATTCTCAGCGCCATGCGTGTGCTTGCGAAACTCAAGTTCCTGCGCGGCACCGCGTTCGATGTATTCGGCAAGACGGAAGAGCGTCGCACCGAGCGGGCGCTGATCGGCGAGTATGAGGCGCTGGTGCGTGAAGTGATCGGCGGCCTGAGCGCGCAGAAGCACACGTTGGCGGTCGAACTGGCGAACCTGCCGGACGGCATCCGTGGCTACGGACACGTGAAGGAAAACAACCTGAAGGGTGTGCGGGTCAAGTGGCAGGAATTGCTCGGTCGCTGGCGCACGCCGCAAGGCAGCCAGGCACAGCACGCCGCGTGATGGCGGTGAGATGCCCGTGCAGCACGCGGGCATCTCACAAGCGCGCCGCAAAAAGCGGCGCACCATCAGAAAGAACAGCGACCGTTATTGCGCGTTCGCTTTCACACGCGCATTTGCCGAAGCCACCGCCGTCATGTTGATAATCCGGCGCACGGTCGCGGCCGGCGTCAGGATATGCACCGGCTTTTCCGCGCCGAGCAGGAACGGTCCCACCGTCACGCCTTCGCCACCGATCATCTTCAGCAGGTTGTACGTGATGTTTGCCGCTTCGACGTTCGGCATGATCAGCAGGTTAGCTTCGCCTGTCAGCCTGGTGCCCGGAAACGCAGCCTTGCGGACCATCTCCGACAACGCAGCGTCACCATGCATCTCACCGTCGATCTCCAGCTCCGGCGCACGTTCCACGATCAGCTTGCGCGCTTCGGCCATGCGTTGCGACGAAGCCGACGGCACGCTGCCGAAGTTCGAATTCGACAACAGCGCGACCTTCGGCGTAATGCCGAACTTCTCGATCTCGCTAGCAGCCAGCACCGTCATATCGGCGAGTTGCTCGGCAGTCGGCACTTCGTTGATGTACGTATCGCAGATAAACAGGTTGCGGCCAGGCAGCATCAGCAGATTCATCGCCGCCAGGTTCTGCACGTTTTCCGCCTTGCCGAGCACCTGTTCGACGAATTTCAGATGGCTCTGGTACGTGTCGATCATCCCGCAGATCATGCCGTCGGCATCCCCCACACGCACGAGCAGCGCACCGATCAACGTGTTGAACTTGCGCAGCGCGGCCTTCGCGACTTCCGGCGTGACGCCTTCACGCGCACCGATCTCGTGGTACTCCTGCCAGCACTTCTGATAGCGCGGATCGTCTTCCGGATTGACGATCTCGAAATCTTCGCCGCACTTGAGCTTCGAGCCCATCTTCTTCAGACGCATGTCGATCACCGCCGGACGGCCGACGAGGATCGGCTTCGCGATCTTCTCCAGCAACACGAACTGCGCCGCACGCAGCACGCGTTCGTCTTCACCTTCGGCAAACACGATGCGCGCCGGCGCCGATTTCGCCGCAGCAAACACCGGACGCATCACCATGCCGGTACGATAGACCGTGGTGCCGAGCTCTTCGCGATACGCGTCCATGTCCTTGATCGGACGGGTCGCCACACCTGAATCCATCGCAGCCTGCGCGACGGCCGGCGCAATCTTGATGATCAGACGCGGGTCAAACGGTTTCGGGATCAGGTAGTCCGGGCCGAATTCGAGCGTGTGCCCCTCATAGGCCTTCGCCACTTCGTCGCCCTGGTCGGTTTCTTCGGCCAGTTCAGCGATCGCGCGCACGCAGGCGAGTTTCATCTCTTCCGTGATGGTCGTCGCGCCCACGTCGAGTGCGCCGCGGAAGATGAACGGGAAGCACAGCACGTTGTTGACCTGGTTCGGATAATCCGAACGGCCCGTGGCGATAATCGCGTCCGGGCGCACCTTCTTCGCTTCTTCCGGACGAATCTCCGGTTCCGGGTTGGCCAGCGCGAGAATCAGCGGCTGGGTGCCCATTTCCACGACCATTTCGGGCTTCAGCACGCCGGCGCTCGAGCAACCGAGGAACACATCGGCGCCGCGAATCGCATCGCCCAACGTACGCGCGCCGGTGTTCGCCGCATAACGTTCCTTCGACGGATCCAGATTGCCGCGGCCTTCGTAGATCACGCCCTTCGAATCGGTGACGAGCACGTTCTTCTTCGAAAGACCCAGATGCACCAGCAGGTCGAGACACGCAATCGCCGCGGCGCCCGCACCCGAGCAAACCAGCTTCACTTCTTCGAGCTTTTTGCCGACCACTTTCAGGCCGTTCAGAATCGCCGCCGATGCGATGATCGCCGTACCGTGCTGGTCGTCGTGGAAGACGGGAATCTTCATGCGCTCGCGCAGCTTCTTCTCGATGTAGAAGCACTCCGGCGCCTTGATGTCTTCGAGGTTGATGCCGCCGAGCGTCGGCTCGAGCATCGCGATCGCTTCGACCAGTTTGTCGGGATCGTTCTCGGCGAGTTCGATATCGAACACGTCGATGCCGGCAAACTTCTTGAACAGACAGCCCTTGCCTTCCATCACCGGCTTCGCGGCCAGCGGGCCGATGTTGCCGAGGCCGAGCACGGCGGTGCCGTTGGTAATCACGCCGACGAGGTTGCCGCGCGAGGTGTACTTCTGCGCGTCGAGCGGTTCATCGAAGATCGCCATGCAGGCCGCGGCGACGCCTGGCGAGTACGCCAGCGAGAGGTCGAGCTGATTGGAGAGTGGCTTGGTCGGCGTGACCGAGATCTTGCCGGGCTTCGGATTCTGGTGATACGCGAGAGCGCTTTGCTTCAGTTGTTCGTCCATTTTTTAGCCTGCGAGACGTAAGTGATCGGGCCCGGCTCAGTGCGCCGTGTGCCTCGCTCGCATGGATCGAATGGGTAATCGACTGCAGCGGTTCTCGCTTGCGCCGGTTAGGCGCAACGTCGAACCTGAGCGGTTAGCAAGACGGTGCAGAGCTTTTGCGGGGGAGTTAGTGTACACCCCGCATGAGTCGTGACGAGTAGCGTTTACCGCCGGTAACCACGGGCGAAACAAGGACCTGGAATGTTGCGGCGCGTCATCGATATGGAGGCGTCCCGCCGCCTCGGCAGGACTTTGCGAAGAGCGTGCCGCGAGTCATTCGAGCGCGGCGCCGCGACGTTCGGGAATCAGGAACAGCGTCGCGAGAATATCGAGCAGATAGATTGAAGCGAGCAACCCTAGAGCCGCGCCGAACGAGTAGCGCGCAGCCAGCGCTCCGACCACGACCGGCCCAAATCCACCGACGGCTCGCCCGATATTGAACAGCACGTTTTGCGCAGTGGCTCGCGCCTCGGTGGGATACAACTCGGAAATCAGCGCACCGTAGCCGCCGATCATGCCGTTGACGAACACCCCCATCACCGCACCGCCGATCAGCAGCGCGAACGGCGTGCTGAGGTGCGCATAGACGAATACCATCACGACTGCGCCGGCCTGGTAAAACAGGAAGGTCGGCTTGCGTCCGAAGCGGTCAGCCGCGATGCCGAAGAGCCAGATGCCGAGCGCCATGCCGAGCACCGTCGCGGAAGTCCACAAACCGGATTTGGTCAGCGAATAGCCGAAGGTCTTCGACAGGTAGCTCGGCAACCAGATCATCAGACCGTAGTAACCGAAATTCTGCACAGAGCAAAGGATCACAACGCCAACGCTCGCGCACGTGGTGCGAGCGTCGGCGATCAGGAGCCGCAATGGCAGCTTGCGCGACGTGGTCCGTTGCCCCGCGCGAGCTACTTGCCGCGCTTGCTCGGCACGTTCGACGAACAACGCCGGTTCCTCGACGCGCCGCCGCACCACGAACGACACCACGGCGGGCGCCAGTCCCAGCGCAAACATGCCGCGCCAGCCGATGACCGGCAACAGCAACGGCGTCAGCAGCGCCGCGGCCAGCACGCCGAGTTGCCAGCCCAACCCCACATACGACGACACTCGCGCTCGCTGCGCCGCGGGCCACGCCTCGGCGACCAGCGTCATGCCAATGCCGAACTCGCCGCCGAGTCCGAGCCCGGCGATGGTCCGGTAAGCCAGCAGATCCGCGTAGCCTTGCGCCAGCGCGCACAGGCCGGTGAAGACGGCGAAGATCAGGATGGTCCACGTGAGCATCCGCACCCGGCCGAAATAGTCGCTCAACACGCCGAAGAGAACGCCGCCCGCCACGGCACCGATCAGCGTCCACGTGACAAGCGAGCCGGCCTGAGTGGACGAGAGGTGAAGGTCGAGGGCGATCACCGGCAACATGAAGCCGAGGATCAACAGATCGAAACCGTCCATCGCGTAACCGAGCACTGCTGCGAGCAGCGCCCGGCCGGCATAGCCACGTTGCGCGGCCGCGCGGGTGGGGGTGGAAGAAGAGGCGACTGTCATCGAAAGCATCCCGTAGGGCACGGCCACGCAGAGGAGATCGGCGCCGCCCGTCCGTGAAAATTCGCGTGAGTGTAATCGGCGCTTGCCCGGGCCACAAGCAAGCCAAAAAGACCGCCGCGCGACACGCGGCGACGCGACCATCGGCGCACCCTTCCCCACCCAAAAGCGTCGTCTCGCCGCTTCCGCTTGCCGCTGCTATCGCCGCCTTTACGGGTTTTCACGCACGACCGGCTCCTCGGACGTGTCCGAATCGGGTAAAATGTCGGCCTACGCGCGTAGCAAAACCGGCCTGCACTCCACTGACCGGCTACGTATTCCGCCCATCAGGCGCGGAACACTCCGCTTGCTGCGCCACCGGGCCAATGCGCCCGCGCCCTCTCGCTCACACCAAGGATCCGCCCATGACAGGCTTCGATCGCCAGACGATCTCCGACACGACCGCCAAGATGCTGCTGGAAGTGCAAGCAGTTCACTTCAACGCGGAAAAACCGTACATCTTCACGTCCGGCTGGGCGAGCCCGGTGTATATCGACTGCCGCAAGCTGATCTCGTATCCGCGCGTGCGCCGCGGCCTGATGGAAATGGCCGAAGCCACCATCCTGCGCGACGTCGGCTACGAGCAGATCGACGCGGTCGCCGGTGGCGAAACCGCCGGCATCCCGTTCGCGGCCTGGCTGTCCGACCGCCTGATGGTGCCGATGCAATACGTGCGCAAGAAGCCGAAGGGTTTCGGCCGCAACGCACAGATCGAAGGTCTGCTGACCGAAGGCCAGCGCGTGCTGCTGGTAGAAGACCTGACCACCGACAGCCGCAGCAAGATCAACTTCATCAACGCGCTGCGCACCGCGGGCGCGACGGTGAACCACTGCTTCGTACTGTTCCACTACAACATCTTCAAGGAAAGCGTGTCGGTGCTGAAAGACATCGACGTCGATCTGCACGCGCTTGCCACCTGGTGGGACGTCCTGCGCATCGCCAAGGAAAAAGGCTACTTCGACACGAAGACGCTCGACGAAGTGGAAAAATTCCTGCACGCACCGGCTGAGTGGTCGGCCGCGCACGGCGGCGCGACCGCGTCGCCGCAGTAAGCACCAGGTTTCAAGTACGTAGGCCGGGAAGGGACCGCCGCAACGCGGTCTGGTTCTAACGCACGCCGCTGGTGGATGCAAAAAAAGCTGCCTGTCTTTCCGACAGGCAGCTTTTTTTATGCCGCTCGCAGCGACACGTCAGGCAACGCGATCACTGATCGCTCAGTTCCCCCGCGGTCCCCGACGACAGATTCGCCAGACCGTTGCTCTGCGCGTACTGAAACAGTTCGGAATCGCGTTCGAGACCGAGTTTGCGCATCGCGGTGTTCTTCTGCGTGCTGATGGTCTTGATGCTGCGGTTCAACTGCTCCGAGATTTCCTTGATCGTCATCCCGGACACGAACAGCCGCACCACTTCCAGTTCGCGCTTCGACAGCATCACCTCGTCGGTCTTGCCGCCGGCGTTCATGCGCAATGTCTCGAGCGAGGCCTTGACCGATGGACTCATGTATTCGAGATGGCGGCTGACGTGCTGGACCGCGAGCCCGATATGGCTCAGATCGTCCGCCTTGTTGACGACCGAGGTCACGCCGAGTTCGCTGAGGCGCTTGAGCAGCGCGGCGTTCTCGAGCATCGTCAGGACGACGATAGGCAGATTGGGAAAATTGCGGCGCAAGTAACCGATCAGCGGAAGACCGTCACCGTACTGCCCGCCGGGCATGGCGAGATCGGTCACCAGCACGTCGCAGGGAACGGTCTGCAGAATCTTCATGAGTTCCGTTGACTGGCGCGCGCGTGCAACAACTTCGATGCCGGGGAATTTAAGCAGCGCTTGCTCTGCGCCGAACAAAATCACTGGGTGATCATCGGCTACAACGACTCTGACTGGTTCTGGCATGGCTCTCCTTCGCTTGATAGCACGCTCTCCGAAACTTCAGCCATGCATCATTCTAAATTCCAGGTTCTAAATTCGTGACTTCCCTTGCGTTGCCGGCCCACGGGCGCAATTCCGCTGACTATAGCTGATTTCACCTGTCCGCGGCCTGTCAGAACGGGCGCTACAAGGCCCCCGCTCAACCAAATGTTAATCTTGATTCGACCGCGGAACACAAAATAGGGACAATAATGATCCTGAGGATGGACGCTCACACCCCTGGCTGCATGGGACCGGCGTAACTGCGCTGCATGGGACCGGAGTACCGCGCTAAAAGCGCGAACTCTGGTTGACAGCTAAAGCGCAGGCGCCGGTCGACAAAGGAGAATAGGCACATGCATTCGCGTTGCCTGGTCGTTTCGCTTGCTTCGCCCCGCTCCAGATCGTCGTCTTTTGCCATTGCGACGCTCAGTCTCGCGCTTGCCGTCGCGCATGGGCCGCGTGCGCTCGCGGACGGGCCCTTTACGTTGACCAGTACCAATTTCCGCGATGGCGGCACGGTCGACACCGCCCAGGTTTTCGATCAGGACGACTGCAAGGGTGCGAACCGCTCGCCGCAGTTATCGTGGCACGATGCGCCTGCAGGCACGCGCAGCTTTGCCGTCACTATCTTCGATCCCGACGCACCCGGTCCCGGCTGGTGGCACTGGGCCGTCGCGGAGATCCCTGCGAATATCGACCGCTTGCCTGAGAATGCGAGCGCGTCAGGCTACATAAAGAAGCTTGGCGCCGTCGAGGCGCGCAACGACTTCGAGATCGACGGCTATGGCGGACCGTGTCCGCCGGCCGGCAAGCCGCACCGCTATGTGATCACCGTGTATGCGCTCAACACGACCGATCTGCGGCTCGCCCAGGGCCGCCCGGCGTTCATGTTCGACCACGAGATCGGCACTGCAACGATCGGTAGTGCAAAAATGGTGGTGAACTACGGGCGCTAAAACACGCGCCCGCAAAAGCCGCGGCGTTGCGGTTACCCAGGTCCGGCGGATGGCGCAGTATCGCCGCGGCCAACCCGCCGCCGCGCGCTCGCACCGCTCGTCCTCGTCCTCCCTTCAACTTTCCTGGAGCATCTCATGCCGAAGATCGTCATCGTTTATCACAGCGGATATGGCCATACGAAGAAAGCCGCCGAAGCTGTGCTCGCCGGCACGCTCGCGGCCGGCGCCGACGCCAGACTGCTCGCAGTCGGCGATGTCGACGATGCCGGCTGGGCCGAACTCGACGCCGCCGACGCCATCATTTTCGGCGCGCCGACCTACATGGGCGGTCCATCGGCTGACTTCAAGAAATTCGCCGACGCCAGTTCGAAGGTATGGTTCGGCCAGAAGTGGAAAGACAAGATCGCCGCCGGCTTCACCAACTCCGCGACGATGAACGGCGACAAGTTCTCGACCATCCAATACTTCGTCACGCTGGCGATGCAGCACAGCATGATCTGGGCGGGCACCGGCATGATGCCGGCCAACACCAAGGCGGCGACGCGCGACGACCTGAACTACGTCGGCGGCTCTACGGGTCTGCTCACGCAATCGCCGGCGGATGCCACGCCGGAAGAAGCCCCGCCGCCAGGCGACCTTGAAACGGCCAAAGCATTCGGCGCGCGGGTCGCAGCCGTGACGGCGCGCTGGAGTGCCGCGAAGTAGACGTCTCCCGGTCCGCGGCGGGTGCGAATCCCCCGTCAACGGATTGCATCTGCCGCATAAAACCGTCATCTCAATGTCATTTGCACGGCGCAACGTCGTTTTTCGACGATGTTTGCGCACGCGTGCCGTCGTCAGGTCTTAAAATAGCGTTCCGGCGCAACTCAGCGCCACCGTTTTCCCCGCCGTTTTCCCGTAAGCCAGTGAGAGTGAGATGAGCACGAAAGTATTTGTCGACGGACAGGAAGGCACGACCGGCCTGAAGATTTTCGAATACCTGTCGCAACGCGCCGACGTAGAGATCCTGCGTATCGAAGAAGCGAAGCGCAAGGACATCAAGGAGCGCCGTCGTCTCATCAACGCGTCGGATGTCACGTTCCTGTGCCTGCCCGATGTGGCCTCGCGCGAATCGGCTTCGCTCGTCGCGAACGACCACACCGTCCTGATCGACGCGAGCACGGCGTTTCGCACCAGCGCGGACTGGGCTTACGGCCTGCCGGAGCTGGCGCGCTCGCAACGCGAACGGCTGCGTACGGCCAAACGCATTGCCGTGCCGGGCTGCCACGCATCGGCGTTCGTGCTGGCCATGCGCCCGCTCGTCGAAGCGGGCGTGGTCGCGCCGGAGTTCGCTGCGCACAGCTATTCGATCACCGGCTACAGCGGCGGCGGCAAAAAGATGATTGCCGACTACGAAGCCGGCGGCAACGACCGGCTGAAGAGCCCGCGTCCTTACGCGCTCGGTCTGACGCACAAGCATCTGCCGGAGATGGCAGCGCATACGGGTCTGAAGTCGGCACCGGTATTCACGCCGATCGTCGGCGAGTTCTACAAGGGTCTGGCGGTCACTACCTTCTTCTCGCCGAGCCAGTTGGCGAAGAAAGCCACGCCGCAAGATGTGGTCGCGCTCTTCAACGAATACTACGCAGGCGAAGCATTCGTGCGCGTCGCTCCGTTCGACGCCGAAGCCAACCTCGACGGTGGCTTCTTCGACGTGCAGGCGAACAACGACACCAATCGCGTCGACCTGTTCGTGTTTGGCAATGAAGAACGCTTCGTCACCGTCGCGCGTCTGGACAATCTGGGCAAGGGCGCATCGGGCGCAGCCATCCAGTGCATGAACCTCGCGATAGGCACCGCCGAAGACAGCGGATTGAAACACTAAGCGCTTCTTTCCCGACGGCGCTTCGACGCCATTCAAGCCAAAAGGCCGGTTTTATAAACCGGCCTTTTGCGTTTTAAATCCCTGCTTGAATATTTCAAATCGCTTGCGAGTAATCGGTACTACTCCCAATTACTTTCGAACAAAATCCGGCCGTTATACATGGATCGGTAAATCGTGCAGAACAGCGAATTAATCTGCATAGATTGCCGCCTAGGGAAACACCCGATTTTTCCACGAACGGTCGTTCGCAGATGATAGAGCCTTTTTGCCCAAAGCCCTGACAGGCAAGCGTGTGCTGCAAAGCAACGCTTCAGCTGCTGCATCCGAAAATTCGTTTTTTGTTTAAAAGGCTCGCAAACCTCACGGTGGCAAGAGTCGCGCGTTTTAGAGGCTGTTTGAATCGACCTTTTTAGACGGTTCAGTCAATTGACAGCCCTTAAACGCGCAGCGAAATTACTTCGCACAATTACACGAAAGGGAGACAGCAGCATGTCGTACGCCATAATTAGAGGCCTTGTACTGGCTATTTTGACCGCCTGCCTGGTGGTCGGGTGTGGTGGCGGCAACGCCAGCAATCCTGCAGCGATCAACACGCCGCAATGTTCCGGATCGAGCTGTCCCACGCAAGGGCCGCCGCCGCAGGGCACGGTCGCTTCGCTCTGTCCTGCGACCGCCGATATCGGCAATACGACCTATCTGGGCGGCGCCGGCAGCGGCGAAGTGGTGAGTCTGAACATCAACGCGACGGCGATGACTTACACGCTGTCGTGGCTCGAATCCCCCATTCCGCTTGCGACGGGCAACGTGACCCCGACCCGCGTAGGTGTGAAGATCACAGGCTCGGTGGCGCATCCGCCTACCGGGGCCTTGCCGACTGCCGAGCAGATACGCTGCGCGTTCATCCTCGAGCCGGGCACGGGCTCTGGGCCCAACGGTACCTACAACACCACCGCTGACTTCAACACCGCCAATCCGCCGACGATCTTCATCGGCCAGGGTGTGGCAGGCGGCGGTATTCCGGGCGCCACGATCCAGTTCGCCGGCATATTGGGCCTCGGCGCGGTGGATAACCGCCATTTCGACTTTTATCCGTTCCTCGGCTTCGCCAGCACGACCACGGATATTACGAAGCTGCCGGGCACCTACAACGGCCTCCTCTATCACCTGACGCCTTCTGGTAATTCGGGCAACTATGCAACCGTCGGCACGAACACCATCGAAACCTTCGATGCGACCGGCACCTGCACGTCCACCCAAAGCACCACCGGCTTCTCGCCCAATACGGGCGGCTGCCTGACGACGGGTAACCCATACACGGTCGACGCCAACGGCTATCTCGATAGCACCGAGGCTCCGCAGATCATTGCGCAGACGATACCGACCGGCAAATCGGGCGTCGCGCACATGATCCTCGGCCAGTTGAACGGTGCCACCATCCCGCTCGTGGTGCGCACTGGCAACGTCAATACC
Source organism: Paraburkholderia sp. GAS82 (assembly GCF_050436285.1). Classification (NCBI taxonomy): domain Bacteria; kingdom Pseudomonadati; phylum Pseudomonadota; class Betaproteobacteria; order Burkholderiales; family Burkholderiaceae; genus Paraburkholderia; species Paraburkholderia sp. GAS82. The sequence goes on from NZ_JBNDLX010000016.1 coordinate 26,820, forward strand.
AACCTTCTGTCGTTGGCGGTCGACGACGAGTCCGGCATCGCCATGCTCGCTCCGGCCACGGCACTTGCCTCAGGCGGCTTCGACGGCGGTTATGTCGGCGCGGATTCGAACTTCAACTACACCGCGACGCTCATCAACGGCGCCACGGGCACCTTCGTCAATCCGGCAACCTCGAGCGCCGAAGATGGATTCGCCCTGACCTACGGTGTCGCGGCAAGTCCGGGGCTGGTCAATGTCACCGCCACGACGACCAGCGGCGGCAGCGCTACCGGCTACGCGATCGCTGCGGGCGGCCTGTACGCCATCCTCATCCAGGGTGAGGAAAACAACGGCGTGGCATCGACTTCGGCCATATCGGGTACAGCGGAAACGCCGTACTTCGGCGTCGGCGCCAACGTCAACAAGTAACGAGACGATCAGATCGAGGGGATGGCCGGACAGGGAGCCGGCCATCGAAAACGAGAACATTCAGGAGGGGGCAGTATGAAATGGAAAATCCTTGCGGCACTGGCATTGACAGCGCCGTTGGTAACGGCGTGCGGCGGTGGCGGCGGCAGTTCGCCGGCGCCGGTGGTCACAGCGCTGTGTCCCACCACGCTTGACTACAACACGGTCTACACCGGAGGCGGCGGCGACGGCGAACTGGTCAAGCTGCAGCTCGATACGACCAAGATGACCTGGCAGATCAGCTACATCGAGTCGCCAATTCCGCAAACCACGGGCACCGTCACCCCGACGCGGGCAGGCACGACCGCCAGCGGCACGTTGACTCCGGTCACGCAATTGCCGACCGCCAAGCTCAACCAGTGCGCGTATCAGCTGAACGGCGCGAGCCTCGACCCGACCCGCCCGGCCCGCATCTTCGTCGGCGAAGGCGTGGCAGGCGGCACGATCCCCGGCGCGCAGATCCAGTTTGCCGGTGTGCTCGGCGTAGGCGCCGTGCCCGATACGACGTTCCCGTACTACCCGTTCATCGGCTTTTCGTCGATTGAAACGAACATCGCGAGCCTCGCCGGTACGTACAACCAGCTCGGCTACCACCAGGTTCCCTCGCAGGACTTCCTGCCGGTCGCAGTGGACTCGAAGATCACGATCAACGCCGACGGCACGTGGACTGAGTGCGACAACTCCGGCGTCAATGCCGGTAAGTGCGAGCAACCCGGGACCAACCTCGTACAGTCGGCCGACGGTAGCGGAGCGTTCGAAACCGACAACTTCCAGGGCCAGGCGAAAGCCACGCTCGCCACCACGCCGCAGGCCAAGGGCTTCATGATCGTCGGCCAGCTGCGCGGCCAGCTCGTGCCGATCCTCGTGCGCACCGGCGTCGCCAATCCGGCGGCCTTGCTGGCGGACGACGAATCCGGCATTTCGATTCTGGCGCCGCAAACCGCGGTCGCGGTGAACTCGCAGAACGGTGAGTACATCGGCGTGGACAGCCAGTTCGACTACCGCACCACGGCACTCGAAGGCACCCAGGCCACGTTGCTCGATCCGTTCAATGCGTCGCAGGCGTCGCTCGCAACCGCGCTCAATCTCGACTTCACCGAGGCGATTCCAGGCGAGGTGACGACGACCCAGGTCGGCGCATCGACGGGCACCACGCCGACCGGAAATATGATCTTCACGGGTGGCGTGTTCGGCTACCTCGACCTGACGACGCCAGCGTCGCCCTACTTCACGATCGGCGCATTCGTCCAGTGATGGACGCAGTGAGCACTGTCACCACGTAACGAGGCGACCGCTCCCCGGCCGCAGCCGCAGCCGGGGTCCGTCCGGAACGCGACGACCACGCGGGAAACCCACCCCGCCGCCGCGCGTAGCAGGAGCGCCCGCTCAGGAGGAACGTCATGAAAAGAATGCTCATCGCGGCGCTGACCGCGTGCCTCTCGCTTAGTGCCCACGCCCAGCAGGCAGGCGACAACGTCGCCGTGCTCGGCTGGTTCCACGTGGCGCCGAAGGACTCCAGTTCGGCGCTCACGACCAATGTCGCACCGACGCCGATCAACACGCCGCTGCGTCTGCCGAACTCGTTCACTTCGAGCGGCACCGGTCTGTCGACCAACAACGCGAACACAGCCGGTCTCGTGATCACCCACTTCTTCACGGACCATATTGCGCTGTCGTCGGTCGCGGGCGTGCCACCGGTGTTCAAGGTTTACGGTCAGGGCACAATCAAGCCGCCGGGGCCGGCCGGCGCACTTGGCAGTCAGAATCTGGGAGACCCGTCGAGCAATCCGATCATCAAGAGTGTGCGCCAATGGAGTCCGGCGGCGATCCTGCAGTACTACTTCGGCCAGCCCACCTCGAAGTTCCGGCCGTTCCTCGGTCTCGGGGTGTCGTACAACTGGTTCTCGGACATTCAGTTGAATCCGAACTTCGTCACCTCGACGCAGAACAACCTTGGCTCGGTGCTCGCCGCGGGCGCCGGCAAGCCGGGTACTACGCAGGTGTCGGCCAAGGCGTCGTCGTCATGGCAACCGGTGTTCAATGCGGGCGCGGAGTACAACATCACGGATCACTGGGGTCTGCTGGCTTCGATCACGTACATCCCGCTGAAGACGACCTCGTCGGTGATCGTCAAGGCAGCCGACGGCACCGAACTCGCGGTAAGCCGGGCCACGCTGAAGGCGGATCCGATCATCTCGTTCCTCGCCGTTTCGTATAAGTTCTAGTTGGCACGGAGGAAACGCCGCTGCACGAAAACGCAGGACGAAAAAAAAGCCCGCCTACTTGGGCGGGCTGAATCCATATCAGAGGAGACATGGAGGAGACAAGGCAAATCATAGCAAAGCGTTTGGTGCGACGCAACATCGGAATTAGGGTTGACCCTCGATGTTGCGTTTATGCAACATCGGGTGAAATCCCGGTAACTACGGCGACGCCCCTGCCACACCCTGCCAGTCCGTACGAAGTCCCTCCTAGCGGCGCACCAGCGCCATCATCGCGCCGAAGCCCACGAACACGCCGCCCGTCAGACGGTTGAACGCCCGCGCCACGTTGCGGCTCTTCAGCCGCGCGCCGATGTGAGTGCCAAAGCCTGCGTAGACCAGATACCAGCTCACCTCGATCACCGCGAAAGTGGCGACCAGAACGCCGAATTGCGGAAGCGTCGGACGGCTGGCGTCGATGAACTGCGGCAGCAAAGCAGCGGCGAACAGAATCGCCTTCGGATTGCTGCCCGCCACCAGAAAGCCGTTGCGAAACAACGCAAAACGCGAACGCGCCGGTTTCGCGGCGAGTTCATCGGTGCGGTGAGCCACGCCCTCGTCGGCAGGAGCCCGCCAGGCCTTGATGCCGAGATAGACCAGGTACGCCGCGCCAATCATCCGCAGCGCGTTGAACATGGCTGGCCACGCTTCGAGGAACACGCCCAGTCCCGCCGCCGAGACCGACAGCATCAAAACGAGCGCCGACAGACAACCGGCCATCGTCGCACCCGAGCGGCGCAGCCCGTGCTGTGCGCCATGTGTCATGACGAGCAGCATGTTCGGACCGGGAATGGCGGAAACGACGAAGACGGTGGCAACGTACAGACACCAGGTATGCAGGTTCATGAATGAATGGCACGGTAAAAAATCAGCGGGACAGGCATTATGCCTGCCCCTGCGGCCGCAAGGTGCAGGGGACTTCCGTTGCGACCGCGTTACTACGCCCGCTTCGCGCGCTCAGCGCCCGGCGCGGCGGGCCGACACCTCTCCTAGCACCGCGAAGTCCTTCTCACCGTCACCGTGCGCGATGGCATCAATCAGGTTATCGCGCACCAGACTCCCCACCGGCATTGGCGTCGATACCGCATCGGCGGCGGCCAGCGCCAGACGCACGTCCTTCAGTCCAAGACGCGCCTTGAACAGCGCCGGCTCATAGCGCCGCTCCGCAATCAGCTTGCCGTAGCCCTGATAGACCGGGCCCGTGAACAGGCCCGCGGTGATCACGTCGAGAAAATCCTGCATCGCCACGCCGTGCGCTGTGACGAGGCTCGCCGCCTCGCCGAGCGTTTCGACCGCCGAGGCGAGCATGAAATTGGCAGCGAGCTTCATGACGTTCGCCTGTTGTGGCTGCGAACCGATGCGCCAGGTCTTCTGGCCAATCACGTCGAGCACCGGCTGCACACGCTCGATAGCTTCAGCCGGGCCACCCGCGACGATGGTCAGCTTGCCTGCCGCCGCCACGTCGGGGCGTCCCAGTACGGGCGCGGCGACATAGTGCAGTCCACGCGTTGCATGGGCGTGAGCCAGCTCTTCAGCCAGCGCCACGGAAATCGTCGCCATGTTCACGTGAATCAGCCCGCGCGGCGCGTGTTCCAGCAACGTCGCGTCGATCACCGCACGCAGCGCCGTATCGTCGGCGAGCATCGAAAACACGGCGTCGCCGGTAAATGCCTCGGCGGGCAAACCGACCACCGCCGCACCCTCCGCGACCAGCGGTTGCGCGCGCTCCGGCGAACGGTTCCAGACCCGCACCGTGTGACCCGCTTTCAGCATGTTGCGCACCATGGCGACGCCCATCTCGCCGAGACCGATAAAACCGATGTCCATCTCTCGCTCCACTCTCTCGAAGAGGTGAAAGTAGAGCACAGCGCCGCGAGACGTGCAGCCAGCGCGCAATGCCCCCCGGTGCCATACTGACGCGATGGTCACCGCGACATTCCGCTTCTATGAGGAGCTGAACGACTTCCTCGCCCGGCCGCTGCGCCGGCGCGCGTTCAGTTGCGCCTGCGCGGATGCCGCCACGGCCAAGCACATGATCGAAGCGCTCGGTGTGCCGCATACGGAAGTCGAATTGATCCTGGTGAACGGCGAATCGGTTGGCTTCGAGCGTCAGCTGGCGGACGGCGACCGCGTGGCGGTTTATCCGAAGTTCGAGGCGCTCGACATCCAGCCGCTGCTGCGCGTGCGCGAACACCCATTGCGTGTGACGCGCTTTATCGCCGATGCCCACCTCGGCGGCCTCGCGCAACTGCTGCGGCTAGCCGGCTTCGACACGCTCTACGACAACCACTACCCCGACGCCGACATCGAAGTGCTGGCCGCCGCCGAACAGCGCATCGTGCTGACCCGTGACCGCGAATTGCTCAAGCGGCGCACGATCACCCACGGCTGCTATGTCCGCACGCTCAAACCCAAGGCGCAATTGCGCGAGATTTTCGACAGGCTCGATCTGGCCGGCAGCGCCCGTCCGTTTCGCTTGTGCCTGACCTGCAACGTTCCGCTGCGGCGTATTCCCAAAGATGAGGTGGCAGGCCGCGCGCCCGAAGGCGTGCTCGAACGCCACAGCCAGTTCGTCACCTGCGACGTGTGCCGGCGCGTGTTCTGGGAAGGCACTCATTGGCAGCGCATGCGAGCGTTAATGGACAGCATGGCGGATGAGCGCGCCTGAGCTAACCCACGACGTTTGACTCCGCTGGAACCCGTGTCCGGCTGGCAGGCCAGCGCGGATGCGTACAATGCGGGATTCCCTACCCTGCCGAGGCTTTCCGAATGCCGATGAAAAAAACCGACCTTGAGAAGAACAAGGCCCTCAAACTGACCAATTCCATGAAGCTGGCGACCGCCGACCGCTTCGGCAAAGGCTCCGCCGCTACGCCCGTGCTCGACCGCCGCGAACAACGCAAGCTCGACCAGGCGCAGGGACTCGTGCCTTTTGCGTGCAAGCTGAACGCGGAACTCGTCGAGCAACTGAAGGAACGCGCAGCTACGCATCCGGAAGGCATGACGGGCCTCCTGACCGAAGTGATCCGCCGCGGTCTGCCAGCAGACGCGTCGTAACATCTCACCGGTCTGCTGCGCTGAGTTCAGTTCATTTCAGCAACTGAACCGCGCAGGACAAGATCCGCGACATCCCTGAAAGACGCCCGTTCATGCCGCTACCTAAACCAGATTGCGTAGCAGGCTGGCGGTTTCCTGGAGCGTCGGCAAGACCCGATGCAAAGCGGCATTGGCCGACTCCTGGCCGATCGGCATGCTAACGCTGATCGCCGCCACCACCGAGCCGTGCCGGTCGCGCAACGGCACCGCGACTCCGCGCATACCCAGCTCGAGCTGTTGATCCGTGACGACGTAGCCGTTGCGGCGCACCTCACCCAGCACCTCGCGAAGCTGCTCGATGGTGGAGTAGGTTTGTGGCGTGAAAACCTTGATTTCGTAAGACGCGAGCCATCGTTCGATGACCTCCGGCGTCTGAAAGGCAAGCAGCACCAGACCCGCCGACGACAACGGCGCCGCCGCCCGCGACCCCAGCACGAAGCCGACCGCCATCGCCCGGTTCACGCCATTGCGGGCTACGTAGACCACATCCTGTTCGTCGAGAATCGCGACCAGCGCGGTTTCCTGCAGTGTCGCCGTGATCCGCTGCAGGAACGGCTGCACGGTGCGCGGCAAGCGCGCCGAGTCCAGATAGGATTGACCGAGGCGCAGCACGCGCGGCGCAAGCCAGAACAGCTTGCCGTCGGTATCCACGTAACCGAGTTCGCGCAGCGTCAGCAGGTAGCGGCGCGCCGCCGTTCGCGATAGACCCGCGCGCGCTGCGACCATCGTTGGCGTCATGCGCGCATGTTCCTCGTCAAACGCTTCGATGATCGCCAGCGCTTTGGCCGCGCCGGCGATCCAGTCCTTGTCATCCATGGTTTCCGCCTGATGTCCGCCGGGCGCCGACCTGCAAACAGGTCAACGCGATTGCGCGATTATCGCGCGAGACATCCAGTAACGGCTGTTTGAAAATCCCAGGCTTTCACTCACCAGGATTGGGCGAATCCGAACCGCTCGGCCAGGTTCTCCTGCGCGGCCTTCCGGTTGTCGGCAGTAGGCGGAAACACGCACCAGCAACCGTCGTCGTGCCGGAAGAAAAACAGACTCCGGTCACCCTCCGCCAAGGCGGTTTCGACGCGTACATAGCGTCTGCCGCCCGCGCGCGTGCGGCTGAATTCGGTGACACGAATGGGATTCGACGGAGCCGGCGCCAGCCACTTCTCGACCAGAAAGCGCAGGGATTGTTCGCAGGCAGCTCTCATGACCGTCTCCACGAGCGTTCGTCCTGGGCGACGTCCCGCGTGTCGTCGACGATGTCGCTATCTTCCGTGGACGGCTCGTCGGCTTCAGCGGCGGCCAGTTCGATGGCCCGGCTGGTCGCCGCGGCCCGCAGCGTACTGCAATGAGTAGCGTGTCTGATGTCCGAGAGTAGACGGACAAGCTGTCGTGCTGATCTGCGTTTCATCGAACACCCCCCGCACTGCACCAGTAACTTGAGAAAGCACTTTAACTTTATGCCTCGATGGCGCACCGCTGTGAGGTTTTTGACTAAATAGCAACAGTCACGATCAAACTCGTGCGCGCCGGGCGTCTGCGCCGCCCGACCTCAATGTGCGCGCATTGGCGCAGTGCGGTATGTGCGCTGGCGACCGCAACGCACTGATGGGACTGGCGACTGGCCGGGCGGCACCTGATTCGGAACCGCACCGCAGTGACACCGGTTAAACGGCGCGCCGGCGACAATCTTGAAGGGGGAGAAATACGGAGTGGTGCTCGGGACTCTGCGGCCGTACGCGCCTGGAAAAAAGTGCGCGGGGCAAAAAACTCAGCCCCGATCAACCGATTACCAGCACCACGCGTTCTTATGGGCTGACGCTGGGCGCACTGGCTGGCTGCGTCAAATCCGGGCGGCCCAGAATGTCCGGCTCCACAGACGATACAGGAGCCACCGGCGTGCCAGATGCAACCGGCGTGTTCAATGCGCTCGCAGGCGGGGCCACCACCCGGTTGGCCGCCATCATTGGCGCCGGCACGATCGGTACGGGCGCGGCCGTGGTCACCGTCGAGGCGGCGGGAAGCGGCGTGCTTGTCACAACGCTCGACTTGACAGGGTCAGTGCGCACAACCGTCTTCAGATAGTGATCGACGAGCCCGAAGAAGCGATCGTAGAACTTGCCCGACGGAATCGTCTCGCTGGAGATTTTCACCATCTCGTCGTTGTTCGAGCGGATCGGCAACGACACCGAACCGATGATGCTCAGACCGACGCTCGCCGACGTATCGCTTTTCTTCATCGCAAAGCCGTCTTGGACCGCATTCACGTAGACGATGCTCGTGTCGCTGGCTTCTTCACCCGGCGTGCAAACGACGTGAAACTCCACCATCACGTGCGAATCGCCGGTGGGCTGGAAGTTCTTGGTGCCGTCGACGGTATCGGGATGCGTCAATGTCGTCATGTAGCCCTGGCTCAGCAGCGCGCGACGCGCGGCTTCGCAGGTGTCGGCGGTGCTAGCGTTGAAATTGCGGGCGAAGGGGCTCGCGCCCGTATCGAACTGTTCCTGCTGGAATTTCGGTTGTGACGAGCTTGAACAGGCGGCAAGCCCGAGCAGCCCAAACAACGAGGCTACGGTAGCTTTAGAAAATGAGGTACGCATGATTCCGGAAGGCAGACTACTTAACGTCGAATGGCATGCATTGTAGAGCGGTTGCCTGACAGAGCGAAAACAATGGGCAAAGCGCGTAACACGTTGAAACAAAAAGGTTTGTAGGCTTTCCGTCAGCGTGGTGTGCGGGGCGATGTCAGAATGGCCAGTGGTCCGACTGAGGCGGCGGGCCGGTCATCGGAATGCCTCGTGCGCCTCGGGGCTACGCGGCTTGCCCGACCGGTAAGGTCAGGTCATCGGATCAAGGCGCGGCCGAAGCCGTGCCAGCGGCCGACAGACCGATCGAAGACGAACCCGGCACCGCGCTTGCCGAAGGAATGTAGAACGTGCGAGCACCACCAACGGATGTGGCGCAGTCGGCCGCGTGGCCGTCGCATGCTGCGTCGTCCGCGACCGAACGCGCCGCGCCGCCCTGTTCGGCGACAACCGGCGCAAACGTCTCGACCCGTGTGCTCACCATCTGCGCGTAAGCCATCGAACCGCCGTAGCTCTTCAACGCGAGACTCATATTGCCGCCAGCCGATTGCATGTAACCGTGCAGGATGGCAGAGCCCGCCTCGATATTGGCGGTCGGCTCGGTCAGGTCTTTGACGTTGCGCAGCAGCCCGCGGTGTGCGGCCGGTACGACCTGCATCAGGCCCGTGGCGCCACGCGGGCCTTTGGCTTTTTCTTTAAACCGGGATTCGATCGAGATGATCGCCAGCAGAAGCGCCGGCGGCAGCGAGTATTTGGCTGCGGCAGACTGAACGGCGGACGAGATTTGCTCGGCCTTCGCCTTGGCGAGGCCGAACTTTTGCGTCAGATATTCCGAGATACGGTCGTGGTCGCTCTCTTCGGCCATCGCGCTCTGCATGAAACAAAGCGACAGCATGATCAGACAAAGTAGTCGGCTCATGAGCGGATAACGTTCGAGAGGAGAAGGTCGTATTATACCGATGCTCGAAAAAGAGGCAGCAAATCTTCAGAACATACGGAAAAATACTAATCCGGGCCGGAACGAGCAGTGCCACATCCGGTAGATATTGCAGCGGTATTGATTCTCGGGGCCACGGCCCTATGTGTTGGTGTTGATCAACGACGGCAATCAGAGAGGCATGAACAAACCCGAATTCTCCGAGCCTGATAGCGCGCGTCCCGACCTGTTGTGCTTCCTGGTCGCGATTGCTGCCGCGTCGTACGCGTTGACTAACGAATGGCGCGTGGACCATGTGGTCCAATGCTGCCGTCAGTGGCTCGACAAGAACCGGCTGAAAATGCACTGGCTCGACCGGGTGCGGATCGGCCAGCTGGCACTGAAGATCGCCAGCAAAGACCTGCTGGATGCAGGTGTCGCGGTTCGCCTGTCGAGCGTGAATGCGCTGTTCACCAGCGAGATGGAACTCAACGAGGCGAGCACCATGGTGCAAAGGATGATGGCGCTGTGTTACGAAGCGCTTTGAGCCATTTCAACCGCTCAGTGCTCGACGAGGGGTCGGCCTTTACGCAGACTACCGAAGAGCGTGCGTGGCCCCACGTCACGTCCGCCCTTCTTTTCGCATCCGCTTGGCTTCGTACATGGCCTGATCGGCCCGATCGATGAGGGTAGTCATCTCGACGCCGTCATCTGGAAGTACGGCTGCGCCGACACTGATATCGAGGTCGAGCACGCGCCCCTCGAACTCGAACGGCTCACGCACCTGTTCGACCATGCGCATGCCAAGCCGCTCGGCGTCGGCCTTCGAGTGGATACCGGGCAAGATGACGGCGAATTCGTCGCCGCCCACGCGCGCCACCGTGTCCGAACGCCGCGCCGTCATGTGCATGCGATCGGCGGCTGCCTTGATCGCCGCATCGCCTGCCCGGTGGCCGTAACGGTCGTTGATGGGTTTCAGGTCGTTGAGGTCGAGATTGAGAATGCCGAGCGGTTCCGAAGACCGTTGAGCGAGGTGAATCGCCTGCCGCAGCCGGTCGTAAAACAGCGCACGGTTCGGCAACCCTGTCAGCGCGTCACGCGTAGCCAGAAGATAAAGCTCGCTGGTCTCGTGCTTCGCCGCATGAAACATCGCGGCGGCAATCAGTTCGGACATCAGTTCGAGCGCGCGAATGTCGCCGTCAGTGAACGCGTCCGCCGCGGCGCCCACAACCTTCAGCACACCCACCGTCGTATCCATATGCCTGAGCGGCGTGACGATCATCGAGCGCAGGCCGACTCGCCGGCAAGCCTCCCGGTCGACGCGGGCGTCGATTTCCGAGTCGACACATCGCAGGATCTCGCCGCTCTCGACGCAAAGACCGGACAGGCTGCCGTTACGCTTGAGCCGCAAACCCAGCAGCGTGGCAGCGATGCCCGAGCTCGCCCGGTAGACCATTTCATCGCCCTCAGCAAGCTCGAGGACGGCGCCGTCGGCGTGCGTCAGTTGCTGAACCCGCTCGGTGACGAAACTCATGACGCCGCCAAGATCGAGTCCCAGTTTGGCGATCTCTGTCTGCGCTCTGACGATCGCGAGAAGCGTTTCGCTGCTGGGAACAGCGTCACTGAAGGCTCTCTGCAAGGTTCTCTCCGACGGGCAAGTTACCGGGACACATTCTACGGGACAAAAAATTGACGAAGTGACCGCTGCGCTGGCGACAAACAGCCAAACTTGCCCCCGGTGCGCCTCGGTGAATAGAGTGCATCGTCTTCCACGAATGCCAAAGCGGGTTGGTGTAGGGATGTATTGAAAATAACCTAGGGATTTGCTGTTTTTGACGTACCCGCTCCCCATTTCGCAGACTTTCGGTTTCGTGTATTTTGGCGGCAGCTTCGCCTTTCTTTCTGACGTTGGGGATCGTCTTGTTTCTGCAAGAAAACGAAGGAACACACGCGTGAGCCTTGACGAATACTACGGACGACTGGGCTTGCCAAATACTGCTTCGCCTGCGGAGATAAAGCGGGCGCATCGGCGCTTGCGGGCGAAGTACCACCCCGACCGCAACAAAGGCGCGGAGTCCAACGTCGAGCCGGCATTCAAGCTGGTTCAGGAGGCGTTCGAGATTCTCACGGGCGAGCGCGAAGCGCCACCGCACATGCGCACGCGCGCACATGACGCGGCTCGCAATGCAGCTCATCAACAGCAGGAACACACGACAGGGGCAGGACACACCGAACGGACCGCGAGGTCTGCATCGGGCCGAGCGGGCGCGTATGGACCGAATCGCGGACCGCTGCCCATGCGCGGAGCAAACCGGCTCACCCAGCTATACGTACCTGTCGAAGTGGCGTTGAACGGTGGCGAGGCCGCGACCCGCTATGAAGTCACTGAAACCTGCCATCGATGCCGGGGCAAGGGCTTCCAGTCCACGGTCGCACAGTGTTCAGGTTGCGGCGGGTGGGGTCAGACAGGCGACGGGATGCGTTGCGGCACCTGCTCCGGTGGAGGACGTACTACGAGCAAGCATTCGTGCCCGTCGTGCGACGGCACGGGGACGCAAAGCTACTGGAACTCGGACACCGTCGCAGTCCCTGCTGGCGCATGGGATGGTCAGAGACTCGTCGTGGCGGGCGGCGGATTTCCAGGTGTGAACGGTGGCGCTGCCGGCGACGCGATCTTCTCGATCGCGGTTGTATGTGGCGCCGACTTTACGCGTGAAGGACTGAACCTGAGCGGAGAACTGCAGGTCGATTTTGTGACTGCGACGCTTGGAGGGTCCATCGAAGCAAAGGTGCTCGGGCGCGATCTGCGCATTACGGTTCTGCCGAACTCGCAGCAGGGAAGCATTATCCGTCTCCCGGCGCGCGGATTATCGGACAAGGCAGGAAATCAGGGCGATCTGAGGCTTCGCATCGCGCTTGCCATGCCCGCGGCCGCGACGCATTTAACAGACGAGCAACGTCAGGCTTTTCAGGAAATGTTTGCGGATGCGGCGCACCGTGGTGCGCCGGATAGCCCGGACAGCTGACATTTCGCGCTGCCTTGTATCCCGCTTCACGCGCTGCAACGCGGTAATGACGGGCGGCGACCGCCTTCAATGACGCTCCAGATACGTTCCTCGGTGGCACCCATGAAACGCCTGGCGATGACAGCCTGACATTCATCGCAGCGGTAGTGCTCAAGTGCGAGCGTACCGTTGCACTCGGCCACGCCGATCAACGTCACACCATCCTGACGTTGAGTATCAACCGGGCATCCGTCAATGTCGGCACATCTTTCGCAGACTTCCATGGCGCCTCCGGAATCAAATGACCAATCCACTGGCTAGCGTCTGCTTACTTCGCTCAAAAGAGGCCCGCATGGCGCGGGCCAAATTGATGCACCCGCAGAGGAGACAACACGGGCAGATTCAGTATCCGGCTCCGCGCAAGGCGGGCGCAACAGCAAAAAAATAAATAAAAAAGGGCTTGAAGCCGGTGTTCACTGTGTTTCAGTCGCGTTTCGGCGTCCGGTCACTACCCGGCCTGCCTGAGGGTAACGGCGAGGCACGCCACTTGCTCAGCAGTAACCCATTCCCGGCAAACCGGCTGGAGATCCTTAAGGAATCCGTCCGGTTCACGCTTTGTGCCCGTCTGAACGGGCGGTCTCACGACCGGAATGCTTGTTCGCCGCTAGCGCGGATTCTGCCCATCAGGAGGTAAATATGGACCCGGTCTCACATGGCATCATTTTCTGGCTAATTATCGGAGGCATTGCTGGTGCCTTGGCGGGGCGCATCGTCGACGGTGGCGGCTTCGGCATCGTCGTCGACATCATTGTCGGGATTGTCGGCGCCTTCATAGGTGGATGGCTTGGCGGAGCGCTCGGCCTGCATCTGGGCGGCGGCATTATCGGCTCGCTGATAACGGCGCTCATTGGCGCAGTTATTCTGCTCTTCATTATTCGTCTTTTCAGTCGCGGCCGAGCGAGCTCGCTCTAGCAACGGCTTTTTGAAGAGTCCGACCTGGACCGGGCGCGCCGTCTGCGCCGGTCCAGGCGACAAGCCCGCAGGGCTCATCAGCCCGGTGCGGCTCGCTAAGACGCTAAAGCGTCTGAATGCCCAGGATAATCACTGCAGCGATCGAGGACATGAAAATCACCGCTCCGATCGTGCGTCTGCGGTTCAGTTCGGTCCACAAAATCACACCGGTCAACGACAGCAGAATCATGCTACCGGCCATCGAATCGGCAAGCAGAATCCAGCCGACGCCCGCCCCCGTCGAGCGATGCAAACCTTCGAGCGTCGCAACGAGGCCTTGATCGCGCCGTTCGACGCTAACAAACGTGCCGCCCTTCCAGTAGTCCGCACTGACGAGATAGTTCGGCGCGTTGAAGCGCACCTCCCAATGCTCCGGTTGAATCACCGACTGATCGCCCCACGTGACTGGGCCGGACGGATCACGCGTGACGCGCTCCGCGGGCCGGTCGAGTTTCAGTTCGGTACGCAGCCAGCCGGCCAGTTCGCGCGGCGTCCTGAACTGCGCCGCATCCACAGGCATCTGCACGGTCGAAACGACCGGACCGCCGACCTTGATCTTCATCGTTGCGCGATGATTCTGCAGAAAACCGGTCACACCGAACAGCAAACCCAGCACCGCACCCCACAGACCGATCCAGCCGTGCACCTTGCGCAGCCATTTGAGAAAGGTGCTGCGAAACGAACGCGAGCCGCTGGCGCGGGATCGAGGCCGGTCTTTGAATTCCGTATCTGCGCCGGTACGGGTCGCGAGGTCGTTCATCGGATACCTGTTGATCAAAAGTCGATGGTGGATGTGAGTTCGAGCGTGCGGCCGAGGCCGACCGCGAGCTGATTCGAACCCGCCGCGCTCCAGTAGCGCTTGTTGGTGGCGTTTTCCAGATTCGCCTGGAACGACACGCGCTTGCCGTACACACGCGTCGCGTAACGCAAGCCCGCGGTGTAAATCGTGGCGCCGCCGATCCACGCCTGATCGGCGCTGTTCACCGGACGCGGCCCCACGTAGTACATCCCGCCGTTGACCGACAGGCCTGCGAGCACCGGCACGCGATATTCGGCGAACAGACTCGCCGTGACGTGCGGTGTGTTTTCCGGCGTCTTGCCGACCAGCGTCGAATCCGACGAGTCGAGTTGCTTCGCGTCGAGATAGACCGTCGACGCCGTCAACGAAATGTCCTTCGTCACATCGCCCTGCACCGAAAACTCGATGCCGCGAAAACGTGCGTTGCCGTCCATGACGTAGACGTTGTCGGCATTCGTATCGGCCGAGGGCTGACGCAGATTGAAGAGCGCGAGCGACACCAGCGCACGGTCCGCCACCCGGGTGCGAACGCCCACTTCCTCCTGCCGGCTCACGGCCGCTGGCAGGATCTGATTGGCGTTTGCAGCCGTGGACGGTGCGCTGCCGGCCGACTCGAGCGCCTCGACGTAGCTTGCATAGACGCTCGTGTTGGGCGTGAGGCGATAGCTGAGGCTGCCGGACGGCGACGTCCTGTTGATGTCCTGGCTCGGCGTGCCCAGCTGCGAACTCATATATTCGGAGCGGCGCACGCCAGCGATGAATTGCAGACGCGAGGTCAGGTCGACCTGGTCGAACAGGTACACGCCGCTGTTGCGGATGTGCTGCGCGTAGAACTGCTTCGGCGTGCCGCTCGCGGTCAGCTTAGTGATCGACACGGGGTCGTAGAGATTCTGGCTCGCCGTGTAGAAGTAGGTCGTGAAGTCCGGCTGGAACAACCAGTTCTGCATGACGCCGGCCGTCAGCGTGTGACCGATCGGGCCCGTCTTGAACGCACCGGTCGTTTCGAGCCGTACGTTTTTGTTCTCGTACATCTGGCCGTTCTGCTCGCTGGCTTGCAAGCTGCCGGCGCCCGTCGCAACGCTGTACTTCTGGAACACCCAGGCCCAACGGTCGCGCCGTGTGATCGACTGGCCGATCGAGAAGTCCACGTTCCAGTTTTCGGACAGCGCGTAGTCGGCGCGCAGCAGCTGGGTATCGGCGCTCGATCTGGTCGGATGCGCGTTGCTGACCAGCAGCTTCGACGGATCGGGTATCGCCGGCAGCGTGATGACGCCGTTCTTTGCGGTGAGCGGCACGACACCCGCCTGTTCAACGATGCTCGATTCGACGTGCTCGAAGTCGTATTGCAGCTTGAGCTTGCTGTTCAGTTTCCAGTCGAGCGCGGCACTGACAAACTTGCGGTAGCCACGATCGCCGTCGATCGGCGTCTCGACGTGTTCGTCCATCGCGTTGACGCGAATGCCGAACTGGTTGTCCTGTCCGAAGCGCCGGGAGAGATCGACCGCGACGCCGTACGAACCGTTCGAGTCGGCGAGCGCCGTCACGCTCGTGACGGGCTCGGCGCCCGCCCGCTTCATGACCATGTTGACGACGCCGGCTGGAACGGTGAAGCCGTAGTAGAGCGCCGACGCGCCCTTCAGAACTTCGACGCGCTCCTTGTCTTCCATCGGCATCCAGACGTTGTTGTCGATCGGCAGGATGCCGTCGATGTAGTAGCTCGAGCGGTTGTCGAGCGCGATGCCGCGGATCGCCAGGTTGTCGTACGCGAGACCGTTCAACTGCAGGCGAGTTACGCCGGCTACGTTGCGCAGCGCGTCGTAGAGACCGGTATCGCCTTGGGCGTCCATCACATCGCGCGTCACCACGTTGACGGTTGCGGGCACGTCGAGCGCGTCGAGGCCCTTGTAGGGGCCGGTTTCGATGCTCGAGGGAGCGAAATGTTTGGACTTCTCGCTGATGACTTTCACCGGGGCGAGTTGGCTGGCGTTGTCCGCGGTGGTGCTTGCGGTGGCTTTCGCGCCACTTTTGACGCTGCTGTCTGCGTTTGCTTTCGCGGTGCTGTCGGGCACCTCGGCCGTGTCCGCCGCCTGCGCGGAAGTGGTGATCACGCTCGCCGCGAGTAGTGTGCCGATCCAGTTTCGTCTACGTCGAGTCGCCAAAAGGTTGTACCGCATACCGCCATGCATGAAGATTTTCCCCGTACCGAACGCCAGCTCGGCGCGATACGGACCGGTTTGGACCATGGTGCGCCGGAAATATTACGAATATTAATGCGAATCATTATCGTTTGAAAGTAAATTGGATGCAACCTTTCTGAACGATGACGAGGATTTTCGATGGGGCGCGGGTGGGTGCTTGCCGGTTGACGACTCAGCTGGCGGCAGCTCGTCTCGCGGCAAATGTCCGCGCAAACATGTTCCGAATCTGCGGATGGCTGCTTATAGTGGAGCCGTGCGAGCTTCCTTCTTCAGGACAGGCACCTTCGACAGGGACAGCGAAATGACTACTTCTTCCGAGCTGGTGAACAGTCCGCAGGACGCGACGCCGGAGTCTCTGCTGGCTCTGATCAAATACCTCGACCTCGCGCTGGACAAAGGGAAGTCCGTCGTGATGATGCGGCACGAGGCCGGGGTGTGTTCAGTTTATGTTGGTGACCCGGGGGATGAGGAGAATCCGTTGGGTCGCCAGGGAACTATCGCAGTAGGCGTGGCCGACGAGATACTTGAACTGACGCGGGCTGGGGTGAACAGGCTAGAGGTCGGGGATCAGGTGTATCGGTTTGTTCGGAGTTTTACGCATGTTGCGGGTGTGGGGGCGGTGGTTTTTGGGCCGGCTTAGGAGCACGCCAACCGAGGTCAGCGCGCGCTCCGATATATGATTCTACACAAAGATGTTTGTGAAAATCGCGCCAATAAAATCAACGACTTGCGGACATCCCTGATCGGATCGGAGTTTGTGAAAACCAGCCTGAATGCCCTTGGAGCAGCCAAATATGTTTGTGAAAATCGGATCTCATCGCGCGAATTGGGCGATGTCCTGCCGCTCCCCAAGATTGGAGTGAAGTTTGGCTCCAGCTTTGAACTCGAGGCTGACTGATTCGGCCACGACGTCTCGAAGAGCGTGGATATCTTCAATCGTTTCGTACACGCTGCGCTCCCTTGAGCGTTAGCCACCTGCGCCCAACATAGGACCATCGCTTCGCATTCGCCAAGTCAAGGGGGCGTGTCGCTTAAAAGTGTTTTTGGAGTATTCGTTTCGCTTAATACGTCGGCCGAGGCACTATCGGTGACCGGAAGCGGGAGATCCAGCTGCAGTGATGCGAGCGCCTCGGCATTGAGGGAGGTAACGCAGCGAAACGCAGTCTCCTGCTTTCTTTGAAGCTCGGCGTACAGATCCGCGCACCGGTCGATGTGATCCCTGGCGTAGTTTCTTGCGCGCAACGACTTAAGGTTCAGGTTTGCGATGAAGATGCCGGACATGACGGCAGCCATGGCTGCGCTGATTGCCGCCCCCGAGTCGCCGCGCACGAGCGGCCAACCGTTCTCAAAGACTGCTACACCGTGGTCGATTAAAGTCATGCACAGTTCGACCGTTTGGAATGCGTTATCGGTCGCGACCTCCAAGAGATCGTTGGACTGGCGAGAGAAGGCGCTTTTGGCTTCTGGCGTAGTCGCCGCATTGCGCGCAATCCGCAACCGGACCACCTCGTCAAACTCTTTTGCATCTTTTTCGAACAGCAACCGCAGCTTTGGCTCGATAGCGTCCATTTGCCCGTGGATGTGCTGCAGGAGACGCTCGACAGGCCGGCATTCTTCTTTTTCCAAACTTTTTCTGCATACCGTACGAATCAGCTTGGCCGCGAGCAGCCCCATCAGCGCGGCCGCACTGCCTGATCCTGGGGAGGCTTTTCCTGCGCCGAAATCATCAAGCAGTTGGTTCGCCGGCCGGGTGAGTAGCTCGCCCTCGGGTGCACCGGAGCCATTGGGAGTCATGTGAGTCTCAAAAGTTTAGTTTTCCGCAATGTTGGCCCGTATAACCCAGGCTCTTTTACTTAGAGCGGAAAGGTCGAATGCTCATTGAATGGAAACTTTGTGTTCACCAACTCTACAATCGCAGCGCCAATCCTCTTCCCTAATTGCTTCGTGAGGGAGTTGACGGTAATTTGAAAGGAGTCGTCGAGCACGCGCCATTTCTCCATCCAAGCTGCTGGGAATGGAGCATCAGACGACTGGATTGCAGGCGTTAGCCTGTGTAGCATCCAGCCGACTTCGCAATACCGATTCATGAACAGCGCGAACTGTTCTTCCTCGAACCGGGGCAAAATTGGGAGTGGTTCTCGCCCCTTCATCCATCCCTTTGCGCCGGCGAGAGACAGGCGTGCGCCGTGAACTTCAAAGTCGAAAAGAGCGTCCCACTGAGCAAGCTCGTCTCGGGTTTCCTGTGTGAGGCCACTAAGGCTGCCAGTCATTTTTCGACGGACTTCAAACTCGGTGTCCTTGCGTAGCCTTTTCATAGCCGCGATATCAAGCGGTTTGCCTGGGGTTATACCTTCGATGCTATAGAAGTCGGCGATCTTTTGGAGAGCCGCTGAGGTCAAAGCGAGATTGTCAAATGTATTCCGAAGCAGTGTATAGGCGTGATAGGGATAGCCACAGATTGCAATTCGCTCGGCTCCACACAAGGACTGGAAACCATGGGCAAGACGAGGGACGAATATTCCATAAAATTCGGAAAGTGGCGCAGTCACTTTGGGACGACTAACCGTATTGACCAGCTCAACCGTTTCGAGAAAAAAACACTTGAAAGCATCGGACAGCGCAAGATAGCCCCGGTATCGAAGAATCGCCTGTTTGTGATTCTGCTCCTCGTCGAAAACAAGGCGCGCGCGACCGTAGGGGACACCGTCGCTTTCCGAAATGGCATCAAGACGTTTTACGAATTCTTCTGGAGAGAGCGCCATTTCGGAAGATGTCCAACATTGTTAGTAAACGAACTTGACGGTCAGGCGCCATCCGACGAGGGCGTCTTTCGCTGCCTTGCCAGTTCGACTAGCTTTGCAGGCAGCGAATCCATAAAGTTTTTTAGAGTTTTGGGGTCATTCCGGTCCAAGGCGTCGATACCCAGTGTCATCGACATCTGCGCCACTTCGTCTGCCGCCGCGTCCAGATCCGTCTTCCATCTAGTGAGAACGCTCACCTTGTGGTGCGCCATCGCCATGAACTCGGCGTTGCGTTGTCGGATATCAGCAAGATGCTCGCCATTGATGACGTCGCGCGGCGAAATGAATTTACCGTCGAAGTCGACGTAGAGCGAGGCGTTTTTCAGATCGTTAGACTCTTGGTGAAACCTGTTCTGTAACTCCTTGAAAGCTCCGTGCGCTGCTGCGGTATCGTTGCTCTGTTCAGCTTCCACTTCCGATGCCGATTTCGATAGGAAATAGGCATCGGCCTTGTTCTTGGCTTCGTGGCGCGAAAAGGCTCGTGTCAGACGCTTCATGTCAATTTTTTCGCCTCCCAGAAGCGAGAAAACTGATACGCAAAGCATGTCAGCCTTTCCACACTCCTCAAGGGATATTTGGTGAAGCAGCAGGGCTCGCGCCACTGCTCCCGTCCCTGCGAGGTGCACAGCTTCATCGTAGAGCTCATCCGCATTCTGGAAGGTTTTCTCCAAGCCGTCGATGAGCGTTTGTGCAAGCTCCTTCGCATCAGGACCGAGTGGCATTGGAACCTTCCAGGAAATTGGGAAACTCGATTGTCGACGACCCACGCTGTGATGTCGAATGGCTAATGTTGGCCGGTCGATGCAAGACGGCAATGGGCATCACGCGACCCTAAATCGCTTTCAACCCGTTGCGCCCAACGACCGGTCGGCGGTGAAGTGGCCGTACTCAGGAGCGAGCGTACTCCTCTGCCGACTCCCCCGTCACTTATCTATCTGCGGATGGTCTGCGCGACTCTGTTGCTGTTTCCTCAAGATGACATGAATGGTTGCCAGATAAAAGTAGAACATCCAACTCAACCATAGACTTGCGTCGTATCCGGTCTTTTGTTGATCATTGTGGTGACGAATCCCGAAATTGTTCGCGAGATTGAATAAATCCCTTTCGTCCGCGGAAGTAAGAAGAGACTTGATCTCGGAACGAGTGTACTCCAGTACATCAGCGAGATCACGAACGGCTTGCCTGCGGTCATCGAGCGTCGCGCCATGGCGGCGGTAACGCAGGATCGCAGCGCTGATTCGATTTGATATATTGGAATCGCTTGAAGGAATGTCCGCATCAAATATCTTCTCGAATCCTTGCTGGGGCTTGTGAAGTATTTCGCCGTTCTCTGACAGTTCAAACGGCTTCGCATAGTGGCCCAACACAGCGTTCACTTTGTCACGGTACTCGATCTGACCTTGCTGTTTATTGAACGTCTCCCAGTGCATGCCACATTGGGCGTAGCTGTGAAAGGAGCCGTCTATCGGCTTTGAAACCTGCTGAAACAGAAATTCGACGACGTCAAAAAAATCGTCTTCCGTGTAAGTTTCTCCACAGACATGAGGAGGCCATAGGTTTTTCTTACGAACGGCGAGGAGCAACTCGAGATCTATATCGCGCACGTTGCCGTTGATATGCCCTGCATCCACACACTCATATCCAAAGGCTTCGCAGAAGTATCCATCTTCGGACATCTGGTCGTACACGCGAATGTAAAGATCGATAATATCTTTTAACGGCAGACCCGATTGATTTGGATTTGTTCCTCTACGCTGGGAGTAGTAGGAGTGCGCCATAGGAGCAAGGACGGAGGACATGAGAGTTCGAATACTACTCGCAAAGACAGACTTTGGGATGCGGCGGCATAGAAAGCATGTATCCCAGAGGGTGTGGTGCATCACTATGCGCACCTGGAGGGGGTGCCTGTCGTCGTTCGACGCGATATCTAGACGCTTCCCACCACCCACCACGATACTGCGGTGGCCGCTTGATCGACACGCGCTACGAGGAACTAACCTTTGGGGGCTTGTTGCCAACCTCTGGATGATTCTGAGGAAGCTGCGGCATCTTTGCGTCTTCATTCTCGCTGCCTTGTTCAACCGCGACGTTGCCGCGGTTCCAACGCCGTAACGCCGGTGGTTGGCAAAGCAAATTGTTCGGGACGACTCCTTAGTCAGTCACGCAAGTCGGCCTTCCGATTTAGCGCGCCTACGCAAGCAGCTTCCCGTCGGCTACGAGTTTCCGCGCAATGTCTGGCTCGGAGCAACGGTAGAGAACCAGGCTTCCGCGAGCAAGAGGATCAAACACCTGCTTCAATTCTCCTCGCCGTCCGTACGCTTCCTCTCCTGTGAACCACTACGTTCCGCGATCGATCTGTCAGATTTCCTACTGCCTAACCGACTGGGCAACCGCGTTGACTGGGTGATAGCAGGAGGTGAGTCCGGCGCGCACTCGAGACCTATGGATCCTCGATGGCCTGTCGAGATTCAACAGCAATGCTTCGAAGCAAAAGTGCCATTCCATTTCAAACAATGGGGTCATTGGGCGCCGCTGGAATACGTTGCGGAAGCTCTGCGAAAGAGCACGCCAATTAAGATTTTCCGGCAGGACCAGTCTGAAGTGTCCGTTGCGGCAGTCGGCAAAGGCAAGACCGGGCGCGTGCTGCTCGGACGGCATTGGGATCAGTTTCCGAAGACATCATTCAAGTGATATCCTGCGCTGTGCGGCCGCGTGGAGATTGCAGGCGCACGCTTACCGCTGGACGCTCACTCGGGGCCAGTCCATCGCAGTTCCTCTCCCTGCCATTCGTAGTGAAGCGGGCGCTTTTTGCGCCGCTTCGCGTCCACCGACAGGTTCATGACTTGCCCGGCTTCGATCAGACGAAGAAGTGATGCCTGCAGGTCGCTCTCGAACCAGTCCGTTTCCTCAAGGATGTCCGCGAACGCACGGGTATCGATCGTCCGCGGACCCTCTTTTAGATAGATGCGCCAGAAGTGGTCAACGTCGACCGTCCCGGCATGTCCTGCATCAGAGTCAAGGAAACCCTCAGAGTCGAACAGATCCCCCATTCCCGTCTGCTGCCGCTGACGACCAGACATCTGGCCGCTAGTGAGTGGCGAACGGCTGGCTTTAATTTCATCAGGGTTTTCACCGCGACTAGGACAGATGCTCGGCTTCAGCATGCGTTCGCTTACGATTCAAAGGAGAAAATTGCGGTTAGACTCGAGGCTTGTTCGGGGCAAGCTAACGTTGTCCTCCAGAACACGTTCCGCATCAAAGAGAACAAACTAAAGTCCGCCGACAATGTCAGATCTGATCGAAGATTTCCGCCAAAGTATCCGACAGCTGAAACCGGACGGTGACGACGGTTTTGAAGGTCTCATGGCCGCCGTCTTGAGCGATTTAACCAAGCGAAGTTTTGCGCTGGCAAGCGCAGGTTCGCAGCATGGCAAGGACGGTCAATCCGCGCTGGACGGTGGCGTCATCGTGTTCGAGGCAAAGCGCTATGACGATGCGGTCCCCAAGGACAAAATCTATACGAAGATTCTCGAGATCGCCGCGGACAAGAGCAGCACGACCGAACTCTACATCCTCGCAGCCACTGGCCCTATTTCAGCGCAGCACATTACTACTCTGAAAGATGGCGGGCAGCGGCTTTCGATGGCGCTGATGGTGTTGGCTTGGCCTGAAACAGGTTTATCGGAACTCGCTGCCCTTATCGCGATGACGCCGGAAGTGTCGACGAAATTTATCGGCAAGCATACTTCCATCAACGAAGCCCAACTTGATAACCAATTGTCGGCGGTGCGCGCGCATCCGCAATTCCAAGCACGGTCAGACGAGCTTCTGGTTATTTTGCGGCAGCCCAGTATCGCTCCGGCTTTTGCGCTCAAGGAAAACGTAACTTGGCTGTCAGAGGCCTTTTCGGACAAACGGCGCGCCCGCAGCGTCTTCGGCCAGGCCCTTAGTCCTGAAGACCCGACGATTTCAGGTACGATCGACCGTACGAATCTCAGGACCAAAGTTGCTAATAAGGTCTTTGCCAAACCCGATGGCGTCGTTACCGCTATCCTCGGCGCTGACGGCAATGGAAAATCTTGGATTTTCGCCCAGGCTTGGAGCCATCAATCCAATCCGCCGCTAACCATCATCATTGTGCCCGACGATATCGATGCCGCGCCTTCGCTTGAATATTGTCAAGACCTTCTGATCTCCAAGCTGCTTACGCAGACGGGTGAGACGCGTAGATCCGACGCCAGGGAGCGCTGGCTCTCGCATTTCGAGCGCTGGCAACGCAACCCCGATTGCGCCGCCCCACGATTGGTTGTTTTTATGGATGGCATAAATCAGCGCGACAGCGTCAAGTGGCTGCGGTTCATGGACTCCATGAGCGCGGTAGTTGCCCAGCTTGGCGGTACGCTGGTCTTTAGCTGCCGGCAGCTTTTCTATCGAGACAACCTCGAGAACAAACTGGTCAGCCGGGTCGTAGTGATCGACGTTCCAGAATGGACTGATGCTGAACTGGAGGAGCTGCTGAAAGAACGAGGGACGTCAATCGCCGCCCTCGATGCGGCGATAGTTCGCAGTCTGCGAAACCCTCGGATTTTCGGGGTTGCGGCCGCCCTCTTCAAGGCCGAAGAAATCACGGGATTTGGCGAGTTGAGCGTCAGCCGGCTGCTCTTCGAGCATATTCGCAGCGGCACTGCCGCGGAGGGCACCGCCGTCTCGTCTAAGCAGTTTGCGGCCGACATCTGCACCCATGCCGAAAACATCGTACAACGTCTCAAGCAACGGCAAATCGACGGCCTTAACGAATTTGATATGCCTGCCCTAGTAACGGCCGGTCGTCCCAATCAAACCATATCTGAACAGTTTGTTATTACCTCGGCAGGTCGCTTCTTCGAGGTACTGGACGAAAATCCCAACAAGTACGTCCTGAAGGATGAAGGCTTACCACTTGCGCTGGGACTTGCGTTGGTCCGGACAGCGAGGGAAGCGCTGCGGAAGCAAAAAAGCATCGACGAAGCACTCGCCAATATCCTTGATCCAATAGCAGCGCTGGACAGGACCAGCGACATCCTGCTAGGCGCTATTCTCTCGGCGGTGCTCGAAGCCGCGCCCCAAGAAGTCGTGGCATCGCTGGTACGCTCGTTCGTAATGCTGCAGAACCTCGATTCGAAACGCTATCCGGAATTTCGTAACCTGTTTGGCCGGAATCCCCAGGCGTTTCTTGCGGCCCTCGAGTATTCAGCGCTGACCGGCGGTATAGCCTCAAATCTGTCCTGGCTGACTGACGCCGCCGACGATCTGAGCGGCAACAAGGACTTCGAAACCGAACTGGAGGCCGCCATACACCGCTGGCTCAATATGTACTCGCTTGCCCCGGAGCGGATGGTCCCGATCCCGAGAAATTCAGAGCACGCGGCAGAATACGAAAGAAAGCGAGCTGAGCGCGAGGGGCAACTGTCCGCGACCATTGCATCTTTGTCTCCGACAGAATATGACCTTTTAGCGGGCATGACCCAGGAGAGTCGCGGTGACTATAGCCAACTTAGTCTCATTGCCTTTCAAGCCCTGGCAGGCCGCCCGCTCGCACCCTTTGCCGAAAGCCTGAGGAACTGGTGCTTCGCAGCCTCGCTCAATGGCGGTTACCGCGATCACCACGATGATTTCGATAATCTCCTACATTTCAACCTAGTCGACTGGGCAGCCACCAAGGACGCTCTGCGGCACGTGGCCAAGCCGCTACGCCGGACCGGCATGTCTCAAGTAGGGCAGTGGGCACTCGTTTATGTACTGCGCGCCACCGGCGACAGCGGAGATGCGGAGGAGGCCGGTCGTATCGCCGAAGAATTGACCAAGGATCGCGAGCCTATCAGGGGCTGGCGAGCGATCGAGGACTATTGTGCGACCGATCCCTGCGATCCAGCGTCGGAAGAGCCGGACAACATTGTCGAGACCGCCAGTGCCTATGGGGCAATCAATCCTGCCGAACTGTGCCGCTTGATGGGCAACAGACAGGGCGATTATTTCTTCAGGACCGCCCAACCAGGCCTCGCTCGCTTCCGCCCCGAGGTGGCCGTCGAGGTCTTACGAGCCTTGGCGGACCAAGCCGTGACACGGGCGCAGCCTGAGTTCCGCCAAGCCATCTTCTTGCTCGAAAGTCATACCGTTGGTTTGGAAGATCGAGTCGCGATGCCCTACGTCGAGAAAGCGCGTGAGATTGCCCAAGCGGTACTGGATGCGAACGAGGATAGGAACGACGAAGGTTGGGTTGCTGCCCAATATGCCCTTAGCGTGGCGTTTCCTCACATGACCGGTGACGAGCAGTTTGACGCGTTGATCAATCATCCTAAAGACAGAACCATTCTAATAGAGCTTGGCTACAGCTTCCAGCCGATCGACGAAACCAAATTGGAGAGTGCGCTGGACCAGGCGACGACAGAGAACAACTTCGTCGCGCAATTCCGCATCTTGTGCTTCGCGGAATATTCGCGAACGTCCTTGACAGCGCGTACCAAGGATATGGTGCTCGGGCTACTGGCCTCGACAAACAGTCACGTCCGCTTGTCAGCGTTGGCCCTCATCCAGGCAACAGCAGATCCCTTCCTGCTCGCAGGCCTCGTCCTGTGCGGCTGGAGTGCTGCGACGCTCGACGCCGTGTCAGACAAGGTCGAAATACTCCATGGATCGCAAGCGTTGGTGCTGGCTGCTGAGCAGGGCTCGATTACCCTCGAGGCGTGCCTCGACCGAATCGCGCCTTCCGCTTATGAGAGCCTCGCCGAACGCCTTGGACCCGAGGCCGTAATCGCGATCGCTGATCGTCTCAATACGGGCATCCACAGGGCCGCCGAATTTCAGGTCACTGGTAACCTGCCGGACATTGAGCAGAGTTTCGAGGGTCGCCATTGGTCCGTGATCTTCGAGGTCTCCGAAAAGCCGCCGCAAGTGGACATTCCGCACGAACGAATTCAGCGGCTCGCCGAAACCGGCGACGCCTGGTATGAGCGACGAAAGCAGAGTCAGGAAGCGGCTGACCGCTTCGAGCGGGACCTGACAGAGGCTGGAGCACTGCTTATCATCCAGTCTGTCACTGTCGCGCTCATCGCGGCAATCGACAAGGTGACGCCTGCTCTCGTGGATACCTGGCAAACGCTCATCCTGAGGTTGGACAGTAAATCCCTCAGCAATTTGCACAATATCGCTTTGGTCGTTGCCGAGGTCATATCCAAAAGAAATGTAGGCGCGAGCCTGAAGCTGTTTGAGCGGTTGAGGATGAGCTCCGCACATGTAAGGGTCACGTTCGGCCGAGACAAGGTAGACCTCGAAGCCGTCACGGCTTGGGGTGCAGCCGATAGCGCCGAAATGAAAGACCTCTGCTTCGCTCGACTCGACCGGATAGGCAACGATCATGACCTCGCCATGGAGGTTCTTGCGGCCATCAGGTCTGAGCGCCTTAACGTCCTGCGCGACTACGTCGTCGACCGTCGACACCGCCCCGAACCTGCGCATCGCGCGCGTGCCGTCATGGTGGCAGGTCTGTCACCTGATGAGCCTTGGGCTATCGAGACAGTCCAGATGCTGAAGGACGAACATGGATTTCTCCGGCGCGCCTATGAGGGCGCGACATACGCAATGGAACGCCATCAGTGGTCTCGCCATTGGGCTGCCCAGATGTGCACTGCAAGCGATCCCGTGGATCTTTGGCGCGCAACTGTCCTACTCGCGAAAATCGTCGATGGCCGCTTCAAATGGTCTGATGTAGAAGGTGATGCGCCCAGTCCACTCATCAAACGCTTCGGTACTACGCTTAACAGCCCGATCCGTGATCGGATTCGCAAATGGAAGAACAGGCGGAACTCGAAGCTGTTTGGGATGAATGTTCCCAACAAGACCTTTCTGCCGGGCGATTAGAGTCCAGATCATCACCACGTGCCGTCGTCGAGTCCAAACCGTTAGCGCTCTAGCCGCGCACTCAAAAAACGCCACGAGAAAACCGTCGCCCATCTGCGTTGTCTTTGCCAGACCGGCGTGCATCACGCCCTCCGTTGTGCGAGCCTCAACGTGCTGACGTGACTGCCAGGCCAGTGAAATCGCGCCAAATCGCCGGGCGGGGGACTCGAATCTCGCCCGGGGACTTCGTTGCCAGTAATAGCTTTTCACAAACATATTTGCAAATTCACAAACTATATTGTCAATTCACAAACATAGTTGTCGCTGATCAATACACGGCTCGCGCCCCCCGCCCTCACTCCACCGTCACCGACTTAGCCAGATTCCGCGGCTTGTCCACATCCGTCCCTCTCGCACACGCCGTGTGATACGCCAGCAACTGCAGCGGCACAACATGAAGAATCGGCGACAGCAACCCATAATGCTCAGGCATCCGAATCACATGCAGACCTTCGTCATTGACGATCCGCGTATCCGCATCCGCGAACACATAAAGCTGACCACCGCGCGCCCGCACTTCCTGAATATTCGACTTTAGCTTTTCAAGCAGCGCGTCGTTCGGCGCCACCGTCACCACCGGCATTGCCTCGGTCACCAGCGCCAGCGGCCCATGCTTCAACTCACCTGCCGGATAAGCCTCAGCGTGAATATATGAAATCTCCTTGAGCTTCAGCGCACCCTCAAGCGCGATCGGATAGTGCAGCCCACGCCCGAGGAACAGCGCATTTTCCTTGCGTGAAAACTCCTCCGACCAGGCGATGATCTGCGGCTCAAGCGCCAGCACGCTATTGAGCGCCGCCGGCAAGTGACGTAGCTGCCTGATGTAATCCGCTTCCTGCGACGCATTCACATGCCCGCGCAGCTTGCCCAGCGTAACCGCCAGCACAAACAACGCCACGAGTTGCGTAGTAAAAGCCTTGGTCGACGCCACACCAATCTCGCGTCCTGCATGCGTGAGGAACGAAAACTCCGTCTGCCGTACCATCGCACTCGTGCCGACGTTGCACACCGCCAGCGTATGCTGATGCCCAAGTGACTGCGCATGCTTCAACGCCGCGAGCGTATCCGCCGTTTCGCCCGACTGCGAGATCACCACCACCAGCGCCTTGGGATTCGGCACCGACTCGCGATAGCGATACTCGCTCGCAATCTCTACCTGGGTCGGAATCTTCGCCACCGATTCCAGCCAGTACTTCGCCGTCAGTCCCGAGTAATAGCTCGTGCCGCACGCCAGAATCAGCAGGCTGTCGATACCCTCAAACACCTTCTGCGCACCGTCACCAAACAGCGCTGCATCGAAGGTCTCGGCTTGCGGAATCGTGTCAGTAATCGCGCGCGGCTGCTCGAAGATTTCCTTCTGCATGAAGTGCCGATACGGGCCAAGCTCGACCGCGCCACCATACGCCGCCACCTGACGCACTTCGCGCTGGACAATGTCGCCATCGCGGTCGGCAATTCGCACCTGTTCGAGCGCCAGCTCGCACACGTCGCCTTCCTCGAGGAAGATAAAGCGCTCAGTGCTGCCAGCAAGCGCCAGCGCATCCGAAGCGAGGAAGTTCTCACCATCGCCCAATCCAACGACCAGCGGCGAACCCTGACGCGCACCCACCACCGTATGCGGTTGATCCTTATGCAGCACGGCAATCGCATACGCGCCATGCAACTGCTTCACCGCGGAACGCACCGCAGCGAACAGATCGCCCTGATACAGGCTATGCACCAGATGCGCGATCACTTCCGTATCGGTCTGCGAGACGAACTCGTAGCCCTTGCCGCGCAGCATTTCACGCAGTGCTTCATAGTTCTCGATAATGCCGTTGTGAACCAGCGCGAGCGCGTTTCGCGAGAAGATCGGATGAGCGTTGTCCGTGACCGGCGCGCCGTGCGTGGCCCAGCGTGTATGCGCGATCCCCGTGATCCCTTCAAGGTGAGTCTCGCGCACCTGATCGTCGAGATCCGCCACCCGGGCGACGCTACGCGCGCGCAGCGGTTCACCGTTGGCCAGCACGGCGACGCCGCACGAGTCGTAGCCGCGATATTCGAGACGACGCAATCCTTCGATCAGGACGGGGACGATATTACGTTGCGCAACCGCGCCGACAATGCCGCACATAGATTCTGAGTCCTTTGCAGGGGTTCGGTTTCAAGGCGTGCACTGCACGCACGCCGGGTGAGCTTCAGCTTTTCTTTTTGGTCGGGCGTACGAAACCCGTCTTGCTCGTCTGGGTCTTGTCGTTCAGCACCAGCACATTGTCCCCGACGTCTTTCCAGATCGTCGTGCCCGCGGCAATCGTCACGCCGCGGCCGACGCGTACCGGCGCGACAAACTGCGTATCCGAGCCGACAAACACATCGTCCTCGATGACCGTGCGGTGCTTGTTCGCACCGTCGTAATTGCAGGTGATGGTGCCCGCGCCGATGTTCACCCGCGCGCCGACATCCGCATCGCCGATATAGGTGAGATGCCCCGCCTTCGAGCCATGGCCCAGCACGGCATTCTTCACTTCGACGAAGTTGCCCACATGCGATTCGTCCCGCAGCGTCGCCCCTGGCCGTAGCCGGGCATACGGTCCAAGCCCCACGTTCGCACCGATTTCGGCGCCTTCGATATGCGTGAACGCTTCCACGTGGCTACCCGCACCAATCGTGGCATCGCGAATCACGCAGTTGGGCCCGATCGTCACGTTGTCTGCGAGCGTCACATGCCCTTCGAACACGCAGTTCACGTCGATCGACACATCGCGCCCGCATTCGAGCGTGCCGCGCACGTCGATACGCGCCGGGTCGGCCAGGGTCACGCCGGCTACCAGCAGGGCTTCCGCGACGTTTTGCTGGTGAATCCGCTCCAGCTCGGCCAACTGTTGCTTGCTGTTGACGCCAAGCGTCTCCCACTCTTCATCGGGCTGGGCCGTGACAACCTCAAAACCGGCTTCGGTTGCGCGCTCGACCACATCGGTGAGGTAGTACTCGCCCTGCGCGTTGTCGTTCTTCAGCGCGGCGAGCCACATGCCGAGCTGCGCGGTCGGCGTCACGACAATGCCCGTATTGATTTCGGCGATACGCAGCTGTTCCGGCGTCGCATCCTTCTGCTCGACGATCCGCACCACGCAGCCGGTCTGGTCGCGCACGATGCGACCGTACCCCGTGGGATCGTCGAGCATCACCGTGAGGACGCCGTAGCAGCCCTCGGCGGCACTGTCGACGAGGCGCTTGAGCGTGCTCGCCCGCGTGAGCGGCACGTCACCGTACAGCACCAGCGTCGGCACGCCGGGATCGAGTAACGGCAAAGCCTGCTTCACGGCGTGGCCTGTGCCGAGCTGCTGTTCCTGGACGGCGAACAGCACATCGGGCGCGGCTACCGCAGCGCGCACGGCTTCACCGCCATGGCCGATCACCACGACGAGGCGGCTGGGCTCGAGCGTACGAGCGGTGTCGATAACGTGAGACAGAAGTGGCCGGCCGGCCAGGGGATGCAGCACCTTGGGCAGCGCGGAACGCATGCGCTTACCGGTGCCTGCCGCCAAAATCACGATGTTCATGGCGTCGGCGAGGGGACGAGTTTGGAGCCGATGATTCTAGCATGCGGCCCATGACAGAGACGCTCGCGGGCGGATTTACTACGGAGGTTCGCAATCCCGGAAGCACGGGGCTTCCGGGGCGTTTAGAGCAACTTCAAAACAATGCGTACTGCTTCACAGATCGTCGAACCGCACGATCGAAATCGGCTTCGATCCGTTGAGCGTCGCGCCCTCGATGGAATCGGTCGAGCACGGCTCTTCATCGAAGGCGATATCGCCGTGCGGATCGGCTTCGCCCGTCGCGCGCAGGCCGGCGAACGGGAACAGCTTGTGATCCATCAGATGCGACGGCACGATATTCGACAATGCATTGAACATATTCTCGACGCGGCCCGGGAAGCGCTTGTCCCAATCGCGGATCAGCGCCTTCATTTCCGCGCGCTTCAGGTTCGGCTGGCTGCCGCACAGGTTGCACGGAATGATCGGAAATTCGCGCAACTCCGCGTATTTCTCCAGATCGGTTTCCTTCACGTAGGCGAGCGGCCGGATCACGATGTTCTTGCCGTCATCCGACTGCAGCTTCGGCGGCATGCCCTTCAACTTGCCGCCGTAGAACAGGTTCAGCAGCAGCGTCTGCAGGATGTCGTCACGATGGTGGCCAAGCGCGATCTTGGTGGCGCCCAGCTCACCGGCCACGCGGTACAGGATGCCGCGACGCAGCCGCGAACACAGCGAGCAGGTGGTCTTGCCTTCCGGCACTAGCCGCTTGACGATGCTGTAGGTGTCCTGATTCTCGATATGGAACGGGATGTCCAGCTGCTTCAGATACTCGGGCAGCACGTGTTCCGGGAAGCCCGGCTGCTTCTGGTCGAGATTCACCGCGACGATGTCGAAGTGGATCGGCGCGCGCTCGCGCAGGCGCATCAGCACGTCGAGCATGGCGTAGCTGTCTTTGCCGCCCGACAGGCAGACCATCACCTTGTCGCCTTCCTCGATCATGTTGAAATCGCCGATCGCCTGACCGACGAGGCGCGCAAGCCGCTTGAACAGCTTGTTGTTCTCGTACGCCTCTTTCTGCTCGCGGCGCGTAAGCGCAGGCTTGGCGGACCGTTCGGCAGTCGCCGCGGCGCCCGTCATTTCAGCCGGCGCTGCCTCGCGCGTCGTTTCGGCGCTCAGGATCTCAGGAGCGTTCATGACTCAATCCTCTTTGATGCGGAAGACTTCGATGCCGACGGCATCGCAGTCCGGATACACGTCCGGCTTTTCGGTGGACACGCGGGCCGCGCGCACCTGCGGATGAGCGAGCAGCGCGGTCAGCAGGTCGTCGCAAAGCGTTTCCTGCAGGTGAATGTGACCGCGTTCGACGCGGCGTGCGATGGTAGCGCGCATGAAGTCGTAGTCGACGACTTCGCGCAGTTTGTCCTCGACGGGGGTCGACAGCGCGAGCGGCACGTACAGTTCGACGTTGATCACGACGCGTTGCTCGCCGCGCTTTTCGAAGTCATGCACGCCGATATTGATGTGCACTTCGTAGTTGCGCAGAAAAAGCCGGCGGCAATCGGCTAGCCGGGGATGCGAAAGAGCGGCAAACATGGTCGTTCCAGTCAAAAAAAGCGTGCGGGGCACGCAAGGGGGCGCTTCAACGCACCACGGCCCTCAATTAAAGTGTAGAGGTCGTGCGCATTCAGGCGCCCGTCAAAAACATCACGTCACGCGGGGACGGCACGAGGTGCTGACCGCCGTCGACAACCAGCGTCGTCCCGGTCACACCCGCCGCCTCGGCCAGATACAGCGCGGCGGCAACGATATCCTCCGGCCGCGACGCACGGCCGAGCGGGGTGACGCGATGAGCTTCGGCAAAACCTTCCGGCGTCTGATCGCCGGACTGCAGCGTCAGCCCGGGCGCGAGACCCACCACACGCAGTTTCGGCGCCAGCGCCTGGGCGAGCGCGACGGTAGCTGTCTGCAACGCCGCCTTGGACAGCGTGTAGGACAGGTAATCAGGATTCATGTTGTACAGCTTCTGGTCCAGCACATTGATGACGACCGCGCGCTGCGCCTCGTCGCTACGGGCGGCTTCGGGCGTGGCCTCATACAGCATACGCGCCAGCACGAGCGGCGCACCGACATTCGCGGCCATATGGCTGAGCAGTTGTTCGTAGCCTATGCTTTGGGCGGTATCTTCGTCGAACTGGGACGCATTGTTGACGATACACACTGGCCGCCCCAACGCCGCCATACAGTCGGGCACGAGCCGGGCGACTTCCGCCTCGACAACCAGATCCGCCTGCAGCGCGACCGCCCGGCGGCCGAGCGCGACGATTTCGGCGACCACCTCGTCGGCTTCCGGCTTCGACTTCCCGTAATGGACGGCGACGTCCCAGCCCCGCCCAGCAAAGCCGAGCGCCAGTTCGCGGCCGATCCGCCGGGCAGCGCCGGTGATCAGGACAACACGCGGAACGGCGGACGGACGGCCGAGGACGGCGGAAGTGTCGGAAGGGACGGTCATTTACAATACGGGGATGAATCCGATAGCTCACCAACCCGATAGTTTACCTGCTCCCGGCCCGAGCGCGCTTGCGCAGTCCGAAGCGCTGTCCGCGCAGATCCGCTCGGCGATCGCGGCGGCGGATGGATGGCTGCCGTTCGACCGCTACATGGAGCAGGCGCTATACGCGCCGGGCCTGGGCTACTACGGCGGCGGATCGATCAAATTCGGCCGCCGTCCGGAGGATGGCAGCGACTTCGTGACGGCCCCGGAACTGTCACCGTTGTTCGCCGCGACGCTGGCGCGACCGGTCGCCCAGGCGCTGGAGGCGAGCGGCACACGCCACGTGATGGAATTCGGCGCCGGGACCGGCAAACTGGCAGCCGGCCTGCTGAACGCGCTGGAGGAACTGGGCGCCGCCGTCGAAACCTACTCGATCGTGGACCTATCCGGCGAACTGCGTGAACGGCAACGCTCAATGATCGAAGCGCAAGCGCCTGCGCTGGCAGCGCGGGTCCGCTGGCTGGATGCGTTACCAGAGCAGTTCGAGGGCGTGGTGATCGGCAACGAAGTGCTGGACGCGATGCCGGTACGGCTCTTCGTTCATACGGATGGCGTGTGGCACGAACGCGGCGTGACGTTACGCAACGACGAGTTCGCTTTCGCCGACCGGCCGGTGAGCGCACAGCAGGATCTCGAGTTTCTGACGGGCCTCGAAGTGGACGACGATTACATCGCAGAGACGCACGAGGCGGCACGAGCGTTCACGCGGACGATCTGCACGATGCTGACGCGAGGCGCGGCGTTGCTGATCGACTATGGTTTTCCGCGACACGAGTACTACCATGCACAGCGTGCGCAGGGCACGTTGATGTGCCACTACCGGCACCGGGCGCACGGCGATCCGTTTTTGTATCCGGGTTTGCAGGACATCACGGCGCACGTAGAGTTTACGGGCATCGCCGAGGCGGGCGTGGATACGGGAGCTGACTTGCTGGGGTACACATCGCAGGCGCGGTTTCTTCTGAATGCCGGGATTACTGAGGTATTGGGGGAGATTGACCCAGCGGACACGACGCGGTTTTTGCCTGCGGCGAATGCGGTGCAGAAGTTGTTGTCCGAGGCGGAGATGGGTGAGTTGTTCAAGGTGATTGCGTTTTCGCGGGGGATCGAGGAGACGCTCGATGCGTTTGCGAGTGGGGATCGGACGCATACTCTTTGACCGCGTTCGTGGTGAATTGCATTTCCGTTAGGGGCTCACGATGATCCGGTGGTTGTTGACTATGTTTATCGCCGTGGCGATTTTGTCGGGCTCCTGGCCGTGGCTCAGGAAGATTGGGATTGGGCGGATGCCCGGGGATGTGACGCTCAGGATGTTTGGGAAGGAGTATCCGTTTCCGTTTATGTCTACTTTGTTGTTGACTATGGTTTTGTCTTTGGTTGTTAAGGTTTTGTAGTGCCCCGGGGGGGGTTTATTTGCCTGTGCGGCGCTGGTCCGTGTTCCTGCGGTGTTGGCCTTTCCTTGCTTTGTTAGTGGTCTATTAGTGATGCCCTTGTGCGGGGCAATGCTCTGAACTTAGGGGATCCCCGGCCGATTTCGTTGGCCCAACCCCATCTTGATTCGATGCGTTGGCACGGCCTGGACCGTGCGTGAGAAAGGCGGGTTTCGCGCCCACCGCGCTCCATTCGACTTGAGTGGGCATCGGATTATCCTTGTTCGAACAGACGCAGAGCGCAAGCGTCAGGCAGATCGCAATTGATGTTCTTCGTTTCTTAATCGTTCAGTCCAGCCGCAAATGGCTCGCGGCCGTCCACATTAAGCCGACGTGCGACGCAAGCGGCGTCTCACCGCTGTTCTGCTTTCCGGCGTTCCGACTGATGACGTACTCCCACGCTGCGGCCGCACGCTTTGGGTCGTCCGACGCGCCGTCTTCAATGCTATTGATATGGATATCCCACAGGTGCCTGCGTAGCGACTGCGTCACATCCATGCGCTCATGACAGATGTTCGGTTCGCTGTTCACCTCCATGCTGCACCGGTTGACGTTGGTTGAACCGGGTGTCCTACGCCTCGTCGCTGTAGGCAACCAGGCTCCACGTCACATCGGTATGGTGCTGGCGCATCCCAAGCAACGCGTCGAGTCCCGGTATGGCACGCGGCTGGGTTATGGTGAGGCGCGGCATGATTTCTCCCTTGCCGATACGCTGTGTCGCGTCCGGACTGAAACCCGCCCATTGTTTCGCGCGCCAGACGCCATCCTGCGGGCAGAACTCGTTGGTGCGAGCCGTGGCGCCAAGCGGCAAACGGTTGTCCTTTGTAGCCGGCGTGAGAGGCAGGCCCGTCGCAGGGTCGAGGTTTTTCTCACGGGCCAGCTTTGTAACCAGCGACTCGGCAGGCTTCTGCGGTGGCTGGGCGGCGTCCTGCTCCTTCTGCCACTGGAACGTACCATCCCACTCCGGTAGCTTTGCGGGCGGCAGCGGAACGATCTGATCGATGTCCGGAACATTCGGATTCAGGCCTTGGTGAGCATCAAGGAAATTCCAGATCAAACCGTACCGACGCGAGCGTTCAGAATCCTTGGATAGTCCAATGTAATAGAGTTTGTCCGACGGGTCCGAATCGAGCCCATATTGCAAAGCGAAGGCAGATGCTGCATCACCTGCAGCCACACCTTTTTGAAACGCCTCGACAGCCTGTGAGTATTGCTTATCTGTCATCAGGTCTACAGCGAGATAACTGGCTGCCTTTCCGTATCCCTGGTCAGTTGCGCACTCCATCATCTGTCGAGAAATTTCCGGAGCGCGATCTTTGCCCGAAAGTAAATCACCCACGTAATACTGCCCTTCCGGACTTCCCAGGTCCGCGGCCTTGCGGAAATAAATCCGCGCCTTCCTCTCGTCCTGCTTCACGCCGTAACCGAGTTCGAGATAGTGGCCCATGTCGTAATAGCCGCCCGGGATGCCCGCAGCGATCAACTGTTCGGCCAGATCAACCGTTTCTGTGGCCGCATGGGGAGACGATGCCTGTCCGGTGGAGACCAGCAGTTGCAGGTTGTGGTTGGCCTTGTAATGACCATACGCGGCGGCGATCCGGTAGTAGCGGGCAGCGGCGTTGAAATCCTTCGGGCCGGGTTTCTTTTCGAGGAACAGGGCATATTTGAACAGCGTATCAGCCTGCGGATCGAGCGGCGGAAGGTGGTCCGCCTCGTGGACACAGGTAAAGGCCAGTTTCGCGCGCACGGCGCTCCATTCGGCTTGAGTGGGCATCGGATTATCCTTGTTCGAACAGGCGTTGAGCGCAAGCGCCAGGCAGATCGCAATTGATGTGCTTCGTCTCTTCATCGTTCAGTCCAGCCGCAAACGGCTCGCGCCCGTCCACATGAATCCAATGAGTGACGCGATGGGAGCTAGTCCGCTTTTTTGATTACGGGCATTCCGCGTGATGATGTACTCCCACGCCGCAGCCGCGAGCTTCGAGTCGTCCGATGCACCGTTCCTCTCGCCTCCCGTATGGATAGTCCACAGGTGCCTGCGCAACGGCTGCGTCACGTCCATGCGTTCGTGACAGATGTTCAGTTCGCTGTCCACTTCCATGCTGCGCCGGTTGATGTTGGCCGAACCATGCGTGAGAAACACGTCATCAACGATCATGATCTTGCTGTGAACGTAAACGGGCGTCCACGCACTACCAGGCGGCGAGTCGGGCGCAACCAGCGAACAGACGTGAACCTTGAGACCCGGAATCGGCTCCGGCAGAACCTCCTTACCCGTGTTGAGGTTGTCGTCGTACTCGTGTTGCAGCTTCGCCTGCCTGGCTTGCGCTGTGTCAATCGCGCGTTGCGCGTCGGCCCGTTCCCTCGGGCTGCTCGCGTTGCGCATCTGCGTGTTCGCCGCCGTAACCTCTTTCCGGACATCCTGCAATGCGGAGCCGAGCGCGTCACTGCGCTCTTCCTTCGCGATGACCGGAATGGTGTCCGCGCGGCCAAGACTATTGAGCATGTCATAGGTCGTTCCAGGCCCCTGCCCGATACCATCCCTGTTCGCGTTGGTCACAACAAAAAGATGAACTGGCTTTGCCGGATCACGTCCTGCGCAGATCTGTGCCTGTACCGCGCTCTTGATCTTTTCCGCAAGAGCCGGCCAGCGAAAATACTGATTCTCGATATAGATGAATTTCGTTGCGTTATTGACCGCCTGAAGGTAAAGCGCCCTGATGTTACGCACGCCCTCCTGCGACTGCGTGCGGCTGATCTGCGCCATGACGCGCGTACCGATCCCGTCGCGCGGTTCTAACTGCGCCGCAAATCCACTACGCTTTGCGAGCAGGTCTTCCTTCGCATCACGTTGCCACGCCCAGCAGAAATTGTCGTTCAGATGTTCGAGAATCGGCCCCGCGACGATGGCCGACATGTCCTGCCGTGGTGTATCACCATTGCGCCCCAGGCCCGGTGCTTTCTTCGCGTAGCTGTGACGGTCATCGTCCCAATAGGCGTCCAGCGTGTTATGTCCCATCACGAAGCCCACGGCCGCTTCCGGCGCTTCATAGTCGATCAGCACCATTTTCTGGTGATGGGAGGGTTCCGCACCGTATGCTCCAATAGTCCCGGATGTTGGGCCATCGCCGCTTCCCCGCATGAGTTTTTCCCGATACATGATCTCCACGCGGTCATGCAGCGAGAAGTCACGCGTCACCAGTTCGATGCCGATATCCCTGAAGGACTGCGAACCGAACATCTGGTACGGGTCCTGTCTGAGTGCGGTATACATCTGCGATCCGGCAGGCGCTGCACCCGAAGGTTTGCCGCCTGCCGGCAACCGGGCATTGTGATACCAGTTCCGGTCGTAGGCGATCTGATATGCATCCTCGTTCTGTGTCATGAACCGCGCACCCTCGGTCCACCCCGGCACCTCCTGTTCGCCGATCTGCGCGATCCAGGCGGAATCGAGCCAGCACAGGATGCGAACCTTGACACCCGCTTTGGCCTTCCTGATGAGCAGATCGCCAATACGCAGCGATTTACCACCGTCCCGTTTGAAATACATCGACGGCTGGAAACCCCAGCAGATGTAATCAATGGTACGCGTCGCCTTGTCAATGGCGTCATAGAGTGCTCCGAACGCCTCGTGGCCGTTTACAAGCGGCGTGTAGTTGGCAGCCTTTGGGCGATATTCCGTCTTCTGCACGAACCACGGCAGGGTTATCACCGCGCTCCGCGTGCACGACAGCGCGATGGGTACGGTAATCGGTGGTTGCTGGGTCATGGTCAGGCATCCGTATCAAGCAGTTCGTCATAGTCGGCGCGGTGTTGCGCACGATCAACCGCGCCGGCATTCGTACCGCTTTGCCCCTCGTAGAAGTGAAAACCCCCATTGGCGAGCGCACCGTTATCCGCGTTGCCACGATATTGATCGGCCATGTGGGCATAATTCTGGTCGCTCATGCCGTGCTGGATGCGGAACGCGGGCTTCGGGTACGGGCGGCGCAGACAGAAGTGGAACTGGTGCTCCCTCAGCTCATGGTCGTGCAGAATGTCGGGCGTGGACGCCTGCTGGAAGATGTTTCGGCGGGTCACCGCCGCCAGCCGCCCGAAATGCGACTTCAATACGATCTCGTACTTAACGTAATCCTTCGTGTTCTGGATCGTTGAGAAACGCTCAATGAAACCCGAGAATTTCCGGGGCGACCCATCGTCCGGCACGATGGAAAACACCGCGTCGCGGCTCAGGTATTCGGAGCACGCGAGCTTTAGCGGGTGGGTCAATACGATACGCACCTCAGTAGGTGCCCTCATCTTCTCGGTTGCGTGAAACGACACGACCTGGAGCGCTGCCGCGTGCCTGGTGCGTCGAGGTGATACGCCTGTCGCCCCGGTGGGGCTTGCAGTGCGCCTTGCTGGTCTGTCATTGACGTCGCCTCCTTGCGGTTGTTTGAGAGGCGCGGCCTGATTCAGCAGGACTGCAAAGCTTATGAGGCCGCGATACGGAGATTATTTAGCTCCTGAAGGTTTTTACCCTGCATGCCATCCCAATTCAATGCAGAAAATTCTGAAAATTGGTCGTTGATAGTCGAGGCGCGATTCGACGGACTTCTCCGGTCCGAGGCGCGAATTACGGACACCGTTGCGCGCCCCCCTGGCCACGTCCGCTCCGCTTATTCGCGTCCGCATGGGAAACGGACACCGGAAGGACCCGGCGGTTTGCATCTTCGGAACTACGCCAACGGTAGCCTCCAAAAAAATACGAGGTGCAAAATGCAAGACCCTTTGAACCTTGTAGCCCGGGAAACATCGCGGTGCGCAATGGCCCCCTGTTTTCGAGGGCTTCCAACCGCTAGCCTGTAGGTGTTCACCACTTAAGCTATCCCGAAGCGGTCTGCGCACGCATCATGCCCTCGCGCCCCCACACCTGGTGGTAAAGCAATCGTCCAACCCACTCTACGCTACGTGCGTCGCGGATCGGCCTGCAAGGGAAAGCGTGGTTTGCGTGTGCGGACTACCTCTATATCGCATAGAGGACAACAGGCGGCGCAGTATAGTTAGAATGCCTATCTAGCCTTCAGAGGCAGCTATTGCAAGCAGCGGAATGACATTGCAATATATTTGGAATAACTATGCAATTTTCGAGAACAAGAACAAGCGCCGCGCAGGCAAAAAAACCTACTCCTCAAAGGCAACAGCGACAACCCGAACCCTCTCCCTCTGCACAGCCTCCTTAATAAGCTCCGGCCGATCCCCAAACCCCTTGGCAATAGCCCCAGCATCAACACCGCGCGCAGCAACAAGCGCGACTCTGAGGCGCTCAGCCTGAGGATAACCCCGCGCCTCAAACCCAAGCCGCCCGCGGGCATCAGCCTCACATGCCTGCAAAGCCTCAGCAAACCGCCCAGGTTTCCGAATCGCATCACACCGCTCGAGCAGCCGCACAACCCCAGCAGCACCCGTCTCCATGACCCGATGAATATTCCCATGCTCCCGGGCAACGAGAAGCGCCAGATCCCGACACTCATTCGGCACCCGCAACCGCTCGCACAACGGCTTGAGCAAATCCACACTCCGCCCTTCATGCCCAATATGCCGCGGCAAAACATCCTCAGGCGTCGTCGCCTTCCCCAGATCATGCGTCAACGCAGCAAACCGCACCGCCAACGCATACCCCTGCGCCGCAGCATGATCCACCACCATCATCACATGCACCCCCGTATCCACCTCAGGGTGGTAATCCGCCCGCTGCGGTACGCCGTACAACGCCTCGATCTCCGGCAATATCCGCGCGAGTGCCCCGCATTCGCGCAACACCTCAAACATCCGCGATGGTCGCTTCTCCATCAGACCGCGTGACACTTCCTGCCACACCCGCTCGGCCACCAGCGCGTCCACCTCACCCGCCTCCACCATCTTGCGCATCAGCGTCATCGTTTCCGGCGCCACCGTGAAATCGGTGAAACGCGCCGCAAAGCGCGCCACCCGCAAGATCCGCACAGGGTCTTCCAGGAACGCATCGCTCACATGCCGAAACACGCGCGCCTGCAAATCCGCCTGACCGTTGAACGGGTCGATCACTGGTCCGGTCAGTACGCCGTCCGGGCGCACTTCGCGTGCCATCGCGTTGATCGTCAGATCGCGTCGCGCCAGGTCCTCTTCGAGCGTCACGTCCGGCGCATAGAAAAACTGGAAACCGTGGTAGCCAGCCGCTGTCTTGCGTTCGGTGCGCGCAAGCGCGTACTCCTCGTGCGTCTGCGGATGCAGGAACACCGGGAAGTCCTTGCCGACCGGACGGTAGCCCTGCGACACCATCTGCTCCGGCGTCGCGCCCACCACCACGTAGTCGCGGTCCTGGACCGGCACGCCCAGCAACTCGTCGCGAATCGCACCGCCTACTGCGTAGATATTCATTCGGGTATTTCGTAAACAGGGATCACGTGGGTCTCGCGCTGCGCGTCTTCAATCCATGCGCGCACCGCCGGCTGTTGCGTCACGCGCCGCGCGTACGCCGCCGCTGTGTCGGACAGCGCTGGCTGCCACGTGTTAAAGCGCATCACGACCGGCGTGTACATTGCGTCCGCAATGCCGAACTCGCCGAACAGAAACGGGCCGCCATGACGCTCGATGCAACTGCTCCAGATCGCGTCGACGCGCGCGATATCCGCCAGTGCACCCGGCGTCGCGCCCTTGCCAGCAAACGACGCGCGTATGTTCATCCACATGTTCGAGCGCAGATCGCCAAAGCCCGAATGCATCTCGGCGCTGATGCTGCGCGCCTCGGCACGCTGCGCCGCATCGCGCGGCCACATCGCGTGCTGCGGAAAGCGCTCGGCGAGCGTCTCGGCAATCGCCAGCGAGTCCCACACCGACAGACCATCGTCGCCCACCAGACAAGGCACTCTGCCCGACGGCGAATGCTCGAGGATCGCCGCCCGCGCGCCGGCTTCAAACAACTCGATACACACCTCGTCGAATGGAATGCCGAAGTGCTTCAGCAACACCCACGGACGCATCGACCACGAGGAATAGTTCTTGTCACCGATCAGAAGTTTCATGCTTCAGGTAAAGGAACAAAAGAAACGTTTAACGCCCCGCGCTCGCGCGGAATGTGTTGAAGCGCGAGCGCAAGGACGCGTCCGTCAGATACACGGGCGCAATCGTCTCGATGGCAGCCGGTTCGATCCCCAACTCCGGCGCGAGCGGGCCGCTCAGCACGCTCGGCACTTTCATCGAATCGAGATTGTCGCGCGAGATCAGTGGCTC
Organism: Paraburkholderia sp. GAS82; assembly: GCF_050436285.1. Taxonomy (NCBI): domain Bacteria; kingdom Pseudomonadati; phylum Pseudomonadota; class Betaproteobacteria; order Burkholderiales; family Burkholderiaceae; genus Paraburkholderia; species Paraburkholderia sp. GAS82. The sequence continues at coordinate 68,618 of NZ_JBNDLX010000016.1, forward strand.
ACCCGGCGCCATTTCGAAGCTCAAAGCCTGCAGCCGCGCCAGCGCGCTCGGCAGCCGCATGATTCGCGCGTGGCGGCCAATCACATCGCCGCAATACTGCACCAGTTGCTCCAGCGTATAGACGGTCGGGCCACCGAGTTCATAAGTGCGGCCGGTGGCGGCATCGAGATCGAGCACGTTGAGAATCGCCTTCGCGACGTCGCCGACAAACACCGGCTGGAACTGCGCGTCCGGCGACGCCAGCGGAATCACCGGGAACACGCGTTGCAGGAACGCGAACTGATTGAGGAACCTGTCCTCCGGACCGAATACCACAGAGGGCCGGAAAATCGTCGTTGCCAGCGTCGACGCATGCACCGCCTTTTCCCCGTCACCCTTGGAGCGCAGGTACATACTCGGCCCGTTCGGGTCCGCGCCTAGCGCACTGACATGGATCAGCCGGTGCGCACCCTTGCCTTCGCAGGCGGCCACGATTCTGGTCGGCAACTCGACGTGCATCCTCGCGAACTCGGGGCCGTACGGTGTGCCGCGCCCGCCATGCAATGTGCCGACCAGGTTGATCACCGCGTCGGCGCCTTCCAGGAAGCGCGCAAGCTGCACCGGATCGAACACGTCGGCTTCGATCACATCGATGGGCAACAGAGTGAGGTGACGGGCGTTGTAGCGACGACGGGTGGCAATGCGCACGTCTTTGCCGAGCTCGACGAGCGCGTTGACAAGATGGCTGCCGATAAAACCGGAGCCACCGATAATCGCAATGGCTTGATGTCGCATTTCCGACTCCCTGGTGGAGCCGCGGCAACGGCTGGAGTGAGGCGCCGCCGCGGGACGCGCGGCGGCACGACGCTTACGGCGCGATATAACCTAGACGCGCCTTCAACGATTGCGGACGGCCTTCGAACAACGCCGCATAGTAGACCGTATTGGACAGCACGTTCTTGACGTAGTCGCGCGTCTCGGTGAACGGAATCGTCTCCGCGAAGACCGCTCCTTCGACCGGATGCGACAGCCCTTCCCGCCACGCCTTTGGCCGGCCCGGCCCAGCGTTGTAGCCGGCGGTAGCGAGCACGGCGGATGCGTCGAACTGATTGTAGATCATCGAAAGGTAGTTGGTACCGAGCAGGATGTTCGTGTCGATATCGTTCATCTGCTCACGCGAAATCGGGCCCAGACCGATCTTCTTCGCCACCAGTTGCGCGGTGCCCGGCATCAGCTGCATCAGGCCGCTGGCGCCCACTTCGGAGCGCGCATTCATGATGAAGCGCGATTCCTGACGGATCAGACCATACGCCCACTCGACATCCAGACCGTTCGACTGGGCATCGCGCTCGACGATGTCGCGGAACGGCGACAGGTAGCGCAGCGAGAAATCGTGTTCGGTCTTGGTGCGATCCGCGGTGTTGACAGTGCGGTCATACAACTCGATGCGGCGCGCGTATTCCGCAACGGCAAGCAGTTGGCGATCGGACATGGTGCGCAGCGGCCAGTTCCATTCCCGGTTGCCTTCGAGGCGCAAATTGAGCTGATAGAAGCGTTGCGCGAGTGCCAGGCCCGGCGTATTCGCCGCCTGCTGCACTTCGGCGTCGGTCACCGCGGTCTTCGCCGGCACCGTGATCTTCTGGCCCAGTTCTTCCAGCGCGAGTTGCCCGTAGAAGTTATAGCCCGACGAGATCGTGGCGAATTCCTGGTTGGCCTGGTCTGTCTGACCCGCCTCCTTGAGCGCACGAGCGTGCCAGTACACCCACGACGGCTGGCTGCGCAGCGCAGCCGGCATCTGTTCGATCGACCAGCGCACCATCGTCCAGTCGCCCGCCAGCAGCGCGCTGCGGGTGCGCCACTCGTAAGCCGGATTCGACAGCAGCGGCGCATTCGCCGACAGCCGGTACCAGTCCACCGCCGTCGACATCTGCTTGGCGGCCGCCTCATAGGCAATCGTGCCCCAGCCGATCGCACGCTCCGGCGAACTCAGCGACGGCGCCACCGACGCGAAGGTGGCCGCGGCCATGGCCGGGTCGTTGCGCGCCATCCGCGTGATGGCCAGCAAGGCCAGCTGATGCGACTGCGGATCGGGCCCGACGCCGCGCGCCAGCAATAGCGGCGGCGCGCTCGACGCCTGATCGAACAGCGCCGGATCGGGGCGCTGGTTGCCGAGCGCATCGACCAGCTTGTTGCCGGTGTTGGGGTAGTTCTGTTCGTAAGCGAGACGAATCTGCTGCCAGACGTCGTCGGCGCTGAACTGCTGGTTCGTGGCGAGCGCCGTCACCAGGTCGACGCAGCCGTCGCCATACCACTTCGGGTCGACGAGCAGCGCGCGCGCCGCGTCCGCGACGTTCTCACCGTGCGCCGCGCGCGACTCGAGCGCGTAGCACTTGACCTGCGTGTCGTCGTTCAGCACGAAGCGCGCGTATTGCTGGTCGAAGTTATTCCAGTCGTGGCGCGAACCGAGCACCACCAGGTAGTCGTTGCGCAGCCGGTCGGCGATCGCCTGGCCGTCGTACTTCTGCAGGAACGACAACACCTCGGCGTCCGGCACAGTGAGACTCGGATGCCCGCTCGAATCGAACAGCCGCGGCTTAAGCTGGAAATACTCCACGTAACCTGGCGCCGGATAATCCGGAATCATCGCCGCCAGTTGCGCTGCGCGCGCAACATCGTTATTGCGCGCCGCTTCGCGCAACTGCACGAAAATCTGGTCGTCGTTGGAGAGTTGCGATACCGGTACAGGCTTGACCGCGGAAGCAGTGCTGCACGCGACGAGTGCCGCCGCGGCCAGCGCAAGACCGACCGCGCGATATACTCGAAAGAGGCGTTTTGACATCGTTGTTTCTGGAGCGCGAATTGAGCCAAAGCATAGCACGCAACCCCCTGCCGGAATCGAAAAACGCGCTCCGTAAAATGTTGCTGAAAACACGGCTGGATGCGGCCCTCGAGCCTGCCGCCCAGGAGGCGTTGAGCCGCCGCATGCTCGATACATTGAAACACCATGAACCCGCGTGTGTCGGCTTTTACTGGCCGCTGCCGGGCGAGTTCGACGCGCGTGCGGCGATCGCCATCTGGCTCGCGCTCGACGCGCATCGTCAGGCGAGCCTGCCCGTCATTACGAACCATGGCGAGGCGCTGCAGTTCCGGGCCTGGGCGCCGGACACACCGATGAAAGTCGGCCATCACCGGATCCCCGAGCCCGTCACCGAGCGGGTCGTCACACCCGATCTGCTGTTCGTGCCGTGCGTCGGCTTCGACGTCGAAGGCTACCGGCTCGGCTATGGCGGCGGCTATTACGATCGCACGCTGGCGGCATGGCCCGGCGCGACGCGGCCGGTCACGGTCGGCATAGCCTTTGAAGCCTGCCGCACGGACGCGCTGCAGCACGAAGCCCACGACATCGCGCTGGACCTGATCATCACCGAAGCGGCCTGCTATCCGCAGCAGCAACCCAACCCGGCTCAGTAAAAGTCAGATTTAGCAAACCGCCTGAAGCCAGTCAAAGATCGCTAAAGGCCGCCGATTCCAACCAGCCTCACAGCGAAGCCGCCGCCCGCGCCGCCGTGTCGTAAAGGCCGGAGGCGTTGCGCATCAATTGCGCAGCCTCGCCGATCTGCTCATTGGTCAAACCGCTCTCCCTGAGCGTGGCGATCAGGCAGCTTTCGCGCACCTCGCGGTACTTCATGCAGAGGGCACGCCCGGATTCCGTGGCGGAGAAGAACACTTCCTTGCCGGTCTTTTCGCTTTTTACATACCCTCTAGCTACCAGCTTCTTCAATGCGTAGGTGGCAACATGGGTGTCTTCGATGTTCAGCACGAAGCAGATGTCCGCGAGTTTCTTGCGCCGCTCGCGATGGCTCACGTGATGCAGCAGCGACACCTCGATGGCGGTCATATCCTTTTCTCCCGCCGCCGACATGCAACGCACCATCCAGCGGTTGAACGCGTTGCTCGCCATGATGAGCCCGTACTCCAGCTCGGACAACTCCGCGCTAGCTTCAGACACAAGGTGTTCCGAAGAGACGATTTTGGTCGGTTGACGCGACATGACGGGTGCTCTCGATACATGAAAGGAAGTGCTCGAAGTGTACGACGAGCGCCTCATCATGGGTGCCTGGCACAAACGCTTATTGATAAATTGTCGATATCTTATTGATAATGTAGCCTAGTTGTTATGGTTGATGTTCCTGGTGCCGTTATCCAGTCATAGGGCGGTGCGCTTTCGCTGCTCCTACCGATTCCAATGTTGCAAGGCTTCCGCTCCAACCCGAATGAATCCGCAATGACGCAACCACGAATCTTCCAGTTCGGCGACGCCGCGCTAGTCTGCGAGGCCCACGCTCCCGCGACGCTCGATTGCCAGCAGCGCGTCTGGGCGGTGGCCGAGGCCGCACGCGGCTGGCCGCATGTGCTCGAGGTCGTGCCCGGCATGAACAACCTGACCATCATGTTCGATCCGCTGGAAGCAGACCGCGCCGCACTCACCAGGTTGCTGGAAGCGGCCTGGGACGCCCCGGGTGAGGCGCCTTCCGCCGGCCGCGAGGTCGAGATTCCAGTGCAGTACGGCGGCGAATTCGGCCCTGACCTGCAGGCGGTGGCGAATCACACAGGGCTGTCGGCGAAAGAGGTGGTCGCACGTCATACGGCCGGCGAATACGTGGTGTTTTTCCTCGGCTTCCAACCCGGCTTCGCCTATATGGGCGGTCTCGAGAAGGCGCTGCACACACCGCGCCGCTCGTCGCCGCGGGTTGAGGTGCCGGCGGGGTCGGTGGGAATTGGCGGCGAGCAGACCGGCATCTATCCGGCTACATCGCCTGGCGGCTGGCAACTGATCGGCCGCACCTCCGTGCCCCTGTTCGATCCGGCGCGCTCGCCGCCCACCTTGCTGCAACCGGGCGACCGGGTGCGCTTCACCGTGGCGGGGATCACAGCATGATCGACGTGATTCGCGCGGGTCTTCTGACCACGGTTCAGGATCTCGGACGGCATGGCTACCGGCATCTCGGCGTGGCCATGGGCGGCGCGCTCGACCGGCTCTCGCTGGAAGTGGGCAACCGCCTCGTCGGCAACCGGCCCGACGCTGCAGGCCTCGAGGTCACCTTTGGACCGACCGTGCTACGCTTTCCGCGTGCCACCCGGGTCGCGATTACCGGTACCGAGTTCGGCGCTACGCTCGACGGCAAGCCCGTCTATTCATGGTGGAGCCTGCCGGTCCAGGCCGGTCAGGAATTGACGTTGCAAGCGGCCAGGCGCGGCATGCGCGGCTACGTCTGCATCGCTGGCGGAATCGACGTGCTGCCGATGCTTGGCTCGCGCAGCACCGACCTCGCCGGTCATTTCGGCGGCCTCGGTGGCCGCGCATTGCGCGACGGCGACCGGCTGCCGGTCGGCGTGCCCTCGTCACGCGCTGGCGCGAGCTTTAGTCCGCAAGCCCCCGAATTCGGCGTCAAGGCGCCCAGCTGGTGCAAATTCGTGCTGGTCCATGAACCTTTGCGTCGCGGCCGGCATCCATCAGGGGTGGCGTGGGCAGTACCGATTCGCGTGCTGCATGGACCCGAGTACGATCAATTTCCCGCCAGCGCTCACGAGGCGTTCTGGTCGGACGAATGGCTCGTGACGCCCAACAGCAATCGCATGGGCTACCGGCTTTCGGGCACCGAACTCAAGCGCACGCACAAGACCGATCTGCTGTCGCATGCGGTGATGCCGGGGACGATCCAGGTGCCGCCGAACGGCCAGCCGATCGTGTTACTGAGCGATGCGCAGACCACCGGCGGTTATCCGAAGATCGGCGCGGTCATCCAGGCCGACCTGTGGAAGCTCGCCCAGGTGCGCCTGAACAGCGCGATCCGTTTCATCCCGACGACGCCTCAGGAGGCGCGTCACGCTTTACTCGAAGAACGGGCGTATCTGCGGCAGATCGATGCCGCGATCGCGATGCATGAGGAACGCTGCGCACGCCAGCCGGCGCTGGCAGTGTCGTGAGACCAAGTAGAGGAAATTATGGAAATCGATTTGAATGCCGATCTCGGCGAGGGCTGCGGCTCCGATGAGGCGCTGCTCGACCTCGTCAGTTCGGCCAATATTGCGTGCGGTTGGCACGCGGGCGGTGCCAATGCGATGCATGACTGCGTTCGGTGGGCCGTCGCGAAAGGCGTGTCGATTGGCGCGCATCCGAGCTTCAACGATCCGGAGAACTTCGGCCGCAAGGAGATGGACCTGCCCGCCAACGAGATTTACGCGGGCGTGCTGTACCAGCTCGGCGCGCTCTCGGCGATTGCTCAGGCCGAAGGTGGGCGCATCGCGCACGTCAAGCCGCACGGCGCGCTCTACAACCAGGCCGCGCGCGACCCGAAGATCGCCGATGCGATCGTCTCGGCGGTGCACGATTTCGATCCGTCCGTGGCCGTGTTCGCGCTTGCCAATAGCGGCCTCGTGACGGCCGCCCGCGAAGCAGGCCTCGTCGCCATTGAGGAAGTGTTCGCCGACCGCGGCTATCGCGCCGACGGCTCCCTCGTTCCGCGCAAGGAGCCAGGTGCGCTGCTCGATGACGAAGAGGAAGTGCTCGAACGCACCCTCACGATGGTGCGCGAGCAACGCGTGCAGGCCGTGGATGGCCACTGGGTGCCGCTCAATGCACAGACCATCTGCCTGCACGGCGACGGTCCGCATGCGCTGGCGTTTGCGCGTCGCATCCGCAGCGCGCTCGAAAGCGCCGGCATCGAGGTTCACGCGGCCAACGCCGTACGCGCGTGAGCCCGAGCGGCTGAAGCCACAGCGACTGAAGAGTCCGTAACGCCCCGCCTCGTGCGGGGCGTTTGCCAGGTGCAGTACCCAAAGCAGTAAATGACAGCAGCAAGTCAGTGACGCCGCCAGCCAGAGCGGCGCACAGCAAGACGGCGCAGGGGATAAGCACGCGCCTCCCCACGTTAGCCGCGATTAGCGGCAAGGTTAGCAACCCCGTTTGGAGATCCTGATGCAGACAGCAGTCAACTTATGGCCGCTTATTGGCGTGGCCGTGATCATTGTCGGTTTTGTGTTGCGCTTTAATCCGATGCTGATCGTGGCCGCCGCCGCTATCGTCACCGCGCTGGCCGCGCACTTTCCACCCGAGAAAATCCTTGCCGCCATCGGCACGGGCTTTATCAAGACCCGCAATATCCCCGTGATCCTGCTGCTGCCGTTGGCGGTGATCGGCCTGCTCGAACGGCACGGTCTGCGCGAACGGGCGCAAACGTGGATCGCGGGCATCCGCGCGGCCACGGCCGGACGCCTGCTGATCGTCTATCTGCTGGTGCGCGAACTGACGGCGGCCGTCGGCCTGACCGGTCTCGGCGGTCATCCGCAGATGGTGCGTCCGCTGATCGCGCCGATGACCGAGGGCGCCGCCGAAACCCGCTACGGCAAGCTCACCGACGCAGTGCGCTACCGCCTGCGTGCGTTCGCGGCCGCCACCGACAACGTCGGACTGTTTTTCGGCGAGGACGTCTTTGTTGCGTTCGGTGCGATCGTGCTGATGACCACTTTCCTGCGCGAAGCCGGCATCGAAGTCGCGCCGATGCACGTTGCCGTATGGGGCATCCCCACCGCCATCTGCGCATTCCTGATTCACGGCTTCCGGCTGTATCTGCTCGATCGCAGCCTCGAGTGTGAACTGGGCCGCAACGCAGCGTCGAACGCCGCTGCGCAAACCCCGTCTGCGAAGGGAGACGAGGCATGACACTCACCATCAACTATCTGTTCTGGCTGGTCGGCATCGTGCTGCTGATCGTCGGCGGCATGATCCTCACCGACAAGGAACACCCGCGCCGTTTTAGCAGCGGCGGTTTCTGGATCCTGTACGCGCTGATCTTCCTGATTGGCGACCTGATTCCGCCGTCGATCGTCGGCGTGCTGGTGATCGTGATGGCGCTGGTCGCCGGGTTCGGTGGCGTGACGGCGGCCAAGCCCAAGGTGCTGTCGCCCGAAGCCCGTCAGGCCAGTGCCGCGCGCCTCGGCAACAAGCTGTTCATTCCCGCGCTGACGATTCCGGTCGTCACCGTCGTGATCACGCTGGCGGCGAGCTATCTGATCTTCGGCGGCAAGCCCCTGATCGACCCGAAGAACGTCACGCTGATCGGCTTCGGTATTGGCTGCGTGATTGCCCTTGCAGTTGCATGCGTGATGACGCGCGATACGGTCGGCCAGTCGATGAAGGAAGCACGCCGCCTCGTCGATGCGCTCTCGTGGGCCGCGGTCCTGCCGCAGATGCTGGGCATGCTCGGCCTCGTGTTCTCCGACGCGGGCGTCGGCAAGGCCGTCGCGCATGTGACGACGGCCTATATCAATCTCGACTACCGCTTCGTCGCGGTGGCCGTGTATTGCATCGGCATGGCGGTGTTCACGATGGTGATGGGCAACGGCTTCGCCGCTTTCCCGGTGATGACCGGCGGAGTGGGTGTGCCGATTCTGGTCGGCGTGTTCCATGGCAATCCGGCGGTAATGGTTGCGATCGGCATGTTCTCCGGCTACTGCGGCACACTGATGACGCCGATGGCCGCGAACTTCAACATGGTGCCGGTCGCGTTGCTCGAACTGCCGGACAAGAACGCGGTGATCAAGGTGCAGGTGCCCACGGCATTGTCGCTGCTGGTGGTGAATATCCTGTTGCTGAACTACCTGATGTTTCTGTAGGACTCGCCGCGCCCGCAGCGAGGCGAGGTGACTCCGCAAGCGACCTGGCGCGGCAATTTTGCGACAGCAAGATGCCGCGCCAACCCTTGCCGGGACGCCCTGTCGCGGCAAATTAGGATGCGTCTGATCGAACCGGAAGAGCTTGAGACATAAGCTGGTCGATGTTCTCTCATCAACCAGCCGGCGCACGCAACATGCGGGCGCCGGCGCTCTCAAGCAGGTTCTCATGGAACAGCATCTCCATCTGGGTGACGCGCGCCCCGAAGCGGCTGCACCGACCTACATCGACGCTCTGCTCGCCGCCGCGCTCGATGCCCATCAGGCGGGTCATCTCGATCAGGCCGCACCTTTGTATCAGGAAGCGCTGACAATCAACCCGGTTCACGCCGGCGCGCTGCATTACTTTGGCGTCCTGCATCATCAGCGGCGCGATCACGCAGCGGCGGCCGCACTGCTGGATCATGCGCTCGAAATCGAACCTGCTAATGCGGCGTGCTGGAGCAACCGCGGTCTCATCGCCGCTGCGCTCGGTCGCTACGACGAGGCACAACGATGCTACTGGCAGGCGCTGCAACTGCAGCCTGACTTCGCCGACGCACGCAATAACCTCGGCGTTACGCTGCAGGCGCAAGGCGAGCATGAAGCCGCGGTGCGTCAGTATCGCGAGGCCGTGGCGCTCAATCCGTCGCTGGTAGACGCTCATCTGAATCTTGGCACCGCGCTCGCCAAACTCGAGCACTATGACGAAGCGCTCGCGTGCTACGAACAGGCCCTCGCGCTCGATCCGTATTCTGCCGACGCTCATTTCAATGCCGGCAACGCGTTGACCGCAAAGGGCAACAGCGCGGCAGCTATTGCGCGCTTTCGACGTGCGATCGAACTGCGGCCCGCCTTTGCGCAGGCGCACGTGAATCTGGGCAGTGCGACCGGCAAGCTGGGAAACTACGCCGAGGCTGAGCAGCAGTACCGCCACGCGGTTGCTCTGCAGCCGAACCCGACCAATCTGGTGTGTCTCGGCGGATCGCTCGGTGCGCAAGGACGTCTCGACGAAGAGGAAGTGTTTTATCGCCACGCGCTCGCAATCGATCCCGGCTACGTCGACGCTCATCAGAATCTCGCATGGCTGCTGCTCAAGCGCGGCGACTACAAGCAAGGCTGGGTGGAATTCGCGAAACGTTGGCGCCCGCAAGATTACGCGGCGATTGCGGTGGACGGCGTGCCGGAATGGCACGGTGAAGCGCTCGATGGCCGTAGCGTGCTGCTGGTCGGCGACCAGGGCTTCGGCGATCAACTGCAGTTTTTGCGTTTCGCGCGCGTGCTTGAAGAGCTTGGCGCCACAGTCGATGTTTGCGTGCGCGAACCGCTAGTGCCGCTTGCGGAGCGCGTGCCGGGAGTCCATCGCGCGTGGAGCGGCAAAGCCGGCGGGCGTTACGACTTCTGGGCGCCGCTGATGAGCGTGCCATCGTGCGTTGGCACCGAGATCGGGACGATTCCCGCTGACGTGCCGTATGTTTTCGCTGAGCAGACGAAGATCGAAGCGTGGCGTGAGCGCGTAGAAGCGGTGGCTGGCCCGCGTCGCAAGATCGGGCTGGTGTGGGCTGGCAGTCCAACCTTCGGCAATGATCGCTATCGGTCGATGCGCCTCGAAGATTTCGCGCCACTCGGTGAACTGAAGGACATCGCCTGGTTCTCGTTGCAGAAGGGACCGGCTGAAGCGCAACTCGTCGATGCGCCGGAAACACTCCGGCCGCACAACTTCGCCGCTGACCTGCGCGATTTCACCGAAACCGCCGCGCTGATCATGAACCTGGATCAAGTGATCGCAGTCGATACCGGCGTCGCGCATCTGACGGGCGCATTGGGCAAACCGGTGTGGGTAATGCTGCCAGCGAACTCGGACTGGCGCTGGCTGGAAAATCGCAGCGACTCACCGTGGTATCCGGGCGCGCGGTTGTTCAGGCAAGCAGTGCTGGGGGACTGGACGCCGGTGGTGGCAAGCGTGGTTGAAGCGCTGCGATAAACCAGACAAACGATCGCGTCACGTTCGCCTCCTCACCCCGCCTCCACCACAAACCCGTGCTGCCGCAACAACTGCAGCACGCCCTTCGGGCCGCCCAGATGCAACGCCCCGATCGCCACGAACACCGGCTTGTTCGGTCCGGCAATCAACAACATCCTCGCAACGAAACGCCGGTTCCGTTCGTACACAATCCTGTTGTCAATCGAATCGGACACGCGCTTGTCACGCGCCAGCACTTCCGACTTGGCCGCCTGCCACGCGGCAATCGCGTCCGCATCGCCCACCTGCCAGAGCCTGTGTAACGTTTGCACATCGGCGAGATTTTCGGCCGGCGTCTGCACCAGGTCCTGCGCCAGCATCTCGCGCTGCTGCGCGGACGACAAACTGGTGAACGAGCGCATCTGTTCCCCAAGCGTCTCCAGTCCGACAATCTTGCCGCGCGTGCGCAGATAAACATTCTGCAACTGCGCCTCGGTACCGTATTCGGTCTGCAGCCCCGCACTCAGGGAATCGTAGGTTTCGACCAGCAGCGAAGCGAGCCACGGCCGCATTCTCTTGATCTCATCGAGCGCCGCCGGGTTGCCGCGCAAGCGGACTTCGAGCTTGTGCCAGAGCGATTCCGGCAAATACTTCGGCAGGCACGCGCTGCGGCACACACCGTACTTCGACACGTCATCCTGCGACACCAGCAGATCGTCCGGCGACAACTCCAGCGCCAGCGTCGGGGAAGCGGCCAGCGCAGCCAGAATCTGCGGCCGGAACGGCTTGCCCGGCGGATAGTCGGCCGGGTCGCCGACGTGCAGCGTTCCGAGCAGATAGATCGTAGTGGAGCCGCGCGTGGCGACGTAGAACGGCATGCGCGCCGGTTGCGCGCGGACCGCGCCGCCGGTCGTCGTACTGGATGCTGGCGGCGGATTAAAACCGGGCAGTGTCGCCCGCGGCTGCCCGGGCGAAGCAGGGGCTGCGGGGACCGGCAGGTTCGGCCGTCCGTTTTGCGCCGGGGAAGTCGCAGCCGCGCCCGCAGCAGATGCCGTGGCGGCCGGCCAAGCAGAAACGAGTGAGACGCCAGCAAGCGTGGCACAACCCAGCAGCCACGCTCGCCAACGCCGCGCGAAAACGGCGTCACAGCCGCCTTCACGCAGACGGCGCGCAGGACGACGCGCCGCCAACGTTTCAGGCATCCACGTCCCCCACCTCCTCAGCCCGGTGACACGACACCTGACGCCCATCCACTTCGCGCAGCTTCGGTTCTTCACTGCGGCAACGCTCGATCGCATACGGACAGCGTTGATGGAACGTGCAACCCGAGGGCGGATTGAGCGGCGACGGCATCTCACCTTGCAGCTTGATCTTGATCGTGCGATCCGCCTCGAAGATCGACGGCGTCGCCGACATCAGCGCCCGCGTGTACGGATGACGCGGATTCGTAAAGACGCGTTTCTTGTCGCCCAGTTCGACCACACCGCCGAAGTACATCACCATCACATCGTCGGCGATATGCTCCACCACCGACAGGTTGTGCGAGATAAACACATAGCTGGTCTTGAACTGCTCCTGCAGATCCATGAACAGATTGAGAATCTGCGCCTGGATCGAGACATCAAGCGCGGACACCGGTTCATCGGCCACGACGATCTGCGGATCGAGAATCATCGCGCGCGCAATCGCCACGCGCTGACGCTGGCCACCCGAGAACATATGCGGATAGCGTTTGGCGTGCTCCGGCCGCAGGCCCACCGTGCGCATCATCTGTGCAATACGCTCGGCGCGATCGCTCGCGCTCAACTGCGTATTGATGGCGAGCGGCTCGCCGAGCGTCTGCTCGACGGTCTTGCGCGGATTCAACGACGCAAACGGGTTCTGGAACACCATCTGCACGCGCCGGCGCAATGCCGCGACCTTCGCGTGATCGGCGCCAGCAACGTCTTCACCGTCGATCATCAGTCGGCCGGCGGTCGGTCCTTCGATCATCGTGAGCTGGCGCGCGAGCGTCGACTTGCCGCAACCGGACTCACCGACTACCGCCAGCGTCTTGCCGCGGTCGAGCGAAAACGACACGCCGTTCAACGCCTTCACCGTGCCGCGGCCGAACATGCCGCGCTTCACCGAGTAATGCCGCGCCAGCTGATCGGCAACCAGCACGTGATCGCCCGTCTGACCCGTCGGGCGGCGCGTTTCGGGTACTGCATTCATCGTGCGCCTCCGTGAGTGTGGATGTTGGCATCGCCGGTGAGGTTCAACGGCTTGATACAGCGTACCCTGGTTACCTCTGTATGACCTTGCAACGGTCCAAGCGCCGGGCGCGCCTTGGTGCAATCGTCCACCACATACTTGCAGCGTGGCGCGAACAGACACCCCTTGGGCCGGTCGTCGCGGCCCGGCACCATCCCCGGCAACGCGGCCAGCCGCACCGCGCCGACATTGTGCTCGGGAATCGCCGCCAGCAGCGCTTCTGTGTACGGATGATGAGGCGCGGCGAAAATATCGGGCACCTTGTTGGTCTCGATCACCTCGCCCGCGTACATCACCGCCACGCGCTGCGCGACTTCGGAGACCACGGCAAGATCGTGCGAAATGAGTACGAGCGCCATGCCGCGTTCCTTCTGCAGCTTCACCAGCAGTTCCATGATCTGCGCCTGGATCGTCACGTCGAGCGCGGTGGTCGGCTCGTCGGCGATCAGCAGCTTCGGATTGCAGGCGACCGCCATGGCGATCATCACACGCTGATTCATCCCGCCCGACATCTGATGCGGAAACGAAGTGATGCGGTTTTTCGCATCGGGGATGCCAACCTGGTCGAGCAGTTCGATCGTCCGCTGATGCAACGCGGCGCCGCGCAAGCCTTCATGCAGCTTCAGCACTTCCTTGATCTGATAGCCGACGGTGTAGCTCGGATTCAGACTGGTGAGCGCATCCTGGAACACCATCGCGATGTCTTTGCCGATGATCTTGCGGCGCTCCTTCGGCGAGGCATTCAGCAGATCCTTGCCGTCGAAGCGGATCTCGTCGGCACTGACCTTGCCCGGTGCGTCGATCAGGCCCATCAGCGCCATCATCGTCACGCTCTTGCCCGAGCCAGATTCGCCCACTACGCCGACGACTTCGCCCGGCGCCACGTCCAGGTCAATCCGGTCGACAGCCGGGAGGCCGTTGAAGTTCACCGCGAGATTTCGGATGGTCAATAAGTTACTCATTTAGGCCATCCGTTTCAGTTTGGGGTCGAGCGCATCGCGCAGGCCGTCGCCGAGCAGATTGATCGCCAGCACCGAGATCACGATCGACAAGCCAGGCAAGGTCACGATCCACCAGGCGTTATCGATGTAATCACGCGCCGACGCCAGCATCGCCCCCCACTCCGCCGCCGGCGGTTGCACGCCGAGGCCGAGAAAGCCGAGCGCGGCGGCATCGAGAATCGCCGACGAAAAGCCGAGTGTAGCCTGCACGATCAGCGGCGCAGTGCAGTTCGGGAGCACTTGCGAGAACATCAACCGGAAGGTGCCGGCGCCCGCCACGCGCGAAGCCGTCACGTACTCCTTCTGCAACTCGCCGAGCGCAGACGCCCGCGTCAGACGCACATAACCCGGCAACGCGACGATCGCGATAGCGAACATCGTATTGAGGAGCCCCGGACCGATGATCGCCACCACCGCCACCGCAAGCAGCAGTGACGGCAGCGCAAGCAGCACGTCCATGATGCGCATGATCGGCGTATCGGCCCATTTCTCGAAGAACGCGGCGATCAACCCGAGCACGATGCCCGGGATCAGCGCCAGCACGACCGAGACGAAGCCGATCCAGAACGACAGGCGCGCACCGTACATCAGGCGGGACAGGATGTCCCGGCCCGCTTCGTCGGTACCGAGAATGAACTTCCAGTTGCCGCCGTCGAGCCAGGCGGGTGGGATTTTCACGTAGTCGCGGTATTGCTCGATTGGGCTGTGCGGGGCGATCAACGGAGCGAAGATCGCCACGAAGATCAGCAACAGCACCACGACACCGGCCGATACCGCGCCGCGGTTGCGCGAAAAGTTTGCCCAGAACTCACGGGCGGCCAGCGCCCGGCCGCTTGGCGGGGTCACTGACTGGGGGACTGTGTTTTGAATATCTGCCACGGTTTTACCTCGTATGGCGAATGCGCGGATTCAACACGCCGTACAACAGATCGACGATCAGATTCACGACGATCACGAGTGTGGCAATCAGGAGGATACCGCCCTGCACGACGGGATAGTCGCGCCGGCTGATTGCGTCGATCAGCCATTTGCCGATACCCGGCCAGGAGAACAGCGTCTCGGTCAGCACCGCGCCGGCTAGGAGCGTGCCCACCTGCAGGCCGATCACGGTCACCACCGGAATCAACGCATTACGCAGCGCATGTACGACGATCACGCGTCCCGGCGGCAAGCCCTTGGCGCGAGCGGTGCGAATGTAGTCCTCGCGCAGCACTTCGAGCATCGACGAGCGCGTCATGCGCGCAACGACCGCCAAAGGAATCGTGCCGAGCACAATGGCCGGCAAAATCAGATGGCTCAACGCCGACTTGAACGAACCTTCATCGGTACCTGGCAGCAGTGAATCGATCAACATGAAGCCCGTCACGTGCGGAATGTCAAACTCCACCGCGATGCGGCCCGACACCGGCGTCCAGCCGAGCTTCACCGAAAACAGCATGATGAGAATCAAACCCCACCAGAAGATCGGCATCGAATAGCCGGTCAACGCGGTACCCATCACACCGTGATCGACGGCCGTACCGCGCTTCAGCGCAGCAAACACACCCGCCGGCAGCCCGACGATCAGCGCGAACAGCATGGCGCAGATCGACAGTTCGACAGTGGCGGGAAAGCGCGCGAGGAACTCGTCCATCACGCTGGTGTTGGTGATGATCGACATTCCCAGATCGCCGTGCAGCGCGCGTCCGAGATAGTGGATGTATTGCAGCGGCAACGGTTCGTCGAGCCCCAGCCGATGCATGGCGGCTGCGTGCATGGCCGGGTCGACACCGCGTTCGCCCATCATCACTTCGATGGGATCGCCGGGTATCAGGTGAATGAGCGCAAACGCAAGGATCGTGATGCCGATGAACGTCGGAATCACCATGCCAATGCGGCGCAAAACGAAGCGGAACATGGTTCGTCCCTATGGTCTTGATGAACGGAAAAACACAACCGGCGACGAGGGCTTGTCACCCCGGTCGCCGGAACATTTCGACCAGTTTTCTAACCAGGCGAAAAGCGGACTGCGTCAGTTTTACAGCAAGCCCTGCGATTTACCTTACGGTTCGTCGCACGGCTCACCTAATGGCTCACGTTATAGCGCACCTTACGTCAAGACTCATTGCACGCCAACACCGTCGAAGCGCACGTAACCGAGCGGCTCGATGCGCATGTCGATCACCTTCTTGCTGACCGGCTGATACACCGTCGAGTGCGCGATCGGCGAGAACGGCAGTTGCTGCGCGAAAATCTGTTGTGCCTGCGTGTAGATCTTCGTGCGCTCGCCCTGATCGATCGTCGTGCGGCCCTTCTGGACCAGATCGTCGAATGGCTTGTAGCACCACTTGCCGAAGTTGTTGCCGTTAATCGCTTCGCAACCGAGCAACGTGCCGAGCCAGTTGTCCGGATCGCCGTTGTCGCCGGTCCAGCCAATCAGCATCGTATCGTCCTCACCCGCGTGAGCGCGCTTGATGTACTCGCCCCATTCGTACGTAACGATCTTCGCCCGCACGCCGATCTTGGCCCAGTCCGCCTGGATCATTTCCGACATCAGACGCGCGTTCGGGTTGTACGGACGCTGCACCGGCATCGCCCACAGCGTGATGTCGAAACCGCTCGAGAGACCTGCCTTGGCGAGCAGCGCCTTGGCCTTCTCCGGGTCATACGACTGGCTCGGCAGGTTCTTGTCGTACGACCATTGGGTCGGCGGCATCGGATTCGTGGCCGACTGGCCGGCGCCCTGGTAGACGGAATCGATGATCGCCTTCTTGTTGATCGCCATGTCGAGCGCCTCGCGCACTTCGACCTTGTCGAGCGGCTTGTGCTGAACGTTGTACGACAGGTAACCGAGATTGAAGCCCGGCTGCGACGGCATCGCGAGAGTGGCTTCCGTCTTCAGCGGCGCGATATCGGCCGGACGCGGATAGCTCATCACCTGGCATTCGTCACGCTTCAGTTTCTGCACGCGCACGCCGGCATCCGGCGTGATTGCGAAGATCAGCTTCGAAATCTTCACCTCGTTCGGCTTCCAGTAATCAGGATTGCCGTCGAAGCGAATCGTCGCGTCCTTCGTATAGCTGCGGAAAATGAACGGGCCCGTGCCAACCGGCTTCTGGTTGAGATCAGGGGCCTTGCCGGCCTTGAGCAGCGAATCCGCGTACTCAGCCGACTGGATCGATGCGAACTCCATTGCCATGTTCTGGATGAACGGGGCATTCACTTCCTTCAGCGTGAAACGGACGGTGTACGGATCGACCTTCTCGACCTTCGCGATCAGCTTGTCGAGGCCCATGTCCGTGAAGTACGGAAACTGTGCCGGATACGCCTTGTTGAACGGCATGGTCGGATCGAGCATGCGCGTGAACGTGAAGACGACGTCGTCCGCATTGAACTCGCGGCTCGGTTTGAAGTAAGTGGTGGTCTGGAACTTGACGCCGTGGCGCAGATGGAAGGTGTAGGTCTTGCCGTCGGGCGAGACATCCCAGCTTTCGGCGAGGCCCGGCTCGACCTTGGTGCCGCCGCGCTCGAACTCGACGAGGCGGTTGTAGACGGTGAACGTGTTGGCCGTGAAGTCAGTGCCCGTGGTGTATTGGGCTGGGTCAAAACCCGCAGGGCTGCCTTCTGAGCAGTAGACCAGGGTTTTATTCGGGATCTCGGCACGCGCGACATTGGCGCCCACCATCGATACCGCTGCAGCGGCGACGAGCGTGGTAATCCGCGCGGCGCGCAACAGGTTGTTTTGCTTCATGTTTCCTCCAGGTTCGGGGCTGGCTTACACCAGCGTAGCGCGATCTTACTTGAGCATGCCGTGCGGCAACAAGCGGAGGAAATTCCTTGTGTCCAGAAGCGGAAACACTTGTTAAGTAAAGATTGAGGCCCGTCAAATTCCTGGTCGACGGGCCTCGCGACGCTTCAAGCCGCGCCAAAGGGAAGCAAAAACGTCTGCCTCCCCCTATTTCAGGCCGACTCCGAGGAATTGGGTCGGGCCGAACGGGTCGATCTTGAAGCCTGTCACGTCTTTCGAGATAGGTTGATAGACGGTGGAGTGGGCAATCGGCGTGAACGGCACCTGGTCCTTGAAGATGACCTGCGCCTCCATGTAGTCCTTGGTGCGCTGCGAGAGATCCGTCGTGCTACGGGCCGCAGTGATCAGGTCATCGAACGGTTTGTAGCACCACTTCGAGAAGTTGCTGCCCTTCACCGAGTCGCAACCCAGCAGGACGCCGAGCCAGTTATCCGGGTCGCCGTAGTCGCCGGTCCAGCCGATCAGGATTGCCTGGTGCTCACCAGCGTGAGCGCGACGGATGTATTCGCCCCACTCGAAGGTGACGATATTCACCTTTACGCCGATCTTCGCCCAGTCGGACTGCAGCATTTCCGCCATCAGTCGCGCGTTGGGGTTGTAGGGGCGTTGCACTGGCATCGCCCACAGCGTCAGGTCGAAGCCGTCCGGGTAGCCGGCCTGCTTGAGCAATGCCTTGGCTTTGTCGACGTCATACGGGGCGTCCTTGAGGCTCTTGTTGTAGCCCCACTGGGTGGGCGGCATCGGATTGGTCGCAATCTGGCCGGCGCCCTGGTACACCGATTCGATGATCGCCTTCTTGTTGATCGACATATCCAGTGCGCGGCGCACCTGCACGTCGTCGAGTGGCTTTTTGGTCGTGTTATAGCCAAGAATGCCGAGATTGAAGCCCACTTCGCTAGGCATAGCCAGCGAGGAGTCGGCCTTGACCGCCGGGATGTCGGCCGGACGCGGATAGGCCATCACCTGACATTCGCCGCGCTTCAGCTTCTGCAGCCGCACCGCCGGGTCGACGGTGATCGCGAAGATCAGTTTGCTCACCTTCACGATACCGGGCTTCCAGTAGTCCGGATTGCCGTCGAAGCGAATGGTGTCGTCCTTGGTATAGCTGCGGAAGATGAATGGTCCGGTACCCACCGGAAACAGATTGATATCGGAGGCCTTGCCCGCCTTCAGCAGCTGATCGGTATATTCCGCCGACAAAATCGACGCGAACGGCATCGCAATCTGCTGCAGGAACGGCGCGTCCACCGTTTTAAGCGTGAAGCGTACCGTGTACGGGTCGAGCGCCTCGATCTTTTCGACGTTCTTGGCAAGCCCCAGATCGCTGAAGTACGGGAATGGCACCGGGTATGCCTTATGAAACGGCTGGTCCGGATCCAGCATGCGCTGGAAGGTAAACACGACATCGTCCGCGTTGAATTCGCGGGTCGGCTTGAAGAACGAGGTGGTCTGGAACTTCACTCCATGGCGCAGGTGAAACGTGTATTGCAGACCGTCAGCGGAAACGTCCCACTTCTCGGCGAGGCCCGGCTCGATGTCGGTGCCGCCCTGAACGAACTCGACCAGCCGGTTATAGACCGTGTAGGAGCCGGCTGTGAATTCGACGCTGGTGGTGTACTGAGCGGTATCGAAGCCCGCGGGGCTGCCCTCCGAGCAGAACACGAGGGTTTTATCGGGCAAGGAGGCAGCGGGGGCGGTGAGCGGTGTGAAGCATGCCGTGGCAACGGCCAGGGTTGTCAGGGCGGGCAGGCAATACTGGCGAACTGCGAACAGCATGGATGACACTGTCATGACGTTCTCCGGACTGCAACCGGCTTGGCTGCGCCTCGATCATAGACAGCACAATATTCGGGTTCAATCCTGGGTTCTACCCGCGAGCGTGGGCGTTTGGCACGTGTCTGCGGCAACGCACCAAATGTGGCGGGAACGGACAGGTGAAGAGGGGGACTGGCGGGAACAGGCGGGAATTGAACCGCGCAGCCAGCTGGCCGCGCGGTGTGAAGCTTGGGCAGTACTAAGCGCCCAGGCGGTCGCAGATGGCCTTGGTGGCCGCTGCGTTGTTGAGCGTGTAGAAATGCAGCCCCGGCACGCGCGCGTCGATCAGACGCTGACACAGGTCCGTGACCACATCGAGCCCGAACGCGCGAATCGCTTCGCGGTCGTCGCCGTAGCTCTCCAGCCGCCGCGCCACCCAGCGCGGCACTTCCGCTCCGCACATCTCGGAGAAGCGCATCAGCTGCGAAAAGTTCGTGATCGGCATGATGCCGGGCACGATCGGCACGTCGACGCCGAGCTTCCGCGCATCGTCCACAAAGCGGAAATACGCATCCGCGTTGAAGAAGTACTGCGTGATCGCCGAATTGGCGCCGGCCTTCACCTTGCGAGCGAAGTTTTCCAGATCGTGGCGCGGCGAGCGCGCCTGCGGGTGGTATTCCGGATAACCGGCCACCTCGATCCAGAACCAGTCGCCGAACTCGGCGCGAATGAAGCTCACCAGTTCCGACGCATAGCGAAACTCGCCGACCTCGCCCATACCGGACGGCAGGTCGCCGCGCAGCGCGACGATATGGCGGATGCCATGCGAACGGTACTCGGTGAGGATCGCACGCAGGCTCTCTTTCGACGAGCCGATACACGACAGATGCGGTGCCGCTGCCAGCCCTTCCTTCGCCATATCGACGACGGTATCGAGCGTGCCGCGCTGTGTCGAGCCGCCGGCGCCGAAGGTGACCGAGACGAACTTCGGCTTGAGCGGCGCGAGCTGCGCGCGCGTGGCACGCAGCTTCTCGACACCGTCCGGCGTCTTCGGCGGGAAGAATTCGAATGAAAGTTCGAGCGGATTCATGACTCAGTCGCCGTTCTAGAAGTAAAGCTCACCTCAGCCGAAACTGCGGTTGCCGAGGATAAGCGCGGACAGCAGCCATGAAACGATGCTGTACAGGATCGAGCCGATAAACGCCGACCAGAAGCCCGACACCTCGAAGCCCTTCAGCAGCGATGCACACAGCCAGAAGCACAGCGCGTTGACCACCAGAATGAAGAGGCCGAGCGTGATGATCGTCACGGGCAGCGTGAGCAGGATCAGCACCGGGCGCAGCACGGTGTTGATCAACCCGAGCACCACGGCGACGATCAGCGCGGTGCCGAAGCTGCGGATGTGGATCGAAGGGACGAGGTAGGTGATGATCAGAAGCGCGAGCGCATTGATCACCCAGGTCAGCAGCACGGTCATGTAGAGCTCCTTCTTGGCTGAAAATCCGGGTTGAGCGGAATGGAACGGGCCGGCCAGGCGGTAAAGACGGCTTGCCGGTCTGGCGCCGCCTTTATCGTGTACCGCCCGCCAGGTTGCCTGTACGGCGACCGGCGGGGACTCACGTGCTGTCTGACCTGCCTGTTGCGCTACCGTGCCTGCTTAGTAACGGTAGTGGTTCGGCTTGAACGGACCGTTCTTGTCGACACCGAGGTAGCCCGCCTGCTCGTCCGACAGCACGGTCAGGTTCGCGCCGATGCGCGCCAGATGCAGGCGTGCGACCTTCTCGTCCAGATGCTTCGGCAGCACGTACACCTTGTTCTCGTACTTGCCGCCCTGGGTGAACAGTTCGATCTGCGCGAGCGTCTGGTTGGTGAACGAGTTCGACATCACGAACGACGGGTGGCCGGTGGCACAACCGAGGTTCACGAGGCGGCCTTCAGCCAGCAGGATAACGCGCTTGCCGTCCGGGAAAATGATGTGGTCGACTTGCGGCTTGATGTTTTCCCACTGGTACTGACGGGTCGACGCAATGTCGATTTCCGAGTCGAAGTGGCCGATGTTGCAGACGATCGCGTTGTGGCGCATCGCCTTCAGGTGGTCGTGGCCGATCACGTGGTAGTTACCGGTGGCCGTCACGAAGATGTCGGCCTTGTCGGCGGCGTATTCCATCGTCACGACACGGTAGCCTTCCATCGCCGCCTGCAGTGCGCAGATCGGATCGATTTCCGTAACCCACACGGTTGCGCCCAGACCGCGCAGCGATTGCGCGCAGCCCTTACCCACGTCGCCGTAACCTGCGACCAGCGCGATCTTGCCGGCGATCATCACGTCGGTGGCGCGCTTGATACCATCGACCAGCGATTCCCGGCAGCCATACAGGTTGTCGAACTTCGACTTGGTGACCGAATCGTTGACGTTGATCGCCGGGAACGGCAGACGGCCTTCCGTTTCCATCTGATACAGACGGTGCACGCCCGTGGTGGTTTCTTCCGTCACGCCCTTGATGTGCTTCAGGCGCGTGGAGTACCACGTCGGGTCTGCGTCGAGGTGCGAAGCGATCGACTTGTACAGCGCGACTTCTTCCTCGTTGTTCGGCTTGGCGATGACCGAACGGTCCTTTTCAGCCTTCGAACCAAGGATCAGCAGCAACGTGGCGTCGCCGCCGTCGTCGAGGATCATGTTGGCGAATTCGCCGTTCGGCCATTCGAAAATGCGGTGCGAGAACTCCCAGTATTCGTCGAGCGATTCGCCCTTGAGCGCGAACACCGGCGTGCCCGATTTGGCGATTGCCGCGGCAGCGTGATCCTGCGTCGAGAAGATGTTGCACGAAGCCCAGCGAACCTCGGCGCCGAGTGCCGTCAGCGTTTCGATCAGCACGGCCGTCTGGATGGTCATGTGCAGCGAACCGGCAATGCGCGCGCCCTTCAGCGGTTGCTGCGCCTTGTACTCTTCACGCGTTTGCATGAGACCGGGCATTTCGGTCTCGGCGATGTTCAGTTCCTTGCGGCCCCAGTCGGCAAGCGACAGGTCGGCAACGACGAAATCCTGGGAATTTTTGGAATCGATGACTGCGGCGTTCATCACGCCCTCCTTTCTAAGAAATTGACTAGAAATTTGACGTGAGCGCGGTTCGATGCGGCGGATGGAAAGCGCAGCGCGCATTCAAGCCGTCCGATTGAAAGCCTCCGAGCCTGGCGGGCGGCCAGCGAATGCAGATTCGCGGTACCCGTCGCAACGCTCCTCGAAGACGAACGGCGATTGTAGCAAATAGAGATGGCTTCGGGGTGTCGGTCCGGAAAGCGCGTTCGACACGAAGGCAGAGCCTAAGCCGGCGTACCGGCCGGGCCGCTCAGCGAGCGCAGTTGCGCGATGTTTGCTCTGGCGGCCTCGACGAACTGGCCGGACAGCCGGAACGACTCCTCGACATCGGCCGCGACTGGCGCCTGCATCCCGAAGCAAATGCGGAAATAGCGTTCCGCATGGATGCGCGGGTGGTAATGCATCCGCACGCGCCTGGCGTCGCCCAGGCGCCGGTTACCGAACAGTTCGCGCAGGGCCCATGAAAACGCGCCGTCTTCTCCGCCATTGCGGCGGAAAAAGGCGTCCATTGGAAAACCGCCCAGCGCCGCATAGACCGCCCGCCGGATGATCAGGCTGCTCGGCACCGTGTTGCTCAGCGTCGCGGCGTGCTCCGCGAAATCCGGATGCGCGGTGATTTCCACCGGGAAGCCGGCGTATTCGACGTCGAGCCGGATCGAGGCTTCCGTGGGGTTCTGCTCCAGATAGCCGCTCGCGGCTGCCAACGCGCCGGGGAGATACTCGTCGTCCGCGTCGATAAAAGCCAGCAAAGGTTGCGTGGCATGTAGCGCGGCCCAGTTGCGTGCCCGCGCGGCGCCGCCGTTCGCTGGCATCTGCAGCAGACCGATGCGCGGATCGCGCTCGCCGTAGTAGCGCGCGATCTCGATCGAGCGATCGGTCGAGCCGTCATCCACGACGATAATCTGCGCCGCTTCGGGCTGGATGACGCAGCTGTCGAGCGTACGGGCGAGGGTCGCCGCCGCGTTGTAGCAGGGAATGATGATCGAAATGGGCAGCATGGCGTTCGGAGAGGACGGCGCGAAGGGGCAAACACAAAGGGAGTTGATGATCATAGCGCCGTCTTGCGCCGATTCATCCTGAAAAGCGGCGGCCGTCCATGTAAGGAAAAACAACGGGGAAATCGCATGCTTATGGCGATTTCCAGCTGACTTCACACGAAAGCCCGCACTGATTGCACCGCAACATAAATATAATGACTTGCACTCGCCATACTCATTCCACATTGGAATTCTGGAGCCTGGAATCGTGGAACTTCGTGCCCTGCGCTATTTCGTCGAAGTCGTGCGCCAGCAAAGCTTTACCGTGGCCGCCGAGCAGATGTTCGTCACCCAGCCAACTATCAGCAAGATGGTGAAGTCGCTGGAAGACGAAATCGGCTCGCCGCTATTGCTGCGCGACGGCCGTCAGATGGTGCTCACTGACGCCGGTCGCATCGTCTATCAGCGCGGCCAGGATGTGCTCGCCGCGCACGCGCAGTTGCAGGCCGAACTCAACGACCTGGACACGCTAGGCCGTGGTGAACTGACCATCGGAATTCCGCCAATGGGCGGGTCGCTCTTTACGCCCGCAATCGCCGCCTTCCGGCAGCAATATCCGAAGATCGAGCTGAAACTGTTCGAACAAGGTTCGCGGGCCATCGAAGCGGCACTGATCAATGGCGAGCTCGAACTGGGGGGCGTGCTGCAGCCGGTCGACCCCGAACACATCGACGTGCTTCCAATGACGCGCCAGTTGCTGTGGCTCGTCGCGCGCCGCGGCTCGCGCTGGGACGGCCTGCAACAAGTGCCGCTCGCGGACCTGGCGAGCGAGCCGTTCGTCTTCTACGGCGAAAGCCTCGCGCTCAACGACGTCGTGCTGAACGCGTGCCGCGCAGCAGGCTTTGCGCCGACTATCGTCGGGCGCAGCGGTCACTGGGATTTCATGGCGGCGCTCGTGCTGGCAGGCGTCGGCATTGCGCTGTTGCCCGCGCCCTACTGTCGACGCCTCGACGCGACGCAATTCACCTGCCGGCCAGTGGTCGACCCCGAGATTCCGTGGGAAATGGCGGTCGGCTGGCGGCGCAACGGCTACCTCTCGCACGCCGCGCGCGCATGGCTCGAAGTGGCGCGCGAAATCCTGCCCTCCCAGCCCGGCGACGATCTGATGCATTGGCCCGACATCGGCATCACCGGGCTTGCACCGACCGACAGCGGGCCAGCCGGCGCCTAGGTTACGGCCTGGGTGATTGCTGGGTGTCTGTCCCCCGGGGCGACCTCCAAGGTGGGTCCCGAGGTGGCTCCCAGCATGATTCAAAGGGTAATCGCCCGGGTTGATGCCAAGGCGAATGCCGGGTCAATACCGTACTTACTGCTGCGCCTCGACGAACTCAATCCGTCGATTCGCAAAGCGGCCGCTCTCGGTGTCGTTGCTCGCCACCGGACGCGCATCGCCGTAGCCTTGCGCCGTCAGCGAGTCAGCCGGCACACCGGTCCTGACGAGGAATGCACGAACCGATTCGGCGCGTTTCTTCGACAGCAGCAGATTCTGCTGATCGCCGCCGACGTTGTCCGAATAGCCTGCCACTTCGAGCTTCGCGGCCTTGCCGTTGTGCGAGCAGGCCATCAGTACCTGGGCCGACTGACGCAGATCGTCGACCGCCGACGCCGGCACACGCGCGCTCGCGCTTGTAAAGTTGATCACCTGCAGGTTCAGCACCTTGACCACATCAGCGACGACGCACGAGCTATCCGGCGCGAGCAGATCTTTGATCGCACTACGGAACGATTGCGTTGCGTCGGCCACGGCCTGCTCCGCGTTGAATGCGCCAATCTGATACGACGCACCAAACAGAGACTTCAGGCGCTCGAGCCAGCCGAGCTTCGCGTTGGCTGCTGTGCCGCTCAGTTCGATACGCGCGCCGTCCAGCTTCACTTCCGCGCCGGGCAGTGCCATCAACGGCAGCAACGCGTCGAGATGTGAGAGCCAGTCGGCCGGCTTCGTGTCCGGATCGACAGTGATATTGGCGGCAACGTGGTCGGCGCCGAACTTCTTTGTCAACGCATCGATCAACGCCGCCTTTTCGGCTTCGCTGCCGACCGTCGCCGTCAACGTCGGCTTGCCGGCCGGATCGACCGTGAAGGTCAGCTGACTATCTTTGGTAGGTGCCGGAGCAGCGGCAGGCTGCGACGCCGCGCTTGCGCTCGCGGCGAGCTCCGCTGATGCGGCAGGCGCAGAAGCAGCAGGCGCAGAAGCAACGACATCCGAAGCCGCCACCGTCGACGCCGCGACATCGCTTGCAAGTTCGACAGCCGGAGCCGAGGCAGCGGCAACCACGGAAGCTGCCTGCGAGGTCGAGCCCGTGACGTCCGCCGTCTGCTCATGCTGGCAGCCGCGCAGGAACAGGAACGCCAGCACCGCGGCGAGCGCGGCGAGCAGCCACCACAGCCAACTGTGAGAGCGACGCTCCTCGCGCAAAACAGCGTCGACCGGTACGCGCGGCGCAGCCTGCGGGGCCTGCGTGGTGTGCACCGAAGGATTGACCGGCGCAGCAGGTGCAACCGGATGCTCGATATGCGCCGACACCGCCTTCAGTTGCGGCAGGACGCTGCCCATGAACGTTGCCACACCTCCGAGCCCGAGCGCCGACAACAGTCCGTCATTCAGAAACGGGGCGATAGCGGGCAACTGATGACCGAGCAGCGTCGGCAACTGCCCGACGCTGCCTTGCGCTTCGAGGAAATGACGCTTCAGGACGCCAAGCAGCGTGGCGCCGACGATACCCGTCAAAGCATGCGCAGACTGCGCCGGCACGCCGGTTTGTGCGGCGACCGTATCGCTCACGCCGTCGAGCCGGCGATCGGTCACGCGAGCCAGCAATTGACGGCCGGCACCTTCGAGCAGACTCAAGCCAGCCGTGCTCGCGAGCAATTGCGGCAGTTGTTCGCCGATGTGCGCATTGACCTCCGGCGCCATGATCGTGGTGAACAACGAGCGTGCGCCTTCGAGCGTGGCGCCCTTATGCATCAATGCTGCGACGAGTGCAGGAGCAGCGGCGCCGATGACTTTGTCGGTGACGGCCGGTGGCAGCCCGAAGCGCTCCGACAGTTGCCGCACCACGCTGTCAGACAGCGCGGACTGAATCAGTTGAATTACGTTGATACTCATCGACTCGCTTCCTTGAGAGGGCGAACGCGCCACCTGACACGCTCTTTCGCGGCGAGAGTATAGAGGCCTGAAAATCTCAAAAACGAGGCGAGAAGATTAATTACATATCTTTGTAGAAATCCATCAATATTCCTAACTAGCAGTCTGATTTTAAGAGACTCGCCCCGTCATCCGGGCCGCCAGATATTCAGTGAGCGCGTGACGGCGGCGATTCAAACCACCGCCCCGGCGGAGACTCCAACCTGAGTCGACTGTGCGGTGCGGCGCGCGGTCGCGATGAGATCCGCGGCCCGCTCGCCGATCATCACGGTCGGCGCATTCGTGTTGCCGCCGATCAGCGTCGGCATCACCGAGGCGTCCACAATCCGCAATCCCGTCACGCCACGCACGCGCAACTGCGGGTCGACCACCGAGCCGGCATCGCTGCCCATCCGGCAGGTAGCGACCGGGTGATAAATCGTATCGGCGTGCGCCGCGATGGTTTCAAGCAACTCGGCGCGCGTCTGCCCCACATGCGTGTACAACTCCTTGCCACCGTGCACCGCAAGCGAAGGCGCATCGAGAATCCGCCTCGCCATATATGCGCCTTCCAGCAATAACTCCAGGTCGCGCGGGTCGCTCAGGAAACGCGGATCGATCACCGGCGCCTCACGCGCGTCGGCGCTCGCGAGCGTCACCGTGCCGCGACTATGCGGACGCAGCACGCACACGTGCAGCGAATAGCCGTGCCCCCAGTGCATATGCCGGTTGTGATCGTCGACGAGCGCGGCGCAGAAATGCAATTGCAGATCGGGACGCTCGAGCGTGGGCCGGCTCTTCAGGAAACCGCCCGCCTCGGCGACGTTGCTCGACAGCATGCCTGTACCGTGCCGCATGAAGGTGACGAACTGCGGCAGCATCCGCGCAATCCCGCGCAGCGAAAAGCCGGTTGGCTCGATCGACGCCACGCGCTTGTTGATCGTAAAGTCGACATGGTCGATCAGGTTGCGGCCTACTTGCGGCGCGTCGTGAATCACTGGCACACCGAACGATTGCAGTTGCGCGGCCGGACCGATCCCCGAGCACATCAACAGCTGCGGTGAATTGAACGCGCCCGCTGCGAGCACCACCTCGCCACGCGCTTCGAGCGTCTCGGTACGTCCGCCGCGTACGATTTCGACACCGCTTGCGCGCTTGCCGTCGAAGGTCACGCGCAGCACGGTGGCATCAGCCAGCGTGTGCAGATTGCTCCGGTTGCGACCGTAGATATACGCCCGCGCGACACTGCAGCGTCTGCCGTCGCGCTGCGTGACCTGATAGAAACCGACGCCTTCCTGATCGGCGCCGTTGAAGTCGGTATTGAGCCGATGCCCTGCTTCCAGCGCCGCCTGCACGAAGCGTTGCGCGAACGGATTGCGATAGCGCAGATCGCTGACGGTGAGCGGGCCATCCGCGCCATGCCACGCATCGGCGCCACGTTCGTTGCCCTCCGCTCGCCGGAAGTACGGCAGCACATCGTCCCACGCCCAGCCGTCGCAGCCGAGCCGCGCCCATTCGTCGTAATCGAGCGGGTGGCCGCGCGTGTAGATCATGGCGTTGATTGCGCTCGAACCGCCGAAGCCGCGCCCGCGAGGTTGATAGCCACGGCGTCCGGCGAGGGCCGGTTGCGGCGTGGTCTCGTAGCCATAGTTGGTCTTGAGCTTGTTGGGGACAACCGCAGCGACGCCGACCGGCATGTTGACGAACAGATTGCGCTCCGTATGCGGACCTGCTTCGATCAGCGCGATCGTGGCGTCGGGACAGGCGTCCGCGAGCCGTGCCGCCAGCGAACAGCCGCCCGAACCCGCCCCTACGATGATGTAGTCGTATTGCATGCGCTCCTCCTGATGTGGGCCGCGTGCTGCGCGAACCCGAGCAAAGCTGTCTCGTGCACACTTGTCTACGTGTGTTTCCTGCGCATTGTAGGGAGCGTTGCCACGGTGCGGCGGGTTCGCGCCAGAGCGATCCCTCTAAACGAAACCCGCACCGCGACCCTATGATGAAAGGTGCAGCGCCGAGGACAGCGCCACGGCGATCAGGCAGCGCCGGCGGCCCTTGAAGGCCTGCGCTGCAGGTATCCACGCGGTATTCAAACACCGCACAACGCGCACTGCCCCACCGGCACGCGGCCCGCATACACTGATAAAACAGCGCCTCCTGATCGAACCCCGGCGCGCATCCGTCAAACGGAGACAGCAGATGGAACGGCATGGCCCCGGAACAACGCACGACGTCACGAATCAGGTTCCGCCACTGGCGGATTACAACCTTTTTACCAGCGATACCGCCCTCGCCGCCGCACTGGAACGCGACGGCGCGTCGTGGCATCACGATGCGCTGCAGCGGCACGGCGCAGCACTGACCACCCCGGACACGCTCGCGCTTGCCGAGCTGGCGAACCGCCACACGCCCGAGCTGCACACCTACAGCCCGCGTGGCGAGCGTATCGACGCGCTGGAATTTCATCCTGCGTGGCACACGCTGCTGTCATTGCTGCGGCGTGAAGGATTGCACGCTCTGCCGTTTTCCGATCCACAGCGCGGCGCCATGGCGGCGCGCTGCGCCGGTTATTTCCTGCATGCGCAGATCGAGTCCGGCTCGCTGTGTCCGATGACCATGACGTTCGCCAGCATTCCGGTGCTGCAGCGCGAACCCGCGCTGTTCGCGACGCTGCGCGACAAACTCTATGCGCGCGAACACGATCCGCGCGACCTGCCGCTCAGCCAGAAAACCTCGGCGATGATCGGCATGGGCATGACCGAGAAACAAGGCGGCTCGGACGTGCGCAGCAACCAGACTCGTGCTTACGCAACAGGCGGCGGCACAGGCAGCGGGCGCGGCGGCGAATACCGGCTGGTCGGCCACAAGTGGTTTTTTTCCGCACCGCAATGCGACGCCCACCTGGTACTCGCCCGCACCGACGATCACGAAGGCCTGTCGTGTTTCTTCGTGCCGCGTTTCGCGCCCGACGGCAGCAAGAACGCCGTGCAGATCCAGCGCCTGAAAGACAAGCTCGGTAACCGCTCGAACGCCAGCAGCGAAGTCGAATTCCTCGACGCGTACGGCATTCTGATCGGCGAAGAAGGACGGGGCGTACCGACCATCATCGAAATGGCCAACTACACGCGACTCGATTGCGTGATCGGCAGCGCCGCATTGATGCGCGCGGCGCTGGTGCAGGCCATCCACCATGCCCGGCATCGCAGCGCCTTCGGCCGGCATCTGGCCGAGCAGCCGCTGATGCAAAACGTGCTCGCCGATCTCGCACTGGAATCCGAAGCCGCGACGGTGCTGTTCATGCACTTGGCGCGCGCGTTCGAAGACGCCGCGAGCGCGCCGGAAGAGCGCGCGTGGCGGCGCATCGTTACGCCGGCCGCAAAGTACTGGGTCTGCAAGCGCACGCTGGAATTCACCGGCGAAGCCATGGAAGTCTGGGGCGGCAACGGTTATGTCGAAGAAGGGCCGATGGCGCGCTTCTACCGTGAGGCGCCGGTCAATTCGATCTGGGAAGGCTCCGGCAACGTGATGTGTCTCGACGTGTTGCGCGCCATGGAACGCGAGGCCGACGCAGCACAAGCGCTCTTCGCCGCGTGGCACGCAACTGCGCAGGGACACCCGGCGCTCACCGCTGCGCTCGGACGTCTGGCAGCGACGCTCAAGAACGCGCCAGAAACGCGCGAAGCGTCGGCGCGGCGCATCGCCCAGCAGATCGTGCTGATCGCGCAGGCCACGCTGCTCGTGCAGCACGCACCGGCGGCCGTGGCCGACGCGTTCATCGCGACACGCCTCGCCGACGGCTGCGGCGAAAGCGGTCGCGTGTACGGCACGCTGCCCGCCACGTTCGATCACGCGGCGATTATCGAACGGGCGTTTGCCGCGTGATCTGCACACAACGATAACGAATAACCATAAAAGGGAGTGGACATGAAGAACGATCTGCCGGAGATTGCCGCGCTAGAAGCGCTGTTGCGCGAACAGCGCCAGGCGTATCTGCGCGCGCCCTATCCCTCATGGGAAACGCGCGCGGCGCATCTGAAGGCATTGCGGGCGATGCTGCTCGACAACCGCGACGCGCTCGCCGAAGCCATGAACGCGGACTTCGGCAACCGAGCCAAAGAGGAGATCCTGCTCGCGGAATTTCTGCTCCTGAAAGAGGAAATCGACGGCGCGCTCAGACACGGCAAACGCTGGATGAGATCGCAACGGCGTAGCACCAACAAGTGGCTGTTGCCCGCGCGCGCCAAGGTGATTGCGCAACCGCTCGGCGTGGTCGGCATTATCGTGCCGTGGAACTATCCGATCCTGCTGGCAGGCGGCCCGCTCGTGAGCGCTCTTACAGCCGGCAACCGCGCCATCATCAAGATGTCCGAACTCACGCCGCGCACCTCGGCTTTGTTCGAACAACTGATCGCGCAGACCTTCGCGCATGACCACGTCACCGTGGTCAATGGCGACGCTACGCTCGCTGCCGCCTTCAGCGCGCAGCCGTTCGATCATCTGCTGTTCACCGGTTCGACCAAAGTAGGCCATGAAGTGATGCGCGCGGCCGCCGAGCATCTGACGCCGGTCACGCTCGAACTGGGCGGTAAATCACCCGCCATCGTCGGCCCGCATGCCCGCTTCGACAATGCGGTCGATAACCTCGTCGCCGGCAAGACGATGAATGCCGGACAAACCTGTATCGCGCCGGACTATGTGCTGGTGCCGCGCGGCAAGGAGCAGGCTTTCATCGAGCGGGCGCGGGCGCGCATGAGCGCGATGTATCCGGATTTCTCGCGCAATCGCGACTACACGTCCATCATTTCGGCGCGTCATTTCGAGCGTTTGCAGCGTCTTCTCGACGAAGCGAAAGCCAGCGGTGCGCAACTCCATGCGCTTGCCGACGGCGCCGCGGATCCACTCACACGCCGCTTCCCGCTGATCGCCGTGACGAACGCGCCGGATGAAACCGCGCTGATGCAGGAGGAGATTTTCGGGCCGCTGCTGCCGATCGTCCCGTACGACACGCTCGACGACGCCATCGCCTGGGTCAACGCCCGGCCGCGGCCCTTGGCGCTGTATCTTTACGACGAGGATGCAACGACGATCCGCCGCGTCGAGCAGGAAACCATCGCGGGCGGCATGGCGGTCAACGAAACGCTGATGCAGCTGGCTTGCGAAAGCCTTCCGTTCGGCGGAGTGGGTGCGAGCGGGATGGGCGCGTATCACGGCTACGAAGGCTTTGTGACCTTCTCGAAGATGAAGCCGGTGCTCACCCAGGCCCGCTGGAATACACGCGGGCTGATCTCGCCGCCGTACGGCAAGCGCGTCAATGCGCTGCTCAAGCTGATGCTGCGGCTTTAGCGGCCCTTGACTGCGACCGGCTCAAGCGTCGTGGACGGCTGCTCCGGCTCGTCCGCCACGCCGCTTTCCAGCCGGTGCAGCCACGCCAGCAACTCCGCCACTGCCTGATACAACTGCGGCGGAATGCGCGAATCGAGATCGACCTGCATCAGCAGCGCCACCATCTCGGGCGCCTCGTGCACATACAGGCCCGCCTCCTTGGCGCGCTGCACGATCATTTCCGCGACGAGGCCGTAGCCCTTCGCGATCATGCGTGGCGCGTGGTCGCCGCCTTGGGCGTCATAGACGAGCGCAGCAGCGCTTTTGCGATTCCTGCGGCTCATCACATGTCCCAGTCGAAATCGGTGTCGGACGTCGTGGTCGGCCATTGCGCGCGTTCGGGACGAGTCTGTCGCGCACCGCGCTGAGGCCACTCCGACCGCTCGGGGCGCTGGGGCCGCTCGGCGGCCCTGGGCCCGCCGCGGCGTGGCGTACCCGCCGCGACCACCTCAGGATCGACGGCCGGCGCAGCACGCGCGTACGCGGAAGCCGCCGCCTGGGCGGCCGCAGCGGCTGCCGCGCCCGAGGCCGCACCCGGCACCCCGCCGCCGATCTCGCGAATCGCCAGCGCACTCAGTTCGATTCCGGCGGCAGCAAGCCGCTCGCGGAAGTTGTCGCTTTGCTCGGCGAGCCGAGCCGCGCCCAGGGGGCTCGCCGCGACCCGCGCCGCCAGCCGGTTGCCGGTGAGCGTCAGTTCGGCATCCACCGTGCCGAGCAGCGGCAACGACAACGTCAGACGCGTGCGCCACGGATAGTCCTCTTCCGCGCCTGCACCGCCGCCGCCGCGCTCCCACTCGTCGCCGTCCTGCTGGATGGTCCAGTCGATTTTCGCGCCCGGCCACGCTTCGCCGCTCCAGCGGAACTGGCCCGTGGCGAGCATATCGAGTTGCTGGCGCACCAGCGGGATGGTCGCCACGTTGACGGCGCCCGCCATCGATTGCGCGGTTTGCGTCGGCGTCTCGCCCAGCTGGGACGCGGCGGCATGCAGCGCAGCGTGCACCGGTTGACCGGCCAGGTCGGAAAGCGAATTCGCCAGCACTTCCCCGGCGGCGAAACGCGCGGCCTGTGGCGACTGGATCGACGCCGCGCGCGTGGCAGCACTCGCCTCGGGGCCGTCATTGCCGCCCTGGGTTGTCTGCGTCGAACCGGAGCGGGTCTGCTGCGCCGCGCTCGAGCCCGGCGGCGCGCTTGCGTCGAGATCGGACGCCCAGTCGAGCGGTAATTGCGCGGCGCTATCGAGAAGACGGTTTTGCGGTTCGCTGGCGAGGTCGGCGGGCGAGAGCTGGCCCGCCAGCCATTGCGCGAGGTGCGCCTCGTAAAAGAGGCCGCTACCGGCGACGGTCTGTTCGAGCGCCGCCGCGAGCGCTGCCACCGGGAGGTCCCCTGGGGCAACGCTAGTGGCGGCCGTCGTCGCGGAAGCGCTTGCCGGATTGGCGGTGCTGGTGGTGTTGGAGGTCGTGGCGGTGCTTGCCACATTCGCTGCGTTTGCCGCACTGGCCGGGTCGGCCACGCCGGCATCGGCAAATACAGTAGCAACAACCGCATCCGCCGTCTGCGCGTCGAGTATTTCGAAGAGCGGCAGTTCGGTTATCTCGGGATCGAGCGCAGGCGCCGCGGGCCAGATCGGCGACTGGCCGAGAATCGCCGGGGTGGCTTCACCGCCGGACAGGACAATCGCGTTGAGAGTCAAAGCCACCGCGGACAGGACAGTCTGCGCAGAGGCAGGCGGCGGCGCCGGCACCTCGGGCGTACCCGGCGTCACCGGCGTATCCGTGCTCAGCGCAGACGCACCCGTTTGCGCTGCATTTGGCGCGCCGGGTGCGATATTGAGCAGACTGTCGACCCGGCTCGCGAGCAGCGAAGCGATGGCCGTGTCGATTCCGTTCATGCCGGTTCCTTTGGAGTACCTACTGGCTGCGCGCGGCTAACGCAGTCAATTTCGCAATCAATCTATCGCAGTCAAAAAAGTTCAGCGTGCGCCGTACAGCTCCTTGAGCACGCGGGCCGGACGGCCGGCAAACAGCGCCGACAGCGTCGCCATGCGGGGATTCGCGAGATCCCGGATAGCGGCGTCGTCCGCGAGAATCTGGCGGATCAGGTCGTATTTACGTGCGCGTTCCACTTCGTCGAGCTTCACCCCGGTTTCCGCGTCCTTCAACGCGTCGACCATATGCCGGTATTCTTCCTGCAACGGCATCAGATCGGTCCAAAGGGCGCGGCGCGCTGCGGTTAGCATGCGTGCGGAGATCGCTGCGATGGCCTCGTAGCGGGCAAAATATTCTGTGTTCGAAGTCATCTCATGCTTTCCGCGGTTGGCTGTGTCGCCATCCGCGCGATCTCCGGGGCAATCCCCATCCAGGCTTCTTCGAGCGTGGCCAGCAAGCCGTCGACTTCGACCAGCATCGCCTCGCTCTTCTTCAAGTTAGCTTCGAACAACCGCCGTGCCATATAGCTGTACAGCGCGTGCAGGCGTTGCGCGATCTCACCACCCGCTTCGACGTTAAGCGACTGCTGCAATCCGCCTTCGATAATCCGAATCGCCTTGCTAATCGCCACTCCCCGCTCCGCGATGTTTCCTTGCTGCAGATGCATACGCGCCTGAGAGATTGCCCGCCGGGCCCCCTGGTACAGCAGTACGATCAGACGGTGCGGGCTTGAACCCATCACTCCTGTCTCGACGCCGACACGTGCGTATGCGTTGGCTCCAGCGTGTCCTGGGGAAAACATCGGCGCTCCTCCTTTGCTACGGAAACGGAAAGTATCAGACGGCTGCACGGGGCACTTCGCCACTTGCGGATTGATGCCTGTACCTGGTTATCGGATCGGCAACCGAAAAGCTTTAGGACGCGGTAAGGAGGTTTAAGGCGAATGGCTGCAAGCTTGGGCAGGCACAGACGTAGCCGCGCGGCGCCGCCAGCCACGGCCACGAACTTCCGCTCGCGGACCGGGTGGCGGTGCAGCGTTTGCCAGACCAGCCGCTACGCTGTCACACCGACATCTGCATGATGTCGTTGTAGGCGGACACCAGCTTGTTGCGCACCTGCAGGCCGAATTGCAGGCCCAGATTGGCCTTCTGCCCGTCGATCATCACATCGTTCAGCGATACATTGGGTGCGCCGACTTCGAACGCCTTCGCCTCGCCGGCCGCGGTTTTCTGATCGTCGCTGATCTTGTCGATCGACGCCTTGAGCGCCGACGCAAAACCGCCCGAGCTTGCCGCAGCGGGTTGATTCGCCACCGCCTCGGTGCCGCCGGCGGCCTGTGCGGCCATGGCCTGCATTTGCTGCAGCGCCGACGAGAGTGCGTTCACGGACATTGTCATGTTCTCTCCTGAGGAAGGTCGAACGGCATAGCAAATCCTACCGATCTGAGCGAGAGAATATCAGCGGGCTTGGTTCGAAAGCCTCGAAACTGGGGGGGAAACCCT
This sequence comes from Paraburkholderia sp. GAS82, assembly GCF_050436285.1. NCBI lineage: Bacteria > Pseudomonadati > Pseudomonadota > Betaproteobacteria > Burkholderiales > Burkholderiaceae > Paraburkholderia > Paraburkholderia sp. GAS82. Next base: position 104,135 of record NZ_JBNDLX010000016.1, read on the forward strand.
GCTCTATTCGAGCAATCGGGTTCGCCGCGCCTGCGCATAATTCCAATCGTGAAAGTCTCTGTCCGTGCCCCTGCCGACCCCGGCGTGGCAGCGGCGGCAGGACCCAGGCATCCCCGGAGATACCCGACGCATGGATTCGTCAGCCAACTCGTTGATTAACCCCGACGCCCGTATGGGCCTCGCCGGCGCGCAACCGCCAGGCGGCGCCGCACCCGGCGCCAGCCAGCCCGGCGGCGCTGCGGACCTGGGCGGTGGGGGCCTCGGCGGTAACTTTAGCCAGCGCCTGTCCGGCCTGACGCAGATGCGCGGCAATCCGCGTGCACCGCTGATCTTCGCGGTCGCCGTGCTGGTTGCCGTCGTGGTCGGTCTGTGGCTCTGGTCGCGCGCTCCTGACTATAAGGTGCTGTATAGCAACCTGTCGGATCAGGACGGTGGCTCGATCATCACTGCGCTGCAGGCCGCCAACATCCCCTACAAGTTCTCCGATGGCGGTGGCGCGATTCTCGTGCCGTCCGACCAGGTGCATGAAATGCGTCTGCGTCTCGCCTCCCAGGGCCTGCCGAAGAGCGGCTCGGTCGGTTTCGAACTGATGGACAACGAGAAGTTCGGCATCAGCCAGTTCGCCGAGCAGGTCAACTATCAGCGCGCGCTGGAAGGTGAACTCGAACGCACCATCGAATCGGTTTCGAGCGTGAAAACGGCCCGTGTCCATCTGGCCATTCCGAAGCCCTCCGTGTTCGTACGCGACAAGGAAGCACCCTCGGCCGCGGTGCTGGTGAATCTGTATCCGGGCCGCATGCTCGACGAAGGCCAGGTCAACGCGATCACCCATATGGTGGCCTCGGCGGTGCCCGAAATGCCGCCGCGCGGCGTGACGATCGTCGACCAGGACGGCAACCTGCTGACCCAGCCGCCTTCCGGCGCAGGTCTGGACGCCACCCAGCTCAAATATGTGCAGCAGATCGAACACAACACGCAGCAGCGCATCGACGCGATCCTGGCTCCGTTGTTCGGCGCCGGCAATGCGCACTCGCAGGTGAGCGCCGACGTCAATTTCTCGCAGGTCGAGCAGACCTCGGAAAACTACGGTCCGAACGCCAATCCGCAGCAGGCCGCGATTCGCAGCCAGCAGACCAGTACCGACACGGAAATGTCGCAAGGCGGCGCCTCCGGTGTGCCGGGCGCCTTGTCGAACCAGCCGCCGCAGCCGGCCTCCGCGCCGATCAACGCGCCGAATGGCGCGAGCGGTGTGACCACGACGCCGGTCAGCGACCGCAAGGATGCGACCACCAACTACGAACTCGACAAGACCGTGCGCCACGTCCAGCAGGCGATGGGCAACATCAAGCGGCTGTCGGTGGCGGTGGTGGTCAACTACCTGCCGGTGGTGGATGCGAAGGGCCACTCGACCATGCAGCCGCTCACCGCCGACAAGCTCGCCCAGGTCAACCAGCTGGTGAAGGATGCGATGGGCTTCGACGCCCAGCGCGGCGACTCGGTGAACGTGGTCAACAGCGCCTTCGAGACCGAGGTCGACCCGAACGCCAATCTGCCGTGGTGGCGCACGCCGGACATGATCGCGCTGGCCAAGCAGCTCGCGACGTACCTGGGCATCGGCGCTGTCGCCCTGTTCCTCTACTTCGTAATGGTCAAGCCGGCCCTGCGCCGCGCCTTCCCGCCGCCCACGCCGGTTACCGCCGCCTCGCTGCCCTCGCCGGACGAGCCGATGCTGCTCGACGGCCTGCCGGCTAGCGAGCGCAGCGGCAGCAAGGCGAGCGACGACGACGGCGAATCCGACCTGATGTCGCTCGAGAGCGATAAACACAAATTCGAGCGGAACCTGGAATACGCCCGCAACATTGCGCGCCAGGATCCGAAGATCGTTGCAACCGTCGTTAAGAGCTGGGTGTCCGATGAGCGCTGAAGGCGTAGTGAAAAGCGCGCTCCTCCTGATGTCGATCGGTGAGGAAGAAGCGGCGCAGGTATTCAAGTTTCTGGGGCCGCGCGAGGTCCAGAAGATCGGTGTCGCCATGGCGGCGCTGAAGAACGTGACGCGCGAACAGGTCGACGAAGTGCTGCACGAGTTCGTCCGCGAGGCGGAGCAGCACACCGCACTGTCGCTCGATTCGAGCGACTACATCCGCTCGGTGCTGACCAAGGCGCTCGGCGACGACAAGGCCGGCGCGATCATCGACCGGATCCTGCAGGGCAGCGATACGAGCGGTATCGAAGGCCTCAAGTGGATGGATTCGTCGGCCGTGGCCGAGCTGATCAAGAACGAGCACCCGCAGATCATCGCGACCATCCTCGTCCACCTCGACCGCGATCAGGCTTCCGAAATCGTCGCCTGCTTCAGCGAACGTCTGCGTAACGACGTGCTGCTGCGGATCGCCACGCTCGACGGCATCCAGCCGGCCGCGCTGCGCGAACTGGACGATGTGCTGACGGGCCTGCTGTCCGGCAGCGACAACCTCAAGCGCAGCCCGATGGGCGGCATTCGCACCGCCGCGGAAATTCTCAACTTCATGTCGAGCAACCACGAAGAAGGGGTGCTAGAAAACGTCCGCCAGTACGACGCGGAACTCGCGCAGAAGATCGTCGATCAGATGTTCGTGTTCGAGAACCTGCTCGACCTGGAAGACCGCGCGATCCAGTTGCTGCTGAAGGAAGTCGAGTCGGAAGCACTGATTATTTCGTTGAAGGGCGCGCCACCTGCGCTGCGCCAGAAGTTCCTCTCGAACATGTCGCAGCGTGCGGCCGAACTGCTCGCCGAAGACCTCGACGCCCGCGGTCCGGTTCGCGTCTCCGAAGTGGAGACGCAGCAACGCCGCATTTTGCAGATCGTGCGCAACCTGGCAGAAAGTGGTCAGATCGCGATAGGCGGCAAGGCGGAAGATGCATATGTCTGATCAGGATCCCGCGCGCAAAGGCAGCCTCTCGGCCTACCAGCGCTGGGAGATGGCCTCGTTCGACCCGGTGCCGCCGGCACCGCCCGAGGAGCCGGCCGACGACAGCGGCGCCTTCGAAGCGGAACTGCAGCGCCTGCGCGACGCCGCGCATGCCCAGGGCCTCGCCTCCGGTCACGTGGCCGGGCAGGCGCTCGGCTACCAGGCGGGCTACGATCAGGGTCACGCGCAAGGCTTCACGCAGGGGCAAACCGAAGCGCGCGAAGAAGCCGCGCGCCTTGCCGCCCTGGCGGAAAGCTTCAAGGTCGCACTGGACGGCGCGCAACACGAAATTTCGGAGAACCTGGTGGCGCTCGCGCTGGACATCGCGCAGCAGGTGGTACGCCAGCATGTGCAGCATGATCCGGCCGCACTGATTGCCGTAGCCCGCGAAGTCATCGCAGCGGAGCCGGCCTTGACCGGCGCGCCGCACCTGGTAGTGAGCCCGGCGGACCTGCCGGTAGTCGAAGCGTATCTGATGGAAGAATTACAGGCGCGCGGCTGGTCCGTGCGAACCGATCCGGCCGTGGAACGCGGCGGTTGCCGCGCCCACGCCAGCACCGGCGAAGTGGATGCCGGTATCGACACACGCTGGGAGCGGGTTGCTGCCGCCCTCGGCAAGGCAAGCACATGGTAAAGCCGACCATCGAGGAAATCCGCGCCAGCGATCTGACGCCGCTCGAACAGGAGCTGGCGCTGGCCTCGTTCGGCATGCACGCGCTGCCGCCCGAGCCGATGGAGTTGCCGAGTGCGCAGCCCGCGCCGCGGACGGCCGCCCCGCACGATCCTCGTCATGGTCACTCGGCCAGCGCGTTCGCCGCCGCGAGCCGCGATGCCGCGCCGTCTTCAGCGAAAGCCGCCGCTCGCCCGGCTCCGAACCCGGCGCTCGCCAACAACCCCCACATTAACGCCTGGCGTGACCATCTCGATGGACTGCGCGCCCGTAACGCGATTGCGCGGCCAATGCGCGCCTGCGGACGCCTGACACGGGCCGCGGGCCTCGTGCTCGAAGCGGTCGGGCTGCGCCTGTCGGTCGGCGCCGAAGTGATGATCGAACTGCCGCTGGGCAGCTCGCGGCCGATGGCGGAAGCCGAAGTCGTGGGCTTCGCCGGCGACAAGCTGTTCCTGATGCCGACCACCGAAGTGATCGGCCTCCTGCCGGGCGCACGCGTCTATCCGCTGGAAAGCGCACCGATCGCCGATCCGATGGCGGGCGCGAAGCGTCTGCCGGTGGGCTGGGAACTGCTCGGCCGCGTACTCGATGCCTCCGGCCGGCCGCTCGACGGGCTCGGTCCGCTCGGCACGAAAATGGATGCCCCGCTCTCCGCCCCGACCATCAATCCGCTTAACCGCGAGCCGATTCACAAGGTGCTCGACGTCGGCGTGCGCGCGATCAACGCGCTGCTGACGGTGGGCCGCGGCCAGCGCATGGGCCTGTTCGCCGGGTCCGGTGTCGGTAAATCGGTGCTGCTCGGCACGATGGCGCGCTACACCAGCGCCGAGGTAATCGTGATCGGCCTGATCGGCGAACGCGGCCGCGAAGTGAAGGAATTCATCGAACAGATTCTCGGTGAGGATGGCCTCGCGCGCTCGGTGGTGGTGGCCGCGCCAGCGGACGTCTCGCCGCTTCTGCGGATGCAGGCCGCGGCCTACTCGACCTCGCTCGCCGAATACTTCCGCGATCAGGGCAAGCACGTGCTGCTGCTGATGGACTCGCTGACCCGCTACGCAATGGCCCAGCGCGAGATCGCCCTGGCGGTCGGCGAACCGCCGGCCACCAAGGGCTATCCGCCGTCCGTGTTCGCCAAGCTGCCGGCGCTCGTCGAGCGCACCGGCAATGGCCCGGCAGGCGGCGGATCGATTACGGCGTTCTACACGGTGCTGACCGAAGGCGACGACCAGCAGGACCCAATCGCCGACTCGGCGCGCGCGATTCTGGACGGCCACATCGTGCTGTCGCGTTCGCTGGCCGAAGCCGGGCACTATCCGGCAATCGACATCGAAGCCTCGATCAGCCGCGCGATGACTGCGCTGATCGACGAGCCGCACCTCGAGAAGACGCGGCTCTTCAAACAGATGCTGTCGCGTTACCAGCGTAACCGCGACCTGATCAATGTGGGCGCCTATTCGACGGGGCGCGACCAGTTACTCGATCGCGCGATCGCGCTGTATCCGCGCATTGAAGCGTTTTTGCAACAAGGTTTCCGCGAATGTGCGGAATTTGACGCGAGTCTGAAGAGACTCGATGCGCTGTTTGCCCAAGGAGGCTGACGATGGCGAAACACTTTCCGATCAAGACGCTTATTGGCCTCGCCCAGGACGATGTGGACGCCGCCGCGCAGCGCCTTGGCCGAGCCCAACGTGAGGCAAGTGAAGTGCAGGCGCAGCTCGACGCCTTGGTGCGCTACCGCGACGAATACCACTCCCGCTTCACGACGACCGCCCAAAGCGGGATGCCGGCCGGCAACATGCGCAACTTCCAGGCTTTCATCGATACGCTCGACGCCGCCATCGAACAGCAGCGCAAGCTGTTGAACGCAGCGAACGCGCGCGTCGAAGCGGCGAAGCCGGAGTGGCAGCGTCACAAACAGAAGCTAGGCTCTTACGAAGTACTGCAGGCACGCGGCGAAGCAGCGGAAGCGCAGCAAACGGCGCGCCGCGAACAACGCGATGCAGACGAACACGCCGCGCGCATTCTCAGGATGCGCGCCGAGGGTGCATAACCCGCAAGCGAGCACGACAGCTCGACCGGGAGCAGCCGGAACTTGACCGGATTTACCGGATAGACAGGATCAACCATGTCGCCACTTTCATATATCAGTTCGCTATTCGGCTCGTCGAACAGCACGCCGGGCAGTTCGCCGTCGGACTCTGCGAGCGCGCAACTGTTCTCGCAGACCCTGCAACAGAGCATGGAGGCGCAGACCGAAGCCGCGCAGAACGCAAGCGACGCGCAGAACCAGCCGACGCCGACACCCCCGACACCCTATTCACCGCCGACGCCGTCGGACCCGTCGTATTCCGCGAGCACGCAGAGCGCCTCGCAGCCGGACGCTCAGGCACCGGACAGCGCGGATGACAGCAGCGACAGCACGAGCGACGCAAGCAACACCAGCAATAGTTCGAGCAGCGCCAGCAGCACCGCTAGCGCCGACGGTTCGAGCAGCACAAGCGGCGCCAGCGGTACAAGCGGCAGTTCCAGTACCAGCAATGCCAACGGTGCGAACGGTGCCAACAGCAGCGGCACGAACTCGGCGAGCTCCTCGAGCAACACGCAGCAGGCGAGCGGCAACGGCAACGCGAAGGGCACGACGGCACAGCAGGACGGCGACGGATCGAACGATGCCGCGAGCACGACGACAGCGTCGTCGGTACTGGCGCAGTTGCAGGCACAGCTTCAGGCCAGCGCCAACGCGAGCGCCGGCGGCACGAACACACAGACAACCGACGACGCCGGCACGACGTTGACGGACGGCACGACCGCGCAGGGCGCGAAAGACAGCGACAAGGCGGACGGCACGCACCACGGCAAGCGCCTGGCCTCGGCAGACGGAAAGACGGCCAACGACGCGCTGCAGGCGGCGCTGGCAGCACTCAACGGCACGCAGGGTGCAGTGCCGGCCCAGGCCACGAACGCCGGCAATGCGACGACGGGCGCAGCGGGATCGAACGACGACACCGACCTGTCGGTGAGCGCCTCGAAGAGCGACAAGAACTCGGCAAGCAACACGCTTCTGGGCGATGCGAAGCTCAAGCAGGGCGACAAGACCGATCCGACTGCGGTCACGACGACGAGCCCGACGGACACAGCGGCCAGGGATGCAGCCGATGCGCTGGCATTGACGGGCATGGCGAACACACAGGACAGCCTGTCGAGTTTGAAGGGCACGGCGGACGCAGCGAACGCGGCGCTGGCCGCGAGCCAGGCTGCGGCGAGCGCATCGACGGCAACGACGGCAACCCAGGGCACGAACCCGGCAACGACCGCGGCGGCCGCGAGCACGTTGGGACCGGAGGTGGGCACGTCGGATTGGGAAGAAGCTTTGGGACAGAAGGTGGTGTTTTTGTCGAACGCACATCAACAGAGTGCTGAGTTGACACTGAACCCGAAGGACCTGGGACCACTTCAGGTGGTGTTGCAGGTTGCCGATAACCATGCACATGCGTTGTTTGTTTCGCAGCATCCGCAGGTACGGGAGGCCGTTGAGGCGGCGTTGCCGAAGTTGCGGGAGGCGATGGAGCAGAACGGTATAGGGTTGGGGAGTGCCTCCGTCACTGATGGGTTTGCCAGGCAGACTGGGCAGCAGGGGCAGTCGTCCGCCAATGGGGCGAGGAATGGCTCTGCCAGTGGGGTTGCCTCCGGCGGGGATGATGACGGAGATTCCACTGCTGTCGCTAATGTTGCCGTTCGGCGGACTGTGGGGCTTGTGGATACGTTTGCATAAGGTTTTGGGTTTGCCTGCGCGGCGCTTGTCTGTGTTCTTGCTGCTTTGGCCTTTCCTTGCTGTCTTATCGGTCTATTAGCGATGCCCCTGTGCGGGGCGGCACTTACTTTCTTTGCCGCCGCAAAGAAAGTAAGCAAAGAAAGCGGGCTTCCAACCGCCAGCCTGTAGGTGTCCACCACTGACATGAAGTCGTAGTGGTCCGCGCACGAAATGTGCGCTCGCACCACCCCCGTCAGTGACAAAGCATTCATCCACCCCACTCCGCACGACGTGCGTCGCGGATGGGTCTGCCTGGGAAGGCGGGGCACGTACCACGGGTGTTGGTTTTTCGGCCGTGGCGGCGCAGTGCGCCTACCGCTGTGCCCCGCAGACGGAAGTTATGCCCGACGGCGGGCGCGTAGCGCAACGCTGGAGCGGATGAGTGCTGTGTCGCTGACGGGTGTGGTGCGAGAGCGCAATGCGTGCGCGGACCACTCCGGCTTGATGCCAGTGGTGGACACCTACAGGCTAGCGGTTGCAAGCCCGCTTTCTTTGCTTACTTTCTTTGCGGCGGCAAAGAAAGTAAGTGCCGCCCCGCACAGGGGCAACGCAAGCAAACCAAAAAGAATGCAAGGAAAGGCCAAAGCAGCAAGAACAAGGACAAGCGCCGCGCAGGCAAAAAAAACACCGCAAAACCACAAACCGAAGGAATACCCCCCAAACCCCCTTCTTTTCGACCCATCGCGCGAAGCGCACCTGAACAACAATTCACCATACCAGCACTGAGGCAAGCAAGCACCCATGGCATCGACGACCGCAAACCCGCAAGGCACTGTTCAGCCGGCCACTCCTGGCCCAATGAAACGCATCATCCTGATCGTGCTGATCGCGCTTATCGCCGCAGGCGCGGCCGCCGGCGGCACATGGTTCTTCATGGCCCATCGGGAAGCCGCCCCCGCTCCAGCTCAAGCCGCCGCAGCGGCACCCGCGGCCCAGGCCGTGCCGGTGTTCTTCCCGCTCGAACCCATGACCGTCAACCTTCAATCAGATGACGGCCAGCAACACTATCTGCGCATCGGTCTCACGCTCAAGCTGAATGACCCCAAGGTCCAGCAACAGCTCACCGACCATATGCCGGAAGTCCGCAGCCGCGTCCTGCTCGCCCTGTCGAACAAACACCCGGACGATCTCGCGCCCCTCGAAGGCAAGCGCGCGCTCGCAACCGAACTCAAGACGCTGATCGAACAGCCGAACGATAAGGGCGCTGCGCCCATCTCGATCGATGACGTGCTGTTCACCGAATTCGTCGTGCAGTGACGCCGCGTAACGCTGCTGCCATCATCAACCGCCAAGGGACGCACGAGGAATAGGAATGGGCCACGAAGAGTTCATGTCCCAGGAGGAGGTCGATGCACTCCTCAAGGGCGTAACCGGCGAGTCCGACTCGGAAGCCGAGCAGTCAGATCGCTCAGGTGTCCGGCCGTACAACATCGCCACGCAGGAACGCATCGTCCGCGGCCGGATGCCCGGCCTCGAAATCATCAACGACCGCTTCGCGCGTCTGTTGCGCGTGGGTATCTTCAACTTCATGCGCCGTACCGCGGAAATTTCCGTCGGCCCGGTGAAGGTGGTGAAGTACAGCGAATTCACGCGCAATCTGCCGATCCCGACCAACCTGAACCTGGTCCACGTGAAGCCGTTGCGCGGCACCTCGCTCTTCGTGTTCGACCCGAATCTGGTGTTCTTCGTGGTCGACAACCTGTTCGGCGGTGACGGGCGCTTCCACACCCGCGTCGAAGGCCGCGATTTCACGGCCACCGAACAGCGCATCATCAGCAAGCTGCTCAACCTCGTGTTCGAGCACTACACGAATTCATGGAAGAGCGTTCGCCAACTGCAGTTCGAGTTTGTGCGCTCCGAAATGCACACGCAGTTCGCCAACGTCGCGACGCCGAACGAAATCGTCATCGTCACGCAGTTCTCGATCGAGTTCGGCACCACCGGCGGCACGCTGCACATCTGCATGCCGTACTCGATGATCGAGCCGATCCGCGACGTCCTGTCGTCGCCGATCCAGGGTGAAGCTGTCGACGTCGACCGCCGCTGGGTGCGTGTGCTGTCGCAGCAGGTGCAAGCCGCGGAAGTCGAACTGAGTGCCGATCTCGCGCAGATCCCGATCACGTTCGAGCAGATCCTGAACATGCGCAAAGGCGATGTGCTGCCGATCAATATCCCCGAACACATTACCGCGAAGGTGGATGGAGTGCCGGTGATGGAATGCGGCTACGGTATTTTCAATGGTCAATATGCGTTGCGGGTCCAGAAAATGATCAGCGCAGCGGACACGATTAAGGATGGTGGATATGACTGAGCTGAATGCATCGCCGGAGAAGGAATTGCCGGCAAGCGAGGCGCAACTGGCGGGCATGGAAGCCGTCTCCGACGACAATGCGCTCGACGACTGGGCCAGCGCGCTCGCTGAGCAGAACGACAACAGCGCCGTCAACGCGACGACCGCCGGCGTGTTCCAGCCGCTCTCGAAAGTTGAACCGAACACGACGCGCAACGACATCGACATGATCCTGGACATTCCGGTCCAGATGACTGTCGAACTCGGCCGCACCAAGATCGCTATCCGCAACCTGCTGCAACTCGCGCAGGGTTCTGTGGTGGAGCTCGACGGCCTCGCCGGCGAGCCAATGGACGTGCTGGTGAACGGCTGTCTGATCGCGCAGGGTGAAGTCGTGGTCGTCAACGACAAGTTCGGCATCCGCCTGACCGACATCATCACGCCGTCCGAACGCATCCGGAAGCTGAATCGATGAAACGCCTTGCCGGGCGCAGTGCGCGCCTTAGTGGGCGCAACGGTGCGCACCGGCGGTCAGCCAGTCACGCCGGCAACGGCGTCGCGGCACTTGCAGCCGCTCGCGGCTTCGGAAACGCCGCAACTGCCCTCGCCTTTCTCCTGAGCACGCCGCTTGCCCTCGTTCCGGCGAGCGCCGCTGCCGCCGATATGAATGCGGTCAACCATCCCGCCCAGGTCGCCTCCGGCGTCGGCGCGGGTGCCGCGGTGCCTTCGCTCGGGGTCGGCGCGGTGCTGCAAACCATTCTCGGCCTGCTGGTCGTCATCGGTCTGGTGTTCGCCTGTGCCTGGCTCGCACGCCGCTTCGGCCTGCAATCTGGCAGCCGCGGCGGTCTCGTGAAGACCATCGGCGGCGCTTCGCTGGGCGGCAAGGAGCGCGTCGCGGTCGTCGAGATCGGCGATACATGGCTCGTACTCGGCGCAGCGCCCGGCAATGTGCGCCTGCTGCACACCATGCCGGCTGGCTCGGCTGCCGGTGCAGGTGTGGGTTTGAGCACGGCAGCCTCAGGCGATCCGTTGCAGCCAGGCGCTAGTAGCGCACTGCCGGGCACCTTCGGACAACGCTTTCGTGACGCCTTGAAAGGCGAAGTGGGCAAACGTTTCAACCGGCCGAACGGCGGGGATCAGTAAATGCAGTCCAGTCATCAGTCAGCGCGCCGCGAGCACGCAGCCTCGAGCCGCGCATCCGCTCCCAGCCAGCGCAGTTTCCTTTCGACGCTGTTCGCCACGCTGCGGCGCTGCTTCGCGCTCGCGATACCGGTGCTGCCGATCCTGCTGATCGCCATGCCGTCGCTCACCTGCGCGCAGACCGCCGGCCTGCCCGCCTTCAATACCAGCCCGGGGCCGAACGGCGGCACGACCTATTCGCTGAGTGTGCAGACGATGCTGCTGCTCACGATGCTGTCGTTCCTGCCGGCCATGGTGCTGATGATGACGAGCTTCACGCGCATCATCATCGTGCTGTCGCTGCTGCGCCAGGCACTCGGCACCACCACCACGCCGCCTAACCAGGTGCTGGTCGGACTCGCGCTGTTTCTTACGCTGTTCATCATGTCGCCGGTGCTGAACAAGGCCTACACCGACGGCTACAAGCCTTTCTCGGACGGCACGTTGCCGATGGATCAGGCGGTCAACCGCGGCCTCGCGCCGTTCAAGACCTTCATGCTGCGGCAGACGCGCGAATCGGATCTGGCGCTGTTCGCCCGCATTTCGCATGCACCGCCGATGCAGGGTCCCGAAGACGTGCCGTTGCCCCTGCTCGTGCCGGCGTTCGTGACGAGCGAGCTGAAAACCGGCTTCCAGATCGGCTTCACCATCTTCATTCCGTTCCTCATCATCGACATGGTGGTGGCGAGCGTGCTGATGTCGATGGGGATGATGATGGTGTCGCCCGCGACGATCTCGTTGCCGTTCAAGCTGATGCTGTTCGTGCTGGTCGACGGCTGGCAATTGCTGATCGGCTCGCTCGCGCAAAGCTTTAGCTAACCCGGCGCACCCGCCTAACCCTCACCGCTTCCGGCCTATTCATCATGACACCCGAATCAGTCATGGCACTGGCGCACCAGGCGATGTACGTCGCCGTGCTGCTGGCCGCACCGCTCCTGCTCGTGGCGCTCGTCGTCGGTCTGGTGATCAGCCTGTTCCAGGCCGCCACGCAGATCAACGAAGCGACGCTGTCGTTCATTCCCAAGCTGCTGGCGATCGCCGTCACGCTCGTGATTGCCGGCCCGTGGATGCTGTCGACCATGCTCGACTATCTGCGCCAGATGCTGACCAACATCCCGACGCTCGCCAACTGAGCCTGCTGAGCCCACTGAAAGTCAGGCGTCCATTATGTTTTCCGTCACCTATGCGCAGCTGAACACGTGGATGGCCTCGTTTCTGTGGCCGCTCGTGCGCATTCTCGCGCTGGTGGCAACCGCGCCGGTGTTCGGCAACGCAGCGCTCTCGACGCCGGTGAAGATCGGCCTGTCGAGCTTTATCACACTTATCGTCGCGCCGACGCTCGCGCCGTTGCCGCAAGTCACCGTGTTCTCGGCGATGGGCGTGTGGATTATCGTGAACCAGTTCGTGATCGGCGCCGCCCTCGGCCTGACCATGCAGATCGTCTTCACCGCGATTCAGGCGACCGGCGAATTCGTCGGACTCGGCATGGGTCTCGGCTTCGCGACGTTCTTCGATCAGGAGGCGAGCGGCTCGAGCGCGGTGCTCTCGAGTTACATGAACGTCTTCTCGATGCTGGTGTTTCTGGTGCTCGATGGGCACCTGCAGATGATAAGCGCGCTGGTCGTCACCTTCCAGACACTGCCGATCTCAGCTGACCTGCTTGGCTCGGCTGGCTGGCGCACGCTGGCAGGATGGGGCGGGACGATCTTTTCGATGGGGCTGCTGTTGTCGCTGCCGGTGGTCGCTGCACTGCTGATCGCCAACCTCTCGCTTGGCATTCTCAACCGCGCGGCGCCGCAAATCGGCGTGTTCCAGATCGGCTTTCCGCTGACGATGCTGGTCGGCATGCTGCTGCTGCAGTTGATGGTACCGAACATGATCCCGTTCTTCGCGCGGATGTTCGATCTGGGGATCGACCAGATGGGGCGGGTGGCGGCGGGGTTGCGGTAGGCGCGGTAGACCCGTCGCCTAAGCGCCTCCCGCCTTTTACCGAATCGAATCCTTCGCCTACCGCTTATTGATTCAGATACTGGAACAACGACATCTGCTGAACCTGCACGAAAGCTTCCTGCGAGGCCTGCAGTGAGTACTGCGTCTGCGTGTACTTGCTGATAGTCGAAGGCATATCGATCGAAGTCAGGTCATCCAGCGAGTTCGTATTCGCCAGCGTCTGGTTCTGGTTCACAGCCTGCATCGCGGTAATCTGTTGCTCGCGCCCACCCACCGTCGCCTGTACCGACGTGACGTTGTTGATCGAGTTCTGCACCTGGCTCATCCCCGTTGCCAGCGTGTTCTGCAACGCTGCCAAAGCCGTCGTCGTATCCGCCGGCGTCTGCAGCGCCGTGATCATGTTCTGGATCGTCGAGAAGATGTTCGTGCCGCCCTGCGCGGCCGGCACCTGCGTAGCCGGCGCCACGTTGAACGTGTCACCGTCCGCGGGCGTGCCGCTGATAACCACACTCTCGCCGCCCGTTCCCAGCGCGATCGCCGAGCCCGACGTGTAAGGCTGTGCCGTACCCGTCGTCGTTCCCGTACTGTTGGTGTCCGTCACCGTATAGGTGGTCACGCCGCCCGTTACCTGGAAAGCGATCGAGTAAGTGTCGCCGTCCGCCGACGTCGGTCCATTGCTCGTGCTGATCGTGCCGAGCACTCCCGTACCGGTGTTCGCGGACGATGCGTAGGCCACCGGTGTCGCCGTTTCCGGCGTCACGCTCAGGAAAACCGATGCACCCGTGTCGCCGGTCGCGATCGACGTCGTCGACGAAATCTGCGCGCTCGACACCCCGTTGTCGCCGTTGTAGACCACTGCGCCCGCTGAATTCTGCGTGAACGGCTGCGTGGACGACTGGAAGCCGCCAAACAGATAGCCCCCCGATGGCGACGTCGTGTTCGAGAGCGTCACCAACTGGTTGTTCAACTGCGTCAGCGTCGCGGCAATCCCGCTGCGATCCGTATCGTTGAGCGTGCCACCGCCGGCGCTTTCCAACTGCGTATTCACGCTTTGCAGGGCCTGGATGACGCTCGACAACGTGGAGTCCTCCGACTCCAGCGAGGTCTGCGCCGAACTCTGGTTGGTCGAGTACTGCGACAGGGTCGCGCCCTGCATGCTCAACTGCACGGCCTGAGCTGCGCCAAGCGGATTGGACGCCGGCGTGGTAAGCGCCTGGCCGCTCGAGATTTCCGCGTACAGCTGGGACAGCTCGCTCTGCTGATTGTCCATCGCCTGGACATTCATGCCGAGATATTGGGAAGTAGAGATGCGCATCGTTCAACGCCTCACTGGAAGATGCCGAGAATGGTCTGGAACAGCGTGTCAGCAGTCTGAATGACCTTGCTGTTGGCCTGGTACAGTTGCTGGTACTGCAACAGGTTCGCTGCTTCTTCGTTAATGTTCACACCGGATACCGACTGCTGCGCCGACGTAATCTGCGTCACGAGCGCCGTCTGCGTCGTATTCGACGCGTTGACCTCATTGGTCGTGTTGCCGATCGTGTTGACGTAGCTCGCGTACGCGTCAGTCAGGGTAGTCGTGCCGCCGTTCAATACCTTTGCCGAAACGATATTCGACATCAGCGTGGCATTGCGGCCGTCGCTTTGCGCACCGACGTTCGACGCGATGGTAAAGGTGTCGCCGTCGCTCGGCGTGCCGCTCAACGTAACCGTGACGCCGTTCATCGAACCGCTGGGCGCCGGCGTGGTCGCGCTATTGATGGTCAGCGTCGCGCCGTCCGCCGGTGTGTACGGCACCACCGTCGAGGTCGACGTAATGTTGACCGTGCTGGGCGGCGTCGTGCCGATGGTCACGACCGAACCCGCCGGAAAGCCGGTCAGGCCGCCCGATGCGGAGCTATAGGTCAGCGTGGTGGTGGAACTGGGCAGCGAATAACCGGCCGCAACCGTTCCTTCCGTAATCGTCGCTGTGCCGGCGTTGCTCGAAGTGGCCGTGGCGAGCACCGGCGAGGCCGCGGCAATCGCGGAACCGCTGGTCGTCGCAAGCGCAAAGCTGTCGAGCGCGCCACTGGTCGGCGACACCGAGAACGAATCGCCCGCGTTCATCGTGCCGGTCATCGAGAAGTTCAGGCCGTCAATCGGATTCGCCAGGCTCGAAGCCGTGGCAACAGTCGAACCCGTCGAGTTGTCGGTCAGCGTATAGGTGGAACCGTTATACGAAAGCGTGTAGTTGCCGGTGGTCGGTTGCGTCGCGTCGACAAACGAAACGCTGAGAGACGCGCCGCCCGTGTTGTTCGCATTGGGTGTCGCTTGCGGCGCCGCGACCGAGAACAGTGGCCCCCCGGCCGTGCCGGACAGGTTGAGACCGAGTTCGTTCTGATTGTTGACCTGCGCCGCGAAACTGGTTGCGATCGCACCCAGTTGCGCCTCTGAAGGATCGAGCGTCTGCGTGCGGAACTGGATCAGACCGCCGAGCGTGCCACCTGCATTCTGCATGGTGGTGTTCGACAGGTACTGGGTGGTCGCGGCAGTGGGCGTCGTACCGGCGGCACCCAGGTAGGTAATCGAGTCCTCGGACGAATCCGACGGCGAGGGTGCAGTGCCCAGGTTGTAACTGGTCGACCCGGTGACCAGCGCCTGACCGCTCGGCAGGAATATGCTTTCACCGTTGGAATTCGACACCACCTGCACGCCGACGAGCTGCGACAGGTTGGACACCGCCTCATCGCGCTGGTCGAGCAGCTGGTTAGGCGGCTGGCCGCCCGCGCTGGCAGCGGTGATCTCCTGATTGAGCGAAGCGATCTGCGCGGTGTAGGTGTTGATCTGCGACACCGTGGAGGACAACTGGGTGTTGACGCTCTGGCCCAACGCGTCGTATTCCTGACCGGCCTGGTTGATCTCGCTTGCGAGCGTCTGTGCATCGCTGATGGCAGTGCCCCGCGTAGCGGAGCTCGCTGCGCCGTTTGCGACATTCTGCAAACCGGTGAAAAAGCTGGTGATCGCCGTCGAGATACCCGAGGTCGGGCTGCCGATCATGTTGTTCAGCTGCGCGAGCATCGTGTAGTTGGCGGTCAGCGAGCCACTGCCCGACTGCGCGTTGTTCAGCTGGGTCGTCAGATACTGGCTGTACGCGCGCGTGACCGTCGAGGTGGCCACGCCCTGCGGCAGATAGCCGGAGCCGGTGTATTCGCCGGAGCTTTCCGCATAGACGGGACTTTCGACGTCATAGCCGGGCGTCGTCGAATTGCTGATGTTCTCACTGGTTGTCGTCAACCCCCATTGGGCTGCGTTGAGTCCACTGAGACCGATATTGATTAGGTTGCTGGACATGCGTCATCCTGAAGGGCTGGCAACGCGCCCACCGAGTTGCCAAGACTCTCTGTATATCGGCGCACTGGCGACAAAATTGAGGGGGCAACCCGCATTAAAACGCGTACCGCGAGAAGCGCGGCGGCACGCGAGAAAAATCAGGTTCGCACCAGCGAGCGACGCTTCATTTCAAGCTGGGTAATCAACCGTTGCAACGTGTTCTCGGCGCTGCCCGGCAGCGCCACAAAGCGCATTCCGAGCTGGTAACGCTGGGTGCCGTTCGGCAGGTCTACGGCGCGAAACGACACGAGTTGCAGATCCACCGAGAGCTTGCCCGGCGCACCGAGGCTCAGCTCGCAATCTTCCAGCACACAGCCCATGGGCAGATCCACCACGCGCGTGTCTGTGCTGCGCATGCCGACCCCGCCAAGCGACAGGTCATGCACTTCGAAACGGAAGCGCTCACCGTCGGGCAACCGGCCCGTACACGTGTAGGGGTCGAGCACCGGCGCGTCGACGCGGAAATACTCGCGGCGCTGCACGTAAAACAGCACTTCGGGGAAGTCGGCTTCAAACGCCGGCCGTCCCTCGAAACTGCTCTCGCGCGGCGTGCCTGTGACGAATTCGACGCGCACGCCATCGGGTTGAGCGTGGAAGAGGCAGCGGGGCGCAGCGATCAGGCCGCGATTCTGGTCGGCGAGCGCGCCCCAGTCGAAGGTAAACGTCCGGCTGGGCACGTTCACGTCGAGAATCCGCGTGACGAGCTGGCCGCCCTTGTATTGCGCGGTCAGAAAATCGCCGCGGTTGACCAGATTGCGTAACTGGACACCGATCTCGAGCGGATTGCGGCGACCGAAATCGTTGCCGGTCTCTGAAGAGCCGTCCGTCTGGCCATTCGTCTCAGTGGTATCCATGGGCTTGCCGATATGCGGGTTCGTACGTGCCCGTGCCCGAGGTCCAGTGCCGGGGCCCGTGACACGTGCGTTGACCGGGAGAAACATGACCCCGGTATTAAGGTCTGACTGAATAGCGGCAGTCTGGACCCAAAGTTTAGGGTAACCGAGGGAAATATTTGGCGCAAACGTTAAACCGGTCACGTCCCACCCCCTTTAGCCACCCGCATCGCCCCGCATGCAGTTCGCATCGATCCGCAAGATCCACCGTGCGGTTCGGCCGGCGGCACTCGCGTACCGGCCGGCCCCACCGTCTTGTTTTGCGACATGGCCCCGTCGCCCTGCATTTCATCCTGCTTGTTACTTTCCAAAGCCGCCTGAACCGCTCAGGCCGCTCAGCTCATCCGGCTCATGATCGACATCAGTTTCTTCGCGTAATGCGGATCGGTCGCGTACCCCGCGCGCTGCATGCCGACGGCAAAACCCGCTGCGTCATGCGAGCCGTTCAGCACCTGCGCATAGCGCGGATTGCCCTTGAGCATTTGCGCATAGTCGGCCATCGCTTCGTCATACGAGTCGTAAGAGCGGAATTTTTCGACGACGCGCTCCGGCCGGCCGTTGCGGTATTCGGTCGTGACGGTGGACACGGTCTTGCCGGTCCAGTCCTTGGTCGCCTTGATGCCGAATACGTTGTGGCTGGTCTCGCCGTTCGCCTTCAGGATCTCGCGCTTGCCCCAGCCCGATTCGAGCGCCGCCTGGCCGATGATGAAACGTGCCGGCACGCCCGTGGTTTCGCTCGCGGCCTGCGCGGAGGCAGCGAGCTTGTCGACGAACGCGTCGACATTGGTCGTGCCGTCACCGCGCAGCGGCGGCGTCAACGCGCTGTTGCGCGAATATCCGACGCCGCTCGCCAGCGACCCGTTTGCCTGGGCATTGCCGTACGCCTTGGCGAGCGCGTTCAGCGCGGCGCTATTGCCTTCGCCGGCTTCGCCCGTCTGCATGCCCGAGTTGTTCATCAACTGCTTGAGCATCGCGTCGGCCACGCCGATGCCCTTGTTCGACATCTGCTGCGCCATCTGCTCGTCCATCATCGAGGTGAACTGGGCGCCGTCGCGCGAGTCGAGCGGACCGTCCTGCGGCGTCGCATCGCGCATGCTTTTGAGCATCATCGTGATGAAGGTCGCGTCGAACTGCTTGGCGGCCATCTGGACACCCTGCTGCGGCGATGCGGCGGCCTTGGCGCGCAGGCCGTCGAACCCCTGGACGTCGAGCGCAAAGCGCTGCGTCAGATCGGGCGTTCCTGAGGTGGAATCCATCGTCATGGCGGCTCCTTAGATGATTTCAAGTTCGGCGCGCAAGGCCCCTGCTGCCTTCATCGCCTGCAGGATCGACATCAGATCGGCGGGCGTCGCACCCAGCGCGTTGAGCGCCTTTACGACATCGGCCAGACTGGCGCCGGCTTTGACGTATTTCAGCGCGCCGTCGTCCTGCTTCAACTGGATCTGGGACTGCTGGGCAACCACCGTGCGGCCATTCGAGAACGCGCCGGGCTGGCTGACCACGGGTTGTGTGTTGACCACCACCGAGAGATTGCCGTGTGCGACGGCGCAATTCTCGAGCGTCACCATCTGGTTCATCACGATCGAGCCAGTGCGCGCATTCAGCACGACCTTTGCAGCGCCCGCCGCCGGCTTCACATCGAGGTCTTCGAGTTGCGCCATGAACGAGACCTGCTGGGCCGGATCGGCCGGAGCGCGCAACTGGATCGTGCGGCCATCGAGCGGTGTGGCGGTGCCTTGGCCAAACGCGTTGTTGACCGCCGACACGATGCGCTGGTTGGTGTCGTAATCCATGTCGTTCAGCTCGAGCTGCATGGTGCCGTCCTGCGTGATGCTGGTCTGCACCGCGCGCTCGACGATCCCGCCGGCGGCGATGCGTCCCGCTGCGAGCTGGTTCACCTGCACGCGGCTGCCGTTCGCGCTGGCGCCCGCGCCGCCCACCGCCAGGTTGCCCTGGGCAAGGGCATAGACGGAGCCGTCAGCGCCCTTCATCGGCGTGAGCAGCAGCGTGCCGCCGCGCAGGCTCTTGGCGTTACCGAGCGACGATACCGTCACGTCGATCGCCTCGCCCGGCCGGGCGAACGGCGGCAGCACCGCCGTCACCATCACCGCAGCGACGTTCTTCAACTGGATGCTGGTCAGTGCCGAGGTGCTGCTGTTCGACGAACCGGCCGACTGGTTGTTGATCGAGATGCCGAGGTTCGCGAGCATGTTCGCGAGCGTTTGCGTCGTGAACGGAGTCTGGGTGGTCTGGTCGCCCGTGCCGTCGAGACCGACGACGAGGCCGTAGCCGATCAGCGGGTTGTCGCGCACGCCCTGGATCGCGACCAGATCCTTCAGCCGTTCGGCGTGGGCCGCGGGTGTAACAGGCGGCAGTGCCCCGCACGCGAGCGCGAACACCAGACAGGCATGGCCAAAACGGTGGAGAGGTCCGAGTTTCATGATCACCACGGCGCCACGTTAAGGAAGAAGCGTTGTAGCCAACCCATGGTTTCTGCCTCGTCGATATAGCCCTTCGCCGAGTATTCGATCTTGGCGTCAGCCACCTGGGTCGAGTACACGGCATTCAGGCCGGAAATCGTATTCGGGTTGACTACGCCTGAGAAACGCACGAACTCGTTACCTTGGTTGATGAGCATCTGCTTTTCGCCGCTCACCTGGAGGTTACCGTTGGGCAGCACATTGGTCACCGTGACGGTGATCACGCCGCTGAAAGTGTTCGAGGCGTTCGCGCCGCCGGTCCCCGAGAACGTATTGCCGCCCTGGGCACTGAGATTGGCCTTGCCGAACAGACCGGCGAGAAAACTGGCGCTCGTGGTCGAGAACTGGGTGGTCGAACTGCGGTTGGTGTTCGCGCCCGAGGACTTCGTTGCGTTGATGTTTTCCTGAATGACGATGGTCAGGATGTCGCCAATATTGCGCGGCCGCTGGTCTTCGAAAAGCGGCCGTCCGGCGTAGCCCGGATTGAAAATCGAACCCGGCGACTGCGTGTGCGGCGGCACCGGCGGCACCGCGGTCATCGGCTGCTGCACGATGGGCTGCTTCGGTATCTGCGCGCAGCCGACCAGCGCCAGTGCAAGCACGCTGGCAGTAGCGACGAACGCGCTGCGCGCGTCGCTCTTGACCGGATTGAGATTGGATTGCGACATCGTATTTACCTACCGCCTCTGGTTCCGAACCCTTAAATCGACATCTGCGACAGGGTCTGCAACATCTGATCGGACGTGGTGACCGCCTTGCTGTTGATTTCGTACGCGCGCTGGGTCTGGATCATGTTGACCAGTTCCTGCACGACGTTCACGTTCGACGTTTCGACATAACCCTGTTCCAGCGAACCCGAACCGTTCGAACCCGGCGCGCTGATGTTCGGCGTACCCGAGGAACTGGTTTCCGAAAACAGGTTTTCGCCTTGCGCGTCGAGACCGGCCGGGTTGATGAAGGTGGCGAGCTGCATGGTGCCGATCTGCGTCGAGTTCGAGCTGTTGGGCTGCGTGATCGACACCGAACCGTCGCTGCCGATCGTGAGCGAGGTCGCGGTCACCGGCACCGTGATCGCCGGAATGACCGGATAGCCGCTCGAGGTCACCAGCTGGCCCTGCGCATTGGTCTGGAACGAGCCGTCGCGGGTATAGGCGGTCGTGCCGTCCGGCATCTGCACCTGGAAGAAACCGTTGCCGTTGATCGCCACGTCCTTCGAGTTGCCGGTTTGCTGCAGGTTGCCCTGCGTGTACAGACGTTCGGTCGCGACCTGCTGCACACCAGTGCCGAGCTGGATGCCCGAAGGCACCTGGGTCTGCTGGGTCGAGTCGGCGCCCGGCTGACGCACGGTCTGATAAAGCAGATCTTCGAACACGGCGCGCGAGCCCTTGAAGCCATTGGTGCTGACGTTGGCAAGGTTGTTCGAGATCACGTCCATCTGGGACTGCTGCGCATTCATGCCGGTCGCAGCGATATAAAGTGAGCGGTTCACAGTGTTGGTTCTCCTGGGTGCACGTCTGGCGCGACGCCCGTTAGCTGAAGCTGAGCAACTGGTTGGCGGACTGATCGTTCTGATCGGCGTTTTGGATCATCTTGGTCTGCATGTCGAACTGCCGCGCATTGGTGATCATCGAAACCATTGCGTTGACCGGACTCACGTTGCTGCCCTCGAGCGATTCGGGTGCCAGCGTGACGGTGGGATCGGCGTCGGCAGGGTTGCCGTCAGCAGTACGGAACATGCCGTCGTCGCCGCGCTTCAATGTGCCCGCTGCGGGCTTCACGAGCTTCAACTGGTCGATGACCGCGATCGCCGTGGCCGGGTCTCCCGGCGCAAGCGCCGAAACCGTGCCGTCCTTGCCGATCGTGATCTGCGAGCCAGGCGGCACCGAGATCGGACCGCCCGTGCCGACTACCGGCAGGTTGGTCGCATTCACCAGCTGGCCGTTCTGGTCGATATGCAGATTGCCGGCACGCGTATAGGCCTCGCCACCGTCGGCGGTCTGCACGCTCAACCAGCCGTCGCCCTGGATCGCGACGTCGAGCGGGTTGCCGGTCTGCTGGATCGGTCCGGGCGTTTCGTCCGCACCCGGTGTCGACGACAACACGAACGTGCGTGTCGTGCTGTCGTTGACTGAGCTGCCGTCGCCGAACGACATCGGTACCGCGCGAAACGTCTCGAGCTGGGCGCGAAACCCGGTGGTCGACGTGTTCGCGAGATTGTTCGCGACAATGGCCTGCTGCTCGAGCGCCTGGGTGGCGCCCGACATCGCGGTATAAATCAGACGGTCGGTCATTCGTTCGGCTCCTGTTGCCCTTACATGTTGATCAGGGTCTGGTCAACGGTCTGCTGCGTCTTGATCGTCTGCGCGTTCGCCTGATAGTCGCGTTGCGCCGTGATCAGGTTGACCAGTTCGTTGGTCAGGTCCACGTTCGAATCTTCCACCGCGCCGCCTTGCAGCGTGCCGTGGTTGGTGCTGCCCGGCGTCGAGATCTGCGCTGCGCCCGACGCGGCGGTCTGTGCGTACTCGTTGTTGCCGAGGTCGACGAGGCCGTTCGGATCGTTGAAGTTGGCGAGTACGACCTGACCGAGCGAGGCCGTCTGACCGTTCGAATAGTTGCCGGTGAGAATGCCGGTCGTGCCGACCGTGAAGCTCGTCAGCTGGCCGGCGGCAAAGCCATTCTGCTGCAGGTTGTTCACGCCGTCCGTGCTGCCGTACTGGGTCGTGCCGGCAAGATCCAGCGTCAGCGCCTGCGGCGTGCCGGAGCCGTCGGTGTTCGGAATCGTGAAGGCGATCGAGTCCGACGCGGTCGTAGACGCGACACTCGTGATACCGGTCAGCGCGCCGGAGGTGTTGAAACTTGCCGTGCCGACCAGACTTGCCGTGCCGCCTGCGACGCCTGCGTAGACGTCCCATGCGCCGGAGCCGGTCTTGGCGAAGTACATGTTGACCGTCTGCGAGCCGCCCAGCGAGTCGTACACCTGGGTCGAAGTCGAGTAGTTGTAGGTCGACGAGTTGCTTGCGTCGAAAGTGGTTGGGGTCGGCGTAACCGCTACCGTGTCACCGGCTGCTGCCGTACCCGTCAGCGTGACCGTCTGGCCATTGCCCAGCGTAATGGCGGTGCCTGCCGTGTAGGTTCCGCTGCTGTCGTTAGCGGCGTTGTCGGCGTCGGTTACCGTGTACGCCGTCGGGCTCGTAAAGGTAATCGTGTAGTCGTCGTTATTCGATCCAGCCGAAGCGGTCGTAATCGTCGCACCGCTGCTCGCCAGCGTCCCGGTCGTGGTCACATTCACAGCCGGCGTGCCGAGCATCAGCGAATCCTGAGCGTCCAGGTTGAGCTGCGCCGTGATGGTGGTGGTCTGCGTCGGTGCGATGTTGGTAGTCGGCACGGTCAGCGGCACCGTTTGCGCGCTGTTGATGATGCCGCTGGAATTCGCGGCATAGCCCATCAGCTCGAGTCCTTGAGCGTTCACGATATTGCCCGTGTTGCTGAGCTGGAACACGCCGTTGC
Organism: Paraburkholderia sp. GAS82; assembly: GCF_050436285.1. Taxonomy (NCBI): domain Bacteria; kingdom Pseudomonadati; phylum Pseudomonadota; class Betaproteobacteria; order Burkholderiales; family Burkholderiaceae; genus Paraburkholderia; species Paraburkholderia sp. GAS82. Next base: position 127,232 of record NZ_JBNDLX010000016.1, read on the forward strand.
GCGAATACGTGAGCGAGCCGTTATTCGACATCTGGAAAAAGCCGTTGCCGTTGATGGCGACATCCAGTGCCTGGCCGGTCGTATTGATCGTGCCTTGCGAGAACTGCTGCTGCACTTCGGCGAGCTGCGTGCCGATACCGATCTGGTTGTTCACGGCCGTGGCAACCGAGTTCGCATACATATCGGCGAACACTGCCGTACCGCTCTTGAAGCCGATCGTATCCGAGTTGGCAATGTTGTTGCCGATCACGTCGAGATCGCTCGATGCAGCCCCGAGGCCGCTCAAACCCTGCTGATAACCCATGACGTATTCTCCGTTCCGGGAAATGTCTAAATTTGGTTGAACTGATTGCTTAGAGGACTGCCGCGACCGAAGTCAGGGCGACCGTATTGCCATTCGACAGCACGAGACTCGGTGCGCCGCCGGTACCCTGTACGACGCTTTCCACGGTACCCGGGGTCAGGGTCGTGCCCACGCCTGCAGCACCGTTGATCGTGCCGGTGGCGGTGATCGTGTAGGTGCCCGTCGGCAGTGCGGCACCCGTCGAATCGACCGGGGTCCACGTCACCGGCACAGTACCGGCCGGTTGCGCGCCCAGATCGAGCGTGTTGACGATCTGGCCTGCCGAGTTCACGACGTTGACCTTCATGTCCGACGCCGCCGAGGCCAGCTGCACGCCGAATTCGGTCGCCTTGCCGGAGGTCACCGAAATGGAATTGCCTGGGGCCAGCACGCTGGAACCGATCAGCAGTGCAGCCTGCGAGGTCTGGCCTGCGTTGAGCTGCGTCGCCAGCGAGCTGAGCGACGTGTTCAACTGGCTGATGCCCGTCACCGTGTCGATCTGCGCGAGCTGCGAGGTCATCTGCGAGCTGTCCATCGGATTGGTCGGATCCTGGTTCTGCATCTGCGTAATCAGCAGCTGCAGGAAGGTGCTTTGCAGATTCGCACCCGAGGTCGCCGAGCTGCTCGAGCTGCTGCTCGACGCACTGCTCGCCGAGCCCGTGCCGTTCATGGTATCGAGCAGCGTCTGCGAGACCTGGGTCCCGCTGCCGCCGATGGTGGTTGAAGTAGTCAAGGAGGCGCTCCTCAGGTTCCGATCGTGAGTGTTTTCAGCATCAACTGCTTCGCTGTGTTCAAGGTTTCGACGTTCGCCTGGTAAGCGCGCGACGCCGAGATCATGTTGACCATTTCTTCCACCGGATCGACGTTCGGCATCGTGACGTAGCCGTTCGCGTCGGCCGCGGGGTTGCCCGGGTCGTAGGTCTGCTTCATCGGCGTCGGATCGTCGACCACGCCGGTCACCTGCACACCGCCCACCTGCTGGCCGGATGCGGTGCGCGCGCCGCCGATCGGATTGACCGCGAACACGACCTGCTTGGCCTTGTACGGCTGGCCGTCAGGACCCGTCGTGCTGTCGGCGTTCGCCAGGTTCGACGCCGTCACGTTGAGCCGCTGCGATTCGGCCGACATGGCCGAACCGGCGACATTGAAAATATTCATCAGGGATGGCATAGCTTCTCCGACCTCTCCTGCCGGCAGGTTCCGGCTTGATTGTTTCCCGTGGGCGTGGTTTTTAGCGGTTACATCCAGCATGTGCGCCGGTCGTCGCACCGGACTCCATCAGGAGCCCGACGTGATCACCGACAGCATCGATTTGATCTGATTCGAAACTTCCGTCATGGCCGACTCGAAGTGCAGGGAGTTATCGGCGAACTGCACGCGTTCCGCGTCGAGGTCCACCGTGTTGCCGTCGAGCGAGGGTTGCGTCGGAATGCGGTACTGCAATTGGCCGTAGTCGTCGCTCGGACCGCCGGTCGCAATCAGGCTGGCCTTGCCGGCCATGTGGCCCGGTTCGGTCGAGGCCATCGTCATGCCGCTCGTCACGCCGGCAGGTTGCGCCATCGCCAGCGTCGAGTTGTTCGATGCGCCGGTGCCGGTGCTGCTGCCGTCCGTCTTTCTCAGAGCGCCCGCGAGCGTCGACGAGAAATCGACGTCACGCGCCTTGTAGTTCGGCGTGTCGGCGTTCGCAATGTTCGACGACAGCAGTTCCTGCCGGTAGGAGCGGACATCGAGCGCCTGACGGCCAAAGGCGAATTCGGCATCGAGTTTATCTAGCATGAAAAATCTCCGGATAACGTTCCCGCGTCTGGCGCTCGATCAGGGAGCACAACATCTGCGGCGACCCAAAAGGGCTTTTTGCATGAGATGCATCTTAGGCGGGGCAGGCAAGCGGCAATCTTCTGAATAACCGGGGAAGGTCGCCTCTATTCAACGTTTGCGCCGGGAGCCGCGTCACTAGAATGCAACTCGTACCCTTGCCTCACGCTGGAGATGCACGATGGCCCGATCCACTCCCGATGTGCTGCCGCCGCGGCGCCGCATCGTTGCACGACACACTGCCGCCTGGCTGGTGTGTGCCGTGGCGGGTGCGTGGTGTGCGTCTGCGGCGCTGGCCCAGGAGGCCAGCGGCCCGATCGTGATTCCCGGTCCGGGCGAACAGAACCCGGCCGATCTCGCGCGCATGACCGCGCTGGCGACGTCCAGCAATGCCAGCCCGCGGACGATCAATCCGCAGCTCGCGGCGACGCTCGCACCGCCTGCGCAGTCTTCGACGCCGCAAGCGACCGATCGCTTTACCAGGCTGTCGAACGCGAGCGGTGCCATTGTGATTCCGGGTACCGATGAGGCATCCGCGTCCGGCGCGCCAAATGTTCCGGCGAACACGACGGTCATCCAGCAAGCCAGCCCGGCGAATACGGCCAGCCTTACCCGCGTCAATATGAATCCCGCGCTCGCCGCGAGCCAGGTCGTGCCGGTGGTCGTCACGTCGATGCCGGCGCGTGCGACGTACGGCGCCGCACTGCGGCCCGTAAATGCCGCCCCGGCTGCCGCACCTGTCGGCGTGCCGGCCGTCGCACCCGCCGTGACCGCTGCGAGCAGCGTCGAAATCGACAGCCTCGCTTCGCGCGGCGAGCCGCCCGAACTGGGCGCGAGCGCGGCAGGCCGCAATCCGGCGCCTCACGTTGCTGCCGCGCCGGCTCAAACGACACTCCCCGTAAAGAATCAGGCGCAGGCGCTGGCGGAAGCCGCGCAGCGCGCGCAGGCAATTCAGGCGCTGCAACAGGCTCAGGCGGCTCAGGCCGTTCAGGCGCTGCAGCGAGCGCAGACTCCGCAACCGGCGCCCAAGCCGGTGCTGGCCGCCTCCAGGGTTCAGCCGGTCCAGACTGCTGCCGCAATTCAGGCATCGCAGCCGGCTCAGGCTAGCCCGCCCGTGCCCGAAGGTCAGGAAGACGGCCAGCTGATCCACACCGCCGCGCTGGACTTCCTCAAACAGCAGGCCAATGGCCTGCCGGGCCAGGTGGAACTGAGCGTTGCCCAGGCTTTCCCGCGCGGGCTTGCCGCCTGCGACACGCTGCAGGCGTTCATGCCGCCCGGCGCGCGCCTGTGGGGCCGCACGACGGTGGCGGTGCGCTGCACGAGTGGCCACCCGTGGACGGTCTGGCTGCAGGCGAAAGTCTCGATCCATGCGACTTACTACGTCGCCGCGCGCGCAATGATGCCCGGCGAGGTGATTTCCGACGCCGATCTGGTTCCTCGCGACGGCGACCTGACCATGCTGCCGGCGTCGATCGTCACCGTGCCGTCACAGGCAGTCGGTTCGGTCACGTTGATGCGCGTGAGTATGGGCTTTCCGCTGCGTCAGGACATGCTGAAGAGTGCCGCCCAGGTGACGGCCGGACAGAGTGTGCGGGTGGTGGCGCAGGGCGACGGGTTCTCGATTTCGTCGGAAGGCAGCGCGCTCAGCAATGCGACGCCAGGGCAACCGGTCAGGGTGAAAACCTCAACCGGGCAGATCCTGATGGGCATCGTGAAGGACAGTTCGACGGTCCAGATCCAGATGTAGATACCCGGGATCTGAACCTGAAAATGGCGCCCGTGACAGTGGCGTTCAAAGGGTTTTGGGGGAAGAAGGCGGCCGGTGGGGCCGTTACAAACGGATACATCGATTGAGCTAAAGTTTGGTTTCTTGAATGCCGTTAAAGGAATCAAATAGTTCAGGAAGCCAATCGTGAAAATCGATTCCACCACCAATAGCATGCCGGACAGTCTGACGGGCAGCGCGGCAACGCGTACCCAGCAGGACAGCTCGGCCCCGGCGGCTTCGACCGCCCAAAGCGCGGCAGCCGCCGCGCAAGCCGCCACCGGCTCGGGTGGCGACGCGAATGTGAGCCTGTCGGGCCTGTCGTCCAGCCTGCGCAGCCTGGCGGCATCGGGTTCGGCAGACATCGACACCGCTCACGTCGAATCGATCAAGCAGGCCATCAAGAACGGCACGCTGACGATCGATCCGGGCAAGATTGCTGACGGCGTGCTCGACACGACGCGCAGTTTGTTGCAAACGAGAGCCCCGGCGACCGGCAATTGAGGTTGGACGCCGCGAGGCGTCACCTTGAAACCCGGCCCGCACGCTTTGTGCGGGCGCCGTGAGAGCGACTTGTGATGAAAGACGCGCTGCTTGCCACTGTGATCGATGAGTACTCGACCATCGAAGAATTCGCTTCTGTTCTGGCTATCGAGCAGAAAGCGCTAACCCAGGTGGAACCGGCCGAGATGTTGCGGCCGGTTGTCGAAAAGAAAACCGAACTGGTCGGCAAGCTGGCCTCGCTCGAGAAGATCCGCGACGCGCAGCTCGCCGAAATGGGTCTGCCGGCCGGCTGGAACGGCATCGAGCTAGCCGCCGGACGCGACCCGAAGCTCGCCGAACAGTGGTCGTTGCTGCAGCAATCGGTAGAGCGCGCACGCCGCTCCAACAAGACCAACGGTGTGCTGATCCGCACCCGCATGGAATACAACCAGCGCGCCCTCGAGGTGCTGCAGGTGCGTCCGAAAAAGCCCTCGCTGTATGGGCCGGATGGACGAGTGCCAGGGTTCGGCGGCCTGTAATTCCGGACGCTCCCCCGCTCATCGAACTCCAATCCAGTCTGTCCTGAATGCTCGCTGAGTCGGTCTGACCGTTTTCAGACCGACTCAGCGCAGCCTGCCGTTTGGCGCCTGTCCGCCGCCTGCGCTTGCCGCACTTTTCCTGCTTTCCTCTCAGCACAAAAAAAGCGCCGTCCCTTTACATCGGGACGGCGCTCATTGCGCTTGAATCATGAGCGGCGGGTAACGGCGGTGAACCGCCGGCCGCCGTGGTGTTACTCCGCTTCAGCCTTGGCCCAGGCCATCTCGCGCAGGCGCGTGCGCAGCCGTGCAACCGCCTGGCTATGCAGCTGGCAAACCCGCGATTCGCTAACTTCCATCACCGCACCGATCTCGCGCAGATTCATGCCGCGTTCGTAGTAGAGCGACATCAACAGCTTTTCGCGTTCCGGCAGACGCTCGATCGCTTCGACCAGCGCCGAGCGCAGGCTTTCGTCGAGCAGTGCCGAGAGCGGGTCCGAGTGGTCGACGCAGTAGCGGTCGAGGAACGGCTCATCGTCGGCGGAGCGATCGAAGTCTTCGTAGTAGATCAGCTGGCTGCCATGCAGGTCCTGCAGCATCGCCTGATACTCGTCGAGCGGCATCTTGAGGTGACCGGCAATCTCCGTCTCGCTCGCCGAACGGCCGAGTGTCTGTTCGACCTGATGCACGGCCGTCTCCACCTCGCGCGAGGTGCGGCGCAGGCTGCGCGGCAGCCAGTCGTTGCTGCGCAACTCGTCGAGCATCGCGCCGCGGATCCGCTGGCTCGCATACGTTTCGAACTGCGCGCCCTGGTCTTCCTTGTAGCGACTCGCAGCATCGAGCAGGCCGATCATGCCGGCCTGAATCAGATCGTCGAGATCGACACTCGCCGGCATCTTCGCCACCAGCTGCAAGCCGAGCCGCCGCACCAGCGGTGCGTATTTGGTCAGAACCTCGGCTTGGGAAATCTTTCCCTGAGCGTTGTACATCGTGCTCCCCTTGTCCGCGCCCCGCCCTTCAGGCGTGCTGCACAGACGGTTGGTCGGCGTGTTGCGCCGCTGTTACTGCCGCCGGCGCCACCCATTGGTGACGTGACGACATCGCTGGCCGCATTGGCCAGTACTGCAATTCGGCGGCGAGGTGCCGATAATCCCGCGCAGCAGGGGTCGACGGAAACGCGTCGACCACGCAGCGCGACAGTTCGAGCGCCCGGGCCATGCGCGGGTCGGCGGCGATACAGCCCGCGCCTTCCAGCGACACAGTCAGATAACGCCCCGCCACCCCCGCGAGGTTTTCAAAAGCGGTGTGCGCGTCGGTGACGCTATGCACATGGTTCACCAGCACCCTGAACTGCCCGATGCCGTGCGCGTAATGCAGCCGCTTCATGCAGGCATACGCATCGGTAATCGCCTGCGCAGCGACGCGCGTGACGATCAACAGGTCGTGCGCCTGCATCGCCAGCGCAGAGAGCTGACCGAGCCGGTCGAGTTGCGCATCGATCAGCACGATGTCCGCGGGACCGTCCAGCACCACACTCAATTGCGCCGCCGTGTAGCCTTCGCGATTGCTGCGCGAGGCGCTCAGCACTGAAAAGCCCAGTGCATGACGCGCCACGGCGGCATCGAGCGATATCTCGCCGCGTACCACGGCGGCGAAGTTGGCCGCCCCCTGTACGCCGCCGAGCATGGCGCCCACCGAGTAATCGCCAAGGCACTCGTCGATCACGAGTACATCCTTGCCCTGCTCCACGAGTGCCGCCGCCAGATTGACGACGGTCGTGGTACATCCGACGCTGGTCGAACCGCCCGTTACCGCCAGCACTCTTGAACCGCTGCGGGCCAGCAGGCGCCGCAGTCCTTCTGCCTGATCCGAGACGACCTTATCCAAAGCGGACCTCGTGCAGTTCGGCCGTCGAGCGTGCTGAGAGCGCCGAAAGCAAGGCCGGAATATCGTCGTCCTGTGGCACGAACGGCGAACTGTCGCGCGGAATGCAGAAAGCGCTTTTGATCAGGAATTTCTTGGTTGCGACGTACAGGTTCTCGGGCACCTTCTGCCCGGTCGAGACGTAATGCACCGGCAACTTGTAGCGGATCACCGTGTCGAGTACGCCGCCCAGGTTGGTCGCCTCGTCGAGCTTGGTGAGGATGCAGCCGGCGAGCGGTTGTTGATCCGGCCCGCGCTGGTAGGCCTGCACGACTTCGTTAAGCGTGTCGCCATGGCACGTTGCGTTCAGCAGCAGCAGGCGCTGCACCGGTTGTCCGGCGCGGCACAGCATGGCGATCTGGTCGGAGACTAGGCGGTCGCGCTGGCTCATGCCGATCGTGTCGATCAGCACGATGTGCTTGTTGCGCAGCTCGGCGAGCGCCAGTTGCAGATCGGCGCCGTCCTTCACTGCGTGAACCGAAACGCCGAGGATCTTGCCGAAAATGCGCAGTTGCTCGTGACCGCCGATCCGGTAGCTGTCGGTCGTCAGGAGTGCCACCTTGCTGGCGCCGAAGCGCATCACGCAACGCGCGGCAAGCTTGGCCGTGGTCGTGGTCTTGCCGACACCCGTCGGGCCCATCAGGGCGAACACGCCGCCGCGCTCCATCAGCGCGTCTTCGTTTTCCATGATCGGCAGGTTCGACTCGAGCACGTTGCGCACCCAGTCCATCCCGCCTTCCATGTTGTCGATCTCGGGCGGCAGGTTGTCGACCATCATCTGCACCAGTTGCGCGGAGAAACCGGCGGCGAACAGGTGCTTGGTGAGCGAGGCGCGCGTCGGGCTGCGACGCTGGCGGTCGGCCCACAGGAGACCGGCGAAGTGTTCCTCCATCATGCCGCGCATCGAGGAGAGCTCGCTCATCACCGTTTCGTTGACGACCTGCTCCATGCGAGCCTTGATCGCTTCGGTGACGCTGGCGGTGGTGCTGGCTGCGGCACGTGCGTCGTCCGCCGGAGTGGCCGGGCTCGGCTTCCTGCTAGCGCGGCGCGCGGCGAGTTGTGCAGCTTCGCGGGCCCAGTCGGGCGTGTCGGCGAGGTTCGACGGCTGACGCGTGCCGACCTGGATGTCGACCGGTGCGCCGAGGCCCTTGGCCATCGCGGCGGCCGGTGTCATCGACGACGGCCGTGCGCTGTAGGCGCCTTGCTGCTTGCCGGCGATATTGCGGGCGTGGTCGATCAGCCAGGGATTCGTTTCCGCCATCGTGCGCGGGGTGGCCGGCGAGAACGGCATAAACTGCGGCGCCGGGACGCCGGCGGCTTTCAGCACGTCGGCGCGGATGTCGTCGCCCGAGCGCGGCATCTGCGGCATCTGCGCCTGCGGTGCGGCTTGCATCGACGGTGTGCTTTGCGCCGCGTGAGCGGCTTGAGCCTGCGGCGCGAGCGGTGCGGCCTGGGCCGACGAAGCGTACGGCGAGGCCTTGGCCGGCTCTTCCGTTACGGCTGCCTGTGCGGGTGCAGCGGCCTGTGCCGGCGCGTTGCTGGCCGACATGCTCTCCGTGCCGGCTTCCGGGCTTGCGCCGAACACCGACGAAAACACGTCCGGCATGCCGCTCGCGTACGGATTGGACTGCATCATCGGCGTGCTGCGCGGTGCCGGTGCTGCCGGGCTCATCGCAGGGGCCGCGCTGTTTGCGCTGCTGCCGTTATTCGCGCCGTTACGCGCCTTCGGAGCGATTGCCGCGAGCTCGCTATCGGCGAGCGCCACGATCTCGACGGTGCCGTCTTCGATCGTGCGGTTCGACAGCACGACCGCGTCGGGGCCCAACGCCTCACGAACGAGGCGTAGCGCGTCACGACTGGTAGCACCGACAAATTTACGAATGTTCAAGCTGGACCCCCGATGAGGTTGACGGACCGGCGACATACCGCTTTCCATTGAGATCGATTATTGCGAAAGATGTCGAGAGACCATCGCTTGATAAAGACAGGGAAAAGCAGGCAATTCGCGTGATGGGTAGTACGCCGGGGCCGCGCTGCAAGGGTCCCCAAATGAAAACCGGCGCCTGAAGCGCCGGTCTGAAGCGTGAGCGGGTTAGCCTTTCCCGCCTATCAGATTCACCACCTTGACGTTGCGGGTGTCGGGCACCTCCGCATACGACAGCACCTTCAGCTGCGGCAGGTTGCGGCGCAGGAAGCGCGCCAGCATCGGCCGCAACGCGTGCTGCACCAGCAGCACCGGCGCGAGCCCGAGGTTCTGCTGGCGCGTCATGGCCTGTTGCGTCTCGGTCATCAGCGTGTGCGCGAGACCCGGTTCGAGACCAGGGTTTGCCCCAGTCGAAAGCGCCTGCGAGAGCACCCGTTCGAGGTTCGAATCGAGGCCCATCACCTGCATGTCGCCGGTGCCGGGGAACCACTGTTGCGTGATCGCGCGGCCCAGCGCCAGACGCACGGCTGCCGTCAGCTCGTGCGCGTCGGTGACCTTGGGCGTGTGCTCGGACAGCGCTTCGAGGATCGTGCGCATGTCGCGGATCGGCACACCTTCTTCCAGCAGGTTCTGCAGCACCTTCTGCAGCGTGGTGAGCGAAAGCGCCTTCGGAATCAGATCGTCGACCAGCGACGGCGTGTCCTTCTGCATGCGCTCGATCAGCGCCTGGATTTCGCGGCGGCCGAGCAGCTCGGAGGCGTGCGTGACCACCAGGTGATTCAGGTGCGTCGCGACCACGGTGCTCGAATCCACCACGGTATAGCCGTACACCTGGGCCTGCTCGCGCAGATTGGTGTCGATCCAGATGGCCGGCAGGCCGAACGCCGGATCCTGAGTCGGCGTGCCCGGCAGCGCCGCGCTCACCTGCCCCGGATTGATGGCCAGCCACTGGCCCGGATAGGCCTCGCCGACGCCGACCTCGACGCCCTTCAGCGCAATCCGGTAACCATTGGGGCGCAGTTCCAGGTTGTCGCGGATGTGGATCACCGGCGGCAGGAAGCCGATTTCCTGCGCGAACTTCTTGCGGATGCTCTTGATCCGCTTGAGCAGTTCGCCATCCGAATTCTTGTCGACGAGCGGAATCAACCGGTAGCCGACTTCGAGACCGAGCGTGTCGATCATCGTCACGTCGTCCCAGCTTGCTTCGGTGTTTTCGGTCGGCGTGAGCGCTGCCGGCGCCACGGTGGCGAGGGCCGCGGTGCTCTTCGCTTCCGTCGCGCGCTTCTTCATCATCCGGCCAAGCTGGATCAAACCACCGCCCAGCAGCAGGAAGGCGAAGTGCGGCATGCCCGGGATCAAGCCCATCAGCACCAGAATGCAGCCCGTGATGATCAGCACGCGCGGGTTCGTGAACAACTGCCCGGTCAGCTGCGTGCCGATGTCCTCGTTCGTGGCCACGCGCGACACGATCACGCCGGCGGCGGTCGAGATCACCAGCGACGGGATCTGCGCGACGAGGCCGTCACCGATGGTCAGCAGCGTGTAGTTCTTGGCGGCGGCGGCGAAGTCCATGTTGTGCTGGACCACGCCGACGATCAGCCCGCCGATGATGTTGATCACCATGATCAGCAGGCCGGCAATCGCATCGCCGCGCACGAACTTGCTGGCGCCGTCCATCGAGCCGTAAAACTCGGCTTCCTGTGCGACTTCGAGGCGGCGGCGGCGCGCCGCGTCTTCGTTGATGATGCCGGCGTTCAGGTCGGCGTCGATCGCCATCTGCTTGCCGGGCATCGCATCGAGTGTGAAGCGCGCGGACACTTCGGCGATCCGGCCCGCACCCTTGGTGATCACCATGAAGTTGATCACCATCAGGATGATGAACACCACGATCCCGACCGCGAAGTTGCCGCCGACGAGGAACTGGCCGAACGACTCGATCACCTGTCCAGCGGCAGCCGGGCCGGTGTGGCCTTCGAGCAGCACGACCCGGGTGGAGGCCACGTTCAGCGAGAGGCGCAGCAGCGTCGAGAACAGCAGCACGCTCGGGAATGCGGCGAAGTCGAGCGGCTTCATCGTGTACATGCTCACCAGCAACACCATCACGGACAGCGCGATGTTGAAGGTGAACAGCAGATCCAGCAGGAACGGCGGCAACGGCAGGATCATCATGCCGAGGATCATGCAGATCAGCACCGGGCCTGCGAGTGCCCGCAGGTTGGTGTTGCTCAGCGAGTCCGGCCGTCGGGACAGGAAACCGGCGCGTGCGTTCATGCGGAGGCTCCAGATGCCTTGTCGTCTTCGTTAAGCGCTTCGGCGGCTTCCCGATCCGCCTCTTCGTCGGATACCGGACCCTGGTCCAGATCGGCGGGAACTTCGAGTTCGGTCGGGGCAACCGGCACCACGCCGCCTTCGGTCTTGAAGCGGCGCAATTGATAGACCCATGCGAGCACTTCCGCGACCGCGCCATACAACTGGCCCGGAATTTCGCGGTCGAGGTCGACGTTGTGATACAGCGCCCGCGCCAGTGGCGGGGCTTCGAGCAGCGGCACGTTGTTCTCCACAGCAAGCTGGCGAATCCGCGCGGCGACGAGGTTCACCCCTTTGGCGACGACGCGCGGCGCGCGCATCTCGCCGTCGCTGTACTGCAGCGCGACCGCGAAGTGCGTCGGGTTGGTTACCACCACGTCAGCCGTCGGTATCTTGGACATCATCCGGCGCCGCGCGGCTGCGCGCTGCTGCGCCCGGATGCGGGCCTTGAGTTGCGGATCGCCTTCGTTTTCGCGGTGTTCGCGCTTCACTTCTTCCTTCGTCATCCGGAGTTTCTTGTGGTAATTCCAGATCTGATACGGGACATCGAGCGCTGCCACGAGGAACATGCCGGCGACCGTCATGCCGCAGCACACGGCGATCAGGTGAGCCGCATTGGCGAGCGCCACGGTGAGCGGCTGGGTCGCGAGCGCGAGGATCTCCTCGCGGCGGTTCCAGACCGAGACGCCCCCGACCCCGCCCACGACGATGGTCTTGGCGAGCGACATGCCGAGCTGGATCGGCCCGTTGATGGAAAAGATCCGGCCAAGGCCGGCCATCGGATCGAGCCGGCTGAATTTGGGTTGGAGCGCCCCTGAGGAGACGTGCCAGCCGCCCAGCGCGAGCGGCGAGAGCAGCGCGGCGCCGCCGGTCAGGGCGAGGATCGGCACCAGTGCACGGAGCGCCTGCATGCCGTCGACACTTGCGCCGATCAGCATGCGCCGGGTTTCGAAGACGCTGTCGTGGTTGAACATGAGCGCGCCGCGCAGCATCGATCCGAGATGATCGCCGATGCTCCCCGACAATGCCCAGACGCCATAGAAACCGGCCGACAGCAAGGCAAACGAGACCAGTTCCCGCGAACGAACGATCTGCCCTTCCTCCCGTGCCTTCTCCAGGCGCCGGGGGGTGGCGTCTTCTGTTTTTTCGAGGTCGCTTTCCCCTGCCACGCAGCTCTCCAGACGGTCGAGGCACCATGCCCAATTCCAGTGAGAGCGATTATTCCTGCAGAACTCAAGCCATGATCGGCGGATAAGGACGGGGAAACGGGGGTATTTCGGGAGATGGAGCGGCGCGGGGGGCCGCTACGGGCGGGAGGGGGAGGGGCCGGGCGAGGAGCCGGGGGGCGCTGCCGCCGCGGGCCGCCCGTTCCGGGGCCGGGAGGCGTGGAACGGGCGGAACGGGGCGCCGTGGACCCTGGATCAGTAGCCGACGTAAGGTGCCTGGCCGCCGCTCGCGGTCTGGTCGATGCCGAAGTACATATAACGGCCGTAGAAGAACGGCAGGCCGATGTCGAAGCTGCCCGAGGTGCCGATCTGGCCAGCGAGATCGTTGAAGGCGTAGTTGTTGCCGTTGCTGAACAACGTCGACGCGCTCAGGATCCCGACGTTAGCCGCAGCGGAGACGCCGTTCAGGCCAACCACGGTGACCGTACGCGTCTGCGCCGTCGAAGGGCAATAGAAGCCGCTGAAATTGCTGCCGCACAGCGCCAGGGTGCTGTCGGTGAAGAAGTAAGCGTTCGAGCCGGAATCGAAGAAGGCCGACAACGTGCTGCCGTTGAACGTGCTGTTGTTAAGGTCACCGAAGGCATCGGTCGTGAAGGTCTTCGCCGCCGCGAGCGCGTTGTTCGACTGCGTGCCGATGCCGAACACCAGCGTACCGGTGGCTGATCCGGCTCCGTTGTTCGAAACAGGCGCCATCTCGACAATCACGCCGTTGTTGTCGGTGGCGAAGTGTGCGACCGGGTTCGCCACCTGGTCGCCCGTCGGCACCTGAGCGGTCGTGCAGCTCGAGCCCGAAGTCGGACACGAGTAATAGTTGCTGAACTGCGCAAACGTCGTCGAACTCGCGCAAGTCGCGCCGCAGTCGTACGGTGCATTGCCAATGCCGAGAATGCCATTGGCGCCAAGCGCCGCAGGGGTGTTCTCCTCAGAGCCGATCGCACAGCCCGACGGCACAGCGTTACTCAAGTCACCCAATACCTGGACCGGAATGCTCGTAGCGGTCTCGCCCGCAATCTGTACGGTTGCCGTGCGCACCGAGCCCCAGGAAAAGCCATCCGCGAAATTCGTGCATTCAGCCAGCGTGCCGGACGCACCGCTGGGGATAGCAGCGTCAGGCAGCGCAACGCTCAACACGCCGCTGGCGATCCGCAGCCCATACGAACCGGTATCCACCTGCACATTTGGAATGGTCTGGCAGGTACTCGTCCCGGGCACGCAAACCGTGACGCTCACCGTCGGAATGTTGATGACGTTCGCCACGCCCGTGCTCACCGTGATCGCGGCGGTGTTCGCCGCAGTCGCCGCAACCGGCTGTGCGGTCGGGCTGGCCGGCAACGAGCCGTTATTCGCACTCGACGAACTGGAACTGTTGTTGCTGCCACCGCCTCCGCCACACGCGGCAACCAGCGACACCAACGCGACCGTCACCGCGACCTGCGCCCACCCTCTGAGCTTTGCTGCAAATTGCATGTCTCGTCTCCCGTCCGTCACTGTCAGTGGATGTCGGAACCGCTGACGCCGGCAGGCAGCGCCTGCGGCAGCCATGCATCACCCGAGAATGCGCCCATATGGCCACCGGAATGGACCACCAGGCCGCTCTGCTCGACCGCGACCGGACCGTGGCCGCCGCGCACCGCGCGCACGGCCTCGACACCGGCCAGGTATTGCGGGAAATAAGTACCGAGCAGATTGTTCAGATCAGGCATTTGCGGCCCGTTCCAGCCGAGGCCGAAGACGGTGCCGTCCGCGGCGAGATACTCGCGCACGACTGTGCCGCTGCCGTAGGTCGTCTGACGTACGGTGTATGAAGAACTGCTGCTGGCTGCGGAGGCGGCGCCGGATGCGGCGTGTAGAACGGCGACAGGGGAAACGGTCTGGGAACTGACGGACGCGCCGGCGGGCGGCGTCATCGGACTCCCGCCCAGCGCCGCGTGAGCGGACTGAACGGCGGGCACCACGCAGGACAATCCGAGCGCTGTCATGACGACGGCGCGGCGTACACGACTCAGCATAGCCACACTCCTCCCGGTCAACTGCGATACGGCCCGTGCATCGCACGTGCGCTCGCATTTATCCAAGATCATACGGTACCGGGCCACTGCTCCGCAGGAAGGTTTCCTCCAGGGTGCCTGGCCGGGGTATCCGCTATGCGCGATGGCTAGCCGGCAAGAAACCTGCGCCCGGAGTGCGGGACGGTACACGGCGGCGCCGAACGCTGTGGAGCGGGGCGCGTGCCATGTTCGACCGCCGGGAGCCGGCGCGGTTCAGATGTGGAAAGCTGTTCGAAAGCCGTGTCAGAAGCCAAGGCTCGCCAGCAGATCGTCGACTTCGCCTTGATCCTGCATCACGTCGGCCTTGCCTTCCGGGTTGATCTGCGGCCCGTTCAGCAGGTTCTCCGGGCTGCCGGTCGACGAGGGTTCGGCCGCCAGCGCCGCTGCCGTTGCCGCGAACTGCTCGCGCCGTTCGAGCGCGATGTTCTCGATCAGCACGCCGAGCAGTTGCTGCTCGATCAGATACACGACCTCGGTGATCTTCTTGATGACCTGGCCGGTCAGATCCTGGAAGTCCTGCGCCAGCATGATCTCGAGCAGCTGCTGGTTGGTGGCCGTCGTCACCTCGGGCACGCCACGCAGAAAGGTCCGCGTGTCGTTCATCAACGCGCGCACTTCCTCGCGTTCGATCGGCGCCGCATACCATTGCTCCCAACGCGCGTCGAGCACCGCTGCGTCCTGCTGCAACTGCTCCTGCAACGGCTTGGCGACCTCGATCGAGCTCAGCACCTTTTCGGCTGCCTGCTCGGTCATGTTGGCAATGTACTTCAGACGGTCGCGCGCGTCGGGCACCGCTTCGGCGGCGCGCTCGACGTGCTTGTCGATGCCGAGCTCGCGCATCGAGTCGCGCAGTGTGCGCGTCAGTTGCCCGATGCGGGCAAGGATGCGATCGCTTGCAAGGTCGCCGCCGTCTTGCGCTTCGACGGCTGCCGCGTTGGTCGGCTGGTTCACGTCAGCTCCCGGCTTTCGCCATCTTCTCGAGAATCTTGTTGAGCTTCTCGTCGAGGGTTACCGCTGTGAACGGCTTCACCACATAACCGCTCGCGCCGGCCTGCGCCGCCGCGATGATGTTTTCCTTCTTCGACTCGGCCGTCACCATCAGCACCGGCAAATGCGTGAGGCTGGCATCCGCGCGGATTTCCTTGAGCATGGCCAGACCGTCGAGGTTCGGCATGTTCCAGTCGGAGATCACGAAGTCGTACTTGCCGCTACGCAGACGCGCGAGACCCGCCTGGCCATCTTCCGCCTCGTCGACGTTCGAATAGCCCAGCTCCTTCAACAGATTGCGGACAATCCGGCGCATCGTCGGAAAGTCATCTACGACCAGAATCTTCATTCCCTTATCCATTTCAATTCCCTTTCCCTAATCCCAGATGGTGCAGCGAGTGTGTCGACTGGAGTCCGCGTTTCAGCGCTGACTCAGGTCCCATGCAAGACGCCTGCGTTCTGACCCGGCGCGCATCATACCCGCTGGACGCGTTCACCCGTCGACGAAAGACGCGCCATGACGCGCCGGCTCATCTCGGGCAGCGAGGTGATTTCGTCGGCAGCGCCGAGTGCGATCGCCTCGCGCGGCATGCCGAACACAATGCAACTCGCTTCGTCCTGCGCAAGCGTATACGCGCCTGCTTTTTTCATCTCCAGCAGTCCAGCCGCACCGTCGCGGCCCATTCCCGTGAGAATCACGCCCACCGCATTCTTGCCGGCGTGCTGCGCAGCGGAGCGGAACAACACGTCGACAGACGGACGGTGCCGGTTTACCGGCGGGTCGTCGGAGAGGTGTGCAATATAGTTCGCGCCGCTACGTGCTAGCAACAGGTGAGCGTGACCGGGGGCAATATACGCGTGTCCCGGCAGCACACGTTCGCCGTGCTCTGCCTCTTTAACGGTAATTCTGCACAAGCCATTAAGGCGTTGAGCAAAAGATTTTGTAAACCCTGGCGGCATATGCTGTGCGATCAGCACCGCGGGGGCGTCTGGCGGCAGCGGCACGAGCACTTCGCGGATCGCTTCGGTGCCGCCCGTCGAGGCGCCGACGATGATCAGCTTTTCCGTACTCAGCAGCGGGTTGTTGAAGTTCGGCGCCGGCGTCGCAGCCTGGGCACCCGCCGCGTGGCCGGCCGCCGTGCCGGCGTGATGCACCGGGGCAGCCTGGCGCACGCGGGCGCGCGCAGCGGCGCGGACCTTGTCGGCGAGCTTCTCCGAGTAGTCGAGCATGCCGTCGCGGATCCCGACCTTCGGCTTGGTCACGAAATCGACCGCGCCCAGTTCCAGCGCGCGCAGCGTGATTTCGTTACCGCGCTCGGTCAGCGACGACACCATCACCACTGGCATCGGCCGCAGACGCATCAGCTTCTCGAGGAAGTCGAGACCGTCCATGCGCGGCATTTCAACGTCGAGCGTCAACACGTCCGGGTTGTGCTGCTTGATGAGTTCGCGCGCGACCAGCGGGTCGGGCGCGGTTGCGACGACGGTCATGTCCGGCTGGCCATTGATGATTTCGGTCATCAGGCTACGGATCAGCGCCGAATCGTCGACGCACAATACCTTGATCTTTTGCACAGCTCTCACGCCTCCTCGGCAGTTCTGGCGTTGTTTGAATTATTCGGACGCGGGCTCGCGCCAAATAGCTCGATGCGCGGCTTCGCAGCCGGGGCGCCCGTCCCTGAACCAGCAGCGGCCCTTGCACCAAACAGCTCGATTTTTGGCCGGCCGCCAGCCGGCGCGGCAAACAGCTCGACGCGTTCGCGGGCCTTTGCGAGACGCTCGGCGCGCTGCTCGGAGGTCTGCCGGGCGAGCGCCTGTTCGCGCTCGGCCACCCCGGCTTCCTGCTGCAGGCGCAGTTTTTTCACCATCACCTGGCCGGTGCGCGGCATGAAGGCGACCTTGCGCGGATGGCCGCCTTGCAGATCCTCGGCGGTGATGCGGATTTTTTCGAGCGCCAGATAGCGGCGCACGAATTCCGAATTGCGATCGCCGATGTTCATCGTCGTCATGCCGGCGAGCACCGCGGCGCCGCCGAATACCTTGGCCTCGAAACGTTCGCGCCGGCCGCCCGCCTTGATGAGCTCGTTGATGAGCACTTCCATCGCATAGGCGCCGTAACGCATCGAATCCGAGGCAGCCTGGCCGACGTCAGCGCCGTCGTCCGGCAGCATGAAGTGATTCATGCCGCCGATGCCTGCCGTGTGGTCGCGGATGCAGGCGGCCACGCACGAGCCGAGCACCGTAACAAGCACCATGTCGTCGTGGGTCGTATAGAACTCGTTCGGCAACAACTTCACGCCGGGGCGCTGGAAGTGATTGTCGAAGTACAGATTGGTGGCGATCGGCAGGGCGCTACTCATACAGTCACCCCGCTAGTCGACGAGTGAGCCGGTTGGGTCTGGCCGCGTTGACCGGCGCGCGCTGCGCCGCCGTCGCGGGTCAGTTCGTAAACAGTCTGGCCACGCAGGCGGAACGCCTGGGTCACGTAAGTGAAGTTCTCCGAGTGACCGGCGAACAGCAGGCCACCGCCCTTCATGAGCGGCTCGAAGCGCGACAGCACCTGCGACTGGGTCGGCTTGTCGAAGTAGATCATCACGTTGCGGCAGAAGATCGCATCGAACTGCGAGCGCAAACCGTAGTCGCGGTCGGTCAGGTTCAGCTGCTGGAAACGGATCATCGCGCGCACTTCCGGGCGCACTTTCACCATGCCCGCGTGCGCACCGGTGCCCTTCAGGAAGAAACGCTTGAGCCGTTCCTGCGAGAGGTGCTTGACCTGATCGAACTGGTACATGCCTGCTTCACCCTTGGCGAGCACCTGGGTGTCGATGTCGGTGGCGAGCACCGTGGCCTGGCGCGCGGCGCTGTCGCCGAGCGCTTCGATCAGCGTCATCGCGATCGAATACGGCTCTTCACCGGTCGAAGCCGCCGAGCACCACACCGACACGGGTGCCTGACGGCGTGCAACGAATTCAGCGAGGATCGGGAAATGGTGCGCCTCGCGAAAGAACGCGGTCAGGTTGGTGGTCAACGCATTGGTGAACGCCTCCCACTCGGCCGGATCGTTCTCCGACTCGAGCAGATCGAGGTATTCGCGGAAGCTGTCGAGACCGCGCGCACGCAAACGACGCGCGAGCCGGCTATACGCCATGTCGCGCTTATGGTCCGACAGCGAAATGCCGGCGCCGCGGTGGATCAGTTCGCGAATGCGAGCGAAATCCGCCGAGGTGAATTCGAAATCACGTCCCGGGTCAGCGGCTTTTGCCGGTTCGACCTTGTCGGGACGAAGCTGTGCGCGCGTTACCATTATCAAAGTTCCTGCCTGCGATACGAAGCGTCGCTCGCGGCCTCAGGGGAATTCCCTGCGGGGCGAGTGATGTGCATCGCGGGGTCGCGCCTGCCCGCGAATGTTTCCTGACCGACGGCTCGAACCACGCCTTGCGAGCGTGCTTCAATGAATCGCCCGTACTGCGGCGAGGAGCCGAAAGCCTGCATAACTAACCATCTTCCCTTAGAACGTTTCCCAATCTGCATCCGGGCCTGCCGCGGATGCGCCTGTTGCGGCCGGCCGTGCTGCGGGCGTCGCGGCGCTGGCCGAGGTCTTCGGCCGCAGCGCGGGTTCGGTACGTGCCGGTGCGCTCGCGCGCGGTGCGTCGTGCTTGATGTCCTGCTTCGCGTCGTGCTTTGTATCGTGCTTGGCGTCGTGTCTGGCTGCCGCTGCCGGCGCATGGCCTGACGCTGCGGCCGCCTTCGGCGCGGCTGCCACAGGTTGAGCTGCCGCGCGCGGCGCGGCTTTGCTGCGTGCCGAAGCAGCGCCGGCGGCGCGTTGCCCGCCTTCCACGCGCCAGCCGCCCACCACGCTGCGCAATTGCCGCGTCTGCTCTTCGAGCGACGCCGCCGCTGCGGCCGCCTGTTCGACGAGCGCTGCGTTCTGTTGCGTGACTTCGTCCATCTGCACCACGGCGCGGTTGACCTGTTCGATGCCGGTCGACTGCTCTTCCGACGCCGCGCTGATCTCGCCCATGATGTCAGTCACGCGACGCACGGCCTGGACGATCTCTTCCATCGTCGAGCCTGCGCGGCCCACCAGGGCCGAGCCGCTTTGCACCTTGTCGACCGAGTCGCCGATCAGTTCCTTGATTTCCTTGGCGGCGCTGGCGCTGCGCTGCGCGAGGTTGCGCACTTCGCCGGCCACCACTGCGAAGCCGCGGCCCTGCTCACCCGCGCGAGCTGCTTCCACAGCAGCGTTCAGCGCGAGGATGTTGGTCTGAAAGGCGATCCCTTCGATCACGCTGATGATGTCCACCACCTTGTTCGAGCTGGTGGCGATGTCCTGCATCGTATGCACGACCTGGCCCACTACGTCGCCGCCACGCGTCGCGATGTCCGACGCGTTGACCGCGAGCTGGCTCGCCTGGCGGGCGTTCTCGGCGTTCTGCCGCACGGTGCCCGTCAGTTGCTCCATGCTCGATGCGGTCTGCTGCAACGAAGCGGCCTGCTGCTCGGTGCGCTGCGACAGATCCGTATTGCCCATGGCAATTTCGCGCGCACCGGTGTCGATCGATTCGGTGCTGCCGTGCACGCCTTTGAGCATCGTCGAGAGGCTGTCCTGCATCTGCTTGATACCGCGGAACAGGCGTCCGATTTCGTTGGTGCTGGACACCGTTACCGCGTGCGTCAGGTCGCCTGCGGCGATCCGCTCGAAACACTCGGTGGCGTCCATGAGCGGCTGCACGATCAGGCCGCGCAGCGCGATGCGGATCACCACCACCAGCACCAGCGCGAACACGCCCACTGCGATGATCAGCGAGGTCATCAGCGTGACGTTCGACTGGGCCGCCGTCTGCTGATCGGCCGCGCGTTGCTGCAGTGCCTTCACAACCGCCGAGGCGGAGTTGTCGTAGGCGATAAAGAGCGGGCTGATTTTCGTATCGGCAATGGCATGAAAGGCGGCCTGGTCGCCTGCGTGCAGCGCTGCGAACTCCGGCTCCACGCCGTCGTGCATCACGGTTGCGCGGCGCGCCAGCAGGTCGTCGAGCAAGGCCTGGTCGATGCCGGACTTGGGCGCATCGAGAAACGTCTGCCAGCTCTCATTGCCCTTGCCGAGCAGCTCCTGGCCACGGTCCAGTACCTTTTTCGCTTCGTCGGCATTGCCGGCGGCAGTGAGCGTGTTGTACCGGTCGACTGCAACGCGCGAGCGCAACAGATACGACGAGGCATCGTCGAGTGCGTGAATAGCCACCAGATCGCCGCGCGCAATGCCGTCGAGCGACTGGCTGGCGCGGCTGAGTGCGGTCAGGCCGAGCGCGCCGACTACGAGCGTGAGCGCCACCAGAACGATTCCGACCACGGTCAATGAGGTACGAATCGACCACCTGCTTAGCATCTTGATGCTCCCTAATGTCCCGTCACATGCATGCCGATCGCGGTTATCCGCCGATCGTTTCGATCAAAGCCATTTCGCGGCTGGTCATGAGCTTTTCGATGTCCATCAGGATCAGCATGCGGCCGTCGACCGTACCGAGACCCGTCAGGTATTCGGTGGTCAGCGTCGCGCCGAATTCGGGAGCCGGCATGATCTGGTCCACCTGCAACGTCAGCACGTCCGACACGCCGTCCACCACCATTCCGACCACGCGATGCGCGACGTTCAGGATGATCACCACCGTCTGGTGGTCGTACTCTACGCGGCCCAGATGAAACTTGATGCGCATGTCGACGATCGGCACGATGATGCCGCGCAGATTGATGACGCCCTTGATGAAGTCCGGTGCGTTCGCGATGCGCGTCACGCTGTCATAGCCACGAATTTCCTGCACCTTCAGGATGTCGATGCCGTACTCTTCGGCGCCGAGCGTGAAGACGAGAAACTCCTGGCCGCCAGCGTCTGCCTGCAGCGCATCGCGGCGGCTGACGCTCGAATTGATGGATTGGACTTCTGCCACGTTAGCCCCCAAACGGTTGGGATGAAATAAGTTAAGTAAAAAGTTGCCCGAGGTTGCCCGAGGCCTATGCGAGACTCATTGCGCCGTGCGCGTTGCGCGTCTCGCGGTTCAGCGCCGCCACGTCCACGATCAGCGCGACACTGCCGTCGCCGAGAATGGTCGCGGCGGAAATGCCGTGCACCTTGCGGTAATTCGTTTCCAGATTCTTCACGACCACCTGTTGCTGGCCGACCAGTTCGTCGATCAGCATGGCGAAGCGCCGTCCTTCGGTCTGCATGATCGTGACGATGCCCTGGGTCGGCTCCTTCTTGGCGTCTTCCACCGAGAACACTTCGTGCAGCGCGACGAGCGGCAGGTATTCACCGCGCACGCGCACCACGCGTTCGCCGGCGGCCACCGTGTAAATGTCTTCTGCCTGCGGCTGCAGCGACTCCATCACGAAGTTCAGCGGCAGAATGAAAATCTCGTTGCCGACCTTCACCGACATGCCGTCGAGAATCGCCAGCGTAAGCGGCAACACGATGCGCGTGGTGCTGCCCTTGCCTGCCTGCGAGCTGATCTCGACGTGACCGCCCATCGACTGGATGTTGCGCTTCACCACATCCATGCCGACGCCGCGGCCCGACACATCGGTCACCTGTTCGGCGGTCGAGAAGCCCGGCAGGAAGATCAGGTTCCAGACTTCGTCGTCAGTCATGCTTTCACTGACCTGCATGCCCTGCTTGGCAGCCTTGGCGAGAATCTTGTCGCGGCGCAGACCGGCGCCGTCGTCGCTCACTTCGATCACGATGTTGCCGCCGTGATGCGCGGCCGACAGCACCAACTGGCCGGTCGAATCCTTGCCCGCCGCGCGCCGTGCTTCCACCGTTTCGATACCGTGATCGAGACTGTTGCGCACGAGGTGGGTCAACGGGTCGATGATCCGCTCGATGAGGCTCTTGTCGAGTTCGGTCGCCTGACCGAAGGTGACGAGTTCGACTTCCTTGCCGAGCTTCGCCGCCAGATCGCGCACCAGACGCGGGAAGCGGCTGAACACGTAATCCATCGGCATCATGCGGATGGACATCACCGCTTCCTGCAGATCGCGGGCATTGCGCTCCAGTTGCGCCATGCCGTTGAAGAGACGGTCGTGCAATGCCGGATCGAAGGTGCTGGTGGTCTCGGCCAGCATGGCCTGGGTGATCACCAGTTCGCCGACCAGGTTGATCAGCTGGTCGACCTTCTCGACGCCGACCCGGATCGAACTGCCTTCGGCCGCGGCCGCAGCCGCCGGACGCCCACTCTTGCGGTCGGATTCGCCTGCGCCCGCTGCTGCCGCGGCCGGTGCCGGCGCGGGAGCAGGGGCCGGTGCGACCGCCGCCGGCGTGGGCGCCGGAGCCGCAGCCGGTGCTGCCTGCGTCGGCGCTTCGAACAATCCGTGCGTCGGCGCTGCTGTGCTTGCCTGCGGCGCGGCAACCGGCGCGGGGGCCGGTGCCGGTGCAGGCGCCGGTGCATGCTCCGCAGCGGCAGGCGTTCCAGGTTCGCCTTGCTGCGATTCATCCACCGGTGCTGTGCCGCGGCCAATCGAGATCTGACTGTCGTCGATCACGAAACAGCACACGGCGATGATGTCGTCGGACGTGACATCGGTCTGCAGCCACAGCGTGAAATCGCCGCCTGCCTTGACCTGCCCAACGATATGCCCCAGGTTGCCGAGCTCTTCGGCCAGCAGTTCCTGGTCCTTCTCACCTACACCCCGTAGCGTGATTTTCAGATGCGGGCCGCTGTCTTCGGCGGCGGTCCCGGTTGTTGCTGTTGTCGCTGTTGTTGTTGCGCCGGTCTGGGCCGGTTCAATGCCTGATATCTCGCTCGCCACGTCGACGGCCTGATCGACCACGTGCGACGGCGGCGGCCCGTCATCGGCCTCGACGACTGCCGGAGCCGACACAGCCACTTCCGGTGCTGCCGCAGCGGCCGGTGCCGGCTCGCTCTCGCCGCGGATGCTTTCCGCGTAGAGATGTTCGAGCTTGGCGCAGATCGCTTTCGCCACCGCCGCGTCCGGCTCGGCGCTCGCGCGGTAGTCTGCGAGCTGGCCGGACAGCACGTCCTTGGTCTCGAGGAACGTGTCGATCATGTCCTTGCGCAGCACGAGTTCGTTGTTGCGCGCGCGATCGAGCAGCGATTCGAGGATGTGGGTCGTTTCGGTCAGTGCCGTAAAGCCGAAGGTCGCTGCGCCGCCCTTGATCGAGTGCGCCGCACGGAAAATCGCCGCGAGGTCTTCCGGATCCGGATGGCCAATGTCCAGATTGAGCAGCAACTGCTCCATCTGCGCGAGCAGTTCGTCCGCTTCGTCGAAGAACGTCTGATAGAACTGAGTAATATCGAGTGTCATGCCTGGGTCACCGCGAGAGATCCTGTCTGGGCTTTGGCAGCCGTGCCGCTTGTCTAAAGGCGCTGTTTAAAAAGTTGTGTGGCTCAGGCCTCGCCAGGCTCGGCAAGCGCCGCGACCAGCTCGGTCAACATGTCCGGGTCGAGCGGTTTTTCAATCCAGCCGGTCGCCCCCGCCGCTCGCGCCGCCTCCTTGAAAGGTTCGCCGGATTCCGTCGTAAGGACGAGGATCGGCGTCGCCTGGTAAGCCGGGTTGCCGCGCAGCGCGGCGATCAGATCGAGGCCGGTTCTGCGCGGCATATGCTGGTCCGTCAATACGAGGTCAAACGGCATCGCGAGCGCATTCTCGAGGCCCTCTTCGCCGTCCGCGGCGAGCGTCACCTCATAGCCGGCCGTCGTCAGCGTGGCGGAGAGAATCTGCCGCATCGATGCCGAGTCGTCGATTGCCAGAATGTGCCTGATCATTAAATCCTCGCTGCGCTCACTATGAATCGCCTGACTGTGCCGCGGATGCGCGGCGGCACGGACAGGTCATCGTGTCTTTCAATGCGGCGCCACGGTGGGCGCCTTCGGTGCAACCGTCGGCGGTTGCGCAATCTGTTGCAGCAGGGGCGCCTGCCCCGAACCGGCGGCATCGTCCGACAAGGTGGTCGTGGTCGAGTCGTCGTGCATCATGGCGTCCTCGGACTTCTTGTTCAGAACCAGAATGCTGATCCGGCGGTTTTCGGGGTCGAGCGGATCGCTCTTGTTCAGGTTCTGCGACGACGCCATGCCGATCACGCGCATCACCTTCGCTTCGTCCATGCCGCCCGCGATCAGCTCGCGGCGCGAAGCGTTCGCACGGTCCGCCGACAACTCCCAGTTGCTGTAACCCTTCTCGCCGCCGGCGTACTGCACGGCGTCTGTGTGACCTTGCACGATGATGCGGTTCGGCACGTCGTTCAGCGTGTTGCCGATGGCGCGCAGGATATCGCGCATATACGGCTGGACCTCGTCGCTGGCGGTGTCGAACATCGGCCGCTTCTGCGAGTCGACGATCTCGATGCGCAGCCCCGTCAAGGTCGAATCGATAC
Organism: Paraburkholderia sp. GAS82; assembly: GCF_050436285.1. Classification (NCBI taxonomy): domain Bacteria; kingdom Pseudomonadati; phylum Pseudomonadota; class Betaproteobacteria; order Burkholderiales; family Burkholderiaceae; genus Paraburkholderia; species Paraburkholderia sp. GAS82. Next base: position 151,971 of record NZ_JBNDLX010000016.1, read on the forward strand.
GGATCTGCTGCTTGAACTGACGCAGCACCGGATTGGCTTCGATCGCGGCCATCAGCTTGACCTGCAGATCGTGCAGGCGGGCCTGCTCCTGGCGCTCGAGTTGCCCCTGCGCCTGGTTCACCGCTTCGTCGTCGCTATGCGCGACGGTATGCTGCGCGCGCGCGGTCGTGCCGTCGCTCTGACGCGTGATGCCCTGCGAGTCGGTCGAAATATCGCGGCCGCCGCCCTTCAGGATGCTCGAATCTTCGGCGCTACGGTCACCGCCCCACAGCGTGATCTTCAGCGGCTGGTTGAAATAGTCCGCGATACCGCGCAACTGCACCGTGGTCGCCGAACTGAGCAGCCACATCAGCAGGAAGAACGCCATCATCGCGGTCATGAAGTCCGCGTAGGCGAGTTTCCAGGCGCCGCCGTGGTGCCCCGCCTTCTTCGGCGCGGAACGCTTGACGACAATTGCGCGGTCTTTATCCTTGCTCATCGAGTCAGCCCCTGGTCCGCGCGGTTACTTGGCTTTCACGCGGCGCACGTGCTCTTCCAGCTCGCTGAACGACGGGCGTTCAGTCGAGAAGAGCACCTTGCGGCCGAATTCGACGGCGATCGCCGGCGCGTAGCCATTCAGGCTCGCGAGGATCGTCACCTTGATGCACTGGAACATCTTGGTCGACTCGGCGACGCGCTGTTCCGCGACGCTCGAGAGCGGCCCGATCAGACCGTACGAAAGCAGAATGCCGAGGAAGGTGCCGACCAGCGCCTGGGCGATCATCTCGCCGAGCACCGCGGGCGGTTTGTCGGCGGAGGCCATGGTGTGCACCACGCCCATCACCGCCGCGACGATGCCGAACGCCGGCATGGCGTCGCCGACCTTGGCAAGTGCATGCGCCGGGGCTTCGCCTTCGGTGTGATGGGTTTCGATTTCCTCGTCCATCAGGCTTTCGATTTCGAAGGCGTTCATGTTGCCGCCGACCATCAGACGCAGGTAGTCGGTCAGGAATTCGATGATGTGCTTGTCGGCGAGGATCTTCGGATACTGCGTGAAGATCGGGCTCTTCGACGGATCGTCGATATCGGCTTCAAGCGTCAGCGTGCCTTCCTTGCGCGCTTTCGCCAGCAGGACGTAGAGGAGCGCCATCAGCTCCATATAGACGTCCTTGTTGTATTTGGACCCCTTGAAGAGGGTCGGAAGCACGCCCAGCGTCGACTTGATGGTTTTCATCCCGTTGCCGAGAACGAACGCGCCGACGCCGGCGCCCCCGATCATCAGCAGTTCGACTGGCTGCATCAGCGCGCCCAAGTGTCCGCCTTCCAGCGCATAACCGCCGAAAACGGACAACAGCGTCACGAGTGTTCCCACGAAAATCAGCACAGCCGAGCCCTCACAAGGAAGCGACGGAGACCGTCGTTAGACTGGTTTACGGCAACCGGGCGGAAAACTTTGGTGGAAAAGCAAGTTGGCGAGCCGGTGTAAACCACAGGCGGGGGACGCGAGCGCTAGGCGGACGCCTGGGCTGCGATGCAAGCGGGGCGGGCCTGGCCGCCCGCGCCTCAAACTTCCAGTTCAGCGTCCAGTTCGGCGAGCTGGTTCGCGCGTACTTTCGCTTCGGCAACTTTCTTTGTCTTACCGGCGCGGGACGGCGGCTGGCACAGTCCGCAGACAAATCCGTGCTGGGGATCGTGCGCATGGGCGACGAACTGGCCGCCGCAGCGGCAGCACGAGGTCATCTGCAGCATGCCGGAGTCGAAAAAGCGCACCAGGGTCCATGCGCGGGTCAGGCTGAGGACCGGCTCGTCGTCGTGCAGATGGACGTGTTCCTGATACAGCCGGTAGCTCTTGACGATCGACTGGATCGTCTCGCAACCGCCATGGTCCGCCATGAAGCGGTAGATGTTATAGAACAGCGAGGAATGAAAGTTCGGCTGCCAGGTCATGAACCAGTCCGTCGAGAACGGCAACATGCCCTTGGGTGGCGAGACCCCCTTCAATTCCTTGTAAAGCTTGATCAGCCGGTCGCGTGACAGGCTGGTCTCGGCCTCGAGCAACTGCAGACGCGCGCCGAGTTCGATCAATTCGATCGCCAGGGTAATTTCCCTGACTTCGAGTACTACGCTTTTAGTGGCCATGCGCTGCGCTTCCCGCGTCCTGGTGTTGCTGGTCGGTTTTGCCGCCGTAGAATGCCGGCCTCAGCCGATCTGTTCCACGGGCTGGCTTGCCATCAAGATCGCGGTATGCGCCTGAGCAACGGCGCTGCTGGTCTTGCCCTTGTCCGCAAGTGCGGACAGGACGGCGTGATCGTCGAAGCGAAAGCGGCAGAGAACCTGGCTGGATGCAGCCAGCTTGACGGTCTGTGCCAGAGACAGATTGGCAATCACATCGGCCAACTGATCCGATATACCCATGCGGAACATCCCCATGGGCTTGTCCTCACGCAGCAGACGCTGAGCGAGCAGGAGATAGGAGAGGTTCACTTCTCGTATCTCATTGAGCATGTCACTAGTGGTGCTCATGATTCCCCCGAGTCGATCTGGCTGGTCAGGCCGTTACGGAAACGTTTGCTCGAACGCGCGCACCGCACACCGCACGAACGGCTCGTTTATGGTCTTGCAAGCATTGTGTCTAAATGTAACTGCGACTGAAATCGGACAGACACCCCGTCTGATTGCCGGAATGTTCCATAAATTCTGTAGGAATTTTTCCTACAAAACGCCTATTGGGGAGGGAATGAAAGGCGGGAGAAAGCTTTTGGGGATCGATCGGTGCGCGACCCCGCGCGGTTTTTTGCACCGTGACAGGTGCGAGCAAATTATAGATCTTTTTCACGCTGCGGCAGCAATCGCTTGCTATTCGCGACGCATCGCGCCGCCTTTCAGGCCGGGGCACAAGGCGCGGCACGGTGCTTGCTGAGGGGTGTCGTGCCGGCTATGCTGCACCCCGGTCTCACCTGTTACGCACGGTGTTTCGCGCTGTAACAACATTAAGCGTTTGAAAAATAACTCGAATTGCGCCGGTCGATCCCGATAATGGCCTTAAGGGATAACCCGATGCAGTGCCGGGTTGCCACCGGGCGGCGGCCTACCGCGTCCGTCCGTCCGAAAGGTATTCGCTCTTCGCCCGATCCGGGCAGATTTTGCGAACGCCGTTATGAACCGCAACTTATGTTGCATGGGCTGGAGTGTTTGCTCTTAAGGGCCGACTCCAGCCGTCACAGGAGAGTACGCATGCGAATCGCACAAATAGCGCCCCTATACGAAGCCGTTCCGCCCAAGTTCTATGGCGGCACTGAGCGCGTCGTGTCGTACCTGACCGAGGCTCTGGTCGAGCTCGGTCACGACGTGACGCTGTTCGCGAGCGGCGATTCGGTCACCTCCGCCAAACTCGAGGCCGCCTGGCCGCGCGCGCTGCGCCTCGACCCGACGGTGCGCGACGCCATGGCGCCGCACGTCCTGCTGATGGAACGGGTGCGCAGCATCGCCCATGAGTTCGACGTACTGCACTTCCACCTCGACTATCTGCCGTTCCCGCTGTTCTCGACGATGGACACGCCGTTCGTGACCACCCTGCACGGCCGTCTCGACCTGCCCGAACTGCAGCCGATTTTTGACACGTTCTCGCAGGCGCCGGTGGTGTCGATTTCGGACTCGCAGCGTCTGCCGCTCAAGCAGGCCAACTGGCTCAACACCATTTACCACGGTCTGCCGGAGAATCTGCTCACGCCGCAGACGCACAAGAAGCCCGAATATCTGGCGTTCCTCGGCCGTATCTGTCCGGAGAAGCGCGTCGATACAGCCATCAAGATCGCTGCACAAAGCGGTCTGCCGCTGAAGATCGCCGCCAAGGTGGATAAGGTCGACCAGGAATACTTCAAGACGGAAATCGAACCGCTGCTGTCGCAGGCGCACGTCGAATTCGTCGGTGAGATCAACGAAGCGCAAAAGCCGGAGTTTCTGTCGGGCGCCAAGGCGCTGCTGTTCCCGATCGACTGGTCGGAGCCGTTTGGTCTCGTGATGATCGAATCGATGGCCTGCGGCACGCCGGTGATCGCCTTCAACCGCGGTTCGGTGCCGGAAGTGATCGACCACGGCGTAACCGGCTTCGTAGTCGAGGACGTGCAAGGTGCGGTGGCGGCGCTGCAGCGGCTGGGCGACCTGTCGCGTACGGAAATCCGCGCCCAGTTCGAACGCCGCTTCAGCGCGAAGACAATGGCGCAGAACTATCTCGACGGCTATACGGCGCTTATCGAAGCTGAACGCCGTCCGATGTTGCGCCAGGTAGCGGTAGGCTGAACGGCCTATGCATCTGATGCCGGCTAAATACGCGAAAAACACCGTGTGAATCGTTTGCGCGAGCGGAACCGCGTCGATTAGCCGCTCATCTTCATAAAAGCCGCCTCTCAAAGGCGGCTTTTTTACCGCCCAATTCCAGCACAAATCTGATACATATTTCGCCGCTTAAGCTTCCCGAATGCCATTAACCTTCAGGAAGCTTTCGCCGTGACAATTAACCGCCACGACTAAACCTGTTCGATCAGAAAGCGTTCGCGATTCTTGCCGGAAATCCACTTGGGCGGCTTGCCCCGTCCGCTCCACGTATTACCGGACTTCGGATCCTGATACTTGGGCGGCAGCGGCGCCTTCTTGGGCGGGCGTCCGCGCCGGGCTGCAACCGCGAAACCCAGGTCCTGGGCAGTCAATCCATACTCGGCAATCTTGCTGCGGATCTCCTCGATTACATTGCCGAGTTCAGTGCGTCGTGCTTCGTCCGCCTGAGCCTGCAGTCTGGCGATCTGCGCCTTAAGTTCTGCATATTGCGACATTTCCCTACTCCCTTTTTGTAGAACTCATTGTGACGCAGACTAGCCGCAATTACCGAATTTCGCAATGGACAGTAATACTCACAATTGAGGTATCGTCTGATAATTATTAAAGAGCGATGAATTGTTAAATCGATTCGGACTTTATCGGTAAATAATCCAAACTGCCTACGGCGACATTGACAATTCTTGACACCCGATTCGCCGATATTTCCCTAGAATTTGGCGCTCGGAGGTGGGTACCCGAATACCCATGTACCGCCTCCAGCAAGTCAAACTTTTTAGGATTCCATATCATGCAGTTGTCAAAGCGCCTCGCTGCCGAGCTGTTCGGCACATTCTGGCTCGTCCTCGGGGGCTGCGGCAGCGCGGTCCTCGCCGCCAACTTCGCCGGTCCGGTCCATGGGCTGGGCATCGGCTTTGTCGGTGTCGCGTTTGCATTCGGCCTCACGGTGCTGACCATGGCCTACGCCATCGGCCATATCTCGGGCTGTCACCTGAATCCGGCGGTGAGCGTCGGCCTGACCGTGGCGGGCCGAGGCCGTGTAAAAACGCGTGAGCCGGCAGTCTGTCGAGCGACTGGTGAGGCTGCGCCTTCGCAGCTTCGTGCTTTCTACGACTGAACTGA
>NZ_JBNDLX010000017.1:0-153801 GCF_050436285.1 Paraburkholderia sp. GAS82
ATGGCGGCGACCAGTTCAGGCATCTTGGTCATCTCGACGCGCGCGGCGACGAACGCTCCGATCGCGCCGCCTACCACCAGCGCCGCAAACAGCAGCCCGAGGCCCAGTCCGAGATTCGAGCCGAGTCCAGCCGCTTGCTTGAGGATCAACGCGATGGTGGTAAGGATCGCGATCGCCATCCCGGCCATACCGAACGTATTGCCGATGCGCGCGGTCTTCGGATTCGAGAGCCCTTTGAGCGCCTGAATGAAGCAGACCGAAGCAACCAGATAAAGCAGCGTGACGACGTTCAGACTCATTGCGCCTTCTCCTTTGCCGCTGCGGGGAGCTTCTTCGGCTCTTTCTTCTTGAACATCTCCAGCATTCGCCTGGTGACGAGGAAGCCGCCGAACACGTTGACCGCTGCCAGCCCGACCGCCAGGGTCCCGAAGAACTTGCCTGTGCCGCCCACCGTCAGGCCGGCCGCAAGCATCGCGCCCACAATGACGATCGCGGAAATCGCGTTGGTCACGGCCATCAGCGGCGTATGCAGTGCCGGGGTGACGTTCCAGACCACGTGGTAGCCCACGTAGATCGCCAGGATGAAGATGATCAGGTTGATGACCGTATGGTTGATGACTTCCATCGCGGGCTCCAGTTATGCCTTGCGCGTGACTTCGCCGTCACGGGCCAGCAGCGTGGCCGCGACGATGTCGTCCGCGAGATCGATGTTGAGTGCGCCTTCCTTGTTGATGATCAGCTTCAGGAAGTCGAGCAGGTTGCGTGCGTAGAGCGAGGAGGCGTCGGCGGCCACCATCGAGGCCAGGTTCGTGAAGCCGACGATCTGCACGCCGTTTCTGGTCACGATCTTGTCCGCTACGGTGAGCGGACAGTTGCCGCCGCGCTGGCCTTCGTACTCGGGGCCACGGCCAGCGGCCAGGTCGATCAGCACGGAACCGGGTTTCATGGCCTGCACGGTTTCGACCGAGATCAGCGTCGGTGCAGGACGGCCGGGGATCAGCGCGGTCGTGATGACGATATCGGCCTGCTTGGCGCGTTCGTGGACGAGAGCGCCCTGGCGTTGGAGCCAGCTCGGCGGCATGGGCCGAGCATAACCGCCCACGCCCTGTGCGGCCTCGCGCTCCTCGTCGGTCTCATACGGCACGTCGAGAAACTTGGCGCCGAGCGATTCGATCTGCTCTTTCACCGCCGGACGCACGTCCGAGGCTTCGATCACGGCGCCCAGGCGCTTGGCAGTCGCGATCGCCTGCAGACCCGCCACGCCGGCGCCGAGAATCAGTACGCGCGCCGCTTTCACCGTGCCTGCGGCCGTCATCAGCATCGGCATGAAGCGGGGGTAGAGATCGGCGGCGAGCAGCACGGCCTTGTAGCCGGCAATGTTGGCTTGCGACGACAGCACGTCGAGGCTCTGCGCACGGGTCGTGCGCGGCGCGGCTTCCAGCGCAAAGGCTGTCACGCCAGCCGTTCCGAGCTTCGCCGCGTTGTCGGCATTGAAAGGATCGAGCATGCCCACCAGCACCGCGCCGCGTTTCAGATGCGGCAGCTCGGTCTCAGTCGGGGATTGGACCTTGAGGACGAGATCGGCGCCGAAGGCGGTGACTGCATCGACGATCTCCGCGCCCACCGCGCTGAAAGCCTCGTCAGGAAAGCTGGCGCCAGTTCCGGCGCCGCTTTGGATCGTGACCCGGTGGCCCTGCGATACGTATTTCTTGACCGTCTCGGGGGTGGCGGCAACGCGTGTTTCATGCGCTCGCGTCTCGGCTGGCACTCCGATGTGCATCGTTGAATCCTCCTCGGCCTTCCTGTTGTTACGACAGAGCTGCCGACGAGGCACGCCGGCTTGAACTTGCAACGGCAACGACGCCACTGTAACCGAAACCGGGGGGTTCCCCGAAATCAGGGACAATCCGGGGGGCAGCCGACCGCTTCCGGGCAGCCAGCCGTCATAGACGGTAAAATACCGCCCCATGAATCCGGAAACCTGGGCTGCGCACGTCACCGTGGCCGCCATCGTCGAGCGCGACGGACGCTTCCTCCTCGTCGAGGAACATACGGACGACGGGCTGCGTCTGAACCAGCCCGCCGGCCATCTGGAGGCGGGCGAAACGCTCGTCGAAGCGGCCGTGCGCGAAACGCTCGAAGAATCCGCGCATCTGTTCAGGCCCGAGGCGCTGGTAGGCGTCTATATGGCGCATTTCGGGCGGCCCGCCCCTGCCGCCGCTGTGCAGGAGGCGGGCGGTGGGAATACGGACGGCAGCGCGACTGGCGCCACTTATCTGCGCTTCACTTATTGCGGCAGTGCCGGGGCGGCCGATCCCAACCGCGCGCTCGATCCCGATATCGTCCGCACGCTGTGGATGAGCGCCGACGAGTTGCGCGCGTGCCCCGAGCGGCATCGCACCCCGCTCGTGATGCGCTGTATCGACGATTACCTCGCAGGCCGGCGTTTCCCGCTCGACTTCGTGCATACGCATTCGGTCGGGCCCACCCGATCAAGCAAGTCAGGCAACCCATGAGCAAGCAGAAAGTCGTAGTAGGCATGTCGGGCGGCGTCGATTCGTCGGTCACCGCATGGCTGCTCAAAGAGCAAGGTTACGACGTCGTCGGTCTTTTCATGAAGAACTGGGAAGACGATGACGACGGCGAGTACTGCTCGACCCGGCAGGACTGGATCGACGTCGTTTCGGTGGCCGATCTGATTGGCATCGACGTCGAGGCGGTCAACTTCGCCGCCGAATACAAGGACCGAGTTTTCGCCGAATTCCTGCGCGAATACTCGGCCGGCCGCACGCCGAATCCGGACGTGCTGTGCAACGCCGAGATCAAGTTCAAGGCCTTCCTCGATCACGCCATGACGCTTGGCGCGGAAACCATCGCGACTGGCCACTATGCCCGCGTGCGCGAAGTCGAAGGCCGCTTTGAACTGCTAAAGGCGTTCGACCACACGAAAGATCAGTCGTACTTCCTGCATCGCCTGAATCAGGCGCAGTTGTCGAAGACGATGTTTCCGCTCGGCGAAATCCCCAAGACGAAGGTGCGTGAGATCGCCGAGCAGATCGGTTTGCCGAATGCGAAGAAGAAGGATTCGACCGGCATCTGCTTCATTGGCGAGCGGCCATTCCGCGATTTTCTGAACCGCTATCTGCCGACCAAACCAGGGCCCATGAAGACCACCGACGGCAAGGTGGTTGGCGAGCATATCGGCCTCGCGTTCTACACCTTCGGCCAGCGCAAGGGTATCGGTCTGGGCGGCAGCAAGGAAGGCAGCGGCGAGCCGTGGTTCGTGGCGGGCAAGGATATTCCGTCGAACACGCTCTACGTCGCGCAGGGCCACGATCACTCGTGGCTGCTGAGCCATTCTCTGAGTGCCGGCAATACCAGTTGGGTGGCGGGCCATCCGCCCACCGAAGACTTCGCGTGCGGCGCGAAAACGCGCTACCGCCAGGCCGACGCAGCCTGCACATTCAGCACCTCGGGCGAGGCAGACGGCCACTTCGCGCTGAATTTCGAAGACGCGCAGTGGGCTGTCACACCAGGGCAATCGGCAGTGCTCTACGATGGCGAAATCTGTCTTGGCGGTGGCATCATCGAACACGCAGCAACTGCACAGCCGGCCGTGCGGCAACCTCAAAGCGCTGCACTGCTGACCGCGCGGTAAGGGGCGCGCTCAGCGGCGCAGCAAGATAACAATCAGCGGTCAACCGCTCTCTGCAACGGAGTCCCCATGTTTTCTCGACGCTACCTGGCCATGTGGTGTGCAGTTGCCCTGCTCGTCGCGTGCGCGGCGCTGGCCGCGACACAACACCTGTCGTGGTTCTGGATCATCATTCCCGTGCTGCTGGTCGCGCTCGGCCTGTTCGATCTGACCCAGGAGCGCCACGCGATCCTGCGCAACTATCCGTTGTGGGGCCATTTCCGTTTCATGTTCGAATTCGTCCGGCCTGAGATCCGCCAGTATTTCGTCGAGGACGATACCGAGGAAAGGCCGTTCTCGCGCGCGCAGCGAAGCATCGTCTATCAGCGCGCCAAGAACGACGTCGACAGCCGTCCATACGGCACCGAGCTCGACGTGAAGGCGGTCGCGCACGAATGGATTAGCCACTCGCTCGCGCCGACCAAACTCGACGGCCACGACTTCCGCATCGTCGTGGGCCCGGATCGCAAGCAGCCCTACTCGATGTCGATTTTCAACGTGTCGGCGATGAGCTTCGGCTCGCTCTCGGCTAACGCAATCATGGCGCTCAATCTCGGCGCCAAGAAGGGCAACTTCGCGCACGACACCGGCGAAGGTTCGATGTCGAAATATCACCGCGAGCACGGCGGCGACATCATCTGGGAAATCGCTTCGGGCTACTTCGGATGCCGCAACGACGACGGCAGCTTCAACGCCGACAAGTTCGCGAAACAGGCGCACGAGCCGCAGGTGAAGATGATCGAGGTGAAGCTCTCGCAGGGGGCGAAGCCGGGCCACGGCGGTGTGCTGCCGGCCGCCAAGATCACGCCGGAGATTGCCGAAACGCGTGGTGTGCCGATGGGCCGCGACTGCATCTCGCCCGCGACCCACTCCGAGTTTTCCACGCCGCGCGGCCTGCTCGAATTCGTCGAACGTCTGCGCAATCTCTCAGGCGGCAAACCGACCGGTTTCAAGCTGTGTATCGGCCACCCGTGGGAGTTCTTCGGCATCGCCAAGGCGATGCTGGAGACGGGCATCCTGCCGGACTTCATCGTCGTCGACGGCGCGGAAGGCGGCACCGGCGCGGCGCCGCTGGAGTTCACCGATCACGTCGGCGTGCCGCTGCAGGAAGGCCTGCTGCTGGTGCATAACACGCTGGTAGGCATCGGCCTGCGGACGCGGATTCGCATTGGCGCGAGCGGCAAGATGATCACCGCTTTCGATATCACCAAAACCCTCGCGATCGGCGCCGACTGGGTCAACTCGGCGCGCGGCTTCATGTTCGCGGTCGGCTGCATCCAGGCGCAGACCTGTCACACGGGGCGTTGCCCGACCGGCGTGGCCACCCAGGACCAGGTGCGCCAGCGCGCGCTCGTGGTGCCGGACAAGTCCGACCGCGTCTTCAACTTCCATCACAACACCTTGCACGCGCTGCAGGAGATCATTCAGGCGGCGGGTCTCAAGCATCCGGCGGAACTGCGTGCGCATCACATCGTGCGGCGAGTGTCGTCGCATGAGGTGAGCCTGATGTCGGATCTGCTGAAGTATCTCGAGCCGAATGATCTGCTGAACGGCAACCACCGCTACTCGATCTACGAGAAGTGGTGGCCGGTGGCAAGCGCCGACTCGTTCGCGCCAAAGATCGAGCTCGCGGCGACCTGATACCTGCAACGAACCTGCGGACGAAGGCGGCGAAGCCGTCGTGCGTCACGCCTGCGCAGCGAGATCAGTCCGCCGGAAACGTATCGATAAACGACTGCCGCTGCGACAGCTTCTGGAAGTGTTTGTCGAGATTCGGATAGGCCTCGCGCCAGTTGAGCGCCGGCATGCGGAAATCGAGGTAGCCGAGCGCGCAGCCCATGGCGATATCCGCCAGCGTGTAGCGACTACCCGCACACCACGGGTTGCTACCCAGCCCTTGCGACATCGCCACCAGCCCGTCGTCGATCTTGCGTTGCTGGCGCGCGAGCCACGCCTCCGAACGGTGTTCCTCCGCCCGTAGCGTGCCCTCGAGCCGGATCAGCACGGCGGCATCCATGACGCCGTCCGCAAGCGCTTCCCAGCAGCGCACCTCGACACGCTCCCGGCCCGACGGCGGAATCAGCTTGCCGACCGGCGACAGCGTATCCGCGTACTCGCAGATCACGCGCGAGTCGAATACCGCCTCGTCGTCGTCCATCACGAGGCACGGCACCTTGCCGATCGGATTGAAGGCATGGATGCTGGTATCCGGCGCCCAGACGTTTTCGAGCACCAGCTTGTAGTCGATCTTCTTTTCGGCGAACACGATCCGTGCCTTGCGGACAAACGGACTGCCGAGCGAACCGATGAGTTTCATCATCACCATTTGCCTTTTCTGGAATTGGGCGGAAGTATACGTTGGTTGACCGCGATACAGACGGCCGCTCCCATCTTCTGGACTGGCGGCGGCCGGACCTGTGGACGGATTGCAACATTGCCGTGTGCCGCGCCGGACGTCTATCCGGCCAAATGGCCAGGGGGTGCGCGCCGCAATCCTGGCTCAATTGGGCGCTACAATCTCGCTATGAACCAGCCGAACGAACCCACTCTCGCCATCGACGTTTACCGCAAGCGCCGCGAGCGCGTGCTCGCTGCGCTGCGCGCGGCAGGCGGCGGCGTCGCCATCGTCCCCACCGCACCGGAGGTGGTGCGCAACCGGGACGCCGATTATCCGTACCGGCACGACAGCTACTTCTACTACCTGACCGGCTTTACCGAGCCGCAGGGTCTGCTCGTGCTCGACGCCAGCGCAGGCGGGAGCGGACCGGCTTCGATCCTGTTCTGCCGGGCCAAGAACGAAGAGCGCGAGATCTGGGACGGCTTCCGCTTCGGCCCCGAGGCCGCGCGCGAGGCGTTCGGCTTCGACGCGGCGTTTGCAGTCGAAGATATCGAAAGCCAGATGCCGCTGATCCTCGCCGACAAGCCCGCGCTGCACTACGCGCTCGGCAGCTCGGCGGATCTGGACGAAAAGGTCCGCCGCTGGCTCGACGCGGTGCGTGGCAAAGCCCGCAGCGGCGTCGCCGCTCCGGCTGCCGCGCATGACCTGCTGCCGCTGCTCGACGAGATGCGGCTCTTCAAGGACAGCCACGAACTGTCGATCATGCGTCGTGCCGGCCAGATCTCGGCGCAGGCGCATCGCCGCGCGATGGCCGCGTCTTTTGCAGGCGTGCGTGAGTACGAACTCGAAGCCGAACTGCTGTACACATTCCGCAAACACGGTGCACAAGGGCCGGCATACGGCTCGATCGTCGCAGCGGGCGGCAATGCCTGTGTGCTGCATTACGCAGCCGGCAACACGATTGCCCGCGACGGCGACCTGATCCTGATCGACGCCGCCTGCGAGCTCGACGGCTACGCTTCCGATATTACGCGCACGTTCCCGGCGAACGGCCGCTTTACGCCGGCGCAGCGCGAGCTGTACGACATCGTGCTCGCCGCCCAGGAAGCCGCCGTCGCCGCCACCCGGCCTGGCGCCGCCTTCGACGACCCGCATAACGCCGCGCTGCGCGCGTTGTCGCAGGGCCTGCTCGATACGGGCATCGTCGACCGGGGGCTCTTCTCGTCCGTCGACGATGTGATCGTGGAGCGCGCCTACGCGCCCTTCTACATGCACCGCACCAGCCACTGGATCGGCATGGACGTGCACGACTGCGGCGACTATCGCGAACGCGGCGCACCGCGCGATGCACAAGGCGCGCTGCCGTCGCGCACGTTGCATCCGTCGATGGCGTTGACGATCGAACCGGGTCTCTATATTCGCCCGACGGAAAACGTCCCCGAGCGTTACTGGCATATCGGCATCCGCATCGAAGACGACGCTGTCGTCACGCCGAACGGCTGCGAACTGTTGACGCGCGACGTGCCGGTCAAGGCCGACGAGATCGAAGCGCTGATGCGGGAAGCGCAGGCAACAGCCAGCGCCACGCGCGCGGTTTGAACGGACCGACCGATCGCTCATGAACGACGCTTCTCAACCGGCCGGCGTTGTGCAAGCCGGCTCACAAGACGCCACTGGCGGCGCAGATTCTGCTGAAGCGTCGTTCGATTTCGACGTGACCATCGTCGGCGCGGGGCCGGTCGGGCTCGCGTTGGCCGGTTGGCTCGCGCGGCGCAGTGCGACCCAGGGACTGTCGATCGCGCTGATCGACGCACGCAAGCCGGAAGACGCTTTGCGCGATCCACGCGCAATCGCCGTGTCGCAAGGCAGCCGGATGATTCTGGAGCCGCTGCGCTGGCCCTCGGACGCGACCGCGATTCACCACATCCATGTATCGCAGCGCGGACATTTCGGCCGTACGCTGATCGACCACACCGAGCATGGCTTGCCCGCGCTTGGGTATGTGCTGCGCTATGGCTCGATCGTGCAGTCGCTCGCTGAGGCAGTGCGGCCGACTTCCGTGCACTGGTTCCAGTCCACCTCCGCCCAGACGCCGGTTCAGGAAGAAGACGGCGTGACGCTGCCGGTAGAAACCGAACACGGCGCACGCACGCTGCGCACCCGTATTCTGGTGAACGCCGAAGGTGGGCTGTTTCATGAGCAACAGAAACGCGGCGGCACCGGCGGCACGCGTGATTACGGTCAGACGGCGCTCGTCGGCACGGTCACGGTATCGAGGCCACGCCCGCATGTCGCGTGGGAACGTTTCACCGATCAGGGACCGATTGCGCTGCTGCCGACCGGCGGCGCGCGCGATGCCGACTACGCGTTGGTCTGGTGCTGCGCCCCGGAGGAAGCCGCGCGCCGCGCGCAATTACCCGACGATGCGTTTCTGCGCGAACTCGGCAGCGCGTTTGGCGACCGGATGGGACGCTTCACTCAGATCAAAGGCCGCGCTTCGTTCCCGCTCGGCCTGAACGCGCTCGATACGTTGGTCAAGGGCCGGATCGCGGCGATCGGCAATGCAGCGCAGACGTTGCATCCGGTAGCGGGCCAGGGGCTCAACCTCGGGCTGCGCGACGCCCACGCCCTCACCGACGCGCTCTCGCAACACGGTGCGACACCGCTCGCACTAGCGTTGTTCGCCCAGCGCCGCGCGCTCGACCGGCGTCTGACGATCCGCTCCACCGATACGCTCGCGCGCCTCTTCACGGTCGACCTCCCGGCTCTCGGCACGCTGCGCGGGCTCGCGCTGACGGCGCTCGAATTCGTGCCGCCGGTCAAGACCGCACTGGCACGCCAAATGATGTTCGGACAGCGCCGCTAGACGGCTCAGGAATCGCATCGCGCGGAGATCGTGCGCCGGGCCAGTGCATCGGCGCGCCCCGCTGCCCGCTTGCGGTGATTCGCGTTCCGCGGGTCTATGAACCTAGGCACTTTCATAGAAGATTTAATGGCTTAGGAGCGTCTCAAGTCCGGTGGCGGGAATCCGTTAACGCTAAAATAGCCGTTTTCCCTCGTGATCTGCGACCGTTTCTCATCGATTCGATGTGCCGCGGCTGCGCCCCTGTCATGCCCACTCTCGGCTCCCACAATCTGCGCAACAACCTGTTCGTCGCCCCCATGGCGGGTGTGACCGACCGGCCGTTCCGTCAGCTCTGCAAGCGGCTGGGCGCGGGCTATGCCGTGTCGGAAATGGTCGCATCGAACGCGCAGTTGTGGAAAAGCGAAAAAACCATGCGCCGCGCGAACCACACGGGCGAGGTCGAGCCGATCGCCGTACAGATCGCCGGCGCCGATCCGGACATGATGGCGGAGGCGGCTCGCTATAACGTCGCCAACGGCGCGCAGATCATCGACATCAACATGGGCTGTCCGGCCAAGAAGGTGTGCAATGTGGCGGCCGGCTCCGCGTTGCTGCAGAACGAACCGCTCGTGCAGCGCATCGTCGAGGCGGTGGTCGGCGCGGTTGGCGTGGGTCCCGACGCGGTGCCCGTCACGCTGAAAATCCGCACCGGCTGGAATCGCGACAACAAGAACGCGTTGAGTGTGGCGCATCTGGCCGAAGACGCCGGCATTTCCATGCTGACCGTGCACGGCCGCACGCGCGCGGACCTGTACCACGGCGACGCTGAATACGAAACCATCGCCGCCGTGAAGGCCGCGGTGCGCATCCCGGTGGTCGCCAACGGCGACATCACTTCGCCGCATAAGGCGCGCCAGGTGCTCGCCGCTACCGGCGCGGACGCGATCATGATCGGCCGCGCGGCGCAGGGCCGTCCGTGGCTGTTTCGCGAGATCGGGCATTTCCTGCAAACCGGCGAGCTGTTGCCGCCGCCGCGCATCGACGAGATCCAGCAGGTCATGAACGAGCATCTCGAAGATCACTACGCGTTCTACGGCGAATTTACAGGCGTGCGCACGGCACGCAAGCACATCGGCTGGTACACTCGCGGCCTTTCTGGCGCCAATGTGTTCCGCCACCGCATGAATACGCTGGACACGACGCGCGAACAACTGCTCGCCGTCAACGAGTTCTTCGACGCCCAAAAGGCGTTCTCCGACCGCCTCGTCTACGTGGAAGAGGATGTCAACCCGAACGGCGAGCCGGACCAATCCGACCGACTAGCAGCATGAGCAAGAACAATATCGAACAATCAGTCCGCGACAGCCTGGGAATGTACTTCCAGGACCTCGACGGCTCCAATCCGCACGACGTCTACGACATGGTTATTTCGTGTGTCGAAAAACCGTTGCTCGAGGTGGTGCTCGAGCAGGCCGGCGGCAATCAGTCGCTGGCCGCCGAGTATCTCGGCATTAACCGCAATACGCTGCGCAAGAAGCTGCAACAGCATGGTCTGCTGTAGCGCATTGTAGTTTCCTGACGCCCCTGCCACCTCCCCTTCGGCTTCTCATTCTTCATCATGATCAAGCAAGCGCTCATCTCCGTTTCCGACAAGTCCGGCATCGTCGATTTCGCCAAATCGCTGTCGGACCTCGGCGTCAAGATCCTGTCCACCGGCGGCACCGCGAAACTGCTCGCAGATGCGGGTTTGCCCGTTACCGAAGTGGCCGACTACACGGGCTTCCCGGAAATGCTCGACGGGCGCGTGAAAACGCTGCATCCGAAGGTGCATGGCGGCATCCTCGCGCGGCGCGACCTGCCGGAACACATGGCCGCACTTGAAAAGCACGGCATTCCGACAATCGATCTGCTGGTCGTGAATCTGTATCCGTTCGTGCAGACGGTGGCGAAGGAAGAGTGCTCGCTGGAAGACGCGATCGAGAACATCGATATCGGCGGCCCGACCATGTTGCGCTCGGCGGCGAAGAATCACCGTGATGTGACAGTGGTGGTCGACCCGGCGGATTACGCGGTGGTGCTTGAAGAGATGCGTGCGAACGGCAATGCGGTGGGCTACAAAACCAACTTCCGTCTCGCGACAAAAGTGTTCGCGCACACCGCGCAGTACGACGGCGCGATCACGAACTATCTGACGAGCCTGACCGAAGAGCTGCAACATTCCTCGCGCAACACCTATCCGGCTACGTTCAATCTGGCGTTCGACAAGGTGCAGGATCTGCGCTACGGCGAAAACCCGCATCAGAGCGCCGCGTTCTATCGTGATCTGTCGGTGCCGGCCGGTGCGTTGGCAAACTATGAACAGTTGCAAGGCAAGGAACTCTCGTATAACAACATCGCCGATTCCGACGCGGCGTGGGAATGCGTGAAGACGTTCGACGTGCCGGCCTGCGTGATCGTCAAGCACGCGAATCCGTGTGGCGTCGCCGTGGGCGCGGATGCGAATGAAGCGTATGCAAAGGCGCTGCAGACCGATCCGACCTCGGCGTTTGGCGGCATCATCGCCTTTAACCGTGAAGTGGACGAAGCAACGGCGCAGGCCGTGGCCAAGCAGTTTGTCGAAGTGCTGATTGCGCCTTCGTTCAGCGTGGCCGCGCGTCAGGTGTTCGAGGCGAAGAAGAATGTTCGTCTGCTGGAGATCGCTCTCGGCGATGGTCATAACGCGTTCGACCTGAAGCGCGTCGGTGGTGGTCTACTGGTGCAATCGCTCGATTCGCACAATGTGCAGCCGCATGAGCTGCGCGTCGTCACGAAGCGTCATCCGACGCCGAAGGAAATGGACGATCTGCTGTTCGCGTGGCGTGTGGCGAAGTACGTGAAGTCGAACGCAATCGTGTTCTGTGGCAACGGCATGACGCTCGGTGTCGGCGCGGGCCAGATGAGCCGCGTGGACTCGGCACGGATTGCGAGTATCAAGGCACAGAACGCGGGTTTGACGCTGGCGGGTTCCGCCGTGGCGTCGGATGCGTTCTTCCCGTTTCGCGACGGCCTCGACGTGGTAGTCGCAGCAGGCGCGACCGCGGTGATCCAGCCGGGCGGTTCGATGCGCGATGATGAAGTGGTCGCAGCGGCCGACGAGCACAACATCGCGATGGTGTTGACGGGTGTGCGGCACTTCCGGCACTGATTGATTTGCGCGTGGGCTAGCGGGGGTTACGCGGCGGTTCTGAAGCTGGCGCGTTACGTTAGGCTCGATGGCTTGAAAAAGAATGGCCCGGCAGATTTTCTGCCGGGCCGTTTTGTTTATTACGCGCAATTTTCTGCGTCAAGGCGCGCCGCCCGATCCTAGTCGTCCGGGTTCTTCCTGGCGTAACCGGCACTCACGTCGGGGTGCGTGCTGATGTACGTGCTGAGCCCTTTGCCATTGCAAGCTAATCGCGTCATCTCGGCCACATGATCCGGCCCGACGCTCGCCTCGGTGTACCAATAGATCACCCCGGTCCTGAAGCGAACCGCGATGCAGCCCTCACCGAGCGCGTAGGCCTCGACGCCTGAGTCACCGCTTAGATTCCGATAGCGTTCCACGTTTGCACGTCCCGGTTGCTGCGAATCTCGCCCTTTGTTCAGCTTGCCACGTTGCGGACAATCCAGCGAGCCTATTTATTCCCGTCTCCACAACTCGCGAACGCCGCCTGGCCGCCGGTTCGTTGTAGTATCGCAAGCACCTGGTTCACAGCGTATCTCATGAGAATTCTCGGCATCGACCCCGGCTTGCGTGTGACCGGCTTCGGCGTAATCGACCAGAACGGTCACAAGCTCACTTATGTGGCAAGCGGCGTCATCAAGACGGCTGACGCCGACCTGCCGTCGCGTCTGGGCACGATTTTCGAAGGTATTTCGACGCTGATCCGTCAGCACGCCCCCGATCAATCCGCGATCGAAAAGGTGTTCGTCAACGTCAACCCGCAATCCACGCTCCTGCTCGGCCAGGCGCGTGGCGCTGCCATCTGCGGGCTGGTTGCTGGCGGTGTGCCAGTGGCCGAGTACACCGCACTGCAGTTGAAGCAGGCAGTGGTGGGCTATGGCCGCGCGACCAAGGAGCAGATGCAGCAGATGGTGGTGCGTCTGCTGAGCCTCTCCGGCGTGCCGGGGACAGACGCCGCCGACGCGCTCGGAATGGCGATCTGCCATGCGCATGGCGGCAGCACGCTTACCACGCTGGGCGGTATTGCGCCCTCGCTGGCGAAGAAGGGCCTGAGGGTGCGGCGTGGGCGTCTGGTGGGTTAGGCGTGGTTAGGCCCGCCCCGCTGAGTCCCGCCGTTCGCTCTGCCCGCTCCCTGCGCTACACTCGCCCTTTCTCTCACGATTGAATCCGCCATGATCGGTCGCATTGCCGGCGTCCTGCTGGAAAAAAACCCGCCACACCTGCTCGTCGACTGCAATGGCGTGGGCTACGAAGTCGACGTGCCGATGAGCACGTTTTACAACCTGCCCTCCACCGGCGAACGGGTGGTCCTGCTCACGCAGATGATCGTGCGCGAAGACGCTCATCTGCTGTACGGCTTCGGCACCGCCGAGGAACGCGCCACTTTCCGTGAGCTGCTGAAGATCACCGGCATCGGCGCCCGGATGGCGCTCGCCGTGCTCTCCGGCATGAGCGTGCACGAACTGGCGCAGACCGTCACGCTACAGGATGCGGCGCGCCTCACGCGCGTGCCCGGCATCGGCAAGAAAACCGCCGAGCGGCTGCTGCTGGAACTGAAGGGCAAGCTCGGGGCCGACCTCGGCTCGATGGCTGGAACGGTGTCGGCGTCCGACCACGCTTCCGATATCCTGAACGCATTGCTCGCATTGGGTTACTCCGAGAAAGAAGCCTTGGCAGCGGTCAAGAACGTGCCCGCCGGCACCGGCGTGTCCGAGGGCATCAAGCTTGCATTGAAGGCGCTCTCGAAGGGTTGACGGGAATCGCCGCGGCCGAGGCTGCTCAAAGGTCGCTTGAAGGCCGCTCGAAGGCCGCTCCATGCTGCCAAGGCTTGGCCCATAACGCTTGAGCCGCCGCAGCGAAACGTCTTGCGTGCGACGGCTTAAAGCATCGCACGCTACGGCCCAAAGCGCACCCTGGCCATTCGGCCAGCTTCGGCGGCGAGCACCACGCGGTACAATGCAAACATGATCGAAACCGACAAACTCGCCGCTGAGCGCATCATCGCTGCCACGCCCGTATCGCCGAACGAAGAAGCGTTCGAGCGGGCGTTGCGTCCGCGTCAGCTCGACGAGTACGTCGGGCAGGAAAAGGTGCGCGGCCAGCTCGAAATCTTCATCGAGGCCGCCCGCCGCCGCTCCGAATCGCTCGACCACGTGCTGCTGTTCGGGCCGCCGGGTCTGGGCAAAACCACGCTCGCGCACATCATTGCGCGGGAAATGGGTGTCAATCTGCGGCAAACGTCCGGGCCAGTGCTCGAGCGCGCGGGTGACCTCGCTGCGCTGCTCACCAACCTCGAAAAGAACGACGTCCTGTTCATCGACGAAATCCACCGGCTCTCGCCTGTCGTCGAGGAAATCCTGTACCCGGCACTCGAGGATTATCAGATCGACATCATGATCGGCGAAGGGCCGGCCGCTCGCAGCGTGAAGCTCGACCTGCAGCCCTTCACGCTGGTTGGCGCCACCACACGCGCCGGCATGCTGACCAATCCGTTGCGGGACCGCTTCGGCATCGTCTCGCGGCTCGAGTTTTACAACGCCGAGGAACTGGCGCGCATCGTCACGCGCTCGGCGTCGCTACTGCAGGCGCAGATTCATCCGGACGGCGCGTTCGAGATCGCGAAGCGCGCCCGAGGCACACCGCGTATCGCCAACCGTCTGCTGCGCCGCGTGCGCGACTTTGCCGAGGTCAAGGCGGACGGCAACATCACCGCCAGCGTGGCCGACGCCGCGCTCAAGATGCTGGATGTGGACCCGGTCGGCTTCGATCTGATGGACCGCAAACTGCTCGAGGCGATTCTGCACAAATTCGATGGCGGCCCGGTGGGCGTCGACAATCTGGCTGCGGCAATCGGTGAAGAACGCGACACAATTGAAGACGTGCTGGAGCCGTATCTGATCCAGCAGGGCTTTTTGCAGCGTACGCCGCGTGGCCGCGTCGCTACGCTGCTAACGTATCGTCACTTCGGTCTCGCCGCGCCGGATTCTTCCAGCCCGGTGCGGGATCTGTGGGATTCGGGCGCACCCTGAGTGAGCGAACGTATGGTCGGAGGGTCCGACGAGGACATGCGACCAGGTCAACACCCAAGGCCTAACCAGTGAGGCTAGTCGTTGCAGGACAGGGCACCGTTGTACGCGGTTTCCAAACGCGCCGCTGAACGCTTAACGTCCTCACTCCCGCTTCCGCGCAGTCTCCATCAAAGCCCCGGCGTAACAATCTTGCGTAACGTGTCGTCCTCACTCGGCGCGTCCAGATGCGACACGTCAGCCCACGATTTCACCGTCGCCTTGCCGCCGTCGAAGTCCACCACATTGACGCTCGTATTGAGCAACGCATAGTCACGCGGCACTTCCAGCGACAGGTCACGCGCGAACCGGTAGACGCAATCCAGCACGCCGCCGTGCGCCACGCACGCAACACGGCCGCCGGGATGCGCGGCGACGATCGGCGCAATCGCATCCATGACGCGATGGTAGAACGTTCGCATCGATTCACCCTCCGGCGGTGCAAAGCCCGCGTCGCGGCTTTGCCAGCGCTCGTATTCATCCGGATAGCGTTCGGCGATTTCGTCGCGGTCATAGCCCTGGAACGCGCCGTAAGAGCGCTCGCGCAAACCTTCGCGCAGTTGCAGCGGCAAGCCGAGGACATGCGCGATAGGCTGCGCGGTCTGCTGCGCGCGCTGCAGGTCGCTCGAATAGATTGCATCCAGCCGGGCACCTTGCTGCGCTTCGTCTGCGAGGCGGTGCGCAAGACGCTCGGCCTGCTCGAGACCGCTCGTCGCCAGCGGAATATCAATGAACCCCTGAATCCGCTTGGCGCGGTTCCATTCGGTCTCGCCGTGCCGGATGAAAAGAATCTGTGTGGACATGAGATGGGAGTGGGCGTCGCTAGCCGGTTGTGCCAAGACGCTATTGTCGCAAAACCGGCTCAGAGCCGTGCGAAGGGTTAGGTCAGGTTGAGGCGTGCGTCTGCAGCCAGAACGTCACCGGCCCGTCGTTGACGAGCGAAACCTGCATCTCCGCGCCGAATTCGCCAGTCCCGACAATCGGATGCTTCGCGCGTGCCGCTGCCACGAAGTAGTCGAACAGACGTTTGCCCTCGTCAGGCGGCGCGGCCGGCGTGAAGCTCGGACGCAGGCCGCTGTTCGTGTCCGCTGCCAGAGTGAATTGCGACACCAGCAGCAGGCCCCCAGCGCGGCCTGCGCCGTCGATATTCTGCACGGAGAGATTCATTTTGCCGGCCGCATCGCTAAACACGCGATAGCCGAGCATCTTGGCGAGCAAGCGGTCGGCCGCGGCTTCGGTGTCGCCGCGCTCGGCGCATACCAGCGCCAGCAGGCCAGCCTCGATGGCGCCCGTGACACGTTCGCCGACCCGCACTTCCGCGCGCCGGACCCGCTGAATCAGCCCGATCATGAGCGGTGCTCCATCACGCCGTCAGCGTGACGCGCGCAAAACGACGCTTGCCAACCTGCACGACATACTCGCCCGCTTCGACCTTGAGGCCCTTGTCCGACACCGTGGCGCCATCGATCTTCACCCCGCCCTGCTCGATGTTGCGCAGCGCCTCGCTGGTCGACGGCACCAGGTTTGCCTGCTTCAGCAGTTGGCCAATCGCAAGCGGTGCACCCGCTAGCGTGACGACCGGAATATCGTCAGGCACACCGCCCTTCGCGCGATGATTGAAATCTTCGAGCGCGCGCTCAGCGTCAGCCTGCGAATGGAAACGCGCAACGATCTCTTGCCCGAGCATCACCTTGAAGTCACGTGGATTGCGCCCGCCTTCGATTTCCTTCCTGAAGCCGGCGATCTCGTCCATCGGGCGGAACGACAGCAGTTCGAAGTAACGCCACATCAGGTCGTCCGAAATGCTCATCAGCTTGCCGAACATATCGGTCGGCTTTTCGCTGATACCGATGTAGTTGTGCTTCGACTTCGACATCTTCTCGACGCCATCAAGCCCTTCGAGCAGCGGCATGGTCAGGATGCACTGCTGTTCCTGGCCGTACTGCTTCTGCAGCTCGCGACCCACCAGCAGGTTGAATTTCTGGTCGGTGCCACCGAGTTCGAGGTCGGCATTGAGCGCGACCGAGTCGTAACCCTGCATCAACGGATAGAGGAATTCATGAATCGAGATCGGCTGGCCGCCCTGATATCGCTTGGTGAAGTCTTCGCGCTCGAGAATGCGCGCGACCGTGTAGCGCGACGCCAGCTTGATCATGCCATCGGCGCCGAGCGGCATCGACCATTCGCTGTTGTAGCGAATTTCGGTCTTCTCGCGATCCAGCACCAGCGCGGCCTGCTCGAAGTAGGTCCTGGCATTGGACTCGATCTGCTCGCGCGTGAGCGGTGGACGCGTGGCGTTGCGGCCCGACGGGTCGCCGATCAGCGAGGTGAAATCGCCGATCAGGAAGATCACCGTATGCCCGAGATCCTGCAACTGGCGCATCTTGTTCAGCACGACGGTATGGCCGATGTGGATATCGGGCGCCGTCGGGTCAAGACCGAGCTTGATGCGCAGCGGCGTGCCGGTGGCCGCGCTCTTCGCGAGCTTCTGTGCGAATTCTTCCTCGATCAGCAACTCATCGACGCCGCGCTTGGTAACGGCTAGCGCGTGGCGGACTTCGTCGGTGATCGGGAAGGCGGGAGTGGGCTTGGGGGTGGACTCGGTGCTCATGCTGGAACGGGAGGTCGCAAAAGGGAGATTGTCCCATAGATGCGCGCCGCCGCGCGGCCGGGAAGCGGTCATCCGGCTCCACCGCCGTCACCAGGACTACCTCACCGGCGCGAGCGCTGCTAATCTGCGAAGACGGTTCGCAATCAACAACTGACAGGAGCAGCAACGTGGCGCAAGAGAGTACGGCGGACGGCGTCTATCTCGGACTGATGTCGGGTACCAGCATGGACGGCGTGGATGGCATCGCCGTCGAATTCGCCAAAGGCAAGCCGCCGGTCGTGCTTGCAGAGGCGTTTGTCGGCTTCGCGGAGAGCCTGCGTCAGGCACTGTTCGGTCTGCAGCACCCGGGAGAGAACGAGATCGAACGCGAGGCGCTGGCGGCCAATGCGCTTGCCACACGGTACACGGTCTGCTGCCATGAATTGCTGCGCGCGGGCAATCTGTCTGCCGCGGACGTGCGGGCGATCGGCGTACATGGTCAGACCGTGCGGCATCGTCCCGAAAAGGGCTATACACGCCAGATCAATAATCCGGCGTTGCTGGCGGAAATGGCCCGCATCGACGTTATCGCTGACTTTCGCAGCCGCGATGTCGCCGCAGGCGGTCAAGGCGCACCCCTGGTGCCGGCCTTTCACGCAACGGTGTTCGGGGCGCCGGGCGAAACGCGCGTGGTCTGCAACCTGGGCGGGATCAGCAACATCACGATCCTCAACGCTGCCGGCAGTGTGCGCGGTTTCGACTGCGGGCCGGCGAATGCGCTGCTCGACGAGTGGGCGCAACGGTACGTGGGCAAGCCTTACGACGAAAACGGGCATTTTGCAGCAAGCGGACAGGTACACCGGCCGTTACTGCATGCGCTGCTCGACGAACCGTTCTTCGAGCAAAAGCCGCCCAAAAGCACCGGCCGCGATCTGTTCAACCCCGCGTGGCTCGACGCCAAACTGCAGGGCTTCGCAGGCGTCGCACCCGCCGACGTGCAGGCCACACTCGTTGCGCTGACGGCTATTACGGTGGCGCGGGAGATCGAGCGGCATGCGTCGGATGTCCGCGCGGTCTACGTCTGCGGCGGAGGCGCACGCAACCCGGTCTTGATGAAGGCGATTCAAGGCGCACTGGAGGAAACCGGCGTGAGCGGCGTGCCCGTTCTGACCACCGAGGCGCTCGGCGTGCCGCCCCACCAGGTCGAACCACTGGCGTTCGCGTGGCTGGCGATGCGCTGCGTGGCCCGCGAGCCGGGCAACCTGGCGGCCGTCACGGGCGCTGCGGGCGAGCGGGTACTGGGCGCGATTTATCCGCGCTGAGGGCTCTACCGGAAAGCGGGCACGCAAATAAAAACGGGGCTTAAAAGCCCCGTTTTCGCGTACCGCCAGTGCAATTTTCGATCGTTTAGACCGAGAACGACGAACCGCAACCGCAGGTAGTCGTGGCGTTCGGGTTCTTGATCACGAACTGGGCGCCGTTGATATCGTCCTTGTAGTCGATCTCAGCGCCAACCAGATACTGGTAGCTCATCGAGTCGATCAGCAACTGGACGCCGCTCTTGTTCATCACGGTGTCGTCTTCGTTGACGGCTTCGTCGAACGTAAAACCATACTGGAAGCCCGAGCAGCCGCCACCCTGCACGAATACGCGCAGTTTCAGCTCCGGGTTGCCTTCTTCGTCGATCAGCTGCTTGACCTTGTCAGCCGCTGCGTCGGTAAAAACGAAGGGGCTAGGCATCTCGGTCACAGGGGTGTCGGTGACTGCGTTCATTCGAACTCTCCAAAAAAGCTTCTAACCGCTATTGTAGGGCTGATCTCAATATCGTGCCGAAGCCCACAAAATCAATGGGTTCTCTCCGAGGCGCAGCGATCGCCCCCGCATGACGCCCAGATACGAAAAAAGCCGCCAACGCAAACGCGCCGGCGGCTTTTGCAGTGACCCGGCCCGAAGGCCAGAGCACACCGAAGCGATTAACGCTTCGAGAATTGCTTCCTGCGACGTGCCTTGTGGAAGCCGACCTTCTTACGTTCGACTTCACGAGCGTCACGCGTAACGAAGCCAGCCTTCGACAGTTCCGGCTTCAGCGTTGCGTCATAGTCCATCAGCGCGCGGGTGATGCCGTGGCGAACCGCACCGGCTTGACCCGTTTCACCGCCACCCGACACGTTGACCTTGATGTCGAACGTGACAGCGTGGTTCGTGAGTTCCAGCGGCTGACGCACGATCATCAGCGACGTTTCGCGCGAGAAATACTCAGCGATGGGCTTGCCGTTGACAACGATGTCGCCCTTGCCTGCCTTGATGAACACACGTGCAGTGGCGCTCTTGCGGCGGCCCGTGCCGTAATTCCAGTTACCGATCATGTGGGCTCCCCTTAGATCTCGAGCGCTTTCGGCTGTTGTGCCGAATGCGGATGCGTTGCTTCAGCGTAGACCTTCAGCTTCTTGATCATCGCGTAGCCGAGCGGGCCCTTCGGCAGCATGCCTTTGACCGCTTTCTCGAGCGCACGGCCCGGGAAGCGTTCCTGCATCTTGCCGAACGTCGTTTCATAAATACCGCCCGGGTAACCCGAGTGACGGTAGTACTTCTTGTCCGTGGACTTGTTGCCCGTCACACGGAGCTTGCCGGCGTTGATAACGATGATGAAATCACCGGTGTCGACGTGCGGAGTGAATTCTGGCTTGTGTTTGCCGCGAAGACGGTGTGCCACTTCGCTGGCGACACGCCCGAGAACCTTATCCGTCGCGTCAATCACGTACCATTCGCGCGTAACCTCATGGGCTTTTGCGGAAAATGTCTTCATGATCGATCCAAAAATAATTGCTGCGCCCAGTGTTTTTTTCCTGCTTGTAATGTGCGCATCGAGGCGCGTGCAGGCTCTCCCTGTTCTTCCTCCGCGGGCACGAATGCGGAAAAGCCTTGGATTATAAAGGAAATTCCGGCCTCAGGTCAAAATTTGAGGCGACCGGCGAGCAGGCGAAAAAAAACCCGAACGAGCGGTTCGGGTTTAATCCACCAAAGGAGGAGGGTGGAGGAGACATGCGGAGGTTGTCTGACTGCGGCAACCAATGAAAACGATTATATGAGCCGACCTTGTGCGACGCAAGAATATTTGCATTGCGAAATGCGATTTCATAATGTGGTTGTCACCAAGACCTCTCAACCGGCCTGCAATCTTCTTTAAGATCAAATATATAGCCTCAATCTGGCGCGGTTTCCGGTGTGAAAAAGTAGAGTAAAACCCCTAACCGGATCAGGGCAATCCCCGACCGCCAAACCATGCCGCACCGCAGCACACAAGGTGCCAACGAGCATAAAGGCGTGCCCGAGTGCCCTCGGGCGAACGCGCAGGCCTCGGGCTACAATGGCATTTCGAATACAAGTTATGCGAGCTGGGGTACAGGGATGGAATGCAAAGTAAGCTGGATGGGGCAGGACGGCATGGCGTTCGCCGCCGAAACGGGTAGCGGCCACCTCGTCGCCATGGACGGCGCGCCCGAAGGTGGCGGCCGCAATCTGGCCCCGCGGCCCATGGAAATGGTGCTGCTCGGCACCGGCGGTTGCACCGCGTACGACGTGGTGATGATCCTGAAGAAGAGCCGCCAGGAAATCGCCGGATGCTCGGTGACCTTGAAAGCCGAGCGAGCCAGCGAAGATCCGAAGGTGTTCACGAAGGTCCACTTTCACTTCACCGTGACCGGCAAGAACCTGAATCCGGCCACCGTCGAACGGGCGATCAACCTGTCGCACGACAAGTACTGCTCAGCGTCGATCATGATCGCCAAGACTGCTGAACTGACGCACTCGTTCGATATCGTCGTGGGCTGAATCGGGCGACAACGCAAAGCACCGAAGAGCACCAAAAGGAAATGCCGGCATCCTCACGGATACCGGCATTTTTCTAGTCAGCGGCAAAGCAGGCCGATAAGCCGGATTCTGTGCACACGCCGCGCCGAAGCGCCGCGCGCGTGGCAGTCATTCCTCTAGACGCGCCATTACTGGCGCGCTCAAGCTTCCTACCCGCAGACGTGACGGGGGCCCCATCCTGCATCTCGAAGATGCTAGCCTGCCTACTTGGAATTGCTCCGGGTGGAGGTTACCGTGCCGGTCTGCCTCGCAGCAGCCGCGGTGCGCTCTTACCGCACCGTTTCACCCTTACCTGATCCCGGCTTGCGCCGGGCCATCGGCGGTTTGCTTTCTGTTGCCCTGTTCCGCGTGTTGCCACGGATGGCCGTTAGCCATCACCCTGCCCTATGGAGTCCGGACTTTCCTCGCCCTCGTTGGCCGAAGCCGCAGAGGCCGCGACTGCCTAGCCTGCTTTGCTGGCGGGATTTTAACATTAGTGGTGGCGACGGCTTTGAGCGGATGAAGCAGACGTGCGGCGATTTCGACATGCAGGAAGCCGATTGAGCGCGGCCTGGATCGATGATCGTGCGGTTTTTTGGGTTACCGGACCCGGCGCCCCGTGCGAAACACAGCGGGATCGTCATAGAAAGATGGCACTTCGTTTTCGGGCCACCAGCCGGGGATACCCAGCACCGGAAGCGGCGCGAACAGACGGCTCGTCAGTTCCTCGGTGGACAACAGAGCAGTGCTAATCGCCTCGTCGAGCCACGCATCACGCGATGCCCTCGGCCAGGAGAAATACTCGGCCGGGACGTCGACAATCCATGTGTGACCGGTACACGCCTTATATGGCGCGATCAGTTTCTCCAGCAGCGCGTGGCCAAAGCAACGCACCTCGCAACGCGTGCTCCACGCTGTGCGGTTGGCGACCAATAACGTTGACCAGTCGAAGCCGCGCAGTGCGCTGCTCAGCGCCGGGTCGGCGCATGCGAACAACAGCGCGTTCTCGTCGAACAAGGTCAGCGCGTCCCGCACGCCACCACGCGTCGGACCGACGCCCAGCGAATCTATCGCTGTGGACTGCCGCGTGTTCAGCGCCGCCTTGATCCGTGGAAACGCAAACCAGACCGACGCGTTGAAAAAATCATGCAGATTATGGCGAGTCGGCACGCAGCCGGTCGAAGCGATATGCGCCTCGTAAGCTGCGCCCGGTGGTAGGTCGTCCTGGGCGATGAACGCGAGCCGTTGACCGCGGCCCGTGGTCTGGCCGGACTGCTGCGCATCGACATTCATTTCCGCGAGCAGCGCGGCGTAGCTCATCAACGCTGCCTGCTGCCAGCGCACGCCACGTCCGGCAAACTGAGCGAACCACGGCAGCGACCAGTCGATATCGGCGAAGCCCGGTTTGCGGGCTTGCGCAGCCTCGTTGGCACCGGCGCGTGCAGATGCGGGTGCGGTCACCACCGTCCCCACCCCAGCCTTAAATCAACCGCCAACCAATCGGCTCCCCACCACGCAACGGCACAACCGGCGTATCGCCAACCGCCACCTCAGCCGGCAACGTCCATTGTTCACGGCGCAGCGTGACCTTCTCGCCGGCATGCGGCAAACCGTAGAAATCCGCGCCGAAAAAGCTCGCAAATCCTTCCAGCTTATCAAGCGCGCCAACCTGATCGAACGCTTCCGCATACAGCTCAAGCGCATGCAGCGCCGTATAGCATCCAGCACAGCCGCACGCATGTTCCTTCAGCCCCTTCGGATGCGGCGCGCTATCCGTGCCGAGGAAAAAGCGCGGATTACCCGACGTGGCCGCCTCAACCAGCGCCACGCGATGCGTCTCACGCTTGAGCACCGGCAGACAGTAGTAATGCGGACGAATACCGCCCTGGAAGATCGCGTTGCGGTTGTACAGCAGATGATGCGCGGTAATCGTCGCACCCAGCAGCCCCGGCGCCACGCCAGCCTCGCGGATGTAGTCCACCGCGTCTTTCGTCGTGATGTGCTCGAACACCACCTTCAGCGCCGGAAACGCACGGCGCAGCGGCGTCATCACCCGGTCGATAAACACCTTCTCGCGGTCAAACAGATCAATCGACGAATCCGTCACTTCGCCATGCACCAGCAGCGGCATGCCGGTTTCCTGCATGACTTCGAGCGTCTTCGCGCACTTCATGATGTCTGTCACGCCCGCATCCGAATTCGTTGTAGCACCCGCCGGATACAGCTTCACACCATGCACGAAGCCGCTTTCACGCGCGCGGCGAATCTCGTCGGGCGGAGTGTTGTCGGTGAGGTACAGCGTCATTAGCGGCTCGAACTTCACGCCGGCCGGAATTGCCGCGACGATGCGCTCGCGATAGGCCTGCGCCATCGCCGTGGTCGTCACGGGCGGCTTCAGGTTCGGCATGATGATCGCGCGGCCGAACTGGCGTGCGGTGTGCGGCAGGACCGCTGCCAGCATGGCGCCGTCGCGCACATGCAGATGCCAGTCGTCGGGACGGGCGAGCGTCAGGGAATCGGGGGAAGCGGAAGAGGCTAAGGAGGCAGTCATGGCGTGAAGTTGACCTGCCCGGCGCAACAGGATTGACGTGAACAAACCGCAAGTTACGGCCTATACATAGATCAATTTAGCTATTTGACGCGCCTGGCTCGGTGATATGCTTGGAAATCATCATTGTAACGGTTCACCCCGTTAAGACGCTCCGCTTCAGTACTATGTGCCAACTCCTCGGAATGAACTGCGCCGCGCCGACGGACGTTACGTTCTCGTTCACCGGCTTTGCCGCGCGCGGCGGCGTCACGGATCATCACGCGGACGGCTGGGGCATCGCCTTCTTCGAAGACAAGGCTTGCCGGCTCTTCATCGACCATCAATCGTCGGCCACCTCGCCGATCGCCGAGATGGTCAAGCGCTACCCGATCAAATCGAAGAACACCATCGCGCATATTCGCAAAGCGACGCAAGGCCATATCCAGCTGGAGAACTGCCACCCGTTCATGCGCGAACTGTGGGGCCGTCACTGGATCTTCGCGCACAACGGCGACCTGAATAACTATTCGCCGTTTCTGACCGGTGTCTACCAGCCGGTCGGCACCACCGACAGCGAACTCGCCTTCTGCGCGTTGCTGCAAGGATTGCGTAAGGCTTTCCCGAGCACCCAGCCTCCGCTCAACGAACTGTTTGAAGCGCTCGGCACGCTTACGCGCGAGATTACACAGTTCGGGGTATTTAACTTTTTGATGTCCAACGGACAGGCGTTGTTCGCGCATTGCTCGACCAACCTGCACTACATCGTGCGCCGCTGGCCGTTCTCAACCGCGCATCTGGTCGACGCGGACGTGTCGATCGATTTCGCCAAGTACACCACGCCGGAAGACCGCGTCGCGGTCATCGCCACCGCGCCACTGACCGACAACGAAGTGTGGACCGCGTTCAAGCCCGGCGATCTGCTGATGTTCCAGCACGGCGAAGTCGTGGGCCGCGTGAATGTGCCGGTACCGCTGTGTGTGCTCGAGAAGCTGCGCAATCCGGCGCTGGATGCGTCGGCTTCGGCCGCGATGGCGACTGCGTCCATCCATCCCACGCCATCGCTCGAATCCGTTACGCTCGACCTCGAAGCCGCGGACGACGCCGCAGCGTTCGAGTCCTGAACCAAACGAGCAGCCGTTTAACCGGCGCTCACGCTCAGCGCATCAGTGCAGGATCTTCGCCAGAAAATCCTTCGCCCGATCCGACTTCGGATTAGCAAAGAAGTCCTCCTTACGATCGTCTTCGACGATCAAGCCCTTGTCCATGAAGATCACGCGGTGCGCAACCTTCTTGGCGAAGCCCATTTCGTGCGTGACGCACATCATCGTCATGCCTTCCTGCGCAAGCTCGACCATCACGTCGAGCACTTCGTTGATCATCTCGGGGTCGAGCGCCGAGGTGGGTTCGTCGAACAACATCGCGATCGGGTCCATTGAGAGCGCGCGGGCAATCGCCACACGCTGCTGCTGACCGCCCGACAATTGCCCCGGAAACTTGTCCGCATGCGCGCGCAGTCCGACACGCTCCAGTAGCTTCAACGCCTTCGCGGCCGCTTCGTCCTTCGAGCGGCCCAGCACCTTGATCTGCGCGAGCGTCAGATTTTCTGTGATCGAGAGATGCGGGAACAGTTCGAAATGCTGGAACACCATGCCGACTTTCGCGCGCAGCTTCGACAGATTGGTCTTCTTGTCGCCGACCGATTGACCGTCAATGGTGATCTCGCCTTTCTGGAACGGTTCGAGGCCGTTGACCGTCTTGATCAGCGTCGACTTGCCCGAGCCCGACGGGCCGCACACCACCACCACTTCACCCTTTTTGACTTCCGTCGAGCAGTTGGTCAGTACCTGGAACTGACCGTACCACTTCGAAACGTCTTTGATAGAAATCATCTCGCAACCTTTTTCTGTAGACCTTTGACGAGGCTCGACGCGGTCCCACGGACCGCAGAATAACGCGCACCCGGGAACAGTACCATTTCGACATTCGTGCCGTCACGGTCGCCAATATTCGCCTTCGTAAGGAAAAGGCTGGGAGATGGCATCCCGGCACGGATGCCCGGCTAGTCGATAGGCTTGTCGTTCGGACTTTTGAAAAGCGCCCTGATGGCGTCGCTTTCGGGGAAGTTCAGGTTCAGGCCTTTGGGTGGAATCGGCGATTCGAACCACTTCTGGTAGATCTGGTCCGCCTCGCCCGAGGTCTCTATCTTCGCAATTGCTCCGTCCACCACTTTCTTGAACTCGGGGTCGTTCTTGCGCATCATGCAGCCGTACGCTTCTTCCGACTGCGGCGCGCCGAGGATCACGAATTCAGCTGGATGGCCCGACTTCGCGCGCTCACCGGCGAGCAGCGCGTCGTCCATCATGAACGCGGAAGCACGGCCGCTGGCGAGCGCCTGGAACGCCTCCTCGTGATCCTTCGCGCTGATGATGTTCATCCCCATGCCCTTGTCCTGGTTCATCCTGCGCAAGAGCCGCTCGGAGGTGGTGCCGGCCGTCGTCACAACCGTCTTGCCCTTGAGGTCCAGCCAGTCCTTGATGCCCGAATCCTTGCGGGTCATCAGGCGGGTTCCGATCACGAAGATGGTGTTTGAAAACGTGACCTGCTGCTCGCGTTCCATGTTGTTGGTGGTCGAGCCGCATTCGAGGTCGACGGTGCCGTTCTGCACCAGCGGGATGCGGTTTTGCGGCGTGACCGGAGTCAGTTTGGTCTTCAGGTCAGGCGTGTTGAGTTTCTGCTTGACCGCGTCCACGATCTTCATCATGAATTCGTGCGAGTAACCAATGACGTTCTGCTGTTCGTCGTAGTACGAAAACGGAATCGACGATTCGCGGTACCCGAGAGAAATAACGCCCGTGTCCTTGATCTTCTTTAATGTACCGGCCTCCTGAGCGTGCGCGCCCCCTGCGAACAGTCCGAGTGTCGCGACCAGCAGCGCAGCCTTCCTGACCTTCATAGGTGATCTCCTCTCGACCAGAGCTAGCGCTTTGAGCGCCTAGCTTACTCCGGTCCCCTGCAAAGCCCGGCAAGGAACCGTATCTGTTCAACTGTAATTGAATTGACACTATTCCTGTAGCACAAGGCATTACAGGGTACCTTGCCAGGCCCTTCGGGCGTACCCGGTTGCATGCGCCAGGGCAATGCATCAACAAAAAAACGGACGGCATCATTACGATGCCGCCCGTCGAGGAGACCCGCGGCCGTGTGCATCGGCCGCGTGACAGGGGAAAGGGATACTGTCCGATCAGGGATACAGGCCACGCAGTTCGCGTGCTTCGAGGATGCGCTTACAGGCGACGATAAACGCTGCCGTACGCACCGAAACCTTCTGCTCGCTCGACACTTGCCACACCGCGGCAAACGCTTCGCGCATCACGCGCTCGAGACGCTGGTTGATCTCGTCCTCGGTCCAGAAGAAGCTTGAGAAATCCTGCACCCATTCGAAGTACGACACGGTCACGCCACCGGCATTCGCCACCACGTCCGGGATCACGAGGATGCCCTTGTCATGCAGGATGTCGTCCGCCGCGGTGGTGGTCGGGCCGTTTGCACCTTCCACGACGATCTTCGTCCTGATCTTGCCGGCGTTCTCCTCGGTGATCTGGTTTTCCAAAGCGGCCGGGATCAGGATGTCCGACTCAACGGTCCAGAAATCTTCGTTCGCGATCGTGTCCGCTTCAGGGAAGCCACCCACGCCGCCATTCTTCGCCACGTACGCAAACAGCGCCACGGCGTCGATACCCGTCGATTTGAAGATCGTGCCCGTGTGATCCTGCACCGCCACGACCTTCGCGCCGGCTTCCTGGAACAGGCGTGCGGCGATGCCGCCCACATTACCGAAGCCCTGCACGGCGATGCGTGCGCCTTCAATATCGACACCGATACGGCGTGCCGCTTCCGCAGCGACCACGAACACACCCCGCCCAGTTGCTTCACGACGGCCCAGCGAACCACCGAGTGCGATCGGCTTGCCGGTCACGACGCCGGTGGCCGTTTGGCCCTGGTTCATGGAGTACGTGTCCATCATCCACGCCATGATCTGCTCGTTCGTGTTCACGTCCGGCGCGGGGATGTCGGTATTCGGTCCAATGATGATGCCGATTTCGCTGGTATAGCGGCGCGTGACGCGCTCGAGCTCACCACGCGAGAGCGTGCGCGGATCGACACGAATACCCCCCTTGGCGCCGCCGTACGGCACGTTCACAGCTGCGTTCTTGACCGACATCCACGCGGACAGTGCCATCACTTCCGACAGCGTCACGTCCTGGTGATAACGCACGCCACCCTTACCCGGACCGCGCGACACGTTGTGCTGCACGCGATAGCCTTCGAAGTGAGCCACGGTGCCGTTATCGAGTTCGATAGGGACGTCGACGATGAGAATGCGCTTCGGACGCTTGAGGGTTTCGAGCCAGCGCGACAGCGAGCCGAGATACGGTGCGACGCGGTCGACCTGGCGAAGATAGTTGCCCCAAGGGCCGAGGTTATCGCTATTCAGATAGGACGGGACGGATTGCAACGACGATGCGGACTGCGGTTGGGATGACATGAACGCTCCAAGCGTTTTGACCGAATGACGACATTGTCGAAAAACGCCAATTTGAAATCCAATGCCGTTTGATCATCCCGTTATGTCTTTCGTGCATAACGTTGAAATTCCGCAAAAACCTGTCGCGCAGAGCGTAACAATACGCCGTCGCAATGACGAGCGTCTCGCCGCACATAGCGCACGTGATGGGCTTGCGGCGAGCTTACACCGCGTCCTGAGCGAGTTCGCCGGTGACCGTGTCCCAGAGCTTGCGCGCCAGCACGTGACGCGCATCGTCGCCCTGCACCGCGAGCTTGTCGCGATACAGACGAATCTCCATGGTCAATGTGAACTGCCCTTCCACGGTGCCGCGCGTTGCACGGTCGAGGCGGATCAGCTTGCCCTCGGCAACTGCATCCTCCACCGCACTATGCGGCAAAAAGGCGATGCCGTGGCCAGCCAGCGCCATCGCCTTGAGTCCCTCGGCCATGTCGGTTTCGTAAAGACGGTCCAGCGACAGACGCGTCGGCGCATTGGCGATGATCACCTCCGTCATGCGGCCAAGGTACGCGTTCGGCGTGTACGACAGATACGGTGCCGGCTCGTCAGGTGTGCCCGGCAACGTGTAGCGCGGGCGACCCGCACGGCCCGGAGCGGAGAACGGACTGATCGGCTCGATGCCGAGCGTGAGCATGTCGTAACGCGCGGGGTCAAGCGCTACGGGATGGCTCGGATGATGGTAGCCCATCACCAGATCACAGCCGCCTTCCACCAGCGAGAGCACCGCGTCGTGCACGTTAAGCGCGCGCAGGCGGGTATGCACGGGGCCTAACTGCGCCTCGATGCGTTGCAGCCAGCGCGGAAAATACGTGAGCGAGAGCGTATGCGGCACCGCGAACTCGATCGTCGCAGCAGGCGTCGCCGTGTGTCCGCGCAACAGCGTACGTGCTTCGTGGAACTGCGAGAGCATCGCCAAGGCCTGCTCGTAGAACACCTGACCCGCGGCCGTGAGCCGCGTCGGATAAACCGAACGATCGATCAGTTCCGTTCCGAGCCACGCTTCGAGCGCCTGAATACGGCGTGAAAACGCGGGTTGCGTGACATGCCGCAACTCCGCAGAACGGCTAAAACTGCGGGTTTCCGCAAGCGAAACGAAGTCTTCGAGCCATTTCAGTTCCATGCGGAGCGTGCGGCCGGCAGGGGAGGAGAAGTCAGCATTCTAGCGGGGCGATGCCGGCGCCGCGACGTTTGACGCAATAGCCGGTGTTAGCGGCAATAGGCCGGCGAATCAGGAGCATGCCCGTCCGGTGGTAAAATTCCGGGTTCCCTCCGTTCCGATCTGCTCACCGAGCGCTCACGCCTCCATCATGTCCGACACCCGCCCCGATACCCTGTTCGCGCTCACCGCGCTCTCCCCGCTCGACGGCCGCTACGCGTCGAAAACCGAAGCCCTGCGCGAATGGCTTTCGGAAGCCGCGTTCATGCGCCATCGCGTGACGGTCGAAATCCATTGGCTGATCGCGCTGTCGCAGGCCGGTTTCGCTGAAGTGCCGCGCTTCTCGGCGGCGTCCGAGCAATTCCTGCTGCAACTGGCCGAGCGCTTCACCGCGCACGACGCCGCTCGCATCAAGGAAATCGAGCGCGTCACCAACCATGACGTGAAGGCCGTCGAATACTGGCTCAAGGAATCGGTGAAGGGTCAGCCGGAACTGGAACGCGCGAGCGAGTTCATCCACTTCGCCTGCACCTCGGAAGACATCAACAACACGTCGCACGGCCTGATGCTCGCGGGTGCGCGTGAGCACGTAATCGTGCCGGCGCTGCGTTCGGTGCACGCGCGTCTCGTCGCGCTCGCGCATGCGCAAGCCGCGCAACCGCTGCTGTCGCGCACGCACGGTCAACCAGCCAGCCCGACCACACTCGGCAAGGAAATCGCCAACGTTGCGGCGCGTCTCTCGCGCGCGATCGAACGTATCGAGAACGTTGAACTGCTCGGCAAGATGAACGGCGCGGTGGGCAACTTCAATGCGCATTTGTCCGCCTATCCTGAGTTCGACTGGGAAGCGTTTTCGCGCGAAGTGGTCGAGAAGCGTCTGAAACTTAAGTTCAATCCGTACACGATCCAGATCGAACCGCACGACTATATGGCCGAACTGTTCGACGCCGTCGCGCGCGCCAACACAATCCTGCTGGATCTGGACCGCGACGTGTGGGGCTATATCTCGCTCGGCTACTTCAAGCAACGTCTGAAGGCTGGCGAGATCGGTTCGTCGACGATGCCGCACAAGGTCAATCCGATCGACTTCGAAAACTCGGAAGGCAACCTCGGGCTGGCGAATGCAACGTTGCGGCATCTGGCAGACAAGCTGCCTATCTCGCGCTGGCAGCGCGATCTGACCGACTCGACCGTGTTGCGCAATATCGGCGTCGCGTTTGGCTACTCGCTGCTGGCGTATGACGCGTTGATCCGCGGTCTGGACAAGCTCGAAGTGAACCCCGCGCGTCTGAACGAAGATCTGGATAACTGCTGGGAAGTCCTGGCTGAGCCGGTGCAAACCGTAATGCGCCGTTACGGCATCGAGAATCCGTACGAGCAGCTGAAGGAACTCACGCGCGGCAAGGGTATTACGCGCGAGGCGCTGCAGACGTTTATTGGCGGGTTGAATATTCCTGCGGATGCGAAGGAACGCTTGCTGGCCATGACGCCGGCTTCGTATGTGGGCAAGGCGATTGAGCTGGCCAAGCGGATTGCTTAAGCTGGGCGGCAGTAATCGCTGCGGTTAGCGGCAGCGCCACAATTCGGAAAAATGCCGTTCAGTTAAACACTGAACGGCATTTTTGTTTTTGGAGTCGTAGGTAGCGCGAATTAGCGGCGATGGCACGATAACAAACATTAACAATTGACCCAGATGCAACCCTTACATTGACATCTTTTGACCACGGGGTTTCGTCATGGCAATTCCCTTGCATCTTTGGCTCAAGGACGACGGTGGCGCCGACATCAGAGGCTCAAGCCAGGTAGTGGGTCGCGAACACAGTATCGAGGTGCTGAGTTTGTCCCATGGTATGCATGCACCGGCGGACAGTTACACGGGCAAGCTAATGGGGGGACGCTCGCATCGACCGCTGATCATAGAAAAAGAAATCGATAAGTCCTCCCCGGTCCTATATCAGGCAGTCGCCCGGGGAATGACGTTGGCGTCAGCCGAACTAAAGTGGTACCGGGTCAATGAGGCGGGCTGCGAAGAAGAGTACTTCAACATGTTGATGCGCAACGTCAAGGTAGTTTCGGTTTCTCCTCGCGTACCCAACATAAAAGAACAGGCGAGCGCGCATCAAAATCACGTCGAGGTCGTCGAGTTCATGTACGAGGAAATTCAATGGTCCTATCTGGATGGGAACCTGATCTTCAAGGACGCCTGGAACCTGATTTGAGGAGCTTTGAATGCGTGCGGTCAGGTGTACATTTTATCTTAACGACCAGCGGACATCGTGGCTTCATTGTTCCGGAGCAGGCCCAATGGCGGCGTTTTCAGGGCAGAAGGACGGCCGAGACAATCCGGCATACGTCGACCGGGAAGATGTCGGACCGCTTCCCAAAGGGACCTACTATATCGTTGACCGAAAATCGGGCGGTCGTTTAGGATTTCTTTACGACCTTTGGGGCGAGTACGGCCTCGGCACAACGGACCACAAAAAATGGTTCATGCTATGGAACCCGAAGACAGGCGATTCAACGATGATAAATGGCATCAAGCGGGGCAACTTTCGATTGCATCCGATGGGATCGCGCCGCCTAAGCGAAGGCTGTATAACCGTTGTCGATCCTTCCGACTTCGATCGCCTCTCGCGCTACCTACGCTCGCACGCGCCGGATTTGCCAGTTCCCGGAGCGACGCTCAAGGCTTACGGAACCGTCGAGGTCCGATGAAAAAAATTCTTGTAAGACCGTTATTGGTTCTGGGAAATATCGCCGTAACGATTGCCGGCGCATTGGGCCTTGTGCGTTTTGTTGACACGTTACCGATGAACATGCCGTACGGAGTCGACATGTTCATCCGAGCAATACTGAGAATTTCCGGGCATACCGAACTGGCAAACCCCGACGACATGGAAGTACTCGCGCTACTTCTCTATCTGTTCGTGTCGTTGGTGCTCGTAGGAGCCGGCGTCTTGCTTTGCAACATTGCTTTGCGCCGGTACTTCATACGATCTTAACGAAGCTTCATCTGCTTCAAAACTTCATCCACGATCTCATCCGGCGTCAACTCGATACTCACCGTAATTGCCTCATCCGCACCCGGCTCTTCAAGCGTATCCAACTGGCTTTGCAGCAACGAAGGATCGAAGAAGTGTCCGGTGCGCGTCGCCAGACGCTCGTGCAGCACCTCGTATGAGCCCTTCAGATAGACAAACACCACGTCCTTATCACCACCTCCACGCAGAACGTCGCGATACGAACGCTTCAGCGACGAACACGTGAACACCGCCGTCTCCCCCGCCCGTTGCTTCTCTTCGATCGCCGCACGAATCGTCTTCAGCCAGGGCCAACGGTCTTCGTCCGTCAGCGGGATGCCTTTGTGCATCTTCTCCTTGTTGGCTGCGCTATGAAACGCGTCGCCATCGGTGAAGCTGCAGTGCAGACGCTCCGCCAGCATCTCGCCGATCCGCGTCTTGCCGGCGCCCGAGACGCCCATTCCGATCAGAATCATTCAATACTCCTTACAGGACCGTCGCGAGCGCGAAGGTCAACCCCAAACCCGTCAAGGAAATGATGGTTTCGAGCAGCGACCACGTCTTGAACGTCTGTCCCACCGTCATTCCAAAGTATTCCTTGATCAACCAGAATCCGCCGTCGTTGACGTGTGAAAAAATCAGCGAGCCCGAACCCGTCGCCAGCACCAGCAACTCCGGACGCACCTGCACGCCTCCCGCCGCCGCGATAGGCGCGACAATGCCGCAGGCCGTCGTCATGGCAACCGTAGCCGAACCTGTGGCAAGACGGATCAGCGCAGCCACGCACCAGGCAAACACCAGCGGCGACAGATGCGCCGCAGTCGCCGCATTGACGATTTCCTTCGAAATACCGCTATCCATCAGCACACGTCCGAAGCCACCGCCAGCACCGACGATCAGTGTAATGCCGGCGATCGGCGCCAGACACTCTCCGCAGAACTTCTGGATCTGCTCGCGATTGAAGCCGCGCTTCGCGCCGAACGTCCAGAAGCTGACGAGCACCGCGATCAGCAACGCCACATCCGAGTTGCCGACGAAATGCAGCAAGTCATTCGGCAAGGTCTTTGGGGCGAACACAAGGTCCGCCCAACTGCCGATCAACATCAGAATCACCGGCAGCAAAATCGTGAACAGCGTGATGCCAAAGCTCGGCAGCTCACGCTTCGTTGCCTTGTCGTCGCCAGCCGAGCCGAGAAATTGAGCAGCCAGAGGATTATGCTCGGGCAACTTGATGTAGCGGCTGACCAGCAGCGCGAACAGCGGCCCCGCGACAATCGCACAGGGCACACCCACGATCAGGCCAAACACGATCGTCTTGCCAATGTCCGCGTGATACGCCTGCACGGCGAGCATCGCGGCAGGGTGCGGCGGAATCAGCCCGTGCACGACGGACAAACCGGCGATCATCGGTAAACCGATCAGCAACAGCGACTTGCCGGTTCGCTTCGCGACGTTGAACGCAATCGGAATCAGCAGCACGAAGCCCACTTCAAAGAACACCGGCAAACCGACGATGATCGCCACGACCATCATCGCCCAGTGGATATGCTTTTCGCCGAACTTGTCAATCAACGTCGTCGCAATGCGTTCCGCCCCGCCGGATTCGGCCATCATCTTGCCGAGCATGGTGCCGAGTCCAACCACGATCGCAATGTGCCCGAGCGTGTTGCCGTTGCCGGTCTCGAACGACTTGACGATCGTGCCCATCGGCATGCCGGCCACAAGACCAAGCAGCAGCGACACGATGATCAGGACAAGGAACGGATAGACCTTGTAGCGCGTAATCAGCAGGATCAACGCGGCGATGGCGACCACCGCGTAAATCAGCAGCAAGCTGCCATGGCTAGCTCCCATGGAGCTCCTCCTTTTGCATTGTTGGTTCTAGTTGCAAACGCGGTGCAGACTTTCTCGCGCTGCCTGTCTCTACGCCTGACGTGAAACGGCAGTGTCACCGGTAATCACGTGGACGCCAATTTTACTGTCTGTTTGAGGATGAGCGCGCGGAAACTCTGCACGCGGATTAAAAAGAAGCCTCGCCGTCGCGGCCTTAACGGCTGCAGCGGCGAGGCTTCTTCGGATGCAGCCGGACTCTGACGTCACTCTCTGCTCCATCTACTGCTTACGTGGATGCTGGTGCTTGCTGTCCCACCTCCAGCATCATTCGGTTCGACTCAGTCCGAACTCAATGCGCCGGTGCAGCAAGTTCGCTTGCCGCACGGGCGAGACGCGTGACTTCATCCCAGTTCTGCGCCGCGAGTGCGGCCTTCGGCGTGAGCCAGGAGCCGCCCACGCACACAACGTTCGGCAGTGCGAGGAAATTGGGGGCGGTTTCAGCCGTAATCCCGCCGGTCGGACAGAACTTCAGGGCCGGGAACGGACCGTGGAAGGCCTGCAGCATCGGCACGCCACCGGCCTGTTGGGCCGGGAAGAATTTGACGATCTCATAGCCGAGTTCCAGCGCGACTATGATGTCGGACGGCGTCATCACGCCCGGCAGCAGCGGTAAGCCGGCATCCTGCGCAGCCTGGTGCATCTCCCTCGTGAGGCCCGGCGACACGCCGAACTGTGCGCCAGCCTTCTTGGCTTGCGCGCAGTGCTCCGGCCTCGTGATCGTGCCGACGCCGACGACGATGTCTTCCGCCAGATGGCTCGCGCGTTCGATGGCTTCCAGACCGGCCGCCGTACGCAGCGTGATCTCGAGCACCTTTACGCCACCAGCATGCAGTGCGCGCGACACGTTCTCGCCCTGTTCCGCCGAGTCGAACGCCAGCACCGGAATCACCGGGCCGAGACGCACGATGTCGCTTACTTTCTTTGCCGTCATAGTCAGACTCCTTGTTTCTGCAGTTCGTGGCTTGGGTGAACGCTTGCGTGAACTTCGCCCACCATCGGACCAAACACCGAAGCGCCCAGTTCCGCAGGCGCAGCGGCCGCACGGAAGACGCCAAACAGTTCGCGGCCGAAGCCGACTTCGTTTTCCGCCTGATGCTGCGGGACGGCCTCAGGCCGCGCCGCCCATTCGGCCGCATCGATTTCGACGTCGAGCACGCCCGCTTCAGCGTCGATCACCAGCATGTCGCCATCGCGCACCTTGCCGATCGGGCCTTCCAGCAGCGCTTCCGGCGACACGTGGATCACCGCCGGCACTTTGCCCGACGCACCCGACATGCGTCCATCGGTAACCAGCGCGACATGGAAACCCTGATCCTGCAACACGCCGAGCAGCGGCGTCAAACGATGCAGCTCGGGCATGCCGTTTGCACGAGCGCCCTGGAAGCGGACGACGGCCACGAAGTCGCGCTTCAGTTCGCCTTTATCGAAGGCTTCCTGCACCGCTTCCTGCGAATCGAACACGATGGCCGGCGCCTTCACCTTGCGATGCTGCGCCGCAACCGCCGAAATCTTGATGACGCCGCGGCCCAGCTTGCCCTGCATCAGCCGCAGACCGCCGTCAGCCTGGAACGGTTCCTTGATGCCGCGCAGCACAGCCGTTTCCTGGCTCTCCGTCACGCCCGGTACCCACGTCAGCTTGCCGTCGAGCAGCTTGGGCTCT
Organism: Paraburkholderia sp. GAS82; assembly: GCF_050436285.1. Classification (NCBI taxonomy): domain Bacteria; kingdom Pseudomonadati; phylum Pseudomonadota; class Betaproteobacteria; order Burkholderiales; family Burkholderiaceae; genus Paraburkholderia; species Paraburkholderia sp. GAS82. Next base: position 36,428 of record NZ_JBNDLX010000017.1, read on the forward strand.
TCCGTGTAGTGATGAAGCCCCTTGCCCGCCACGGTGTTGACGTCTTCGTGCAGCAAGCCCCCTTCCAGCAGATTGCGGACCAGGAACGCCACGCCGCCCGCCGCGTGGAAGTGATTCACGTCGGCCTTGCCGTTCGGATAGATCTTCGCCAGCAGCGGCACGTTTTGCGACAGTTGATCGAAGTCGTCCCAGTCGATCACGATGCCCGCCGCACGCGCAATCGCCACGAGGTGCAGCGTGTGATTGGTCGAACCACCCGTCGCCAGCAATGCAACGATGCCATTGACGATCGCCTTCTCGTCGACCACATGACCGATCGGCGTGTAATTGCCGCGTTCCACCGTCAGGTCGAGCACGCGACGCGCAGCTTGCGCCGTAAGTGCATCGCGCAGCGGCGTGTGCGGATGCACAAATGCCGAACCCGGCAGGTGCAGGCCCATCACTTCCATCAGCATCTGGTTGCTGTTGGCCGTGCCGTAGAACGTGCAGGTGCCGTGGCTGTGATACGCAGCGGCTTCCGCTTCGAGCAGCGCGCTGCGGTCACAATGACCGGTCGCGAACTGCTGGCGCACCTTCGCCTTGTCGTCGTTGCCCAGACCACTCGTCATCGGGCCAGCCGGCACGAAGATGGTCGGGATATGGCCAAACTGCAGCGCACCAATCAGCAGACCCGGCACGATCTTGTCGCAGATGCCGAGGCACAGCGCCGCGTCGAACATGTTGTGCGTGAGCGCGACCGCCGTGCTCATCGCAATCACTTCACGCGAGAACAGCGACAGTTCCATGCCCGCGTTGCCCTGCGTGACGCCATCGCACATGGCCGGCACACCGCCCGCGAATTGCGCCACGCCACCGTTTTCACGGGCGGCCTGCTTGATCAGATCGGGATAATTCTTGAAGGGCGCGTGGGCCGACAGCATCTCGTTGTACGACGACACGATGCCGATATTCGGCTCGCGGATCTGCTTGATCACGAGCTTGTCGTTACCCTCGAGGCCGGCAAAGCCGTGCGCGAGATTCGCGCAGGACAGCGCGCCACGCACCGGAAACTTGCCCTGGGCTTTATCGATGCGGGCCAGGTAGGCGTCGCGGGTAGGCTTGCTGCGTTCGATTACGCGTTGCGTAACCTTGAGCAATTGCGAATGCGGGGAAACCATCGAAGCTCCTTCGTCGCTGGCTGGGGCGAACATGCGCGGGGCCAGGTGGGGATCGCGGGGACGTCGGATTAGACCGACATCGAGAGTTTAGTAGAAAAACTACACGATCGCAATGCGTCTATCTTTCCATTTTCCATCGCCCGGAATTCCATGAAACGCCCACTACAAAGCCGTTCGACCAAAAACGCGAATCACTTAGGGAATACACCTACAGCGCGAAATGTAGTTTTTGTACATCTTCAGCAATCAGCTATAGTCCACGCATTCTTCAGCATAGTGCGAGTTTTCCAATGATGCTGTCCCAGGTGGAAGCGATGCGCGAGCAGTTGCGCCCGTCCGAGCGGAAGTTAGCGGACTACGTGATCGAAGCGCCGCGCGAAGTACTGGATCTGTCGATGAACGAGGTGGCCGCTCGTGCAGGCGTGAGTCAGCCGACCATTGCGCGCTTTTGTCATGCACTCGGCTTTTCGGGCTTTCGGGAGTTCAAGATCCGGCTCGCGCAAGGCATCGCTGCGGAGGTGCCGGTCGTCTATCGCGATGTTCGGCCCGACGAGCCGGCGCCCGGCGTCGCGGCCAAGGTGCTGGACCGGACTATCGGCGCACTGATCCAGGTGCGCAACAACCTGTCGTCGGACAGTGTGGCAGCGGCCATCGATCTGCTTTCCAAAGCACGGCGGATCGAGTTTTACGGCGCCGGCGGCTCCGGCGTCGCAGCACTCGATGTGCAGCACAAGTTTTTCCGGCTCGGCATGCCGAGCGTCGCCTATTCGGACCCGCATACGTTTCTGATGTCGGCGTCGCTGCTAGGCGAAGGCGACGTCGTGGTGGCGATTTCGAACACGGGACGCACACGCGACATCGTCGATGCGGTCAAGGCGGCGCTGGCCGCAGGCGCAAAGGTGATTGCTATCACGCATGGCAATTCGCCCCTCGCGCGACTGGCGACCGTCGGACTCTTTGCGAATGTGGATGAGGATACGGATATCTTTTCGCCGATGACCTCGCGCGTCTCACATCTGGCCATCGGAGACATCCTCGCGGTCGGGGTAGCGTTGAGCCGAGGACCGGAGTTGGTGGAGAAACTGGCGCAGGCAAAGGAAGTGATCAACCGCCGAAGGATCGATCCGCAGACGTGATCAGCGTCACGCGTGGCGCCGTGCGTGGCATGGTCCGTAGAAACAAAACACCCTGCAGCGCGACTCGCACGCAGGGTGGGAACGATAATCCCCTCACTTGTGGTGACCTTCCGGCCACCGGGGATTTCAGCTCAGCTACCGTGCGCTATCCAAGGCAACCAGTTCAGAACTCGTAACCGACCTGAGCGCGCACGCCCGCGTCGCCGGTCGACGTCACAGACACCGCGCCGTTCGCAAGCCAATGGCCGCTCAGCGAGCGATAGGTAACACCCGCCGCGGCCGCCGATGCGCCCTTGTATGTTCCGCCACCAGCCGCGACGACGGTCCTGCCCGGACCCGACGGCGTCATGTTCGGCATCGCCATAGCGGCGGCTACGCCGGCATAGGCATTCTTCGCGACGTCGTTGATCGAGTTTTGCACACCCGCGATGCGAGTGTCCGTGTAGCTATTCGCCTGCGTTGTGGCCGCGTTCAACTGGTCCACGTTGACCGCGTCGGTGCCCTGCTGCCCAGCCGCAACGTTCGTCAACTGGCGTTCACTACCCACCGCACCCACCGACACCGAGTTGGCACGGTCGGCCACCGAGTTCGCACCTAGCGCGACCGAGTTGTCAGCCTGCGCGACCGAGCCTGCACCCACTGCAACCGCATTGACACCCGCAGCCGCGGCGTTGGCGCCCATCGCCGTAGCGTGCGTGCCGCTTGCCATTGCTGCTTCCGCATTGCGATCACCGCTAGCCGTGAAAAGCGGATTCGTGGCATTGACCGCGACATTCGCCACGGCGCCGAGCGCCGCATTCATCTGGGCGACATTCACTGCGTCGGTATCGGTAACACCTGCCGCCACGTTGTGGATCGTCGTTCCGCCCGAGGCGCCGCCGCCCATTGTCACGCTACCGTAGTCGACCGAACCGTCGGCGTTATGATCGTAAATGACCGCGGCATTTGCGTTGCCATTCTTGTCCACGAGACCAGCCGCCTTCAACTGCGATACGTTTACCGCGTCGGTATCGGCCGTACCGGCTGCGACGTTGGTGATCTGCCGTTCCTTGCCCACTGAGCCAACCGACACCGAATTCGGACGATTCGCCACCGAGTTCGCGCCCAGGGCGACCGAGCCTTCGTCCCAGGCCTGCGCGTTGCCGCCGATCGCCACTGAATCCACCCCCATTGCCTGCGAATCCACCAGCGTCGAGTTCGAGTGGAAATACATGATGCCCGCGCCACCGCCGATGTTGTTCAGGATGCTGTTGATATTCGCGATGCTGTCGGTATTCTGCGCTGTGCGGCCGTCCAGATTATTCAGCGCATCGCCGACGGTATAGAACGTGCTGCCTCCGATGTCGTATTGCGGTCTCGCGACCGAACCATCCGGATTCACAGTGGAGTTGCCGCCCAATGCACCCGCGACGCTTTGCGAAACGCCATACAGTTGGCTGCCGTTCACGGCGTCCGTGCTAGCCGCCACCACCGTGCCCGCCGCCACGCCAATAATCTTGTTCGCGGTGCCCGAGGTCGTGCCATTGCTAAACAGGCTGAGCTGACCATGAAGGTACGCAACGGGAGACCCGGCAGAAACACCGTCGCCGAAAATCTCCAGGCCACCTCTGGCAATCAGGCCAGATGAGTTCGAGATAAGGTTGAGAGACGTATTGCTGGCGAGCGCAGTTTGGGAACTGCTCTTATTGCCGATGGTCGCCTGGCAGGCCGGCGAAGTCAGAGCGGTAGTGGTGCCGCCGCCTGGAATGCCATCGTTCACCGCGGCACAGGTATCGTCGGTAGCGTCATTAAAAACCGCAACGGGAGCTGTCGCCGCATACGCTGTTCCGGCAGAAAGAAAGCCGGCCGCAACCAGTGAAAGAACACCATTCTTTACGGAGGATTTTTTCGCAGAGGCGCGAATAAATTTTGAAGCTGCTGTCCATGCGCACGTGACGTCGTTCCACATTGACCGAGATATTTTATTCATTAAGTTGTCCCCATTAGATACACAGATTTCAATTCGCAGAAACGTGCGCGCTTGCAGCGAACACGCGACGCGCTGGCCGGGGTCAACTCGTTCAACAGTCGCCGCTCACGGTCAAAGGAGACGAGAGCAGTATGTCGAGTGGCAAAACAGAATTGAGGTCCAGACCAGGAAATCTACGTTATTGATCTGAGTATCCGGTCGACATCGGATCAGTCTTAAATCCGTTAAATAGACGCAGCAAGTTATGTCGATTGCATAACTCTTATTTAAATCGCATAGAACGTGACACAGGGTGGCCAAATCCTTGCCTCCGCGTTGGAGACGGGAGACCGTATCGTCACAGGCTGAATATTAGAAGTGCGTATCGATGGATAGCATCCGAACGGATCTCAAGACGCCAAAAGGACGCTTTAACCCGGCATTTATCAATTGATACCGGGTTGCCGCAATTGATGAAGATTTACCGCATCGGTTCTTTAGAAGAATTTCGATTATTTTTAAAACGGCTTTAAAACCACCAACGCCACCGCCGCCAGCATCCCCAGCACGGGCAGTTCATTGAACATCCGATACCACTTATGCGTACGACGGTTCTCACCCCGTTCGAACGTCGCCAGCAAACGTCCGCAATAGAAGTGATAGACGATCAGCAGCACGACGACGGTGAGCTTCGCGTGCATCCAGCCCTGCCCACGCCCAATGCCGACCACCAGCCACAGCCACAGCCCACAGGCGAGCGCGGGAACTGCAATGAAGCTCATAAAGCGATAAAGCTTCCTCGCCATGATCAGCAGGCGTGCCGTGGCGGCCGGTTCCGTTTCCATCGCCAGATTGACGAAGATGCGCGGCAAGTAGAACAGGCCGGCAAACCAGGAAGCAATCAGAACGATGTGAAACGTTTTTACCAGAAGCATTGGCGGTCCTCGTGCGTCGAGTTGGCGTTGTTGATCGCGCGCCCATCAGCGCGTCGAGGGTTACTGACGGCCTTCGCCGTGCCCGAGCACAACGTACTTCAGCGACGTCAGCCCTTCCAGTCCCACCGGCCCGCGCGCGTGCAGCTTGTCGTTCGAAATGCCGATTTCTGCGCCAAGGCCAAATTCGAAGCCATCGGCAAAGCGCGTCGATGCGTTGACCATCACGCTCGCCGAATCCACTTCGCGCAAGAAACGCATCGCGCGGTCGTGGTCTTCGGTGACGATCGCATCGGTGTGCGCGGAACTGTAGGTGTTGATGTGCTCGATCGCCGCATCGAGGTCGTCGACCACCTTGATCGCCAGCACCGGTGCGAGATATTCGGTGCTCCAGTCTTCCTCGGTTGCATCGACGAGCGGGCCGACGCCCGCCGCTTCGAGTACCTCGCGCGCTGCCGGATCGACGCGCAGTTCGACTTCCTTGACGCGATACAGGCGCCCAAGCTGCGGTAGCACTTCATGCGCAATGCCACGCGCCACCAGCAGCGTTTCCATCGTGTTGCAGGTGCCGTAGCGGTGCGTCTTCGCGTTGTCGCACACGGTCATTGCCTTGGTGATGTCCGCACGGTCGTCGACGTACACGTGGCAGATTCCGTCGAGGTGCTTGATCATCGGCACGCGCGCTTCTTCCATCAGACGTGCGATCAGGCTCTTGCCGCCGCGCGGCACGATCACGTCGACGTATTCCGTCATCGTGATCAGCGCACCCACGGCAGCGCGATCCGAAGTCGCCACCACCTGCACGGCATCCTGCGGCAGACCGGCCATCTCGAGGCCTTCGCCAATCAGCTTCGCCAGCGCGGTATTGCATTCGAGCGCTTCCGAACCACCGCGCAGAATCGTTGCGTTGCCTGACTTCAGACACAACGCGGCGGCGTCGATCGTCACATTCGGCCGCGATTCGTAGATGATGCCGATCACGCCTAGCGGCACGCGCATCTGCCCGACCTGGATGCCGCTCGGACGGTATTTGAGGTTGCTGATCTCACCGATCTGATCCGGTAGCGCCGCGACCTGGCGCAGGCCTTCGACCATCGTCTTCAGCGCCTTGTCCGACAAGGTGAGACGGTCGATAAACGCAGCGTCGTGCCCTTTCTCGCGTGCGCGTGCAACGTCGCGTGCATTGGCCTCTTTCAGCTGCGCCGACTCACGTTCGATCGCGCGGGCCACTGCCTCGAGCGCGGTGTTTTTCGCTGCCGTCGACGCCCGCGCCATCGCACGCGAAGCGTGCCGGGCGCGGCGGCCGAGGTCGGTCATGTACTGGTCGATATTCATGGTGATTCTCGTGATGTCCGTCCGCGTCTTCGGTACGCGGTGGACAGGCAGTATTGGCGAAAGATCAAACGATTGTAAGTCTGGTTGCAGAGGCTTGCCGAATGCGTAGCCAGCGGCGCCGATCAGAGTGGTGGCTGCGCGCTGACAGTCAAACCAGCGTCAAAACGCAGCCTGCAGGCGTGCGCTCTGTTCAGACCGGCCTGCGCGCTGGCGTGGCTGGCGGTCGTGGCCTGCCAGGCGACCCGATTGGTGCAGCCGTCGCCTTCGCCGGCGCAGCGACTGTCATCGCCAGTTCGAACAGCCCATCCCATGGGTCAGGCGGTGGGTCATTGCGATGATTGCCAGGCGTGCCGCCGGACAGCCCCTTGACCTGGCGATCGAGCTTCGCCGCGAGCGCGAGCGCCTTCTCCAGCGCCGCTTCGGTTACGCGCGACAAAGCCGGGCCGATCAGCCGCTCACGCGGCCCCCACACGCGGTTTTCGCGCACCAGCATCGCAAGCGGCTTGCCCGCCGCCACGCCGCGTTTGATGCGCAAAAGTGTCCGCACTTCCTCGACAACGGCCCACAGCACCAGCACCGCCGCCTCGCCTTCGCCGCGCAAGCCGTCGAGCATGCGGGCAAGCCGTCCCACGTCGCCCGCCAGCATCGCCTCGTTCAGCTTGAAGACGTCATAGCGCGCGACGTTCAACACAGCGTCCTGCACCTGCTCGAGACTCAACGCCCCGGCCGGATAGAGCAATCCGAGCTTCTGAATTTCCTGATGCGCAGCAAGCAGATTGCCTTCCACGCGCTCCGCAATAAACTGCAAGGCGCGCCGCCCTTCCTCGCCGGCAGCCACACGCTGCCCCTGCTGCGACAACCGCTGGCCGACCCAGTTGGGCAACTGCGCCCGCTCCACCGGATCGATCTTCAGCGCCACACCCGCCTCGGCCAACGCAGTAAACCAGCCGGACTTCTGCGTTGCCGCATCGAGACGAGGCAGCGTGATCATCGTCAGGACGTCGGAATTCACCGCGTCTGCGAGCGACTTCAACGCATCCGCACCTTCCTTGCCCGGCTTGCCCGACGGAATCCGCAGCTCGACCAGCTGCTTGTCGCCGAACAGCGACATCGACTGGCTCGCACCCAGCAGCGAACTCCAGTCGAAGCCACGCTCCACCGTGAACACCGAGCGATCGGTATAGCCGGCCGAACGCGCGGTCGCGCGGATCCGGTCGCCCGCTTCCTGCGCGAGCAGGTGCTCGTCGCCGTACACGACGTACAGGTCGGCGAGTCCCTTCGCGAGGTGCGCTTCGAGCGCGTCAAGTCGCAGTTGCATGGCTACGGATCAACAGGATTGGCAAAACACGTCCGTGCAAGGCGCCGCTCAAAGCGGCGGCGGCGGCAACGGCACGCGCGGCGCAACGGCAGGCGCGCCTTGGCCCGGCGCCGGATGCAGCGAATGCACGACACCCAGACGGCGGATCAACTGATCGACGGCGTCACTTTGCATATCCGCGTACAGGAGATCCGCTTCGGCCATTTTCGCCTGCGTGAACTCATCGCTGTAAGTCATGGCGCGGTTCAGCTCGATCGCGCTTTGCGGAATCAGTACCGTTCCGTCCGTGCCGTTGAGCGAGTAGAGCAACGTGTAGGTGACTTCATATTCTTCGACGACGCCGAGAGAATTCATCGTCAGCACGCTGTTGCCACGAACCTCGGAAACATGCAGAACGGCATCCGCGTTCGACACCGCTTTGACGATCACCGTGTCGCTGCCGCCTTGAACCATTCGAGTCAAACGGCCCAGGAACGGGGCCGGCGCGCCCGCAACAGCGAGGCGCTTAAACGGATAGTCCTGCTGACCGCGTAGCTGAAAGCCGCACGCGGACAACACCATTACCCCACACGCCAGCGTCAAAAACGATCTGCGAGTCACATTGGCTCCTGGTTCGCAGTAAATGCTGTACCACACTCGGGTGGCGCCACGGCTCGTGGCGCCGCCCTGCTTATTGCCAGCTTCGGCGTCAAACGACGATGTTCACCAGGCGGCCCGGCACGACGATGATTTTCTTCGGCGCATTGCCTTCGCTGAACTTGGCGAACATCTCGTGCGCGAGCGCGGCCTGCTCGATCGCGTCGCGCGGGGCGTCCTTCGCGACCGTGACCGCACCGCGCACCTTGCCGTTCACCTGCAGCACGAGTTCGATCTCGGCCTGCTCCAGCGCCTTCTCGTCGATCTTCGGCCAGGGCGCGTCCAGCAGCGTACCAAATTCGTCGGCATAGCCGAGTTCCTGCCACAGCTGATAGGTCGCATGCGGCACAACCGGGTACAGCACGCGCAGCAGCACGCCATAGCATTCGCGCAGCACGGCGGGGTGAGCGCCCTTGGCGCTGTCGAGCGCGTTGAGCATCTTCATGGCCGCCGACACCACCGTGTTGTACTGCAAACGCTGGTAATCGAAATCGGCCTGCTTCAGCACGCTGTAGATCTCGCGGCGCAGTACCTTGTCCGTTTCGCCGAGTTGGGCGGCGTCGAACGAAGCCTGTTTGCGCAAGGCCGCTTCGTTCGCGTGGCCAAAGCCCCAAACGCGGCGCAGGAAGCGGCTCGCACCTTCCACACCGGAACCCGACCATTCAAGCTGCTGCTCGGGCGGAGAGGCGAACATCACGAACAGACGCGCCGTGTCGGCACCGTACTCGTCGATCAGCACCTGCGGATCGACGCCGTTATTCTTCGACTTCGACATTTTCTCGATGCCGCCAAGCACCACAGCCTCGCCGTCCGAGTTCAGCACGGCGCCGACCGGACGGCCCTTTTCGTCGTGGGTTACGGTGACGTCGGCCGGGTTGTACCAGGTCTTCTTGCCCGCTTCACTTTCGCGGTAGAAGGTTTCGTTGAGCACCATGCCCTGCGTGAGCAGGTTCTTGGCCGGCTCGCCGAAATTCACCAGGCCCATGTCGCGCATCACCTTCGCCCAGAAACGCGAGTACAGCAAGTGCAGGATCGCGTGCTCGATGCCGCCGATGTACTGATCCATCGGCGCCCAGTAATCGGTGCGCTGGTCGACCATGGTCTTCGCATCCGGCGACGCATAGCGATAGAAGTACCACGACGAATCGACGAAGGTGTCCATCGTATCGGTTTCGCGCTTCGCGGCGCCGCCACACGTCGGACACGTGCAGTTCACGAACGCTTCGGATTTGGCAAGCGGGTTGCCCGTGCCGTCCGGCACGAGATCCTCAGGCAGCACGACCGGCAGATCCTTCTCCGGCACCGGCACGTCGCCGCAGGTCGGGCAATGGATGATCGGAATCGGCGTGCCCCAGTAGCGCTGACGCGAGACACCCCAGTCGCGCAGACGGTAGGTGACCTGCTTGTCGCCGAGGCCCAGATCCTTCAGGTCGCCTGCGATCGCATCCACGGCTTGCGTGTAGGTCATGCCGTCGTACTTGCCGCTGTTGATCAGCGTACCGTCCTTGTCGCCATACCATTCCTGCCAGGCGTCGGTCGAGTATTCCTTGCCTTCGAGCGCCACCACCTGTCTGATCAGCAGACCGTACTTCTTCGCGAAAGCGAAATCGCGCTCGTCGTGCGACGGCACGCCCATCACGGCGCCCTCGCCGTAGCTCATCAGCACGTAGTTGCCGATCCACACCTCGACCTGTTCCTGCGTCAGCGGATGCGTGACGTAGAAACCGGTGGCCATGCCCTTCTTTTCCATCGTTGCAACGTCGGCCTCGGCGACACCGCCGCGCTTGCATTCTTCGATGAACGCCTGCAGTTCCGGCTTGTCTCGCGCCAGACGCGTGGCGAGCGGATGCTCGGCCGCGACTGCACAGAAGGTCACGCCCATGATCGTATCGGCGCGCGTGGTGAAGACGCGCAGCACTTTCTGCTCGCCGTCGATCTCGTACGGGAAGCCGAAGTTCACGCCGAAGCTCTTGCCGATCCAGTTCTGCTGCATGACCTTCACACGCTCGGGCCAGCCGAGGCCTTCGAGGTCGTTCAGCAGTTCGTCGGCGTACTGCGTGATCCGCATGTAGTACATCGGGATCTCGCGCTTTTCGACCAGAGCGCCGGAGCGCCAGCCGCGCCCGTCGATCACCTGCTCGTTGGCGAGCACGGTCTGGTCGACCGGGTCCCAGTTCACCGTGCCGGTCTTCTTGTACGCAATGCCCTTTTCGAGCATCTTCAGGAACAGCCACTGGTTCCACTTGTAGTAATCGGGGCTGCAGGTGGCGACTTCGCGCGACCAGTCGATGGCGAGGCCCATCGCCTGCATCTGCTTCTTCATGTACGCGATGTTGTCGTACGTCCACTTGGCCGGCGGCACGTTGTTGGCGATCGCGGCGTTTTCCGCCGGCATACCGAACGCGTCCCAACCCATCGGCATCAGCACGTTGTTGCCGTTCATCCGCAGATAGCGGTACATCACGTCGTTGATCGTATAGTTGCGCACGTGGCCCATGTGCAGCTTGCCCGACGGGTACGGCAGCATCGAGACGCAATAAAACTTGGGCTTGTCGGTGATTTCCGTTGTCTTATAGGCGTCGCTGGCGCGCCATTGCCCTTGCGCGGCGGCTTCGACGTCGGAGGGAACGTATTTTTCGTGCATGGTGTGATGGGATCGCTAGGTTCGGTGCTTTCGCACCGGGCCTGGTGCTCTGCTAGATGAAATGGCGTCGTTTCCCCTTGTGCAGGGGAAAACGCTGATTATACCGTTCGCCGAGGGGTCTGCCGCGCGCCGCGCGGCATGGCTAATGGCTCACTACGGGCGGCGGCGGGTCCGTCACAAAGCCTAGCCGCTGTAGTCCCGCCTGCTGCGCCGCGCCCATCACCTGGGCGATGACCTCGTAGCGCGTCGAACGCTCGGCGCGCAGCTGGATCTCCGGCTGTTCCTGCTGCTTGCCCGCTTCCACAAAGCGCGCGCGCATCTGGTCGAGCGTCAGGGCATTGCCGTTCCAGTAGATCTTGCCCGCCGCGTCGATGGACAGCGAGATCGTCTGCGGCGTCTGACGGGCCGGCGCGGCGGCGACTTTCGGCAGGTCAAGCCGGATCGCGTGTGTGAATAAAGGCGCGGTAATGATAAAAATCACGAGCAGCACCAGCATCACGTCGATCAACGGCGTCATGTTGATCTCTGCCATCGGCGCTGCGGTCTGCCGTTTTTCGAGTCCGCCGAATGCCATGTCGACCTCCTGCCTGACTAAAGCTGAACTGGGCTAAGCTGGTTTCACCTGATGCGAGCGGCGGCGCCGCTCAAGCGGGCGCGCAGACATAGGCGTGCAGATCGTGCGCGAAGCCGTCCAGTTCCTCGGACAGTTGCCGCACCATGCGGCCGAGCACGTTGTAGGCAAGCACCGCGGGAATCGCCACCACGAGGCCGAAGGCCGTCATGATCAGCGCCTCGCCGACCGGCCCGGCAACGTTTTCGATCATCGCCTGCCCGCTCGCGGCAATACTGCCGAGCGCGTGATAGATGCCCCACACGGTGCCGAGCAAGCCGACGAACGGCGCCGTGCTACCCACCGATGCCAATAGCACCTGACCGAACTCCAGCCGCCGTTGCGAGGTGGTAAGCGCCTGACGCAGTGCCCGCAAGACCCGCTCGCTGCGCTCGACGCGTGCGAGCAACGCGCCGGGGATATCCACCTCCGAGGCATGCAACGCGGCTTCGGCGAGCGGCGTGAAGACCCGTTCGCTATCGACACGCCGCAGCGCCGCGATACCGTCGGTTAAGGTCGACGCCTGCCAGAACTCGGTTATCGCGCGCGACGCCTGACGCTTCGCGCGGCTCAGAACCCAGCTTTTGACGATCAGAAAACACCAGCTCGCCACCGACATCGCTAGCAGCACATAGGCTACCGCATGGGTGATCGTGTCGCTGGATTGCAGGTAGTGAAGAATGCCGGTGCCTGCCATTGGACCTCGCCGTCGGAAAGTGTGCGCAGATGGGATACGGGGCGCACGCCGAGCATACGTGCGCTCAGCGCAGGCCGAGTACGTCCTGCATGTCGTACAGGCCGCTTGCGTGGCCTTCGAGGAAACGCGCCGCGCGTAGCGCGCCCTGTGCATAAGACAAGCGGCTCGCCGATTTGTGCGTAATCTCGACGCGTTCGCCGGTACCGGCGAACAGCACGGTGTGATCGCCGACGATATCGCCGCCGCGGATCGCCGCGAAACCGATGGTGGACGGGTCACGCTCGCCGGTGATGCCCTCGCGGCCATAGACCGCGCAGTCGTCGAGATTGCGGCCGAGCGCGCCGGCGATCACTTCGCCCATCGCCAGCGCGGTACCGGACGGCGCGTCGACCTTGTGGCGGTGATGCGCCTCGATGATCTCGATGTCGTACCCGGTCGCGAAGTGCCGCGCCGCGTATTCGAGCAGCTTCAGCGTGACATTGACACCTACGCTCATGTTGGCGGCGAAGACGATGCCGATCTTTTCAGCCGCCGCGCGCAGTTGCGCCTTCTGCTCGCTTTCGAAACCCGTGGTGCCGATCACCATCTTGACGTTGTGGCGCTGCGCCGCTTCGAGATGCACGAGCGTGGCCGCCGGCCGCGTGAAATCGATCAGGGCGTCGGACTGGGCGAACACCTGCTCGATATCGTCGCTCAGCAGAATCCCAGTTTGCTTGCCGAGGAAAGCACCGGCATCCTGACCAAGTTGCGCCGACCCGGTCCGCACGAGCGCGCCGGAAAGCTTGACGCCAGAATCGTTCAGGACGGTTTCGATCAGCATCCGGCCCATACGGCCCGAGGCACCGGCAATAGCAATGTTCATGGCAGTCACGCGCGAAATATGACGTTAGAAACGACGGGGTAAAAAACAACGCAAAGCGCAAGGCGCGTCACAGAGCACCTGAAAGCGCGCCCTACAGGACAGAACACAAGGCGCAACAAACACAAATGACGGGCTCGCGCGCTAAACGCGGCCCGTCATTGTCAGGGACAGCGTATTTAGCTACCCGTTCCCGTGGTCGCCGGAGCGGACGTCAGCGGTGCGTTGTAGGTCGGCCCGTTGTTGCTCTGCGAGCCAGCCGGTCCCACCGGGTTGTCCTGCTGCTCGCTCGGCACGGTAGGCGGCGCCGGACGCGTGAACTGGAACTGCGGCGCCCCAGGCGACGTAGCGCCTTGCGGGACCACACCACCGTTCGCGGTCGGCGTACCTGCCCGCACCGACGGTGTGATCTTGCCGCTCGGGGCCTGCACGGCGTCCGTTGCACGATTGGCCGCCTGCGCGGCTTCGGCGTTCGGATCCATGGACTGCGCAGACACCGTGCCGGCCGTTGCCGGCGGCGTAGCCGCAGCGGCGCCCGAAGCGGCAACCGCCCCGCTGGCTGCCGCAGCCTCTGCTGCCACAAACGCTTTCTTGCCGCGCTTGTCGCCGTCGATTTCGGCGAGCAATTCAAGGTTGGACGGCAGATCCTGACCGCCCGACCAGTTCGCAACCGTATCGCCCGAGAAGTTCACGACGAAGTCACGCTGTTGCACGACGCTCGTATTGCCACGCTTGAAATAGAACACGTAGTCCCAACGGTCTGCGTGGAACATATCCGCCAGGAGCGGCGTGCCGAGCAACTGGCGCACCTGGTCCCGTGTCATACCCACCTTCATTTGCGCAGCTGCCTCAGCCGAGACAAAATTGCCCTGCACAACGGTAATCCGATAAGGCGTGATGCTTTGCGCGATTCGCTGCGTTACGCTGTCGTAGGTCGAGCACCCGGCAAGAACCGCGACAGTCGCTGCAGCAATCAAGGTACCCCGCATGCGGCTCCCCCGGTAGATCAGTAGAGATTTTGAAATCATTTCACTCACCGTGCGGGCCCTGCCTGTGGCGGACCGCGCGAGTTTCATTGCATCGAAGATGACCTGAACAGCGTAAACACATTACTATTAGAACCCTGCATTGTACTCTAGGGATCCCTTGTCATGACCAATCCAACCGATCTGAAAAATATCGGGCTCAAGGCGACCCTACCGCGCCTCAAGATTCTGGAGATTTTCCAGCACAGCCCGGTGCGCCACCTGACTGCGGAAGACGTCTACCGCAACCTGCTGCACGAGGAGCTCGATATCGGGCTTGCTACGGTCTATCGCGTGCTGACTCAGTTCGAGCAGGCGGGGCTTTTGTCGCGTAGCAACTTCGAATCCGGCAAAGCCGTGTTCGAACTCAACGAAGGCACCCACCACGATCACCTGGTGTGTATCGACTGCGGACTGGTCGAGGAGTTCTTCGACCAGGAAATCGAGAGCCGCCAGCAGGCTATTGCCAAAGAGCGCGGTTTCAAGCTGCAGGAGCACGCGCTCGCGCTGTACGGCGCCTGCACGAAGGAAAACTGCCCGCATCGCAAGCATTGAGCGGCATTATCGTCGCGAGCCTCATGGTTCGCGAGCCGCGCAGGTAATAAAGAGAAACCCGGTCGTCGTCAGTCGGCCGGGTTTTTTTGCGTCCAGGGTACGCAGGGCCTACCGTACGGTGCGTTCGAGCTGCTCAGAGGCCGTAAGCGTAGGTAACACGCGCGAGATGCCACGGCTCAGCCAGCGCAATCTCGTCGCAATTGGGCTGATCGCCGCCTCGATCCACCACCACGAAATCGCTGACGCGCTCGAGCGCGAGCAGCGGGTGGTGCCAGACCCCTTTTGCGTAGTTGACGCCCTGCCAACCCTCGGTCCAGAAGCCGCGCATGTGCGCCGGATCGAACTCGCCAGCCGGCGCGACGACGATCAGGTAGCTCAACTCTGAAAGCGGGAGGAAAGCCTGACTGCCGAGCGGGTGGCGCTCCATCATGTTGATCTCGACCGGCAACGCACGCGGTTGCGCGCGAAACAGGTTGATCAGTGGGCGGCCGCCCTGCTCGCCCACGTCGACCTGCGCAAGATCGTGGTAGCGCTCGGTCGTGCCGCCATTGATAGGAAAGTGACGTGCGCCGTCCAGTTCGATCACGTCTCCAAACGGTGCGAAAGCTTCGCGCGTCAGGCGCTCCATCTGCAGGATCTTCATTGCGGTGTCTCCGTTGCCATGCTCCTCCGGGTGCTTCGCTTACGCCAACTCACCCCACAGACGCAGGCGGGAAACACCACCGTCCGGATAGATATTGAAGCGCACATGGGTGACCGGGCCAAGCTTGGACAGTTCGGCCTCAAACGGATGCACGTGGTCCATCTGCAGTTTCTGCTCGCCCATCAGCACCGGCCAGAACATGGCCTGGGTGACGAGCGACTCGTCCGTGCCGCCTGTCACGCTCGCAGCCTGCAGCGAACAGCGGTCCGGGAAATTGCCCTTGAAATGCGCCGTGTCCACTTCGACCTTGCGAATCACACCGGGCCGCGCCAGCGCGACGATCGCCCAATCGTTGCCTGGCTCGCGGCGGCGGCGCGTTTCCCAGCCGTCGCCCATGTTGACCCCGCGTCCTGGCATCAGCATCTGCGAAGCCGGTCCGAAATGCTGGTTGTTCGCTGCGACCAGATAGGCGCCGTTTTCGATCGCCGCCAGATCGATCAGGCTGGCACGTTCGACGCGATCCCAATCGCGCTTCGGCTGTCCGTAGACACGCAGACGCGCGAGACCGCCGTCCGGGTAAAGGTTCACACGCAGGTGCGTGAAGGCGCGCGGGTCGCTGACTTCCACGTAGTGGTGCTGATTGCCCTGCAGCGTCATCGCGGGCACGACGACTTGCCAGTCGGCGTTGTCGGGCGGCGTGTCGCTTTCTGCATGGCAACCTTCCAGTGACGCCGCCGGCGGAAAGTTGCCGGTGAAGTGGCTCGTATCCAGGTCCACGCCATGAATGACGCCTGGGCGCGCGAGCCGCACCACGCAATAGTCGTGTCCGGTGGTGCGCTTGCGGCGGGTCTCCCAGCCGTCCATCCATTTGCCGTGATCGTCGTACTTGCCGGGAATGAACACCGCGGGTTGCGGTTCGAGCATGCGCTCTTTGGGCGCGAAGAATTCATCGCTTGCATAGAGCGCCTGCGCACCCAGGCGCGAGTCGGCCAGGTTCATGTAGCGGCGCGTGAAAGCGGGTGCGTTCGGGTCGAGGGTCGGAGTAGCCATGGTCTCGGTCTGACGGTAAGAGGGTGAAAATCCGCTGGCGCGGCTGCGTGTGTTGCCTGCATTGGCGTACCGCTGCGTTGCGCCTGACGGACCAGTGATGAGATGTAGTTGGTGGTGCCGTTTGAATCAGGTTGCGTGCGCGGGATTGACTGAGACGCCCGGCACATTCGTTTCTTCGCCTGCGGGAACATAGAGGAACGCGGCTTCCCGGTTCAATACGCTTCGAGCGCGGGCTCTGTCGATATCGTTTTCCCAGACGGCAACGACCACCGTGGCAACACAATTGCCGATCAGATTCGTCAATGCACGCGCAATGCCGACGAACCAGTCCACCGGCAGGATCAGCACCAGACCGAGTACCGGGATCGCAGGAATCGCAGAAAGCGTCGCGGCCAGAATCACGATTGCCGAACCGGGGATACCATGCGCCCCTTTCGACGTCACCAGCGACACCAGCACCACCACGATCAGATCGTGAAGCGACAGGGGCGTGTTGGTGGCCTGCGCAATGAAGATCACCGCGAGCGTCAGATAGATCGAGAAGCCGTCGAGATTGAACGAGTAGCCCGTCGGGATCACGAGGCCTACCGTCGAGTCTTTTACCCCCATCCATTCGAGCTTGCGCATCACCTGCGGCAACACCGCATCGGAGGAGGCCGTGCCGAGCACGATCGACATTTCCTCACGCAGATAGCGGATCAGCTTGAAGACGCTAAAGCCGGCCAGACGCATCACGACGCCAAGCACCACGGCCACGAACACGATACAACTCGCGTAGAACACCACCACCAGCAATCCGAGTTGTTCGAGCGAAGCGACACCATAAGTGCCCGTCGTAAACGCAATCGCGCCAAGCACGCCGAGCGGCGCCAGCTTGATGATGAAGCTCATCACGCGAAAGAACACCTGTGCCAGTTCGTCGATCAGGCCGCTCACCTTCTGCGCCTTGTCGCCGAGCAGCGACAGAGCCGAACCGAACAGCACCGAGAACACGAGAATCTGCAGGATGTCGCCGGTGGCGAACGCGTTGAAAGCGGTATCGGGGATGATCTTCAGCAGAAATCCTGCGGTGTCCTTCAGATCTTTGGTGTGTTCGGTGTACGTATTGAGCGAGGCCGCATCGAGTGAATGCAGGTTGATGTTCATGCCGACGCCGGGCTTCGTGACATAGGCCAGCACCGCGCCGATCACCAGAGCAATCGTCGTCATGAACTCGAAGTAGACCACCGCTTTCAGGCCCACCCGTCCCACTTTCTTCAGATCGCCCGCATGCGCCATGCCGCTCACCACCACGCAGAACACGATCGGACCAATCACCATCTTGATCAGTTTGAGAAAGCCGTCGCCGAGCGGTCGCAACGACTGGGCGAAATGCGGAAACAGCGCGCCGATCACGATGCCCGCCACGAGAGCGATCACCACCCGGCCAAACAGCGAATTGAAAAACTTCAACACGGCCTTCTCCCGGTTACGGATTTCATCTGTTCATACTGGTCCGACCAGTACTCTTATGGCGAATAGTAGGAAGCCGATATAGTCCCGTCAAGGTCGAAATAAATAGCGTTTACCCGCCTGTCTTCGCCCTGCTTACGGGCTATTTTGCCGGGAGATTAATTGCGCGATGCGTGCGTCGAAGCCCGGGATTACAATGCCGGTCAGACCACGCGCTTCCGTCGAGGATCATGAAGAACGTCCCGCATACCGTCACCGACTCCGCCATTGCCACCATCCGCGAACGGATCGAGGGCGGCGTGTATCCGGTGGGAAGTTTGTTGCCCGCACAACGTCAGCTCTCCGAAGAACTGGCCATCAGCCGTGCTTCGCTGCGCGAGGCGCTCTCAACGCTCGAGGCGCTCGGCCTGTTGATGATCCGTCCCGGCAAGGGCGTATATGTCGAGAGTTCGCAGGTGTCCTCAGCGAATCCATGGCGTTTCGCGGAGCAGTCTTCCCTGCCGGATACGTATCAGATGCGCTTTGCGCTCGAAGGCTTCGTTGCGCGCATGGCGGCGCTGGCGATCAGCGACACTGACCTTGGCTGGTTCGAGGAGAACATCGACGCGATGCACGGCGCCCTCGCCAGCAACGAACTTGATGAAGCCGCGCAACTGGATTTTGATTTTCATATGCGCATGGTCAGCATTGCCGGCAACGCCGCGATCGAGTCGATCCTGCGCAGCAGTTCGGACATCATGAAAGAAAGCCAGCGCATGCCGTTCTTCAAGCGCGAGCTGGTGCTCTCCACTTATCACGAGCACCGCGAGATTCTCGATGCGCTCAAGACGCGCGATTCCGCCGCGGCCGGTGAAGCGATTGAGACGCACATCACCAATGCTGCGCAGCGTGCGGGCGTGTTCTTCCCGGTGCCGAAGGCATAGCCCCGCCCGAGAGAGAAGGGTTGGCCGCTTAACCAAACGCACATAAAAAAAGCCGCTCCTTAGAGCGGCTTTCTAATCTACGGCGCCTGAATTCAATCAGGCGCAATGCAGCGGCGGTCGAGCTTACTTCGCGTTCGCGAGCGCCACAGCCGTATCCAGCATGCGGTTCGAGAAGCCCCACTCGTTGTCGTACCAGCTCGACACCTTCACCAGACGGCCCGACACCTTGGTCAGCGTCGCGTCGAACGTCGACGAAGCCGGGTTGTGGTTGAAGTCGATCGACACCAGCGGCGCCTTGTTGTAGCCGAGGATGCCCTTCAGTTCGCCTTCCGACGCTTCCTTCATGATGGCATTGACTTCATCCACCGTCGTATCGCGCTTGGCGATGAACGACAGATCGACGATCGACACGTTGATGGTCGGGACGCGAATTGCGTAGCCGTCCAGCTTGCCGTTCAGTTCCGGCAGCACGAGGCCGACAGCCGATGCAGCACCCGTCTTCGTGGGGATCTGGCTGTGCGTGGCCGAGCGCGCGCGGCGCAGGTCTTCGTGATACACGTCAGTCAGAACCTGGTCGTTCGTGTACGCGTGGATCGTGGTCATCAGACCGTTTTCCAGACCGATCTTGTCGTTCAGCGGCTTCACCAGCGGCGCGAGGCAGTTGGTGGTGCACGATGCGTTGGAGATGACCGTGTCCGATGCCTTGAGCACATTGTGGTTCACGCCGTACACGATCGTTGCGTCGACATCCTTACCGCCCGGTGCCGAGATGATGACCTTCTTCGCGCCACCCTTGATGTGCGCGCTGGCCTTTTCCTTGGTCGTGAAAAAGCCCGTGCATTCCATCACGACGTCGACGTTCAGCTCGCCCCACGGCAGTTCGGCCGGGTTACGGTTAGCCAGCACGCGGATACGGTCGCCGTTGACGACGAGGTAATCGCCGTCCACCGACACTTCGCCCGGGAACTTGCCGTGAGCCGTGTCGTATTGCGTCAGATGAGCGTTGGTGTTGGCATCGCCCAGGTCGTTGATGGCGACGATCTGGATGTCGTGCTTCTTGCCGTTTTCATAGAAGGCGCGCAGCGTGTTGCGGCCGATCCGGCCGTAGCCGTTGATTGCGACGCGAATCGTCATGGTCTATCTCCTGATGGCTGAAAAAATACGTCCATGTTTGGCTCTGCCAGGCCGGTTCCCGCCAGGCGTCGTATACACGCCACGCGGCGAGAACCGGACACTCATCAGCCGAGTGCGGCTTTAGCCGTCGCTACGACGTTCTCGACAGTGAAGCCGAAATGCTTGAACAGCACGCCAGCCGGGGCCGATTCGCCGAACGTGTCGATCCCGACCACGCCGCCTTCCAGACCCACGTACTTGCGCCAGAAATCCGTCACGCCCGCTTCGATCGCGACACGGCGCACGCCCGTAGGCAGCACGCGTTCGCGGTACTCGGCGTCCTGCTGGTCGAACACGGTGGTAGCCGGCATCGACACCACGCGCGCTGCAATTCCTTCGCGCGCCAGCGGCTCAACCGCATTCAGCGCCAGCTCGACTTCCGAGCCGGTGGCGATCAGGATGATCTTGCGCGCGACGATCTCGTCGTTCCAGTCGCGCAGTACATAGCCGCCCTTGGCGACGTTGGCGATCTGCGCATCCGTGCGTTCCGAGAACAGCAGGTTCTGACGGCTAAAAATCAGCACCGACGGACCGTGGTGCTCAACCGCCTGGGTCCACGCCACTGCCGTTTCAACGGTGTCGGCCGGACGCCAGACTTGCAGATGCGGAATCAGACGCAGGCTCGCAACGTGTTCGATGGACTGGTGGGTCGGGCCGTCTTCGCCGAGGCCGATCGAATCGTGCGTGAACACGAAGATCGACGGCGCCTTCATCAGCGCGGCGACGCGCAGCGCGTTGCGGCTGTAGTCGGAGAACGTCAGGAACGTGCCGCCGAATGCCTTGAAGCCGCCGTGCACCGCGATGCCGTTGATGGCGGCGCTCATGCCGAATTCGCGCACGCCGTAGTTGACGTAGTTACCGGCTGCGCGGCCTTCCGCGTTGACGCGCACCGGCTTGGCCGCCTTCCAGTTGGTGAGGTTCGAGCCGGTCAGGTCGGCCGAGCCGCCAAGCAGTTCAGGCAAAGCAGTCGACAGGCCTTCAATGGTCTGCTGCGATGCCTTACGCGTGGCGATGGTTTCCGCGCGCTCGTTCGCACCGGCGATGATGGCCTGAGCCTTCTGCGCCCAATCGGCCGGCAGTTGCTTGGCCATACGGCGCGTGAATTCCGCCGCTTCCTGCGGATACTTGGCCTGATAGGCGGCAAACGCCTTGTTCCACTCGCCTTCGTTTTGCGCGCCGGCTTCCTTCGCATCCCATGCTGCGTAGACTTCCGCCGGGATCTCGAACGGTGCCCACTTCCAGCCGAGCTTTTCACGCGCACCCGCGATTTCCTTCTCGCCGAGCGGCGCGCCGTGCGAATCGTGGCTACCGGCTTTGGTCGGTGTGCCTTCGCCGATCACCGTCTTGCAGCAGATCAGCGTGGGCTTGTCCGACAGTTTGGCTTTCTTGATGGCCGCATCCACCGCTTCGACGTCGTGGCCGATCACGTTCGGCACCACGTTCCAGCCGTACGCTTCGAAGCGCTTCGGCGTGTCGTCGTGGAACCAGTTCACCACTTCACCGTCGATCGAAATGCCGTTGTCGTCGTAGAACGCGATCAGCTTGTTCAGCTTCAACACGCCAGCGAGCGAGCAGGCTTCGTGCGAGATGCCTTCCATCAGGCAACCGTCGCCGACGAACACGTACGTGTGGTGATCGACGATCTTTGCGTCCGGCTTGTTGAATTCCGTAGCGAGCAGCGACTCGGCGAGCGCCATGCCAACTGCATTGGCCAGACCCTGGCCGAGCGGGCCGGTGGTCGTTTCGACGCCCGGCGTCATGCCGTATTCCGGGTGGCCCGGCGTCTTCGAATGCATCTGGCGGAAGTTCTTCAGCTCACCGATCGGCAGGTCGTAGCCGGTCAGATGCAGCAGCGAATACAGCAGCATCGAGCCGTGACCATTCGACAGCACGAAGCGGTCGCGATCAGCCCACTGCGGATTCTTGGGGTTGTGGCGCAGATGGCGCGACCACAGCGCAACGCCGATCTCGGCCATGCCCATCGGCATGCCGGGGTGACCGGAGTTCGCTTGCTGAACTGCATCCATAGCCAGCGCGCGGATCGCATTGGCCATCAGGGAGGTAGGGGCGGGAGACGAGGTCGTCATGTCGAGTTCCGGAGAACGAGTCCAAAAAGCGGGGCGCGGGCGGCGGGTCCGGAAGCTCGGCGGCCAGTCTGCTACGGCGCACGGTGCGGCGCCTGGAGACGCGATACGGGCAGAGCAAACGGACAAGGCTGCAAAGCGTCACATTCTAACAGATGGTTGTGGCCTTTCCGGCTGCAAACCGCATGGGACGGCGGGTTTAGATTGGGGCCGGACGCCAGTTCACCCCATCTTCGACTCTATAATCCGAGCATCGCCAACTCGCCGCGCCCGTCCGCGCCCCGTTCACCGTGAGCGTCCCGCTACTTTTCCAGCCGACCCCTTACGTCCTGTACGGCTTCCCCAACTCGCGACGCCTCGCGAGTGTCGCGTCGCCTCATCAGCAGATCGAGGTCTGGGACACGCCGCAACTCGGGCGGCTTTTCACGCTCGACGGCCGCCCGATGACTTCCGTCGGCGACGAGTTCATCTATCACGAATGCATGGTGCATCCGAACGCGCTGGCCCATCCGGCGCCGCGCGCGGCCTTGGTGCTGGGCGGTGGCGACGGTGGAGCGGCGCGGCAACTGCTGCGGCATCCGAGCATTACGCGAATCGTGGTAGCCGAACTCGACGCGGAAGTCGTGCGCCTCACACGTGAGTATCTGCCGCAGGTCCACGACGGCGCGTTCGACGATCCGCGTGTGGAACTGGTAATAGGAGACGCCGCCGAATTCGTCGCGACCTGCGAAGAACGATTCGACCTGGTCGTATTCGACCTGACTCCACCCGACTCTCCGGCCGCGGTCCTGTACACCCAGGCGTTCTATGCACAGCTCAAACGCGTGATGAACCCGAACGCAGCCTTGTCGATGCATCTCGGCGCGCCGTATTTCCAGGCCACGCGTGCTGCGAAGCTGTTAGACGGGCTGAACGAAGCCTTCACTGTGGTCCGCACCATGGGCGCATACGTGCCGCTGCACGGCTCGCTCTGGATGATGGCCACCGCCAGCGATTCGCTCGATCCCGCCGCCCTGACTCCGGCCGAACTCGCCGGACGCCTCGCCGCCCGGCAGATTTCCGGGCTCGGCTGGTACGACGAGCACGCCCATGCCGGACTCTTCTCCGCATCTCGCGCAGTGCGCGATAAACTAAGTCAATTCTTAAAGCCAGTAAGGTAACGCAGCGGCAGAATGTGCGGTTTGGTCGGCGCGGAGGTCTCGTGCGCCGGCCACCTGGCTCTGCTGCTCGTGCCCCGCTGACCCTAGCTAGATCCGGAGAACTCCATGACCGCCTCCCGCCCAGCCGGTGTGCCCTGGTTGACCCCCTATCTGACGGTACGGGATGCACGTGCCGCCATTGCATTCTTCGAAGCCGCCTTTGGCTTCGAGGTACGCGACAGCGTCCAGGACGACGGGATCGTCATGCATGTCGAAATGGTCTATCAAGGCCAGCTGATTGTGATGTTCGCGCCGGAAGGCGCGTTCGGCTCGACAGCGAAGACTCCCAAAAGCGCGGGCGCAATTGCACCGCAATCGTTCTATGTTTATGTCGACGATGTCGACGCGGTTTATGCGCGAGCGCTGGCGGCTGGCGCGAAATCGTTGAGCGAGCCGCAAGATCAGTTCTGGGGTGACCGTTTTGCACAGGTCGAAGACCTGGACGGCTACCGATGGGCGCTCGCTCGCCACCTTTCGTGAACTAATGAGTATTTTCCTGATGCCTCGCTTCTTCGTCGGTACGTCACTCAAGCCCGACGACATCATGCAGCTTCCCGATGACGTCACACGGCACATCCTGGTCCTGCGTCTGCAACCGGGCGATTCGATCGTGCTTTTCAATGGCGACGGCGGCGAGTACAGCGCTGAACTGATCGAAGTGGAACGCCGTTCGGCCACCGTCAAGATTCGGGAATTCCGCGAAATCGAGGTGGAACCGCCCTATCACCTGACCCTCGCGCAAGGCATTGCCGGTGGGGACAAGATGGACTGGCTGATCGAGAAGGCCGTCGAACTCGGCGCATCCAGTTTCGTGCCGCTCACCACGACGCGCAGCGTGGTGCGCCTGTCCGGCGAACGCGCACAGCGGCGTCACGTGCACTGGCAAGGCATCGTGCGCGCGGCGTGCGAACAGTGCGGACGCAATCGCCTGCCTGAAGTCGCACCGGTGCGTGAAATCGCGACATGGCTGGGCGCGCTGCCGCGTGCCACCGAAGAAGGCGAGTTGCGCCTGCTGTTGTCGCCGCGGGCAAGCATCAGCTTCAACGCATTGCCGGTCGAACCGCCGCGCGGGCGCGTCATGTTGCTAATCGGACCGGAAGGCGGATTTTCGGCTGCAGAAGAAGCGGCAGCGACGAGCCATGGCTTTACCGCTGTGGGGCTAGGACCGCGTGTGTTGCGCACGGAAACAGCGGGGATCGCCGTGCTGGCCGCGCTGGCTGCACGCTGGGGTGGCTGGTAATCTGATCAGTATGTCGAACTGACCCGATCCAAAGCAAAGGCCCGCCAATTGGCGGGCCTTTGCTTTGTTCAGTCATGCGTATTCTGGCGATTCGGACGCTCAGGCGAACGAATAAAACACACGGAACGCCACTTTGCGCTCGGCCCAGAATTCGGAGGCCTCGCGGAATACGTCGAGCAGCGTTTCGCGCCCTTCCTTATCGAATTTCTGTGCCACCGGCAGCGCCTCCAGCACGATGACGAAACCCGGTTGCGCACCCGCCTTGGCGACCAGATCGGTCAGGCAATCGTAGAGGGCATCGTAATTTTTGCCGAAGTGCTTCGGAAACAGAAATGACGTCGCAATCGTTTCGAGAACTTCTTGTTTGGACTGCGCGTTCGCGCAGAACGCATACAGAAAGTGCTGGCCGAGCTGGCTGGCCTCGTCAGCGAGATCCTGCACGCGAAAGGCGCGGATCGACTGTACGATGTTCGGTCGTACGGTCTTGAAAAGACTCATAGGCCCCTCGTTCGATGAAAGCACAGTGCTGGCTTCGCTCTGGGTGTCCCGTCCGTCACCGGCCGTGCGCATCTGCATGACGCGCTGAAACATATTGCCGTCGCCGGCCGCGAAAAGATCCGTCGCGACTCCGGAGTCGTGCGCGTAGACGTTGTCGCTCATGCCGTTCATCCCGATGTCATTCAACAATACGATTAAAACTGGTGTAGTGGTCGTCCGAGTAGAAGCAATTATCGGTGCGCTGCAGCGGACCCCCACAGACAATGCGACGCGCGCCGCGATTGTGGGCGCGCGGCGTAGGAACGGTGTATTCGTGATAATAGCCGCGCCGATGCGGTGGCAGCAGCCCTTCGCGGTTGCCGAATACGATCCCGTCCTTCTCATACGGGTAAGGCCCGCCTGCGGCAATCAAGTTCAAAGTATTGACTGCTTCACGCGGTAACTGCGCGACCGCGATGGTGCCCTGCACCTGATTGTCGCCATTGCTGGGCGCCGAATAGTCCCGCGCAAACGCGCTGTTGACCAGACCCCCGCACAAACCGCCAAACGCCAGGGCGCCGATCAGCACGCCGTTGCGGAGCCACTTGCGTGCCATGAATCAGGTTCCCGCTGTCAGATCACGAGTTTGACGACCATGAAAGACGTAAGGGTATCGCTAATGGTCTCTGGAATCAACGTTCGTTCGGCGAACGAAAGGTTCCCATGTTGCGGGAACACGCCGCTCAAGCAATCTTGACGACTTTTGACAGATTTTTATAGCTTGGTCAAGATAAAATTAGCCTCGACGGTAAGGTGCGGGATGGGCGAATCTGGCCGCTCTGTTTCGCGCACAGTGAGGTGGATTTACCGTCGTGTTTGGTCTTTATTGGGTGACAATCCCCTGTTTGCCCAAAGGCGTGCCCATTGCGGGCACGCCTTTTTTTTCGCCTTGCGGCGCTCGTGTGGGCTATCGCCGCTTAGCGCGCAGCGATCACGTCTGCCACCAGCAGCGCCGTCATGTTGACGATCCGGCGCACCGTCGCCGAAGCCGTCAGCACATGGACCGGCTTGGCCGCGCCCAACAGGATCGGGCCAATCGCGATGTTGTTGCCGGCAGCCGTCTTCAGCAGGTTGTAGGAAATGTTGGCCGCGTCGATGTTCGGCAGGACCAGCAGGTTCGCGTCCCCCTCGAGCGTCGATTCGGGCAGCACTTCGCGGCGCAGGTTGTGATCGAGCGCGACGTCGCCGTGCATTTCGCCGTCTACTTGCAGGTCAGGCGCGCGCTCGCGCAGGATCTCGAGCGTGTCGCGCATTTTCTGGGCAGTCGGCGCGTTGCTGGTGCCGAAGTTGGAATGCGAAACCAGCGCGATCTTCGGCTCGATGCCGAAACGGCGCACTTCCTCGGCCGCCATGATGGTGATCTCGGCGAGCTGCTCAGGCGTCGGATCGACGTTCACATGAGTGTCGACGAGGAAAATCTGCCGGCCCGGCAGCACCAGTCCGTTCATCGCGGCGTAGGTGTTGCGGCCTTCCTTCTTGCCGATCACCTGGTCGATAAAGTGCAGATGGCGATGTGTCGTGCTGACCGTGCCGCAGATCATGCCGTCGGCCTCGCCCTTCTTCACCAGCATCGAGCCGATCAGCGTGGTGCGGCGGCGCATTTCGAGCTTGGCCATCTGCTCGCTGATGCCCTTGCGCGCCATCATCTTGTGATACGTCTGCCAGAAGTCGCGATAACGCTCGTCGTGGTCCGTGTTGACCACCGTGTAGTCCTGACCGTTGATCAAACGCAGGCCATAGCGCGCAATGCGCTGCTCGATCACCGCCGGACGGCCGATCAGGATCGGCTTGGCCAGCTTTTCGTCGACGATGATCTGCAAGGCGCGCAGCACGCGTTCTTCTTCGCCTTCCGCGAACACAATGCGCTTCTTCTCCGGCTCGACGCCACGGGCGAGCTGGAAAATCGGCTTCATCGTCGTGCCGCTGTGGTAGACGAACTGCTGCAGATGCTGCTCGTACGCGTCCATATCTTCGATCGGACGCTCCGCCACGCCTGATGCCATCGCGGCCTTCGCAACAGCAGGCGCGACCTTGACGATCAGACGCGGATCGAACGGCTTCGGAATCAGGTAAGCCGGCCCAAACGACAGGTCCTGGATGCCATAAGCCGTCGCGACGATGTCGCTCTGCTCCTGACGCGCCAGCTCAGCAATGGCATTGACCGCAGCAATTTCCATTTCCCGCGTTACCGTCGTCGCGCCCACATCCAGCGCGCCGCGGAACAGGAATGGGAACACGAGGACGTTGTTCACCTGATTCGGGTAATCGGTACGGCCGGTGCACAGCACGGCATCCGGGCGCACTTCGAGTGCCAGTTCCGGCAGGATTTCCGGCGTCGGATTGGCCAGTGCCAGAATCAGCGGCTTGTCCGCCATCTGCTTGACCATGTCCTGCTTGAGCACGCCCCCAGCTGACAGGCCGAGAAAAACATCCGCGCCGCCGATCGCTTCCGCCAGCGAGCGGGCGTCGGTTTCGCGCGCGAAACGCTCCTTGTCCGGATCCATCAGCTCGGTACGGCCCTTGTAGACCACGCCGGCCAGGTCGGTCACGGTGATGTTCTCGAGCGGCAGTCCGATGTCGACCAGCAGGTCCAGACACGCTAGCGCGGCAGCGCCTGCGCCGGACGAAACCAGCTTGACCTCCTTGATACTCTTGCCGACGACCTTCAGGCCGTTGGTGATCGCCGCCGCAACGACGATAGCCGTGCCGTGCTGGTCGTCGTGGAACACCGGGATCTTCATGCGTTTGCGGCATTCGCGCTCGACGATGAAGCAGTCCGGCGCCTTGATGTCTTCGAGGTTGATGCCGCCAAAGGTCGGTTCGAGCGCCGCGATCACTTCGACCAGCTTGTGCGGATCGGACTCGTTCAACTCGATATCGAACACATCGATGCCGGCAAACTTCTTGAACAGCACCGCCTTGCCTTCCATGACCGGCTTGGATGCGAGCGGGCCGATATTGCCGAGACCCAGTACCGCTGTGCCGTTCGTCACAACGCCGACCAGGTTGCTGCGCGAGGTGAAGCGCGCGGCATTCAACGGGTTCTCGACGATTTCTTCGCACGCGAACGCGACACCCGGGGAATACGCCAGTGCGAGGTCGCGCTGGTTGATCATTTGCTTGGTCGGCGCGATCGCGATCTTCCCGGGGGTCGGGAATTCGTGATAATCGAGAGCGGCTTCGCGGAGTTTGGTGTTGACGGGATTCGACATAAGGCGGGCTTGGAGTGCGGATTAGAATAGATACTCGACGGCATTGTAGCGCCATTCCCCATCGTGATTCCTGCAATCAGGGACATAGCTGCCGCGACTGAAATAAAGCGAAAGTTTTCGTGCCTCCGTGGTCGCGATCATTGCCGCGGCGCAGCAATTTAACCGTACAATGCGCGCCGTTGGCCGCTGCTAAAGCGCTTTTCCGTGCACGGACCTCTACTATGCTCTCCGAGTTTTCGCTAATCGACCGTTTTTTTGCGCGCCGCGCCGACGCCATGGGTCGGCGCCTTGAACAGGGGGAACTCGGCATCGGCGACGATTGCGCATTGCTGGCGCCGCGTCCTCGCGAAATGATGGCGATTTCGACGGACATGCTGGTCGAAGGACGTCATTTCTTCCCAGATATCGATCCGCACGCCCTCGGACATAAAGCATTGGCGGTGAACCTCTCGGATCTGGCCGCGATGGGCGCGCAGCCGCAAGGGTTCACGCTGGCGTTCGCCCTGCCGGAGGCGCGCGAAGATTGGCTCTCCGCGTTTAGCGACGGCCTCTTTGAACTTGCAGAACGCTATGGTTGCGACCTGATCGGCGGCGATACGACCGCCGGACCGCTGAACCTGTGCATCACCGTTTTCGGCAGCGTCCCGCCACAGTTGGCGCTGCGCCGCGATGCAGCCAAGCCCGGCGACGACATCTGGATTTCCGGCACGCTCGGCGACGCGCGCGCGGGGCTGGGCGTGATACGCGGCGAGTGGTCAGCCGGTGAGACGGACGCTGCGACATTTCGCCGCGCCCTTGAACGCCCCGAACCGCGCGTCGAACTGGGCCTGGCGTTACGCGGTATTGCACATGCCGCGCTCGATATCTCCGACGGCCTCGCCGGCGACCTCTTGCATATCCTCGAACGCTCGCAACTCGAAGCGCGGGTCGACGCCGACGCCGTGCCCCGCTCGAATGCGCTGCGCAGGCTGCCCGCCGAAGTGCAACGCCGCTGCACACTGGCGGGCGGCGACGACTACGAACTGTGCTTCACCGCGCCGGTGAGCGCGCGCGCAGCGGTCGAAGAAGCTGGTCACAAGGTAAATCTTCCGCTCACCCGTGTCGGTACAATAAACGCTCCTGGGCCATCGGCAAACGGCCCTGCGATCCATTGGCATGACGCAACCGGTGCCCCGCTCACCTTGACCTTGCAAGGCTTCGATCATTTCCATGCAGACTGAACCCTCGCTCGGCCCAGCCGACGAATTGTCCGACGGCCCGTTAAGCGGAGAGCCGCCGGAGTCGCCCGAGCCCCGTCCTGTCCGGCCGCGCCGGGCCACCGCGCGTTTCATGCTGACGCATCCGCTGCATCTGATCTCGCTCGGTTTTGGCAGCGGCCTGTCGCCGATCATGCCCGGCACGGTCGGCACGCTGTTCGGATGGGCGTCGTTCGCCGTGCTCAACCGCTATCTGACGGTGCTCGACTGGGGCGTGCTGATTATCGTCGGCTTTTTCGCCGGCATCTCGATCACCGCCTTTACCGCGAAAAAGCTCGCCATCGACGATCCATCGGCAATCGTCTGGGACGAAATTGTTGCGTTCTGGCTGGTGCTGCTGATGGTGACCCCGATCACTTTCACCGGCCAGGTGTGGTCCTTCATCCTGTTCCGCTTCTTCGACATGGTGAAACCTCCGCCTATCCGTTACTTCGACCGCAGACTGAAAGGTGGTTTTGGCATCATGTTCGATGACCTGGTCGCCGCCTTTTTCACTTTGCTCGTGATCGCGCTGTGGCGCATGGCGGTCTGACCGTCACACGTTTTTCCGGACCTACGCATGGCTACCGATTCCGTCGTCCACCAACTCGCTATCCGCGTCAGCAACCGGTTGCGCGACGAACGCCTGATGCTCGTGACCGCCGAGTCCTGCACGGGCGGCATGGTCGCAACGGCGATTACCGACATCTCCGGCAGCAGCGGCTGGTTCGAGCGCGGCTTCGTCACGTATTCGAATCAGGCCAAGAGCGAAATGATCGGCGTGCCGCCGGATCTGATCGAAAAACACGGGGCAGTCAGCGAACCAGTCGCCCGCGCGATGGCCGAGGGCGCGCTGCGCAATAGCCGCGCGCAGGTGTCGCTGGCGATTACCGGCGTGGCCGGCCCGAGCGGCGGCACCGAGACGAAGCCGGTCGGAACCGTGTCGTTCGGCTGGACCAACCGGCTGCATACGTCGGTGGAAACGGTTGTATTTAAGGGTGACCGCGAGAGGATCCGCGTGCAGGCGGCGGCGCATGCGCTGCGCGGACTGCTAGCGTTGCTCGACGAGCGCGAGCGATAACGATGCCGGTTTCCTCGTTGGCTAAAGACGATCTGGTTCGGCGCTTCGAATTGCAGGCGCATCCTGAGGGCGGCTACTTTCGCGAAACGTATCGCTCGGCGGCGAGGGTGGATCGTGATGGGGCCGGGACTGGAGAAACGCGAGCGGCGTCTACGGCGATTTACTACCTGTTATGCGACGGCGCGCACTCGGCATGGCATCGGATCAAGTCCGATGAAGTCTGGCACTTCTATGCTGGCGAGCCGCTGCTGGTTCACGTTCTTGATGAGAATGGGCAACTGGTCACGCATCGGCTCGGCAACGCACTGACGCATCCTGGCACCGTGTTTCAGGCGGTGGTGCCAGCCGGTTTGTGGTTTGCAGCGGAATGCGCAGATCCAGCGACGTTCGCGCTGGTCGGTTGCACGGTCGCACCGGGGTTCGAGTTCAGTGAGTTTGAACTGGCTGATGTCGACGCACTGCGAAGCGCCTATCCGGCGCAGGCGGAATTTATCACGCGGCTGGGGCCGACGGCGCCGATCGATTAGCGCCTAGGCCGCTTCCAGTTCCACGTGCACTCGTCGACCCAGTGCGGTGGCAATGTTCACCAGCGCATCAAGCGAAAAGCGCGATACACGGCCACGCAGTAAATCGTTGATGCGAGGCTGCGTCACACCACAATGCGACGCCGCTTCCACCTGCGTCCATCCGCTCGATTTAACAAGCTCGGCGATCTGCTGCATCAGTTCGGCGCGAGTACGCAAATTGGCAGCCTGCTCCGGCGTATCAGCTAGTGCGTCCCAGACGCTGGCGTAGGTTTCGGTTCGAGTCATTTCACACCCCTCATCAGTTCGTTATATCTCGCCTTGGCAACGTCTACATCACGTTGCGATGTGGCCTGAGTTTTCTTCTGGAAGGCATGCAATACATACACCGCTTCGGCCACGCGAGCGGTGTAAACAACACGGTAAGTGCCAGACTCATCCCAGACACGAAGTTCCTCTACGCCCCTGCCAATCGAAGGCATGGGCTTAAAGTCGTCCGGCTGGTGACCTCGTTGCACTTTGTCTAACTGATAACCCACGTCCTGCCTGGCGTCTTCAGGGAACTCGCGCAAGCACTTCAGCGAGTCTCCAAGAAATCGCACTGGCTTCATGAACGAAATTATATCCAAATGGATATAATTCGCAAGAGGTCATCTGCGCTAGCTCGCCCTTCCCTCACCGATACCCGTTAATCCGATCCCGCGTTTCCAGCGCCGCCTTCGCCGCGGCCTGGGCGTAGTCGTCGCCCTTGCCCGCATAAATAATCGCGCGCGACGAATTGATCAGCATGCCCGTACCCGCCGCGGTGCGCCCCGCATTCACCGTTGCCTCGACATCGCCGCCTTGAGCGCCGATGCCCGGAATCAGCAGCGGCATCTCACCGACAATGCCGCGCACCACTTCGATTTCCTTCGGGAAAGTCGCGCCCACCACCAGCCCGAGCTGGCCGCTCGCGTTCCACTTCTGAGCCGCCAGTTGCGCGACCACCTGATACAGCGGACGCCCCGCCGTATCCAGAAACTGCAGATCGGAGCCGCCCGGGTTCGACGTCCGGCACAGCACGATCACGCCTTTACCCTCGTGTTCCAGATACGGCTCGATCGAATCGAAGCCCATATACGGATTGACGGTCACCGCATCGGCCTGGTAGCGCTCGAACACCTCGCGTGCGTATTGCTCGGCAGTGCTGCCGATATCACCGCGCTTCGCATCGAGAATCACCGGCAGGCCCGGATGTTGAGCATGAATATGCGCGATCAACTGTTCAAGCTGGTCTTCCGCGCGATGAGCGGCAAAGTACGCAATCTGCGGCTTGAATGACGAGGCATAAGGCGCGGTCGCGTCGACGATCGTGCGGCAAAACTCGAAGATCGAATCGGCGCGGCCGGCGAGCGCACCCGGAAATTTCGCGGGCTCGGGATCAAGGCCGACGCACAGCAGCGAATTCGTGCGCTGCCAGGCGTCGTTGAGTGTCTGGATAAAAGTGGACATATCGGGCTCGCGGCGGGCTGATGAAAGAAGTGGCGCGCGTATTCTACCCGTCCTCGCGCAGAGCACGGCGGGCAGGCTGCCACCTCCTCTCACTGCCGGCGCGAACCCCGCGCCCCTGCCGCTGCGCGCAAGCCGGTCCGTTCGACCGTAAACCGGAACGAGCGGCGCAAGTGCTCGCCGCGCGCCAGCATGGTCATGCCATGGGAGGCCGCCCCGCCGGGCAGGTTCATCGCATTAATCGGATGATCGACCGGCTCGAAGCAAAAGAAATCCTCGCCCGGCGGCGTGTAGAGCACGTAGTAGTCGGTGTCCGAGGCAATCGTCAGCGACAACCGCCGCTTCGGCCAGACCACCGCGGCCTGTCCGCTCCAGCCGGTAAACGCGTGATTGACGATGGTCTGCGGCAACGGATAGGCCACGCCGAACTGCCACGCCGGCGGCGCCGGCACGTGACGCAGCGGCAGCCAGTCGTCACCCTGCAACCAGAGTCCCGCGGCAGCCGCGGACAGCTCAGTTTGCGCATCGCGCACCAGAAACGGATGGATACCGAGTCCGAACGGCAGCACATCGCGTCCCGTATTCTCGACCTCGAGCGTAATCACGAGCGTCGGGCCTTCGAGCGCATACGTCTGCGTCGCGCGGTATGCGAAGGGCTTGCCATCGCTGCGGTCAAGCGTCAGGCGCACGCGGTCCGGGCTCGTTTCCGCCACACCCCAGTGGGCCAGCCAACCATCGCCATGAATGGGCAGCGGCTCAGCCACACGATTGCGCGGCACGTCGATGCGTCGCCCGCCCACGCCGAAATGACCGCCGCCGATGCGATTCGAGTAAGGCAGCATCGGATAGCACGCCAATTGATTCGGATCGGTATCGGTCGCGACATGACGGCAGCGGCGGAATATCGGCACCAGCGCGCCGTCGCTGCGCCAGTCGAAGCGGGTGATGCCGCCGCCCAGCGACGGCGCCACGTCGAGCCGCAAATGGGTGTTGGCGAGCGTCACGCACGCCACGTCGCCGCCACTCGTCTCACCCACCGCCACCGCCGATGTGCTCGGCCCCGCCAGCACCGGATGGGCGGCGGCCGCCAGCCGGGCGCGGCGCGTCTGTGCAGTCTGGGAATTCTGTGAAGCGGATGCGAGATTCGCTACAGTCATATCAGGCTCCAATCGAGAGGCGTGAGACGTTGCCGTCATCGCTGACGGATGTTTTATTGGTGGGCGCCTTGGCCGGCTGCCTCTTTGAGTCCTTCCTTGCTCAACTCACTCGTCCTGCGTCCTGCACCGCAGCGGTGCGCCCTGAAATACCGCTTCGGGCAAGCCTCGCTGTCCCGGCACGGCCACGAACACGCCGCCCGCGCGGGAATCGCCGGCAAGCGCCGCCGCATCCAGATCGGTACGCGCGCTCGTGATGTACAGCGTGCCAAGCTGTGTGCCGCCCAGCGCCACACAACTCGGTTGCACGGTCGGCACCGTGACGCGCGCGGTTTCGACACCATCGGCGCCGTAGCGCACCACGCGAGCGCCGCCCCACTGCGCATTCCACAGGCCGCCGTCGCGATCGACGGTCGAACCGTCGGGCTCGCCGGTGGCGTCCGCGAGCGTCGTGAACACCCGGTCGTTCGCGATACTGCCGTCCGCGCCGTAATCGCACGCGCGAATCTCGCGGGTCGGCGAATCGCAGTAATACATCGTCGCGCCATCCGGACTGAACGCAATGCTGTTCGAAATCGCGGGCGCCGGCAGCGGCAGGCGCTCGAGCGACAGATCGTGCTTCAAACGGTAGAACCCACCCACTGCGCGTAAGGGCGAACCCTCATCCTTCGTACCGAAGACGAAACGCCCCTGACGGTCGCAGCGGCCGTCGTTGACGCGTGTATTCAAACCCGGCTCGACATCGACAATACGCTCTGTCTCGCCAGTTGCAAGGTCGAAGAACGCGAGATGCGAGGCGAGTCCGAGTAAAAGGTAGTGCGGATTGGCGCAGAGCGCAAATGTCGCGAGCCGTTCCGGCATGCGCCAGAACGTGCTGCGGCCGTCGCGCGGGTCATAGCGCCAGAGCTTCGCGCCTTCGATATCGGTCCAGTAGAAACGGCCGCTGCGCGAGCACCACGTCGCGCCCTCGCCGAGCGTGCATTTGGCGTCGACCAGCAGCGCCGCACGCGTGACAGACACGGCTGCGCTCACGCCCAGCCTCCATCCACGACGAGGTCCTGCGCGGTGATCATGCTGCTGTCGTCGGCGGCAAGGAACAGCGCCATACGTGCCAGATCAGCGGGCATCAACTCGGCATCGATGCACTGGCCATCCTTGATCGCACGGCGCCCCGCATCGTCGAGCCACAGGCGCTTTTGCTTCTCGGTCATGACCCAGCCCGGCACCAGTGTATTCACGCGGATATTGAAGTGGCCGAGATCGCGCGCCAGACCGCGCGTGAGGCCCTGCACGGCCGATTTCGACATCGTGTAGACCGGAAAACCACCCTGCTTCAACATCCAGCTAATCGAGCCGAGATTGATGATCGAACCGCGTCCGGCCACTTTCATGTCGTCCATCACGGCCTGCGCCACAAAGAACTGGTGGCGGATGTTCACGGCAATAGCCGCATCGAAAAACGCCGGCGTCACCTCTTCGATCTTGTGACGCTTGTCGTTCGCAGCATTGTTGACGAGCACCTCGACCGGGCCGAGTGCCGCTTTGACATCGGCAACGGCCTTGCGCAGTGCGTCGAGGTCGGTCAGATCGCAGGACAGAAACAGCGGCTTGTGACGCGAATCGCCGAGTTCGTCCGCAAGCGCCTCGCCGGCGCTCGCGTCGATATCGAAGAAGGCAACCCGCGAACCCTGTGCCGCAAAATGCTCGACGAACGACGCGCCAATCCCGGTCGCGCCGCCCGTGATCAACACGGTGCGGTCTACAAGACTCGGATAACGCGCGTACACGTTGTCCGCCTGGCGGGCGTTGGCATTGGCAGGTGACGACATCGTTCGTTTCCTCAGAAGGCAGTTAGTCAGACGCCGCGCGTCAATCGCGCGAGCCGCGGTTCTTCAGCTGGTCGAGCAGCACGGCAGCGAGCAGGATCGCACCGCGCACCAGGTACTGGTAGAACGCGTCGATATTCAAAAGGTTCATCACGTTTTCGACCGTGCCCATGATCAGCACGCCGATCACCACGCCCGAAATCGTCGCACGGCCGCCCAGCAGCGAGACGCCGCCCAGCACGCACGCGGAGATCACGTTCAGCTCGAAGCCTTCGGCAGCGTTCGGCTGACCCGAGGTGATACGCGAGGCGAGGATCACACCGGCCAGCGCGGTCACCGCGCCTTGCACCAGGAAGATGTACACACGGGTGCGCTCGACGTTGATACCAGCGAGACGCGAGGCTTCCGGATTGCCGCCGATTGCCAGCGTGTTGCGGCCATACACGGTCTGGTTAAGCATCACGCCGAACACAACGAAGCACAACAGCGTGACCCAGATCGGCAGCGAGACGCCGAACATCGACAGGCCGCCCAGCGCGATAAACGTATCAGACGACACGCCCACCGCCTGACCATGCGACACGATAAAGCCGAGGCCACGGACGATTTCCATCGTCGCGAGCGTGGTGATCAGCGCATTGATGCGCAGGTACGCAATCACAGCGCCGTTGATGAAGCCGATCACGCCACCCGCCACGACCGCTGCAATGATGGCGATAAACGTGTTACCCGTCGCGTTGAGCACCATTGCGCACAGCACGCCGGCAAACGCCACGGTGGAACCCACGGACAAATCGAAGTCACGTGAAGCGAGACAGAACATCATCGTGCACGCCACCATGCCGATCTGCGAGATCGACAGCGCGAGCCCGAGCATGTTTTCGATCGAGAAGAAGTGATCGACGGTCAGCGACATCGTAATGAACATGATCGCGAAGATCACGATCAGGCTGTAGTCGGTGACCTGCTGCCACCATTTCTGCTTGTCGTTGCTCTGCGGAATCAGCGCTTCGGCGGCACTCTTGGCGGCCTGTTGCGCGAGGTTTTCTCTGGCTTGCATTTGATTTACTCCTCCCGTTTTCGTCACGGGCTGACGGGTTATTGGGGACTTGCGTCCGGTCGGTGGTCGATATCAGGCCGCTTCGGGCGCGGCGGCTTGCGGTGCGGTCGAACTTTGCGGCAATGCGAGACTCAGCACTGCCTGCTCGTTCGCCTTGCTGCGCAGCAATTCGCCGGAGATGCGCCCCTGCCGCATCACCACGATCCGGTCGGACACGCCGAGCACTTCCGGCAGCTCCGACGAAATCATCACGATCGCGCAACCCCGTTCCGCAAGCTGATAAATCACGTTATAGATCTCATGCTTCGCGCCGACGTCAATGCCGCGTGTCGGTTCGTCGAGAATCACCACTTTCAGATCCGGCTCCGCGAGCCAGCGCGACAGAATCGCTTTCTGCTGATTGCCGCCGGAGAGAAAACGGATCTTCTGGCGACGGCTCGGCGTCTTGATCTTCAGCAGCTTGATAAAACTGTCCGCTGTTTGCGCTTCTTTCTTGCGGTTCAGGAAGAAACCCGCACGCAGATAGTGGCGGCGACAGCTGATGTTGATGTTCTCGGACACGGTCGCCATCGCGACGATGCCCTCTTCCTTGCGGTCTTCCGGACACAGCACGATGCCGTGGCGAATCGCTTCGCCGGCGCTGCGCACCTTGATCGGCTTGCCGTCAAGCACGATCTCGCCGTTCTTCTTGCTGTCGGCGCCGTACACGAGGTGCATCAATTCGCTACGGCCCGCGCCCACCAGACCAAAAAAGCCGACGATTTCACCGCGCCGCACTTCGAAGTTGGCCGGCTCCTTGAGCGCGTGCCCTTCGATCCCCTTGGCGGCAAAGCGTACTTCGCCGAGCTCGCGCGGCTTGTAGCTATAGATGTCCGAAATCTCGCGGCCGACCATTTCGGCCACGATCGTGTCGCGCTTCACGCCTTCCAGCGTCGGATGCGAGGCCACCTTGCGGCCGTCGCGGAAAATCGTGCAGGCGTCGCACAACTCATAAATCTCATCCATCCGGTGCGAGATATAGATCATCGCCCGGTTGTCGGCGCGAAGGTCGCGCACCAGTTTGAACAGCACCTCGGTCTCGCTGTGCGACAGCGAGCTGGTCGGCTCGTCCAGCGCGATCACACGCGCATTGCGCAGCAGCGCCTTGCAGATTTCCACCATCTGACGCTGTGCGATCGAGAGCCTGCGCAGCTTCGCGTTCGGATCGAGCGCCACGCCCATCGCTTCGAGCCGCTCGCGCACGAAGCGTTTGGCTTCGCGCTTGTTGACCCAGCCGAGCGAGTTCGGCAACTGGCCAAGCAGCAGGTTTTCCGCGACCGTGAGGTCGGGCACGTATTGCAGTTCCTGGTGAATCACCGCGATTCCGGACGCAATCGACGCGGCCGCGCTACCGAAGCGCACCTCGTTGCCGTCGATCAACAGGCGGCCGGAATTCGGCTGATATTCACCACCGAGAATCTTCAGCAAGGTCGATTTCCCCGCGCCGTTCTCGCCCATCAGGCCGTGCACCTGGCCGACGTTCACGTCGAAGGACACGCCGTCGAGCGCACGCACGCCTGGGAAGACCTTACCAATATTGTCAAAACGCAGCGTCGCTGACACTTCGCCTCCTGTTGCATCCTGTGAACCGAGCGGTCCGGCGCGTTTCTCCCGCGTCGCCGGCACATCGGTTTGTCTCTACTGCTGTTGCGCCTGCGAGCACGGCAATTGATCCGCGCCTTGCATGTGCTGCCGGGACGACCAGGCGCCGGATCATTGCTGTCCGGCGCCCAGCCGCTGCACGTCTATTAAAGACTGCTTACTTCGATGCCAGACCCATCTTTTCACGCACGTCCGCGACGTTGTCACGCGTGGCCAGCATGCCGGTCGTCAGCGTGAGTGCCGGCGGTTCCTTGCCTTGCGTGATCCAGTCGTACATCAGCGTCGAGGTTTCTTCGCCATGGCGCTTCGGGCTGATGATGACGGTGCCGTAGAAGCCCGTCGGCGTCGGCTTCTTGAACTCGTTCAGAGCCGAGTCCGAACCACCGATACCGATGCCGATCATGTTGTCGGCCTTGAAGCCACGGCCTTCCGCTGCACGCACAGCGCCGAGCACGGCTTCGTCGTTCAGGCCGTAGGCGATCCAGTGCTTGAATTGCGGGTTCTTGGTGAGCGCGATGTTGGCGGCGTTGAAAGCGTTTTCCGTATCGGTCTTCGCTTGCGGCGCTTCGATCACGTTAGCCTTCGGGAAGCCGGCGGCCACGAGCGCGTCGGTTGCACCGCCGGTGCGGTCGACTGCGGTCGGCAGCTGGTTGTAGGTCACGTCGATCGCGCCCACGTCCTTCATGTCCCAGCCACGCTTCTTGATTTCCGCAGCCAGACCGTCGCCGACCTGCTTGCCGATGTTGTAGGCCGAAATGCCCATATGCGGCACCGATGCGATCGGCTTGCCGGCACCGTCGACGAGGCGGTCGTCAACCGTCATCATCTTCAGTCCGTCAGCCTTCGCCTTGGCGACGATCCCCGGTCCAAGCTTGACGTCCGGCGTGCAGATAATGAAACCCTGCGCCTTCTGTGCAGCCAGGTTGTCGATCGCGCTCATGACCTTCTCGCCGGAAGGAGCACCGATTTTCACCAGCGTGAAACCCTTTTCCTTGGCAGCGATCTCGGCGAACTTCCATTCGTCCTGGAACCACGGTTCTTCCGGCTGCTTCACCAGAAAACCGATCTTGACCTGATCGGCGGCCTGGACGACCGGTGCATTGAACAGCACCCCTGCTGCTGCAGCTGCCAGCGTGAGGAAAATTCTACGTTTCATGTTGCAGTCTCCTGACTAATTAGTAGATAACGAGAAGGTATCGGCCGCGTCTTCTTATCCGGTCCTTGACACACGCGGCCAGCGCGTCAACCGGCTGAAACTGATCGTCGCGCTCTGTGGCGCTTTGCTTCGTTGTGCTTCACAGCGGCACACTTTCCACGGCGTGCCGCCTGGGTTTTCTCCAGACGGTGGCTCAGTCGTGATACAGCGCTGAGCGCCCGCCATCTACCGTGATACAGCTCGCGTTGATGAACGGTGCCTCGTCCGAGGCGAGAAACACCGCCGTCATCGCGACTTCTTCCGGGCGGCCAATTCGCTTCATCGGCTGCAGATCGAGCGTCGCCTGCTGCGCGGCCGCCGGGTCCGGCTGACCGTTCCACCAGTCATGCGTCAACTGCGTTTCAATGTAGCCCGGTGCGATTGCGTTGACGCGCACATTGCGCGGCGCGTATTCGATACCGAGGGCCCGGGTCAATCCAATCACACCGTGCTTCGCAACCGGGTACGGGAAGCAGCCCGGGATGATCTTGAAGGCATGTGTCGAAGCGATGTTCACGATGCTGCCCGCACCACGTTCCACCATTCCCGGCAACACCGCGCGACAACCGTTCCAGACGCCGTCGAGATCCACCGCGAAGCAGCGGCGCCAGTCGTCGTCGGTCATCGTCAGCGGGTCGCAGAACACGTTGATGCCGGCGTTGTTGACCAGCACATCGACCGCGCCGAAGGTGCTTTCCGCTTCGTGCACGGCGTGCTGCACAGAGGCGGATTGCGTCACGTCGGTCTGCACCGCGAGTACTCTGGCGCCGCTTGCTGCAGGGCCACGCGCTGCACTCGTGCCATTCGCACTGCCGGCGCCACTTGCCTTGCACGCCGCCTCGATGTCGCGCGCGGTGCGCTGCGCGGTTTCAACATCCAGTTCCGCCAGCACGACCGCCGCACCTTCGCGCGCAAACGCCAGCGCGATGGCTGCGCCGATGCCGCGACCGGCACCGGTAATCAACGCGACCTTGTTGGCGAGCCGGTTCATTTCTTTGCACTCGCCCGTGCGATTCGCAAGCCGTTGATATAGGCCCGCGCATGCGACGCCGTCGCCGCCACATTCTGGCCCGGCTTGTAAAGCGCAGAACCGAGCCCGAAACCATTCGCGCCTGCGGTCAGGAACGGCCCCATGTTGTCCGGCGTAATGCCGCCGACTGGCACCAGCGGCACCTCGGCGGCGATCACCGCGCGCCAGGCTTTCACGACCTGGCAGCCCAGCTGTTCAGCCGGGAACATCTTCAGCACGTCTGCTCCGTTCTTCAGCGCGAGGAACGCTTCGTTCGGCGTAGCGACGCCCGGGGCACAGGCAAGGCCACGCGCCTTCGCTGCCGCCACCACCTCGGCGTCGCTATGCGGCATCACGATCAGTTCGCCACCGGCCAACAGCACATCGTGGACGAAGCTCGCATGCAGGACGGTGCCCGCGCCGACGATCGCATCGGCCGGCAATGCCTTACGGATCGCGGCAATGCTGTCGAACGGCTGCGGTGAATTCAGCGGCACTTCGACGATCCGAAACCCCGCCTCATACAGCGCCTGAGCGTGCTCGGCGGCGTCCGCCGGCGTGACGCCGCGCAGGATGGCGATAAGCGGACACGCTTCGAATGCCGCCATCAGACCGGCATGCGGCAGATACGGAGCGGGTAGGTTGATATGAGGTTGCATGTCGATTCCTTGTCTATGTCGTGCGCGGCCGCTTAACCTTCTGGCTAACCGCCGGCCGCACGTGCGGCCTGTGCAGCACCGGACGCCGGCGCGACAAGCCCGGCCTGCGTCGCGATGCGCCACAGACCGCGTTCGGTCGCTTGCCGGGCCAGTTCCGCCTCGGTACAACCGAATTGGGTCAGCGCGAGCTGATAACGCCCGCACAGCGCCTCATTGCCGATCAGGCGCAGCGCGTGCCCGTCGAGCTTGCTTTGATGTTGCACGAGGACCGCGTCGAGGCCGGCAAGCTCATGGCCGATCAGCAGACCTGACAGATAGTCGGGCTGCTGCTGGCCCGCAAGCTGCCCGGTCAGGCCGAGCGTGCGCGTGCTGAATATCGTGGCGAGCACCCCAGCCTGCCCTTTCAGGCGTGCGTTGTTCACGCCGCGCAGAAATGCCTCGGTGTCCATACGATCGGGCGTCACCATGGTGCGGCCGAGAATCGTATGCTCCCGCAGCGCTGCGAAGACTTCGCCGGTCATGAAGGTATGAAAGCGCTCGATGCGGCTGCCACGCACCACCACCCATTTCGCGTGCGTGCCGGGCAGGCCGATCAGTTCGTGCTGTCCATCGGTTGCGGCTGCGGGGCTATCGCCGAGCGCGCCGAAAATTTGCGTTTCTTCGCCACGCATGACGTTCGGCAGTTCGCCGCGCTCAAGCACGCCTGGCACGATATGCAGCGTCACTCCCCGTGCCGTTTGCACACGGACGATGCCATCGACCAGCGCATCGGCGCTCGCCGGCGCATCCACATAGGGTGCTTCGAGCCAGCCTTGCGCACTGCCGACCATACCGGCTGCGATCACCGGGACATTGGGTGCACGCTCCAGCCAGGCGCCGCAAGCGGACTCGAAGGCCGCATCGAAGCCGCCATCCGCCGCCGGACGCGGCAGATTCATGATGCCCGCGGTCGACTCGCGTGTGTCCAGCACGTTACCGGCGGCGTCGAACAGATAGGCGCGCAACGATGTCGTGCCCCAGTCGAGCGCGACCAACGCGGCCTGATCGAGGCTGACGGCCTGCGTTTGCGCGGTTGCTGCGCCACTCGCGTCGAGCGCGGCGTCCGTCACGCTGGCGGCCTCTACAGCGCCTGCGAGTTGAGCGGCCGGCATGGGGGAACCCGCTTGCGTCATCGTTTGATCCTGCGCGTCGCCGGCTGCGGCACACGCCAGCCGAGTTCTTCCGAGATGGCGCGTGCTTCGCGCTGCACGACTGGAATCAGTTCGTCCATCCGTTCGAGCGACATATAGGGAATCGTGCTCGCCACCGACAGCGCCGCGACGATCGAACCCGACGCATCGCGCACGGGCGCGGCGACGCACCGAATCGACGCCTCGTTCTCCTCGAGGTCGAACGTATAGCCACCGGCCGAGTAGTTCGTCATGCGTTGCATGAAGGTCGGCATGTCGGGGCGGTTATCGGGTTTGAAGCTGACGCCAGCGAGCGCACGACGCGAGGCGTCGAATAGCGACTGCCAGGAATCGGGCGTGAGATCGAGCATCATCGCCTTGCCGATGCCAGTGGAGGCCAGCGGCATGCGGTGCCCCACGCGCGAGCGCATTTCCAGACCACGCGTGCCGGGGATCTTGTCGATGTAGAGCACGTCGTCGCCATCGCGCACGCCGAGGTGGATCGTATCGAGCGTCTGTTCGGCGAGCGATTCGAGATGTTGCCGGGCCACGGTGGTGAGCGGCATCTGTTCGAGCGCGATGGTGCCGAGTTCGATCAGCTTCGGGCCGAGCAGATAGCCGCCTTGCACCTGACGCAGATAGCGCGCCTGGACGAGGCTGCTGACGAGCCGGTGCGTCGTGCTGCGGGTCGTGCCGAGCGCGGCGCCGAAGGTACGCAGATCGCGTACACCCGCGGCGGCAGCTTCGAGAATCGCGAGACCGCGCAACAAGGTCTGCGTGCCGGCTTGCTGCGGCGTGATGTCGAGCAGCGTGCTGGGCAGCGCGATTCCGTCGGCGGGGGCATGTGAGCCGGGCGCACCGTTGGGCGTGCGGGGGCGCGATTGCGGCAGGGCTTCGGAGTCGGCGTCGTGGTCGTGGTCGGCTGCGGCGTGGGTGGACATCGCTTTGTTCATGGCGATTGGGCGACTGGTTGGGGTGTTAGCGCGCGGGACCGGCGTGGCGGCCAGAGAAACGGGACGGCGCGCTATATGCGCGCGATTGCTGCCTGACGGTGAGGGGCATGGCTGTTGTCTCCGATCGTATGGTCCAGCCGGCCGCGCTTGCTGGGTGCGCGGAGGTTCTGGACTCTTTTTGCCTTGCAGGCGGCTCTAATTCGCGCTCGGCGCGTGGGCTTCTTAGCCGTGCCCTGCAGGCTTGGTGCTTCGGATTGTAGGGCGGTTTTATTCAAATCTCCAATATGTGAGTGTTGTATTCATATAATGGGATTTGGCCGCTGGGCGCGGGGTTTAGGGGGTTTGCCTGCGGCGCCTTGGTTTGGTTTGTTGTTCTTGTGGTGTTGGCCTTTCCTTGCTTTCTTATCGGTTTGCTTGCGTTGCCCCTGTGCGGGGCGGCACCTACTTTTCTTTGCCGCCGCAAAGAAAAGTAGGCAAAAGAAAGCGGGCTCACACCGCCAGCCTGTAGGTGTCCACCTCTCGCTTCACGGCGGAGCGGTCCGCGCACGAAATCGTCCCTCGCACACTCACCCCTCGTGACAAAGGACTCATCCATCCCGCCAGCGCACTACGTGCGCGGCGGATCGGTCTGCAAGGGGAGACGGTGAGGGTGGCGCGCAGGACATGCCGAGCGAACTCGGCTGGCCGTACGTTCAATTGCGCGATCGCAAAAGCGGAGCTCGGCAGTCCACCGAATGGGCAGACGCTCAGTAAAGTTAGAATTCCTGCAGAGTTTGCAGAAGGAGGGTTATGCCCGACGGCGGGGTGCGAAGCGCAACGCTGGAACGGATGAGCGCTGTGTCACTGACGGGTGTGGTGCGAGAGCGCAGTGCGTGCGCGGACCACTCCGGCTTTATGCCAGTGGTGCACACCTACAGGCTGGCGGTGTGAGCCCGCTTTCTTTTGCCTACTTTTCTTTGCGGCGGCAAAGAAAAGTAGGTGCCGCCCCGCACAGGGGCAACGCTAATAAACCACTAAGAACGCAAGGAAAGGCCAGCGCCGCCAGGAAACCACCCAACCCAAGCCGCCGCAGGCCCCCACCTTCATTCCGGCAATTCAGCCGCCCCCATCCGATGAGCGATCACCCCCGCCCTCTGCGCGAGATACGGCGAACTCCGATGCTCATCAAAATACTTAGGCCTCGGCAACATCACCGCCAGCCGCGCCGACTGCCACGCGGTGAGCTTAGCCGCCGAAGTCTTATAGTAATAGTTCGCGGCAGCCTGAGCCCCATAAACCCCATTCCCCCACTCGACCGAGTTGAGGTAAATCTCGTAGATCCGCTCCTTGTCCATCAAAGTCTCGAGCATCC
The DNA here is from genome assembly GCF_050436285.1 of Paraburkholderia sp. GAS82. Lineage (NCBI taxonomy): Bacteria > Pseudomonadati > Pseudomonadota > Betaproteobacteria > Burkholderiales > Burkholderiaceae > Paraburkholderia > Paraburkholderia sp. GAS82. The sequence goes on from NZ_JBNDLX010000017.1 coordinate 81,138, forward strand.
ACGTGATGATCAACTCCTGCCCCTTACGGATATAACTCTTCTGCCGCGATAGAAACAGATTGCGCGCCAGTTGTTGCGAAATCGTAGAACCGCCCGCCACGATCTTGCCGCGCGCCTTGTTCTTTTCCCACGCCTGCAGAATCGCGTCGGTCTCGTAGCCGTTGTTGTTCACGAAGTTCGCGTCCTCAGACGCAATGATCGCGCGCTTGAGATTGCGCGAGATCTGATCGTATGGCACCCATGTATGCTGGATCGACAGGTCGGGGCGGTCCTGCGAGAGCGTCCACGCGTCCGAGCGCATGAATGCCGTCGACTGCGGATTGACGTAGTTCCAGACGCCAATCTGCACGAAGTAGAACAGTTGCGTCGCTATCCAGGCAATCGCGACCACCGCGCCAACGTAAAGAGTCCAGCGGGTCGGTCCCGGCCTGCCTGATCCCCTCGTTCGCGCCATCATCGTCACGCTGCGCCCGGTGCAGACAACATCTGACGCAATTGCACCAGCACCGGCGCGCCGTCAGGACGCACGCCACGCCAGATATAAAACGACTCGGCGGCCTGCTCGACCAGCATGCCCAAGCCGTCCGCCGCTCGCGCGCCCAGCGTTTGCGCATGCTGCATGAACACGGTCGGCTGCGCGCCGTACATCATGTCGTAGGCAAGCGTGCCGCTGCCGAATGCGCCGTCGTCGAACTCGGGCAACGCGGCATCCAGACTGCCGGCGGTTGCATTGATGATGACGTCGTAAGCGCCTGGCTCGATCGCTGTTGCGCTGCCGCCGCTCAAACGGCAACCGGCCGCCTGCGCCGCCGCGCTGAACTGGTCGACCAGCGCACTGGCCTTCCCGGCGGTGCGGTTGACAATGGTCAACGTGTGCGGTGCGCGCTCCAGCATCGGCAGCACCACGCCGCGCGCCGCGCCGCCTGCGCCCAGCAGCAGGATGCGAGCACCCTTGAGTGGCGTAGCCAGATTCACTTCGATGTCGCGCACAAGCCCAAAGCCGTCGGTATTGTCGCCGTGGATACCGGCAGCATCGAAGCGCAAGGTATTCACCGCACCGGCTGCCGCGGCGCGAGGCGACAGCGTCGTCGACAACGCGTGGGCGTCCAGCTTGAACGGCACCGTGACGTTGAGCCCGCATCCGCCGGCTTCCATGAAAGCGCGTACGTGCGGCACAAACGCATCGATCGGCGCCAGCAAATGGGTGTATTCGATCGGTTCGCCAGTCTGCTCGGCGAAGCGTGCATGAATGAACGGCGACTTGCTGTGGCTAACCGGATTGCCGATTACTGCGTAGCGGTCGCGCACACCGGATGCCGTTAGTTGCCCAGACGCACTTGAGCTCGCCTGAGCAGCAGCAGCGGCTCCGCCGCCGAAGTTAGCCGCGTTAGCCGTTTGACTCATTGCCCAGGCTCCGCCACGTGCTGATCGGCGGGCGCCGCCTCACCGTTGTCAGTGCCTGCGCCGCTGTTTTCCGCGGAATCTGCGTCGGCCTCGCCTTCAGCTTCTCCCGACGCTTCCGCCGCAGCTTCCGCTTCGCTTTCCGCAGAGTCATCCGCGGCGTCGATGACCTCTTCTTCGCCCTCGTCAGCCTCTTCCGCTTCCGTACCGCTCGTGACCGTCGGCGCGTCGAGCACGTGCAGCATTCGCACGGACGCTTCGACCGTCAGCTCGTCGATCGACATCACTTCCATCAACAGGCGTGTACCGCGCGCATGCACCCCGAGCGCCGGCACATGCAACAGCAACGGAATCTCTTCAAGCCGCACGAGGTCGTCCTTCACCACCGATGCCACCACCTGCTTCCTGTTCTCCTGCTTCAACCAGCGCAAGCACCAGAAGTACTCCATGCGGCGCTGGTGATCGGCATAGGCCGAATACGTGTCGTCGAAACCTTGCACGACAGCAAACAGATCGGCGTCCTTCGGCTTGAACGGTGCGGCCAGCTTGGCGGTCACGCCATGTTGCACGCAGGCGAGCAACTGCCATTGATTGACCAGGTCCACATAACGGCGCAGCGGCGACGTGCTCCACGCATACTGCGTCACCCCAAGGCCTTCGTGCGGCGCGGCGGTGGTCTGCATACGCGTGCGCTTCGGACCCGTCGGCGCGCCGAACGCCCGCTGCGTGCGGTAAATCCCCGGCACGCCGTGGTCATGCAGGAATGCGCCCCATGACGAATTGGCCAGAATCGCCAGCTCGGCGACGATCGTGTCGAGCGGTGAACCGCGGCGGCGCGGCGTGATCGTGATGTGCTCGCCGTCCACGTAGAAATTGAAGTCGGTATTGCGCTGCACTTCGCGACGCAAACCATAGCCCGCGCGCGCCTGCTGGCGCTTCTCGAACAACGCCAGCGCGAACGGCCACAGCACCGCAATGTCTTCCTTATGCGGATATTCGCCGCTACCGGCGGCAAGCGCCTCTTCGGTGACCAGTTCGTCCAGCGTGTTGTGGCGCAGATTGTTCTTCACGAAGACGCGCTCGGCGCGCGTCTCGCTTGCCACAATTTCCTGCGTCTCGCGATTGACAATCACATACAGCGAGAGCGCCGGCCGCAGGCCGCCCTCAGCCAGCGTGAACGCCTCCACCACGCTGTCCGGCAGCATCGTGATCTTGTCACCCGGCATATATACCGTCGACAGACGCGTGCGGGCAATGCCATCCACCTCGTCGCCACGCTGGATGCCCAGCGCCGGCGCCGCGATGTGTACGCCAATGCGCACGCGGCCATCCGCGAGATGCTCGACCGAGAACGCATCGTCGATTTCGGTGGTGGTGACGTCATCGATCGAGAACGCCTGTACGTCCGCTGTCGGCAAGTCCTCCGGCACAGCGCCGACCGTTACGGGCGCAAAACCCGTACCGTGCGGGAAGAATTCCGACAGGAAGCGTGCTTCATGCAATGCGCGCGCCGAGGGAATGCCGCCACATTCGAGCATCAGTCGCGCCTGCGAAATGCCGCGCGCCGCCGCGGCAGCTTCGAGCGCCTTGTATTCGATGGTGTTCTTGTCAGGCTTGGTCAACAGGCCAAGCGCCTTGCCGACGAAGACTTCGGGCAGACGGCCGGCCTTCAGCTCCTCTTCATACCCGGCCTGCACCAACCCCTGCTGACGTTTGCGTTCGAGCGCGGCCAGCGCCAGCTTGAGCTGCTCTTCCGGCGCGCGTTGATACTGGCCGCGGCCCTTGCGGCGGAAGTACACCGGTGCGCTGTGCATCCGCAACACCAGCGCCGCCCGCTCCACCGGACCGAACGACGCGCCGAAGTAATCGGCGCCCAGCGTCGCAAACGGGAATTCATCCTCGGGGGCGCACTCCCACAGGAAATCCAGATCGATCTCCTGCGCAGCAGCGTCGGCCTGCTGGATCAGATCGCCGGCGCTCGGCTTCTCGAATTCGATCAGCACGTCTTTTGACCGTACCTTCGTGCGCCGTCCGCCCGGCAACTCCACCTGGAATGCATCGCCCTGGCGCGACAGCACGCTGCCCGCCTTGAAACTGCCCGATTCCTCGAAGAAAACGTTCACTCAATACTCTCGTTCTGACTTGCATCTGCCGCAGCGCCTGGCGGTTGAATCCGGCCTGCGCGTCGGCAACGTGTTCGTGGTGGTAGATCCGCCGCGCTCGTGTTGGGCGCCGGCGGCATGAATCAATGCATTACCGGATCAGGCCGCCGCGCGTGGCGCCGGCGGTTCCAGATCCTCTGCGTCGCAAAAGGCCAGCACGTCGTCGACGTACTGCTCGAATTCACTGATTGCGTGGTCGCTGCCTTCGATCAGCGTCGTGCGTGCGCCCGGATAGTGGGCGAGCATCTCACGGTAATCGAGTACTTCGTCACCGGTCGCTGCAATCAAATAATAGCGTTCGGGCCGCGTGATGGCGGTGACACCCAGTGCCCGCAGTTCGTCCAGATGATGCGGTTCGACGACGATGCTGCCGCCACCATGCCACAGCGGCTGCTCGCCGAGATACTGGCTAAGATCGCGCTGCGGCACGACCGCCGGATTCAGCAGGACCGCTGGCCAGCCGTGTTTTTCGGCCAGATGCGTGGCGAAATAACCGCCGAGCGAACTGCCGATCACGGTCACCGGCGTTGCTGCCCTGGCGGCCAGCGATTCAGCCAGCGCGATGGTTTCGAGCGGCGACACCGGCAACATCGGGCAGCACCATTCCGCCGAGCGGCCGAGTTCGGCCAGACGCGTCGCCATCACGCGTGCCTTGAACGAATTCGGCGACGAGCGGAAGCCGTGCAGATAGAGGATCACGCCTCGCCCCGTCCGGTTGAATCGGGCCGCGCCTCAGCCGGCCGCGCCTGAACCAGCCGCGCCGACAGCGCATCGAGCAGCTTCTGATGGACACCACCGAAGCCACCATTACTCATCACCAGCACCTGATCACCAGGCCGGGCGGCTGCCACAACCGCTTTGACGAGCGCATCGAGGTTGTCGAAGGCCTGCGCCTTGTCGCCGAGCGGCGCCAGCGCCTCGCCGAGATTCCAGCCCAGCGCGTCGCGTCCGGTAGGCGCGCCATAACCGAACACCAGATCCGCATCCGCGAGACTCGCCGGCAATTGCGCCTTCATCACACCGAGCTTCATCGTGTTCGAACGCGGTTCCAGCACGGCGAGGATGCGCGTGCGTTCGCGGCCGACGCGTGTCCGCAGACCGGCGACGGTCGTTTCGATGGCGGTGGGATGATGCGCAAAGTCGTCGTAGACCGTCACGCCGTCGACGCTGCCGCGCACTTCCATCCGGCGCTTCACATTACGGAAGCTCGCCAGCGACTGCGCGGCCTGCGCGGGCGGCACGCCGACGCTGCGCGCCGCGGCGATCGCCGCGATCGCATTCATGCGGTTATGTTCGCCTTGCACCTGCCAGTCGACCACCCCGACACGCGCACCGTTGTGATACACCGCGAAGCGCTCGTCGACGGGCACGCCGTCTTCAGCCGGCAGCGCTTCCCAACCGCCCTGCACGCCAAAGCGCTCCACTTCGCTCCAGCAGCCGCGCGAAAGCACGCGTTCAAGCGCGTCCTCGCGACCGTTGGTGACAATCCGCCCAATGCCCGGCACGGTACGCACCAGATGATGGAACTGCGTCTCGATAGCGGCGAGATCGGGGAAAATGTCGGCGTGATCGAACTCGAGGTTATTCAGAACCGCCGTGCGCGGCCGGTAGTGGACGAACTTCGAACGCTTGTCGAAGAAGGCCGTGTCGTACTCGTCGGCCTCGATCACGAAGAAGCTCGAATCGGTCAGCCGCGCCGAGATGCCGAAGTTCAGCGGCACACCGCCGATGAGAAACCCCGGATTCAGCCCCGCATCCTCGAGCAGCCAGGTGAGCATCGAACTCGTGGTGGTCTTGCCGTGCGTGCCAGCTACAGCCAGCACCCACTTGCCGTTCAGCACGTGCTCGCCGAGCCACTGCGGGCCGGACACATACGGCAGGCCGCGATCGAGAATCGCTTCCATCAGCGGATTGCCGCGTGAAACCACGTTGCCGATCACGAACAGATCGGGGTTCAGATCGACCTGCTCCGCGCCGTAACCCTCTATAAGACGAATCCCCTGGGCCTCGAGCTGCGTGCTCATGGGCGGGTAGACACCGGCGTCGCAGCCGGTCACCGTATGCCCGGCGCCACGCGCGAGTACCGCGAGACCGCCCATGAACGTACCGCAGATGCCGAGGATGTGGATGTGCATAAGCCTGTCGTGCCGCGCGGGCGTATTTGCGTGGGAGGAGGTGCGCAGGAGGGGCCGAAAAGGTCCGTCTGCAAAGGACGCTATTGTAACCGACGCCCTCCGAATGCCCTACGCCGCGCGGACGTGCCCAGCCGTTCAGGGCCGCCGGGCGGACTTCACGCCGGTCACCCCGGCGCGGAACAGACCGCCCGGCGCGAAAAGGCCGCACTTCAATCTCTAGTATGATTGTGAGATGGTTCGCAAATCACATTTCGATCCGCAGCGGGTGCGCGAGGAAATCGCCATCGCCGCTGCGCGGATGATCGCCGAGGACGGTCTGGACTACTCGACGGCCAAGCGCAAAGCTGCGCGGCAAGTCGTCGGGGAGACACGTGTCGCTGGTGAATGGCTGCCAGATAACGACCAGATCGAGGAAGAAATCCGCGAATACCAGTCGCTTTTTCAGGGCGACAGCCAGCCAGTGGTGCTGCGCCGCTTGCGCGGCGTCGCGCTGGACTGGATGCAGCGGCTCGCCCCATTTAATCCCTATCTGACCGGCGCGGTGCTCAACGGCACCGCGGGCGAGCATTCGGATGTCTATCTGCAGGCGTTCTGCGACAACCCGAAAGACGTCGCGATCTATTTCCTCAATGCCAACGTGCAATACGACGTGTCGGAGACGCGCCATTTCGCGGGCCGCGGCTACGTCGAAACGCTGAGTTTCCTGTGGCGCCCCGAGCGGGCAACGCCTGGCGACGAGCCGGTCGGCATCCACGTGGCGCTTTACGGCACTGACGACTTGCGCGGCGCGGTGCGTGCCGATGCGCGCGGCCGCCACGCCCGCGCGAGCGTGCAGGCCGTGCAGGCATTGCTCGATAAAGACGGCATCACCTCCCCCAATAATTGATCGGACAATAATGAAGACCAAGTTGATTGTGGCAAGTGCGTTCGTAGCGTTGATCGCAGCAGGCGCGGGCGTATTCGCGGGCCGCAGCGCGCTCAACGCAGGCGGGATGGAAGTCGCGGAGGCCGCTCAGCCGGCTCCGCAAAACGCCGTCGCACAGTTGTGGGCGGCCCCCGTCACCAATGCCGATGGCAAACCGCAGTCGCTCAGCCTGCTCAAGGGACACCCGGTGGTGGTCAACTTCTGGGCTTCGTGGTGCGGGCCGTGCGTGGAAGAGATGCCGTCGCTCGCCCAACTGCATCGCGAATACGCGAAAAAAGGCATCGAGTTCGTCGGACTTGGCGTCGATTCGGACAAAAACGTGAAAGCGTTTCTGCAGAAGGTGCCGGTGGACTACCCCGTCTATGTGATCGGCTTTGGCGGTGCGGACCTCGCCCGGGCCTTCGGTAATAATGCGGGCGGCTTGCCGTTCACCGTCGTGATCGACGCAAAAGGCAACGTTCGCTCGACAAAATTAGGGCAAATCCAGCCGGACGAGCTGAAACATACCCTCGACACGCTCTGAATTTGACATTCGCCTAACGGTTAATTGCGGCCGGAACGGGTCGCATTGGGTGCAAATTGCATAAAATTGCCGGAAGATGCGGGCACGGACGATCCGCCGAGGACCGTCCAGATCAAGCGTCGTGCGCGTGAAACTAGACAAGTTTCTCTAATCAGCGCTAAAGTGCGCCCAACTCCACGGAAATAGAAGCGACCATGACGCGACTGCTGGTACTGCACGGACCTAACCTCAATCTTCTCGGTACCCGGGAACCGGAGGTCTATGGTCACGTGACGCTGCCGCAGATCGATCAGGCGCTGGCCGACCGTGCAACGGACGCCGGTGTCGAACTCGCGTCGTTCCAGAGCAATCATGAAGGCGCCCTGGTCGATCGCATCCAGTCCGCACGGATCGAAAAAACCGATTTCATTCTGATCAATCCCGCCGCGTACACGCACACCAGCGTGGCGGTTCGGGACGCACTGGCGGGGGTCGGCATCCCGTTCGTCGAGATTCATCTGTCGAACGTGCATCGTCGCGAACCGTTCCGGCATCACTCGTATTTCTCCGACCAGGCCGAGGGCGTCATTTGCGGCCTCGGCTGGAAGGGATATCTGTACGCGCTCGAATTCGCGCTGGACCGGCTCGCCGCCGGCTCGTCGCGCGGCTGATTCCAACAAACTACTTTTAGCCGGCAGGCAACGCCGCCGGCACTTCATGTATTGAAAGGGGATGTGCCCAATGGATCTACGTAAACTGAAGACTCTGATCGACCTCGTCTCCGAGTCCGGCATTTCGGAACTGGAAGTGACTGAAGGTGAAGGCAAGGTCCGCATCGTCAAGAATGCGCCGCCGGTTTACGTGCAGCCGTCCGCGTCCTATGCACCGCAGTACGCCGCGCCGGCGCCGGCCGCAGCAGGCCCCGCCGCTGAAGCGCCGGCTGCTCCGGCAACGCCCGCCCCCGTCGCACAGCAAGGCCATGTCGTGACCTCGCCGATGGTCGGCACGTTCTATCGCGCGCCGTCGCCGGGTGCCGAGGCGTTCGTCCAGGTGGGCGATACGGTCAAGGAAGGCCAGACCATTTGCATCATCGAAGCGATGAAGCTGCTCAACGAGATCGAGTCGGACAAGTCCGGCGTGGTCAAGGAAATCCTCGTCGACAACGGGCAAGCCGTCGAATACGGTCAGCCGCTGTTCGTGGTCGGCTAACGCGGCACGCTTTGCGTTTGCCGTCCGCGCACCTGCAGGAACGGGGTGCGCGACCGATCCTCTGAGGCTCCCGCTACCCTGCGGCGCCCATTGATGAGTCGAAAATCCGCTATGTTTGAAAAAATTCTCATTGCCAATCGCGGCGAGATCGCGCTTCGAATTCAGCGCGCCTGCCGTGAACTCGGCGTCAAGACGGTCGTCGTCTATTCCGAGGCCGACAAAGAAGCCAAGTATGTGAAGCTCGCCGACGAGGCCGTCTGTATCGGCCCGGCGCCTTCGAACCTGAGCTATCTGAACATGCCGGCGCTGATCAGCGCGGCCGAAGTCACCGACGCCGAAGCGATCCACCCCGGCTACGGCTTTCTCTCCGAGAACGCCGACTTCGCCGAGCGCGTCGAACAGTCCGGCTTCACCTTCATCGGCCCGCGCCCGGAAACAATCCGGATGATGGGCGACAAGGTCACGGCCAAGCAGACCATGATCAAAACCGGCGTGCCCTGCGTGCCGGGTTCTGAAGGCGCGTTGCCCGACGATCCGAAAGAGATCGTGAAAATTGCCCGCCAGGTCGGCTATCCGGTGATCATCAAGGCAGCTGGCGGCGGCGGTGGCCGCGGCATGCGCGTGGTCCACACGGAAGCGGCGCTCGTCAACGCGGTCAACATGACGCGCGAAGAAGCCGGCCGCGCTTTCGGCAACCCGCAGGTCTACATGGAGAAATTCCTGGAGAACCCGCGGCACATCGAAATCCAGATCCTCGCCGATTCGTTCAAGAACGCCATCTGGTTGGGTGAGCGCGATTGCTCGATGCAGCGCCGTCACCAGAAGGTGATCGAAGAAGCGCCGGCGCCTGGAATTGCACGCCGCCTGATCGACCGGATCGGCGATCGTTGCGCGGATGCCTGCAAGAAGATGGGCTATCTCGGCGCGGGCACGTTCGAGTTCCTGTACGAAAACGGCGAGTTCTACTTCATCGAAATGAACACGCGCGTGCAGGTCGAACATCCGGTGACCGAACTGATTACCGGTGTCGATATCGTCCAGGAACAGATCCGCATCGCGGCCGGCGAAAAGCTCGCCTTCCGCCAGCGCGACATCGTGTTCAAGGGCCATGCAATCGAATGCCGGATCAACGCCGAAGATCCGTTCAAGTTCACGCCGTCGCCGGGACGCCTGACCTCCTGGCATATGCCGGGCGGCCCCGGCATCCGTGTCGATTCGCACGCGTACAACGGCTACTTCGTGCCGCCGAACTACGATTCGATGATCGGCAAGCTGATCGCCTATGGCGCGACGCGCGAGCAGGCTATCAAGCGGATGCGCATCGCGCTGTCGGAAATGGTGGTTGAAGGGATTCAGACCAACATCCCGCTGCACCGCGAGCTGATGCTCGACGCAAAGTTCGTCGAGGGCGGCACCAGCATTCACTACCTCGAAAACCGTCTGGCCGCAAAGCAGCAGGCCGCGCCGGAAGAAGCGTAAGCCATGAGTTACCGGGAACTGATCGTCGAGCTGGCACGTGAGCACGCGGAGGAACTGTCCGACGCGCTGCTTGAGCTCGGCGCGTTGTCCGTGTCGGTGGAAGATGCGGATGCCGATACGCCCGACGAGCAGCCGCTCTTCGGCGAACCCGGTCTCACACCTGATCGCACGGCATGGCAGCATTCGCGCGTGATCGCGCTGCTGGCGCCGGAACACGAGCCGGCGGTTCTGCTGACCGCCGCCGCGAACGAACTGGGTTTAAGTCCCGCGCCTACGTTCGGCGTGCGTGAAGTCGAAGAACAGGACTGGGTGCGGCTCACGCAGTCGCAGTTCGATCCGATTCCAATCGGCGAACGCATCTGGGTCGTGCCGTCATGGCACGATGCACCGGACCCCGATGCGCTCGTGCTCGAACTCGACCCGGGTCTCGCCTTCGGCACCGGCAGTCATCCGACCACGCGCCTGTGTATGGAATGGCTCGAGCAGTCGGTCAAGCCGAACCTGTCGGTGCTCGACTACGGTTGCGGCTCCGGCATTCTCGCGATCCTGGCAAAGAAGTGCGGCGCGAATCCCGTCTACGGTATCGACATCGACCCGCAAGCCGTCGAATCGGCTCGCCATAACAGCGAGCGTAACCGCGCCGAAGTCATCTACGGCTTGCCCGAAAACTGCCCGGCCGGCGAGTTCGATATCGTCGTCGCCAACATCCTGTCCAATCCGCTCAAGCTGATGGCGTCGATGCTATCGTCGAAGGTGAAGCCGGGTGGACGCCTTGCGCTGTCGGGGATTCTGGCGCGCCAGGCCGATGAAGTCGCGCGCGTTTATCAACAGTGGATCGACATCGCCGTATGGCGTGAACACGAAGGTTGGGTATGCCTGACGGGAACGCGTCGGGAAAGCCATTAGAATAAGACGTATTGTCCAACCACCGGCCCTGCGGCCAATCGGCTCAATATGCTCCTGGCGACGCGCTGTCCTTTCTGCGAAACGGTCTTCCGGCTTCAGCCGGCGCAGCTCGCGCTGCGCCGCGGCCTTGTGCGCTGCGGGCATTGCCAGGAAGTGTTCGACGCATCGAGTAGTCTGTATGAGACCGCCGAGGGCGGCGACTTCGCCACGGCCACGCCGATTTCTCCGGCAGCCGTGACTGCGTTGAACCCGGCTTCGAGTGCGGCCCCCGCGCCGGCCCCGCGCCCGAAAGCGCCGAATTTCAGCGCCGAGGCATGGGACCCGTGGGCACCGCGGGCCGACGCCGTCATCGATCAGAGCTTGCTGCACAACGCAAGCAACCTGCCGCTGGCGCCTGTCTCCGGCAACCTCGCTGTCACCCCGTGGCACGCCTCGGAGCGGGATGCTGCCGATCATCGGGAACCCGTATTTGCGGCCGAGCCGGAACCGGTCAGCGTGGATGACGATCACTTCGTGTCCCACGCGGCGCCCGAGGTAGAACCGGAACTCGTGTCCGAGGCCACTCCCGAGGTCGCACCCGAGCCTGCGCCGGTATGGCGTCAGCCGGAACATCGCGCGGACGACGAGCCTGCCTTGCAGGACGCGCATGCCGCCGCTGAAACGCTACGCGCCGCTCCAGACCACGAACCGCATTTCGGTACCGCCGCTGCCACTGCCAGCGCCACGCCCTTCGCCACCAATCCGCCGGCGGATGAAGCCGATCCGTTCCAGGTGATCCGCGAGACGCGTGCGGCCCCGCCACGCCGCATCGGCTGGACGATCTTCGGCGCGCTGGTTGCTTTCATCCTGTTGCTCGGTCTGCTCGCGCAGCTCGCCTGGTGGCAACGCGAACTCATCATGGTCGATTGGCCGGCCTCGCAAGCGCTCTATGCACAGGTTTGTGCGCCGCTTGGCTGCACCGTCATGCCGCCGCACGATATTGATGGCCTGCAGGTCGAGCCGTCCGATCTCCGCCAGATCGACGGGCCGCACAAGCTCGAGCTGAAGATGCCGCTGCGCAACCGCTACAACGTCGCGCTCGCCTATCCGGCTATCGAACTCACGCTGCTCGACGATCAGAACAACGTCGCCGTGCGCCGTGTACTGTGGCCGCAGGACTACGTCAAACCCGGCACGCCGATCGCAGCCGGCCTGCCGCCACGCACGACGCAAACCATGGTCGTTCACCTGGATACCGGCAACGCAGTCGCATCGAATTTCCGCGTACAGATCTTCTACCCCTGAACATAAGCCGCAGTTTTCTTGCGCCCGCGACACAGCGGGCGCGTTCACCGTCAATCCCTGATAAATCTTCGGAGCACAACATGAGTCAAGTCACGCTGGGTGGCAACCCGATCGAAGTCGCCGGCACGTTTCCGGCCGTGGGCCAGAAGGCGCCTGCGTTCTCGCTGGTCGGCAAGGATCTGAAGCCGGTCACGCTCGCCGATTTCGCCGGCAAGCGCAAAGTGCTAAACATCGTGCCGAGTCTCGACACGCCGACCTGCGCCACCTCCACCCGCAAGTTCAACGAGGCCGCAGGCAAGCTGTCGAATACGGCCGTGATCGTGGTGTCGGGCGATCTGCCGTTCGCGGCCACGCGCTTCTGCACGACCGAAGGCATCGAAAACGTCTCGACCGCTTCGACTTTCCGCGGTCACGAGTTCGCGCAGGCCTACGGCGTCGACGTGACGAGCGGCCCGCTGACCGGCCTGACGGCGCGCGCCGTGGTCGTCATCGACGAGAACGACAATGTGGTTCACGCTGAGCTCGTCGGCGAGATCAAGAACGAACCGAACTACGACGCGGCACTCGACGCACTGAAGTAAGCGTCCAGCACCCGGACCCGCGCCGCGCCTTTTTGCGCGGCGCTTTCGCATCCGTCGCACGGTTTATGCGGTGCGCGAAGCGCGCGGGTCCGGGAGCGCCGCCCGTGTTTTATCTTTGCAGATTTCTACAGGACTACTCGCCTTGGCTACGCTGATTTGCGGCTCGCTCGCCTACGACAACATCATGACCTTTGAGGGCCGCTTTCGGGAGCACATCCTGCCCGAGCAGGTCCATATCCTCAACGTGAGCTTCCTGGTGCCGACCATGCGCAGCGAGTTCGGGGGTTGCGCCGGCAACATGGCCTACTCGCTGAATCTGCTGGGCGGCGACGCACGCATCATGGGCGCGCTCGGCGCGGTCGACGCACAACGCTACCTGGATCGCTTCGACCAGCTGGGCCTCTCGCGCGAGCACGTGCTCGTGCTGGAGAACACCTACTCCGCGCAAGCGATGATCACTACCGATCTGGAAAACAATCAGATCACCGCCTTCCACCCCGGCGCGATGATGCAGGCACATCTGAACCACGCTGACGAAGCGAAAGACATCACGCTCGCGATCGTAGGACCGGACGGCTACGACGCGATGACCCAGCACTCCGAACGACTCGCCGCTGCCGGCGTGCCGTTCATCTTCGATCCGGGCCAGGGGCTGCCGCTGTTCGACGGCGCAACGCTACGCCGCATGATCGAGCTCGCCACTTACGTGGCGGTGAACGACTACGAGGCCAAACTGGTGAGCGACAAGACCGGCTGGTCAGTCGAAGAAATTGCCGCAAAGGTCGAAGCGCTGATCGTGACGCGCGGCGAGCATGGCTCGCAAATCCATCACGCGGGCGGTATTGAGGAGATCCCTCCCGTCACGGCCAGGCAGGTACTCGACCCGACCGGCTGCGGCGATGCCTTCCGCGGCGGTTTGCTCTACGGTATCGAGAAGCAGCTCGGCTGGGCCACTACGGGCCGTCTCGCAGGCCTGATGGGCACGCTCAAGATAGAGCATCTCGGACCGCAAAACTATGCGCCCACCCGGGCAGAGATCAACGAGCGGTTCAAGCAGGCATTTGGCTACGATCTGACGTAACGCCAAAGCGCCCGCGCACGAAACACAGCGGGCAAAAAAAATCCCGCCGCCGGAAACCCGGCGACGGGACGGTGATTGAGCAGCGAGACTGAAGGGCTACTCAATCATCGGACACATCGAAATGTGCCTAACGACTCAGCCAGTTACGGACGGCTGCCGGTCGGGAACGGCCATGCTGCAGCCGGGTTCAACGCGGTCTTCACCGTAGCTGCCGGTGCTGCGCTCGTTGCAGCGGGAGCAGCAGGTGCCGGTGCAGCCTTCTTGGCAACAGCCTTCTTCGGAGCAGCAGCCTTCTTGGCAGGCGCAGCGGGGGCTTTCGCAGCCTTCTTCGCAGGGGCCTTGGCGGCCTTCTTCGCGGGGGCCTTGGCAGCCTTCTTGGCAGGCGCCTTCTTGGCAGCGGCCTTCTTAGCCGGTGCTGCCTTCTTGGCAACCTTCTTCGCTGCAACCTTCTTTACTGCTGCCTTCTTTGCCGGTGCTGCCTTCTTAGCTGCAACCTTCTTCACTGCAACTTTCTTGGCTGCAACCTTCTTCACAGCGGCCTTCTTAGCCGGCGCCTTCTTCGCTGCAACCTTCTTCACAGCGACTTTCTTCGCAGCAACCTTCTTCACTGCGACTTTCTTCGCTGCGGCCTTCTTTGCCGGTGCTGCCTTCTTCGCTGCAACCTTCTTCACAGCGACTTTCTTAGCGGCGGCTTTTTTTGCAGTTGCCATCATTTTCTCCTTCAGGTTTTCAGATGAGAGTCAGTTCAAACTACACCCTTCGTCAAAACCCGCTTCCCGCGGACGCTTCTCAGGGCGCGCACTACGAAGCGGGCTATTCATCGGCGTACGCAGGTGCTGCGCGCTTACGCTAATGAATACGGTAAGGCGCGCCGTGCCATCGGGCACCGCGCGCCAAGTCCAGTCAGCGTCGGATCTCGACGCCGGCAATCGTTTGATCGAGCCGCCGGCCGTCAGGCCAGCGGCTTTTTCCGGGGGGAAGTCTGCCCATCCCACTGAAGGGTTCGCAAAGTGCCTATCATGTTTGTGGGCCGCTAAGGCACCGGGCACGCTTTGCATCAGGCGGTTCTGCTCCTAACCATAACTGCCGCGGGCTCGGCCGGCGGCATCCCCATCAAAGAGTTCGCATTCCAACTGCGTTCAACCGCAGCGCACCCGGGATTACTCCCAGCTCAGCGCACCGCCGGTCTGATATTCAATCACTCGCGTTTCGAAGAAGTTGCGTTCCTTCTTCAGGTCGATCATCTCGCTCATCCACGGGAACGGGTTTTCCTCGTTCGGGTACAGCGGATCGAGACCGATCTGCTGGCAACGGCGGTTGCAGATGAAGCGCAGATAGCTCTTGAACATCGACGCATTGAGGCCGAGCACCCCGCGCGGCATCGTGTCTTCTGCGTAACGATATTCAAGGTCGACCGCTTGCTTGAAGATTTCGCGGATTTCCGCGCGGAACTCAGCCGTCCACAAGTGCGGGTTTTCGAGTTTGATCTGGTTGATCAGGTCAATGCCGAAATTGCAGTGCATCGACTCGTCGCGCAGGATGTATTGGTACTGTTCCGCCGCGCCGGTCATCTTGTTCTGACGGCCAAGCGCCAGGATCTGGGTAAAGCCGACGTAGAAGAACAGCCCTTCCATCACACAGGCGAACACGATCAGCGAACGCAGCAGCGTCTGGTCTGCCTCGACGGTCCCGGTCTTGAAGGCCGGATCGGTCAGCACGTGGATGTACGGAATCAGGAATTCGTCTTTCGCGCGGATCGAGGAAACCTCGTGGTACGCGTTGAAGATTTCACCTTCGTCGAGGCCCAGCGATTCGACGATGTACTGGTAGGCGTGCGTGTGGATCGCCTCTTCGAATGCCTGGCGCAGCAGGAACTGGCGGCATTCGGGCGCCGTGATGTGGCGGTAGGTGCCCAGCACGATGTTATTGGCGGCGAGCGAGTCGGCCGTCACGAAGAAGCCGAGGTTGCGCTTGACGATGCGGCGCTCGTCCTCGGTCAGCCCATTCGGGTCTTTCCACAGGGCGATGTCGCGGGACATGTTGATTTCCTGCGGCATCCAGTGGTTCGCACAGCCGGAGAGATACTTCTCCCACGCCCACTTGTACTTGAACGGCACCAGCTGATTGACGTCGGTCTGGCCGTTGATGATGCGCTTGTCGGCGACATTCACGCGCGCTTCGGAGACGGCGGCGGATGTGTCGGCGGAGGTTTGAGCGGTAGATGGAGTAGCGGCACGGGTGGCGACGGGAGCGACAGCGATGTCGTTCGCGAAGATTTCCTGGGCCGAGGGAGCTTGATGAGGGGCACGCGTTCCGACTTGCGTACCGACAGCCGATCCCGAGGCGTTGCGCAACTCATTCAGTTGCGTAGCGCTCGAGGGAGTTACGGCAGTGATCTCGTCATCCCAGTTGAGCATAAATGTCACCATCAATTTAGAACGGTTTGTACCATCTTTTCACGAGCGATAAAAGAGTTCGCTGATGAAAAATCCTGTTTTCGATTCGCGTTGCGACCTTCATACAACACTTTGGTCAACAGACTGTCTCTGATACCTCATGTGAGGTGACCCAAACATGTGTTGTCGAAGTGCTTCGCTCTCTCGAGAGAACATCGAATCGAAGCGATCCCGATGCTCTGAAAACTGTGTTGTGTTGCCTGATGTACTGCCTGGCTTTTGCACGTTGCCTTGGCTGTTGCTAGTTCGTCAGCACGAGCAAGGCAAAGTTCAATGAGTCGTGAGAGCTGGCGAGTGCGTGTTGCTCGTATGTTGCTCGCGTGCTGCGCGCTTCTTCGTGTCGAGCGCCTGGGGTTGCCTGGTAGTGCGTGCCGCTGTTCGTTACTGTTTGTTGCTGCTTCTCGCTGATGCTGATCGCAAGACAAGTGCCCGGTCGAAATCGGGTCGACGCCTGGCGAAAGCCAGGCATCGACCCTGAACGATTACTGGCAAGCCTCGCACTCGTCGAAGCCAGGATCGCCCGGACGCATCATGCACACCGGACCATCGGCTTCAGGCGCCGCTTCGACTGCGACTGCCGGCGCCGCTGCTGCTGCCGCCTGCAGACCGCCCGACGCTGCGCCACCGCTCACGCCGAAGCCACCTGCAGCGCCGCCGCCGATACCACCCGCGCCGCCCGCACCTTCACCGCCGCCCGAGCTCACCGCGTTCAGCGCGCCGTGCGCCACCGTCGATTTCTCGACGTGCGTCGCCGCCATCGTGCGGAGGTAGTAGGTCGTCTTCAGGCCGCGCAACCAGGCGAGCTTGTAGACCTCGTCCAGCTTCTTGCCCGACACGCCACCCATATAGATGTTCAGCGACTGCGCCTGGTCGATCCACTTCTGACGACGCGAGGCCGCCTCGACCAGCCACGTGGCGTCGACTTCGAACGCCGTCGCGTAGATCGCGCGCAGGTCGGCCGGGATGCGGTCGATGCGCGAGAGCGTGCCGTCGAAGTACTTCAGGTCGGCGACCATCACTTCATCCCACAGGCCGCGCGCCTTCAGGTCGCGCACCAGGTAGTCGTTGACCACCGTGAATTCGCCCGACAGATTCGACTTCACATACAGGTTCTGGAAGGTCGGTTCGATGCAGGCCGACACGCCGATGATGTTGGAGATCGTCGCCGTCGGCGCGATCGCCACGCAGTTCGAGTTGCGCATGCCGTACGTTGCGATGCGCGAACGCAGCTCCGTCCAGTCCATCGACTCGCTCGAATCCACTTCCACGTAGCCGCCACGCGCGTCGGCCAGCAGCTTCAGCGTGTCTTGCGGGAGGATGCCGCGATCCCACAGCGAACCGCGGTAGCTGGAGTAACGGCCGCGTTCCTGCGCCAGCTCCGTCGACGCGTAGTAGGCGTAATAGCAGACCGCTTCCATCGACGTATCCGCAAACTTGACCGCCTCTTGCGACGCGTACGGCGTGCGCAGCAGGTGCAGGCAGTCCTGGAAGCCCATGATGCCCAGACCCACCGGACGGTGCTTCAGGTTCGAGTTACGCGCCTTGGCAACCGCGTAATAGTTGATGTCGATCACGTTGTCGAGCATGCGCATGGCCACGCTGACGGTGCGCTTCAGCTTGTCGTGGTCGAGCACCAGCGTGCCGTCGGCCTGAGTCTTCAGGTGGGCGACGAGGTTCACCGAACCCAGATTGCAGACGGCGATTTCGGTGTCGCTGGTGTTCAGCGTGATTTCCGTGCACAGGTTCGACGAGTGGACGACGCCCACGTGCTGCTGCGGCGAACGGATGTTGCACGGATCCTTGAACGTGATCCACGGATGGCCGGTTTCGAACAGCATGCCGAGCATCTTGCGCCACAGTTGCGCCGCCGGGATCTTCTTGAACAGCTTGATCTCGCCGCGCGCGACCTTGTCTTCGTAAGCTGTGTAAGCTGCTTCGAACTCGGCGCCGAACTTGTCGTGCAGATCCGGGCAGGTGGACGGCGAGAACAGCGTCCAGTCGCCGCCTTCGTGCACACGCTTCATGAACAGGTCGGGAATCCAGTTCGCCGTGTTCATGTCGTGCGTGCGGCGACGGTCGTCACCGGTGTTCTTGCGCAGCTCGAGGAATTCTTCGAGATCCAGGTGCCACGATTCCAGGTACGCGCACACCGCGCCCTTGCGCTTGCCGCCCTGGTTCACGGCGACAGCCGTGTCGTTGACCACCTTCAGGAACGGCACGACGCCTTGCGACTTGCCGTTGGTGCCCTTGATGTGCGAGCCGAGCGCACGCACGCGCGTCCAGTCGTTGCCCAGACCGCCGGCGAACTTCGACAGCAGCGCGTTTTCCTTCAGCGCTTCGTAGATGCCGTCGAGGTCGTCGTCCACTGTGGTCAGGTAGCACGACGACAGTTGCGAACGGCGCGTGCCCGAGTTGAACAGGGTAGGCGTGGACGACATGAAGTCGAAGCTCGACAGCACGTTGTAGAACTCGATGGCGCGCGCTTCGCGGTCGATCTCGTTCAGCGCCAGGCCCATCGCTACACGCATAAAGAATGCCTGGGGCATTTCGATACGCACGCCGTCGTGATGCAGGAAGTAGCGGTCATACAGCGTTTGCAGGCCGAGGTAGCCGAACTGCAGGTCGCGATCGGCGTCGAGCGCGGCGCCCAGGCGCTTCAGATCGTACTGTTGCAGCTTCTCGTCGAGCAGCTCGGCTTGCACGCCGCGCTTGATGAAGGTCGGGAAGTACTCGGCGTAGCGCTCACCCATTTGCGCCTGGGTGACTTCCTCTTCGAGGATTTCGCGGCGAATCGTATGCAGCAGAATGCGTGCGGTGACCTGGCTGTACGCCGGATCTTTTTCAATCATCGTGCGCGCAGCGAGAATGGCCGAGTCGTAGACCTGGCTCATCGGCACGCCGTCGTACAGGTTCTTCACCGTTTCCGTGACGATCGGCTCGGCGCTCACCGCGTCGCCCAAGTTTGCACAGGCCGATTCGATGATGCCGCGCAGCGCCACCATATCCAGCGGACGCGACACACCGCCGTCGGTGACGGTGAGGCCGAGCGAGCCGTTCGGCGCTTCGACCGCGTCATGGCCACGCTCCTGAGTGCGCTTCTCGCGATACAGCACGTACGCACGAGCGACGTTGTGCTCGCCGCCGCGCATCAGCGCAAGTTCGACCTGATCCTGGATGTCTTCAATATGGAAGGTGCCGCCGTTCGGGCGGCTGCGCAGCAGCGCGCGCACCACGCTTTGCGTGAGTTGCTCGACCAGTTCGCGCACGCGTGCCGACGCCGCGCCTTGCCCACCATTGACGGCCAGAAAGGCCTTCGTCACGGCGATGGCGATCTTCGACGGCTCAAACGACACTACGCTGCCGTTGCGGCGGATCACCTTGTAGTCAGCGAAGGTCGCTTGCGGCGCGAGCGCCTGCGTGCCCGGCACCTGGCCGCCGAAGTTCTGGCCAGCGGTTGCGCCCTCGTACCGGGTCGACGCGTTATCGGTGGTTTGCATGTGCAAAGCTCCTGGTCCTGGAAGTGTGCGAAGAGAATTCGCGGATTAATACGAACGCTGCGCCGCCAGCGCAAGCGATGAGGTGCAGGAAAAAGACCGGCTGAGCCAGGTGGCGGGATGCGACAGCAATGAAGCCAGATTCGAGTTGTTGATGGTCTTCATTGTCCGTGTCGCGATCACTTGCTAAGCCCCTTTCCTGAATGCTTCTTTCTGGACGCGGCCGGCGGTCTCTCCGGCTGCACCGCAGGAATATTTTTGCTGTCGGGAATGCTTACGGCGCCCCGCTACAGAGCGGGACACCGCATAACTTATGCACCCAGTTATTCACATGGTTATGCACAGGACACACAACATATAGTGCAAAACTGAACCCCTAGCACCAAGTATAGTGGAGTTTCGGGACAGCGCAAATTGATTTATTTCGCCTTACGGGGTTGACTTTTGCGCTTGCGATGCGCTCATGCATGGCCCGGAAAACGAGGCTGGGCCTGGCTCTCCACCTATCTCGCAAATGGGGACGGAGGGTCGTTACCGCGTTTTGGAAAACTTTAGATAGGGGAAGTACTGATCCGCGAGATGTGTGTCGCGCTGCAGGCGAGACCACTCGAAATGGGGCCCAGGATCGGTCTTGCGGCCGGGTGCAATGTCCGAGTGACCGGCGAGCGATTCGACCGGATAGCGGAGCATCAGCGCTTTCACGAGCGCTCCCAGCGTCTCGTATTGCGCCGCTTCGAATGCGGTTGCGTCGCTGCCTTCCAGTTCGATGCCGATCGAGAAATCGTTGCAGCGCTCGCGGCCGAAAAAGTTCGACGCACCGGCATGCCATGCACGCTGCTCGCACGAGACATATTGCTCAAGCGCACCGTCGCGATGGATCACGAAATGCGCGGAGACCCGCACGCCACGCAGATGGGTGTCGTAGTACGGGTGTGCGTCGCAGTCGAGACGGTTCAGAAACAGGTCCGCAATCGCCGTGCCGCCGAACTCGCCGGGCGGCAAGCTCATGTTGTGCACCACGATCAGGCTCGGCACCGCGCCTGCGGGACGCGCCTCGAAGTTCGGCGACGGCAGCTTGCGCGCGCTCGTCACCCAGCCATCGGCGTCGACGGTGAAGCCACCGTTCATCGGGCGTCGCGGCCCGTCGGTCGCGCAGCGCGACGTTGCGCGTGAGCGGTGCAGCAGAACGGCTCGCCCGCCACGACAATCGAATCGCTCGCCGGCGCATGCACGCCGCACTCGACACAGCGGATCATCGGCTCAGGCAGTTGCAGGGGTCTCGACGCACGGGCCTGCGCACCGCCGCCTGCCGTCGCTCCGGCTCCGTTGCTGGAAGCGCGGCCGCCTGCAGACCCACCCGCGGGACCACCGGGCGCGCCGGTACGCTGTGCGTTTTGCGCGTCGGAGCGACGCAGCGCCTTCACCAGCCATTGGCCGATGACGAACATCAGGATCAGCAGAAAAATTTGTCGCATGAAGCGCTCACACTACAGGACGGTGCAACAGCACCTGGAAAACGAAACGGCTACCGACGTACGCCAGCAGCAGCGCCACGAACGACGCCAGCACCCAGCGCAGCGCCGCACGGCCGCGCCACCCTGACACCTTGCGGGCGGTCAGGAGCGCACCGAACATCAGCCACGAGAGAATCGCAAAGACGGTCTTGTGATCGAGCCGCAGCGCGCGGTCGACCAGTTGTTCGCTGAACATAATCCCGGAGAGCAAGGTCAGCGTGAGCAGCACGAAGCCGGCGCTGATCAGACGGAACAGCAGCTTCTCCAGCGTGAGCAGCGGCGGCAGCGTGTCGAGCCAGCTCGACAGCCAGCCGTTGCCGGCCGCGGCGCCCTGGCGCTGCAGTTCACCGCCGCGCATCGCATGCAGGCGCCGCTCGACCAGCAGCATCAGCACCGCGTGCAGCGCGGCAATCGCAAACAGACCATAGGCGACATTGGCGATCAGAAAGTGCAGCTTGAACATCGGCGCGGCCGAATACGACAGCACCCGCACGCCGCCGAAGGCGAGCGGCAGCAGCGAGGCCACGCAGGCGAGCGGCAACACCAGCAGTTGCAGACCGTCGAGCGGGAAGAAAAAACTTTCGATCCAGTAGATCCCGGCGCCGAGCCAGAACATCGCGGAGAGCGCGAACGCGAAACCGAACACCATAGCGTTCTGCGGGAAGATGGTGGTATGCAGCAATACGCCATGTGCGAGCAGCGCTACAAACAGCAGCAACCGGCCCGGCGCGCTGAACGCGGCGACCGACGGCGTGCTCGCCACGGGTGGCAGCGCGGGCACGCTCTCGAGCACCGGGCGCAACGCGGTGTGCCGGTGCGAGCGCCAGCCTGCGACGGCGAGACCGCCGTACAGGAGCGCAGTGAGGGCATACAGTACAATATCCATATTCGAAGTTTACACTAGGCCCCTGCTCCGCGACGTGTCCCGCGTCGCGCCCTGCTCCGGCCGCACAGTTCATCGCTCCCCATGCTCGACAATCTGACTCAACGGATGGCGCGCGTCGTCAAGACGCTGCGCGGCGAAGCCCGGCTCACCGAGGCGAACACCCAGGAGATGCTGCGCGAAGTGCGCCTCGCGCTCCTCGAGGCCGACGTGGCGCTGCCCGTCGTGCGCGAATTCATCGCCAAGGTGAAAGAGAAGGCGCTCGGCGAGGAAGTCATCAGCAGCCTGTCGCCTGGTCAGGCGCTGGTCGGCGTGGTGCAGCGCGAGCTGACCGCGATCATCGGCGGCGACTACGAAGGCAAAGCGGTCGAACTGAATCTCGCCGTCACGCCACCCGCTGTCATCCTGATGGCGGGTCTGCAGGGTGCCGGTAAGACGACCACGGTCGGCAAGCTTGCCAAGTTACTACGCGAAAAATACAAAAAGAAAGTCCTGACCGTTTCGTGCGACGTGTACCGCCCGGCTGCCATCGCGCAGTTGAAGACGGTGACCGAGCAGGTCGGCGCGGATTTCTTCCCGTCGGAACCCGATCAGAAGCCGGTGGACATCGCACGCGCCGCCGTGGATTGGGCCAAGCGTCACTATCACGATGTGCTGCTGGTCGACACCGCCGGCCGTCTCGGTATCGACGAAGCGATGATGCAGGAAATCGCTGCGCTGCACAGCACACTGAATCCCGCCGAAACACTCTTCGTGGTCGACGCGATGCTCGGCCAGGACGCGGTCAACACCGCCAAAGCGTTTAGCGACGCGCTGCCGCTCACCGGCGTGGTGCTTACCAAGCTCGACGGCGACTCGCGCGGTGGCGCGGCGCTGTCGGTGCGTCACGTGACCGGCAAGCCGATCAAGTTCGTCGGCGTCGCCGAAAAGCTCGACGGCTTGGAAATTTTCTATCCGGACCGGATGGCGAACCGGATTCTCGGCATGGGCGACATTCTTGCCCTCGTCGAGGAGGCCCAGCGCGGCGTCGACGTGGAAGCCGCGCAGAAGCTCGCCAACAAGGTCAAGAAAGGCGGCGACTTCGACCTCAACGATTTCCGCGCGCAACTCACGCAGATGAAGAGCATGGGCGGCCTGTCGTCGCTGATGGACAAGCTGCCCGCGCAGTTCCAGCAGGCCGCCGCCGGCGCTAACATGGGCATGGCCGAGTCGCAGATGCGTCGCATGGAAGGCATCATCAATTCCATGACGCCCACTGAGCGCGCCAAGCCGGAGCTGATCAAGGCTACCCGCAAGCGCCGCATTGCAGCGGGCGCGGGCGTGCAGGTGCAGGAGGTCAACCGCATGCTGAATCAATACGAGCAGATGCGCACGATGATGAAGAAGCTCAAGGGCGGCAATCTGCAGAAGATGATGCGCGGCATGAAGGGCATGCTGCCTGGCATGCGCTAGGCCTCGCTGCCTGCATTCGGGCTGGATGATCCGGGTCCGCCGGATCGTCCCAACGACCAGCGCGCGCGTTTCGGGACGCACGGGTATATGCTGTAGCGCGCGCCGTCGTTATTTCTCACACTAATGTATACAGCTACCGCCCGCCAGACGTCATGAATCGCGAAGAAGCTCTCCACATATTCCGCCACTCCGAAGAAATCGTTTCGGCCCACGACGTCAATGCGTCGATCAGCGGAATGGCTGCGGCCATCGCCACCGAAATGAGCGAGGAGTTTCCGCTCGTACTCTCGGTGATGGGCGGCGCGGCGGTGTTCACCGGCATGCTGTTGC
The DNA here is from genome assembly GCF_050436285.1 of Paraburkholderia sp. GAS82. Taxonomy (NCBI): domain Bacteria; kingdom Pseudomonadati; phylum Pseudomonadota; class Betaproteobacteria; order Burkholderiales; family Burkholderiaceae; genus Paraburkholderia; species Paraburkholderia sp. GAS82. Next base: position 104,932 of record NZ_JBNDLX010000017.1, read on the forward strand.
CGCACCTCGATTTCCCGCTTGAGTTCGACTACATCCACCTCACCCGCTATCGCAACACCACCAAGGGTGGCAGCGAGATGCAGTGGCGCGTGGCGCCGGCCGAATCGGTGAAGGATCGCGTCGTGCTGGTGCTCGACGACATCCTCGACGAAGGCGAGACGATGGCCGCGATCCGCGACCGCATCCTCGATATGGGCGCGAAACGCTTCATGAGCGCGGTGCTGTGCGAGAAGATCATCCCGAAGGCCAAGCCGCTGCGTCCGGACTTCTGTGGCTTCGAAGTGCCGGACCGCTATGTCTTCGGCTGCGGGATGGATGCGAAGGGATACTGGCGCAATTTGCCCACGATTCGTGCTTTGATCGATGGGGCGTGAGGGACTGCGCTCAAACCGCAGCGGCTGTGGTCTGGTCAGCGGTCAGCGCCCGGCAACAAAAAAGCGGCCTGCGTGGCCGCTTTTTTGTTGATCTCAGCGCGTTGAAACCGGCGACGCGCAACTCACAGCTGATGCACGAAGGACCGGATCCCACCGAGAATCATTTCGACCGAGATCGCCACCAGCACGAGTCCCATCAGCCGTTCGAACGCCATCATCGTGCGCTCGCCTAGCCACTTCTGGATGCGCTCCGCCAGCATCAAAACAATCGCGCAAACCAGCATGGTCACGGTCAACGCACCGATCCACTCGAACGTCTTGCCGGGCGCCTGCGAGGTCAGCAGCATCACCGTTGCCAGCGCCGACGGACCTGCGAGCGCGGGGATCGCGAGCGGCACGATCAGTGGCTCGCCGCCGCGCGTGTCGTTGCCGAATGGGCCGTCCGGATGCGGAAAGACCATGCGGATCGCGATCAGAAACAGCACGATGCCCCCGCCAATCCGCAACGACTGATCGGTGAGGCTCATCATCCGCAGAAAGCGGTCGCCGACCACCATGAACACCAGCAGGATCACAAACGCGATCGCCACCTCGCGGAGGATGACGACGGTCCGCCGATCCGGCGCCACCCCGCGCAGGCAACTGATAAAGAGCGGGATGTTGCCCAGCGGGTCGGTGATCAGAAGGAGCAGGACGGTCGCAGACAGGAAGTTGTACTCCACCGTCCGCCCCGGTTAATGCGCGAGTGCTGCGCGGATCTTCTCCGACACCGTCTGCACGGCGCTTTCGACAGGCAGCAGGGTCGCTTCGGTATCTCGGCGCGCCTGATACTCGACCTTGCCTTCCTTCAGGCCGCGGTCGCCGATCACCAGACGGTGCGGCACGCCAATCAGCTCCCAGTCGGCGAACATCACGCCCGGGCGCTCGCCGCGGTCGTCGAGGATCACGTCCACGCCAGCTGCGACCAGTTCCGCATACAGCTTGTCGGCCTGCTCGCGCACAGCGTCGCTGCGGTCGTAGCCCATCGGGCACAGCACGACTTCGAACGGGGCGATTGCTTCCGGCCAGATGATGCCCTTGTCGTCGAAGTTCTGTTCGATCGCCGCGCCGAGGATACGCGTGACGCCGATGCCGTAGCAGCCCATTTCCATCCGCTGCGGCTTGCCGGTTTCGTCCAGAAACGTGGCGTTCATGGCTTCCGAATATTTCTTGCCGAGCTGGAACACGTGGCCCACTTCGATACCGCGGCAAATGTCGATGACGCCCTTGCCGTCCGGCGACGGGTCGCCCTTCTGGACATTGCGGATGTCTGCGACGACCGGCTCCGGCAGATCGCGGCCCCAGTTCACACCGGTGATGTGGTAATCCACCTCGTTCGCGCCGACCACGAAGTCGCTCATGTTCGCGACCGTGCTGTCCGCGATCACCTTGACCGGCTTCTTCGTGTTGATGGGCCCGAGATAGCCCGGAGGCGTGCCAAAGGCCGCGACAATTTCCGCTTCCGTCGCCATGCGGAAGTCAGCCAGACCCGGCAGCTTGCTCGCCTTGATCTCGTTCAGATCGTGGTCGCCGCGCAGCATCAACAGCCAGACCGTCGGCTCGGCGCCTTCGTTTTCGGTCGCCAGCACGATCGACTTGATGGTGCGCTCGAGCGGGATATTCAACAGCTCGGCTACGGCCTCGCACTTTGCCTTGCCGGGCGTGGCGGTCTTCTTCATCTCTTCGGCGGGCGCGGCGCGCTGCGCGATCAGCGGCAGCGCTTCCGCCGCTTCGACGTTCGCCGCGAACTCCGAGGTCGGGCAGTAAGCGATCGCGTCTTCGCCCGTGTCGGCAATCACGTGGAACTCGTGCGAGCCGCTGCCGCCGATCGACCCGTTGTCCGCCGCCACCGCGCGGAAGTCGAGACCGAGGCGCGTGAAGATGCGCACGTACGCGTCGTACATCTTGCGATACGACTCTTTCAGACCGTCCAGGTCCTTATCGAACGAGTACGCGTCTTTCATGATGAATTCGCGGCCGCGCATCACGCCGAAACGCGGACGGATCTCGTCGCGGAACTTCGTCTGGATCTGATAAAAGTTCACCGGCATCTGCCGATAGCTCTTGATCTGGTTGCGGGCGATGTCCGTGACCACTTCCTCGTGCGTCGGCCCGATCACGAAATCGGACTGCTTACGGTCCTTGAAACGCAGCAGTTCCGGCCCGTATTTCTCCCAGCGACCCGATTCCTGCCACAACTCGGCCGGTTGCACCGCCGGCATCAGCAGTTCGATCGCGCCTGCCCGGTTCATTTCCTCGCGCACGATGGCTTCCACCTTGCGGATCGAGCGCAGGCCGACGGGCAGGTAGTTATAGATGCCGCCTGCCACGCGACGGATCATGCCGGCGCGCACCATGAGCTGGTGGCTGACGATTTCGGCGTCGGCCGGGGCTTCTTTGAGGGTGCCGATAAAGAAACGGGAAGCTTTCATTCAGAATTTTTCCAAAAGCGGCGGCGCCGGAGCGACCGCCCGAAAGGTGAAAACGGTGGGGAACCCGACAAAGGCGCGACAAAGACGTCACAAACGCTTCGCAGACCTGTGAAAAACCCTTAGGCCGAAGCCATCGCCATACGTGCCACCACGGCGCCGTTGCGCCGGATGGCCCACAGACAAAGGCTATAGCAAACGCGCCTATGTTGCGGCGAATCATTCCAATCCAGAGCGATCCGCTGCGTCAGGCCCGTTATCTGTTTATAATCAAAGCAATTTTAAAGGATTCGAAGGTGGTTGTATGCTGGATCGTGAAGGCTTTCGCCCGAACGTCGGCATCATCCTCTTGAACGCGCACAACGAGGTGTTTTGGGGCAAACGGCTCCGTGAACATTCCTGGCAGTTTCCGCAAGGGGGCATCAAGTATGGTGAAACCCCCGTGCAAGCGATGTATCGGGAGTTACACGAAGAAACCGGTCTGCTTCCGGAGCACGTCAAGATCATCGGTCGCACGCGCGACTGGTTGCGCTATGAGGTGCCGGACAAGTTCATCAAGCGTGAAGTACGCGGTCATTACCGCGGCCAGAAACAGATCTGGTTCCTGCTTCGGATGGTGGGGCGCGACTGCGATATTTGCCTGCGCGCCTGCGATCATCCGGAGTTCGATGCGTGGCGCTGGAACGAGTACTGGGTACCCCTCGACTGTGTGATCGAGTTCAAGCGGGATGTGTATCAGTTGGCGTTGACGGAGTTGTCCCGTTTTCTGCGCCGTGCTGCGCCGCGTTCGGATAAACCTGGCGGCCATCACGGGCCGCGCTATCCCCGGATAGCGTCGACCGTGACGGAGTTGCAGGAAGTGTCGGTAACGACCGTAACCGTTGAGACTACGATTCGCACGACGATCGAGTCCGACTGCGGACCTGCCGACAACACCCTGACCCAGCCAGGTCTGCGCGACTAAACCCTGTGCGGCTTTCTGCGCCGCATCTGCCGGTGCGGCTCATGAAAAGCCGCGCCGGCGTTTCGAGGAAATCATATTGAAAGCATTTGCTCTTGTCGTGGCGTGCGTCGCCACCGGCGCCCTGCTGGCTGGTTGTTCGAACACCCCCACCAACAAGGATGACAGCGCGTTTACGTATCTGCTTGATCGCAAGCCTAACTGGACCGAAGACAAGGTCGACACACTGCCCTCGCTGCCGCTGGCTTCAAATCTGATCCCGTTCGATGTATCCGGCAACACGCCGCTGAAGTTTGCGGTCGACGCGAAATCGCTGTCGGTTGGCAATGACGGTGTGGTGCGCTACACGGTGGTCGTGACGAGCCCGAGCGGCGCGCACAACGTGAACTACGAAGGAATTCGCTGCGATACCTATGAGTGGCGCCAGTACGCCGCTCTCAATGCGGATCACGATGGCTGGGACAACACCGTCGCCACGGCGTTTGCACGTATCGAAGACAGTACGCTGAATGGCTATCAGGCGTCGCTCTATCAGGACTACTTCTGCGCGAACAAGATTCCGACGGGTTCAGCCAAGACGATCGTCGATAACTTACGCATGCACCGTACCGCGGCGTCGCAACTTCATTGAGTTTCGCGCGGTTTGCACGCTTACCTTTCCTTTCGGGTTAGCGTGATATCAGACCAGTACGAGGTTGTCGCGGTGGATCAGTTCGGGCTCCAGCATATAGCCCAGCACGCCTTCGATATCGCCACTCGGGCGGCGCTGAATCAGCTTGGTCTCGGCGCTGCTGTAGTTCGTGAGTCCCCGCGCGACCTCGCGTCCCGCCGCGCTTAAACAGGCAATCACCTCGCCACGCGCAAACGCGCCCTGCACGCCGACCACGCCGATCGGCAGCAGGCTCTTGCCGCCTTCCGTCAGCTTTTCGACCGCGCCGTCGTCGATCACCACGTGTCCGCGCACCTGCAGGTGATCGGCCATCCATTGCTTGCGCGCCGCCATCCGCGCGGTGCGGGCAATCAACTGGGTACCGATCGCCTCGCCGGTGGCGAGCCGCGCCAGCACATCAGGCTCCCGACCGCTCGCGATTACCGTATTGGCGCCGCTATGGGCCGCCCGCTTGGCCGCGAGAATCTTGGTCAGCATGCCGCCGCGGCCGAGGCTCGAGCCCGCGCCACCGGCCATCGCCTCAAGCTCTGGTGCACCAGCGTCGGCCTGCTGGACGAGCGTGGCTGACGGGTCCTTACGCGGATCAGCGGTGAAGAGACCTTGCTGGTCGGTAAGGATGATCAGCGCATCGCCTTCGATCAGATTCGCCACCAGTGCGCCCAGCGTATCGTTATCGCCGAACTTGATTTCATCGGTAACGACCGTGTCGTTTTCATTGATGATCGGCACCACGCCCAGGCGCAGCAGCGTCAACAGTGTGGAACGTGCGTTCAGATAGCGTTCGCGGTCGGCCAGGTCGGCATGGGTCAGCAGGATCTGCGCTGTGCGGATCGAATGTTCGGCAAAGCGGCTCTCGTACACTTGCGCGAGCCCCATCTGCCCGACAGCGGCAGCCGCCTGCAACTCGTCGATTTCGCGCGGGCGTTTGGTCCAGCCAAGCCGCTGCATCCCCTCGGCGATAGCCCCAGAACTCACCAGCACGACCTCTTTGCCCTGCGCCCGTAAGGCGGCGATCTGCGCCGCCCAGCGGCCGATCGCGGCATGGTCCAGGCCGCGCCCGTCATTAGTGACGAGGCTCGACCCGACTTTCACTACCAATCGCCTGGAGTCTGCGATGACGGAACGCATTCTGCGCGGTCTCCCAAGATGATGCGTATGCTGGCCGGCGGCCCTATTCGGACACGTCGGCGCCCAAGCTATGCCCGTTTATTCCTGCGGCTGGACCGGCTCACCGGTTTCACCCGACGCCGCGCCCTGTTGCTTCTCACGGAAACGCACGTCTGCGGCGAGATCTTCGGCTTCCGCCTGGCGCTGCGCGTCCGAATGCGCGGCAATATAGTCGTACACCGCATAGGTCAGCGCTTCGCATCCCTGACCCGTCAACGCCGAAATTTCGAATACCGGGCCGTCCCAGCCAAAGCCGTCGCGGAAGGCCGCGACGCGCGCTTCACGCTCGTCTTCCGGCACCATGTCGAGCTTGTTCAGGACCAGCCAGCGGGGTTTTTCGTACAACAGTTCGTCGTACTTGCGCAGTTCGTTGACGATCGCCTTGGCTTCCGCAACCGGATCGACCTCAGCATCAAACGGCGCGATGTCGACGATGTGCAGCAACAGCCCCGTACGCTGCAAATGGCGCAGGAACTGGTGCCCCAGGCCGGCGCCTTCTGCGGCGCCCTCAATCAGCCCAGGGATGTCGGCGATCACGAAGCTGCGGCTCGGCCCGACGCGCACCACGCCCAGATTCGGCGCGAGTGTGGTGAACGGATAGTCGGCAATCTTCGGCTTTGCGTTCGACACCGAGGAAATGAAGGTGGATTTGCCGGCATTCGGCATGCCGAGCAGGCCGACATCGGCCAGCACCTTCAGCTCAAGACGCACCATGCGGCGTTCGCCCGGCTTGCCGTCGGTCTTCTGACGCGGCGCGCGGTTCGTGCTGGACTTGAAATGCAGGTTACCGAGGCCACCCGCGCCACCCTGCGCGATCTGGACGCTCTGATTGTGCTCGGTCAGGTCGGCGATCAGCTCGCCGGTCTCCATGTCCGAGATAGTCGTGCCAACCGGCATGCGCAGCGTAACGTCGTCGCCACCCTTGCCGTAGCAATCCGCACCGCGACCGTTTTCGCCGTTGCGCGCCAGATGCTTCTTGGCGTACCGGTAGTCGATCAGAGTGTTGATGTTGCGGTCCGCCACAGCGTACACGCTGCCGCCGCGGCCACCGTCGCCGCCATCCGGACCGCCGAACGGGACGAACTTCTCGCGGCGCATCGACGCGCTGCCATCCCCTCCGTCGCCGGCGATGACTTCAATCCTCGCTTCGTCAATGAACTTCATGCCTAACTCCGTCCCGTATCGTGTTGCTATTTTGCCGTGCCCGCAGTGCGTTGGACAATCGACCGATCGGCCATCCGCGCGGACTCACGACACCCCTCTCACCCGTGAACCTGGAATGAAAAAGGCCCCGCTAACTTCGCGGGGCCTTTGTTCCGGTCCTGAAGCCCGTGCCTGAATAAACTCAGGCTGCTGCCGGGACTACGTTGACCGTTTGCTTCTTCGCTGCGCCCTTCGTCGTGAACTTGACGTGGCCGTCCGTCAGCGCGAACAAGGTGTGATCCTTGCCGATGCCGACGTTTTCGCCCGGGTGCATACGCGTGCCGCGTTGACGTACGATGATGCCGCCAGCGTTGATGGCTTGACCGCCGTAAACCTTCACGCCGAGACGCTTCGACTCGGAGTCGCGGCCGTTACGTGACGATCCGCCTGCCTTTTTGTGTGCCATTTGATAGCTCCTTAACCGGTGCGCTTACGCGTTGATCGCGTCGATGCGCAGTTCGGTGTAGTTCTGGCGGTGGCCGCCATGCTTCTGGTAGTGCTTCCGGCGACGCATCTTGAAGATGGTCACTTTCGCGTGACGACCTTGCGACACGACGGTAGCCTTGACGGAAGCCCCACTGACCAGCGGCGTACCGAACTTAATCGATTCGCCTTCGCCCACTGCGAGAACCTGGTCGAGCGTGATTTCAGCGTCAATGTCTGCCGGTATCTGTTCTACTTTAAGTTTTTCGCCGACGGCAACTTTATACTGCTTGCCACCGGTTTTTATGACCGCGTACATTGAGAACCTCACTCTGTGTTCATTTTTCCTACGCACCACGCGCGGAAACCCGTGATTATACATAGAGTTAGCTGCGCGGTCAAAACTCATTGACCGGCGCCGCAAGGCCTCGCAGAGCCCGGCCGGACGCGGCGCCGTGCTTCGATCCCGCAGGCTGCGGCCCGGAACTGTCGCGATTCGCCTTATAATTCGCGGCACTACCCAATTCAGCCATCATGTCGTCGACTGCCACCCCCTCTCCCAACGCCGCCAGCCTGCTCGCTCCGATCGCCGAAGACATGGAGCAGGTGAACCGCGTCATCCGGCACCGCCTGGCGTCCGAGGTGATGCTGATCAACCAGATTTCCGAGTACATCATCAGCGCCGGCGGCAAACGCCTGCGGCCCGCGCTGCTGTTGCTGGTGGCCGGCGCGCTGGGTGAGACGACGGGGCACCGGCACGAACTGGCCGCGGTGGTCGAATTCATCCACACGGCGACCCTGCTGCACGACGACGTGGTCGACGAATCCGACCTGCGGCGCGGCCGTCAGACAGCGAACGCCCTGTTCGGCAACGCGGCAAGCGTGCTGGTGGGCGATTTCCTGTACTCGCGCTCGTTCCAGATGATGGTCGGGGTCGGCAAAATGAGGGTCATGGAGATTCTCTCGGAGGCGACCAACATCATCTCCGAAGGCGAAGTCCTGCAATTGCTCAACATGCATGACGCCGACGTGGACGAAGCGCGCTACATGCAGGTGATCCGCTACAAGACGGCCAAACTGTTCGAGGCGGCGGCCCAGCTCGGCGCGGTTTTGGCAGGCTCGGATGCGACCACCGAAGCCGCGGCTGCGGAATTTGGCCGGCGCATCGGCACAGCCTTCCAGATTATGGACGACTGGCTCGACTACACCGGCACAGCCGAATCCATGGGTAAGAATGCCGGGGACGACCTGCGCGAAGGCAAGCCCACACTGCCGCTCATCTACCTGATCGAACGCGGCACGCCGGAACAGTCGGCGCTCGCGCGCGAGGCGATCGAGCAAGGCGGCACAGACCGTTTCGATACCATTTTCGAGGCGATCACCCGCTCCGGCGCGCTGGATCACACGCTGGAATGCGCGAAACAGGAAGCCCAGGCCGCGGCTGCAGCAATTTCTTCGTTCCCAGATTCCATTTTTAAAGAGAGCCTGCTAGAATTATGTTCTTACTCGACGGCGAGACAGTCCTAAACGGGACTTAAACGCCGAACCAGTCTGAATCGAGTTGGCAGTATCCAGCAGTACAAATCGGGGTGTAGCTTAGCCTGGTAGAGCGCTACGTTCGGGACGTAGAGGCCGGAGGTTCGAATCCTCTCACCCCGACCAGATTTTGAAAAAACCGCGCAATGTTGTGCGGTTTTTTTTCGCCTGTCGTTTGCGCAATCGTGGTGCGCTTCTAGCCTTGTTGTCCCTATGCCTTTTGGCCAGGAAGGCACGCACGATCCCCTCTGCTATATTCTTTCCATCCCGGCCCCCTACCAGTTCGCGACACGTGGAACAACTACCCTTATGGGCGCAGATAGGCGCCGTCGTCCTGCTGCTTATCTGTTCCAGTTTCTTTTCCATCTCCGAAACGGCGATGATGGCACTCAACCGCCACCGCCTGAAGCATCTCTCCAATCAGGGCGCACTCGGCGCCAAAACCACGCAAGGGCTGCTCGCGCACACCGACGAGTTGCTGAGCGTGATCCTGATCGGCAACAATCTGTTCAATACGATCATCCCGGTGCTCACCACCTCGGTCGCGCTGCATACGTTCGGGCGCAACAATCTGGTGCTGTCCATCGCAACCGGCATCGTCGCATTCCTGATCATCGTGTTCGCGGAGATCACGCCGAAAATTGTCGGCGCCACTTTTCCGGAAAAGATCGCGCTGCCGGCGAGCCTGCTGATCGCACCGCTGATGCGCGCGACCAGGCCGATTGTCTGGTTCGTCAACCTGTTCGCCAACACCATCCTGCGCATCCTGCGTATCAATACCAAAGGCGCGCACGATCAGCGGCTTTCGACTGAGGAACTGCGGACCATCGTGCTCGAGTCTGGCAGCTTCATGCCGACCAAGCACCGCAGTATCCTGTTGAACCTGTTCGATCTGGAAAACATCTCCGTCGATGACGTGATGATTCCGCGCCGCCGCATCGAGGCGCTCGATTTCGACGCGCCGTTCGAGCAGATCCTGCATCAGCTCGAGACCTGCTATCACAACAAGCTGATCGTCTATCAGGGCGACATCGACCGCGTGCTCGGCGTGCTGCATGTGCGCAAGACACTGTCAGCGCTACACAACCAGGAACTGGAGCGGGAGACGTTGCGCGAGTTGCTGGCCGAACCGTATTTCGTGCCGAGCGGCACGCCAGTGTTCCAGCAGTTGCAGTACTTCCAGGAAAGCCGTCACCGTACGGCGCTCGTCGTCAACGAATATGGCGAACTGCAGGGTCTGGTCACGCCGGAAGACATCATAGAGGAGCTGATCGGCGAGTTCACCACGTCGATTCCGCGAGGCGCAAACTCGCGCGGCGGCTGGAACGAGGAAGGCGAGTGCATCGTCGCGGGCAGCATGCCGTTGCGCGAGCTGAACCGTTGGCTACAGTTGACGCTGCCGACCGACGGGCCAAAAACGCTCAATGGATTGATTCTGGAAGTACTCGAGGAAATCCCCGACGGCGATGTGTGCGTGCAGATTGGCGAGATCAAACTCGAGGTGATGCGCAGTGACGATCAGGCGGTTCGCACCGTCAAGGTATTTAAGCCCGGTTCACGCTCGGGGGCGAAGAGCAAGGCGCCGCGACGCTTAACCGGAGAGGCGTGAGGCACGCCTGGCCATCCGGCTGAATAGCGGCCGCGACCGGCGTAACGGATGATGGAGTCGTTGTGTTCTACAGGCGGCTCCAGCCGGTTTCCAATGTCATCCTCTTACCGTTCCGCGCCGGCGGCCCCCACGCATCACGCGGTGAATCATGTTGCTGCGGTTAACTTATCAAATCGTGCCATCGCGACTGAAGCCGAGGCGGTCGCTAGTCCTGCCATATCCACACCGCTTGCGCCATCTCAACCGTCAGGAGCCAGGCCGTTTGCCGGGGCAATCCGCGACGACGTTACCAGTCGTAGCGCAGCACCCGGGCTGGCCGATGCCGACAACACCCCCGCCGTCCGTCTGCTGAACGAGACGCTGCGAGAAGCCACGCGCCGCAATGCATCCGACCTGCATATCGAACCGGCCGAACAGGGTTGGCGGATGCGTCTGCGAATCGATGGCGTGCTGCATGCCATCGCGCAACCACCTGCGCATCTGCGCGACGCGTTCATCACGCGCGTGAAGGTCCTGGCGCGCATGGACATCGCCGAACGACGGATTCCGCAGGACGGCCGCCTGCGCATTGCAACGAGCCCGGGGCGCTTCGAAGACTATCGGGTGAACTCTCTGCCCACGCTATTCGGCGAAAAACTGGTGCTACGCCGCCTAGACGCACTACCCACGGCGCTCTCGCTCGATTCGCTCGGGCTCGATCCCGCTCAGCGCGTTGCGCTCGAAGCGGCCATCGGCGCACCGCATGGACTAGTGCTCGTGACCGGTCCAACCGGCAGCGGCAAGACACTCTCGCTGTACTGCTTCCTGCAGATGCTGAACGCCGAATCACGCAATATCTGCTCCGTGGAAGACCCCGCTGAAATCCAGCTGGCCGGCATCAATCAGGTCAGCGTACGCGAGAAGGCCGGCCTCACGTTCGCTGTCGCGCTACGCGCCTTCCTGCGCCAGGATCCGGATGTGATCATGGTCGGCGAAATTCGCGATGAAGAGACCGCGGACGTCGCCGTCAAGGCCGCGCAGACCGGCCACCTCGTGCTCTCCACGCTACACACCAACGACGCGCCCGCTGCCATCGCTCGCCTGATCGATATCGGCGTCGAGCCGTACAACCTCGCCGCGGCGCTACGGATGGTCACAGCGCAACGCCTCGTGCGGCGGCTGTGCGTAGCGTGCCGGGCGCCGGCGCCGCAATCGGCAACGGCCTTGAATGCGGCCGGCTTCGCCGATGATCAACTCGACGGTTGGTGCCCTTACGAAGCGAAGGGCTGCGAAGCATGTCACGGTATCGGCTACCGCGGGCGCATCGGCATTCACCAGGTCATGCCGGTGTCGGACGCGATGCGCGAGCTGATCGTTGCAAGCGCGGGCACCCATGCGCTCGCCCGCCTTGCTCACACCGAGCGCGTAACCACGCTGCGCGATGCCGCGCTAGCGCGCGTGCGGGACGGTACGACCAGTCTCGCCGAAGCCCTGAGCGCTACCGAGGTCGCATAACGATGATGAATCGTGCATCCTTCGACACCGAAATGCTCGACGTGCGTTTTGCATGGCGCGGCGTCGACGCAACCGGCACGCAGCATAGCGGCACGCTGATTGCGCTAGACACGGACGCCGTCCGAGCCGTGCTCAAGCGCGACAAGCTGTTCGTCGTCGAGATCAAGGCGCTTGGGCCGGCGCCGCGTCCCAAAGCTCGCGCGGCTGACGTGACGAGGTTCACGCGCCAGCTCGCAAGCCTGCTGCGCGCCGGATTGCCGCTCGCACCTTCGCTCGATCTGCTGGCGCAAGCACCTGCGCCCCGTCAGCGCGGCATGTCGCGGATCGTCGGTGCCTTGGCGCGCGACATCACCGGCGGTCTGAGTTTCTCCGCGGCGCTGGCGCGGCATCCTGTGCAATTCAATGCGCTGTATTGCCAGCTGGTCGCGGTCGGCGAAGCGGCCGGTGCGCTGCCTGCCGTGTTGGCTCGCGTCGCGGAGGACCGCGAACGCGGCGCCGCACAACGCGCCAAAGTAAAGGCGGCGCTGACCTATCCGGTCGCGATCCTGTTGCTGGCGCTCGCTATCACGGCAGCACTACTGGTCTGGGTCGTGCCAACCTTCAAGCAGATCTTCGACGGCTTTGGCGCACGCTTGCCGGTGCCGACGCAGATAGTGATAGCGCTATCCGCTGGCGCAGCACGCTGGAGCGTGCCCGCACTAGCATGCGCAGTGACGGCCGGTGCCGCCCTGTCCTACCTGCTGCGTCGTTCGGAAGCAGCGCGGATGACGCTTGGCCGACTGTCGCTAAGATTGCCCATAGCTGGCCCACTGCTGGCCACGCTATGTGCCGCCCGCTGGAGCCGCGCACTCGGCACCCTGCTATCCGCCGGCACGCCGCTCGCCGACGCATTCGACTCGCTCACGCACGCCACCGGCAACGCCTGGTTCGATCGCGCCACCGTCGACATCGCCGCCCGCCTGCGGCGCGGCGAACGCCTGGCCGCGGCGATGCGCGCGGTACATTGCTTTCCGCCCGAAGTGGTTCAGCCGGTTGCGGTCGCAGAGGAGTCCGGTGCATTGGACGCGATGCTGATCGACGTGGCGTCACTCAGCGATCGTCAGGTCGACGAAAAGATCGGCACACTTGCCAGCCTGTGCGAACCGCTGGTGATCATCGTGCTGGGGACGCTGGTCGGCGGCCTTGTGATTGCGATGTATCTTCCCATCATTCAACTCGGCAACGTGGTGTAGCATCGCAGCCGAATCCCACTCTTTTGCCATGCCGGCTAACTACGCAACCGTGTCAGACACTTCCTTCAGCGCGCTTCATGGCCATGTTGCGGCCGGCTTCGGCGCCAGCTTTGGCATCTTGCCGGCCGGCCTGCAATTCACCTTCGCCGTCGTTTTCGGGCTGGTCATCGGCAGCTTTCTGAGCGTGGTGGCGCATCGCCTGCCCATCATGCTCGAGCGGGCGTGGCACGACGAAGTCAGCGGCACGACCGACCAGCCGCCAGTGGACGACGGCCTGCCGGCGCGCTACAACCTGTGGCTGCCGCGCAGCGCATGCCCGCACTGCGGACACGTACTGCGTGCTTGGGAAAACATCCCGGTGGTGAGCTACGTGTTGTTGCGCGGGCGATGTTCCGCGTGCAAGGCCCACGTGTCGATACGCTATCCGTTAATCGAGATCGCTAGCGCTGCCTGCGCCGCGGGAGCCCTGAGCGTGTTCGGTCCTACCACGATGGCACTCGCCGCGTTCGGTTTGTGCGCCGCGCTGCTTGCCACGAGCGCGATAGACATCGACACGCACCTGCTGCCCGACTCGCTGACGCTGCCGCTGCTATGGGCCGGGCTGATCGTCAATTTCAACGGCATGTTCGCCAGCCTGCATAGTGCGGTCGCCGGCGCGATTGCGGGCTATCTTGTACTGTGGGTAGTCCACTGGGTGTTCAAGCTCGTGCGCGGCATCGAAGGCATGGGTTATGGAGACTTCAAGCTGCTCGCCGCACTCGGCGCGTGGCTCGGCTGGGCCGCGTTGCCGCAGATCGTGTTGATCGCCGCGGTGACCGGCGCAGTCGTGGGGCTTGCCGCTACGTGGCGCGGACGCATGCGCTTCGAAGAACCGTTACCGTTCGGTCCGTTTCTCGCGGCCGGCGGCGCGATCACCCTGTTTCTCGGCTCTCCTCTCTATCTCGCACTCGGAGGCTGACGCATGTTTGCTGTGGGACTGACAGGCGGCATCGGCAGCGGCAAATCCACTGTCGCGGACCTGTTCGCGACGAACGGTGTGGCAATCGTCGATACCGATCTGATTGCCCATCAGATCACCGCGCCGAACGGCGTCGCGATGCCGCAGATCGCCAGCGAGTTCGGTGCCGCGTTCGTAGCAGCGGACGGTTCCATGGATCGCGCCCGCATGCGCGCGCTGATCTTTAGCGACGAGGAGGCGCGTCGGCGTCTTGAAGGCATCACGCACCCGTTGATCCGCGCCGAAACCGAGCGTGCGAGAAACGCGGCCAGCGGACCCTACGTCATGCTGGTGGTGCCGCTGCTGGTCGAATCGGGCGCCTGGAAAACACGTGTGGACCGTATATTGACCGTGGACTGCAGCGTCGAAACCCAGGTCTCGCGTGTGATGCGCCGCAACGCCTTCGGCCGCGAACAGGTGCTTGCCATCATCGCCCGTCAGGCAACCCGCGAGGCGCGTCTCGCCGCGGCCGACGACGTCGTCGTGAACGACAGCAACACCTCGATAGATGAACTCACCAGGCAGGTCGAGGCGCAGCACGCTTTGTACCTGTCGCTCGCCAGCGCGTGAGCCAGATCAACGGCACGGGAGATGGCCCCTCGCGACAGTTCAGTCCTGTCGCAATAAAGAACAGAGGGCGCATTCAAACAATCGCAAAACACGGAGAGAAACTTGCAAAAGCGCACCAAAAAAGTGTGTGATTGCTAGGGTAGTCTCACGGCATTAGAATGTTCTGCATTCCCGTCACCGACCACGCCCGAGGCGAGCCCGCTTGATCCTTTACGAGTATCCCTTCAACGAGCGAATCCGGACGCTATTGCGCCTCGAAGACCTGTTCGAGCGCTTCACGTTCTTTCTGACTCAGGAAGACGCCAGGGAACATCATGTCGCGCTGACGACATTGTTCGAAATCTCTGAGGTCGCGGGTCGCGCGGATCTGAAGTCGGATCTGATGAAGGAACTCGAGCGGCAACGGCAAACGCTCGCACCGTTCCGCGGCAATCCGGGCATCGAGCAGAATGCCCTTGAGGCCGTACTGGGCGAGATCGAACAGACGCTGTCAGGACTGTCCCAGATGCAGGGCAAGACTGGCCAGCATCTTGCAGACAATGAATGGCTCGCCAGTATCCGCAGCCGTGCAATCATCCCGGGCGGCACCTGCAAATTTGACCTGCCGTCTTATTACGCCTGGCAGCAAACTCACCCGGATCAGCGCCGCCAGGACATCGCCAAATGGGTCACTCCGCTTCTGCCGTTGCGCGATGCAGCGACCATCGTTCTGCGTCTGGCGCGTGAATCGGGTCAGGCGTCGAAGGTGATGGCGATGCAGGGCAGCTACCAGCAGATGTTGTCGGGCCGCTCGTACCAGTTGATGCAGGTGCGCGTTCAGCCAGAGCTGCGAGTCATTCCCGAGGCAAGTGCCAACAAGTACATGCTGTGGGTACGCTTCACCGTGCAGGATGGCGATCTGCGGCCGCGCGCCGTTGATGTCGACGTGCCGTTCCAGCTTACGCTCTGCAGCCTGTAACGTGATGGCCACGGCTGTGCATGTGGGGCCGCCTTTCAAACAGCGAAAATGCCCCTATATTAGAAACTTGTCCCGTTTGCGATTGATTGCCTGACCGAATGATTACTGTCGTTAAATGCCCAACCTGCGCAAAGGAAGTCCGCTGGACGCCTGAAAACCGCTTCCGCCCGTTCTGCTCCGACCGTTGCAAGCAGATCGACCTCGGTGCGTGGGCCGCCGAGAAATACAAGATCGGCGGCACTGACGAAGAAGCGCCTTCAGACGACGAACCGAGCGGCGACTACAACCCGCACTGAGTGCCGGGTGGCGTCGACGCATTTCCCAGCGTCTTGCGCGCCACGCCGTTATTCCGCAGCAAGCCACTCCAGCACTGGAATGGTCGCGGGCAGCAGCGGCGACACTTCCGCAGGCAGCGATTGCCAGACAAATGCCTGCCCCTCGCGGCCATGCGGATCACCTGTCCACTGTGTCACCTTGCAGAAATAAAGCCGCACATAGGCATGCGGATAGTCGTGCTCAAGCGTATGCCAGCGATGGCTCGCCTTGACCTCGATGCCCAGTTCCTCGTGCAGTTCACGGGCCAGCGCCGCTTCGACTGATTCACCCGGCTCCAGCTTGCCGCCCGGAAATTCCCAATAACCTTCGTAGGGCTTCCCCGCCGGCCGTTGCGCAAGCAGATAGCGCCCATCGGGCTGCACCAGCACGCCAACCGCCACTTCGGTGACAGGGCGGCCAGTTGTGTTCGCAGCAGGCGGGTGAGTGGTGTTGGTGGCGTCCGTCATGCCTGCGACTTCCGGCCTGACCAGTCCCGCGCAAACTGCCACGCCACGCGTCCCGAGCGCGAACCGCGTTCGAGCGCCCACACCAGTGCATCGCCGCGCGCCGATTCGATCTCAGCGGCGGCGCAGCCAAAATGCTGCAGCCAGTGCCCGACGATCGCCAAATAGTCGTCCTGCTTGAACGGATAAAAGCTGACCCACAGGCCGAAGCGCTCCGACAGAGAGATCTTTTCTTCGACCACTTCACCCGGGTGAATCTCACCATCGGACGTGTGCTTGTACGTCTCGTTGTCACTCATGTACTCGGGCAACAGATGGCGCCGGTTCGACGTGGCGTAGATCAGCACGTTATCGGACTGGGCCGCCACCGAGCCGTCGAGCGCCACCTTCAGTGCCTTGTAGCCCGACTCGCCATCCTCGAACGACAGGTCGTCGCAGAACACGACGAAGCGCTCCGGGCGCTCCGAGATCAGGTCGACGATATCGCCCAGGTCGTGCAGGTCGTCCTTGTCTACTTCGATCAGGCGCAGCCCGTCTTTTGCGAAAGCGTTCAGGCAGGCCTTGATCAGCGAAGACTTGCCGGTGCCGCGCGCGCCTGTCAGCAGCACGTTGTTGGCGGGCTGCTTGCGCACGAACTGACGTGTGTTCTGCTCGATCAGCCCTTTCTGGCGGTCGATGTTCTGCAGATCGTCGAGCGTGATGTCCGAGATGGCCGGCACTGGCTGCAGGTAGCCACGCCCCTGGCGCTTGCGCCAGCGGAAGGCGACCGCTGCCGACCAGTCGACGTCGGGCGTAGCAGGCGGAAGCACGGCTTCCAGGCGGCCGAGCAAAGCCTCGGCACGAGTCAAAAACTGTTCGAGTTTATCCATGACGAAAATTTAGGCTGATCGGATACTGGCTTACGAGCGATAGTCGGCGTTGATGCTCACGTATTCATGCGACAGATCGCACGTCCAGATCGTGGCATGCGCGTCGCCGCGACCGAGTACCACGCGAATCAGGATCTCGGCCTTCTTCATCACGCGCTGCCCGTCTTCCTCACGGTACTCCGGATTGCGGCCGCCTGCCTTGGCGACCAGCACGTCGTCCAGATACAGGTCGATCTTGCCGACATCGAGATCCGTCACGCCCGCGTAGCCGATTGCCGCGAGGATCCGGCCGAGGTTCGGGTCCGACGCGTAGAACGCCGTCTTGACCAGCGGCGAATGGCCGATCGCATACGCGATCTGGCGGCATTCGGTCACGTTCGCACCGCCTTCGACCTGCACCGTCATGAACTTGGTGGCACCTTCGCCGTCACGCACAATCAGTTGAGCCAGTGTCTGCGCGACCTCGGTCACCGCATCGCGCAGTGCCGCGTAAGCGGGCGAATCGGTGCTCGTGACCGCCGGCAGGCTCGACTTGCCCGAGGCGATCAGGATGAACGAGTCGTTGGTCGACGTATCGCCGTCGATCGTGATGCAATTGAACGAGCGATCCGCGACATGCTTGACCAGCGCATCGAGCACCGGCTGCGAAACCGCTGCGTCGAACGCGAGGAAGCCCAGCATGGTCGCCATATTCGGCTTGATCATGCCGGCGCCCTTGCTGATACCGGTCATCGTCACCGTGTGGCCGTCGATCGTCACCTGGCGCGAGGCTGCTTTCGCCAGCGTGTCGGTGGTCATGATGGACTGCGCCGCCTCGTACCAGTGCGCGGCCCGGCGATTCTCCAGCGCAGCGGGCAGACCGGCCTTCAGGCGATCCACCGGCAACGGTTCGAGAATCACGCCGGTCGAGAACGGCAGCACCTGCTCGGGGGCGACGCCGGTCAGACGCGCCAGTTCGACGCAAGTCTCGCGAGCATGCGCGAGGCCCGGCTCGCCAGTGCCTGCATTCGCGTTACCGGTATTGATCACCAGCGCCCGAATCGCCTTGCCGCCCGCGCGAACGTGGTCCAGATGCTCGCGGCACACCGTGACAGGCGCCGCGCAAAACCGGTTCGACGTGAACACGCCGCCAACCGTCGCGCCTTCTTCAACGGAAATGACCAGCACGTCCTTGCGGTTCGGCTTACGAATGTTCGCTTCAGCCCAGCCTAGCGTGACGCCGGCGACGGGATGGAGTTGAGCGGGATCGATCGAGGGGAAATTGACAGCCATGGTCGCGACCTGTCTAAGTTGAAAATGCCGGCATGGAGCCGGCATCGGAAATCACAATGGGGTGGAACGACGTGCGACGCACCACCGCGGAGTCGCCAGCAAAACGCTGGGTAAAACGATGCGGCGCGCTCGAGGCGCGCCGCTGGGTCAATCTCAAGCAATCTTGCCGTGGCACTGCTTGTACTTCTTGCCGCTGCCGCAGGGGCACGGATCGTTACGGCCCACCTTCGGCACGTTGTCTGCAAACGGCTCGGCCGTTGCACGCGCTCCGCTGTGGCTCATCGCGTCGCCGATCATGGCGGCGGTCGCCACTTCAGCCGCTACAGGCGCGGCGGCTTCCACAACTTCGGCATGTCGGAACTCGACATTCTCGAGGTGGCTACCCTGCTCTTCGAAATCCTCGGCAGCCTGTTCCAGTTGTTCCCGCGATTCGATCTGCACGTTCATCACCGTGCGCGTGACGCTGAGCTTCACATCGTCCAGCATCGCAGCAAACAATTCGAACGCTTCGCGCTTGTATTCCTGCTTCGGATTCTTCTGCGCGTAACCACGCAGATGGATACCCTGGCGCAGGTGGTCGAGCGCGGCGAGGTGTTCGCGCCAGTTCCGATCCAGCGTCTGCAGCAAGATGGAGCGTTCGAAGTTGCTGAAGGACTCGCGGCCAACCAGCGTCACCTTCGATTCGTACGCTTCGTCCGCCGCGGCGATCACGGCTTCGAGAATCTCGTCCACATTGATCGAGGACGATTCGTTGATCATTTCCTGAATGGCGAGATCGAGCTGCCACTCTTTGCGCAGCACTTCTTCGAGCTCGGGCACGTCCCACTGTTCTTCGATACTGCCTGCCGGCACGAACTGATGGACGATGTCGGTGATCACGCCATGGCGCATGGCGCCGATGGTTTCCGTGATGTCATTCGCCTCGAGCAATTCATTGCGCTGCTGGTAGATCACCTTGCGCTGATCGTTCGACACGTCATCGTATTCGAGCAACTGCTTACGAATATCGAAGTTGCGTGCCTCGACCTTGCGCTGCGCCGATTCGATCGAACGCGTGACGATGCCCGCTTCGATCGCTTCGCCTTCCGGCATCTTCAGGCGATCCATGATGGCACGCACGCGGTCGCCGGCGAAAATGCGCAGCAGCGGATCTTCCAGCGACAGATAGAAGCGCGACGAACCCGGGTCACCCTGACGGCCGGCACGGCCGCGCAACTGGTTGTCGATCCGGCGCGATTCGTGACGTTCGGTGCCGATGATGTGCAGACCGCCCGCGGCCTTCACCTGATCGTGCAGTGCCTGCCACTCGTCGTGCAGCTTCTGGATACGGCGTTCCTTCTCGTCCGACGGGATAGCCGGGTCGGCTTCGATAAATGCAGCCTGCTTCTCGGCGTTGCCGCCCAGCACGATGTCGGTACCGCGGCCGGCCATGTTGGTGGCGATGGTCACGCGCTTCGGACGGCCCGCTTCCGCGACGATCTCGGCTTCCCGCGCGTGCTGCTTGGCGTTCAGCACTTCGTGCGGCAAACCGGTCTGCTTGAGCAGATGCGACAGCAGTTCGGAGTTTTCGATCGACGTAGTGCCGACCAGCACCGGCTGGCCACGCTCGTAGCAATCGCGGATGTCGCGAATGACGGCGTCGTAGCGTTCCTTGGCCGTCTTGTAGATCTGATCCTGCTTGTCGACCCGCCGGGACGGCCGGTTCGTCGGGATCACGACCGTTTCCAGCCCGTAGATCTCGTTGAATTCGTACGCTTCCGTGTCCGCCGTGCCGGTCATGCCCGACAACTTCGCGTACATCCGGAAGTAGTTCTGGAACGTGATCGATGCGAGCGTCTGGTTTTCGCTCTGGATCTTGACGTGTTCTTTCGCCTCGACGGCCTGGTGCAGGCCATCCGACCAGCGGCGACCCGACATCAGACGGCCGGTGAACTCGTCGACGATCACGACTTCGCCGTTCTGCACCACGTAATGCTGATCTTTGTAGAACAGCGTGTGCGCACGCAAGGCGGCGTACACGTGGTGCATCAGCGTGATGTTCTGCGGCGCGTAGAGGCTTTCGCCTTCGCCGATCAGGCCCCACTCGGAGAGCAGGCGCTCGGCCTTTTCGTGGCCCGATTCGGTCAGGAACACCTGACGGCCTTTCTCGTCCAGCGTGTAGTCGCCCGGCTTTTCGACGCCGGTACCATCCGCCTTTTCCTCGCCGATCTGACGCTCGAGCAGCGGCGGCAGCGCATTCATGCGCACATACAGCTCGGTGTGGTCTTCAGCCTGACCGGAGATGATCAGCGGCGTACGCGCTTCGTCGATCAGGATCGAGTCCACTTCGTCGACGACCGCAAAATTCAACGACCGCTGCACCCGCGCATCGGTCTCGTAGACCATGTTGTCGCGCAGGTAGTCGAAGCCGAATTCATTGTTCGTGCCGTAGGTGATATCCGCGCCGTAGGCCTGCTGCTTCATGCCATGGTCCATCTGCGACAGGTTGATGCCGACTGACAGACCGAGGAAGTTATACAGACGCGCCATCCATTCGGCGTCGCGTTGCGCGAGGTAATCGTTCACCGTCACGACGTGGACGCCGCGCCCGGTCAGCGCATTCAGGTAGACCGGCAGCGTAGCGACGAGCGTCTTGCCTTCGCCGGTGCGCATTTCGCCGATCTTGCCGTAATGCAACACCATTCCGCCGATCAGCTGGACGTCGAAGTGGCGCATTTTCAGGACGCGCTTGCTCGCCTCCCGGCACACCGCGAAGGCCTCCGGCAGCAGTTTGTCGAGCGACTCGCCGCTGGCGATGCGCTGGCGGAATTCACCCGTTTTGGCGCGCAGTTCGTCATCCGTCAATTGCTCGATCTGCGGTTCGAGCGCATTGATCGCCGCGACGGTCTTTTGATATTGCTTGACTAGCCGCTGATTGCGGCTGCCAAAAATCTTTTGTAGAAAACCGGTGGTCATCGGATCGGTGTCTGCGTCGCGGCTTCGGCTGGTTCACGGCATGCGGTTTGATCGCACGCCAGTCCGGGGTCGGAAGTGCCTCGGCGGCTTAGTCCAAGAGTGAATTCGAATCGGGCATTTTAGCACGCGCCCCAGAGCGCGCCTGTGTCACAGGCGCGACGTAGGGATAGCGTGTAAAGCTCCGGCCAGAGCCTCGATGAGCGCGGCCCGGAGCACATCCCGCGCGGTACAATCCCGGCGTGAGCGCACATTGTGTGCAACCACGCCCTACTATCCTACATGAGCCGCTCCCCGTCGTTTTCAAGGCCGCCGCCCAGGCAGTTCAACACGCGCCGCCCGCAACCGGTCTCCGAAGTGCTCAAGCGCACGGATGCGTTTGCCGCCCTGCGCGCCGGTGTGGAGCAGATCGCCTCGCTCGAGAAGGATCTACGCGAATTGTTGCCGGATTATTTGGGTTCGAGCGTTGAACCGGGTTTTATCAAGGATGGCGTACTGGCACTTTTTGCCGCGCATAACGCGCTAGCGGCGCGTTTGCGGCATCTTGAGCCACGGCTGTTGTCCGATCTGCAGCAGCGCGGCTGGTCGGTCAATTCCCTGAGAATCCGCGTGCGTCCGCAGGCGGTAAAAGAGCCGCCGCCCGTCAAACAGGCGCGCATGACCCCGGCAGGCGCCGATGCCTTGCACGCGCTGAGCGAGTCGCTCGCGCCATCGCCGTTGCAGGCCGCGCTTGCGAGGATGGCGGCCCGGCATCTACGGAATCGCGAGAGCAAAAAATAAGCGGCCCAAGGGGCCGCTTATTTTTTCTACCTGAGAGCCAAACCCGACCGCACTGCATCACGCAGCGGGTCGCTAGCGGAAGGAATCAGGCAAATGCCGTCTGCGTATCGAACGCAAAGCCACGCGGAGCCTTTTGCGTATCTTCAAACGTGACGATTTCGTATGCGTCTTCGTGCTTCAGCAGTTCGCGCAGCAGCGCGTTGTTCAGGCCGTGGCCCGACTTGTACGCCGTGTACGAGGCGAGCAACGGATGGCCGACCACATACAGGTCGCCAATCGCGTCGAGCATCTTGTGCTTCACGAACTCGTCGTCGTAGCGCAAGCCGTCGTTGTTGAGGATGCGGTATTCGTCCAGTGCGATGGCGTTGTCCATGCTGGCGCCGCGGGCAAGGCCCAGTTCGCGCAGCATTTCCACTTCATGCGCGTAACCGAAGGTACGGGCCCGTGCGATGTCACGCACGTACGACGTATGCGCAAAGTCCACTTCCAGCGCCTGGCCGGTCTTGTCGACCGCCGGGTGACGAAAATCGATGGTGAATTTGAGCTTGAAGCCGAAAAACGGGTCCAGACGGGCAAACTTGTCGCCGTCAATGATTTCGACCGGCTTCGTGACCTTGATGAATTTCTTCGCGGCGTTCTGCTCCTCGACACCCACCGACTGAATCAGAAACACGAACGTGGCGGCGCTGCCGTCCATGATCGGAATTTCTTCGGCGGTGACGTCAACGTACAGATTGTCGATACCGAGGCCCGCGCAGGCCGACATCAAATGTTCGATGGTCGAGACGCGCACGCCGTCCTTCTGGAGTACAGACGCCAGACGTGTGTCGCCGATCGACGTCGTGGCCGCCGGAATCTCAACGGGAGTCGGCAAGTCCACACGCGTGAACACGATGCCGGTGTCAGGAGCGGCCGGGCGGAGCGTCAATTCGACCTTACGGCCGGAGTGAACGCCGATGCCGACAGTCTTGACAATCGATTTGATAGTGCGCTGCTTCAACATGGTGATCTTCTGTTCGATTGAAAATCCCAATCGGGACTTTTTATTCCATAGCGCGAAGTATACTCCATTACCCTGGGAAACGTGATTTCCGAGGAGGTATCAATCTGTTTCTCTACATTACCCAGAGGGTAAAGCGTGACGGGCCGATGTCCCGGAACGGAGGCGTTTCCGGTCATCAGCCCGCGTTACGGCTTGTCACATGAATGCCTTCTGGCCGTTGCCCCGGCACAACGTAACGCCGGGAAAAGGCCGTTCGGCGCCCTGTACTAGCTCAACGTGGCGAGGATACTGCCCGCATCGCTGACTTCGAACTTGCCGGGTGCCTCGACGTTCAGCGTCTTGACCACGCCGTCGTCGACCACCATCGCGTAGCGCTGGGAACGAATCCCCATGCCGCGCGCCGACAGGTCCTGCTCCAGACCGAGCGCCCGCGTGAAAGCCGCACTACCGTCCGCCATCATGCGCACCTTGCCCGAGGTGTGCTGATCGCGTCCCCACGCGCCCATGACGAACGCGTCGTTGACGGACACGCACCAGATTTCATCGATGCCAGCAGCGCGCAACTGCTCGGCATGCTCGACATAACCCGGTACATGCTTGGCCGAACAGGTCGGCGTGAACGCGCCCGGTAATCCAAAGATCACCACGCGCTTACCCGCCGTCTGCTCGCGCACGTCGAAGCTGTTCGGTCCGATCGTGCAGCCCGCACGCTCCTCTTCGATTAACTCAAAGACGGTTGCGCCGGGTAGCTTTTCACCCACCTTAATCATGGCTCAGTCCTTCACGTCAATGCGGAGCATGCCCGCACGTCGTCGTGTCGCAGTGAATCGTGCAGTCGCGCACCTGCCCCAACTTTTGCGCTACCTGCCGGCCGCATCTGCCAGCGACAGCCGCCCCATCCGCTTCGCGAATCCGAAGGGGGCACCTGTCCTTGCCGCGTTTTCGGAGAAACCGCGGCCTGCTTTGCCGTCCACTCGCCACGCTCGTGCACTCCCTGCTCGCACGCAATTCACGTGCCGCAGCGAAAGCCTGCTCGTATGCGTCAGTCCGCCTGCTTGCGCAGGAATGCCGGGATATCGTACGTGTCGACGCCCTTTTCCTGCAGCGCCTGCACGTGCGATGCCGCCGTGTCACGCGAAGTGCGCCACACTGCCGGCGTATCCAGCGCGCCGTAGTCTGCCGTGCTTGCGTAGTGTTGCGGAGCGTGCCCGTGCTGCATTGCACCAACCGGCTGGTTGTCCGTACCGGTACGCAGCAGCGTCATCGGAGCCGATTGCTGCTTCTTCGCAGCACGGCCCAGACCCGTTGCCACCACCGTCACGCGCAGCGCGTCGCCCATTGCATCATCGTATACCGCGCCGAAAATCACCGTTGCGTCTTCCGCCGCGTAGCTCTTGATGGTGTTCATCACTTCGCGGGTTTCCGACAGACGCAGCGAACGGCTCGACGTGATGTTGACCAGCACGCCACGTGCGCCCGACAGGTCCACGCCTTCCAGCAGCGGGCTGGCAACAGCCTGCTCGGCAGCCAGACGCGCGCGATCGACGCCGGCAACCGTCGCCGTGCCCATCATCGCCTTGCCCTGCTCGCCCATTACCGTCTTCACGTCTTCGAAGTCGACGTTCACCAGGCCGTCGACGTTGATGATTTCAGCGATACCGGCAACTGCGTTGTTCAGAACGTCGTCCGCGCACTGGAAGCACTTGTCCATCTCGGCGTCATCGCCCATCACCTCGAACAGCTTGTCGTTCAGAACGACGATCAGCGAGTCGACGTGATCCTCCAGTTGCTGCGATCCAGCTTCTGCTACACGCATGCGCTTGCCGCCTTCGAATTCGAACGGCTTGCTGACCACGCCAACAGTCAAGATACCCATTTCCTTGGCGATCTGCGCCACGACCGGAGCTGCCCCCGTGCCCGTGCCGCCACCCATGCCTGCGGTGATGAACACCATGTGTGCGCCACGCAGTGCGTCTGCGATACGCTCACGTGCTTCTTCTGCTGCGGCGCGGCCCATTTCCGGCTTGGCGCCAGCGCCGAGACCGGTGTTGCCGAGCTGGATCACCGACGACGCGCGCGAACGCGACAGAGCCTGCGCGTCCGTGTTCATCACGATGAAGTCGACGCCTTGCACGCCTTTGTTGATCATGTGCTGAACGGCATTGCCGCCAGCGCCACCGACTCCGATCACCTTGATGATGGTGCCGTTGGTTTCGGTTTCCAGCATCTGGAATTCCATGTTGCCTCCGTCAAGATAAAAAATTGCAGCCACTCGGCCGTTATTCGGCAGGAGATCGGGCAACCTCCTGTCGCGCGCCGGCCGCCGGCACCAGCGCGTATTGCGAAATCTGTGCGTACTGCGAATGCTTTAAAAATTACCCAGGAACCAGTCCTTCATGCGCGTGAACACCTGGCCCATCGAGCCGGATTGCACCGCCACCTTGCGGCCGCGCATCCGTTGCGAACGTCCTTCCACCAGCAGGCCCATCGCAGTCGAGTAGCGCGGGTTGCGCACTACATCCGCGAGACCGCCTGCGTATTCGGGCACGCCGATGCGCACCGGCTTCAGGAAGATGTCCTCACCCAGTTCGACCATGCCAATCATCATCGACGCGCCGCCGGTCAGCACCACGCCGGAGCTCAGCAGTTCCTCGTAACCCGACTCGCGCACCACCTGCTGCACGAGTGAAAACAGTTCTTCGACACGCGGCTCGATCACCGCCGCCAGCGCCTGGCGCGACAGCGTGCGCGGACCGCGCTCGCCCAGACCCGGCACTTCGATCATCTCGTCCGGATCGGCCAGAGCCTGCTTGGCGATGCCGTAATCCACCTTGATGTCTTCCGCATCCGGCGTCGGCGTGCGCAGCGCCATCGCGATATCGCTCGTGATCTGGTCACCGGCGATTGGAATCACCGCGGTGTGGCGGATCGCGCCTTCGCTGAAAATCGCGATATCCGTCGTGCCGCCACCGATATCCACCAGCACCACGCCCAGTTCCTTCTCGTCTTCGGTCAGCACCGCCAGCGACGACGCCAGCGGCTGCAAGATCAGATCGTTCACTTCGAGGCCACAACGGCGCACGCACTTGACGATGTTCTGCGCCGCGCTCACCGCGCCCGTCACGATATGCACTTTCACTTCGAGGCGAATGCCGCTCATCCCAATCGGTTCGCGCACATCTTCCTGACCGTCGATGATAAATTCCTGGGTCAGGATGTGCAGCACCTGCTGATCGGTCGGGATGTTGATCGCCTTGGCTGTCTCGATCACGCGGGCCACATCGGCCTGCGTCACTTCTTTTTCCTTGATCGCCACCATGCCGCTCGAATTGAAGCTGCGGATATGGCTGCCGGCGATCCCCGTGAATACATTGGTGATCTTGCAGTCGGCCATCAGCTCCGCTTCTTCGAGCGCACGCTGAATAGACTGCACGGTGGCCTCGATGTTCACCACCACACCCTTTTTGAGCCCCTTCGATTCGCTCTGGCCGAGGCCGATCACCTCGTAGTGACCTTCGCCTTTCAGCTCGGCGACGATGGCCACGACCTTCGACGTCCCGATGTCGAGGGCGACCAGCAGATCTTTATAGTCTTTACTCATAGCGTGCTCATTGCGTGTGATGTCCTGTTACTTCTTGCCCTTGTCGGGTTCGGTGATAAAGCGCATCCCTGCTGCGCGAATCGCGAAACCGTTCGGATAGCGCAAGTCCGCATACTCGATATCCTTCCCCCAACGTTGCGTCACTGCTGCCCACGCCGCTGTCAGGCGCTTGCTGCGATCGAGCAGCGTCTGCTGATTGCGCTCGCGCCCCAACTCGATCTGCGTACCGTTCGACAACTTGACCGTCCAGGCGTAACGCGGTGACAGCGTGACCTCTTCCGGCGTCGCACCCAGCGGGGCAAACCACTTCTTGAAGTCGCGATATCGCGCGACCACTTCTTGCGCCGTGCCATCGGGACCGTCGAAGGCGGGCAAATCCTCTTCGAGCTCGCCCTGGTTCGCGGTGAACAGTTCGCCGTCCACGCTCACCAGCTGATCGCTGCCCCACGTTGCTAGCGGTTTGTACTCTTCCAGCGTGACAGCCAGTGCGTTCGGCCAGACGCGCCGCACACTCGCATGGCGCACCCACGGCATCTGCTCGAAAGCCTGGCGCGCCGCGTCCAGATCGACCGTGAAAAAATTGCCCTTTAAGCGGCCCACTACGCCTGCACGCACCGTCGGCGAATTGATGTGCTCGGTGTCGCCGTCGATCTGGATTTCGCGCAGCGCAAAGCTCGGCCGCTGCACCAGCCACACTCCGCCGGCCGCCAGCAGCACGAGCACCAGCAACGCATGCAACGCGTTGGCGGCGAAATTGAGCTGGCGAACGTTGTTCCACATAGCGTCGGCGTCAGTCCTTCAGCGTGAGCGACAACACGCTCACGACCAGATCTTTGTAGCTGATGCCAACCGCACGCGCCGCTTTCGGCGGCAGCGAGTGATCGGTCATGCCTGGGGCCGTGTTCACCTCCAGGAAATACGGATTGCCCTGTGCGTCCAGCATGAAATCGGCACGGCCCCAATCGGTGCAGCCGAGCACGTCGAACGCGCGGCGCGCCAGCGCTTTCAGGCGTGCTTCCTCGGCCGGCGCCACGCCGCACGGAATCAGATACTGCGTGTCGTTGGCGACGTACTTCGCGTGATAGTCGTAGAACTCGCCCGCCGGCACGATGCGGATCACCGGCAGATCGAGATCGCCCGCGATACACGCCGTGTATTCGCCGCCGCCTTCGATGCTCTTTTCCACCACCACGATCTTGTCGAACTTCGCGGCTTCTTCGAGCGCGGCCGGCAATGCGTCTGCGCTCTTGACCTTGATCACCGCGACGCTCGAGCCTTCGCTCGCCGGCTTCACGAAGAGCGGCAAACCAAGCTTCGCGACGATGTCCGTTGCACGCGCTGCGTAGTCGTCGCCGCGCAGCACCGCTTCGAACGGCGGCGTCGGCACGCCCAGTTGCTGCCAGACGAGCTTGGTGCGGAATTTGTCCAGACCAAGCGCCGAACCCAGTACGCCGCTGCCCGTATAGCGAATGCCGTAGAAGTCCAGCGCGCCCTGGATCTGGCCGTTCTCGCCGTAGCCACCGTGCAGCGCGTTGAACGCGCGCACAAAACCTTCGTCTTTCAACGCCGCTAGCGGACGCTCGGCGGGATCGAACGGATGAGCGTCGATACCGGCCTCACGCAGCCCCTGCACCACGAGGCGGCCCGAGTTGAGCGACACTTCGCGCTCGGCGGATTCACCGCCGAGCAGGACTGCCACCTTGCCGAACTGTTTAGGATCGAAACTGCTCATTTCACACCTTCGTTTTGCGCGAGACGACCCGGCACACCGCCAATCGAACCCGCGCCCATCGTGATCACCACATCGCCGTCGCGCACGAGCGTCGTGAGCGCGTCCGGCACTTCTTCCACTGTTTCGACAAACACCGGCTCGGTCTTGCCCGCCACGCGAATCGCACGAGCCAGCGCGCGGCCATCTGCGGCGACGATCGGCGCTTCGCCTGCCGAATAGACTTCGGTCAACACCAACGCATCGACGGTGGACAGCACTTTCACAAAATCTTCGAAGCAATCGCGCGTACGCGTGAAGCGGTGCGGCTGGAACGCGAGCACCAGACGACGACCGGGGAACGCACCACGTGCCGCGGCGATCGTCGCGGCCATTTCGACCGGGTGATGGCCGTAATCGTCGACCAGCGTGTAGGTGCCGCCGGGTTGATCAGCCGTCGTAACCGGCACTTCGCCGTAGCGCTGGAAGCGTCGGCCTACGCCGTTAAAATCTGCGAGTGCTCGCTGGATATCGGCATCTTTCACTTCAAGTTCAGTCGCAATTGCAATTGCGGCCAATGCGTTCTGCACATTGTGCGTACCGGGCAGGTTCAACACGATGTCGATCGGCGCCGCATCTTCACGCAGCGCCGTGAAATGCATGCGGCCGTCGTGAGCCTCGACGTTCACCGCGCGCACCTGTGCCTCGGCCGCGAGACCATAACGGATAATCGGCTTCGACACGAACGGCAGGATCTCCTTCACATTCGGATCGTCGACGCACAGCACCGCGATGCCGTAGAACGGCAGCCGATGCGTGAACTCGATAAACGCCTGCTTGAGCCGCGCAAAATCGTGGCCGTAGGTGTCCATGTGATCGGCGTCGATGTTCGTGATGACTTCGATCACGGGGAACAGATTCAGGAACGACGCATCCGATTCGTCCGCTTCGGCCACGATGAAGTCGCCGGTGCCAAGGCGCGCATTCGCGCCAGCACTGATCAGCCGGCCGCCGATCACGAAGGTCGGATCGAGGCCGCCCGCCGCGAGCACGCTCGCCACCAGCGAAGTGGTGGTGGTCTTGCCGTGCGTGCCGGCGATGGCAATACCCTGCTTCAGGCGCATCAGCTCCGCGAGCATCACTGCGCGCGGCACGATCGGAATATGCCGATGACGCGCGGCGAGCACTTCCGGGTTGTCGCTGCGCACCGCAGTCGAAACGACCACGGCATTGGCGCCTTCGATGTTCCCGGCGTCGTGACCAATCGCAATACGCGCGCCGAGCGCGGCGAGCCGGTCGGTCACCGCGTTCTTCGCGAGGTCCGAGCCGCTTACCTGATAGCCGAGATTCACCAGCACCTCGGCGATGCCGCTCATCCCTGCACCGCCGATGCCGACGAAGTGAATATGTTTGACGATGTGTTTCATTGTTGCCTTCCTTCTGTGCTCGGGCTCTGGCTCGGGACTACGCCTGCCACGGTCGCGCAAATCTGTGCGACCTGTTCGGTGGCATCGGGTTTCGCGAGCGAGCGCGAACGCTCTGCCATCTGCGCGAGCGTCTCGCGAGTCTGGCTACGCAACCAGGCGACGAGACCCTCCGCCGTCAGATCGCGTTGCTGCACTACCAGCGCCGCGCCGTGATCGGCGAGGAACGCTGCATTGGTTGTCTGGTGATCGTCGACTGCGAACGGGAACGGCACGAAAAACGCCGCCACGCCCACTGCCGCAATCTCGGCCACGGTCATCGCACCCGAGCGGCAGATCACCAGATCCGCTTTCGCGTAAGCGCTCGTCATGTCGTCGATGAACGGCACGAGTTGCACGTCCGCCTCTTCACCTTCCACGGATAGCAAACCGGCTTGCGCGTAATTCGCTTTCAGCGCGTCGATATGCTTCGCGCCAGCCTGATGCACCACGCGCGGACGCTCCTCGGGCTTGAGCATCGCCAGCGCACGCGGCACGACTTCATTAAGCGCCGCGGCCCCAAGACTGCCGCCGACAACCAGCAGATTCAGCGGACCGCTGCGTTGTGCGTAGCGTGCTTTGGGTGTCAATGTGCGCGCAAGTTCCTCACGAATCGGATTACCGGTCCATTCAGCGTGCGGAAGCGCGTTCGGGAACGCCACGAGCACGCGTTTCGCGACCTTTGCCAGCACCTTGTTCGCGAGACCGGCGATCGAATTCTGTTCGTGCAGCACAAGCGGACGGCCGCTCAGCGCCGTCATCAAACCGGCCGGGAACGTGATGTAACCGCCCATGCCGAGCACGACGTCCGGCTTCACGCGACGCAGCACGCTCAGGCTTTGGGCGCAGGCGCGAAGCAGATTGACTGGCAGCATCAGCTTGGTAATCAGGCCCTTGCCACGTAGACCGCCAAAGCGCACATATTCCATCGGGATGCCATGCTTGGGCACGAGCGTCGCTTCCATGCCGGCAGGGTTGCCGAGCCACACGACTTTCCAGCCCCACGCCTGCATCAGGTGAGCAACCGCGAGCCCCGGGAACACGTGTCCCCCGGTGCCGCCGGCCATCACCATCAGCGTGCGCTGTTGCATGGAGGTCATACTTTCCCTCCACGCATCAGCACCCGGTTTTCGTAATCCACACGCATCAGCAGACCAATCGCAATACAGTTCAGCAAGATGCCCGAGCCGCCGTAGCTGACGAGCGGCAACGTAAGACCCTTGGTCGGCAGAAGCCCCAGGTTCACACCCATATTGATGAAGGTCTGCGCACCGAACCACAGGCCGATGCCCTTCGCGACCAGCCCCGCAAACGTGCGATCGAGCGCGAGCGCCTGACGGCCGATCTCGAACGAGCGGCGCACGATCCAGTAGAACATCAGGATCACCACCAGCACGCCCACGAAACCGAGTTCCTCGCCGATCACAGCGAGGATGAAGTCGGTATGCGCCTCCGGCAGGTAATTGAGCTTCTCGACGCTGCCGCCGAGGCCCACGCCGAACCACTCGCCGCGTCCGAAGGCGATCAGCGAGTGCGTCAATTGATATGCCTTGCCCTGTGCGTAACGGTCGTCCCATGGATCGAGATACGCAAAAATCCGCTCGCGGCGCCACGGCGATGCCCACACCAACAAACTAAATGTGCCAACCGCAGTGGCAACCAGCCCACCGAACAGCTTGCCGTTCACGCCACCCAGGAACAGCACGCCCATCGCGATCGCCGCGATCACCATGAACGCGCCCATGTCAGGCTCGAGCAGCAGGAGTGCCCCCACCACGCCTACGGCGAAGGCCATCGGCAGGAAGCCCTTGGCGAAGCTGTGCATGTATTCCTGCTTGCGCACCGTGTAGTTCGCCGCGTAGATCGTCACGGCAAGCTTCATGATTTCCGATGGCTGCATGTTCGTGATGCCGAGCGGAATCCAGCGGCGCGCGCCGTTCACGCCCTTGCCGACGTGCGGAATCAGCACGATGACGAGACTGGCCAGCGCGAGCAGGAAGATCTTCGGCGCGTACTTGTCCCACGTCGAAACCGGAACCCGGAACGCGACCACGCCGATCACCGAGCCCAGCACCACGAAGACTATCTGGCGCACGAGGAACGCCCAGTCGCGATACGACGCGTATTTGGGCGAGTCCGGCATCGCAATCGAAGCCGAGTACACCATCACGATGCCCAAGCCGAGCAGCGCGATCACCACCCACAGCAGCGAGTGGTCGTAATCGAGCATGCGCGAGCGCAGCGGACGCACACCGTTGACAGCGCTCGCGAGGCCGCTCGCCGTGCGTGCTGCGCTGGCATCGCCAACTGAGCCGCGCTGTTTGGAAAGGCGCGAACCGAAGCGTTCCGACCAGCTCATATCATCGTCCCCCGTTCGGCAGCGATGTCTTCAACCGTGCTGCGAAACACAGCGGCACGATGCGCGTAATCCTTGAACATGTCGAAGCTTGCACAGGCCGGCGACAGCAGCACGGCGTCTCCCGGTTGCGCGAGCGCTGCCGCGGCGCGGGTGGCATCTTCGAGCGTGGGCTGATCGGTCAGCGCAATGCCGGTATCGGCCAACGCGGCGCGAATCAGCGGTGCATCACGGCCAATCAGCATTACCGCACGGCACCAGCGCATCACCGGCGCGGCGAGCGGATCGAATTCCTGGCCCTTGCCATCGCCGCCGGCGATCAGCACGGCGCGCTGTGCGAGGCCATCGAGCGCGGCAACCGTTGCGCCGACATTGGTGCCCTTGCTGTCGTCCACGTAGTCGATGCCCTCGATCGACGCGATCAGTTCCACCCGATGCGGCTCGCCGCGGTATTCGCGCAAACCGTGCAGCAACGGTGCGCCCGGCAGATCGATGGCGCGTGCGAGCGCGAATGCGGCGAGTGCATTGGCGGCGTTGTGCAGACCGCGGATCCGCAACGCGTCAGCCGGCATCAGACGCTTGAGGGCGATGCTCGGCGGCGCGGCAGTTTCGTTCTTGCGACGACGGGTCGGCGCAGGTTCGTCGGTGGCGTCGCGGTCGAGCGCTTCGACGAGCCAGACGATACCGTTGTCGCGCAGCAGACCGTAGTCGCCAGGGCGCGTCGGCTCAGTCACGCCAAAGCTGATCGCGGGCGCCGCGCCGTCAGCCGCGGGCGCAAGCGCCATCACGCGGGCGTCGTCGCGGTTCAGCACGCGCACGGTCTGCGGCCCGAAGATCTTGCCCTTCGCCGCAGCATAGGCATCGAGGCCGCCGTGCCAGTCGAGGTGGTCCTGCGTGATGTTGAGAATGACCGCCGTATCCGGCGCGAACGTGTGCGCCGTTTCCAGCTGGAAGCTCGACAGTTCGAGCACCCAGATGTCGGGTAGCGCGGTGTTGTCGATTGCTTCGGTGAGCTTGTCGAGCACGGCCGGGCTGATGTTGCCCGCCACCGCGACTTTCTTGCCGGCGCGTTCGCACAACAGGCCGGTCAGACTCGTTGTCGTGGTCTTGCCGTTGGTGCCGGTGATCGCGATCACCTTCGGCGCGTAGCCGCTCTCACCAAGCGTCTTCAGCGCCTGCGCGAAGAATTCGAGTTCGCCCCAGACCGGGATGTCTTTTTCGCGCGCTGCGGTAATCAGCGGCAGCAAATCCGCGGCGAGCGGCGAGAGACCGGGGCTGATCGCCACCAGGTCGACGCCTTCGAGCAGCACCTGCGAAAACGGTCCACCGACAAAGTCGGCGTCGACGCCATGCGCTTCCAGGGCAGACAGATTCGGCGGTACTTCACGCGTGTCGGCCACGCGCAACCGACACCCGTGCCGCGCGCACCAGCGCGCCATGGCGAGACCCGATTCACCGAGTCCCAGCACGAGCACCATCGGCTTTTGCCGATCCCGAAACTTCTCGCCAAACATCGCTTTCCCTTTTACTTCGACAACGGCTTAACGCAACTTGAGCGTGGACAGACCGAACAGACACAGCATCAACGTGATGATCCAGAAACGCACGACAACTTGCGTCTCTTTCCAGCCGGACAATTCAAAATGGTGATGCAGCGGCGCCATCTTGAAGAGACGCCGGCCTTCGCCATAGCGGCGCTTGGTGAACTTGAACCAGGTGACCTGCAGCATTACGGAAAGCGTCTCCGCCACGAAAATGCCGCCCATGATGAAGAGCACGATTTCCTGGCGGACGATCACCGCAACCGTGCCGAGTGCGCCGCCCAACGCGAGCGCGCCGACGTCGCCCATGAACATCTGCGCGGGGTGCGTGTTGAACCAGAGGAACGCGAGGCCGGCCCCACCCATCGCGGAACAGAAAATCAGCAACTCACCGGCGCCGGCGATATGCGGAAACAGCAGGTATTTCGAATAGATCGAGCTGCCCATCACGTATGCGAACACGCCGAGCGACGCGCCCACGAGCACCACGGGCATGATCACCAGACCATCGAGGCCGTCGGTCAGATTCACCGCGTTGCTTGCGCCGACGATCACCAGATACGTCAGCACGATAAAGCCCCACACGCCAAGCGGATAGCTGATCGACTTGAAGAACGGCAGCATCAGGTCGGCGTGCGGCGGCAGGCCAATTGAAAAGCCACTTCGCACCCACGCCATGAAGAGATCGTAGACGCGCACGTTGCTCGCCTCGGACACGCTGAAGGCGAGATATACGGCGGCGAACAGACCGATCACCGATTGCCAGAAATACTTCTCGCGCGAGGACATGCCGCGCGGGTCCTTGTAGACCACCTTGCGGTAATCGTCGACCCAGCCGATCACACCGAAGCCGAACGTCACCAGGATCACGATCCAGATAAAGCGGTTGGTCAGATCGGCCCACAGCAGTGTCGAGACCGCGATGCCGAGCAGAATCAACACGCCGCCCATGGTCGGCGTGCCGGATTTGATGAGGTGAGTCTGCGGACCGTCCTTGCGAACGGCCTGCCCCACCTTCATGGCGGTCAGCTTGCGGATCACCGCCGGGCCGCAGACGAGTCCGATCAGCAGCGCGGTGATAGTCGCCGCCACCGCACGGAAAGTCAGATAACTGATCACGCGCAAGAAGCTTGCGTCATTCTGCAGCCATTGCGCCAGCGCCAGTAACATGCTTCGGTCCTTCTATTTCAGTGTGCATCGGGCGCTGCGCCCGGTGCGATGGGTTGTGGACTCGTTACGGCGTCCACCACGCGCTCCATTTTCATGAAGCGCGAGCCTTTCACGAGAAGCGTTGCCGAGGCGTCGAACCCAGCCTGCAGCAGTTGTGCAACCAGCGTGGCGACATCGTCGACGTGATGCGCATCCGCGCCGTAGGCAGAGCAGGCATCGCGCGAGGCGTCACCGAATGCGTACAGCGCGTCGATGCCGCGCTCTTTGGCGTAGGCACCGATTTCGCGATGAAACGCGGGGCCGTGGTCGCCGACTTCACCCATGTCGCCCATCACCAGCACGCGCGGCGAGGGACGCGAGGCGAGCACGTCGATTGCGGCGCGCATCGAATCGGGGTTGGCGTTGTAGGTGTCGTCGATCACCGTTGCGCCGACGAGCGCTCCAAGCGCCGCACGCTTGACCTGCAGACGGCCCTTCACCGCGCCGAACGATTCGAGCCCGCGCTTGATGGCATCGAGCGAGACGCCCGAGGCGAGCGCGGCCGAGGTAGCGGCCAGTGCGTTGTGCGCGTTGTGATCGCCAAGCACTTGCAACGTGACGTCGAGGTGGCCTTCCGGTGTTTCGATGCTCAGCTGGTTACCGGCGAAGCTGCCTTTCACGGCGGCTTCGGTTGTGCGACCGTCGTTATTGAGCGCGAAGTCGATGATGCGGTTGCCGGTAGCGGCGACGCGCCAGATGCCTGCGTAGGCATCGTCCGCCGGAAACACCGCGATGCCATCCGGGGTCAACGAATGGATCACGCTCGCATGTTCGAGCGCGACCGCTTCGACGGTCGCCATGAACTCCTGGTGCTCGCGTTGCGCGTTGTTCACAACCGCAACCGTCGGCTCCGCGATCTTGCCGAGCAAGGCGGTTTCGCCCGGGTGATTCATCCCGAGTTCGACGACCGCCAGTCGATGCGCCGAGGTGAGACGAAACAACGTCAGCGGCAAACCGATGTCGTTGTTGAAGTTGCCTGCCGTAGCAAGACGCGCTTCGGCACCGACCGCCGCCGCGAAAATCGACGCGATCATTTCCTTGACCGTCGTCTTGCCGTTGCTGCCCGTCACAGCCACGAGCGGCATCGTGAAACGACAGCGCCAGCCGTGGGCGAGTGCGCCGAGCGCGGTGCGGGTATCGGCCACCTTCAGGGACGGGACTTGCCAATCCGCAGGGGTGCGCGTCAGCAGCGCCGCCGAGACATTGCGAGCCGCCACGTCGGGCAGGAAGTCGTGTGCGTCGAAACGGTCGCCCTTGAGCGCGACGAACAGATCGCCAGGACCCGCGGTGCGGCTATCCGTTGACACGTGCTCGAACGTGACGCCGTCGTCACCCACGACGGTTGCCGACGGAATCAGTGCTGCTGCTTCGCGCAGGGAGAACATCGCGCCACCTCGCTGGGTCATTCGCCACCTCCACGAGCTTGCGTTGCCCGCGCGGCCAATGCCAGCCGGGCATGATCCTGATCGGAGAAAGCGCGTTTCTTGCCCATGATTTCCTGTGTTGCTTCGTGACCTTTACCGGCCAGCACGATCACGTCTTCGCGCGCCGCGCCGCGGATAGCCTGCAGGATGGCGCTCGCGCGATCTTCGATACGGCGCGCTTTCGACGGGTCTTTCATACCCGCGGCAATCTGGTCGAGAATCTTTTGCGGGTCTTCGCTGCGCGGGTTGTCGCTCGTCATGACCACGCCGTCCGCCAGCCGCTCCGCGATCGCGCCCATCAACGGACGCTTGGTCGCATCGCGATCACCGCCGCAACCGAACATGCAGATCAGTTCGCCGCCGCGCGCCGCCGCCATCGGGCGTAGCGCTTCGAGCGTCTTTTCCAGTGCGTCCGGGGTGTGGGCGTAGTCGATTACGACGAGTGGTTCGTCGTTCTGCAGGCGGCCGCCGAGCCGTTGCATGCGGCCATTGACCGGTTCCAGCTTCGCCAGTTCGGCAAGCGCGACGTCGAACGGCACATCAGCCGCGAGCAACGCACCGAGCACGCCCAGCAGATTGCTGACGTTGAAGGCGCCGAGCGTCTGGACTTCGACTTCTGCGTCACCCCAATCCGAGGTGGTCAGATAAAACGCGGTGCCGGTCGCGGTGGCGCGCACGTCGGCCGCATGCAGCCATGCGTCGGCCTGCGGCGCTGCGGCGTCCGGTGCCTCACTGCGCGTGCCGAGACCGTAAGCGATGGTTCGCGCGTGGCCTTGCGTGCTGGCAAGCAGGCGCCGTCCGGCTTCGTCGTCGTGATTGATCACGGCACAGCGCAGCCCCGGCCACGCAAACAGACGCGCCTTGGCGGCTTCGTAGGCAGCGAAGGTGCCGTGATAATCGAGGTGATCCTGCGTGAGATTGGTGAACACGGCAATCTCGAACGCGGTGCCGTTCACCCGTCCCTGATGCAAGGCGTGTGACGACACTTCCATGGCCACCGCCCGCGCGCCCGCATCGCGCAACTGAGCGAGGTTGCGTTGCAATTGCGGCGCGTCCGGCGTCGTAAAGCCTGTATGGACAAGGTGGCCGGGCATACCGCTGCCGAGCGTGCCGATGATGGCGCAAGGCGTGCCGAGCGCGCTCAGCGCCGCCGCGATCCACTGGCTGCACGAGGTCTTGCCGTTGGTGCCCGTGACGCCGACCACGCGCATCGCATCGCTCGGGTCGCCGTACCAGCCGCTCGCAATCGATCCTGCCAGCTCGTTCAGCGCGGGTACCGCGCGCGCCAATGCCGGATCCGGCGAACCCGTGAAGTTCTCCGGTTGAAACAGCACGGCAGCCGCGCCGCGCTCAATCGCGCTTTCAATGAATGGGCGATTGTCAGCGCCGTCGACGGCATAGGCGAGGAATACATCGCCCGCGGAAAGCGAGCGCGTATCTGCGTGCACATGGGCACCTGGCTGCACGCGAGCGTGCAGCCAGGTGAGGGCGTCGGCGATCTGCCGGTGCGCTGGATGCTTCGAACGTAGCGCACTCATCGGACTACTCCCGGATGGCTTTTCGCATTGGCCGCGATGGTCATTTTCTTGGCGCCGCCACTGGTGGACAGCTTTTTCGCCGCAGGCGGCGGCAGCGTCGGCGCGGCGGGGGCGACCGGCGCCGAGTCGTCCGATACCACCATCTGCTTGACCGGCATGTCCGGCGGAATATTGAGCGAGCGCAGGGTGTCGCCGGCGATCGCCGAGAACACCGGGCCCGACACCTGGCCGCCGAAGTGGCTGCCGGCGGTCGGTTCATCCACCGAGACAGCGACCACGATGCGCGGATTCGGCATCGGCGCCATGCCGACGAACGAGGCGCGGTACTTCGATTTGTCGTAGCCGTGTGCGCCGTGCTTGTACGCCGTGCCGCTCTTGCCGCCTACGCGATAGCCCGGCACGGCCGCATCCGGCGAGGTGCCGCCCGGCGCAACCACGGTTTCGAGCATCGCCCGCACTTCACGCGCGGTGACCGGCGAGAAAATCTGCGGACCGTTGACCGGTTGATCGCCCGGGTTACGGAAAATCGTCACCGGCAGAATTTCACCATCGTGAGCAATCGCGGTGTAGGCGCGCGCCAGCTGGAACAACGAAGCCGACAGGCCGTAGCCGTACGACATCGTCGCCTGTTCGATACGACGCCAGCTCTTCCACGGACGCAGATGGCCCGCGGTCGCGCCGGGGAAACCGATCTTCGGCGCCTGGCCAAGACCGATGCTCGTATACATATTCCACATCTCTTCGGGCTTGAGCGTCATGGCGATCTTCGTCGCGCCGATGTTGCTCGATTTCTGAATCACGCCGCCGACCGTCAGCACGCCGAACGCGCTGTCGTCGGTGATCGTCGCGCCATCGAGATTGAAGTGGCCCGGCCCCGTGTCTACCAGTGTAGTCGGCGCCACGCGATGCAGATCGAGCGCGAGCGAGATCGTGAACGGCTTCATGATCGAGCCCGGTTCGAACTCGTCCGTCAGCACGCGATTACGCAGCTGATCGCCGGTCAGATGAGTGCGGTCGTTCGGGTTGAAGGTCGGATAATTGACGAGCGCCAGCACTTCGCCGGTGCGCACGTCGATTACCATCGCCGCGCCGGCCTTGGCCTTGAATTTGTCGACTGCGGCCTTCAGGTTCGTATAGGCGATGTACTGGATCTTGCTGTCGATCGCCAGATCCACGTCCTGGCCGTTGTGCGGCACGACCTGTTCGTCGACGTCTTCAATGACGTGCCCCATCCGGTCCTTGATGACGCGGCGGATGCCCGGCATGCCCTCGAGCAGCTTCTGGTCGCCGAGCTCGACGCCCTCCTGGCCTTCGTCCTCGACATTGGTGAAGCCGATCAGATGGGCGGCAATCTCGCCTTCCGGATAGAAACGCTTGTATTCGTCGCGCTGATAAACACCGGGAATGTCGAGCGCAGTCACCTGCTCGGCGATGTCGACCGGCACCTGACGTTTCACGTAGACGAAGTTCTTGTCCTCGGACAGCTTGGCGCGCAGTTCGGTATTCGACATCCCCAGCAGCTTGCCGAGCGCAGTCAGCTTGTCGGCGCCGAGATCGTCGGGAACGGCTTCGGGAATAGCCCAGATGGCGCGCACCGGCAAGCTCGTGGCGAGCACAAGGCCGTTGCGGTCGAGAATCTTGCCGCGCGTAGCAGGCAGCTCGAGCGTGCGCTGATAGCGGCTTTCGCCCTGCTTCTGATAAAACGCGTTGCCCGGACCCTGAATCCAGAACGCGCGACCGGCCAGCGCGACGAACGCCATGAACAGCATGAACACCACGAGCTTCGAGCGCCACATGGGCAAACGCACGGACAGGATCGGGTTCGACGCGAACGCCACACTCTTGCGGGTTGAACTCTTTTTCATCGCGCGCTCCCCTGACGGGTGACGTGCGGGGCCGACGCCGTGGCCGGCGCGGGCGCCGACGTCGGTACCGGCGCATCTTCAGCCGTGGCGGCGCCCGGGGAGAGCGTCAGATATTGAGTGCGGCCAGTAGTGACGGCCGCCATCTTCAGCGAATCCGTCGCAATCTGCTCGATGCGCGAGGTTTTCGACAGTGCGCTCTGCTGGTATTGAAGCTGCGAATAATCCTGCTGCAACTGACGCTCCTGCGACTCCGCGCGCTGCAACTGGATAAAGATCTGACGCTGCTGATTCGTCGCGTTAACTACAGATAATGCACAGCCCATTACAACAATCAGCAGAAAGATATTGAGGCGGCTCATGGCGCGATACGCTCCGCCACACGCATCACGGCAGAACGGGCGCGCGGATTCGCGGCGACTTCAGCGTCGCTCGCGAATACGCGGCCGATGATTTTGAGCGGCGGGCTGGGCAGGTCGACGGCACGGATCGGCAGACGGCGATCCACCGCCGGAGCACTGGCGTGCGCCTGCATGAACCGTTTGACGATCCGGTCTTCGAGCGAATGAAAGCTGATCACCACCAGCCGCCCCCCTTGCTCCAGCAGCGCTAGCGCCGCTTCTAAAACGACTTGCAGCTCCGCAAGCTCTTGATTGATGTGAATCCGTATAGCCTGAAAGGTGCGGGTTGCCGGATCCTTGCCCTTCTCACGGGTTTTGACGACGTTAGCCACGATTTGGGCAAGCTCGCCCGTGCTGACGAGAGGCCCAAGACGGTCGGACTCTGCCCGGCGAGCAACAAGCGCCTTTGCAATC
The DNA here is from genome assembly GCF_050436285.1 of Paraburkholderia sp. GAS82. NCBI lineage: Bacteria > Pseudomonadati > Pseudomonadota > Betaproteobacteria > Burkholderiales > Burkholderiaceae > Paraburkholderia > Paraburkholderia sp. GAS82. Next base: position 145,766 of record NZ_JBNDLX010000017.1, read on the forward strand.
TGAAAAGCAAACCGTTCTTCCCCATAATCTCGTATTACCTCCGTCAATTCCTGCACCGTGGCCCGCGCCAGCCAGTCAGCAGCAGATTCGCCGCGCGTCGGGTCCATCCGCATGTCGAGTGGGCCGTCGGCGCGGAAACTGAAACCCCGCTCCGGATCGTCGACTTGCGGCGACGACACGCCCAGATCCAGCAACACCCCCGACACCCGCCCTACCCCACGCTCCGCAACCGCGTCGCGCAGTGAAGCAAAACTCTCGTGCACGATCTCGAAACGCGGATCGGCGATTTGCTGAGCCGTGGCGATGGCTAGCGGATCCTTGTCGAATGCGATCAACCGCCCCGACTCACCCAGCTTGCCCAACACCGCGCGGCTATGTCCGCCGCGACCGAACGTGCCGTCTACATAGACGCCGTCCGGGCGCTTGATCAACGCTTCGACCGCTTCTTCCAGCAGCACCGTGCGATGCTGCAACTCGTTTCCCATCGCAGGTGCCATATATGTGAGCCGCGATCAGAACGTGAAATCTTTTAACGCTTCGGGCATGCCCTCAGCCATTGCCGCCTGTTCCTTGGCGGCGTATGTTTGTGCATCCCACAGTTCGAAGTGGCGGCCCATGCCGAGCAACGTCAATTCTTTTTCCAGCCCGCCAGCCGTGCGCAATTCCGGCGACACGAGCACGCGCCCTGCGCCGTCCATATCAACGTCCATTGCGTTGCCGAGGAAAATGCGCTTCCACCAGGTCGCGTTCATGGGCAGCTTGTCGACCTTGTCGCGGAAGATCTCCCATTCCGGGCGCGGAAAGAGCAACAGGCAACCGTCCGGGTGCTTGGTGATCGTCACCCGGCCCTCTGCCTGTGTCTGCAGCGCATCCCGATACCGAGAGGGAATAGACATCCGCCCTTTCGCATCGAGCGTCAGCGCCGACGCCCCTTGGAACACTTCTCTCTCCCTTGTCGATCAGAGTTGGCGCTTCAGCGCCTACTCTGATCCCATGCAGTTCACTGCGGTCGACGAGAGTTGGCGCTTTAGCGCCTACTCCAGTCCCATGCAGCTTGCTGCGGTCGACCAGAGTTGGCGCTTTGCGCGCCAACCACCCGATCCGTGAAAATCTACCTGAAACCATCTGTGAGATCACACAAAAATACACTTTCTCACACTGTCTCCCACTTTAGAGGAAGCCCCAGGAGGGGTCAAGGGAGATGCGTGGTTTTTTAACGAAATTTGTTTGTTAGAACAAGGACTTAGCGCGACTCTTTCAAGTCAGGCCTAAAACAGAAAACCGTTATAAATGAATGGACTAGTGCAACTTGTGAAGGTGATACGTGAAAAGTCCAGGGGAAAGGCGTGGAATCTAAGCGATCTGCGGCGGGGGATTAAACGAATGAGCGGAGGGTTTGACGCGATTGAACGGACGACGCACGCTGCGCCGTCCCACTTCCACAGCGATTAAACGTAGTAGGCAGTCCGGGTCATGATTTTCGACGCCGCGCGCATCAGGACGCGAGCGGGAAAAGGCAGTTCGACACCGCCCGCATCGATCGCGGCTTTACCGTGCGCGGCCTCGTCGGTACGCATCTGCTCGACGATCGCGCGAGACTCGAGATCCGCCTCTGGCAGTTTCTCGAGATGGCTGTCGAGGTGCTGCTCTACCTGACGCTCGGTCTCGGCCATGAAGCCGAGGCTCACACGATCTCCGAAGCGTCCAGCCACCAGACCGAGCGCAAGAGCACCTGCATACCAAAGCGGATTCAGCAGACTGGGACGCGAGTCGAGTGCTTCCAGACGGCGCGCGGTCCACGCGAGATGGTCCTCTTCTTCGCGAGCTGCACGCTCGAAGGTCTCTTTCAAGGCGGGAGAACGGGTGGCCAGTTTTTGCGCCTGATAAAGCGCCTGGGCACACACCTCACCGACGTGGTTCACACGCATCAGGGCGGCCGCATGCTCACGCTCGGCCGGCGACAGCTCCGGCATCTCCGCCACCACGGGCGGCACAGGCACTGGACGGTTCATCCGCGATACGCCTGTCATTGAACGTAAACCCCGATCCAGCTCGGTAATCAATTCATCCAGCATCCAGCCCTCCCGGTTCGACACATCAGCCCGGATCTTCCGGAGGTCCGTGCGACGTGCGTCTGCAAAGCAACTCGCGCGTCGGGACTTCCGTTAAGGGCTGATTTCATGACTATTTTTCAATTTTAGACCATGTTGCGTAAACGAAACAGCTACGTACCGAGCAACCTGCTTTTTCTTTGCGCAGGGTATCCCTTTTGTTACATTAGCGACGAACCTCTCGCGAGGGTAGAAAAACAAAGCGACCAAAAAACAAAACGCACCGGGTTAACAAGTCGTAATAAAGCTGTACATCCTAAAGGCGCCTTCGGGCGCTTTTTTTTTTCGCATGCACGTTTGTTCGACTGAAGTGGGAGAAAGGTAGCGCCGTTGGTGCCGCCTCAGGCTTCGCGCAAATAGAAACGGCCCGGCGAGGATTAACTCGTCGGGCCGTTCTTCTTTTGATCAGGCTGGTTTCGCTAGTCGGCGCTACATGCGGTCAAGACAAGACACGCCTCACGCGCGGCCGTCGCGCAATTCCCGCCGCAAGATCTTGCCCACATTGCTCTTCGGCAGCTCCGTGCGGAACTCGATAATCTTCGGCCGTTTGTAGCCGGTGAGTTGTTCCTTGCAGAAAGCGAAGATGTCCGCGTCAGTCAGTGCCTGATCCTTCTTGACGATGAACAGTTTCACCGCTTCGCCCGAATGCTGATCCGGCACGCCAACCGCAGCAACTTCAAACACGCCAGGTAGCTTGGCGACGACGTCTTCAATCTCGTTCGGATAGACATTGAAACCGGACACCAGAATCATGTCCTTCTTGCGGTCGACAATCTTCACATAACCCGCGTCGCTCACCACGCCGACGTCGCCCGATTTGAAGAAGCCGTCCGGGGTCATCACCTTGGCGGTTTCATCCGGACGGTTCCAATAGCCGGCCATCACCTGCGGACCGCGGATGCAGATCTCGCCCGGTTGACCGAGGGGCACCTCGTTATTGTCGTCGTCGCGAATCGAGATATCGGTCGATGGCAGTGGCAAGCCGATCGTGCCGCTGTACGAAGTAACCGACACGGGGTTGCAGGTCACACACGGCGACGTTTCCGACATGCCGTAACCTTCGACGATCGGCGTGTGAGTCCTTTCATACCAGCGCTTCGCGACGGCCTCCTGAACAGCCATCCCCCCACCATTGGCGACGAGCAGCTTCGAGAAGTTGAGCTTGTCGAAATCGGGATGGTTGAGCATCGCGTTATAGAGCGTGTTCACCGCCGGAATAGTGGTGATCGCATAGCCTTGCAGTTCCTTGATCATGCCACCGATGTCGCGCGGATTTGGGATCAGCACACCAAGCCCTCCGGTACGAACGGTGAGTAGTCCGCACACCGTCAAGGCGAAGATGTGGTACAGCGGCAGCGCGACGACGGTGATGAACTGGTCGATGTCGTCTCGTCCCTCGCGCGCCGGGTCGAGCCAGACTTGCGACTGCAGGACGTTGGCAATCAGGTTGCGATGGAGCAAGGTGGCGCCTTTCGCGACGCCGGTCGTGCCACCGGTGTATTGCAGGAACGCGACGTCGTCCGGCCCTTGCTTGACCGGCTTGAACTCCTGGCGAGCACCCTCGGCAATCGCTGCATTGAACTTGATGTGCCCCGGCAAGCTCCACGCCGGCACCATCTTTTTAACGTGACGTACGACGAAGTTCACGATGAGCCCTTTCGCGCCCATCAGATCGCCCATCGCCGCGACCACCACATGCTTGACGGCCGTATTGCGCAGCACCGCCTGGAGCGTCACCGCGAAATTCTCGAGCAGGATGATGGCTTCGGCGCCGCTATCCTTGAGTTGATGTTCGAGCTCGCGTGGCGTGTAAAGCGGATTCACGTTCACCACCACGTATCCCGCGCGCAAGATGGCTGCGATCGCCACCGGGTACTGCAGCACGTTGGGCATCATGATCGCGATACGCGCGCCCCGCGCGAGACCTTTGGACTGGAACCACGCCGCAAGCTTGCGCGACAGGGTGTCCAGTTCGCCATACGTTATCTGCTTCCCCATGCAGACGAACGCAGGCTTGGTCTGATATTCACGAAAGCTTTCTTCGAACAGTTCGGCAACGGACGAGTACTGACTCGGATCGATCTCTGCTGGAACGCCGGGCGGATATGATTTCAGCCAGATTTTTTCCATGCGGCGTCTCCTCCTTTATTTTCGAATGGTCGTGCTAAACGGGCATCGTAGCATGCGCTCCACTCTGCCATTTGCGAATGCACGTAGGTTAGATGCCACCCTCCAACACGGTTCGCACTCAACGGCGTGCTGTGATGGAAGCAGGTGTCGTGCGATGCGTTTCAAAGGCTTGCAACGCGCTCGACCTCGACGAGGCAATCGTAGAAGGTGGCCGAACCGCCAAGGTCTGTCAGCGCCTGACTCGTCACCTGATTCGCGTTGCAGCCGTCGGGGGCGAGTTTTTTCCACCAGATAGAAAGTCCGACTACGAGACCTTCCCGCGCCTTGTCGGTGACCCGGGCGCGGGCTTGCATCGAACCGCGGTCGTTGAAAACGCGCACGAGGTCGCCATCGATAACCTCGCGCCGGCTCGCGTCGATGGGGTGAATGTCGAGATGCGGCTCGCCTTCGGTCGACCGCAAACTCTCCACGTTGACGAAGGTGCTGTTCAGGAAATTGCGGGCCGGCGGCGAAATCATCGCCAGAGGAAAACGGGCCGCGAGTTCAGGGGCGCCGTCGGCGGATTCGTAGGGCGGCAAATAGTCGGGCAACGGATCGAGTCCTTGCTGTGCGAGACGCTCGCTAAAAAACTCGCACTTGCCGGAAGGAGTGCGGAACCCGCCTTCGGCGAAGGGAGCATCAGGCAGATTGAGCTTCGCCCAGCCGCTCGCTTTCAGGGATACCCAGTCGACACCTGCGAATACCGGGTCGCTCCAGCGGAACGCGTTTGCGGCCACGCTCTCGTCGGTCTCGAACAGTGCCGGCTCCTGCAGGTTCATATGGCGGGCGATGCCGCGGAAGATTTCAGTGTTGGGCCGGGCCTCGCCTACCGGTTGAATCGCGGGCAGGTTCGCCATCACGTGCGTGTGCCCGTAAGACTTATGCAGATCGAGATGTTCTAGCTGCGTGGTCGCGGGCAGCAGCAAGTCGGCGTAGTCAGCGGTGTCGGTCTGAAAATGCTCGAGGACGATCGTAAACAGATCCTCCCGCGCAAAGCCGACCGCAACCCGCTGCGAGTCCGGTGCAACAGCAACCGGGTTCGAGTTGTAGACGATCACCGCTTCGATCTTGGGACCGAATTGGGCGTCGCCGGGATGCAGCAATGCGTCGCCAATCGCATTCATATTGATCACGCGCGGCTGGTGCGACGGCCAACCGGGGATCAGGTCAGGACGTTGCAGCGCGTGGGAATCGACCGGCGCCCAGCCCGACGAAGAGAGCAACGCCCCGCCGGCGCGCTCGCGCCACGCGCCGGTCAACGAGGGCAGACAGGCGATGGCGCGCACCGCATTGCCCCCGCCGCGTACTCGTTGCAAGCCGTAATTCATGCGGATCGCGGCCTTTCGGGTTCTACCGTAAATGCGTGCGAGGTCGACGATCGTCTGCGCATCAATACCGCAAATCCGGGCTACACGAGCAGGTGGGTAGTCCAGCGCGCGCGCCTTCAGTTGTTCAAAGCCCAAGGTATGTTCGGCGATATAGGCGTGATCGAGCCAATCTTCGGTGATCAGCACGTTCATCATGCCGAGGGCAAGCGCACCGTCGGTGCCGGGTTTGAGGGCGATATGCTGATGGCATTTTTCCGCCGTCAGCGAGCGGTATGGGTCGATCGCAATCAGACGCGCACCGTTGCGTTTGGCCTCCTGCGCGCGGGTCCAAAAGTGCAGATTCGATGCGATCGGATTCGATCCCCAGATCAGAATGAGCTCGCTCTCGGCGAAGTATTCCGTCAGCATGCCGAGACTCGCACCGTAGGTGTACTTCAGACCGGCCGCGCCGGCCGCCGCGCAGATCGTACGGTCCAATTGGGATGCGCCCAGCTTGTGGAAGAACCGCTGGGCGATGCTGTCGCCCTGGACGAGGCCCATCGTTCCGGCGTAGCTGTAAGGAACGATCGCCTCGGGAGCGCGGCTCGCAATTTCCGATAGACGCGCGGCCGCGAGTCCAAGCGCCTCATCCCAACTGATCGGCTCAAAGCGGCCCTCACCTTTGGCGCCGACGCGGCGCATCGGCTGCGTAAGGCGGCGCGGATGATGTACCCGCTCCGCATAACGGCTGACCTTGGTGCACAACGCCCCTTGCGTCGGCGCATGATCGGGATCACCAACCACCTTGATCGCCCGACCATGCTCGACTGTCACGCGCATTGCGCAGGTGTCCGGGCAGTCATGCGGACACACGGCGCGGGCAAATTCGGTCGGGGCATTCATGGGGAGATCCGTAGAAAGGGCAACTTGGCATGAAATGCAATTTTATTACGTCCGTGGTCGCCCGCACTCTCCCGCGCCGCCAAAAATGCGGGTGGGCGTAGAATTGATCATCACCGAGCCCGGGCGAATAGCCTCGAGCAACTCAATGCATATCGAAGCACATCGCACTATGAAACTAATCCCCGAAATCCAGGCCGCACACGGCGAAATACAAACCCTCCGACGAACCATTCACGCGCATCCGGAACTGCGTTACGAAGAGACCCAGACTTCCGATCTTGTCGCGAAAAGTCTGACTGAGTGGGGCATCGAGGTCCATCGCGGCCTCGGTAAGACTGGTGTCGTGGGCATTCTGAAGCGCGGCAGCAGCAATCGCTCTATCGGATTGCGAGCCGACATGGATGCGCTACCGATCCAGGAGATCAACAGCTTCGAGCATCGCTCTCGTCACGACGGGAAGATGCACGCCTGTGGACACGATGGGCATACGGCCATGCTATTGGGTGCCGCTCGACACCTGGCCAGGCATGGCGAGTTCGACGGAACGATTGTGTTCATTTTCCAGCCGGCCGAAGAAGGCGGTGCAGGCGCGCAGGCGATGATCGACGATGGTCTGTTCACGAAGTTTCCCGTCGATGCTGTGTTCGGGATTCATAACTGGCCGGGTATGCCGGCTGGGCAATTCGGCGTGACCGAAGGCCCGATCATGGCGTCGAGCAACGAATTCCGCATCGAAATCACAGGCGTAGGATCACACGCGGCGATGCCGCACAACGGTCGCGACCCTGTTTTCACCGCGGTGCAGATCGCCAACGGACTGCAGGGCATCATCACGCGTAACAAGAAGCCGCTGGATACGGCGGTACTGTCGATCACGCAGATTCACGCCGGCGATGCGGTGAACGTCGTTCCTGATCGAGCCTGGATGGCGGGCACTGTGCGCACGTTCACGACGGAAACGCTGGACCTCGTCGAAGCTCGTATGCGGACGATTGCAGAGAATATTGCTGCGGCTTACGACTGTTCGGTAAATATCCGCTTCCATCGCAACTATCCACCTACGGTGAATAGCAGCGAAGAGACGCGCTTTGCCGCGTCGGTCATGAAGGAGGTTGTGGGGGCAGAAAACGTTGACGACGCCGTGGAGCCAACAATGGGCGCCGAGGACTTTTCGTTCATGCTGCTCGCCAAGCCGGGTTGCTACGCTTTCCTCGGAAATGGAGGGGGCGGGCATCGCGATGCCGGTCATGGTGCCGGACCCTGCATGCTGCATAACGCGAGTTACGATTTTAACGATGAGCTTTTGCCGATTGGGTCGACGTATTGGGTACGGCTCGCGCAGAAGTTTTTGGCGTCCAGGTAGTTTGGTGGGTTTGGTTTGTTGCGGGCGGGGAGGCTATCCGCTCGCCCGAGCGGTATCTGGCACTAGGTTGCCTGCGCGATTTCATGGGCGTAAACGCAGAAACCCCACCTTTGGGGGGTGGGGTTTCTGGTTCTGCTAGGGAGCCTGACGATTACCTACTTTCACACGGGTAATCCGCACTAT
>NZ_JBNDLX010000018.1:0-61467 GCF_050436285.1 Paraburkholderia sp. GAS82
GATAATCCGATGCCCACTCAAGCCGAATGGAGCGCCGTGCGCGCGAAACTGGCCTTTACCTGTGTCCACGAGGCGGACCACCTTCCGCCGCTCGACCCTCAGGCCGATATGCTGTTCAAATATGCCCTCTTCATCGAAAAGAAACCCGGCCCGAAGGACTTCAATGCTGCTGCCCGCTACTACCGGATAGCTGCCGCATATGGTCATTACAAGGCTAACCACAACCTCCAACTGCTAGTGTCCACCGGACAGGCCTCGTCGCCCCACGCGGCCACGGAAACGATTGACCTGGCTGAACAGTTGATCGCCGCGGGCATCCCCGGCGGCTACTACGACATGGGTCACTACCTCGAACTCGGCTATGGAGTGAAGCAGGACGAAAGGAAAGCGCGGATTTATTTCCGCAAGGCCGCTGACCTCGGTAGCCCCGAAGGGCAATATTATGTCGGCGACCTGCTTTCCCCAAAGGATCGCGCGCCGGACGTTTCGCGGCAGATGATGGAGTGCGCAACTGACCAGGGATACGGAAAGGCGGCCAGCTACCTCGCTATAGACCTGAAGACAGATAAGCAATACTCACAAGCTGTCCTGGCGTTTCAAAAGGGTGTGGCTGCAGGTGATGCGACATCTGCCTTCGCTTTGCAATATGGGCTCGATTCGGACCCGTCGGACAAACTCTATTACGTTGGACTATCCAAGGATTCTGAACGCACGCGTCGGTACGGCTTGATCTGGAATTTTCTTGATGCTCACCAAGGCCTGAATCCGAAGGTGCCGGACATCGACCGGATTGTGCCGCTGCCTCCCGCGAAGCTACCGGAGTGGGATGGTACGTTCCAGTGGCAGAAGGAGCAGGACGCCGCCCAGCCACCGCAGAAGCCTGCCGAGTCGCTGGTTACAAAGCTGGCCCGTGAGAAAAACCTCGACCCTGCGACGGGCCTGCCTCTCACGCCGGCTAAAAAGGACAACCGTTTGCCGCTTGGCGCCACGGCTCGCACCAACGAGTTCTGCCCGCAGGATGGCGTCTGGCGCGCGAAACAATGGGCGGGTCTCAGTCCGGACGCGACACGGCGTATCGGCAAGGGGGAAATCATGCCGCGCCTCACCATAACCCAGCCGCGTGCCATACCGGGACTCGACGCGTTGCTTGGGATGCGCCAGCACCATACCGATGTGACGTGGAGCCTGGTTGCCTACAGCGACGAGGCGTAGGACACCCGGTTCGACCAACGTCAACCGGTGCAGCATGGAGGTGGACAGCGAACCGAACATCTGTCATGAGCGCATGGACGTGACGCAGTCGCTACGCAGGCACCTGTGGGATATCCATATCCATATCCATATCCATATCAATAGCATTGAAGACGGCGCGTCGGACGACCCGAAGCTTGCGGCCGCAGCGTGGGAGTACATCATCAGTCGGAACGCAGGAAAGCAGAAAAACGGCGAGACGCCGTTTGCGTCGCTCGTCGGTTTCATGTGGACGGGCGCGAGCTGTTTGCGGTTGGACTGAACGATGAAGAAACGAAGCACATCAATTGCGATCTGCCTGGCGCTTGCGCTTAGCGCCTGTTCGAACAAGGATAATCCGATGTCCACCCAAGCCGAATGGAGCGCCGTGCGCGCAAAATTGGCCTTTACCTGCGCCCACGAGGCGGACCACCTGCCGCCGCTCGATCCGCAGGCCGACGCGCTGTTCAAATATGCCCTATTCCTCGAAAAGAAACTTGGCCCGAAAGACTACGATGCGGCCGCCCGCTATTACCGGATTGCCGCCGCGCATGGTCATTACAAGGCCAACCACAACCTGCAACTGCTGGTGTCCACCGGACAGGCATCGTCTCCCCACGCGGCCACGGAAACGATTGACCTGGCCGAACAGTTGATTGCTGCGGGCATCCCGGGCGGCTACTACGACATGGGCCACTACCTCGAACTCGGCTATGGAGTGAAGCAGGACGAGAGGAAGGCGAGGATCTATTTCCGCAAGGCCGCAGATCTCGGTAGCCCCGAAGGGCAATACTATGTCGGCGACCTGCTGTCCCCAAAGGATCGCGCGCCGGACATTTCGCGGCAGATGTTGGAGTGCGCAACTGACCAGGGATATGGCAAAGCTGCAAATTATCTTGGTATAGACTTCTCGACCAACAATCTGTATCCCGAAGCAGTCGTGGCATTTCAGAAGGGTGTGAAAGCTGGTGATACGCAATCCGCACTAGCCCTTCAAGAAGGGTTTAGTGGACCACCATCAAGTAATAAGCTTTTCTTTCTAGCACTTACTCAGGATCCAGAGCGCTCACGCCGCTATGAACTGATCGGCAGGTTTATCGACGACAACGACGGTCTCAATCCGAAGGTGCCGGACATCGACCGGATCGTGCCGCTGCCTCCCGCGAAGCTACCGGAGTGGGATGGTACGTTCCAATGGCAGAAGGAACAGGACGCCGCCCAACCACTGCAGAAGCCTGCCGATGCGCTGGTTACAAAGCTGGCGCGCGAGAAGAACCTTGACCCTGTAACGGGGCTCCCCCTTGCGCCCATCAGAAGTGCGGAGGCTGAGCGAGTGCCGCTCGGCACGCTTGTCAGTCCTGGCAATGTCTGTCCGCAGGACGGCGTCTGGTGTGTGCAGCCATTCGATATCCGTAACCCTGAGGCAACGCGTCGTTTCACCAAGGGCGAGACGATACCGACCCTAGGCCTGAACGATCCTCGCATCATTCCGGGACTGGACTGGTTGCTTGGCATGCGCACACACAAGACTAATATGGCGTGGACTCTGAAGGCTTACGTCGACCAAGCGTAGAGCGCACGGCTCGGCCAATGTCAACCGGCGCAGCATGGAGGTGGATAGCGAACTGGACATCTACCACGAACGGATGGATGTGACGCAGCCATTGCGCAGGCACCTGTGGAATATCCATACAAACGGGCAGGGGGTACAGGATGCCCTTCAAATCGCGAGCAAGTATTGGGAACTGATAATTTCTCGAAATGCCAGCAATCGGAAAAACGGACTAGCTCCCATCGCATCACTCATTGGATCCATGTGACTGGCAAAAGCCGTTTGCGGCTGGACTGAACGATGAAGAGACGAAGTAAATTAATTGCGATCTGCCTGACGCTTATGCTCAGCGCCTGTTCGAACAAGGATAATCCGATGCCCACTCAAGCCGAATGGAGCGCCGTGCGCGCGAAACTGGCCTTTACCTGCGTCCACGAGGCGGACCACCTGCCGCCGCTCGATCCGCATGCCGATACGCTGTTCAAATATGCCCTGTTCCTCGAAAAGAAACCCGGCCCGAAGGACTTCAATGCTGCTGCCCGCTACTACCGGATCGCCGCCGCGTACGGTCATTACAAGGCCAACCACAACCTGCAATTGCTGGTCTCCACCGGACAGGCATCGTCTCCCCATGCGGCCACGGAAACGATTGACCTGGCCGAACAGTTGATTGCTGCGGGCATCCCTGGCGGCTACTACGACATGGGCCACTACCTCGAACTCGGTTATGGCGTGAAGCAGGACGAGAGGAAAGCGCGGATTTATTTTCGCAAGGCCGCAGATATGGGAAGTCCGGAAGCCCAGGCCTACGTCGGAAAGCTGCTGGAGCCTAAGGATCGGGCTCCGGAAGTCGCTCGTCAGATGCGACAGTGCGCGACTGATCAAGGTAATCGCGATGCAGCCAATGAGTTGGGCATTGATCTGAAGACGGACAAGCTCTATGCCGACGCTCTTGGTGTTTTTCAAACAGGTGTGGCATCCGGGGACCCGACATCCGCGTGGTTCTTGCGATTCGGTTTCGATACGAATCCATCGGACGAGATGTCTTACATCGGACAGCCTAAGGATCATGAACGATCACGCCGATACGGTTTGATCTGGAAATTTCTGAATGACCGCGACGGTCTCAATCCCAAGGTGCCGGACATCGACCAGATCGTGCCGCTGCCTCCCGCGCAGCTACCGGAGTGGGATGGCACGTTCCAGTGGCAGAAGGAGCAGGACGCCGCGAACCCACTGCAGAGACCCGAGGAGAAGCTTGTTGAACGTCTTGCGCGTGAGAAGAACCTTGACTCCGCGACGGGGCTTCCTCTAGCTCCCGCCAAAAGCGCGAAGGATGGGCGGGTGCCTTTGGGTACTGTCGCGCATACGGGTGAAGTCTGCCCACGGAGTGGTGTGTGGTGCGGCAAGCATTGGGCTTCGGTCCGCTACGGCGCGACACGGAGCCTTCTGCCGCCTGAGAGGAATCCTGAGAACCGGGGCGACAGCCCTGTTTTTCTTTTCTCCCGTACTACTGGGGGTGACGGTGTTGCTCAAGGAGGAATTGTTTGATGAGCAAGCATACCGACCAGGTGAAAGAAGTCACGCACTCTCCGCTAACCGTAGCTGGCGCAACGTTTCCGGCCGGCATTCCCGCTTGGTATGAGCAGACGGGTGGCGTGTCCGACCGGCATCTGCTATCCGGCCGGCACATGCGAAGTACGTCACGGAAAATCCATATCCGCCCCGTCACCCCTCGCTACTTCATCTGCTAGTTAGACAACGAAACATAAGGCGAAGTCAAAGGCGTCGGCGGGAACGGCTGCAAACCATTCTGCTTCGTGAAGCTATATCGCACATACACGGCGGCCAGCCATTCGCGATATTGATAAGCATTGCCGAGCGAAGCAGTCGCGCCCACCGCCAGTTGCGGCCCAAGCTGATACTCGCCGACTGCGCTAAATGAGTACGCGACTCCCGTCTTGCTCTGACCGGGGTAGATCGCGCCGCTGTCGAGCGTGGTCGTGGTGACGCTGTCCATGTTCGTGGCGGCATCGCTCTGCAATGTCGAGTCCGTCGGGAAATACGGCGAAGAATTGAGGCGATAGTGCTGTACGCCGATCGATCCCTTGAGGTCGTAAGTGAATTGACCGTTGCGACCCATGTACTCGATAGGCAGGTTCAGGATGACGTACTGCTGCGGACTAAAGTAGCCACCTTGGCCATACGTGAAGTAGGACAGATTCTTGTCGTAGTGCATGAGCGTCGTGTTGACGCCGACAGTGAAGGTTTGATCGGCGTCTTTATAGACGCGCGTATAAACCCCGCCGCCGCCTTTAACCGCAATGTTATCTTCCACGTTGCGGCCGGTGTAATACTGGCCCGAGCCGTTCACGTACAGACCGCTCGTGCCGTCGTCCCAGGCGATGCTGGCGAGACCACCGTTCGACGTTACGCCACCCCACTCGAGGTTTTGCCCCGAGTCCTTCGCACCTGCGTACGAGAGCAAGCTGTCCGTGACTGCGCGCCTGGCGACGGCAAGTGTGTACGACACCTTGTCGGTCACGCTGCCGTCGTACTCGGCGCCACCGACGATGTTCTCAATCGGAAAGCCGATCGGTGTCGTGCCGACGTCGGCCTTGAAATTCCTGGCTTCATAGCCAATTGATAAACCCACGCCGCTTGCGTTTTGCGAACCGAACTGATTGGTTGCATCGACCACTTCGGTCGAGCTTGTCGTTTTGCCAGGCAGATAAGGCGCGAGCCCCGAGCCAAACCGTGCGATCGTCGAGAGCTGGTTGCTCGCAGTGCCCGCATCGAGGGTTACCGGCGTGGCTGTCACAACGATGTGGCCGTTGCCGGCCTGGATGCGTCCCTGGATCGGCGCTTCGATATCGGTCAACTGGGACAGACCGTCTTCGCCTGAGCGGTTGCGAAATACGACGCCGCCGGAAACCGTACTCGTCTGCTCTCGATTGACCTGCGCCAGTTCCTCGGCAACACCAAGCGTTTGCGAATTGGCAGCATTGACCGGCGACGGCGCATAGCTGCCGCCGCTAGCCGGCGCAGCTTGCGCAGCGGGAGCCTGCGGATAATACGGCTGTGCATAACCCGCCGGCGGTTGCGGAATGTACGGCTGCTGCTGCGCGTAGGCTCCCTGATTCGCATAGGGCTGCTGAGGATACGCCGGTTGCCCATACCCCTGCTGCGGATACGGCTGCGGCGCATACCCTTGCTGTTGTTGCGGGTAAGGCTGCGTATATCCCTGCTGTTGCGGATACGGTTGCTGACCGTAATACGGCTGCTGCCCATAACCCTGTTGCTGACCATACGGCGCTTGCGCGTACGCCTGTCCCGCGCCGTTCGCCTTGCGCGTGGTGGCCTGATTGCGGGCCGTCTTCTGCTTCTTGCTAGACTTGCTCTGATTCGCAGGAAGCGGCGCATAGCCGCCCTGAGTCTGCTGTGCCGCTGCATTGGCTTGCGCCTCGCGTGCCGCAGGCGACATCGGCCACGGCGTCGACACGTAGGGCGCAGGCGCCCCATACGGCGTCGCCGCTTGCGCAGGATAAGGCGCGTTATACGGCAGCGGCGCCTGTTGCATCGGCGCCTGTCCCTGTCCCGGATACGGTTGCAAGGGCACGGCGCCGGGTGCGCCCGCCTGGGACGAACCGGAGTCGTCGGGACCGTAGCCGCCCGCTGCGTTACTCGAACTCGGCGCACTGGACGGCGCGCCATAAGGCGTCGTGTACGGGACCACAGGCGCGACAGGCGCCGTGGGCGCCACATAGGGCGCTACGTACGGTGCGGGCTGTGAAGGCGGCGGATAGGTCGGCACGGTCTGCGTCTGATAGGAAGACTGCGAATACGGGGACGCGCTGGGCGCGGCATACGCCGGTGCCCGTGCGCCGACGTTGAAGCCAGCGCCTGCGCTGGATGTACCACTCGAGCCGGCGGCATCGGCCGGCACATCGACGGCGGTTTTTCCTTCGAACGGATTGGTGCCGGGCAGCGGCGTCGCGCCGATCCGGCGCATGGCCACTTCCCAGCCGCGTGGCACATTGCTCGCCGAGCCGGCGCGCGGCGCGGCCAAACCCACGGGTGTGTTGGCCGCGACCAGCGAGCGTTGCAGATACGTGGCCGCAAGCGTCAGCTTGCCCTCGGCGCGATACATGCGGCCAACGGCTGCCAGCACGCCGGGGTCGTCCGGCGCAGCATTCAGTGCCTGGGTGGCAAGCGCCTCTGCATAACGGAAATCCTTCGCGCCTGTAGCGGCAGGGATGGCCGCCAGCATCAGGCTCAGATCATCGGGGCGGCGCGTAAGTGCTACGCGGTAACTGGCGAGCGCATTGCGGTCATCGCCCGCCGACCCATAAAGGCGTCCAAGCGCAGCCTGCAGATCCGGATTGTCAGGCATCGCCGCGAGCCACGGCGCGATCACGTCGTAAGCGCTTGCGAGGTCGCCACGCTGCCGCACGGCATCGCATTGCCGTACGACGATCGTCAGATTCAGGTTGCCGAAATCGGTGCGTTGTTGCGGCGTCAACTGCATCCCGGCGAGCTGGCGCATCACCGTGCCCAGTTCGGCATCCTGATGAGTCGCGAGCAGGATGCCGGCGTATTGCAACAGCAGATCCGTATTGCCGGGCGCGGCGCTCATGGCGTTGCGTACGAGCCACAGTGCGCGGTTCGAATCGCCTGCCTGCTGATAGGCCGACGCCACCACGCCGATCAGTTCCGGATTGCCGGCTGCCACGGGTTCCGCGGCGGCGAGTGTCGCGAAGGCCTGCTGGGTCTGGCCGTGCTTCGCCATCTGGATCGCGAGGCTCGCCTGTTGATGTACCCACAGGCGGTGCTGCAACGTCGTCATGGCGTCGGTGCGCTGGGCCGGCGGAATCCGGTCCAGTTGCGAGAGGCCGGTTGACCAGTCCTCGGTTTCCGCCGACAGCAACGCACTCGCATAGAGCGCATCGGTCATGTCGGGATGGGCTGCCAGAAGTCCGTCCATCATGCTGCGCGCGTTGCCGATCGCGCCCTGGCGCACGTAAATGCGCGCGAGGTCGAGGCGCATCCACGGATCGTCAGGATTGCTGAGCAGCGCGTCTTCGAACAGACTGCGTGCCGCACCCAGATCGCCGCGCGCCTCGGCGGCACGCGCCTGGGCGGCCTGCGCTTCGCCGCGCAGCCGATCGATACCGCCTGCTTTCGACTGCTGTTCGGCATTGAGCTGATTGGCAAACTGCAGCGCTTCGTCGCCGCGTCCCTGCGCAGCAAGTGCGCCGACCAGGCCGCGAATCGCGTCGGGGTTGTCCGCCTGGCGGCGCAACGCCATCCGGTATGCCTGTTCCGCACCGGCCGGATCGCCGTTGTTCAGCAGCATTTCGCCCAGCAGCACCTGCGCGGTGACATCGGACGGGTTGATCGCAATGGCGCGCTCGAATAGCGACTTGGCCTTGGCGAATTCCCCGTTGCTGCGTGCGCCGATCGCGTCGCTGGTATAGGTCCAGTAGGTCGCGCTCAGCAACGCGTCTTTCCAGCGTGCCGGATTGCCGCTGCGCGAGGCCCGCTCCAGGTCGTCGCGCGCCTCGGAGAAGTGTTCCTGCTTGAGTGCGGCGATACCCATGCCGCCGAGCGCGTCGCTATCGTTCGGACTACTCGCTAGCACTGAAGAGAATTTGGCGCGCGCCGTGGCAAGGTCGCTGCGGTCGAGCGCAGCGAAGCCTTCGGCGATCGTGCGGCCGCGTGCATCGACGGCAGCGTTCTGCTGGGCGCGTTCGCGCGCAGCGCTGTCCTGTTGCACCATCGAATCGAAGCGCGCCTTGACCGCGGCATCATCGGGTGTAAGTTGCAGGTAGCTCTGATAGAGCGGGGCGTCGGGGGCGCGTGCATCGAGCCATAGCAACGCTTGTCGCCAGCTCTTGCGTGCGGCTGGGCCCACCGTGTTGTCACCGGAGAGCTTCTCGAGCTGGCCGATACCTTCCCGACGCGTGACGTCGCGATACGTCAGATGCTGAGCGTATGCGAGCGCGTAGCGCGGATCGTCCGGATTCTGTTGTGCGAGCTGCTGCAGTCCGCGGCGTGCCTGGTCCCAGCCTTGCGGCGTGGCTGCGAGTGCCTGGTAATACTCGAGCTGCAGCTCGGGCGTAGCGGGTTTGCCTTGCAGCGCGCGCTGATATTCCTGCACGGCGCTTGCCGCCTGGCCGCTTTGCTGCAGGCGCCGGGCGTCGTTGACGGTCTGGTCGCGCACGCTGCTTTCGCCAAGGCGCCGGCCGAGATCGTCGATGGTCGGATAGTTCGGCGCGACTGCCCGCAGGCGCGCCAGATATTGCTGCGCGCCGCTGCCGTCCTTGCGGTCGGCGAGCACCATGCCCATGCCGAACAGGGCGTCGGGCTGCTTGGGATCGATGCGCAGCACTTTCTGCCACGCCTGCTCGGCGAGGTCGCCGCGGTGGTGCGCTTGCCAGTACTTGCCCTGATCGATCAGCACGTTGAGCGGATCAGACGAAGCCTGGGCAAAAGCGGTGGTGGGCAGCGTCGCCGCAGCGACGCTAGCGAGGCTCAGCGCCAGCGCGAGGGCGCTCAATCGCATGCGTTTCTCCAACTCGGCACGAGGCGGCCGGCATCGTCGAAGCGATAGCGGCCGTCGATGAATCCGGTGCCGAACAAGCCCAGCACACGATCGTAATAGACTGGTTCGTGACCTGCGACGGGGTTGTCGAGCGCCGCCAGGTGGGTGCGTGCGAGTCCGAGGCCGCGCTCGTCGCCGAGCGCCTTGAAGTAAGGCGCAAGTGCGCCCCAATAGCTGAGCGGTCCTTCGCCGCTGACGCTGCCGGTGGTCGCCGCGACCTTCTCGGGCGGGAAGCCCGCCTGGGCGACCTGATTGCGCATGCCGCCGAGGGCGGCGAGCCAGGGCTTGGCGAGCGGATCGGCAGAAGCCGTCATGCCGGCCCAGAGATACACGCGGATCGCGTCGTAGCTGCCGGTGTCGCCGTTCTTCGGATCGACCACGAACTGGCCGGCGCGCCATGCAGCCCAGTCGGGCACGAAACCTTGCGGCGACGTTGTTTTGACGAGCTGGTACGCGTTATCGGCGAGTTTGTTCCACGGGCCGCCCGGCTGCGCCTTGGCGAGCGCACGCAGCACCGGCAACGGCAGGTAGCTGGGATTCAGGCGCGTCACGCCGCCGGCCTGAAAGCCCTGCGGGCCGGGCAGCAGCATGGGACCGAGGCCGGGCAGGCTGGTCACCTCCTTGCTCACGATCTGCGCGGCGAGTGCTTCGCCGAGTTTCGTATAGCCCGTGTCGCGCCACAAACGGCCCGCTTGCAACAGATCGTAGGCGATCCACAGATCGGAGTCCGAAGCAGAATTCGGATCGAGCACGCCGAACGAGCCATCCGGCTTCCTGCCCCATTGCCATGCAGGCAGACGCAGGTTCTGCGCGTCGAACTGGTTGCCGGCGAGGTTGGTGCGAGTCCAGTCGAGCAGCCGGTCGAAAGTGGCGCGATCGTTCGCGACCAGCGCGAAGAACATGCCGTACGACTGGCCTTCGGAGGTGGTTTGCTGGGTCGGCGTCGAATAGTCGATCACGCGCCCGTCGGCCTGCACGAAGTGTTCGACGAAGGTGCGATACGCTGGCCAGTCGCACTGCGCGGAAGTCGAAGCCGGGGCCGTAGCCGCGGCGGCCGCAGCCGGGATGGCCGCTGACGTCATGGACGCAACGAGACCGAATGCAAGTGCCACGGGCGCCGTGTTGAGTTTGACCGCCATATCAATCCTTCAGGCGGCGCGCGGCGATCGAGCGCAGCGCACGGTAGAACAGCGCGGCGATGATCAGCGCGGCGAGGACGCCGCCGAGCAGCAGCAGGAGCGGGTGCGACGACAGCGCCCAGCGCATATATTCCTGCGGCGACAGATGGCCGATGTAGTAAGCCACGCCGTTCGACGTGATCGTGACGCTGCGGCCGTGGATCACGGCCATCGCGCCCTGGATCTGCGGCAACACGTCGGCGTCGAGCAGGGCCGAGCTCAGGTCCGCATCCGACTGGCCCGCGGCGCTGACAAACGCGACGGCGCTACGACCCTTCTGCAACGGCGATTCGAAGCCGGTCAGCAGGGCCGCGCCGTTCGAGCTGACGAGCGACAGGTCCGCACGCGCCGGCGCGCGTTCCACGCCGCGTTCGCCATGCCACCAGTCTTCCAGCTTGAAGACGATGTCGGAGAGCTCGAACGTGCGCGAGTCGCCATCGCTCGAGAACGGCATCGATTTGGCCCAGCGCTGCAACAGCGGCTGACGGTCCGGAGAGCCGAAAATCAGCAGGTCCTTGTTGGCGTTCTGGTCAACCTGGTCGGCGCTCGTGACGGTCACGCCCGTAGAGGGGTAGCCGGTCGAGGCACCCATGCGGCCCATCTCGAGCAGGTACAGGCTGTAGTCGCTCGAGTCGGCATCGTTTGGCAAGACCACGGCGGTTTCAGAGAGGTCGGCCATCCGCGTGAACGGGAAGCCGCTGTTGGCGAACGCGGCCAGATCGGGCAACGCCATGTAATGCGGGAACGACGACAGGTCGATGCTCGAGTTCGGATCGATCGAGCCCACCACGTTGTCGAGCAAGCGGCCGTGACATTCGCCGGTGTTCGGAATGTCGTAGTAGAAATGCAGCCGCAACTGTGCCCGCGGCGTCAGCAGCAGGGGCGGAATATGGACAGTGCGCCGCGCGTCAGCGGTGTTATCCGGCAGGATGTTGTTGAAATAGTGGCCGAGCTCGAACACCGAGGCGGGCCGCGCCGGAATCGGCAGCGCCTGGACGAAGCCGTCGTTGATGCTGATGTTCAGCGAAGAGCGGTCCGGCGTCGGCCGCACGGTATAGCGGTAGCGCAAGTCGATCGGCGCGCCCTTGGTGTGCCACATGAACAGATCGGGCGGCACGCGCAGGTTGACGCGCACGGCGTCGGCATCGTAGCCGGAGACGGTCAGATCGCGGGCATCGGCCAGTTCGCCAAAACGCACCGGCCGGTTGGTGGGCAGCCAGTTCGGCGCGTCGTACGGAGCGCGTGGGGCGAGTTCGTTCAGTTGTGTGATCGTCGCGCTTTCGCCCGAGAGCACGCTCTGGCCCACACCGAGTGCTTTCGCGGCGGTTTTCAGTTCGGCTTCGTTACGCCCGAGCACCAGCAGCAGTTTGCCGCGCGCTGGAGCTTCGCGGTCCACCACCGCAATGGTCGGTCCGGAGATCGCGGGAATCGTCACGCCGGCGGGCCGTTGGTCGGCAGTGGCGAATATCACGGCATTGCCCGACAGCGGCACTTCGTCGACCTGGGCAGGGAACAGCGCGCCGCGATAGCCAGCCAGCGCACCGAACCACGACGCCACGATACCCGCCGCTTCCAGCGTTTCGTCGCCAGGCTTGGCCGGGAACACGAACGGCAGCTCGAGGCGCCGCACATCGCGGCGATCGAAGAACGGCTGCGGCAGCGCTGCGAGATCGGGCTTGCTGGTGAGCGACGCGTAGGTCAGATCGAGCGAGCTCGCATTGCTGACGGTGGCCCACAGCGACGAGTTCGCCGGGTCCTCGCACCGTTCGGTGTAGTGGCCGATCAACTGCACGTTGAGGTGGTTGAACTCGGTGATGAAGCGCGGATCGATCGACACGTCGCGCGCCACCAGCAGGCCGGCCTGCTCGTGCGGCACCGGCAGCGTTGCCGCGACTTCGCCGTTGATCAGCACCTTCAGTTGCGAGATGCTCGGCAGCAGAGCCGGCGAGTAGCTGTAGATCAGATGCAGGATCGCGCCGGTCACTACTTCGTCGTTACGCACCGAGAAGGCGATACCGTTCTGGCCTTCGGTGCCGCGCAACTGCAGCGGATCGAGCGCGCCGAAGTCGGCAAAGGTGAGCGTCTGGCGACGTCCGCCCGATACCAGCGTGCCGGGTTCCGCGGTGGTCGGCGTCTTGATGCCGAGCGCTTTCACCGAGGACGCCGCGAGCGCCGGAGTCGGCGTTGCCAGTGCGGGCTGGGTGATCGCATTCGGATCGAGTGGTATTGCGGCGCTTGGCGCGGGCACGTTCCCCACGCCAGTGGCGTCGGGCGTGCCGGGCGGCGCGGCGGCGCCATGCGGCGCACCGGCGACGAGCTCCGCAGCCGACGCCAACGGCACCGCGAACGCGGTCTGAAAAGCCAGCCATAAGGCAAGTCCGCGAACGAGGCGGCTAGAGCGCAAGCGCAATGCCCATCCTGTCATGCCGTGCTCGCCTTGCAAGTGTTGTTGGTATGTCCGCGCAATCCCATGGCCCATAAGTCAGTCTTTTTTCGTTTCCAGCTTTTTGACATCGATAGGGCGGCTACGCATCGAGCCGCGCAGATCTTCATAGAGGTGTTCGAACAGGCCGGCGATGCCGCGTACGCCGACCAGCAGGACGTGCGAGAGTCCGCGCAACGGGGTGTCCGTTGGGCGGCCTTCGGCCCAGCCCATCCAGGCATCGGCGCGCGCGAACGTCGACTTCACGAACTCGTATTCCTGCTCGCGCGACATGGCATCGAAGCGCAAGCCGACCCGGCCGGGTGCCGTGAAGCCGACCGTGGCCGGGAACGCGTATTCCTCATCGCCGCGGAACAGCGACACGGTGACGCGTTCGTGCATCGGCACCTGGATGCCGTTCGGCAACTCGACGCCGACGCCGCCTTCGGAGTAGTCGATGGTCTGGCAAGCCAGCGTGCGGCCGGTCGAAAACTTCAGCATCACCGGCATCTTCATGGCCACGCGGTGCACGGCGCGAATCTGCCGGCGCTCGCTTGCCGCGGCCACGCTCGCGCCGAGGATCAGCATGTTATAGCCGGTCCACCCCAGATTGAGCACGGTGGTTTTGACTTCGCTGGACACGTCCCACCGCAGGTAGATGTGCACGAGTCCGACGATAAAGCCGAGCAGGTTCAGCAGCAGCAGGAACAGGTAGGGACGCGAGATCGCCCAGTCGAAATAGTTCTTTTCGATCTGGCCGCCCTTGGCCGTCACGTTGAATTTGCCGAGCTTCGGGTTGATCAGCGCGAGCAGCGTCGGCGCGGTGATGTACGAGGCCAGCACCGATTCATAGACTTCCGCCCAGAACGAATGGCGGAACAGACGCTGCATGCGCGAGTTGGTGATGCTCGCATGCATCATGTGCGGCAGCGCGTAGATCGCGATCGTGCCGGCCGCGGCTTCGATCACGTGGGCGCCGAAAAACAGGAACGACAGCGGTGCAGTCAGGAACACGAGGCGCGGCACACCGTAGAAGAAGTGCATCATCGCGTTCAGGTAGCACAGCCGCTGGCCGATTTTCAGGCCTTTGCCGGTCAACGGATTGTCGATCCGGAAGATCTGCGTCATGCCGCGCGCCCAGCGGATCCGCTGGCCGATGTGGCCCGAGAGACTTTCGGTGGCGAGCCCCGCCGCCTGGGCAATCGCCAGATACGCGGTGGTGTAGCCGAGGCGGTGCAACTTCAACGCAGTGTGCGCATCTTCCGTAACGGTCTCGACTGCGATGCCGCCGATCTCTTCCACCATCGAGCGGCGCAGCAACGCACACGAACCGCAGAAGAAGGTCGCGTTCCACAGGTCGTTGCCGTCCTGCACGAGGCCGTAGAACAGTTCGCCTTCGTTCGGCACCTTGCGGAAGGTGCCGAGGTTGCGCTCGAACGGGTCGGCCGAGAAGAAATGGTGCGGCGTCTGCAGCATCGACAGCAGCTTGTCGCGCAGGAACCAGCCGAGGCCGATCTGCAGGAACGAGCGGGTGGGGATGTGATCGCAGTCGAAGATCGCGAGGTACTCGCCGCTGGTGATCTTCAGTGCTTCGTTGATGTTGCCCGCCTTCGCGTGGCGGTTGTGCGTGCGGATCGTCCAGTGCACGCCGACTTCCTCGCAGAACGCCTTGAACTCCGGACGGCGGCCGTCGTCGAGTACGTGGATGGACAGCTTGTCGGCCGGGTAGTCGAGTGCGAGCGCTGCGTAGATGGTCGGTTTGACGACCGAGAGCGGCTCGTTGTACGTGGGGATGAACACGTCGACGGTCGGCCATGCGTTGCGGTCGGCCGGCAAGGGCATCGGCTCGCGCTTGAGCGGCCAGGCGGTCTGGAAGTAGCCGAGCATCATCACGATGGTCGAATAGACCTCGGCCGATACCAGCAGCAGACCCCAGACGGCGTCGAGCGGATGCTCCCAGTAGGTGGTGGCCGTCAGCCGCCAGAACATATAGCGGCCCGACGCGACCACCGACAGCATGATCATGACGAGCGTCGCATAGCGTCCCTGCAGGCGGCGAAACAGCAGCGCGCAGATAAAGCAGCAGGTCGCGAAGGTCAGTTGCTCGTAGAACGCCAGCGGCACGGTGAACACGAAGTACAGGATCACCAGCGCAAACAGCGTCAGGCAGACGGAGACGACCGTGCTGCCCCACAGGCGCGCGTCGACGATGCGCTCGAGCCGCGAAGGTGGCGCGGCGGTATCGATGCCCTCTGATTGCGGTGTGCTCATGCAACACTCCTCGGCGAAACAGCGATCGCGTCGATTCGCGACATCAGCCACTGGCCGCAGGAGCGAAAATCGACGGCTGCCTGGCTGAGCGGATCGTAGTGAATCAGCGTGGTGTCGCAGGCAAGCGACTCGCTGACGCCTTCGTCCTGATGGATGACTCCAGGGAAGAGCTTGTCGCCGAGCAGATGGCGCAGCACCTTGAGGACGTCTTTGGTCAACTGGCGCGACTGGTCGACCTGGTTGATCACGTAGCCGACCCCTCCGAACTCCGGACGCGGCGAGGCGTAGGTTTCGATCATCCGCTCCATCTGCGGAATCGCTGCGTAGGAGGCGGCGTCCGCCAGCACCACGTTCAGCGCGAAGGTCGCCGCGCACAGGGCTGTGCGCGTATACACCGACGAGCCTGGCGGTGTGTCGATGACCACGATGTCGGAGGCTTCGAGCCGTAGCGTGGCGAGCGCATGCGCGAGCCACAGCGGATCGTGATCGATGTGCGCTTCGAAGCGGCGGCGGTCGTCTTCGAGAACGGCGCCGTAGGGCAGCACCGTGACGCCATCGACGCCGTCGAACATGACGCTCTGCCACGCGTCGCCGCTCAGGGTGGCGCGCGAGAGGCCGTCGATGCTGTCGAGCGGTACGCCGAAATGCAGGCGCAGCGCGTTTTGCGGGTCGAGGTCGAGCGCGATCACACGCCGGCCGCTGGTGGCGAGAACGGAAGCCAGGTTGGCAGCAAGGGTGGTCTTGCCGACCCCACCCTTCGCCGATACGACCGCAATGACTTTCATGAGCGACGTGGGCCGTTGGTCAGCCACGAGTGGGGAGCAGGCGTTGCCGCGGCGGGTGCCTCACCGCGCAAACGATCGAATACTGAAGCGAGCGGTGCCGCTGTGTTTTGAGGCGCGGGTGTTGCGGTGGCTGAAGCCGGGTTGTGCGCGGCTGGCTTGAACAGCTTGCCGAGGATCGACCCAGGCTGTGCTGTGGCGACTGCCGGGGCGGGTGTGGGTGCGGGTGCCGCTACAGCTGCGCGCGGCGTCCCGGCGGTAAAGCTGGACGAGGTGGTCGGGACGCGCGAGACACCGGCCCCCGCGAACTTCGCAGAAAACAGCGGCGCGGCGGGTGGTGCGAACGCGCGCAGAGCGGGCGCAGCCGCCGGTTGCGAGGGAACAGCATGCGCAGTGGCCGGAGCCACTACCGGCGGCACGTTGCCCATATGAGCGATAGAAGCAAAACCGGGAGCTGTCGATGCCACGACCGGCGGGATGGGTGGGACCGTCGGAATCGACGCAGCCGGTGCAATGGCCGCGGCCGCTGCCGCTGCTACCGGCGCGGCGGTCTGGCTTGCGGCAACCTGCGGATCGGCAACCTGCGGCAACGCCGAAAAGCGTTCTGCACCGCGCGGTCCGTCCGCTTTCACAACATTGGCAACCGGCGGAATGTTGCGACGATGCGGCCGCGCAAACAACGGCGCCTTGCTGCGCATCAGTGCCGGCCCGGTCAGCGGCGTGTCGGCGGAGACGGACGCCTCGGGCTTGTCGTCTGCAGCGGCCTGCGCCTGCGCGGCGTCGTCGGCCTGTTTCGAAGCGGCATCGCGCCGTTGCACGATCGCCGGAATCGACGGTTGCGTCAGATCCAGCGTGACGAGCAGCGGCCAGCGCGTGCGCGCCGTGCTGGCCTCGTTCTCGCGACCGATCTCCTGATAGTCGCTGGCATTCCCGCCGAAATGCCCGAAGAGGGTTTCGATATCGCTCGAAGGACTCATGTCGCCGCCATGTTGTTCATGTCTGTCTTGTCTTGCGTTGCCCGTTTCTACGGCCGTCACAGCCAGTAGAAGTCCATCCCCTGACTGGGCTCATGCCGGCTGGCGGCCAAGCCTGAATTCGATCGTTGCGTGCTCATCGAACTCGCTCGCTTGCGCGACCGACAGACCCTCTGCACCGAGTGCGCTGAGCCAGGTCTGATAGACGCCTTCGAGAAAGGCGGGCGTCCAGCTGAGCGCGGCGGAGCCGAAAGCATGCAACGGCGCGCACGAGTGAGCGATGCGCAGGTAATCCGGTTCGTCGGAAAGATCCACGTAACCCCAATCCGCTTCCTGCCAGCGCGCGTTGAATGCCTCGGCGAGATCGGCAGTCGAGCCGCAGGGCGGCAAGGGATGCGCCGCTGCAAAACGGCAACCGACGCGATACATCAACTGACGCAGTTCGCCTTGCCCGATCTGCGCTTCGAACTCTTCTGCCAATGCAGTGAGCAAGCCGCGCCATTGAGGGGAGATCTGGCGGTCGAGCAGGTAGTCGAGAATAGGGACCATGTTTTCCGAAAAGGATGACCGTCTGCTGTTTATCCGTCGTTAAAACGGGTGTCTGAAGCCGGACATCTGAAAGTGATTTTTGGTAAGGCGTGCGTGGCACGTGCCGACGGTTGTTTTTACCTGTGCTGCGTGCTGTATGTTGATCGGCGCCTCTTTATCTGCAGTCTACTTAAGAGATAAATATTTCGCTACCACCGTCCGGCGTGAAGTTATATGGCCTTGCGCACACTGCGCATTAACAGAAGCAAACTTTGCGCGAATTTTTTTCCGATCCGTTACGCACGAAGGCGTACAGGGCGAGGACGAAAACGAACGACCTCGAATTGAAACGGTTTGGGTCCGTTGATCGACGCATAGGACTGTTGTGCGGTTGCATCATTGACGCACCTGCCGCGCCGCGAATAAGTGCTCTGCTAGCCGACGCTTTGCTTGCGGTAAGAGTGACCTGCGCGCCGCCCAGTGGCGTGGCTGGCGCGACGCCGCTCGCCGCGGAAATTTGTTTTTGATGAGGGCATTAATATTTGTCAGACATATGCCGTTAACCAGCGGCAGAGTGACGGAACCAGGCTGACTTCTATCAACATGCTCCCCATCCACGCGCAACACATGACCGATGCCCATTTGCGTGACCGCTTTCATCGACGTTCGCTTGACCAGCAGCGCCCGCTTTCGACGATCACGATGGCGTCTACGGTCGTGGCTGCCCTGTTGTTCGTGCTGGCACGCAGCCTCGTAGCCGGCCCCACCATTTCGATTTCTTACCGGCTCGCGTGTGTCGCGATGCTGGCGCTGCTGGTGGCGGGCGTGCGCAAGGCGCGCACCACCGGAATCTTCGGCGCTCTCGGGGTTGGGTTTACGCTGGTGCTGGTGATCCTGATCGCGCTGAACGTCGATGGCCTGAATGAGCCGTTACTGTGGGCGCTGCCTGCCTTGCTGGTGATTCCGATCTGCGCGGCGCCGCTCTGGCTCACGCCGACGCACTTCTTTGTCGGCACAGTCGTATTCTACGCAAGCGGTTTACCGCTGCTGTTCAGGCAAGGGTATACGCACGATGTGAACGTCGTGACGTTGCTATGGGTGGCGATCGGCGTGCCGACTGCGTCGGTGTTCCATTTCGGCTTCTACTGGTTCCGGCGCGATCACTTCCTGCTGGAGAACCGCCTTGCCGAGCTGGCTGCGACCGATCCGCTGACCGGCCTGCAAAACCGCCGTTCGTTCATGGAGCAGGCCGAGCGGCGCCTCTCTAAGCTCGCTGAAGGCGTCAAGGTCTGCGCGATTTTTGTCGACATCGACTATTTCAAGTCGTTGAACGACCAGTTCGGCCATGCTGCCGGCGACCAGACGCTTTATGAAGTCGCCCAGGTGCTGATGGATCAGACCATCGCACAGGACAGCGTGAGCCGTATCGGCGGGGAGGAGTTCGCGATCTTGCGGCGCGAGGGGCTGGCGTCCGCGCTTGAACTGGCTGAACGTTTGCGCGGCGCGGTCTCCCGTATCGCTCGCCCGGATGGTTACGTGACTGCAAGCTTCGGCGTGGCCGAGCATCGCACGGGAGAGAGCATCATGGCCTTGCTCGACCGCGCCGACGAAGCGCTGTTGCGCGCCAAACAGTCCGGCAGAAATCGCGTCTGTGCCGAGCGTGCGAGTCCGTTCGATCCGCTGCACCTGCTGTTTGCCGGCGACCCGGCCGACCCGTCGGGAAGCGCACGGCCCAGATGGGAAGACTACTACCTGACGTCGCACTTTCAGCCGCTCTATAGCTTGTCGCATCAGAAGCAGGTCGGCTTCGAGGCGCTGCTGCGCGGCGAGCAGAGCGATGGTTCACTGGTGCCCCCCGCGGTGCTGTTTGCGCCCCGGCCGCTCAGCGACGAAGGCGAGCTCGATCGCGCCAGCCACGTGGTGCACCTTGGCAACGCGCAACGACTGATACCCGACGAAGCGTGGATCTTTCTCAACATCCTGCCGGCCACTTTCGTCGCAGATGGGTATGCCGACCAGCTTGCCGCGATCGTGCGCTCGGCCGCACTCGAGCCGGAGAAGATCGTCCTCGAAATTCTCGAGTCGCATGGCGGCAGCGTCGACGAGATGTCGCGTGCCGCGGCGCGTTATCGTCAGCACGGCTTTCTGATTGCCGTGGACGACTTCGGCGCGGGTCAATCGAACCTGGACCGGCTGTTCCGCATCCGTCCGGACTTCGTCAAGCTGGACGGCGAGCTGATTCGCGCGACGATTCCGGACACCCAGCATTCGATCCTGCCCAAACTCGTTTCCTTGCTGCATCAGGCGGGCATGCTGGTGGTGGTCGAGGGTGTCGAGACGACCGAGGAACTGATTCTGGCCGTCGAGTCGAATGTCGATTTCGCGCAGGGTTATCTGCTGGGCCGGCCGGCTGCCAGAATCGCGCCGCCGGACGCGGTCAACCGGATGATCGACCGCTCGTTCGATGTGATTGCGCAGGGCCGCGCACATCTGCATGCGCTGTTCGAGAACAAGGTCGAGCCGTACCGGTTCGCTTTGCGCAGCGCCGCCGATGCATTGCTGAGCGGCATCGCCATGGAGGATGCGTTTGCCGATCTGTCGCAGCACGACCTCTGCATCAGCTGCTTCATCCTCGATGACCGGGGGCGTCAGATCGGACCCGAAGTGGCTGGCGTCGCGAGCACGAGCCTTGCCGGCACGTTGCAGCCGGTCTCCGATCCGCGCGATGCGCGCTGGGACCATCGCCCGTATTTCCGCAACGCGGTGCTGCTGCCGGGCGTGCCGGTAGCCAGTAATCCTTATCTGTCGCTCGCGAGCGGACGGCCGTGCGTCGCGGTGACGGTGGCGATCCAGTCGCCGCAAATGCGCTCGGTGGTCGGCACGGAACTCGACTGGTCCGCGCCGCATCTGCCCTGGCCGGCCAGCGAATAGTCAGGAACCCTGAGCGGTGCGAGGCGCGCGTGTCGAGCCGCGCACGACGAGCTTTGGCTCCGACGTGACACACATCCGCGGCGCGTCGCCGTTAGCCCGCACGCCGCGCGGCGATGCCTCGATCAGTTCACGCAGCAAGGACACCGCCAGTTCGGCCGCTTCGACAGTCGGCACGGCGATGGTGGTCAGCGCAGGCCGCGATTCCTGGGCGAGCCGGATGTCGGTGATGCCGACCACGGAGAGATCATGCGGCACCTGCAAACCGAGATCGGCGGCTGCATGCAGGGCACCGAGCGCGGGCAGGTCGTTGGTTGCGAGGATCGCGGTCAGACTGGGATCCGCTTCGAGCAATTCGCGGGTCGCACGATAGCCGCCCTGGGTCGTGTCCGGCGCGTAGCGCACGGGCGAATCCGCGACATCGAGACCGGCAGTGCGCAGCGCGTCGAGGAATCCTTCGTAACGTGCCGCATGGATGCCGGCCACCTTGCTGCCGACGATGGCGCCGATGCGCCGATGCCCCAGTTCGAGCAGATGCTGCCCAGCCAGTTGCCCGGCGAGCCTGAAATCGACCGCCACGCAGGGCAGGCCGGGCGGCTCGTTCGGACGTTCCCACATGCACAGCACGACCGGCGCGCCGCGCGCCTCGGTCTTGTGCAGATCGGCGAAGTCGAGATTCGCGTTCATGACCAGCACGCCTTCGGAGAGTGTGCCGGCGATCTGTTCCAGATACGCGCGGCCTGCCAGCGGATCTTCGTTCGTATTGCAGATGATCAGAAAGTGGCCGCTGCTGCGCGCCGCACGCTCGACCGCCAGCGCAAACTCGGGATAGAACGGGTTGGCGATGCTCGAGACCATCAATGCAATGGTTGGCGCACGGCCCTCGGCGAGTGCTCGTGCCGCGAGATGCGGCTGATAGCCGAGCGCTTCGACGGCATCGAGCACCCGTTGCCGGGTCTGCGCGCCGACCCGGCCGCGATTGCGCAGCACGTTCGACACCGTGGCGGGGGTGCAACCGGCGCGGCGTGCGACTTCGCTCAGTGTTGGCATGGTTGTTCAGTATGTGGGACTGTTTCTCAAAATTTGCGTCCGGCATGAAGGCACGGCACCATTAATCGCACAGACAGCAAGATTTCGGAGACGCTGCAGGCCATTGATCGCACGCGGTCAATTTTTTTCGGCCGAACAGATTAAGCGCTTAATCTCCGACTTCGAGCCGATTAAATCACGGAGACGGAGCAATGGCGAGCATTTCGTTAAGAGGCGTCCAAAAATCGTACGGTGACGGTGCACCCGTCATTCGCGATGTCGATCTCGAGATCGGCGAGAACGAGTTCTGCGTGTTTCTCGGCCCGTCCGGTTGCGGCAAGTCCACCTTGTTGCGCATGATCGCCGGTCTCGAGGACGTGAGCGATGGCGATCTCTTTATCGGCGGTCAGCTCGTCAACGCCGTGCCTTCGGCCCAGCGTGGCGTAGCGATGGTGTTCCAGAGCTACGCGCTGTTCCCGCATATGACCGTGTTCGAGAACATGGCCTTCGGCCTGAAACTCGCCAAAACGCCCAAGGACGAAATCGACCGCAAGGTGCGGGAAGCGGCGCGCGTCCTGCAACTCGAAGCGCTGCTGGACCGGCGTCCCAAGGCTTTGTCGGGTGGGCAGCGGCAGCGCGTGGCGATCGGCCGCGCCATCGTGCGCCAACCCGGCGTGTTTCTGTTCGACGAACCGCTCTCCAATCTCGATGCCACCTTGCGCGGTCAGACCCGCGTCGAAATCGCCCGGCTGCACAAGCAGTTTGCCAAGGCGAGCGTCGTCTACGTGACGCACGACCAGATCGAAGCCATGACGCTCGCCGACAAGATCGTGCTGCTGCACGCCGGCAAGGACACCGAGCGCTACGGCAGCATTGCCCAGATCGGCGCGCCGCTCGAGCTGTATCACCGTCCGAAGAGCCGCTTTGTGGCCGGCTTTATCGGTTCGCCCCGGATGAATTTTTTGCCGGGGAAGGTTGCCTCGATCGACGCCCGCGGCGTGAGCGTGAAGCTCGATGGCAGCGGCGAGACCGTGCGTGTGAGCGTCGACGGGGCAGCGCTTGGGGTCGGGCAGCCTGTGACGTTCGGCGTGCGGCCTGAGCATCTGGAAATGGTCGAAGGGGTTCAGGAAGCCCCTGCCGATACCACCCATGAATCTTCGTTGCTGACCCGCGCGGTCTCGCTCGTCGAGCAACTCGGTGAGCACAGCTATGTCCACCTTGAAGAAGGCGAGGGCATCGTATTGATCGCCAAGGCGCCTGGAGAC
This sequence comes from Paraburkholderia sp. GAS82, assembly GCF_050436285.1. NCBI lineage: Bacteria > Pseudomonadati > Pseudomonadota > Betaproteobacteria > Burkholderiales > Burkholderiaceae > Paraburkholderia > Paraburkholderia sp. GAS82. The sequence goes on from NZ_JBNDLX010000018.1 coordinate 22,764, forward strand.
ACGCGTCTGAAGCAGGGCGATCAGGCTGCCTTCCGGGCGCCTGCACCGGTCTGTCATTTGTTCACCGAAGACGGCTTCGCCGTGGCTTCGCTCGAATCCGTCGAACACTACGCATAAAGGAAGGGCACTCGGATGCGCCTTGGAGTCTGTTACTACCCGGAACACTGGCCGGAGTCGATGTGGGAAGACGACGCCCGCCGCATGAAAGCGCTCGGCATCGAACAGGTTCGGATTGCTGAATTTGCCTGGAGCCGGATGGAGCCAACGCCTGGCGAATACGACTGGGCCTGGCTTGATCGCGCCGTCGACGTGCTCGGTGCGGCTGGCCTGCAAGTGGTGATGTGCACGCCGACCGCGACGCCGCCGAAGTGGCTGATCGACCGTCATCCAGACATTCTGCCGGTTGGCGTCGACGGCCGTCCGCGGGCCTTCGGTTCGCGTCGTCACTACGATTTCTCGTCGCCTTCGTATTTTGCTGCTTCAGAACGTATCTGCACCGCAGTGGCCGAACGTTACGGCAAGCATCCGGCCGTTGCGTACTGGCAGACCGATAACGAGTTCGGTTGCCATCAGACGGTGGTCAGCTATTCGCGGGCGGCGGTGCTGCGGTTTCGCGAGTGGCTGAAGGCGCGCTATCAGACGATCGATGCGCTGAACCGCGCGTGGGGCACGGTGTTCTGGAGCATGGAGTACCGCAGCTTCGACGAGATCGACGCGCCGGTGGCGACCGTCACCGAGGCGCATCCGTCGCACCGGCTCGACTACCGGCGCTTCGCATCGGATGAGGTCGCGCGCTACAACCGCATGCAGGTCGAGATCATCCGTGCGCATTCGCCAGGCCGGCCGGTCGCGCACAACTTCATGCAGTTGTTCACCGAATTCGATCACTACAAGGTCGCTGCCGATCTGGATGTCGCCACATGGGATAGCTATCCGCTCGGCGCGCTCGAAGAGCAGTGGTTTGCGCCCGAACTCAAGGCGAAATGGCTGCGCACCGGTCATCCGGATTTCGCATCGTTCAATCACGATGTCTATCGTGGCATGTCGAAGCTGCCGTTCTGGGTGATGGAGCAGCAGCCGGGGCCGGTCAACTGGGCGCACTGGAATCCGGCGCCGCTGCCTGGCATGGTGCGTCTGTGGAGCTGGGAGGCGTTTGCGCACGGGGCGGGCTGCGTGTCGTATTTCCGCTGGCGTCAGGCGCCGTTTGCCCAGGAGCAGATGCACGCGGGTTTGAATACGCCCGATAACCTGCTGGATCTTGGCGGCAGTGAGGCAGCCCAGGTGGCCAAGGAGATTCACAAGGTGCTGGCCGCGGACGCCGACGCGAATGCGAACGTGCGCTCGAAGGTCGCGCTCGTCTACGACTACGAGGCGAAGTGGTTGTTCGAAATTCATCCGCAGGGTGCGGACTTCCACTATCCGCGCTTTGCGTTCGAGTATTACTCGACACTGCGCGGATTGGGTCTCGATGTCGACGTGGTGCCGGTCGATGCGCCGCTCGATGGCTACAGGATGATTGTCGTGCCGCCGTTGCCGGTGGTGCCCGCGGACTTCGCGCAGCGTCTGGCCCGCTCGGGCGCACCGGTCGTGCTCGGGCCGCGCACCGGCTCGAAGACAGACGATCTGCAGATTCCCGCGGGGTTGCCGCCGGGGTCGCTGGCCTCGGTATTGCCGATGCGCGTGTGGCGCGTCGAGTCGCTGCGGCCCAATGTAGCTGAACCGGTCAGGCTCGCGGGTAGCGCAAGCCTCGATGACGGGGTAGGGCGGCATTGGCGCGATCTGATCGAAACGTCGGAGTCGGCCAGCGCGGCAGCGCTCGAGATTCGCGGCCGTTTCGCCGACGGTCATCCCGCGTATGTTCGGAGCGGTTCGATTCACTACCTGGCGAGCATCTTCGACGACGTCCTGACGACGCGACTGTTTGCAGGCGTCGCGCGGGAAGCAGGACTTGATGTGACGGCGCTCGGCGACGGTTTGCGTATCAGCCGGCGCGGTGGGTTGGCGTACGTGTTGAATTACGGCGAGCAGTCTCATACGCTCGCGGATGTCGCGGACGATGCATTTGTAATCGGCTCGCGTGAAATCGGGCCGCAGGGCGTGGCAGTTTATCGGACCAGTTAGAGCTTAAAACGACGTAAAAACCAAGGAGACAGGCATGCAATTCAAACTTCGGAAGGTTCTGGTTGCCGTCGCGCTGACGGCGGCCACCGCAGCGGCATCGATGGCCGGCAGCGCGCAGGCAGGCACGCTCGCGATCAACATCGCGTTCAAGGGCGCCAGTCAACGGGCGGTCTGGCAGCAGGTGATCGACGAGTTCAAGAAGGCCCATCCGGGCACGGACGTCAACGTGTCGTTTATCGATGAGGAAGCCTACAAGGTGCAATTGCCTGGCTGGCTGTCGACGGTCTCACCCGACATCGTCAACTGGCACGACGGTGAACGGATGGCGTATTACGCACAGCGCGGCCTGTTCGAGGACCTGAGCGGAGACTGGAGCAAGAACGGCTGGAACAATACCTACGCCTCGACGAAGGAAGCCTCGTCGTATAAGGGCAAGCAGTACGCGGCACCGACCGTCTACTACTCGTGGGGCATGTTCTATCGCAAGGATCTGTTCCAGAAGGTGGGGATCGCGAGCGAGCCGAAAACGTGGGACGAGTTTCTCGACGCCTGCAAGAAGTTGAAAGCGGCCGGGATTACGCCGATCGCCGTGGGTGGCCGCGATGCCTGGACGCTGGCCGGCTGGTTCGACTATCTGGATCTGCGCCTGAACGGCAACGCGTTCCATCAGAAGCTGATGGCCGGGGAAGTGCCGTACACCGATCCGCGCGTGAAGAAGGTGTACACGACGTGGAAGCAACTGATCGACGACGGCTACTTTATCGACAATTCGCTCTCCTACGATCTGGACGCGGCGCAGCCGTTCCTGTTCCAGGGCAAGGCCGCGATGATGCTGATGGGGACGTTCATCACCGGCGGTTTTCCGGCAAACGTGAAGCCGGAAATGGGCTACTTCCAGTTCCCGATCATCGATTCGAAGGTGCCGACCGCCGAGGATGGCCCGGTCGAGTCGCTGCATATTCCGTCGAAGGCGAAGAACAAGGCGGATGCGCATGCGTTCCTGGCCTTCGTCGAAACGCCGGAAATCGGCGCACAGCTTGCGACGGGGCTCGGGTCGTTGTCCGCGAACAGCAAGTCGCCGGAACCGGAAGATCCGATTTCGAAAATCGGCTTCCAGATTCTCGCCAACACGAAGGGCGGCATTGCGCAGTTCTACGATCGTGACATGACCAAGGAGATGGCCGACGAGGGCATGAAGGGGATGCAGCAGTTTATCTCCGATCCTTCGAAGCTCGACGACGTGCTGGCGCAGCTTGAGCAGACGCGGCAGCGCATCTACAAGAAGTAAGAGAAGTACGAGAAGTGAGCGTGGGCGGCTTCGCGCCGCCTGCGCTTGATCGAGATCGAGCAGGAGACTCGCCGTGGTTCACTCCGTCAGCCGTCAATCCATTACCGGCAATGCCGGGCCGGGAGCTTCGGGCTCCTCCGGCAGCGCCTTGCCGCGTGCGGCGAAGCAGCAGCGCGGTCCATCGCCTACGGCGCGCCGGCAACAGCGTGCGGCGTTTGTTTTCCTCGCGCCCGCTTGCGTGATGGTGGCGATCTATGTCATCTGGCCGATTCTCTCGACGATCCGCATCAGCTTTTTCAACTGGGATGGGATGACCGATCCCAGTTTCGTCGGGATAGCGAACTATCTGGAGCTGTTCCACACGCGCGCTTTCTACACCGCGCTAAAGAACAATCTGATCTGGTTATTGCTGTTTCTGCTGGCGCCGCCCATGGGGCTTGCTGTCGCGCTGTATCTGAACCAGGCTGTGGCCGGCATTCGCGTCGTCAAGTCACTGTTCTTTGCGCCATTCGTGCTTTCAGGCGTGGTGGTCGGGCTGATTTTCTCGTGGTTCTACGATCCCACCTTCGGCCTGCTCGCGCTGATACTCGGGCACGGCGTACCGGTGCTCGGCGATGCGCGTTATGCGACGCCGGGCATCATCTTCGCGGCGTTGTGGCCGCAAACTGCCTACTGCATGATCCTGTATCTGACGGGACTGACCTCGCTGAACAGCGAGCAGGTGGAGGCGGCTCGCATGGAAGGCGCTCAGGGCTGGTCGATGCTATGGCATGTGATCCTGCCGCAACTGCGGCCTACCACCTTCATGGCGATTGTGGTCACGGTGATCGGCGCGTTGCGCAGCTTCGACCTGATCTCGGTGATGACGGGCGGTGGGCCGTTCGAGAGCTCCACCGTGCTGGCGTATTACATGTACGACCAGGCAATCAAGTATTACCGGGTGGGGTATTCCGCGGCCGTCGCCGTGGTGTTGTTCGCGATCATGCTGGTCTATATCGTTTATCACCTGCGGCGGATGCTGCGCGCCGAGCAATAAGGAGCCCGATATGTATCCGATGCCGATCGACAAATGGCGGCCGACCTCACGGCGGCTATACAAGCTCTCGCTGCCGGTGGCGCTGCTGATCTGGCTGCTGCCGATGATCGCTGTACTGGTCACCTCGGTGCGCTCATCCGATGAGCTAAGCGAAGGCAACTATTGGGGCTGGCCGAAGCACTTTGCGATGTGGGACAACTATCGCGACGCGCTGACCACCTCGCCAATGCTGCATTACTTCTGGAACAGCGTGCTGATTACGGTGCCCGCGGTGGCTGGGTCTATCACGCTGGCGGCAATGGCGGGTTTTGCACTGGCTATCTACCGTTTTCGCGGCAACAGCACGTTGTTCGCCACTTTCGTGGCGGGCAATTTCGTGCCGGTGCAGGTGTTGATGATTCCGGTGCGGGATCTGTCCTTGAAGCTTGGGCTGTTCAATACAGTCGGCGCGTTGATCCTGTTTCATGTGTCGTTCCAGACGGGCTTTTGTGCGCTGTTCCTGCGCAATTTCATCAAGCAGTTGCCGTTTGAGCTGGTTGAGGCGGCGCGGATTGAAGGCGCCAACGAATGGACCGTGTTCTTCAGGATTGTCCTGCCGCTGATCCGCCCAGCGCTCGCGGCTCTCGCCATTCTCGTGTTCACGTTCGTGTGGAACGACTACTTCTGGGCGCTGTGTCTGACGCAGGGCGATGAGGCGGCGCCAATCACCGTCGGCGTGGCCGCGCTGAAGGGGCAGTGGACGACGGCGTGGAACCTGGTATCGGCGGGGTCGATTCTGGCGGCGTTGCCGTCCGTGGCGATGTTCTTTGCGATGCAAAAGCATTTCGTCGCGGGGCTGACGTTTGGCGCGACGAAAGGGTGATGGCCAAGGTAATGTGATGCGCTGAGTTCGAAGCGATGTTCCGTGTTCTCCTCCGAGAGGGTTGCCCGCTTATGCGGGCTTTTTTTTGCGCGACGCGGTGGGAACCTGTCCCGCGCTCGCTGTTGGCGTTAGCCATTTGGACGATATGGCTATGGATGAACGCGCTACATAGAATGGTCAGTTCTTCGAAAAAATTCAGGCAACGTTGCAACTCGAACTTCCGACCATCGATTCACCAACAGAAGTCGCCCACCGCTTTTCTGACATTGCCTATCGCGGAATCCAGTGGGACTTGAGTCATCTCGATCCGTTTGCGTTCAGGGTGGATCTCGGACTCGGTACTGACATTACGGTCCTCGTGCTCTACTCGTGCCATTGCTTCTCGCATAGCATCCAGTGGGATAAACGTCTGCGTGATGCGATACCTGCTCACGAGGTCTACTTCGATGGCAGGGAGCATCGGATTTTGAACCCGCAGCGATACGAACTCTCCCGCCGGTTCCTGCCGGACATGGTCTCCAATCTTTCTAACCGGCGGATCACGATCGCCAACGAGAAGATGCCGAACTTTGTCACTATCGAGAATGTGAATGCGGACGGAACGGCCTCGCTCTATGCTGTCTTTTTCGAGGTGAAAAAGGATAAGAGTCGCAGGTGTCGTCTTGTACTGCGCATACAGTCAGCATATCTGCTGGACAGCGGGCTGACGAACCGCCAGGCGAAAGGCGGGAAGATTGCGTTTGAGACGCTGTTACGCTCTACCTACCTCGGCAAGAGGGTTCGCGGCTAAGGATACAAAGACAAACGGCCACCTTTCGGTGGCCGCCGCATGCGGGGTTCTCTATCTGTCTTTCGACAAAACTCCCACTCCTGGTGGGACCCGGTTGCCCGGGCGGCGCTACGTTTTTCGCACCCGCTTGTACGTAGTTTACAGGTGTCCATGCTATCCGCGATGAGCTTTCTGGTCAAGGGAACTCGGCCTGCGGCGCAACGAGAATCGTCTGATACGGCGAGGGGGGCTCCTCCCCCCTAAAATCTCGCTTGACAGTATTTGACATGTCAGATAATATGCATTGCAACGATCACGGAGTCAGCGATGGATCACTACACGAAAGAACGGTTTCAGTCGGAGGAAAGCATCGGCTTTTTCATCAACAAGGCCCGCAACCTCCTGATCGCGGAGTTGGACAACGCGCTGAAGGACCTGGAGATCACCAGCCAGCAAATGGGCATTCTGCTGTCCATGCAGCGCGGCGTTGCGACCACGCCGTTCGAGTTGTCGAAGTTCCTCGGTATCGACACCGGCCTGATGACCCGAATGCTCGACAAGCTCGAGTCCAAAGGCCTGCTGGAGCGCTCGCGTAGCCTCGAAGACCGGCGGGTGGTCAACCTGACACTCACGAAGAAGGGCGGCGAAGTGGCGAGTCAGATTCCCGACATCGCACCAATGGTACTGAACCGGCGCCTCAAGAGCTTTACCAAAGAAGAGTACAAAGAGTTCGGCCGCTTGCTCAAGAAATTCCTTGAAAGCTGAGAGGCATTTTTTTACCCATATATCTGACAGGTCAGAGAATGAAGTCACAGTTAAATGGAAAGATCGTGGGTTTGCGGCTCGCGAAGGCCAGCGTAACCGTGATCTGCGCGGCGGTGCTGTCGGCGTGCGCCAACTATGCGGGTATCTCGAGCGACAAGCAGATGGCGCAGCCGCAGAGCTTCGCGACCCAGCAGAGCATCCCATCGGATCAGGGCCGCTGGCCGGCAACGGATTGGGCCGATCAGTTCGGCGACGCGCAACTCAAGGCACTGCTGGCCGAAGCACTGCAGGGTAGTCCGACACTCGCGCAGGCTCGCGCCCGTATCGCCGCTGCCGCGGCATATACCGAAACGGCGAAGTCGAGCACGCTGCCCAAGGTAGGCGCGAGCTACTCGTTCACTCGCGAGCAGTACTCGGGTACCGCGTTGATCCCGCCACCTTATGCCGGTAGCTGGCAATCGGAAAACGAGGGCTTGCTGACGGCTTCGTACGACCTCGATCTGTGGGGCAAGAATCGCGAGGCGCTCAAGGCTTCGATGTCGCAACTCCAGGCAAGCGAAGCGGATGCGGAGGTCGTCAAGCTGACCTTGACCTCGGCGATCGCGCGCAACTACAACCAGCTGGCCCGGCTGTACGCATTGCACGACATCGCGCAACAGGAGGTCGAGCAGCGCGAGCAGATCGACCGCATCACGGCGGGTCGCATTGCCAACGGACTGGATACCGAAGTCGAGCGCAAAACGGCGCAGGCCAATCTCGCCACCAGTCGCGCCGCGCTGGCCTCGTTCGACGGCAGCATCGTCACGACGCGCTATCAACTGGCTGCTTTACTCGGCGCAGGTCCCGATCGCGGCCTGTCGATTGCGAGGCCCACGCTCGGCATTGGCGATGAGGTACGTTTGCCCGATAACCTCCCGGCCGATCTCGTCAGCCGTCGCCCGGATCTGGTGGCGGCCCGCTGGCGCGTCGATGCGCTGACGCACGACGTCAAGGAAGCCAAGGCTGAGTTTTACCCCGACATCAACCTGAGCGCGGCTGTCGGTCTGGATGCGTTCGGCTTCGGCCGTTTCCTGACCGCAGCAAGCCGCACCGCCAACGCGGGGCCGGCGGTCCATCTGCCGATTTTCGACGGCGGCGAACTGCGCGCGCAACTGAAAGGGCGCTACGCCGATTTTGACGATGCCGTCGCGGGCTACAACCAGACGCTCGTTACGGCGCTCTCGGAAGTCGCCACGCAGCTCGCGCAGATCCGTTCCACCGACACCCAGCTCGGCGACGCCGAGGCTGCCCAGGACGCCGCGCGCAGCGCTTACCAGTTGGCGCTAACCCAATACCAGGCGGGGCTGACGAATCAGCTCACGGTGCTGAATGCCGACACCAATGCACTCGCTGCCGACGAGTCGGTCGCCAATCTGAAGATGAATCGCCGCGATCAGCAGATTGCGCTCGCGCAAGCGCTCGGCGGCGGTTACACGGAGGACGCCGGTGCCAGTGCAGAGGCCAACGCAGGCACTGGTGAACGGTCCAACACAAGCAGCCAGCCGGATGCATCAGCGGCTCGACCCAACCCTGTCGTCGCCGCACGCTAAGGCGCGTTTTGCGACACCTTCATTCTTTGCCTGGAGTCATTGAAATGAGCGATACAACCACTATCGAGCGCGCGCCGGCCCAAGCCGGACAACCCGAGCAGACCGGACAGCCCGAGCAGGCTGGCCAGGGTGACACGCAGAATCCCGGTAAGCGCAAGCTTATGCTGATACTGCTGGCCGCCACTGTCGCGGCGGCCGGCGCTGCCTACGGTGGGTACTACTACACGATTGGGCGCTTCGAGCAGTCTACCGACGACGCCTATGTAAGCGGCAATCTCGTGCAGTTGACCCCGCAGGTCAGCGGTACTGTGGTTGCCGTCAACGCGGACGACACGCAGATCGTCAAGCAGGGTGATCCGGTGGTCACGCTGGACGGCGCCGACGCAAGGGTCGCACTCCTGAACGCTGAAGCGACGCTCGGCCAGACCGTGCGGCAAGTCAGCGGTCTCTATGTGAACAACGACTTCTACGCGGCAAACATCGCCCAGCGCGAGTCGGACCTGGCGCGCGCGAATGACGATCTGAAGCGTCGTGAAGCCGTGGCCGGAACGGGGGCCGTGTCGGGAGAGGATATTTCGCATGCTCAGGACTCCGTCAGGTCCGCAGAGGCGTCGCTCGAGGCAGCGCGTCAGCAAGCCGAAGCAAATCACGCGCTGACCGACCGGACCACGATTGGCCAGCATCCGGATGTCCAGGCCGCGGCGTCGAAGGTGCGCAATGCTTACCTCGACTACGCACGCAATACCTTGCCCGCGCCGGTGACCGGCTATGTCGCGCGTCGCTCGGTTCAGGTCGGCCAACGTGTTGCCCCGGGCACACCGCTGATGGCGATCGTACCGCTCGACGGGGTGTGGGTTGATGCGAACTTCAAGGAAGGGCAACTGCGGCACATGCGCATCGGTCAACCCGTCACATTGACGGCTGATGTCTACGGATCGAATGTCCAGTATCACGGCAAGGTGGTGGGCTTTTCGGCCGGCACTGGCGCGGCCTTCGATGTATTGCCGGCGCAGAACGCCACCGGCAACTGGATCAAGGTCGTGCAGCGGCTGCCGGTGCGCGTACAACTGGACCAGCGCGAACTCGATGCGCATCCGTTGCGGATCGGTCTGTCGATGCAGGTCGAAGTGAATACACATGACGAGTCCGGCACCCAGTTGGCCGCTGCAGTCAACACGACGTACCGCACGGATGTATTCGCCCAGTACGGCGCGGCAGCCGAGGCCCAGATCGAGCAGATCATCGCCCAGAACATACCGCTCAGCCAGGGCGCATCGAAGGGTGCTCCGCAGAAGATCGCCGTACGTCACGCGACATCGCGGAACGCCGGTTGACCTTCAACAGCCCACGCAGACGCCAATTTTTTTGCCGTATTAGCTGACAGGTCAGATAGACGTGCACGCTTTCTGACCGTCGATCCTTCCGACGGGTGATGAAATGAATCAATCGACCAATCCCGCTGCACTCGCGCCGCTCTCCGGCGGCAAGCTCGTGCTGGCGACTCTCGCCGTGGCGCTGGCCACTTTCATGAACGTGCTGGACTCGTCGATCGCGAACGTCGCGATTCCGACCATCGCCGGTAACCTCGGCGTATCGGTGGACGAGGGCACCTGGGTGATCACGCTGTTCTCGGCCGCCAACGCGATCTCGATTCCGCTCACCGGGTGGCTGACGCAGCGGGTCGGACAGATCAAACTGTTTGTCTGGGCGATCCTGCTGTTTGTGGTGTCGTCGTGGCTGTGCGGCCTCGCGCCGAACCTGCCGGTGCTGCTTGCAGCGCGGATCGTGCAGGGCGCGGTGGCCGGTCCGCTGATCCCGCTGTCGCAAGCGATTCTGCTCGGCTCCTATCCAAAGGAAAGGAGCTCGCTTGCGTTGGCGCTGTGGGCGATGACTGCGACTGTCGGTCCGATTGCCGGCCCGGTGTTAGGAGGCTGGATCACCGACAGCTATTCATGGTCATGGATCTTCTATATCAACATTCCTGTAGGCATCTTTGCCGCGGCGGTGACGTGGGCCATCTATCGCGAGCGCGAAACGCCGACCAAACGTCTGCCCATCGACAAGGTAGGTCTGCTGTCGCTGATCGCCTGGGTGGGCTCGCTGCAGGTGATGCTCGACAAAGGCAAGGATCTCGACTGGTTCAACTCGCCGGTCATCGTCGCGCTAACGGTGTTCGCGTTGATCAGTTTCGCTTTCTTTCTGATCTGGGAGTTGACGGAGAAAAATCCGATCGTCAACCTGCGGTTGTTCGCAGGACGAAATTTTCTTGGCGGAACCGCGGCGATTTCGGTGGCGTATGCCGTGTTTTTCTCGAACCTCGTGCTGTTGCCGCAATGGATGCAAGAGTATCTGAACTACCGCGCCGTCGATGCGGGTCTCGTCATGGCGCCACTCGGCATCTTCGCCGTGCTGCTCTCGCCGGTCATCGCGAAGCTCCTGCCGCGTTCCGATGCCCGCGTGCTTGCGACCCTGGCGTTCCTCGGTTTTGCGGCCGTGTTCTTCATGCGCTCGGGTTATACGACGGGCGTCGATACTCGCACGCTCGTGCTTCCGACTTTGCTGCAGGGCTTCCCGACCGGCTTTTTCTTTGTGCCGTTGACCGCGATCATTCTCTCGGGACTAACTGCCGAGAAGATTCCCTCTGCGGCTGGTCTGTCGAATTTCGTGCGCGTGTTTGCCGGCGCCGTAGGGACTTCGCTAGCGAGCACAGGCTGGAACAATCGCCAGATCCTGCATCACGCTCGCCTCGCGGAACAATCGAGCGTCGACAACCCAACCTTTGTTTCCGGGCTCGATGCAGTGCAAACGACACTCGGCGGTGGTTCGCATCAGGCGCTCGCATTCTTCGAACGTTCGCTCGACGCGCAGGCGGCCATGCTTGGCCTCAATGACATCTTCTGGCTCTCAGCGGTGATCTTTATCGCCATCATTCCGCTGATCTGGTTGACGAAACCGGGTAAGGGTAGTGCGGATGCAGCGGCTGCCGCTGCGCACTAAGCAGTCCCGATCGTGCTGCCGCGGCGCGTGGTACTACGCGCCGCTCGCTCAATGGCTTTTTATATACCAGGTCGCATAGCTGACGACGAGCGCGACCTTGCACACGCATTCGACTAACGAGAGCGTGAACAGCTCGTGCGAGATCGTGTATTCGAACGGTAGCGTAGAGGCGACCGCGAACACGCTCGATGCGCAGAGGAAAACAAACAGGGTGCGTGCATACCGAACCCCGAAAAATGCCGCGGCACCGACTGCCAGTAGCAGGCATTTGGCGAGCATCAGCGCGAGGAAGCGCGTGAGGCCATCAGTGGGGTTCAGTTCCCAGGGTGTTTCGACGATCGACCATACACACACCAATGCGATGCAAACCGGCATCGCGCGTCGCGCGAGCGGGGCGGCCTGTGCATGCGACGCCGCTACGTGTTGCTCGTGTGCGGCGTCAATGTGCGCGCGGCGCATGTGACCGTCCCATGTATCTTCAACGTTCATGAGTTTCTCCGTCAACGGACCGTGCTGTTTACGCAGTCTGCTTGATATAAGACGGCAACCCAAATTAAATTTTGTTAAAACCCCCAATTTTATGGAGGTTTTTTTGTTTTGGGCTTATGCCGCGGTCTCAGGTGAACGTTCTGTGTCAGCGCGGTGACACAACGAAGCACTCATTTAGTGTGACTAGTCGGCGCGCGCGTTGCTCACGTGTCGCGCGCCGCGTTGGCATTCACGGCCCTCTGCATTCAGTCCGCGCTCGCGCCAGTGCGCTTAACTAGCCAACTTCGCCGCGATTCCGGCAACGTGTTTTCCCTGGTAGCGCGCGATTTCCAGTTCGTTCTGCGTTGGGTGGCGGCTACCGTCTGCACCTGCCATCGTTGTCGCGCCATAAGGTGTGCCGCCCGTGATCTCGTCCATTTTCACGAGTCCTGCACATGCGTACGGCACGCCCACGACCACCATGCCGTGGTGCATCAACGTGTTATGGAACGAGGTGATGGTGGTCTCCTGGCCGCCGTGCTGCGTGCCGGTCGAAGCAAACACGCTGCCCACCTTGCCGACCAGCGCTCCTTTCATCCACAGGCCGCCGGTTTGATCGAGGAACGTCCGCATCTGGCCGGCCATATTGCCGAAGCGCGTCGGCGTGCCGAAGATAATGGCGTCGAAATTCGCCAGATCGTCGGGCTTGGCTACAGGCGCCTTCTGGTCGAGCTTGACGCCGTGAGCCGCCGCCTGATCGGCCGGAATGGTTTCGGGCACGCGCATGACCGTGACCTCGGTGCCTGGCACCGAGCGGGCGCCTTCGGCCACCGCTTCCGACATGGTTTCAATGTGGCCATACATCGAGTAGTAGAGAACCAATACTTTCGCCATGATGTCTCCTGGGGTGAGCGGCCGCGCCTGACGGGAAGTGATGCGTTTGAACGGCCTGCGCATCTAACAGTAGCACCGCTTTTGCGCGCGTGGGCGTAACTTGTGTATGCGTGGAGCGCCTGGCCGGCGTTGTCGTTGGGTAACTGATCTGCAGTGAACCCGGGTTTTGGAGTGTGCGACACTGCCTTCTGTTAGTCATCTGTAGCGTACGCATATGCTGGATCCGTTTGCCATGAGTTATCGTTTTGCTGCGCCCGATGAGGCAGAGGTGGTGCGGGCGATCGAGTACGAAGCCGCGCAGCGCTTTGCTACGGTCGGCTTGACCGGCATTGCGGACGCCCGGCCGATGAACGTCGACTTTGTGCGCCGGAAGATCGAGGCGTCAGAAATCATCGTAGCGGTGAACGATACGGGGAACTGTGTCGCTTTTGTGATGTTCGCGCGATTGGCGAAGCGTTTCTATATCGAGGAACTCGATGTTCTGACCACATGGTCGGGGCGGCGCATCGGGGCCAGGCTGATCGACGAGGTGGCCGTACTCGCCCGTCGCGCGGGTGTGCCGCAGCTGGTGCTATCGACGTTTCGCGATGTGCCGTGGAATGCGCCGTACTACCGGCGACTGGGTTTTAGCATGATCGAAAGCGAGCGCCTCGACGCGAAATTGCGGGCAATCCGCGCCGCGCACGTGGCGCGCGGGCTCGACGAAACAAAGCGGGTTTTTATGTACCGCGATGTGACTGCGGTGGACGCAACCGGGTAACACATTCCGGTTGCGTCCGCCGCACGTTCAGGCGTGACTTGCGCTCATTGCAACGCGCGGTCCAGTGCCTGTTGCAGCACGTGTTCCTACGCTTATTCCACCGTTTCCAGCGCCGGATAATCCGTGTAACCCTCTTCGCCTTCGGCGTAGAACGTCGCCGGATTCGGCTGGTTCAGCGGCGCATTCAGTTCGAAGCGGCGCGGCAGATCCGGATTAGCGATGAACAGTTGACCCCACGCCACGGCATCCGCTTCGCCTGCGTCGAGCACCTGTTGTGCGGACTCCTTGGTGAATCTTTCGTTGGCAATGTACGGGCCGCCGAATGCCGCCTTCAGTTGCGGGCCGAGGCGGTTCTCGCCGAGCGCTTCACGTGCCGCGATAAACGCAATCTTGCGCTTGCCGAGTTCACGCGCGACATAGCCGAACGTCGCTGCGGCGTTCGAGTCGCCCATCGTGTGTGCGTCGCCGCGCGGTGCGAGGTGCATGCCGACGCGATTCGCGCCCCAGACTTCGATACACGCATCCACCACTTCGAGCATCAGGCGAGCGCGATTTTCGATCGGGCCACCGTATGCGTCGGTGCGCTGATTCGTGCTGTCCTGCAGGAACTGGTCGAGCAGATAGCCGTTCGCGCCATGCACCTGAACGCCGTCGAAACCAGCGGCCTTGGCATTTTCAGCACCCTTGCGGTACGCCTCGACGATGGCGGGAATCTCGGCCAGATCGAGCGCACGCGGCGTCACAAACGGACGCTGCGGACGCACGTGACTCACGTGGCCTTGTGGCGCGATTGCGCTCGGCGCAACCGGCAGGTCGCCGTTCAGGAAGATCGGGTCCGACACGCGGCCGACGTGCCACAACTGCAGGAAGATCTTGCCGCCCGCCGCGTGAACCGCGCTGGTGACAAGCTTCCAGCCTTCAATCTGTTCCTGCGACCAGATACCCGGCGTTGCCGCGTAACCCACGCCCTGCGGCGTGACCGAGGTGGCCTCGCTGATGATCAGGCCGGCCGAGGCGCGCTCGGCGTAGTACTTCGCCATCAGTGCGTTCGGCACGCGGACGTCGCCCGCGCGTTGACGCGTCAGCGGCGCCATGATGATGCGGTTTTGCAGCGTGAGATCGCCAATTTGCAGCGGGTCAAAAAGCGTCGGCATAAGTATTCACCTTTCCTGGCGGGCAGCGGCCCGGGACAATAAGAACAGCGTGATGAAAGAAGCGCGGCGAGGCAGACGCACGCGTCAGAGATCCGTGTTCATGTGCTCGAGAAACGCCTGGATGACGGGCTCGTTGCGTTTGAAAAACACCCACTGGCCGACCCGCTTCGACGTGACGAGGCCGGCGCGCTGCAATGCGGCCAGGTGCGCCGACACGGTGGACTGTGACAGTCCGCAACTCGCGTCGATCTTGCCGGCGCACACGCCGTGATCGAGCGGCAACTCCTGATCGGCGAAGTGCGCTTGCGGGTCCCGCAGCCGCGCCAGAATCTCGCGGCGGATGGGATTGGCTAGCGCCTTGTGGATCGCGTCGATGTCGATGGTCATCAATGAGGTTTCAGTCATGAACAGCGGTACAGGGGCCGAAGCGGCCCGGCATCTGCATCGCAACGGAGCGAATTATATATCGGATATTTGCGATATGCGTCAAGCCACTACTGTTCATGAGGTTGATTGACGCCCGCAGATCAGGGGCGCGATGCCACGTATTCGGATACATTGACGGTTCCCATGCTGAGGTTTGATTGGGAATCGTATGAAGCATCAACGAGAGATGTCTTTTAGATCCTGCATTCGACTGGAGATAATCAATGAGCTTTTCACCTTCGAAGAAAATGGCTGTCCTCCTCGCATCGGCCGCACTCATGATCGGATCGGCTGCACCTGTGTTCGCCCAAAGCAGCGGGGGCGCTTCCGGCGGCGACGCAGCCGCTGCGCCGGCGACCCCGGCGTCGGCAACCACCAAGGCTCAGCGAAAGGCGGCGCGCAAGCAGGCGCGGGCGAAGAAAAACGCCGAATTGAAGAAACTGGAGGCGAACGGCTATAACCCGTCGCGCAATGATCCCAACTATCCGACAGACCTGCAGAACGCGGAGAAGAAGGCGGGGGCCGGTCAGGCTGCGAGTCAGTAAAAGCGGGTAAGGGCGGGCGCGTTGTGCTTCACAACGACGCCTGTTTTAGCACGTGCATCAATCGCCCTTTTTCCTGCGGGCGCTCGGCATGACGCGGACGGAGGGCGAGCGCACAAGTAGGTGATGGACGGGTCGTCAAGCGCGGATTAAAGGGAGTAGGGCAGGCGCATGAACGCAACTAACGGTCAAGCCCGCCGGCGCCACCCGAATTCGCGGCGGGCGGGGACGCGATCCAAAGCCTCCTCCACCGCGCGAACCTCAGCGGCTACGCAAGATTGCGACAGCTAAGCCACTCACCGGTTGCCGTCAAGCAGATCTCCGAGCAATTCGTCGAACGCTGCTTGCGCATCTTCCAGTTCCTGCAGTGCCGCGTCGAAGGTCTGCAGCGCAAATTGCGACGGTCGCCCTTCGCCGGTGGGCGGAAATTGCGACTGCAGGGAAGTGAAAGCCGACTGCACGCGTTGTGTGGCAGTCAGTACGCGCTCCATCGCGCGCGATTCTTCGGCTCGCGCCTGTTCGTGATTCATCGAGAAAACTCCGTGGTTCATCCGGCGAGAACGTCATGCCGTGCCGTACCGGCGACTATGCCACGACTGGTGGGCGGCGCGCACCATGCCACGGATCAGACGAACGGCAGGCCGCCATTGGACTTGATTTCGCGTAGCGACAGCGAAGATTCCACGGATGTCACACCCGGCAGGCTGCGCAGTTCGTCACGCATGAACGTGCCGTAGTCATCGAGATCGCGCGCCACCACTTGCAGCACGTAATCTGCGCTGCCCGACACGTTATGACACGTGAGGATGCGGGGAATCGCCTGTACTTCGTGCTCGAAGCGGGTCGCCACCGCGCGATCGTGCACCGCGAAGCGAACATAAACGAACGCGACTACGCCGAAGCCGAGCGCCGAACGCGACAGCATGGCCCGGTACCGCTCGATATAGCCGGCGCTCTCGAGACGCTTTAGCCGACGAGCGCAAGGGGTCTCGCTGAGGCCGACAGCCTCGGCCAGCCGGGCGTTGGATATGCGGCCGTCATTTTGCAGCGCGGCCAGGATCGCGCGGTCGATTTTATCGAGGTCGTCCATGGAGAGGGGAAAGATCTGCTGGATTCCGGAATGTTAGCGCATTCCACCAGTGTACTGAGATTCGTCTATGTAAATCGCCAGAAAACCCTCGTACTTCGACAGCAAGATAGAGCCTTGATAAACGTGAGGCTCCTATGATTTCCGCACACCTTCTGATCGTCTTCGTCGCTGCATTGCTTATCGTCTACGCGGTGCCAGGGCCGGACATGGCGCTCTTGCTGCAGACAAGCATCGGACGCGGCGCACGCACCGGATTTGCTACCGCGGGCGGCCTCGGCCTCGCACGGGCGACCCATGTGACTCTGTCGGCGTGCGGGGTCGCGGCGCTGCTGCGTAGCGCGCCATGGCTCTATGAGGTGGTGAGGTACGGCGGTGCCGTCTATCTCGCATGGATCGCCGTACAGATTTTCCGCTCGCCGGTGTTCGCGTTGCCCGAGGGCGGCGTCGCGACGGGTGGGCCGCGGCCGCTGCGGACCGCCTTCGTCAAAGGCCTGCTCACCAATCTGCTGAATCCTAAAGCGCTGCTGTTCTGCTCGGTGCTGCTGCCGCAGTTCGTGCGGCCGGAAGCAGGGCCGGTCGCGTTGCAGATGATCGAACTTGGCGTGATCCTGGTCGCTATCGGCGCATGTTTCGACATAGCCTGTGCGATTGGCGCTGCGCGTATTGCAGGCTGGATGCGCTCGCATCCTCTCGCGCAAACACTGCAGCGCTGGACGTTCTCCGCTGCCTTGATCGGTTTCGCGTTGCGTCTGTCGCTTGACTAGCCGCGCGTACGCCATTGATTGCACATGGCCGGGGTGCCGTGAGTGAGGTGATTATGTTAATAAAGGCGATAGACTCGAGCGCGCCTCGCGCGCCGTGGTCTGTCCATAACCAATCACCATCAAAACCTCGCCGTTGAATGAAGACCTTTCTGCTGTACGTCCTGACCGCCGTCGCCGAGATTCTCGGCTGCTATCTGCCGTGGCGCTGGCTGAAAGAGGGCGGCTCCGCATGGCTGCTCATACCCGGCGCGCTCAGTCTTGCCGCGTTTGCGTGGCTGTTGACGTTGCATGGCGCGGCCGCCGGCCGTGTGTATGCCGCTTACGGCGGTGTGTACGTCGCGGTGGCGATCTTGTGGCTGTGGTGCGTCGAGCAGGTGCGGCCAACACTCTGGGATCTGGCCGGTGTCGCGTTCACGCTGGCTGGGATGGGGATCATCGCATTCCAGCCGCGTGTTTGAGTTCGCGGCCGGCACGACTTTTTATGCCGTGTGAGTAGCTGCCTGGCACGCCTGACGCTCCGCCAAGGCAGCCCCTTCACCGGCTGACTCTAACAACTGGCGTTATCGTGCGCCGAGATAGTCGAGTTTGCCGAGTTCGACGCCGTTGTGACGCAGGATGTCATACGTCGTCGTGACGTGAAAATAGAAATTCGGCAACGCGAACTGCAGCAGATAGTTGAGGCCTGTGAACTCAACCGGCCCATTGCGCATTTTCAGCGTGACGGTGCGTTCTTCCGAGCCGTCGATCTGCGCCGCATTGAATTCCTTCAGGTAATCAATCGTTTTCTGGATACGAGCCTGCAGCTCTTCGAACGTCACCTCGACGTCGTCGTACTTGGGCGGCTCCACGCCGGCGAGACGTGCGGCGCAGCCCTTGGCTGTGTCGGTCGCGATATAGACCTGACGCACGAGCGGCAGCATGTCCGGGAAGAGCCGGGCGCTGACAAAAATTGACGGGTCGATCTGCTTTTCTGCCGCGTGCGCCTCGGCCTTGCCGAGAATGCTTTGCAGGCAGGTCAGACCGCGCACCAGCACGGGCACGGAGGCTTGATACATCGAAATTGACATGGAACTTTCCCCTGATTCGCTCAGATTCTCTGACGCACGTGCGGGATTGCCGCACGAGACAACGTAACGACTGGTTCGCCGCTGCAGCATCATAGCGCGGCCCGCGTGACGCATCCAGGACATAGCCATCCGGACAACTGTTACGCGCGCTGGAACTGTGTTCGAATGGATCTGTCGGACGGCTTGATGATGTCCATGCAACCAGAACCCTGCGCGGGTTGCGCTGCAACCTGAATGTGTCACGAGGCGCATGCCCGCCGGGACCAACGCGCAGCCGCACGGCGGCGCACCGAGGAGTATCGAAACTATGGCCAAGCATCCCCTGCAAGGAAGTGAGCGCACGGTAGCGGAAGGTTCAAAACTCATCGGGCAATGCGATCCGGCTGAACGGATCGAAGTCCACGTCGTCCTGCGCCGTCACGCGCAGGAGCAATTCGACGCGTTGATCGCCAGGATCGAAGCGGGCGACTCCAGTGTCAAGCCTTTGTCACGCGAGGCCTTCGCCAAAGAGTTCGGTGCCGCGGCGGAAGATATCGAGAAGGTCAAGGCCTTCGCAGCACAATCGGGCCTGACCGTGGAGCGTGAGAATCCCGCTGCCCGCACTATTGTGCTTTCCGGCACCATTGCGCAGTTTCAGGCCGCCTTCGACGTCGAGTTGCATCATTACGAGCATCAATCAATCGGCCAGTATCGCGGCCGAACCGGCGTCATCAGCGTGCCCGGCAACCTTGCGAACGTCGTGACAGCCGTGCTCGGGCTCGATAACCGGCCGCAGGCGCGTCCGCATTTCCGCATCCGGCCGCCGATCCGTTCGGCCAATGCACAAGCCTCGGGTGCGTTCACACCACTGCAGGTCGCGGCGCTGTATCAATACCCGCAAGGCGACGGGAGTGGCGAGTGCGTCGGCATCATCGAGCTTGGCGGCGGCTATGAGACGTCCGATCTGAGCACCTATTTTTCGAATCTCGGCGTGACTGCGCCTACCGTGGTCGCGGTGAGTGTCGACAAAGGCAAGAACAAGCCCACCGGCGACGCAAGCGGTCCGGACGGCGAGGTGTCGCTCGATATCGAGGTGGTCGGTGCAATCGCGCCAGGCGCGAAAATCGCGGTCTATTTCACGCCCAATACCGACACCGGTTTTATCGACGCCGTGAGCAACGCCGTTCACGACACGACCAACAAACCGTCGGTCATCTCGATCAGTTGGGGCGGCCCGGAGTCGTCATGGACAGCGCAGTCGCAGCAGGCGTTCAACAGCGTGCTGCAAGCCGCTGCAACCATGGGTGTGACGGTTTGCGTGGCCTCCGGCGATAGCGGCTCGAGCGACGGCACGAGCGGCAATGTGGTCGATTTTCCCGCCTCGAGTCCGTACGTGCTGGCATGCGGCGGGACCAAGCTGACTGCCTCGGGAACAAAGATCTCCCAGGAGGTGGTGTGGAACGACGGTAGCCAAGGCGGCGCAAGCGGCGGCGGTGTGAGTACCGCATTTCCCGTCCCGACCTGGCAAGAGGGTTTGTCTTCCACGAATGCATCCGGTGCGAAGACGGCATTGACAGGGCGTGGCGTGCCCGACGTAGCGGGAGACGCGTCGCCGGAGACCGGCTATGACGTGCTGATCGATGGGTCCCAAACGGTAGTTGGTGGCACGAGCGCGGTGGCGCCGCTGTGGGCCGCGCTGATTGCCCGCATCAACGCGGCTAACGGTTCGCCAGTCGGCTTCGTCAATCCGAAGCTGTATGCCGCGACGAGCGCGTTTAACGACATCACGCAAGGCAACAACGGCTCGTACGCTGCTTCGGCGGGCTGGGATGCGTGTACCGGACTTGGCAGCCCCAATGGTCAGAAGATCGCTGCGGCACTATAGTCTGTAGTCTCGCAAGCACGCGCCCGATGAACCTGGCGTGTGCTTGCGGTGTTGTTGTTGCGAAGGTTATTGCAAAGAAGGTGGTGCGTGGTTCGAGACAGCGTCCGTATGACGCCTAGATGACGAAAATGACGTAAAACGAGATGGAGCGATCATGACCAACACCGAGTCAGCTTCCGGCAGTCCGCAGTCGTCCCACAATTCTCATGCTGCTCCCGCCAAGGCGGCCGCGACCGCGGCGCAGAAGTCAGGAGATCAACCGTTTTTCGATCCTGTTGCCTATGGCAACGGACCCAACGATTCCGTCACCGATACCACCGAGAATGCTGCGATCACGAAGCATTCGATTGTGATCGGCGGTCGCAAGATTGCCTACACCGCGACGGCAGGTCACCTGGTGACAGTGGATCCGAGCAGCTCGGTACCCAACGCCAAGATGTTCTACGTGGCTTTCACGGAGGACAACCAGAAGGAAGAAACGCGCCCGGTTACCTTTTTCTACAATGGCGGCCCGGGGTCGTCATCGGTATTCGTGCTGCTCGGCTCGTTTGCGCCGCGCCGTATCAAGACGGCAATGCCGAGTTTCACGCCGCCCGCACCCTATACGCTGGAAGACAATCCCGATAGCCTGCTCGACAAAAGCGATCTGGTTTTTATCAATCCCATCGGCACGGGGTATTCGGCGGCAATCGCGCCCAGCACGAACCGCAATTTCTGGGGCGTCGATCAGGATGCCACCTCGATCAAGCAGTTCATCAAGCGCTTTCTGACGAAGAACAACCGCTGGAATTCACCGAAGTATCTGTACGGCGAATCGTACGGTACGGCTCGCAGCTGCGTGCTGGCCTATATGCTGCACGAAGATGGCGTCGATCTGAACGGCATTACGCTGCAGTCGTCGATACTCGACTACACGCAGTCCGGCAATCCGGTCGGCGCCTTGCCGACGGCCGCCGCGGATGCGTGGTATCACAAGAAGCTCGGCGTTGCGCCCACTCCGACCGATCTCGGCGCGTTCGCCGAGGAGGTCGCCCAGTTCTCGCGCACGGACTATCTCGCCGCCTTGCGCAAGGTGCCCGCCACGGATGCGGCGACAGTCGAGAAGCTGAGCGAATACACCGGCATCGACAAGGCGACGCTGCTCGCATGGAGCCTCGACATTGCGGCTTATGACAGCCGTGGCAACTCGCTGTTTCTGACCACGCTGCTGAAATCGAAGGGGCTTGCGCTCGGGGAATATGACGGCCGGGTGACCGCGATCGAAACCGGCATCGCGGGGAAAATCGACCCGAACTCGGGCGGCAACGACCCGACCATGACGGCAGTGACAGGCGTCTACACAAGCATGTGGAACGTCTATCTCAACGAGCAGTTGCTCTATACGTCGAATTCGGCGTTCACGGATCTGAACGACCAGGCGTTCCAGTACTGGGACTTCAGCCATATCGATCCGACCGGCGCGCAAAAGGGCGTGGACGCGAAGGGCAACGTGATTCTGTACACCGCGGGCGATCTTGCTGCGGTCATGGCGCTCAATGTGGACCTGAAGGTGTTGTCGGCGAACGGCTTCTTCGATTTCGTCACGCCGTTTTACCAGACCGTGATCGATCTGCAGAAGATGCCGCTCGTCAGCCCGCAGGTGCGTCAGAACCTGTCCGCGCGTTTCTATCCCTCTGGGCATATGGTCTATCTCGACGGCGCTTCGCGTACGGCGCTGAAAGCGGATCTGGCCAAGATGTATGAGGCAACGGTGTCGAACACAGCCGCGGTGGCCAGGATTCGCGACTTGCAGGCTCGCAGGCCGAGCTAGGCGGTTTCGGCGCTGACCAGGTGCTTGCCGGTCAGCGCCGATTTTCCACCGCGATACCGAGTGTGCTTTAATTGCCCTGCGAATTTAACCATTCCGCGCCAAGGCCTGGCGCGCCACCGAATGAATCAAGGAAAGGCAGGCAGACGTGGCGGATCGCTGCGCAGTAGACAATTTCATATTTTGCGCGCGCTGAAAGGCGCCTATGACAGTCGTGCCGCCTGGGTATTGCGTCTGGGCGCGGTGGTGGTGTTCGGTGCGCTTGCGGGACTGCGCACGGGCGAGGCGGCCGCGCAGGACGCCACCATGCTGGATGAGCGCGTCACCCAGCAATCGATTGCCGATACGATCTGCCGGCCGGACTATGCGGACGCCGTGTCGCCTCCACTTGATGTGATGATGCAGCACAAGGCCCATCTGCTCGCCGAGCGCGGTATCGATACGGACGCCGGGGCCGACTATGCGATCGACCGCCGCGTGCCGGTCCTGCTTGGCGGTTCGCCCGATGCGCCCGCCAATCTCGATCTGCTGCCGTGGGCCGGGACGAGTGGCGAGCGTCGCAAGGCACGTTTCGTCGTGCATCTCAAACGGTGCGTGTGCGAAGGCAAGATGAGCCTGAGCGTCGCGCAGGCTGCCATTGTCGGCAACTGGTCTGCCGCGTATGCGGGATTCGGCCGGGACTCGTGCGACGTGACCGGTCTCAACGTCGCGACCGGCACCCGCGATAGCGAGCCCTGACGCACCGCTCGCACGATGCGTCAGGCCGGCTACTTCTCCCTCCCGCTTACCCCCGTTCTTCTGTGCGCTTGGCCCAAAAACGTTGCGGTTGGGCCAAACAGCGCGTGTATAGGTATTTTTGTTTGCGTTTATTCAGGTACAGTGCATTGGTGGCTTTTGACAACGTCCGTAATGACCGATACCCGTCAACAGTTTATTTCGCTTTCCAGCGTGATCCGGTCAGCATGACTGCTGGCGGGATAGCGGGAATCGAACTTGCTCATAGCAACGTGTGGTATTGGATTTGCGAGCGCTTCTGTCTATCCTGGTAACAGGACGAAACTCGAAGGGGAGATTTCAAATGATTGCCTTTTATCTGTCATTGGCTGTACTTGGGACAGCCCTCATCATGAGTGCTGCCGCGCAAACCAGGAAACGCGCGAGCCTTCAGCCGGTACGCATACGTAGCACGGAGCGCCGCGGGCGCTGAGGTAACGCCGCCATGAACCTGTTCGTCCGGAATATCGCCGAATCATGCTCCGAGCAGCAAGTTCGCGAGTTTCTCGAGCATGAACTAGGGCACTACGCGAAAAGCGTAACGGTTCATGAGATCGGGACGCCTGAAGCGAACGCGACCGTCGAGTTGGAGACGGATGGACCGTACGTCGGCGAGGTCATCGCTCGGGAACTGCACGGCAAGCATCTGGCGGGGGTGCCGCTGGAAGTGAGCAGCGAGTTGTTCCGGGAAGAGGAACCGCCCGCAGGCTGAGCGGTTCGATCCTTGAACCCGTTGCGGCCTTCGCCAGCGCCTGGGGTGTCGGGAACGTCTGCGGCTTCGCTTGTGTGCGGCGGATAGTCCAGAGGTCCGCAACCGTCACCCGGTTGCGGCGCGCCGCATCGCACGCGCACCCCGTCCGTTCACGCCTGCTCAGGCCAGTCGAACGGCGTATAAGGCAACGCGCGTTTGTGACGCGTGTTTTCATAGAAGCGCAGCACCGTCTCGCGAGCCGCAGCGCTTACCGGCTTGCCTTCCAGAAAATCATCAATGTCGTTGTACGGAATGCCATAGGCATCTTCGTCAGGACGTTGCGGACGCAACATTTCCAGATCGGCCGTCGGCACCTTGTGCGCGAGCGAATCAGGGGCGCCTAACGCGCGGGCCACTGCGCGCACCCGACGTTTATTGAGGCCGGCGAGAGGCAGGATATCCGCGCCGCCATCACCGAACTTGGTGAAGAAGCCCATCACCGATTCGGCCGCATGGTCAGTGCCGATCACGACGCCTCCACGTGCCCCCGCCACTGCATACTGCGCAATCATGCGTTGCCGCGCCTTGATGTTGCCATGCACGAAATCCTTGTGGGCATCGTCCGTGAACGGGATGCCCGCTGTGCCCAGCGACGCGAGCATGGCGTCGGCCGCCGGCTTGACATCGATCGTCAGTGTTTCGTCGGCGCGAATGAGGCGAGTGCCTGCTGCGCATCCGCTTCGTCTTGCTGCACACCATAAGGCAGCCGGATCGCAACGAAATGTGCGGCGTACTGCTCTGTGCGCAGGCGCTCGACGGCAAGCTGCGCGAGACGCCCGGCCGTCGTCGAATCGACGCCGCCGCTAATGCCGAGCACATACGTCTTCAGACCGCTCGTTCGCAGGTAGCGCGCGAGGAAGGCGATCCGCCGCTCGATCTCCTCTTCGGCCACGAAACTGTCCGTGACATGCATCTCCCTGGCGATAAGCCGTTGCCGTTCGACCGGATCGTGTTGCGTCATGTTTCTTCCCCTGCAAATGGATTGCTCGAAGTATGCGGGCGCGCCCACTTCCCGTTACCGGTTTAACGGCGGATTTTCCGCTTAAACTCACTTCGACCGTGGATTTAAATACGCTCGCGCGTCGTTGCGCCAATGTCGCCTATTCAATGGATCACCTGTTGAAATTGGGTAGCGCTGTTATCGACAGTAACGGATGTCCTGAGTAGTATCCTGTTAATCTGTACGCTGCATGAGCCGCTTGGCGGGTAATGATAAGCAGGTTTGCTCAAACACGCGATGAACGAAAAAAAACGGCTCGACCAGCCCGCGGAAAGTGACGCGATCCATTGGGTAGAAATTAATCGAAACGCCGCTGAGAGGGCGTTACATGTCAGGGATACATGCCGTGCAGCGGTTGCCAAATCAGGTAGCAAACTGGTTGTCGCGACAAATGCCATATTGCGGGCTGCCGCATTAGTCAGCGCATTATTTGTTTTAACTTACAGTTTCTCTTTCGCGGTCGGCGAGCAAAAGAGCGAGCCTGCTGCGCCGGCGGATATCACAGCCTCCGCAGTCGCGGCACCGGACGCGGCAGGCGTGGTGGATCCCCATCGGGCGATGCTGCTGCGTGCAATGTTCGCGCGCGATGTCACGCGTCGCTTGAACGTGCCCGCAGCGGCGCAACAGGAATACGGCCAACGTCTTCAGACGGCGCTTGAACAGAATCAGCTTGGCAATCTGTCGGGCGAGTATGTCGTGCTGGTCGATCGGAACGCCAACGTTCAGGCGCTCTTCATCTATTTCCGTGCGACGCCATCCGACAAATGGCTGATGATCGGTGCGTCACCGGTCGCGACCGGCCGGCCGGGCGAGTTCGATCACTTCATTACGCCGCTGGGCGTGTTCGAGCACACCCCCGACAATATGGATTTTCGCGCTGAAGGCACGATGAACGAGAACGGCATTCGCGGCTACGGCAAACGCGACATGCGGATCTTCGATCTCGGCTGGGCGCAGGGCGAACGCGGCTGGGGCAAGGGCGGCATGTCGCAGATGCGATTCCAGATGCATGCGACCGATCCAGACAGGCTTGAACCGTTGCTGGGTGTCCGTCATTCGAAAGGTTGTGTGCGGATTCCCGCGTCGCTCAATGTGTTTCTCGACCACTACGGTATTCTCGATGCGGAATACGAGGCGCTGGTCGAGTCGGGCAAGCCGCTCTGGGTGCTGCATTCAGACCGTCAGGTGACGCCGTGGGCGGGCCGTTACATTGTCGTCGTCGATTCGGAGCGCAAAGCGCGCCCCGCATGGTCGCCGGCGCCGGGCAGTAAAGCTCGTGCGAAAGTGCCGGCCGCGGGGGACACGGCTGACTGAGGTGTGCGGCCAGAAAGACGGGCCACACTCCGCTCCGCAAGCTGCGCTACGAACGGGCCAGCAACACCCCCAGCAGCGCGACCACGAACCCGGCGATCTGCACCGTCAGCAGTGTTTCGCCGAAGCCGATATATCCTTCGATCGCCGCAAGAGGCGGCGCCAGAAACATCAGCGCGGTGGCCCGCGCGGCGTCGCCGCGCCGGACCATCCACACGAGCAGCGTCACGCTGATGCCGGAAAGCATCACGATGCCCCAGGCAAGCGACCCCCAAAGAGTGGTTGAGGCGACCCAGCGATGCTCGCCCAGCGCCAGCGCGAGCACTGCCGCTACGGCGGCGGCGCCGAAGTTCTGTACGGCGCTGGCGCTGCGAATGTCGGCCCGCGCGAGCGAAGTCTTCTGAAACAGCGTACCTGCCGTGATTGCCCCAATCGCCAGAATCGACACGGCGACCACGAGCCAGCTCGGTGCGTTGCCGTGCGCTATGCGAGATGCATGCGGCGCAGCCGCGCTGAGTTTGGGCTGCAGCACGAGCACGACGCCGGCGAGTCCGAGCCCCATGCCGGCCCAGCCGCGCCGCGACAGACGCTCACCGAAAAGCGGGACCGCCACGGCCGCAGTCAGTAGCGGCTGCAGTGCGCCGAGCAAGGCCATCACGCCGGCGCTCAGACCTTGCGCGACGGCCCAGTATCCGGCGCCGAGATAGACTCCCTGCAGCAATGCGCCGGCCAACAGATGTTTGCCGAGGTCGCGTCCCGTCGGCCAGGCGGCGCGCGCGAGAACCGCGGCCAGCGCGAACAGCAGGGCAGTGCCGCCAAAGCGAGCGAGCAGGAACAGGTTGGGATCGGCGAACGGCGTGATTGCGCGGGCGACCACGAAGCCGGTCGACCAGAGCACGACAAAGACAGCAGCGATGAGGGTAGCGAGCATGGACGGCGTGAGCAGCGGCGTAAAAGGCTCGCAGTATTGCGCGGTGCGTCAGGCGTGTCTTGTTCGAGGCTGCACTCTGGGCGCAACGAGGGTTTCACTCGCGCTTTGCCGCCTCACCGTCGCATGGCTCTACCGCGTCAGCAATACCGCTCCCGCTCCCAGCAGGCCTCCGCACACGGCGCATGCCCACAGCAAAAACCTCGTACGCCGGTACTCGATGCCGATCTCGCGCAGCAATTGCGTATGCTGCCGGGAGCCCGCCGCATCGTGCTGACGTTGCAGATAGCGCACCGCGAGCTGTGGCAGGCGCGGCAGCATGTGAGCGAGATGCGGCACTTCCTGCGCGATGCGCTTGATCCAGCCGCGATGGTCGATGTCGCGCTGCGCGATGCCGGCCAGCACCGTGCGCGCGACATTCCACGTATCGACGCCGGGATGCAGCGCGCGTGCCAGCGCTTCGGCCTGTTGGAACGAGCGCTGGGCGGTGGCCAGCCGGGGTGAGACGGTGCCGCCTTCGAAGGGCAGCACCGAACGCAGCAGATGATGAAACAGCGCCCCCGCCGTGCGGTCTTCGGGTTCCGCGGCGAAATGCGCCTCGCTGCGCCGCCGCAGCTCGGCTTCCAGCACTTCCGTGCGCGTCGTCGACTCGACGTGGCCGGCCTCGCGATGCAGGTCGGCAAGGCGGCCGTAGTCCTGCTCGAACATGGCGGTGGCGCCATGCACGAAGAATTCCCGTTCGTGCGAGGACAGGCTCGACATCACCGCAAACTGCGCCAGCACGATCCGCCCGAGCGTCTCGGGTTCGACGCTGACGCGCACATGCTCGGCATCGAAAGTCGCATGAAAGAAGCCGTGCTCGAAAGCCTGCTCGGTGACGACTTCAACGATGTGGGTGGCAAGCGGCGCGAGCTTGATGCGATGCTGGAGCAACCCGGGCAGATTGGTCGCGGCCACCGTGTCGAGATGCTGCACCGCCAGGGTCTGCGCGGTGCACAGGTCCCAGATCACGTCCGGCACCACAAGCCGTTTGTCACCGTCGAAATGATGACCGGTCTGGCTCAGATTGGCGGCTTCGGCGCGCAGGTCGAAGCGCCGCAGCACATCTTCGGTGAACGACTGGGCGAGCGCGCGGACCTGCAGGCGACGCGCGTCGCGGGAAAACTTTTCCAGCCAGCGCGCCACCCAGCGCAGCAGCGCCAACTCGTCGCCGATCTGTTCGACCTGCGCTGCGCGCACGAACTTGATCGCGATATCGCGGTGGCCGTTCACCGGTTCGGCGAGGCGGGCGAGGTGGGTCTGTTCGGCGAAGCCGCTGCGTGCCGGCAGCAGATCGACGCGTGTGAAGAGCCCGGTGAGCGGTCGTCCGAGCGCGCCGGCCAGCGCCGGCTCGACCTCATGCGGCGGCAGCGGAGCTTCCATGCGGCCGATCGCGTCGAAGGCATCGTGCAGGGTGCCGGTGGCGAGTTCCGGGCGTTCGGCCAGGGACTGCATGAACGTGCTGGCGAGCGGCCCGAGCGTGGGCAGCAAACTGTGCAGGCTATCGCGGCCACCCTCGGTTGCATGCACACGCTTCACGAGCGTGATCATCCAGTGAAGCTTGTGCTCACGCGGCGCTGCGAGCCAGATCAGGCGTGCGCCGAAGCGCAGCGCATGGAAAAGCAGCAGTGACCGGCGAAGCAATGGCGGCATGAGTAGATCGTAAGACACGGCGCGCGTCGGGCGACGCGCTACCTGGACCGTCAGGTTAGCAGGGAAGCGCGGGAATAGGGGAGCGCCCAGGGCGATCGCGTACTACAATACCGCGGCCTCCTGAACCTATATGTGCCGCTCGCCGGCCGTCTATCGATGCTCGCAGAACAACGTCATCAGTACATCCTCGCGCAAGTGACCAAGAATGGCGCGCTGTCGGTGGCTGAGCTGGTGCGCGAACTGAATGTGTCGCGCGAAACGATCCGCCGCGATCTGAATACGCTGGCCGCCCGCGGCCTGGTGGTGACCACCCACGGCGGCGCGCTGTCGGGCGACCGGCGCGAACCCGATCTCGATGTACGCGAAGCGGCCAATGCCGGCGCGAAGCGGGCGATCGGCGAGCGCGCGGCCGATCTGGTGCCGGACGGTGCATCGCTCATCATCGATTCGGGCAGTACCACCCAGGCCGTCGCGCGGGCGCTGACGGGGCGCCACCGGCTCACCGTCTATACGAACGACTGGCGTATCGCGCTGCTGCTTGGCCGTCGCAACGAGAACCGGGTCACCCTGCTGGGCGGCGAGCTCTCGGAGAACGAGGACGCCACTTTCGGCCTCGACACGGTTTATCAGCTGACGCAGTATCACGCGGACTTCGCCTTTGTCGGAGCAGGCGGCATCTCCGCAGATGCCTGGCTGACCGACTACACGCGCATGGCCGCCGAAGTGCGCAGCCGGATGATCGCTGCCGCCAACCTGGCGGTGGTGGTGGCGGATAATTCGAAGTTCGGGCGTGTCACGCCGGTGCGGATCAACGGGTTCGAAAGCACCCGTTATCTGGTGACCGAACTCGCACCGGACCGTACGCTTGCCAAGGCTATCGCCACGCGCGGGCCGGAACTGCTGATTGCGTGACGTCGTTTGTCTGATCGCGACGCACGGTATCAGCGTGCCACTTACCCGGGCGCTGCGCTTTCGTCTGACGTTCAAACTCAAAAACGCGCGCCAGGGCGCCTCACTGGAGCCCCGTGCGCCCGCCGGTTTGCGGCAATGCGAGGGGCGAATGCGTCGCGTCGGTAATCAGGTGCTTGCCGTGCCGCTGACATACTGCGGCGATATCGTCGAATGGATCGGGCAGGGCTTCTGGACGCACTGCTTTGAACAATCTCCGTTTGCATATTATTGGCGAATTGTGTCGTTTGTTGGAAATAGCCAGAATGGTCACGGCGCTGTCACGCAAACCTGCAATCCTTGCCGTGCCCGTTCAGGCAAGGCAGGCAGCGCCAAAGTGTCAGGTTGGCTGTAAGTCTGGCTGGAAAGAAGCAGCAAGGTTGTCAGCAATCTGCAATCGCACGAACCTGACAGCCGCTGCGGGCGAATTCAATCGGCGCGGCGCTACCGCCGTCAAATCACAACAGGTATCGGGTTATCCCGACCGTCTGGTTTTTTGCCTTTCGGAGAGAGCGACATGAAAAAGACGAATCACCTTCGCGCGACGGCCAGCATTGTCCGCAAAACCTTGCCGGCACTGGTTGCGGCTGCTGCATTCGGCGGCGCTGCGCTGCCGGCCCATGCCGCCGACGCAGTCGTGCTGTACACGGCCGATGGCCTCGAGAACCTCTACAAGGACGTGCTGCCGGGCTTTGAAAAGCAGGAAGGCGTCAAGGTCAATATCGTCACGGCGGGTAGCGGTGAAGTGGTGAATCGCGCGACCATCGAAAAGGATGCGCCGAAGGCCGACGTGCTCGTCACGTTGCCGCCGTTCATCCAGCAGGCGGATCAGGCTGGTCTGCTGCAGGCATACCAGAGCGCCAACTACAAGAACGTGCCGGCCATCGCCAAGGCGCCGAATGGTACGTGGGCGACCTTCGTGAACAACTACTTCTCGTTCGCGATCAATCCGGATGTCGTGAAGACCGAACCGAAGACGTTCGCCGATCTGCTGCACCCGGATTACACGGGCAAGATCGCTTACTCGAACCCGGCGACCGCCGGCGACGGCATGGCCGTGATCATCCTCACGACTTCGTTGATGGGTGAAGACAAGGCGTTCGACTATCTGAAGAAGCTCGAAGCGAGCGCCAAGTTCCACACCAAGGGCACCGGCTACCTCGACGTGCTGCTCTCGCGCAACGAAATCTCGCTCGCCAACGGCGACCTGCAGATGGATCTGGACGACCAGGCCAATGGCGGTCTATCGCTCAAGCCGATCTTCCTGGCAGCAGCGCCTGGCGGCAAGCCGACGACTTTCCAGTTGCCGTACGCGATCGGTCTGATCAAGAACGGCCCGAACCAGGCTGAAGGCAAGAAGCTGATCGACTACCTGATGTCGAAGGACGTGCAGGCCAAGGTGCCGGATATCTTCGGCATTCCGGGCCGCACTGACGTGCCGCTGGCCGGCAAGAACGGCGAAGCGGTGAAGCAGGCGATTGCCGGCGTGAAGCTGATTCCGGTGGACTGGACCCAGGTCATGGCGAAGAAGGCTGACTGGACCGCACGTTGGAAGAACGACGTGATCGGCGATTCCGGCAAGCAGGTTGAAGTCGTCAAGCCGGCGCAGTAAATCGCTTGTAGTACGCCTCGCAGGACGCGTGACGGTCGGCCCATGCTGTTGAGTTGACCCGCCGCACGCGCGCCGCGAGGCCTTCACCCGCAAGACCCTAGTTGGAGGATGAATCCGGTGAATACCGCAACTCTTGCCCCTGGCGCGCTCGGCGCCTCACCGGAGGCGCTCGCTGCGGCGCAACCGGGCACGCCGGGCGGCGTGCAGATCGAGCATCTGACCGTGCGTTTCGGTACGCGCACGGTGCTCGATGACCTGTCGCTTAACATCGAGCGCGGCGAATTGCTGACTGTGCTCGGCCGCAGCGGGTGCGGCAAGACGACGTTGTTGCGTTTCATCGCCGGATTCATCGAAGCGGATGGTCTCGCCGGCACCTTGACGGTGGCCGGTCACGATCTCACGCATGTACCGCCTCACAAGCGCAATCTCGGCCTGTTGTTCCAGAGCTATGCGCTGTTTCCTCATCTGTCGGTGTTCGAGAATGTGGCGTTCGGTTTGCGCGCGCGGCGTGAATCGTCCAAGGAGATCGCCCGCCGTGTGGCGGATGCGTTGAAGCTCGTGCAGCTTGGCGATTCGGGCCATGTCATGCCGGCACAATTGTCGGGCGGCATGCAGCAGCGCGTGGCGCTCGCGCGTGCGCTCGTGATCGAGCCGGATGTGCTGTTGCTCGACGAACCGCTTTCCGCACTCGATGCCAATCTGCGCGCCTCGGTGCGTTCCGAACTGAAGGCGCTGCATGAGCGTCTGCCGAATCTCACCATTGTTTGCGTGACGCACGATCAGGACGACGCGCTGGTGTTATCCGACCGTACGCTGCTGATGCGCGAAGGTCACATTGCGCAGCTCGGCACACCGCAGCAACTTTATGATCAACCGAACGACGGCTTTGTGGCGCGTTATCTCGGCGCAGCCAATCTGCTGCCGCCGCACGTCGCGTTTCCGCTCGGCGATTCGCGCTACAACGAACGTGAGCGGGTGGCCTGCCTGCGTCCCGAAGCGCTGCGGATCGTGCCGCTCGGCGAAGGGCACCTGCACGGCATGATCAGCTCGGTCGAGTGGTATGGCGCGGTGCTGTCGGTGTCCGTCGTGCTCGACGCGATGCCCAGCGAGCCCGTGCTCGTCACGATGCAACGCGGCCACGGCATGCTGCCCGAGAAGGGCGCGCGTATCTCCTTGCGCTATGAGGCAGACGATGTCGTCCTTATCAACCCCTGGTAGTCCCGACGCGCTCGGCGACGCGCGGCGCGCGGCCACCTTCGCTTCGCACGCGGCTGCGGTACGTCGTCGAGAACGTGCGGCGCAGTGGCAACTGGTGTTCCTCACCGTGGTGGTGCTCGGACCGCTGGTGATCTATCCGCTGGTGCGACTGCTTTTATTGAGTCTGACCGGGCCGCATGGCGGCTTCGGTTTTCAGGCGTACGCGGCGTTTTTCAGCAATCCTGACACGCGCGGCGTGGTCGGCACGACGCTGTGGATCCTGTTCGCAAGCGCGGGTCTGGCGTCGCTGCTCGGTGTGGCGCTCGCGTCGATGCTGTTCTTCAAGCCGTTTCCCGGCGCGCGGCTCGTCACGCGTTTTCTTGAACTGTTCGTTGCCTTTCCGTCGTTCCTTGTCGCCTTCACGTTGATCTTTTTATACGGCTCGCAAGGTTCGGTCAGCATCGGCTTGCAGCGGCTCTTTCATCTGCAGGCGCCGCCGCTCGATTTCCTGTTCGGCGTGGGCGGCGTGATTCTCGCGGAAGTGGTGTTCTACGCGCCATTCGTGGTGCGCCCGACGCTCGCCTCGTTCGCGACCCTCGACATGCGCCTGATCGAAGCCGCCCGCAGTCTCGGCGCGAATGGCTTGATGGTGGCGTTCAGGGTGATCCTGCCGCTTGCATGGCCGGGCATCGCAGCCGGCACGATCCTGTGCTTTCTGCTGACGCTGAACGAGTTCGGTATTTTGCTGGTGCTAGGCAGTGCGCATCTGATCACGCTGCCGGTTGCCATCTACAGTTCCGCGACCGTCGACCTGGATCTGCCGACCGCGGCCGCCGGCGCTGTCGTGATGCTGATGATGTCTCTGTCGCTGTATGCGTTGTACCGCCAGGTCAACCGCCGCAAGGTTAGAGGAGCACGGTAATGGCCGTCGAACTGGATCCCACTGTCTTGCCGGTCATGCACAAGCGTGCGCGTCCTGTGCAGCGTAGCCTCGCCACGCGCGTCGCAGGTGGTGCCTTCATGGCGTTCGCCGCGTTGCTGTGCTTCTGGCTGTTCGTATTGCCGGTGGTGGTGGTGGCGCTATCGAGCGTGGCCGCTCACTGGTCCGGCACGATCTTGCCCGACGGTTTCAGCATGCGCTGGTTCGAGCGCCTCGGTTCGAGCGATTTCGATGCGCTCAGTACGAGTCTCGAGATCGGCTTTGGCGTGGCGGTGCTTGGCACCATCCTCGGGCTCTGGCTGGCGCTGGCGCTCGAAGGACGCGATCGTCGCGGACTCGGTGCGTTCGTCGATACGATCGCGATGATGCCCAACGGGGTGCCGAGCGTGGTGCTCGGGCTGGCGGTGCTGATTGCATATCACAAGCGTCCGCTCGATCTGTCGAGCTCGGCCGCGATTGTGGTGCTGGTGCAGCTCGCGCTAGTCCTGCCGTTCTGCTACCGATGTGCCGCCGCGGCGTTGCGCCCGGAACTGACCATCCTGCGCGAGGCAGCTGCCAGCCTCGGCGCGCCGCCGTCGATGGTGCTGCGCCGGGTCGTCCTGCCGCAACTGGTGCCGGCCATCCGCGCGAGTCTCGCGCTCGGTTTCGCGCTTTCGCTCGGCGAACTCGGCGCCACGCTGACCGTGTATCCGCCGGGATTTGCGACGGTGCCGATCGTCGTGGTCGGTCAGGTCGAGCGCGGCTATTACCTGCCGGCCTCGGCCCTCTCGCTGATTCTGCTGCTTGTCTCGCTCGCGGCGCTGCTGTTGATTGCCGCACGGGTTCCGCGCCGCCGGGCCGACTGACCCGCGGATTGCCCTGACTTCCGGTGTTGAACGTCAAGTCGGCGTTCAACGCATGTTGATGTGGCAAAAAATGTCAAAATGACCGAAAATATGGAAACAGCATCCGCCGATCCGATTGACGTTGTACGCCGGCATTCGCTCACCGCGTTGGTGCGCGACGAGATCGAGCGCAACATCGTTGATGGCGTGTTGGCGCCCGGCGCGAAGCTCAACGAGGCCGACTGGGCCGCGCGGCTACAGGTTTCGCGAGGGCCGGTGCGCGAAGCGTTCCGCGCGCTGGAGCAGGCCGGACTCGTCACGACCGAAAAGAATCGTGGCGTGTTCGTGCGGGTGGTGTCGCTCGCGGAAGCTGACGAGATTTATGCCGTGCGGGCCGTGCTTGAAGAGGCGGCGTGCCGGATGCTGGCGTCGAGCATCGACGCGGCGCAACTGGCGGGTTTGCGCACGCAGATCGACGCCATGCGCAGCGCGCTCGACGCGCAGGATCACGACGCCTACGCACGGGCCAATGTGGCGTTTCACGACGGCATCGTGGTGGCGGCGGGTAATGGCAAGCTGTATGAGACGTACCGGCGTCTCGTGGGTGAGTTGAGTCTGTTCCGGCGCGCCGCGCTGGTGGTGCATGCCGACGCGATGGAGCGCTCGCTGGCCGAGCACCGCGCCATCCTGAAGGCGCTGGCATCGCGCGATGCCGATCGCGCTGCTGCGCTGATGCATGCGCATGTCAACGGTGGGTTGCAGCGCGCGCACGAAGCCTGTGAGTCGGCTGGACAACGCAGTGTGCTGGTGCCGTCGTCAGTTCCAATCGACGCAGAACGCGCGTAATCGACGCGCAAGGAAGGAAACGATGTCTATTCAGTCCGAGCAGAGCGAGCGCAGCATCGCGGTGAATGGCCGTGCTTACCGGCTGTCGTCGTCGCAACCGGTGGTCGTGGTGTGCGTCGACGGTTGCGAGTACGACTACCTCGAGGCGGCGGTTGCCGCAGGCGTCGCTCCCTTTATTGGCAAGATGATGAAAGAGGGCACCGCGCTCAAGGGCGATTGCGTGATTCCTTCGTTCACCAACCCGAATAACCTGTCGATTGTCTGCGGCGTGCCGCCTTCGGTGCACGGCATTTGCGGCAACTACTTCTGGGACCCGCAGGCCAACGGCGGCGAGGGCGCGGAGGTGATGATGAACGATCCCGCTTACCTGCGCGCCGGAACGTTGCTGGCAGCGGCGGCGCAAGCGGGTGCTGCGGTTGCTGTAGTGACGGCCAAGGACAAGTTGCGTCGTCTGCTTGGCTGGCAACTGAAGGGCATCTGTTTCTCCGCAGAGAAGGCGGATACGGTGACGCTGGCAGACAACGGCATCGCGGATGTGCTCGATCTGGTCGGTTTGCCAGTGCCCGATGTGTACAGCGCGGGGTTGTCCGAATTCGTCTTCGCCGCGGGCGTGCGTCTTGCGGAAACGCGCAAGCTCGATCTGATGTATCTGTCCACCACCGACTACATCCAGCACAAGTGGGCGCCGGGTACCCAGGGCGCGAACGATTTCTACGCGATGATGGATCGCTATCTTGCACAGCTTGATGCGCTTGGCTGGGTGATCGGTTTGACGGCCGATCACGGCATGAACGCGAAGCACAATCCGCAGACTGGCGAGCCTAATGTGATCTATCTGCAGGACGTGATGGACGAATGGCTCGGCGCACACAAGGCTCGGGTGATTCTGCCCATCACGGATCCCTATGTGGTCCACCACGGCGCGCTGGGCTCGTTTGCAACCATCTATCTGCCGCATGATGTGAACGTGAGGCAGGTGATCGAACGGATTGGCGGTCTGGATGGCGTGGAGGTCGTGCTGGACAACCGCGCGGCGTGTGAGCGCTTC
This sequence comes from Paraburkholderia sp. GAS82, assembly GCF_050436285.1. NCBI lineage: Bacteria > Pseudomonadati > Pseudomonadota > Betaproteobacteria > Burkholderiales > Burkholderiaceae > Paraburkholderia > Paraburkholderia sp. GAS82. Next base: position 58,898 of record NZ_JBNDLX010000018.1, read on the forward strand.
GAGTTGCCGAATGACCGCGTCGGCGACATTGTCGTGGTCAGCAAGCGCGATGTGGTGCTCGGCACGCGGCGCGACGAGCATGATCTTTCGGGCCTCACGGTGCCGCTTCGTTCACACGGTGGCATCTCCGAGCAGGAAGTGCCGTTGATTTTTAACCGGCATCTTCAGGGTCTTTCGGACGGCAAGCGCTTGCGAAACTTCGACGTGTTCGACCTCGCGTTGAACCACGTGGCGGCATCATGAACGCGGTGCTGACGGACCAACCCGCGTTTCGCGTCGAAGCGCTGCGCCTTGAGGGCGAGCGTTGTTTGCGCGAACGCACACTCGACGTGTTCGATCCGTACACCGGATTGCGCGTCGGCACGGTGCCGTTGGCAAGCGTCGATGATGTGCGCGCGGCGTTTCAGTACGCCGGCGCATATCAGTCGAAGCTCACGCGCTACGAGCGCTCACAGATTCTCGAGCGTGCGGCGGTTTTGCTGCGTGAGCGCGCCGAGGTGGCTTCGGATCTGATCTCGCTCGAATCGGGCCTGTCGAAGCAGGACACGCGGTACGAGATCGGACGTGTGGCCGATGTATTCAAGTTCGCGGCGATCGAAGCGTTGCGTGACGATGCCCAGAGCTTTTCATGCGATCTGACGCCGCACGGTAAAAAGCGTCGGGTGTTCGCGCAGCGTGAACCGCTGGCGGGCGTGATCGTCGCGATTACGCCGTTCAATCACCCGATGAACCAGGTGGCGCACAAGATTGCACCGGCCATTGCGACCAATAACCGTGTTTTGTTGAAGCCTTCGGAAAAGGTGCCGCTATCGGCTTTCTACCTGGCCGATATTCTTTATGAAGCAGGTTTGCCGGAGCCTATGCTGCAGGTGTTGACCGGTGACCCGCACGAAATCGCCGATGAACTGATTACGCATCCGCTTGCGGAACTGGTGACGTTTACGGGCGGCGTGGCGATTGGCAAATATATTGCTGCGAAAGCAGCGTACCGACGCGTTGTGCTAGAGCTGGGTGGCAACGATCCGTTGATCGTGCTGGAAGACGCTGACCTTGAACGCGCTGCCACGCTTGCTGTTCAGGGGTCCTACAAAAATTCGGGTCAACGCTGCACGGCTGTCAAGCGCATGCTTGTGCAAAAGAGCGTGGCCGCGGAATTTACCGAACGCGTGGTGGAAATGACGCGTGCATGGTCCTACGGTGACCCGTTCGATCTTGCGAATCAGATGGGTACCGTTATCGATGAGGCCGCAGCGCAGCTTTTCGAAGCGCGCGTCAACGCGGCGGTGGCCCAAGGCGCGCGTTTGCTAACGGGCAACCAACGCTCGGGTGCGCTTTATGCGCCGACTGTTATCGACCGGGTGGACCCGGCTATGTCTCTGGTTCGCGAAGAGACCTTCGGGCCGGTTTCGCCAATCATTACCTTCGACACGCTCGACGACGCGATCCGGATCAGCAATGACACGGTGTTCGGTCTGTCGTCGGGCGTGTGTACGAACCGTCAGGATGCGATCACGCGATTCATCAACGAATTGCGGGTCGGTACGGTGAATGTGTGGGAAGTACCGGGATACCGGATCGAGTTGACGCCGTTCGGCGGCATCAAGGATTCGGGCCTGGGTTACAAGGAAGGGGTACAGGAAGCCATGAAGAGCTTTACCAACCTCAAGACGTTTTCATTACCTTGGGAGTGATGTCGTGGCTTTGAGTCTTCATGATATTCGTACATTGTTTGAGCAGTACGGCAACGTCGCCTATAGCGGCGAACCGGTGACGCAGCTGGAGCACGCGCTGCAGAGTGGGGCGCTGGCTGAAAAGGAGGGCGCAAGCGATGAACTGGTCGCTGCTGCTTTCCTGCATGATCTTGGGCATTTGCTGAACCGCTTCGGCGAGACGCCTACCGCACGTGGTATCGACGATCTGCATCAGTATTTCGCGTTGCCGTTTCTGCGTCCTGTATTGCCGGATGCGGTGTTGGAGCCGATTCGTCTGCACGTCGACGCGAAGCGTTGCCTGTGCGCAATCGACGATACGTACTTTGGACGCCTCTCGGCTGATTCTGTGCGCAGTCTTGAATTGCAGGGCGGCATCTTCAGCAGGCAGGAAGCGGATGAATTCCTCAACAAACCTTTTGCGGAAGACGCGCTACGCGTGCGCCGCTGGGACGATCTCGCCAAAGAGGCGAACCGCGCGACCCCTGACGTGGATCATTACCTGGATGTCGTGGAACGGGTGATGGAGACGCACGCTACGGCGTGATCGGGGTACTTCATTTCTGTGGTTATGGCGGCCCTGTGATGTGAGCGTCGCTTACGTTCGCGGCTGCGTTTTCACGTCCCTTTCCTAGTGTGCAAATAGCGCTTGCAAGCCATGTGCTGTGTCGCTAGAATCTCGTTCTTTCGCGCTTCGGACACCGGAGCGCGGGGAGCGGGAGAGCCAGCAGTGGCAAGGCTTTCGGCGAGTCGGGCAGGTCAGGCCGGTGCAAAAAACCTGTTGACGACGTAGCGGAAGTTCTTCATAATCTCGTTTCTCTGCTGCTGATGCAGCGACGCAGAACGAAGCGGTACCGAAGG
>NZ_JBNDLX010000019.1:0-56608 GCF_050436285.1 Paraburkholderia sp. GAS82
GATCCGAAGTCGCCGATTGCGGGCATGCCGATTATCGAGGCGTACAAGGCGCGCACGGTGATCGTCAACAAGCGTTCGATGGCGGCCGGTTATGCAGGTCTCGACAACGATCTCTTCTACATGGACAAGACCATGATGGTCTTCGGCGATGCGAAGAAGGTGATCGAGGATATGGTGAAGAGTGCTGCTTAAAAGGAGTCCGGCTATGAATGAGAAGTCAATGACAATGCCGGTAAAGAATCTTGGTGAAAGCCGAGCGGGGTTAGGGGCAGATGAGCAACTGAGCGGAGAAGGGGATGTAGCTATGCCGGCTACCAAGGAATATTGTTCGACGTGGGCATGGGTCAATACAACGGGATGGTATGACTGGATGGACTGGCATCACCCGCATCTGCTAACTGAATGACCACTATCTTCGCATCTGTTTTGCGGTTTTACCGCTGCTGATTTCGAGTCCTGTTAGCGATTTCGACGGCGTGCTTCAGCGTTATCGCTCGCGATCCCGATCGACCGGGTGGCCTACCGGCCATTGAGCCGCGATGAGATTGTCGGAACCGAGATGATCTGTCAGTTGCTGTACGGTCTCGTGATGGTCCTCATCACGCAGTACCGCTCGGACGGCACATGTTTTGGTATCCATAATAAAGTTAGTCAAACGTGCAGGGTTTGATGGATCAGCTCGCCCACCGGTGTGCCCAATCTACCTGTTTAAACACAGCTGTGAACCGCGTTACAGACAACGGTTGGTTCTCCATCGCGACCCTGCTTTAAAGGGACTCGCGTCGAAACGCCGGCGTCGCTTCTGCTCGGGCTAAAGCAGATCCGCGACGTCGGTGCTGGGTTCAAGTTGAGAAATTTGTCTGTTAGAACAGGTGATAAATGCCGATTCGGACCACCGATTGGTGGTTGTTAGTTGATGCATCGCCAACTGCACCGTCGAGGATATCAGCCACGCCGGCGCCGCCAACTGCCTTCTGCCATACGGCCATCGCGTAGAGAGATGTGCTTTTCGAAAGTGCGTAAGACGTCGCAAGCCCGACTGATTGATAGATTGGAACCTGTCCGCTGTAGTTGACCTTGCCGTGGGTGTACGTATAGGCGCCACCAACAGAAAACGCCGGGCTGATCGCGTAGCGTACAAACGCTTCGTAATTGTCGAAGCGCACTGAGCTCGTCGTGCCGTTCGCATCTTTAAAATTCGTATCGCTGAAATCCAGGCCGAGCGTTGTGTTACCGATCAGATAGGACACCCCAGCGCCCACGATTTGTTGACTGGCCGGCTGTCCGACGTAGCTGAAGGGGCCGGTCGCACCGATCCCCGCCCCCGTTGTATTCGGTACGTAGTCACCGTCCGTGAGGAGGGCGCCTGGATCCTTGATGTATTCGTAAGCGCCGCCAAAATTAAATTGACCGAAAGAGTAGCTCGCTCCAAGGCCCCAGAGTCCGGTCGTGCTCCGCCCGACGGCATTGGTGTTTGAGAACGAATACATCCCGCCAAACGTTACGCCAGCGATCTTCGGGCTAGCATATTTGATTGCGTTGTCTACACGGAACGAGTTGTCCGTATTGTCGATATCGCCCGAATGGACGAACGGGCCGCCAAATTGGCCACCTGCTGTCATAGGCTGGAGGAAATCGACAACGGGATCGTACTGGCGCCCGAACGTAAGCGTGCCGTATTTGTCGTCTGACAATCCGACGTAAGCCTGCCGTCCGAATTCCAGTCCCCCCTGTCGCATCTGGCCATTTTCGACGCTGAAACCTGCCTCCAGCTTGAAAATGGCGCTGAGCCCTCCGCCGAGGTCTTCGCTCCCCTTCAGTCCCCATCGGCTGCCGTACACGCCATCGTATGTGCCGTCTCGCATGCGCCAAAGAGAATGCCCTCCGCTGTTGGTTACGTAGTCGAGACCTTCGTCGAGTGCGCCATAGAGAGTTACTGTGGACTGTGCCTGCGCACTGAGTGTGAAGAATGCGCACGAGAGCGCAATTGCAGAGATCTTTAAGTTGACTGAAGAATTACTCACAGCGGTCTCCTATTCCATGGTTGGTTTTCACTCAAACGACGATTTAATTTGTATAACTAATCAAAACTCTGACTGGACAGTGACTTCAATGCCCCGTGTCGGCATCTGTTCGTCAAGCCCGGTGCCTCCTGTCCATGTCGTCGATTCTGCATATCAATAGACCTCACCGGGTAACCAATTGTGAGGAGCGGCTTGCAATGCGGGAAACTCCGGACATTTTGCAAATCCTTCGCACGTCAATCCATGAACGGGAACCGTGACTTGAGCATTTAGCAAGGTGGCCTGTTCCTGGAGCCTCGATTTCATGGTCCGATATCAGAACACGCGTTCCATAGGAGACCTTGACTTGATTATAGCCATCGGTTTTTTGTGAAAACAAATAATTTCGTCGAACTGATCGCAAACCCTGATGCCGGTGTCTCTTATATGCAGCTTCGCGTGGGGCCATATGTGGTGATGAGCACAATCTCGGCACCCATCTCGCGCGCAATGCGCACTGACTGGATTGCCGGGTCGACCGGGGTTAGGGCGATTGGTATGAGCGTGAAGGTAGAGATGGCAGTGCTCGAACCGATCTTCGAAGAGCATCTTCTACCTGCGCAGTGCGCTTTAAATTTGGGCCGGGCTGCTCAGCGGGCGTCAATCAAGGTGGAGGAACGGCTGTACGGAGGGAAAACGGGACGTTGTTGACGCTGATATAGCGGACTACTTAGTAAGTGATCGGCCCGACGTGATGTTGTCGCTGACTAATGTGCTATCACGCCTGGAGATTGATCGGCTTTCTGGCGGGGGCGTAAAGGAGGCAGATGGTCACCAATGCGCTAAAACGGAGTCGGGTGCCCTTGGTCGGGCCGAGAGGTCTCGCATCCAAGCAAAATTCGCCCGCGGGCGACGTGGCTCGAATTTCTTAAAAAGTCGACTCTAAAGGGACACTGGACCCATCTGACTCAATCTGGATTGCAGGTTTACTTAAATGCCTCGAAGCTTTCCGGCGCAAGGGGCGACTTAAGCGTCAAGGCCGCGACGGCCAAGAAGCTCGGAAATTTCGTTCGCGGACTGGACTAACAGATTGGTGATGTTCTGTATGTCGGCAAGCATTCGAGCGTTTGGACCACCGACGACCAGCGCCGCCAAAACCTCACCACTTGACTCAAGGATCGGCGCAGCGATCCCATATACATCGTTGGCGGAGCCGAGGTCTGCTGTATCGAGTCCGGACTCAATAACCTTAGCGAGTAAGTCCTTTAGCATGGACTTGCTTGTAACCAATTTCGAGGCGGGGTCGATCCGGACAGTCTTTACGTAAGCGTCCTGCTCAACCCGAGCCATATTTGCCAGGAGCAATCGCCCCGCAGAGGACGAATAAAGTGGTCTTCTATCCCCAACCGACACCATAAATCGCACTTCCTTAGGGCTATCGGCCTTGGCGATATAAACAATGTGTTGCCGGTCTTGCGTGAAATGAGCGATCAGCACAGTCTCACCTGAAGCAGCGGCAAGCGCTTCAATTGTCGATTGAGCAACCTCGGGAAAGCGGCGGTGAGCGACAACCGCTGATGCAAGCTTGAACGCTTCCAAACCTAAAGTGTACGTTCCCTGGACGTTTTTTACGTAGCCGCTTTCGGTAAGAGCCCGCAACAGCGTCAGAAGGCTTGTCTTGGGGGTGGAAGTAAGTTCGCATAACTTACTTAAATTTGCACCTTCGCGCAAATCGGCCAAGAGTCGCAGGACGTGGACTATCCGCGCGGCAGCTCGCGGTGACGGGCGACGCTCCTTCACCGAGGTACTTCCAGTTGCTTTACTCATGCTGATAAATGAATTTTGACTTGGTGTGGATACTGGCATTGCACTCTGAAACCGATCGGGAGGCATACCGCTAAAGTCGCGTTTCCTCAAGGAAGCGAAGACGTCTTGTCGTTCAACGCCCCGCGCCGCTTCCCGTGCCCCTCTAAAGCTTCTGGATGCCTCAAGACTGGTTGAGTCTTATGACGAGATCCGAATGTTTCGGTTTCCATATAGCACATCTCTATCCGCTAAATGACCAATGCAATCCTTCCTCGCGTTGACATCAAAAGAATGCAGCAATAGAATTGTCCCAATTCAGACTATAGGTCACATATCGGACCTTGTCAACAAAAACGAACCAGGTATTTCACCTCGGACACTACGCTTCCAGCCCTCCAGATCTTTGCACGGTTCACTTCGGGGAGCCACGTCGGCGCGAAGGAACACCGGACGGCTTGTACTTCAGTGCGGCTCCATCATGATTATCCACGCGAGGAGGATGAGCAGTGTATGCAATCACGGGAATCACCGGTAAGGTCGGTAGCGCGCTGGCCCTCGAACTTATAGCGGCAGGTCTCCCCGTGCGAGGGATCGTGCGTGACATCGCACGAGCCGCTTCGTGGACGGAGCGCGGTTGCGAGCTTGCCACTGCCCGCATGGACGACGCTACCGCGCTCGCCGCCGCGTTCGATGGCGCGGTTGGCGTTTTCATCCTGCCCCCTTCGGAATTCGACCCCACACCGGGGTTCCCCGAGGCGCGCGCAGTTAGCGACGCCGTATCCGCCTCGATTCTGAAGGCGCGGCCCGAAAAAGTGGTTTGTCTGTCAACGATCGGTGCGCAAGCTAGTGAGAGCAATCTGCTCACACAACACACGATGATGGAGCAGGCGTTGCGCACCATGCCTGTGCCGGTAGCATTCCTGCGACCGTGCTGGTTCATGGAAAACGCCGCGCGGGATGTCGCGTCTGCTCGTGACGATGGCGTCATCGCCAGTTACCTGCAGCCGCTGGACAAGCCCTTGCCGATGGTCTCCATCAGAGATGTAGGCCGCGTTGCGGCTGAACTGCTCCAGCAAACATGGAGCGGCGTGCGTATCGTCGAACTCGAAGGTCCACGCCGAGTGAGCCCTAACGACCTCGCCTTGGCCTTTGCCCGCGTGCTTCACCGCCCGGTACGCGCCGAAGCCATCGGCCGGGACACCTGGGACGCGCTGTTCCGCTCGCAAGGCATGAAGCATCCGCTGTCACGGATACGCATGTTCGATGGACTCAACGAAGACTGGATTGATTTCGAAAATCACCCCGATGAAATCATCCGCGGTCAGATTGAACTGGATGCGGTTCTCGGCGCGCTTGTGCCACGTCCGGCGTGACTGAAACCAGCTGAGCGGCAAGGGTCGCGACACATTCCCCGTCAAAGCCACTTCTCGATAAGTGTTGCAAACGAACGTGAACGAGGTTGCACTGCACTCCAACCCGCTCAACACGAGTTCCGCCTTGGGTCTGCTTCCCTCTTCCCTCATTAACACCTCCTGAAATACCTGCCGTTCATCTCACGGTATTAGGTGACTTGAATAACCCAACGAAACCTGGACGCCCACCTCGCACGACTACCGTGGGCTGGCCAATCCCCACAGCCAGGTTTCGTTGACATCAAAGAGTTGGAACAATAGAATGGTCTTCATACGGACGTAATGTCCCATATCGGACCAATGCAGGGCGGCGTAGCGGAACGTAGGCTGCGGTCACTTTAGTATTGGTGGGCTTGCATCTTAAGTAGCGTCCGCGCGTAGGGTGCCAGCACTTCTCACGAATCGGGGAGTACGCAAATGAAACAGCTCGAAGGCAAGAAGGCACTCGTAGTTGCAGGTGCGAATGGCATCGCGCGAGCGTGCGTAGAGCGATTTGCTTTGGCAGGCGCTGAAGTCTGCTTTTCAGATATCAACGAGAATTCTGGTGAGGCTCTCGCAAACGAATTGCAGCGACAAGGTTTCAAGGCGACGTTTTTCCCCTCCGATGCGGGTGATGCGAAGCAGGTGCGGGCCTTGGTGCAGTCGTCGATAGATACCATGGGCGTAGTTGACATCTTGCTCAACAGCGCAGGGGTAGCAACACCGCAGGATCTGCTCGAAATCACCGAAGAGGTATTCGACCGCACCCTGAACATCAATCTCAAATCGGCGTTCATCGCGAGTCAGGAAGTGGCGCGCCACCTGCTTTCAAGAGAAAGCCCTGGTGTCATCATCAATATGTCATCAGTCAATTCCGTGATGACGATTCCTTCGTTACTTGCTTATAACGTTTCGAAGGGCGGAATTAACCAGTTGACCAGAAATATGGCGGTTACGCTCGCGTCTCACGGCATCCGCGTGAATGCGATTGGCCCTGGCACGATTGAAACTGAGCTGGTGCGAAACACGGTGCTGTCGTCCCCGGACGCCGCGGCAAAAATCATGTCTCGCACACCGATGGGCCGCCTTGGCAAGCCAGAGGAAATTGCATCTATTGCTCTATTTCTTGCGAGCAATGAGTCTTCGTACATTACAGGGCAAGTCATCTTTGCAGACGGTGGCCGAATGGGCCTCAACTATACCTGCTGAAGCAGCGCACTCCCGATCTCAAACACCCTGAAGCAGAACACGATCCCTAGCGTCTCACACAAACTGTATCGGACGGCAATTCATGCAATGTTCTCTTTCAACGCCGCGAACTGGCGGGCAAATCCTCATTGATCAGCTGGTACTTCACGGTGTCAAACACCTTTTTTGCGTTCCCGGCGAAAGCTATCTTGCCGCTCTTGATGCACTGCATGACGCGCCCATAGAGGTTACGGTTTGTCGGCAGGAGGGAGGTGCCGCCATGATGGCGGAGGCACATGGAAAACTTTCGGGACGACCCGGAATCTGTTTCGTTACACGTGGGCCAGGAGCCACTAACGCCGCGGCCGGCGTTCATATCGCGCAGCAGGACTCCACCCCGATGATCCTTTTCGTCGGCCAGGTCGAACGCAAAACCCGCGGCCGCGACGCTTTTCAGGAGGTTGATTATCGGGCGACGTTTGGACACCTTGCGAAATGGGCTACAGAAATCGACGATCCTTCCCGGATCCCCGAGATTGTGCTTCGTGCATTCCATGTAGCGACTTCTGGTCGGCCCGGACCTGTAGTGATCGCGCTGCCCGAAGATATGCTTGCAGAGACAGCCATCGCATTAGATCCTCAACCGTTCACGCCGGTCGAGACGTTGATCGGCGAAGCGAACGTTGCCACGCTCGATGCACATTTGCGGGCGGCCGAGCGCCCCGTCGCGATTCTCGGAGGCAGCGGTTGGGACGCCGAGGCTGTGTCCAACTTTGTCCGATTTAGCGAACGATATGGCCTCCCTGTAGCGGTTTCGTATCGTCGGCAGATGCTCTTTCCGGCAACACATCCCAATTTCATCGGCGATCTTAGCTTCGGAGCGAATCCAAAGCTGGTGGCCCGGATAGAAGAGGCAGATCTCGTATTGCTGATCGGCACCCGACTGTCCGAAGCAGCGAGTCAGGGTTATACGCTTTTACGAATTCCGACCCCTGCGCAAAATGTCATTCACGTGCATCCGGACACTAACGAACTGGGGCGCGTTTATCAGCCGACACTCTCCATCAACGCATCGCCGAGGTCCTTCGCCGCCGCGGTTGCAAGGCTGGCCACCCCTGAGCAGCCGTTATGGGCGTCTTCCACGCAGCTTGCGCGTACGAATTACGAAGGATGGAGTGACCTCAGCAGGATCCAGTCTCCGGGTGAACTCCAAATGGCGCGGATCATCGAGTTTCTCCAAAAAAGACTTCCCGCTGATGCGGTTATTTGCAACGGCGCGGGAAACTACTCGATCTGGGTGCATCGCTTTTACCGGTTCAGCGAGTTCGGAACGCAGCTCGCTCCTACATGCGGCTCCATGGGCTATGGCGTACCCGCAGCGGTCGCTGCGAAACGTGTTCACAGTAACAGAACCGTCGTTTCATTCGCTGGCGACGGTTGCTTTCTGATGCACGGGCAAGAATTTGCGACCGCGGTGCAATATGAACTTCCCATCATTTTTATCGTGGTGGATAACAGCATGTACGGCACGATTCGGATGCATCAGGAGAAAAACTATCCTGGCCGGGTTGTCGCCACCACATTACGTAACCCGGACTTCGCCGCATACGCGCAGGCTTTCGGAGGTTATGGCGAACGCATCGAAACCACCGAAGAATTTGAAGGCGCGTGGGATCGGGCATACGCCTCCGGAAAGCCCGCGATCCTGCACTGTCTGATTGATCCCGAAGCAATTACTCCTTTCGCAACTCTTAGCTCATTTCGCGAAGCTGCACTTGGTGCTTCAAAATAAAAGCAAGGTCGCAGAGCGAGAAGACATCGAATCGACAACAAAGGGGATGAAATGACAGGAGCACTATCCGTCAACAGCCCCAGGTATGAAGGCCGTTCGCGTTTCGCAATTACGGCACGGCTGTTTTGCTTCCACTGGAAGATGAAAAATCGTCCTTTTGCAAACCCTCGGCGACTGTGTACAGCCGCTCAACGATGGAGATGTCCATGTCCGAAGTCATTCATTTTCAACGTGACACTGTGTCCTTCGAACCGTTCGGCGAACAAGGTAGCGGATCCGCGTCGATCGCACGCCTGGTCGGTCCTGAACTAAGCAAAACCATGGGTGCGGGTCTCGCGCGTTTCGACAATGTCTCTGTCGAATGGACGGTCCACTACGACGAATTGATTTTTACGCTTGACGGGGCTTTTACGCTGCGCGTCGGTGAGCATGCCTATGAGACAAGACCGGGCGATGTGCTTTGGATTCCCGCAGGTACGTCAGTTCGTTACGAAGGCCGCGGCGCGACCATTTTCTACGCGCTTGCGCCGGTGGACTGGCGCGAGCGGAGCAACCTGACCTAAGCATCTGTCCACCGCTTTCAGATTTCAAAATATCATCGTCGCTGGTGATGTCGCGAGTGAGATTGCAGTCGCTTATTTTTTGGCGTGAGGCGAGGCTCTGGAGAGGTGGGGAAAATATAAAATGATATGCAGTACGTAGGAGTATTAATAATCAAAAAATAGCAAATAAATATGGTGAAAAATGTATGTCTCACACTATCTTTTTGCGGATGGAATGAGGAAGACACTCGGCGTTCTTTTGCCCGGATTAATGACGCTTCCGGCGACTGTTGACGATGTAATTGAGGTATTGGCTGGTCATTGCATGGTTAGGGCGGTCGGTAGAAATGATTGGAGCGAGTATCGCGCCGGGGGTTCGTTTAGTGTTCAACGCGAGAGCTAGATAGATGGGACGGTGTTTGAGACTGTCGATTATGTATGCAGCTACGATGATCGAAAGGTCTGACAGTACGGTCATGGTTCTGCCGCGACGGTGGAGTTCCACGGGAACGGCTGAGCCGTGACGGAATTGCGGAAGAGGACGCAATCAGGATTCCGTATGGAATACCTCCCGAAACGCTGCGTCGAAGCTTTCGGTGCGCCCCATGGTTCGTAGAGAACGCCACGCGTGATGCTAAGTCGACGGCAGAGACGTCCGGGCCAGTGCGAGGTGCAGCACTAGGGTTTGCGCTAAGTACGCAGATTTTTGTTCTTTCTAAAAAAGATCGGGGTCTATAATTAGGCTGTGCGTCCGATATGAAACCTAGGGTCGCATATGGGACCTTGAGCGGGTCCGTAGCCCCGTTTGCTCAATCTGAGACTCAAACGGACTTCCCATATTCAGGATCACCGAGGACTCGCAAAAATGTTCAAGTCGCTAAAATTTCGTATGCGGTGTCTTGCAGCCAGCTCCGCACTTCTTGCTCATTCTCTCTTTTTGTCCGCCTACGCGAACGCGCAAGAGACGGTTGTTCAGATCGGGTTAGTGGCGCCTATGACAGGCCCCTATGCTGGCTACGGCAAAGACTGTGAAAACTCCGCGCGGCTCGCTATCGACGAAGCCAACGCGAAGAAGCTGTCGATCAACGGGAAGCCCATCAAGCTGCAACTGGTCTCCGCTGATGATCAGGGCGATCCTCGTATTGCTGTTCAGGTCGCTCAACAATTGGTCGACGAGAAAGTTGTTGCTGTGATCGGGCACTTCACCTCTGACACTACACTTCCCGCTTCACGAATCTACTCAAAGGCTGGTATTCCAATGATCTCGCCAGCTGCGACTAACCCGAGCATTACCCAAGGGGGGTTGTCGACGGTGTATCGGGTTATGCCGACCGATGCACAAAATGCCGGCACGGCTGGTAGATGGGCCGCGACAGCGGGCAACGCGAAGCGGATTGCAATCTTGGACGACCGCACTGCCTTCGGGGCTGGGGAAGCTGACGAGTTTGAAAAGGCGGCGCGGGCTAGCGGCGCAACGATTGTCAGCCGCGAATACACAAACGATAAGGCAGTGGATTTCAGCGCCCAGTTGACGAGAATCAAGAGTACAGGTGCAGATCTGCTATTTTTCGCAGGAAGTGGTGACACGCCTTCTGCCATGGTCGTAAAGCGCATGCGTCAGCTTGGAATGAAGGCGACGTTCGTTGCGGGCGGCGGCGTCGCAGATGCAAACTTTATCAAGATCGCTGGCGATGCTGCGGAAGGCGCATTTGTTTGGGACTACGGTTTACCGCTGCAATCGCTGCCGAACGGCAAAGAGTTTGTTGCGAAATACCGAAAAACCTATGATATTGACCTGCTCCCCTATGGCCCGTTTAGCTATGACGCAGCCAGCGTGCTGATTCACGCCATAGAAGCAGCCAATTCGACGGAGCCGGCCGATATCAACGCAGCAATCAAGAAAATCCAGTTCACTGGGATCACCGGTCCTATTGCCTTCCTTGCCAATGGCGATATCAAAACAGCAATTTCAACACTTTACCAAGTGAAGCAAGGTCAATGGGTCGTTGTGACATCAACCAACAAAGGTGTATGAAATTTAACAGTATGGGGCCATGATCCGGCGGCTGGCAGGGACAGTTTCTTATGAGCTGTAGCAGGTCAGTGAAAACCTGTCGGTCTATCAAGTAGTGGACGCGTGATTGAGATAGGGCAGCGGCCATTGCTTGTGTAGGTCTCGTTACGCGTATTGCTGTGGTCTCAGATTGCAGACCTGGCCGCGCCATAAGCGAAGTTGGTTTTGAATGGGCGTTTTGAAACACTGGACCTGACTTCGCCTGGATAGCCACGTGTGTTGAACAACAAGCCAACCGTTGAGAAGAACTTGATCTCATTCTTCAGTGATCGCGATGCATGGCTTCGAGGAAAAAAATGTACGATTTTGCGCCAGTTTTTAAACAACCAACGGGTTCCCCCATCCGCGAGCTTTCAAGATATCTGAACCAACCGGGAATGATTTCGTTTGCAGGCGGAGTTCCAGCGAGTGATTTGTTCGACGTCCACGGATTTAAACGCGCGAGTGAAATAGCGTTCGAAAATCCAGTGGCGTGCCTGCAGTATGGTGCGACCGAAGGAATGCCCGCGTTAAAGGAACAAATTCTCCGGTTTGTGGAAGAAGATGATATTAGACGCGACGATTCGGAGGTTATAGTCACCACGGGGTCTCAACAAGGGTTCGATCTCCTGTTGCGAGCATTTGTGTCGTCTGGTGATGTGGTTTTTGTCGAAGAGCGTACCTATCCCGCCACGTTGCAAGCACTAAGGCTGCAACAGGCCTCGGTCACCGGAGTCGCTGTGGACAGCGACGGACTGGATACGGTTGCGCTAAAACTACTCCTCGAATCGGATACTCTAAAGGCAAAGCCGAAATTGCTCTACGTCGTGCCTTCGTTTTCGAATCCAAGCGGACTTACGCTGAGCCTGGAGAGAAGGATCGAACTGCTTGAACTGGCTGTTAAGCATCAGTTCGTAATCGTGGAAGATGATCCGTATCACGGGTTGCGTTTTTATGGTGAGCCTATCCCTTCCTTGCTCAGTCTCTCAGGTCGCGTCGAAGGTGCTCGAGACTGGGTGGTCCATCTGGGGAGTCTGTCTAAGATATCGGCGCCAGGCTTGCGGGTGGGATGGACAATCGGACCGGCTGATATCGTGCGCAGATGTGTCATTGCGAAGCAGACCGCCGATCTATGCAGCTCCACCTGGATGCAGGCCGTTGCAGCCGAGTATCTAAAAAGTGGGGCCCTCAGACCTCATCTGAAAAAAATTGCTGACGAGTACGGGAAGAAGTGTGATGTGCTGTGTGACTTACTAAAGCAGGAATTTAGTGACGGCATCGTCTTTGATCGCCCAATGGGCGGAATGTTTCTGTGGGCACGCTTGCGATCCGGAAGTGATACCTCGGCGCTTCTTTCTAAGGCGATTGCAAATGACGTTGTTTACGTTCCAGGAAGGGTGTTTTTTGCTGACCAGCCCGACATTTCGTCACTGCGTTTGTCGTATGCCGCTCCGGGCGAAGTACTGATCAGGGAGGGGGTGCGGCGGCTCAGGCGCGCTTTCGAAGGTTCGCTTTAACACGCACGCAAGCCTCGTAGTCGTAGGTCTGGCCGAGTGCGAGGAACAAATGAGCCTGCTGGCAGACGTTAGTGAGGCAGGGATAGCAGCTCTGCTCAAAGCGCCGTACAGACATGGCGGTTCAACGAGGGTTACCGACGATCGACGAGATAAAGTCGAGGAACGCATTCGTCTTCGCGGGCATATGATTTCGAGAGGGATACAGCACATAGAGAGGCCAGCGTTCGTCGCACCAGTCGGGGAACAGATTGACAAGTCGCCCACTTGCAATCAAGCCTTCAATGCCCAGCTCCATGACCTGGGCGATACAGTATCCAGCCAAACATACCGCATGCATCGTACCTGCATCATTAACCATTAATTGGCCTTCGGGATAAAGCTCCATTTGCGTGCCATTGCGATGGAACTCCCATTTAAATGGCAGGCCTGTCTCAGGATTCCGATATCTCAGGCAAATATGTGAGGAGCCACGCAACTCATCGGGGCTACGCGGGCGGCCGTGCTCTTTCAGGTAAGAAGGCGACGCCACCGTGAGTATTCGTGTTTCGAGCAACTTGCGAGCTATCATGGACGAGGACTTCGGCTCGCCGAAACGGATGGCGAGATCGAAGCCCTCAGAGACGGTGTCGCCGAGTTGGTCGCGTGTGACCAGGTCAAGCTTGAGTTCGGGATGGGCTTTGAGGAACTCGCTTAGGCGTGGTCCAAGAATAAGGTTTGAGAAGAAAGGGTGAACGTTCACTCGCAGACGTCCACGCACGGTCTCCTTGCTGCAGGCAGCTGACTCAGCGGCCTCCTCCAGTGCGGTGAGCAGCGGCACCACCTGTTCGTAAAGGCGACGTCCCTCGTCCGTAAGGGTTACGGAACGAGGATGACGGTCGAACAGACGCGCGTCAAGCCGACCCTCGAGTCGCGCGATCGCACGGCTGACGCCGGGCTGCGACATATTTAGCGCCTCAGCGGCGGCAGCAAAGCTGCCGCTATTGGCCACTGCAGCAAGTACGCTCATCCCATTGAGGGTTCGCTCGTCGAAAGCCATATGGCTTCTCCTGTCGGTGGTATCTTTTCGCAACAGCGATGGTAGCGAAAAGCGAAGGCCTATTGATAACGCATTCCAAGAGACAAGACGGAAGTGTTGTCATTGCCATATCGTGCCGCGCTTGCACTACGTGCCGGTATGCAGATACGGGAGCGAGTGAAACGCGCCTTAATGCCGTCTGAACTACCTATAGCCTCAAAGTATCGGAAATGAGACCGCCGCAAAAGTCCGGTGCGACTTTGACCGAGGGATCACGATGAAAAGGTAACTCATCGGTGCCATAACATGTCAATAATGTGTTGGGTCGTACTACGACCAGCATCGTCTCCATGTGTCAGCGTCCGACAATTCTGCGGGTGTAAATCGACTATCCATGGAGAGCTTTAGCATGAAACGCAATATGATTGCCAATGAAGGTAGTGATGAAGTAGTAGCTATGATCGAATCCAGGATAGAGCCTAAGTGTCAGGGGATGGCCGACTGCTTCACAGGAAGCCTTTAACAGATGAGGTTTGAGCTGAGTCTCAAGAAATTCATCTGCAGCGCCTTGATCAACCAGTAGCGGAAGCTTCTCTGCCGCGGACCTGACGAGGTCGCACGCATCGTATTGCCTCCATGCTGTACGGTCTGGACCCAGGTACGCCTCGAATGCTTTCTTGCCCCATGGCACCTGGGCGGGAGCGACGATCGGCGAGAATGCCGAAACGCTGCGATAGCGGCCCGGATTGCGCAGCGCCACGACGATTGCACCATGGCCGCCCATCGAGTGTCCGCTTATGGAGCGGGCTTCTGAAGCAGGGAATTCCGATTCGATCAATTCGGGAAGTTCCGTGACAACGTAGTCGTACATCCGGTAGTGGGCTGCCCAAGGTTTCTGGGTTGCATTGACGTAAAAGCCTGCACCTTTTCCAAGGTCATAACCCATATCGTCAGCAACCTGTTGCCCGCGAGGGCTGGTGTCCGGAGCGACTATGATGACGCCATGGCGACTCGCGTATTGTTGAGCTCCGGCCTTCGTGGTGAAATTCTGCTCGGTGCAAGTCAAACCGGAGAGCCAGTACAGTACGGGTAGTTTTTTCCTGGATGCCAGCGCCGGGAGAAACACCGAGAAGTTCATTGAACAGTTGAGCGAGGCCGACTCATGCCGGTATACGTCCTGCCATCCGTCAAAACAGGCACGGTGTTCTATCCGTTCCATTGCGACTCCTATAAATAGCGGACGGATCGGTATGAACGATCCGCCCTGGCTTTTTTGCTACTTCAGCACACCACTGCGCTTTGCGATGTGCGCGGCTATCGCGTCCATTAGCGGAGGATTGAGTGCGTCGTGCGGTGCGAGCCCAAGCTCGGTAAGTCTGGCTCGAACGTCATCCATTTGTTCCGGCTTTGCGCCGCCACCTTCGATCACCGACGAGACGAATGCCGCAAAACGTGGCTCCTCCCAACCTTTGTCGTTGGACAGTTCGGTGTGCACGAAGTCGAGACCGTAGAAAGGATGGTCGCGGTTCTCGATCCGACCATACATGTGAGTTCCGCACGCCTTGCAGGCATGGCGCTGGATAGCGGCGTTCTCGTCGACTACCTGCAGCTTTTCCGGGTGAGCCGTGACTTCGACCTTGTCTCTCGGGACGACTCCCACTACCGAAAAAGCGGCGCCAGCGGGTTTCCAGCACTTGGTGCAACCACAAGCATGGTTGTGTGCCACGTTACTGGTTATCCGGACTTCGACTTTGTCCTTCTGACAATTGCAATGGAGGGTACCGCCGGCGAAGCCGGGTGTACCCTTCTTGATACCGGTATCGACTGATGGGTGGATTGCCACAGTGCTCATTTTGAATTCTCCAATGTTTTCAGAATAGGAATCGGCGCAACAACGCTACGCCAATGACTGCGCACGGTCGTGTCCTAATAGTTGATCACGGTGCGAATCGACATGCCGTCGTGCATCAGGTTGAATGCTTCGTTTATCTGATCAAGCGGCAATCTGTGCGTGACAAATGGGGCGAGCTGGATGTCACCTCGCATGGCGTCTTCCACCATGCCTGGTAGTTGTGAGCGCCCCTTTACGCCACCAAATGCTGTGCCTTTCCATGTACGGCCTGTCACCAGTTGAAACGGACGCGTCGAGATTTCCTGACCGGCCCCCGCGACGCCGATGACTATGGACTGTCCCCAGCCACGGTGCGCGCACTCCAGCGCGGCACGCATGACCTTGACGTTGCCGATGCATTCGAACGAATGATCGACGCCCCAGCCGGTCATTTCGACGATCACCTGCTGAATCGGCCTTTCATGGTCTTTCGGGTTGACACAATCGGTAGCGCCGAAGGCTTTCGCGAGATCGAACTTCGAGGGGTTGGTGTCGATCGCAAAGATGCGCCCGGCCTTGGCCTGACGCGCTCCCTGAATTACTGCAAGGCCGATTCCACCAAGTCCGAACACGGCGACACTGTCACCCGGTTGAACCTTCGCGGTGTTGTGCACCGCGCCGATACCCGTCGTTACACCGCACCCCAGCAGACAAACCTGTTCATGGTTGGCAGCGGGGTTAACCTTCGCCAGCGAGACCTCGGCGACTACGGTGTATTCGCTGAAGGTTGAGCAGCCCATGTAGTGGTAGATCGGCTGGCCGTTATAGGAGAAGCGGGTTGTACCGTCGGGCATCACACCTTTGCCTTGGGTCGCACGCACGGCGACACACAGGTTCGTCTTTCCGGATTTACAGAACAGGCATTCGCCGCATTCGGCCGTGTACAGCGGAATCACGTGATCGCCAGGTTTGACAGATGTGACGCCTTCGCCGATTTCCACGACGACGCCTGCACCTTCATGCCCGAGCACGCAGGGGAACAGGCCTTCTGGGTCGTCGCCCGACAAGGTGAAGGAGTCTGTATGGCATACACCCGTGTGAGTGATCTTTACTAATACTTCGCGTTTCTTTGGCGGTGCAACATCGATCTCGACGATCTCAAGGGGTTTTCCTGGCGCGAATGCAACTGCAGCACGTGATTTCATGACAGCTCTCTCAATTGGACGACGAAGACAGGCGATATGAGTATCTGGACGGACTGGGCTGCACATCATCACCGCAGGTAGGTGCGAACGAGATTGATAACGCCGTTGATCGATGCATTGGCGCCGTCCTGGCGGTTGGTCGCGTTAGAAAACTCCTCGCGCAAATGGCTTTCAAGCACGCAGGCCATCAGGCCATTGATCGCGCCGCGCGCTGCGGCGATCTGCTGCAGAATCGCCGCGCACTCAGCACTCGCCTCCAACGCCCGCTCAAGCGCTTCGACCTGCCCACGCAAGCGTCTGACGCGGGTAAGCAGAAAATTTTTTTCCTGGGGTGAATGCGGCACATGACCTCCGTTAGATACTGGGCGTGAGTATGTGGTATTGCCACCGTCTTTCTTTATCTCAACGTCCAGCTTTCTAAGGACGTAAGTGAAAACTCCAGGCTCGTGACGACTAACAGGTTTGTTGCTGAGACCTATGCGGAGAGCACGGTGTAAAACATAACGGACTTCGGGAAAGACCTGGGCAACGCGTTAGACGATCCGATAAGCGTTCGGCCGGACGCAGGTCTAGTATTGATACATAGGATTAACCGGCGAAATTTGTCCGGACAATGCTTGAAACGCGAGGGGCGCTTCCTCGCACGAATAGATCAAATACAGGAGATAGCGTGATGTCGACCGTACAAAAGAACCCTGTCCAACTCGAAGTTGTCGGTTCTGATTCGAAGGAGAACGGGCAGCCGAATACGCGGTTTTTGCAGAACGTCTGGTACTTTGCCGCGTGGTCTGCGGATGTCTTGCAAGAGCCTCTCGAACGGCTCATCATCGACCAACCCGTCGTTTTGTTTCGTACCTCCGAGGGTGAGGTGGCGGCTCTGCGAAACGTGTGCCCGCACCGCTTTACTCCGCTTAGCATGGGCACAGTGGTTGGCGACACCATCGAATGCCTCTATCACGGTCTGCGATTCGCACCTTCGGGGCAATGTGTTCACAATCCCCACAGTGCGACCATTCCCAAAGCGGCTTGTGTCAGGCGCTACCCGGTGGCGGAGCGCGACGGGATCGTGTGGATCTGGATGGGCGCAGCCGAACTCGCCGATGAGTCCACCATTGTTCGTTATCCGGAGTTGAATCAACCCGAAAAGTTTACGTACACCCGTGGGCAAACGATGGAGATGCCCTTGAATTATGAGTTGATGACAGACAACCTGATGGATTTGAGTCACGTTGCCTTTACGCACAAGAATACCTTGGGTTCTGATGGGCTCGTCCCTGGTCAGACGGAAGTACGTGAGGATGGCAACTCGATATGGAGCATGCGGATGGCGCCAAACACAAAGCCCGCGCCATCCTTTTCGATGTCAGGTGGGTGCTCGAAGGACGACGTCGTAGATTACTGGCTGGACATCCGTTGGGATGCGCCAGCGAACTTCTATCTCACATCTGGGCACGCACCGGCCGGACAGGGACGTTATCACGGAGCTCAGATTGATTCCTTGCAGGTAGTGACGCCGTCGAGCGCTAACCGGTGTTACTACTTCTTTATACATCTGCGTAACTATCGTCGCGACGATGATGCCATGACGCACGAACTGGCGGAGTTTATCCGTCAGGCGTTCGCCACGGAGGATGAGCCAATGATCGCGAGCGTCCAGAGGAATATGGACGGTCGCACGCTAGAAGAAATGAAGCCGGTGCTGCTGACATGTGACGCAGCTGCAATGCGGGTCCGCAGGGCGCGCGAGCGGCTTCTGGACCTTGAGGCGAAGAGTGATAGTGATGGGATGGTGGAGCGTCGTAAATGAATGAGTCGTGGATTGAAGTAGAAGTTTCGGCCAAGGAACTCGAGGCGGATGGCGTTGTCCGTCTTGAGCTGGTGGACAGGGAGGGCGGGGAGCTCCCCGGGTTCACGGCTGGCGCACACATCGATGTCGAAGTCGCACCTGACCTGATAAGACAATATTCGCTTTGCAACAGTCCGCTCGAGCGCCATCGCTACGTGATCGGTGTGCTGCGGGAGCCGTCATCGCGTGGCGGCTCACAAGCTGTGCACGACAGCATTCAGGCCGGTCACACAATCCGGATCAGAGCGCCGCGTAACCACTTCGCGCTTGATCCCACTGCAAGCCGCTACATCCTGTTTGCAGGCGGAATCGGCGTGACGCCGATACTGGCCATGGCCGAACATCTCAGTGATTCGGGAAAGCCCTTTGAGTTGCACTATTGCGTGCGCACGGCAGCTCGTGCCGCCTTTGTCCGGCGCATGACGAAATCGTCATTTTCGGCTCATGTGCATCTTCATTTTGATGACGGGCTTCCAGAACAACGGCTTGAGATCCGGCAGGCATTGGGGAGTTCGGACGACGACGCGCACGTGTATGTTTGCGGACCTGCGCCGTTCATTGGATATGTTCTGGAGAATGCGCGCGAACGGGGTTGGCCAGAAGCGCGGCTGCATCGAGAGTTCTTCGCTGCATCGACATCAACCGCCGCGTCTGCAGAGGAATCCTTCGAGGTACAACTAAGCAGCACGGGGCAGATCCTCACGGTTCCTGCGGATCGAAGTATCGTGGAGGTTCTGGGCGAAGCCGGTGTCGCTCTGGAAGTCAGCTGCGAGCAGGGGGTCTGCGGAACGTGTCTGACGCGGGTGTTGCAGGGCGAACCCGATCATCGGGATGTGTATTTGACGGATGCGGAACATCTTCGCAACGACTGTATGACAGTCTGTTGCTCCCGCTCGAAAAGCGCGAGACTCGTTCTCGACTTGTAGGCACCGGACCGGCACGTCATCGGGTGTATTGATTGATGGTCAGACGCGTCAACCAGCGTCGCTATGAACGCGGCGCGGGTCTCATGAATCCACCCTGGAATGGGAGCCACACGACCCTCGTCGCCGACGCTAGCCGTGTCCGATTGTCATCTGTCCACTCGCATTCGACTATTGGCCTTCGCATATCCGACCAGGTGCTCCGACAAGTTTTTCACCAGCGTCGGCAGCGTGTCGGGCGGTTGCGTCACCAGGCTTACCTCGCGTATGGCCCAGGGATCTTCGAGCGCGATATAACGTATGTTCATGCTCTTCACGTAGCGCTCCACTGAGGAAATCGGCGCGATGCCGATTCCGACGCCCGCCTCGACCATGCGGCACATGGCCTCGAAGTTGCTGACCTGCACTCGAGGCCGGAAATTCCCGCCGGATTGCGTTGCCACGCGCGCCATGAACCGGTGTAGGGCTGTGTCGCCCGGCAAAGCGATGCAGGAAAGCCTGAGCGTCTCGGTGAAAGAGATCGAAGAGACGCGCGCCAGTTCGGAAGAAGGCGGCAAGATGACGACCAGCCTGTTACTGCCGAAAGGGCGGGCCCACAATTCGCCCGTTCCGACCGGACTGGACACGACGCCGATATCCGCCTCGCCGGCAGCGACCGCCCGTACGATATCGTCGCTGAGTGCCTCTCTGAGCTCGATCTCCACGTCCTGGTGCTGCGCTAGGAATCCGCTGAGCGCCTGGGGCATGAATTCGGTCATCGAAGTCGTGTGCGCGTAGACTTTCACCTGACCCCGCAAGCCACGGCTGAAATCGCGCATGTCGAAGCTTAGGTGCTCCATCTGCTGCATGATCTGCTGCGCATGCGCAAGCAGTGCCCGGCCAGCCGCAGTCAGCGTGGCCCCCTGAGGCGTGCGATTGAGCAGCCGCGCACCAACCGTGGCCTCCATGTTCCTGATCCGCGTGGACGCGGCGGCGGCGGAAATGGCGCTGCGGCTGGCACCTTGAGTCAGGCTGCTAGCATCGGCGATATGGATGAAGAGTTGTAGATCGAACAGATCCAGACGTAGGTTCATGGCGCGTCATGATACCGCGGTGAATGAATCATTCGCCTACATGTCGCCATTCAGTTCCAACCGATAAAGGCGTCGCGCGTTTCCACGGAAGAGGCCTTCCACCTCGTCGGCGCTGTAATCTTCGAAATATCGGACATAGTCTTGCCAGACTTCCCGATAGGGCGTGACGATACTCTCCACGGGGTAGTTGCTGGCAAGCGCACACCGGCCAGAGCCAAAAAGATCAACGGTATAGTCCAAAATGGGACGTATCGAATCCAGCGTCCATGCGGTGTCGAACATGCCGAACCCGGATATTTTCACCGCGACATTAGGTAGCTGGGACAGCTTCCGCATGTTCTTGCGCCAGAGCGCATGGCGTTCGGCTTGGTTTGCATAGGGCATGCCGACGTGCGTAAGAATAAATTGCGTGTCTGGGTGCGCGCGCACCAGCCGGACCACGTCTGCTCCCTGTTCGGGGAAGAATTGCAGATCGAAGGTCAGATCGAATTCCTTGATCAACCGAAAATTGCGTTGCCATACCGGGTCGTGCAGTGGGTCGTAGGCGGGCGACGCGTCGAGCCGCCGATGCAAGGCCTGGCGGACGCCCCTGGTATTCCTGAATGCACGATGGCCTTCGAGGACTGCACGCACATCAGGCGCCGCCAGATCGACATTGCCCACGATGACCTGAGGGACCCCTCCGGAACGAACGACATCGTCGGCTACACCTTGCAGCCAGCGGGTTTCGCGGACATGGTCAGAAGGATCTTGCTCTGCCTGGATATGCACCGCAGCAAGCAATTCGAAATCCTCTGAGTCCAAAAGAAAATCCGTCACCAGATAGTTACGCCGTAACGAGCAGTAGTCCGGCACGACCGAAGATCGATTGCCGTCGTTTAGCCACGGGTAATAGTTTTCCTTCAAATCCCACAAATGGAAATGTGCATCGATGATTTTCATTCGAGCCAGCTCGTATGTTGAACACCCGAACATTGTGCGGACAGGTCGCTGCGGCTGGCAATCAGGATTGCATTAACACCGTGTTAGGGATGCGTTGACGGGGGCTTTTAAAAATACTGATAGTCACTTTTCCTCTGGAGCTACATCATGCGTGTTCGATTTCGTTCGCGCCAAGGCATCATGCAGCTATTCGCAACCCCCGCATCGCCCTGGGTCCGCCGGGTCATGATTTGCATCATCGAACTGGGCATCCAGGACAAAGTCACCACGATCCAAACCCGATGGCCGCACTCGTGGGGAACGCACACCGTGCCATTCACGCCCGAATTCGGCCAGGCTACACCGGTTGGCCGCATCCCCGCGCTGGTGACGGATCAAGGGCTGAGCCTCGCGGATTCGATGGTGATCTGCGATTACCTGAACGCTGAGTATGGTCAATACCGGCTGCTTCCTCAGGCAGGCGAACGCCGGTGGCGCATCCTGTCCCAAGTCGCCATCGCGAACGGCATACTCGAAGCGCACATCAGCCGGCGCGCGGAACTGCTCCGCGATCCGGCGGGACGATCCGCCGCTTTCCTCGAAAAGATGAAGGTCCGGGCACAGCGCTGCTTCGTGGCGCTGAATGAAGACGCGGTGGATTTCGCGCCAGAACCGGATCTTGCCCAGATAACCATTGCCGCTGCTTGCGGGTTTTCCGATTTCCGCTATCAAGGCGATCAATGGCGCGCGACATCTCCCCACCTTGCGTACTGGTATGAAAACTTCTCACAGCGTTCTTCCATGGTGCTGACAAGACCCGCGGAGACCCCGCAATAGCCCTCCCGAGTCTCCGATAAAAAATGGCAGCAAGGTTCTACATCAGGAAATTCTAAACAGTCACGATGCCTCGCGAGCTCTCGTTCGCCGCGGACACCATTTTCCAATTTCCTTATTTCAGGAGACGTTCCGCCATGTCTGCCCCGTATTTCCTGTTTCCTTTCGTCGCGATACTGCTATGGGCTGGTAACGTGATGGTTACGAAGCTGGCGGTCAACGCCATCGATCCGACGGCTATCACGTTCTGGCGACTTGCTTTTGCTGTTGCATTGATGAGCACG
This sequence comes from Paraburkholderia sp. GAS82, assembly GCF_050436285.1. Lineage (NCBI taxonomy): Bacteria > Pseudomonadati > Pseudomonadota > Betaproteobacteria > Burkholderiales > Burkholderiaceae > Paraburkholderia > Paraburkholderia sp. GAS82. Next base: position 22,225 of record NZ_JBNDLX010000019.1, read on the forward strand.
TTTGTTCAGAAGCCGGTGTGGCGCAGCCGCGCCGTGATCGTGCCGCAATTGCCAAGACTTGCGATTCTAGGTTTTCTCGGCATGGCGCTGTTTCAATGCCTGGCATATCAGGCAGCGAAAACCACCACCGCGACCAGCATGGCGGTTATCACCTCGCTTGTGCCACTTCTGACTATGCTTCTCTCTGTGCTGTTTTTGCGCGAAGCCCCGACGGTGGGCATGCTATGCGGCGGCCTTCTATCCTTGGTTGGTCTTGTCTACCTGGTCAGTTCAGGAAACCCGGCGGCGCTTCTCTCAGGCGGCGGCCACGTGGGTGATCTGCTGATGCTGATTGCGGCTCTTGCTTACGCACTGTACGGCGTGTTGCTCCGACGCTGGAACGTCGGCCTACCGTCATGGCAGTCGACCTATTTGCAGGCAATCGCCGCGCTGGGCTTCATGCTGGTTTTCGAATTTCGGCTACCGCTGCACGCGGCGCTCCCGAATCGGGCGAGCGTACCGTTGATCGTATATGCAGGCATGTCTGCTTCCGTCGTACTGCCGTATTTGTGGATGCAGGGAGTCAAACATCTAGGCGCTAACCGCTGCAGTATGTTTATTAACCTGCTACCTGTCGCGACAGCCGTCATCGCGGTTGGCTGGTTCAGAGAGCATTTGCATGCATATCACCTCCTCGGCGGCGGAGTCACTCTTTTGGGCGTATTGCTGGCACAGATGATTCGCCGACCGTTGCTGATCGGCTGCCGCGCGACTCACAGGCCAGCGAAATGAGGTAAGTGGGAATCCGTAGACCTGGCGCGAATGCATGCTGGACACGCAATCGCCGGACGCGATATCAAGGCCTAAAACGTTGGATGAACTGATCGAGTGCGGGGTTTTTAGCGTCCGCGCTCCATACGAATTCAACTTCATAGGTGCTGGACAGGTCTGGATGACTGATCAGTTGAGCATCAGGCGGGCAGCTGTACTCTGATACATCCGGCACAATCGAATATCCCATGCCCGCAGCGACGAACCCCAAGATGGTGGAAGTATCGACCGCCACTTCTACCAGGCGCGGCACGAACCCCGCTCGCTGGCACTGATCAATCCAAAAATCGTAGTGCGACGGTGCGTTTTCGCGAGCGAACCAGATACAGGGTTCATCTTTGAGTTCGGCAAGTGTAGCTGGCGGCTTACGGGCAAGATTGCTTTGGCGCGGCACCGCGAGCATCAGCCTGCCGCCAAATATGGTGTGCCCAAAAAATGCTTTATCGCTTCGATCCCTAAGCGCGAGAAATCCGCCGTCGAGACTGCCATCAGCAATTTCCTCGATCTGTTTCATAGCGAGTACCGGCTCAAGCGTAACGGCTATATTGGGATGAGTCGTTCTGAACTCGCGTAGTAGTCGCAAGATTGAAGGGTGCCAACTGTAGCTGGCAGATACCCCGATTCGGAGAGCGCCAAGTTGACCGCTTGCTATTCGCGAGACCCGCTCAGTCGCCATCTGTAGGTCATCAAGCAGGCGTGTTGCGTCTACGACAAGCTGTCGTCCCGCCGCAGTGAGTTCAACACCTCGAATGCTGCGGACAAAGAGAAAGGCTCCTAATTCTTCTTCCAGATCCCTGATTTGGCGGCTCAAGGCTGGCTGAACGACGTGCAAGTGTCTCGCGGCCTCGGCAACGCTGCGATGCTCGGCGACGGCGAGAAAATATCGTAAATGGCGAAATTCCATGAGGGACCTCGTTCCCCTATACCTCAAAAGCATAGCATCAATTTTTAAATAGTATTTTTGTTGCTTTTGTCATCCGGTTACCCTAGTGCAGATCAGAAATTTTCCACAGAAATCTACCATCGTCGACGTCGAACCCGCGCGTCGATTGGGCTATGCACCTCCCTGGGTGATTGGCCCCCTCACGATGCTCACACTGGTTTCTCTGTGCCTGTGTTTCGGGCACTAAGGGAAAACGCAACGTACCGGTGTAGGCAAGTCGCTGGCGTCACAAAGGAGAGGGTGTGGCCATCGCGAACTGTCAGATCCTTGAGCGGGTCTGCGCGACAGCGGGCTCCGACCTCTTCCGTGGACGCTCCGCGGATGGGTCGACGGTACTGTTGAAGTTGCCTGCGGAAAACGCCGACCCAGTCCAATTCGCTCTGCTGAAACGCGAACACCTCCTGCTGCAATCTTTAAACGTCGCGGGGATTGCGAAACCGCTCACGTTAATCGATGAGCGAATCGGCCCGGTGCTGGTGCTCGAAGACTTCGCCGGCGAGTCGCTCGAAGCCGTTTTGGGTCGTGCGCCGCGAATGGACCTGCCTGTTTGCCTGCGTATCGGCCGTCATCTGGCGGATACGTTCGCGGGTATCGATGCCGCGCAGGTTATCCACCGCGATATCCGACCCGCCAATCTCCTCGTCGAGCCTGGCACTGGCCGGGTTCTACTGGTGGATTTCAGTATGGCGACGGCAAAGGAAGCCAGCACCGTCCCGACGAGGGAGGTCACCGCCCCCGCTGGAGATTGGGCTTACGTGTCCCCCGAGCAAACGGGCCGCATGAATCGTCCGGTTGATTATCGGACCGACTGCTATTCGATGGGTGTAATGCTCTATCGGATGCTGACCGGCCAGCTGCCATTTCAGGCGAACGACCCGCTGGAATGGACGCATTGCCATATCGCCCGTATGCCGATACCACCGACGGGGATCACGCCCGAGGTGCCACAGCCGGTGTCGGATATCGTGATGAAGATGCTGGCCAAGCTACCAGAAGACCGCTACCAAAGCGCGCAAGGCCTGAAGGCCGATCTCGATCGGTGTCTGGTGCAATGGCGGACCTCGGGTCAGATCGAGCCGTTCCCGCTCGGCAGGGAAGATATCCCGGTACGTTTCCATGCCCCGCACAAGCTCTACGGGCGGCGCCACGAAGCAGCGAGGCTGCTAGGCGCCTTCGAGCGGACGGCGGCCACCGGCGAGGCCATGCTGGCGATCGTCTCCGGGTACTCCGGCATCGGCAAGTCGACGCTGGTCGAGGCGTTGCGCAGGCCGATTGTGGCGAACCGTGGTTACTTCATTTCGGGCAAGTTCGATCAGGGCCAGCGCTATTTTCCTTATGCTGCCATCATCAAGGCGTTTCGCGAACTGGTGCAACAACTACTGGCGGAAAGCGAAGCGCGCGTCGCCGGCTGGCGGCAACGGATCCAGGCCGCGGTCGGCACCAATGGCCAGCTTATTGTCGATGTGCTGCCCCAGGTCGAGTTGATTATCGGCGCGCAATTGCCGGTGTCGGCGTTGCCGCCGACCAAGGCACAAAACCGGTTCCGCGTGGTGTTCCGGCAATTCGTCATGGGGTTCGCGAGCGAGGCACATCCTCTGGTTCTCTTCCTGGACGATCTGCAGTGGATCGATCCGGCTAGCCTGACGCTCGTCGAGGACCTGATCACACACCCGGACACACGCTATCTGCTGCTAGTGGGTGCTTTTCGTGATAACGAAGTGAGTGCCACGCACCCGTTGATGACGAGCGTCGAGAGGATCCGCCAGAATGGCACATCGGTGAACGAGCTTCAGCTCGCGCCGCTGTCGGTCGTGGATCTGAACCGGCTGGTGGCCGACACGCTCCGTGCACCATCTGCTGCCGCCTGCGAACCGCTCACGCGGCTTGTTCGCGAGCGCACAGGGGGCAATCCGTTCTTCTTTATCCAGTTCCTGGATGTGCTGCACCAGGAGGGGTTGCTGCGGCACGATGCGCAACACCGGGCCTGGCGGTGGAACCTGGATCAGATCAGGGCTAAAAATTTTGCCGGCAACGCCGTCGACCTGACGGTGGGTAAGTTGCGACAATTGAGGGTCGCGGCACAGGAAACCTTGCGACTGGCGGCATGCCTCGGCAACACTTTCGACCTTCGCCATGTCGCGCTGGTCAGCGGCAATTTGGCGTTCGCTGCATGGCAAGGCGTGAGGGAGGTCAAGGTCGAGGTCGAGCAAGCCCTCGCGGCCGCGGCGCGCGAAAATCTGATTGTGCTTGCCGACGGCACCGGCAAGTTCCTGCATGATCGGATCCAGCAGGCCGCCTACGCGCTGATTCCCGACGCGGAGCGCGCCGGCGTCCACCTAAGCATCGGTCGCGTGCTGCTGGCCAACCTGACTGCAGACGAACTTGCAGAGCATGTGTTCGATGTCGCGAACCAGTTCAATCGGGGCGCAACCCTGCTCACCGGGCATGATGAGAAAGTGCAGATCGCGGCGCTCGACCTGAGTGCCGGGCGCCGGGCTAAGTCCTCGGCAGCTTATGCGTCTGCGTGCGTGTACCTGGCGGCCGGCATGGACCTGCTCGACGACGGCAACTGGGTCAGCCACCGTGACCTGATGTTCAGTCTGCGGCTCGAACGCGCGGAGTGTGAGTATCTGACAGGTCGCGCCGACAAGGCTGAGCAACTCATCGAGGAGCTATTGCGGCGATGCGTGTCGAGAGTCGATCATGCGGCCGTCTGCCATATGAAGGTGCGGCTGCATATCGTCAAGTCGGAGAACCGGCAGGCCGTCGACAGCGTGCTCACCTGCCTGCGCCTGTTCGGCATCGATCTCCCGGCGCACCCGTCTCAGGAACAGGTCGAGGCCGAATACGAAGCGGTCTGGCGCAACCTGGCGGGTCGCCCGGTCGAGAGCTTAATAGACGTGCCGCTGATGACCGATCCGGAACTGCAGGTCGCGATGCGTCTTCTCTCGACCCTGTATGAATCCGCCTACTTTATCGATTTCCAGTTGTTGTGCCTGCACCTGTGCCGCATGGTGAACATCAGCCTGCTGCACGGCTCGAGTGGTGCGTCCGCGTACGCCTGCTTCGGGTTTATCCTTGGCCCGGTGTTTCGCCGCTACCGCGACGGTTACCGTTTCGCCAGGCTTGCATGCGACCTGGTCGGCGAGGGCGGTTTCCCTGTCGATAAGGCATTAGTCTATATCGCAACGGGACACGTTGCTTTCTGGACCCAGCCGATCGAAACCGTGATTGACTTCCATCGGGCAGCGTTTCGCACCGCGACCGAGACGGGCGATCTGACGACGGCTTGCTACAGTGCGTTCCATTGCACCAGCGACCTTCTACTGCGGGGCGATCCGCTCGAAACGGTCTGGCGCGAGTCGCAGCGGAGCCTCGACTTCGTGCGCAAGGCCGGGTACCTCGACGCGGCGGACGCCATAGTGTGCAACCAACGCTTCATTGCGACCATGCAGGGTCATACCGCGAAATTATCCACGTTTAGCGACTCGCAGTTCGACGAAGCGGCGTTTGAGGCGCAACTGACGGACGACCGGATGAGCTCGATGGTCTGCACGTACTGGATCTTCAAACTGCACGCGAGATTTCTGGCAGGCGACTACGTAGCGGCCCTCGACGCCGCCCAACGGGCGCAACCGCAATTGTGGGTCCTGGTCGGCCTCTTTCAGTCACTTGACTATTTTTACTACACGGCGCTGACGTTGGCTGCACTCTATGAGAACGGGTCCGCTGGCGAGCAGGTCGCGTGGCACGCCCTCCTCGACGAGCACCGGGAGCAATTGCGCGAGTGGGCTGACACCTATCCGCCTACGTTCGCGGACAAGCACGCCTTGGTGTCGGCTGAGATCGCCCGGATCGAAGGGCGGAACCTCGATGCGATGTGTCTGTACGAAGTGGCCATTCAAGCGGCCAGCGATCAAGGGTTTGTCCAAAACGAAGGCATCGCTCATGAACTGGCCGCCGGATTTTGCCGTGCCCGCGGATGGGCGAGCGCCGGCCGCGCCCATCTGAACGAAGCGCGCAGCTGTTTTGAGCGCTGGGGCGCACACGGCAAAGTCAGGCAGCTCGACGCGCGCATATCGCCAATACGCGAAGTAGCAACGTCTCGGCTCGCCACGCCTGTTGGCAATGTGGTGCAACTCGATCTGCTGTCGGTCGCCAAAGCCTCGCAGGCCATATCTAGCCATATCGTGCTTGACGATCTTGTCGACACGCTAATGCACATCCTGCTCGAAAGTGCCGGCGCGCAAACCGGCCGGCTGTTGCTAGCCCACAATGCCAGCTTGGCACTCGTGGCCGAAGCGAGCCTCGCGCAGCAGACCGTTCACGTCCGGCGGCACTTGGGCGACGTGTCGCACGGCTCGGCCCCGCCGGAGTCAGCCGCGCGCGAAGCGGCGTTGCCGGACTCCATCGTCAACTATGTCCAGCGCTGCCAGGAGCGGGTGCTGCTGGATGATGCGACGCAAGCGAACCCCTTTTCGGCAGACGAATACCTTACCCGCCGCCAACCGAAGTCCGTGTTGTGTCTGCCTCTCATGCGCCGTTCCGAATTGATCGGCTTGCTGTATCTGGAGAACAACCTGGCCATCCAGGCGTTCACGCCTGAGCGCATAACCGTCCTCGAATTGCTGGCCTCGCAGGCCGCGATTACCCTCGAGAACGCTCGTCTGTACCGCGATCTGGCGGAACGCGAAGCAAGGATCCGACGTCTCGTCGAGGCCAACATTGTGGGTATTTTCACTTTCCATCTCGATGGCCAGATTCTCGAGGCCAATGAAGCGTTTCTCCGGATCGTGGGATACGACCGCGAGGACCTCGAGTCGGGACGGATGTGCTGGACCGACATGACCCCACCCGAGTGGCTCGAGCGCGACAACCAGCGAATCGCGGAGCTCACGACGACAGGGACATTACAGCCCTTTGAGAAGGAATATTTCAGAAAGGATGGCAGCCGTGCGCCCGTGCTGATCGGCGTGGCGACGTTCGAAGTAGGGCAGCACCAAGGTGTCGGTTTCGCACTTGATTTGACCGTGTGCAAGCGGGCGGAAGCCGAAGTGCGGGAGAGCGAGGAGCGCTACCGTGAAGTGCAGATGGCGCTCGCGCACTCTAACCGGGCCGCGACGATGGGGCAGCTCACAGCCTCGATTGCCCATGAGGTCAGGCAGCCGATCACTGCGGTAGCGACCTATGCTTCGGCCGCCTCGCGCTGGCTGGACGCGAGGCCCGCTAACCTTAATGAGGTCAGGCAGGCGCTCGATGGCATCGTCTATGAGGCAACACGCGCTGGCGGCATCATTAGCGGGATTCGCGACCTGGTCAGAAAAGCGCCTCCACGCAAGGACCGAGTAGACATTAACGAGGCGGTCGTCGAGGTGATCGAACTGACGCGGGGCGAAGCGGCGAAGTACGACGTCTCAGTGCTGACGGCACTCGGCGATGCCTTGCCTCTCGTCCTGGGTGATCGCGTTCAGTTGCAACAGGTGATGCTCAACCTGATCGTCAACGCCCTTGAGGCGATGGGCTCAACGAGCACGGGTCCCCGTGAGCTACTGATCAGCACAACTGCAGATTTATCGGATGGCGTGTCTATCGTCGTGCGGGATTCTGGTCCGGGGCTCCCTCCAGATGAGTTCAGTCGCGTCTTCGATCCGTTCTACACGACGAAGGAGAATGGCCTAGGCATGGGCCTGTCGATCTGCCGTTCAATCGTCGAGACGCACGGGGGGCGGTTGTGGGCTTGCAAGAATGAACCGCGAGGGGCTGTCTTTCAGTTCACGTTGCCTGCTGGGGGGGGAGAGTAGAAGTGGTACCTGCTTCGCTCGGGGGCGTAGAATAATTGCATGCCAACGGGACGCGGCCGCGTTCCGGTTTCGCGAGGTGGCCGAATGACTACTGGAACGAACTCCCGTAAAACAGCCGAAACCGCAGCAACCGAAGGCTCCGTCGTCTACATCGTCGATGATGACAAGGGAATCCGGCTTTCCCTTAGCACCCTTATGCGCTCAGTCGGCCTGCGGGTCGAAGCGTTCGAATCCCCGGACGAATTTCTACGGTGCCCGCCTGCCGCCGGACCAAGTTGCCTCATCCTCGACGTGCGACTCCGCGGAAAGAGCGGCATGGCGATTCACGAAGATATCGTGAATCGCGGCATGCGTATTCCCGTTGTATTCATGACCGGTCACGGAGACATCGAGATGGGCGTGAAGGCAATGAAGGCCGGCGCGCAGGACTTCTTTGCGAAACCGTTTAAGGACCAGGACATGCTCGACGCCGTTGCTCAGGCTCTGGCGCGAGACAACGAGCGGCTTGCGGCAGAAGCCGCGCTGGCCGATCTGCGTGCGTTATACCAGTCCCTTTCGCCGCGCGAGAAAGAAGTGATGGGCTTTGTGCTTTCCGGTCTTCTGAACAAGCAGATTGCCTATGAGATGAACCTGAGTGCGATCACGGTTAAGGTTCACCGTGGACACGTCATGCGTAAAATGAACGCGTGCTCGATGCCGGATCTGGTCCGCAAGGCCGAATCGCTCGGTATAGGGCCCTCTCTGCCTCGCGGCGATCATCATTGAGCGTCATCGTGTCAGGTAATTCGGACTTCTTCTCAGCGCCGTTCCATCGCTAAGGACTACAAAGTGCTACCGAGAGCCAGTGAGTCAAAGTGGCTGTGTCATAAGGTTTCGGCAGCAACACGAGTGCGCCGGCACTCACGACTTGCGCCCGTAGAGGTGAGCTCGGACAGGCGGTGATAAATATGGTCGGTGGATTATGCCCCTGAGCACGAAGGTGCTTATACATCTCGATACCGGACATTCCTGGCATCAAAACATCGGAAATCAGGCAGGCGGTGTGAGCAGCCTCCCCTGACGAAAAAAATTCCTCCGCCGACTTATACATGCGCACCTGCCAACCCAGCGACCGGATCAGGCTGTCCAGGGCATGACGAACCGCTTGGTCATCATCGACAATCGAAACAACAGGCGAAATTTGCAAAATGCCCTCTCGACCTCTCGTTTTAAGGGACGGCGTGAGGCCGGTGCAGTCCATCTCTTTTTCATCTGCAGATTAGCTTATAACCATGTGCGGCGACATGATACGAACGTATATGCGAATCGAACCAACTCTGCGGCAGTCTCGTCTTTGCGCAGATCGGCGCCGCGCATGAAGCTTCCTTGCCGCGCTTATACCCTCGTATATGCGACTTACCTCAATGCGGCGTCAGAATATCCTACCGGGGAATAGATTCGCTCTTCCGCAAGAGCTACTCTTCTCACATTGAGGCCACACACCGTTACGACAGCGCAAAGCGTGCGGCGCGGCTTGGGCCAACATTGCTGCGGAACTGCCGCCCACCCCGTTTGAGCGTTTAACTTCTTCGAAGAGTCATCTCAATATGTGTCCAGTAGCCGTAAGTTAGTGGTCATTCGACCGTACTGCTAAATTTGATTGATCTTCACTCGTCGCTAAAGAGAGGAACGCGATGTTGAACGCTGAGTGCGATTCGCCCCTTGAGACATTCTTAAACAATGATTCTTACCATGCGTCTATTGGCCCCATGCTGCTAACGGCCGACCTCCTATCATCGCATCGGCCAGCCGGTCATACTTCAGCGGACCCTTGGACTTCGATGCTCGCAACCATCCGTGAGTTTTCTTCACCGCCAGATCCGAAGCGACAGCCTCCGCATTTGTCTAGGCGTTCCTGGTCCGATGGCGGCCAGCGCCTTCCACGCAAGAGCGACCGCGGGGAAGTGCGGCCTTATACGGTAAGGGTTGTGGAGGCATTGTCCAATTCGCGCTTCTCCCTGTGCTGGCACGATCCGACGCTTTGCAACTACGAGGAGCAGGTCTGGGTGCCGTGCCGCGCTCGCTCGTCCGGGCGTTGTGCCTTGTCTGGCAAACGTATTGGCCGCGGCGATTGCGTCTATCGACCCCGAGGCCGCGGACCATCGAGGCCACTCAACGGCGACGCCATGATTCTGGCCAGCGAGCTGGCCACGCACCGCGCAATCGCTTGAGACGCTGTGGGGAGGGGCGATTCGCGCTTACTGGTGAAGCATTGCCAGGGTGTTGCCACTGCAGTCGTGTGCTCCAATATCAGGCCGCACGAGGTTTAGCATGAAGCTAGAGTCCGCCAAGTTTTTGCAACTGCGCCGTCTCGCTCCCGTTCTCGATGACGTATTAAGCGCGGGCGAGGTTGAGTACGCGGAGCAGGCCTTGGGACTTGCTTCACTCGCCCAGCTGTGTTTACAGTTGTTCGACGCGTACCAGCGCCAATACCCAGACGAGATCGCGCAAGCGCGGCTTGACGCTCTCCATCTGTAGTAGCGCGTCAGCGCGAGAGAGGCAGCCTACGTGGTCATTCCTTTGTGTGACCGTGCTTGCGTTCGCCTTGAGATTGGCAGACTTATTATCTCCACTTGTTCGTCGTATGAAGGACCGGACACTAACTTCGGTACGCGGTCAGTTCACCAATCCCTTCCTGCATTGCCGTTACCACACCGACGCAAAAAGAAGCGGCCTCTTCGCGCCGAGGCATTCCAGGCGTGGGAAAGCGTGACGCGCGCTCCGGTGCTGTAGCGATACTCTGATTAGAGTCGGCGTCTTTATACACAGTGTGTTCGAGAGCGTGCCGTTCGATAACGTGACAATGCCAGGGGTTGACCGACGGCGCGTCTTTGGAGGGTGTGCCGTTCCGTTTCCATTCAGAGGAAGGCATGGGAATACCAGATGCTCTTCGGATAGAACTGCGGGAGCGACTGTGGCAACTAGCGTAGTGACGGAATTTCGGAAAGGGCAACGATCGTGACAGACCCAAAATTGACGTGAGACGTTTCTTTGCTCGCCTGCGCGAAATGTCGAAATTGAACCTCGAAAAAGTCACGTTCGAGGTTAGCTATGCCATACCGTTATTAAAGACATGACGAAACGGGGGTCCTAATTTGATGCAAGAAGAACGAGAATGATTAGACACCGTATTTGATTCGGCTCTAGCAATATAGGATCCTTTATGTTCTCGGTTGTTGGAGTCGTCAACTAGGTAAGAGGCGGTGGCGCCCGATCGACTCTAGTGAACGGATGTGACGTTCGCGCTGTTATTCTAAATCCCGAGAAGGTGTCTTCGTTGGTGCCAGGTGTGATGACGCGAATACCATTCGCAGCGAATGCCGTATCGATGTTGAAGATCGCAATGATAAACGTCGTGGCGTATCGGAAGTGACTCTTCAGCCAGAGACTGTACAGAAACATTGAGCGGTTCGCCAGACGACAGGCGAGCGTAGCTTTCGTGTCGGTCGTCCGTCTTTATTTTGATTTCGCACGAGATGCACATGGGCTTGTGACGCGCATCGGCGCTGCCATGACGAAACTGCATCTGAAAGATGCCATCTTTGCTGTCGGAAAAGCGGACTTGCTGGGCCAGAATGCGTGTGATGTCGTGATGGCATTCAATCGCTTTTTTTTACTTCGATGTGAGCGAAAAACTTTACACGCATCAGGTACAGGACGGGGTGACCGGGGCGCAGCGGGGCAGTGTCTCAGGAACCGAGGATCAGGCAAACGAAGTAGCGATACTTTCAAATCGACGAGGGTCAAGTAATGTCTCAACCAACGACACAATTCTTTAAACGAAAGCGAATCGTACTCCAGATAATGACGCTGGCGGTCGTCGTGGGCAGTAGTCTGCTGCTTAAAACGCATGCATCCGCTTCGGCCGATTCGGTGAACGCCGCGCCAGCACCTCAGGTGACAGTAGCGCAGGCCCGTACGTTTCAGGTGGATGACCGTCAGGTATTCACCGGCAGATTACAGGCCGTCGACACGATTGACGTACGACCACGAGTGAGCGGATACGTGGATGAGGTGCTGTTCAAGGAGGGCACCCGGGTACACAAGGGCGACGTACTGTTCCGGATCGATCCGCGACCTTATCGCGCCGAGGTAGACCGTCTGACAGCGGAACTCGCGCAAGCTCAGGCGGAGGCGGTGCAAGCCCGGTCCGATTCGGATCGAGGTAAGCGATTGCTGATGCAGAGTGCCATTTCGCGCGAAGCGTCGGAGCAACTTGACACCGCGGCAAGCACATCGCATTCGAAGGCGCTTGCGACCGGCGCCCAGCTCGACGCGGCGCAACTGAATCTCAGCTTCACAGACGTGCGTGCGCCGATCGACGGGAAGGTCAGCTATGCGATGATCACTGCCGGCAACCTGGTCACGCCAGATGCGGTCCTGACCCGCGTCGTCAGCGTCGACCCCATCTACGGATATTTCGACGTCGACGAACAGAGCTACCTTACGCTCCAGCATTTTCGCGATGACGGTCATAGCGTGCCCGAAGTTGCAATGGCCCTCGCGGACGAGCACGACTTCACGCACGTCGGTCATCTGGATTTCGTTGACAATCAACTCGACTCTGGTTCGGGAACCATTCGCCTTCGAGCTGTATTTCCCAACGCGCAAGGTGCGTACACGCCAGGACTCTATGCACAGATCCGCCTTCAGGAGAGCCATCCGGTGCCGCGCATCCTCCTGAGGGACACGGCAGTGGGAACTGATCTGGGGGATCAGTTTGTTTACGTGGTCGGGCCAGATAGCAAGATCATCTACCGCAAGGTGTCGACAGGTCCGGTCTTTGCCGGCTTGCGCGTCGTCGAAAGCGGTATTCAGCCAGGCGAGCGGGTGGTCGTTGATGGCCTGCAACATGTTCAACCGGGCATGGTGGTACTGCCGATCACCGTCTCAATGGATGCGCAGCTCAACGACCGCCAAAAGGCTGAGCTCGCAAGTGTAACCAGACCGGTTGCCGGATCTGGCACAACCGCACTGGCTGCACGATAGCCGCTTCATCGAGACTCAAGTCATGAAAGGTATAGCTAATTATTTTATCGACCGACCGATCTTCGCTGGTGTTTTGTCGGTTCTGTTCGTGATCGCTGGTGCCATTGCGCTAGTGATGCTGCCAGTCAGTCAATATCCGGACATCGTACCGCCGACTGTTGTCGTGCAGGCGAACTACCCGGGGGCAAGTCCCGAGACGATTGTGCAGACCGTGGCCACACCTCTTGAGGAGCAGATCAACGGCGTCGAACACATGCTGTACACATCGTCGCAGGCGACGAGTGACGGACGGCTTGCGCTGACAGTTACCTTCGCACTCGGCACCAACCTCGATACGGCGCAGGTTCAAGTGCAGAACCGGGTGGCGCAGGTGTTATCGCGCCTGCCCGATGAGGTTCAGCGCCTCGGCGTGACGACCCAGAAGAGTTCGCCGGAGGTCACACTGGTAGTGCATCTGGTGTCGACGAACCATCGCTATGATGGTCTCTATCTCTCGAACTACGCCCGCACACACATTCGCGATGAATTGTCTCGTCTCGATGGCGTCGGTGACGTGCAGATCTTCGGTGCGGGTGAATACAGCATGCGCGTGTGGCTGGATCCGCAACGTATGGCACAACGCGGACTGACGGCACCTGACGTTATAAAGGCGATTCGGGAACAGAACGTTGAGGTGGCAGCAGGCACGCTTGGCGCTCCCCCGATGCATACGGACGACGCATTTCAATTGAATGTGAATACTCAGGGGCGTCTCGTTTCCGAAGACCAGTTCCGCCGAATTATTTTGCGCAGCAGTGGCGACACGGGTGTCGTGCATCTTGGCGATGTCGCGCGCGTCGAACTCGGCGCGGACCTGTACGCGCAGCGTAGCCTGCTGAACAACGATCCGGCTGTTGGTATTGTGTTGTTCCAGCGCCCAGGCAGCAACGCGATCCAGACGTCGAACGAGGTCATGACGACAATGAAACGCCTGAAGGCGAATTTTCCGGAGGGTCTGGACTTTCGAATCATCCGCGACGATACGCAGTTCGAGCGGGCGTCCATCGAAGCGGTCGTTCATACGCTTTTCGATGCAATTGCGCTTGTGGTGCTGGTCGTTATTCTTTTCCTGCAGACGTGGCGTGCATCGATCATTCCACTTATTGCGGTGCCCGTGTCGCTGATCGGCACGTTCGCTGTTATGGATGCAGTCGGCTTCTCGCTCAATACGCTGTCGTTGTTCGGGCTCGTGCTGGCGATCGGAATTGTTGTCGACGACGCAATCGTCGTGGTTGAAAACGTTGAGCGGCATATCGAGCTGGGACAGAGTCCGAAGGAGGCGAGCCGACGTGCGATGCGGGAAGTCACTAGCCCAATCGTTGCCACGGCACTGGTACTGTGTGCAGTGTTCATACCGGCTGCTTTTATCAGTGGGCTCACCGGCGCGTTCTATCGCCAGTTCGCGCTAACGATCGCAATCTCGACGGTGATCTCCGCGTTCAACTCCCTGACGCTGAGCCCGGCGCTTGCCGCAATACTGCTCAAGTCTCACGACGCGCCTAAAGATGCGCTGACAGTATGGATCGACCGCCTGTTCGGCTGGTTATTCAGACCCTTCAACCGGCTGTTCGTGACTGGCGCGGGTCGTTACGTCGGCGGTGTGAGTCGGGTGTTGGGCCGTTCGTCGGTTGCGCTTGTGGTGTATGGCGGTCTGATTGTGCTCGCGGCGGTCGGCTTTATGCGAGTACCGACTGGTTTCGTGCCGACGCTCGACAAGCAACTCATTCTCGCATTTGTCCAGTTACCGAGCGGCGCGTCACTCGACCGCACGGAAGGCGTCGTGCGCGAGATGACTGACATCGCAGCTCATCAGCCTGGCGTCTGGCGCTCCGCGTCATTTCCGGGTCTGTCGATCAATGGCCTCACGAATAGCAGCGATTCGGGTGTGATCTTCCTTCTTCTCAAGCCGTTTGAGGAACGGAGGGATCCGTCGCTGTCGGCCGACGCGATCATTGCTGCGTTGAACAAGAAGTATGCGGCTATCTCTGGCGCCAGCATTGGCGTCGTGCCCGCGCCGCCGGTGGACGGCATGGGCGAGACGGGCGGGTTCCGGATGCAGATTGAAGACCGTGCTGGCTATGGTTCGATGGAAATGCAACGCCAGATTGATAAACTCATTGCGCTAGGCGCGAAAGAGCCCGCATTGAGCCCGCTCTATTCGAGCTTCGACGCACGCGTACCGCAAGTCCGCGTGGACATAGACCGCGAGAAGGCGAAGCTTGAGGGTCTCGACATGACCGACGTCGCCGACACGCTTCAGGCGTTCACGGGCACCTTCTACGTGAATGACTTTAACCGCTTCGGTCGCACGTACCAGGTGAATCTCTCCGCTGAACCGGACTTCAGGCGCACGCTTGACAACATCGGGCAACTGAAGGTCCGTAACTCTTCGGGGGTCATGGTGCCACTAGGCTCGTTCGTGTCAGTGCAGCGCACCGTCGGGACGGAGCGTTCGATGCACTACAACGGTTATCCCACGGCGGAAATCAACGGCGGCGCCGCGCCGGGTTACAGCACCGGACAGGCACAGGAAGCGATGGAGCGCATTGCGCGCGAGAATCTGCCGAGAGGGATGACGTTCGAATGGACCGATCTGACGTACCAGCAGATCCTTGCGGGTAATACGGCTGTACTCGTATTTCCTTTGTCCGTGCTGCTGGTGTTCCTCGTGCTCGCCTCCCTGTATGAGAGTGTTTCGCTCCCGCTGGCGGTCATCCTGATTGTACCGATGGTACTTTTGTCAGCTATTGGTGGCGTGTGGCTCACACATGGCGACAACAATATATTCACGCAGATCGGTTTGATCGTGCTGGTAGGCCTCGCGTGCAAGAACGCAATTCTTATCGTGGAATTTGCACGCGACGCACAAGGACGCGGTATGGATCGCAAGCAGGCAGTCCTTCAGGCAGCGCACCTGCGTCTGAGGCCGATCCTGATGACATCGGTGGCATTCATCATGGGTGTTGTTCCACTGGTGTTGGCTCACGGCGCGGGGGCGGAGATGCGACACGCGATCGGTGTGGCGGTGTTCGCTGGGATGTTAGGCGTGACGGCGTTCGGATTGGTGTACACGCCTCTTTTCTATGTGTTGGTACGCGGGTTCGTGGAACGGCGTGAGGCGCGCCGCAGTAAGGCTATCCAAAGCGCGCCGGTTCTCGGGGAGCACTGAAATGAATAGGCTGAATCCTTTCTCGGCTGTTGCAGCAATCCTGTCTGCGCTGGCGCTCGCTGGGTGCGTGTCCGTCGGGCCCGATTACCACGCCGCCGCCCCAGCGGTACCGAAGCTGCTCAACGTCGATCCGATGCGTGAGAACAACGGGAGCTTCCAGGCACAATGGTGGAAGCAGTTTGGAGATCCGACGCTTGATGCCCTTATACAGATGGCGGCGCTCGATAACCTCGATCTACGCGTTGCACAGGCACGCCTCCGTGAGTCGCGGGCCTTCGTAAGCGGCGCGGAGTCGGCGGAGATTCCAACCGTTTCGGCTGGGACCAGTTTTGCGCGCACCTATGGTCAGTATCCGGGAATAACCACGGACCAGGTTAGCTACGACGAGTATCGCGCTGGGTTCGATGCCAGTTGGGAACTTGATCTGTTCGGTGGCATCCGACGCGAAGTGGAATCGTCGAAGGATGAACGCGATGCACGGCGGGCGGCATTGCGCGGCGCCCAGGTTTCCGTCATTGGCGAAGTGGCCCGTAATTACTTCATGATGCGCGGTTCACAGGCACGAATCGCCATTGTCCAGAACGACATCAAGACGCTCCAGGAGACGCTGCGTCTCGTGCAGGCGCAGGCGAATGTTGGCACGGGCTCGGAGCAGGATGTCGCAAGCGCGGGCGCTCGGTTGAGTGCAGTGGAGGCGCAGTTGCCCAATCTCAGGATAGACGAGCAGACCGCACAGTTCCGGCTTGCGGTGCTGCTTGGCAAGCGCCCCGGCGAACTTGACGTCGATTTGTCGCCGCGCACTTCCGAGCCAATCGCCGTGAGCCTACCCATGGGGTCAATAGGCGATGTGCTTGCGCGTCGACCTGACGTGCAGGAAGCGGAGCGTCGACTGGCGGCATCGACCGCGCGTATCGGCGTTGCGGAGGCCGACTTCTATCCGCATGTTTCACTGGTCGGATTTCTCGGCTTTCTCTCGAGCCAGGGCACGGATTTCTTGACGGCGGGTTCGCAGGCATGGTCGATCATGCCGGGTATTACCTGGGATGGTTTGAATGTACAGCGCGTGCGTGCAAACCTTCATGCGGCGCAAGCCCGCTCGGACGCTGCGCAAGCCGCTTACGAGCAAAGCATTCTTCTCGCTATCGAGGACGTTGACAGCGCGCTCACGTCTTACAACGAAACTCATGCTCGGGTCGGCAAACTGATCGATCAGTTTTCGCAGAGTCACCGCGCAGCTGATCTCGCGCGCGTCCGCTACCGGGAGGGATCGACAGGTTTTCTGGAACTGCTCGATGCCGAGCGGGTAGAGCTCGCTGCGGGGGATGATCTGGCGCAGGCCGAGTCGGATATTAACGTACGCGCTGTGGCACTGTACAAGTCACTCGGCGGAGGGTGGGAAGCCTGTGGGGGTGATCGTTGCGATGCACTTGCGCTGACCCAGACCTCAACACAACCCTCTACGGCGCGCTGATCTGGCCGCCTTAACCTCAGCGGCGGTATCAACGTTGAGAGCATTCCGTACATTGATCGCCTCGTTTTCTGTGCCGGAGGTCGCTGGTTGAGACTGGCGGCCTCGATTTTTTTTGCATTTTCAGGTTTTTGCGCAAAGCTCTGCGCGCCATCCATAGATCGTTCGGCGCCTACCTGATCTCCTCGTGACAGGCCAGCGCACCGCCTTAGCATCATGCGCCTTCCGATACCCGATATCCGGCGTGCGCCGTGACAACGTGGGTTGTTGCTTCCCCGCGATTGTCGTCGCATCGCCCTCAATCTGCCAATACCTCTGAAAGATCGCTGGCAGCACCACGGAGCGTTCGAATTGCAAAGGACCTCGGGAAAGACCTGATCACGCAACTGGATTCTTCGATACGCCATGAGACGATACGATAAGCCAGTAGTCAATTACACACCTAAAGTTGCTTCGCAGGGCTCACGGGCGGATGTGATCTAAGCGAAGTACGAAGACCGAGGGAAGTGACGTCTTCTACTAGATGAAACTGGGAGGTGGTGTCAGGTTGGCCGCATACCGGCGGCTGGTACAACTCGGGACCTTTGGGGCAGATATGAACGAGCGCGGCTCCGGTTCCAGTCGGGACCAGACGATAACCCATCGGTTGTTGCCAGCCTCAAGCGAAGAGTAATGGAGCCTGACGTCACAGTGCGGAGCAATGTGGAATGGACAAATCTATTGTGATGGCAATGATTCAAAAAGTCAGACTGGAGTTTTTCTAACGTATCGGAGGAAACGGTGTCGCTTAAAGATAAACGGATTGTGATTCTCGGTGGATCGTCGGGACTCGGTTTCGCGACGGCGAAAGCAGCGGCAGATGAAGGTGCACTCGTGGTCATTGCATCTAATAGTCAGGCGCAGATAGAGCAGGCGAAGGACAAACTCCCCTCGAGTGCTGAAGGGCACGTGATCAACCTGCTGGATGAGGACAGCATCAAGTCATACTTTGAAAAGATCGGAGCATATGATCACCTCGTGTATACCGCCGGCGATCCTTTGCGAGCGGTCAATCAGAAAGACATGAGCTTTGAGGAAGCGCAAAGGTTTTTTGGAGTTCGCTACTGGGGCGCCTTTCTGGCCACAAAATACGGTGCAGGAAAAATTCGCGAGGGTGGCTCGATCGTCCTTACTTCGGGGATGACATCGCAACGCCCTCTTAAGAGCATGTCGGTGGTTTCGAGCGTCTGTGGGGCGGTTGAAGCGCTCGCGCGTGCCCTTTCAGTAGAACTGGCGCCGCTGCGGGTCAATGTAGTTTGCCCAGGAACGGTCAAGACTGAACTTTGGAATACCTTTCCCGAGGCCGCCCGTGAAGCGATATTCCAAAGTGCGGAACAGAGTCTGCTCGTTAAGCATGCCGGTGAACCTCATGAAGTCGCCGAAGCTTACCTCTATCTGATGCGAGGCGGCTTCACGACCGGTCAGGTAGTGGTAGCCGATGGAGGGTTAGCAGTAGGCTGAGGCATTGTCGCCATGTAAATGTACCGAGTGGCTTTGCGGTGACTTGCCGCTCGGCTCAGTCGAAACAGGGGGGCATCCACGGAAAAGTAGCTAACGACGATGGATGTTTGATGCATCAATCACCACAACTTACATAGGACTATTTAGGAAATGACTATTGCGAAAGATTCTGTGTAGCCCATCCGTTTGAAGCGGACGAAGTGGTGGCAGCCCATCTGTAATTGATTCGCAATGGCGGACGTCGATCGTAGACGCCGCGTTAGAGTGGAGTCAGGAAGGCGAAAATCCCTGCACTGACAGTCGTAATAAAATTAGTTATCCAAATGTGTTTTCCACATGAAGAAGGGAGGTTGATTGAGATGTTCTACGAACTGCGCACCTATATCTGTACGCCCGGTCGGCTCCACGCTGTCGCGGAACGATTCGAACATCCGGTACTGGGTATCTTTCATGAACTGGGCATCCAGACAATCGGATTCTGGACCACCGAAGCAGACAGTAAGTCCGAACTGATTTATCTGCTGAAGTGGAACAGCGAGGCCGAACGCGCCGAAAAGATGGGGGCGTTTCTGAAAGACCCACGCTGGCTGGAAGCGAAGCTGAGTTCCGAGCGTGACGGCCCGATCGTCGAATCGTTCTCGGCGAAAACATTGACGCCCACTACGTTTTCCGCGCTGCGATGAGAAAACGCGGGACGCCTCAATCCGAATCTCAGGTAACGGACATTCGAACGAAAGAGACATCCCTGAGTGAAGTCAACACGCAAGATGTGAGCTTTCTCGAGCATGAATGAGGGCTGAGCTTCGCTTACATCGTCGCTAACTGGTCCATTGGACTTTGTCTTGTTTTTGGGTTAGGTCCGCTCGCCATTACCGGCGAGCTGGCCAGCAAACACGTGGGTCTTGAGAAGGAATTACGTAGTCACCTTCGCGTCTTGGTGCCGCTTACGGCTCTGGACGCTAACGATACTTAAATGGAGATATGTTATGAACAGGCTTTCGAACAAGGTGTGTCTGGTTACCGGCGGGGGAGGAGCGATTGGACATGCGACAGCCAAGGCCTTCAAGGACGAGGGCGCAACGGTCATCATTTCGGATATCAGCGAGCGTCTGTTGGATGAATCCGCTGAAGAAATCGGGTGTTCGTCGGTGGTTCAGGATGTCACGAGCGAGGAGCAATGGACGCAGGTCATCGATGAAATCGAAAAGAAGCATGGTCGCATCGATGTTCTTGTGAACAATGCAGGCATTCTGGGGTCCACGGAGAACGTAAACCCGGAGACCACGCAGGTCGACGAATTCCGTCGCATCCAACTGGTCAACGTCGAGTCGGTGATGCTTGGGTGCCGTAGCGTAATTCCTGCAATGAAGCGTGCGGGCGGAGGGTCCATCGTCAACATCTCCTCGATTGCCGCAGTACTCGCAACGCCGTTTGAGGTCGCATATGGTGTGAGCAAAGCAGCGGTTCGCCACCTTAGTTGGTCTGTAGCGGCGCACGGCGCTCCGTTCGGCATTCGCTGCAACAGCATCATGCCGGGCCAGATTGAGACGGGTGACGGCGGCATGATGGATTCGATTTTAAAGGGTGCTGCGCGTCGTGGCGAGTTTTCGGACCCGGAAGCAGCACGAGCCACGTTCACGGCGCTCATTCCGCTCGGTGCGCTTGGGACGCCACACGACGTTGCGATGGGGGCGGTCTACCTGGCCTCAGACGAGAGCCGGTATGTCAGTTCAATTTCGCTGCAAATTAGTGGAGGCTGGCTGGTGCTGTAACGGCGGATTCCGGCGTACTGAAAGCGTTCGAAACCGGTCGGAGACGGCGGTTGTTCTGCAAAGCGCGGGGCGAACCGCCGGCAACCGGAAAAGGCACACTCCGACCGTTCCCATTCATAGTAGTGTTGTCGCGTTGGTGGCAAGTTGAGGGTGACGCGGCGACAACTGCGGGCACGAAACGGACCACGTTGCCGCGGCGCCACCTTCAAAATGAGTGTGTGATGCCGACGCGAGTGACAACCTGGTTTTGCGTGCTGGATGGGTTGAAGGACGTTATCTGCGCGTATTGGGCGGCCCCAGCGGCGTGTTGGTAGATTCCCATTACGTAGACGGACGTGCGCTTCGAGAGACTGTATTGCGCAATCAGGTTAACCTGGTGGTACTTCGGCGACGTGTCGGTTGCATGCTCGAGGCCGGTCGTGAATGTATATCCAGCCCCGATGATCAACGCGGAGTTGACCGAGTAGATACCCGATACCTCATAGTTTTGGAAGTGCAGGTCATGTCCTCCAGGGCCCGCGGCAAAATCGACGTTCGAATAGTCGGCCCCGACCTTGAGCGAACCAAGCACGTAGGCGGCGCCGGCCGACAGAGCACCCTGATAACGCGCGTTCGCGAGTGCGTCGCCGTAGATCGTGTTGACGTAGCCGCCGCCGCTGCCATAGCCGGCGACCGCCGTGATCGGATCGTTGATGCGAAGGTAGCTGACGCCCGCACTGAACGTGCCATGCGAGTAACCCGCGGCCGCACTGTACGAAGAGTTATTGGAGAACTGGCCGGCAACACCCCCGAACGAGTAGTGACCCTCGAACGTAAAACCCACGAGATTGGGGCTCACATACTTGACCGAGTTGTTGATTGGGAATCCGTTGTCTAGATTGTCCATATCGTTCGGGTGTGCGAAGTACCAGCCGCCATACTGGCCGTTCAGCGTGAACGGCTCGACGATGTCGACGGATGCATCCCATTGCTTGCCAAACGTTAGCTGACCGTATTGATTGGACTTGATGCCGACATAAGCATTACGGGAAAACGCCAGACCACCGCCCAAACCTCCCGTCGCCGCGTCAAAGCCGCTTTCGAGCCGAAAGATCGCCTGATTGCCACCACCAAGGTCTTCCGTGCCGAGAAGGCCCCACCGGCTACCGAGGGGAACGCCGCTTTGCATCTGCGTGAGCTTGCCACCGCTGCCGGGCACAACGTTCCCGTTTGAGCCGCTGACAACGTTGTTCGCGTAATCGATGCCGACGTCGATTACGCCGTAGAGCGTGACGGTGCTTTGGGCATGAGCGCCTGCCATTGCGAGCGCCAGCGGCAGTGCCGCAAGAGTGTTTCTTTTCACTACTGTCTCCTTGTAATGAGGCCGCGAGCGGCGGCCAGGTCTTCTTCGTGTCGAACTTCATGCGCTATGTCGCTTTGCGCAAGGCGACGTATCACCGGCTTCGAAATGTGAAGACAAGTGCGGCTAGCGCAATAATTGCTCCTTGGACCATGGCTTGACCGGCGGCGCCGAGTCCAAAACCGATTAACAGGCTAAAAAGGTAGGTAAGCATGAATGCGCCGACAGCCGGCCCCAGCATGCGTCCCTTACCGCTGCCGAAACTCACGCCACCGAGAATGACTGCCGCCAGCGAGTTAAGTACCAGGTCCTGACCGATGTTCGTGTTGCCCACCGAGACTGAGCCAACGAGCAAAAGAGCGGCCAATGCGGTTGTCAGTCCAGAGAAGATATGGGTAATCGACATGACGCGAAGGCTTGGTATGCCGGACACGGTTGCGGCGGTCGGGTTGGATCCAACCGCGTCTAGATAGCGACCGAACACGCACGTGCGCAAGCTAAGGGCGAATGGGATGAGCACTGCGACCCACACAATCGCCGCGATCGGAAGCGACCCGATGCGACCCGAACCCACGATCCGCAGAAGGTCGGGTGTTTCGCCGGGTTGATGGTATTGGCTCGCTGCAACGACGGAGCCTGTTAGGACGATGGCCATCGCGAGCGTGACGACTACCGCCGACGCCCGGAGGCGAGTGATGATCAGGCCGTTGATGGTTCCGATGAGTGCCCCCGCAAGCAGCGCCAGGAAGACCAGAGCGGGAACCGGCAGCGGGATTGCCCCGCTGGTGACTATCCAGATGACGACTACGACGACCCCACTGATTGAAAGGTCGATGGAACGACTCCGGACCACCAGAGACTGTCCTATGGTGACTACACCCAGGATCGCACCCTGCTTCAGGATTGCAAGAAGCAGCAACGGGGAGAGCAGGGCCGGGCGCGTTGCCCAGGCCACTAGCAGCAGAATTCCGAGGCCATACCAGGATGGCGGTTGATTAGAGAGAAAGCCATAGAGTCTGCGAGCGGCGCGTTGGCTATCGGGAGTTTGTTGGACTGTGATTGCTGGCATGGTATTAAAACCCTATGATCGTTCGACGCTGAAAGCTGATAGCAATGAGCAATAGCACCCCAGTAGCGGCAGATTGCAGGAACGCGTCGATACCAACAAGGTTCATTCCATTGCGCATCAGGCCCAAGGTGAGAACGCCGCAAAATGCTCCCACGGCACTGCCGATTCCGCCGGAGAATTGGACTCCGCCAAGCGCGACGGCTGTAATCGTTGCGAGTGCGAACTGCGCTCCTATGACGGGGTCGCCAGCGCCGATTCGACCTGTAAGTACAACACCAGCACAAGCGGCAAACAGACCTCCGGCAGCGTACGCTGCAACGATGATCTGACGGTCCGTTACGCCGTTAAGCGATGCGTTGCGCGGGTGTGCGCCGACCGCATAAAGGCGTAGACCAAAACGCGTACGGGCGAGAAGCCACCCTACGACGATCACGCAGCCTAGTAGCAGCAATATGCTGACCGGCAGGCCGGCGATAGTCGAGTTGATGAAGGCCGGTAAGAACGGAGGAGCAAGCCCTCCGGCCGTTGGGAGCCAGTACAACGCCAGTCCCTGGACGAACGTCATGGAGCTGAGCGTGGCGATAATCGGATGCATACGGGCCACGGACACCGCGAGACCGTTGGCGATACCGATGACACAACCCAATAAAAGAGCGAGTGCGATACCCGCGGTTGACCCGACAGAAGCGGAGGCGACGCAGGTAGTCAGACTGATTACTGAACCAACGGACAGGTCGATTCCGCCCACCAGGGCGACCAGCAACTGGCCCAATGTAGCAATTGCAAGCGGTGCGATCTGGGCCGAGAGATTAGAAAGATTGCCGCGATTCAGGAAATCGGTGGCGGCAAAGGAAAGCCCAACGATAAGCGCGATCGGCATCGACACGACGTAGGGTTTAAGGCCGGAGCGGGAGTTGGGACCGAATGGGTTCATTGCGTCTTCTCCGTTGATTGTCGCTGTGAGACGCCGAGCGCGTGCGACATGACAGTTTCTTCTGATGCTTGAGTGCCATCAATTTCAGCGACAATAGTGCCTGCCCGCACGACAAGAATACGGTCACACAGCCCGATGAGTTCTGTCAGTTCGCTGGAGCCGACGAGTACCGCTCCACCCTCGTCGGCAAATCCGCGTAGTAGCCGATAGATATCTGCCTTGGCGCCTACGTCTACGCCGCGGGTTGGCTCCTCGATGAGCAGGATGTCGATGTCAGCGATTAGCGCTCGTGCCAGTAGAACCTTTTGCTGATTCCCGCCAGAAAGGGTTGTGACAGACTGCTTTGGATGCTTTACCTTGAGACCGATCCGCGCAATGACGTCTTCTACAAGCGAAGATTGGGCTGAAGCGTGGCCGTATAGCGCACTATCCCGATAGGTGCCTATAACGACGTTTTCCGCAACCGAGAGATCCAGGTACAGGCCTTCCGCTTTGCGGTCGCCGGGTACGAAGGCTATCCCGTGGGCGAGGCGCCGCGCCACGCCGGCACTCGGGTCGACTGGATGGGCTTTGCCGACGCTATTGAATTTTTCAATCGTCGCATGCGGTGTTTGCATGAGACCTGCTGCGGCCCGGATGATTTCCCGCTGCCCTTGTCCCTCCAGTCCAACGAGTCCGACAATCTCTCGTCGGTTCAGATTCAAATTCACGGCGCTGCGTCCAGGACCGGAATTCAGGCGTTCACATCGCAACGCACTGGATAGCTGGCCAGACGACCTGTGCGGGAAGAGGTCCTCGATAGGGCGACCGACCATCAGCGTGACGAGTGTGTGTTCATCCAGTTCGCTGCAAGGAGTCGTAAGAACATGCTGCCCATCCTTCAGCACGGTGACGGTGTCGCACAATCGAAAGATTTCATCGAGTCGGTGGCTAATATAGAAGATGGATTTGCCTCTTGCCTGCAGGTCCTTGATGAGTGTCTCAAGCTTTTTCACCTCGGGACCATTTAGTGCTGCCGTAGGTTCATCAAAAATGAATACCGACGCATCTGTCGTGATGCCCTTGGCGATCTCCACGAGTTGCTGTTCGCTCACGGAAAGGCTGCCTGCGAGCGTCCCAGGATCGATGTCTACGCCGAGGGAGTTCAATGTACGACTCGCACGTTCATGCATTTGCTTCCTGTTGATCCATCCGCGCCTGCCAGACTCGCGTCCGATGAAAATGTTTTCGGCGATAGTCAGATTGGGCAGCAGAGTGAATTCCTGGAATATCGTGGAAATGCCATGCTCTCGGGCACTGCGTGGATTGCGCAGCGTTATGGTTTTGCCATGCATGCGCAATTCGCCGGCGCTCGGCCGATACACACCAGCGAGAATCTTCATGAAGGTCGACTTGCCAGCACCATTTTCGCCAGTCACGGCATGAACGGAGCCAGCGTGGCCGGCTATTGAAACACGAGAAACCGCGCGCGTATTTCCAAAATTCATGGAAATGTCGATGCCTTCGATAAGCGGTGGCCACGCCTTCCGATGCGGGGCTTTTTCAGCTTGATACAGCATGTTTGACTCCGTGTGTCAGGGACAGAATGCACATGGGAGGGACGCCTGCCGGGTTGGAGACTATTTGTTTTGATAGAGGTGCTTAAGCGTTGCATCCGGAAGCAACGAACCCACCCAGTAGGAGTCGTTCAGGTCGGGACGGTAATACTTGGTCAGGTTCTCGCGTGTGATGACTTCTCCCCCGTCGCTCCAGTAGCTTCGATACATCTGGTCACCTTCAAGGAGCAACAATGCCGCTCGAAGTGCGACCGGTCCCAGGGACGGAGGGTAGATATATGCTACAAACGGTCCCCCCGACTTCTGGGCGGCTCTGAGAAAGCCATTGTTGCCCTCACCCGTCACAGGAACTGGAGCTTTTCCGACTTCCTGGAAAACCTCCAGGCATCCTCGCGACATCTCACCTCCGGAGGCCCAGATGCCGTCGACCGGCTTTCCTGAAAGAAGCAGGCTTTCACATGCCTGTTTGCCCTTGGCATAGTTCCAGTCGGCATAGACTTCGGCAGAGACCGGCAACCTGGTTACTTTCAACGACTGAGCGAGTCCCGCGTAGCGGTCAGTGTCTTCTGTGTTTCCGGCGATGCCACGAAACGCCCAAATGCTACCTTTGCCACCCAGTTGCTTTGCAAGCCAGTCGGCCATGATCTTTCCTTCAGGAGCCCCGCCGGATAACACGGCGACCGCGACCTGGTCTGAACTGGCGGTGGCCGTGAAGGTAACAACTGGAATCCCTTTCGCGGCCGCTTTGGCGATCTGCGCATTAATGGCGGTCGAGGAAACCGGCGATACTACGATGGCGTCGACGCCCTTCGTTATCTGATCTTCGAGGTCTGCAGCCTGTCTGGCGGCATTCGAATCACTCGATATCACCGTGAGTTTCCCGATTTCGGGATGCAACGTTGCCTCGTGGCGCACCTCCTCGGTTTCCTGGATTAACCATGTCGTAAAAAGACCAGGCATAGCCAAAACGACGTTGTAGGGAGGGCTTTTCTTGAATGCGCCAGCCTTGGTCAGTTGTGCGGAGGTCGGCTTGTATTGTGGATCCTTGAGATCGCCGACCTGCGCGGACGATGGCTGTGCAGCCGTTGCCGTCGAAATTAGTATAACTAATGAAATAAGAGGTGTTTTGAGAGAAATCACGATCTTGTCTCCTTGTTTGAAATTTAATCGTCAGCTATAGCAGCGTTGCGGGATGCTCGTCACGCATCAAGATGGACTCCATACATCAGCACTTCGCATTACGAGTGCGTACGTGGACATCGGGAGAATCTGGTGTCCGGCGGTCGTAGCGTGGCTTGGATCTCCATGCTGTCAGCGTCCTCTCAACCTTAAGCAAACCCAGCGAAAAGCGAAAATCGGCTGGTTGCGTTCACGCATCCCGGTCTGATGGTTTCGAGTTGTATTGCGTTCTCTTGTGGGGTGAGCATGACGTCGACTCCTGGTTTCATCTATTGGAGGAAGGAACAGACCTCTCGTGTTCTAGATCATTCGGACAACGCTTGCCGACTGCTCCTGCGCTTCCGGCAACTGCTCATGTGAAGCAAGTGTAAGGATGTGTTCGATTTCAGACTTATCGGATCGTCTTGTGACGTATCGGATCGTCCAGTTCCGTCATGAGGTATTTCCCGGAGTTCCATGTGTTGCAATCGTCCGACGACGCTTGTAATTACGCACTTCCTCGTCGAGAGATCTGGTGGCGTGGCATGCACCAATACCAGGTTATAGAGGGAGGGGCGGCAGATGCGGATAGTGTCTAGGCTTGGAGCATCAACGCGCGCGATTCCCTGGATGAGCGCTGGCGTATGCGTTCCTGAGGGCTTCCGCAAAGGGTGCGGGACAGCCTGGGTCAAAGCATTGTGCCTGCTCGTCAGGATCGGCCCGCAACTATGGCCTCCATTCAGCCTTCGACTGGCACCACGCGAAACGCAGAGGACTTCGGGAAAATCCTGACTACGAAGCTGGATTCATGGATATACGACGGGACGTTCCGATAAGAAATAGGACCAACGTGCATCTACGATTGATTTACAGGATCGGCTGGTGCGAGCTTACTAAACCGACTGCACCGAACAATTTATATTTCGTTTAACGAATGTTTCCACCATGAGAAAACGTTGAGCGGATTGGTGTGAAGGTGGGTAACTGCGAGATGGGGACATTGAAGTTCGAGACCGGTTTCTGTGAAGGGAAGCGTAGGGCATGGCGGTGCGGAAGGAAAGGTCCTGTTGGGATATCCGTGCACGCATCAGATTTTTTCTTGAAAGGAGACATCAATGAAGCGAACGCGTCACCCTCTCATGACTGTCCAACTGGACGGCACAGAACTGCGTGCCGATTATTGCGAGCAGACCGGGCGTCTGCGGATTCTTCAGGGAGAGACTGTAGTTCGGAAGTGGCTTCCGCCCAATTCGTGGATTGCCATCGCATCAGTGGTCGGCTCCCGAAACTGGGGGACACGGCCGGACTGCAACGAACTGCAGACTGTGCTGGAGAGCCAGGCATCGCTGCTGCAGATCGGTTAGGCGCGTTGTGGCGCGCCTGGGTCCGAATTTCCGTTGAAGTGCTGAAAATTAGCTGCGTGGGCTGATAATCCAGTTGCTCGTTTTTAGTTTCGAAAGTGTTCTTGGTTGCGGGCTGGCGAACTGTGAGAGCGCGCAGTTTGGCGTACCTGTATCGATCGCCGCCGGTATCGACGTTACGAAAAACTCATGCTCGGACGCTCGATCTCCTGTGGATAAACGCTCCACATGCCGTCATCGTGAAGGAAGAAATAAATTGTCAACGCGCCTGTCGGCCGTAATGTCTCAACGCACACATATCGGCGCCGATTTGGACGTATGTGACCGAACCGGACTACCCGAGTCAGTGTTGCGGGATTCGCTCCAAGCCATCTAGCGACCAGGGAACGCAAAGAACGGTCCATCGTACTCATTGCTTTCTCCTTCAAGTTCGCATCGCGTAAACGCGATAATCCCATTAAAAGTTAAGGATTGCGAATTGTTTGTCATAAGGAGCGCGGTTATCTTGTCAGAGTTGTAGAGGCTCGTTGCAAATCAGGTTAAATTGCTACGAACTTAAGCGCGTTCGAGTGAGAATATATAAATTTCGTCGCCAAATGTCTGATCGTTGTTAAGATGACTTGGCGAATCCTGAGATTCAACTCTAGGCGTAGACTTGATTTTAGGGTTACCAGATCGTCTCGTCGTTTATCGAGGAATCCAGTTCTGTTATTAGGTATTACCCGGGGACAGAGGTGATTCATCCGGCTGGGATGCATGGTCGTGCGGTGAGAACGAGTGGTCGAGCGGCAAGTCAGGCGTCTCTCCCTGACATTGTGCTCGATGAAAGAAAAATAAATTTCGACACGCGTTGATATCGAGATTGTTGACAGGCGCTATAGACTGCGTGGATCGGTCGGCGTGGTGGGCGCGTCGACCGATCCACGCGACCCGATGTTGTTTTTTTAACGGGTCTTCCCACGGGCGGTGTCAATTGACCGCCCGTTTTTTTCTCACTAATCAAAAGATGCCCCTGTCCCTGGCTCGACAAGGGATGCTAGATGCGCGCTATGCGTGGCAGGCGCGCGGCCAAGGTTGTGTCAGAGGTGAACTAGGGCGTGTTGTGTAGCCTTGGCGAGGGTATGTACGACCAATAGAACGTTATACCGATCGGCATGGCGCGTTCGCTCGAGGGTGCTCGAGGGAACATAAAAATGTTTGATTGAAAGAGACCGTTCAGTGCTGGACGGAACGGTCCGATGATTCCACCTTGGTGTCCCTCTTGGCGCGCTTACGGCAAGAGAACGGTCGAACCGGTGGTGCGGCGGCTTTCAAGTTCGATGTGTGCCTTCGCAACTTCGGACAGCAAGTAGCGCTGGTTGATGCTGGTCTTGACCTTGCCAGACACCAAAACTTCAAACAACTCGGTCGACATCGCCTCGTAGTCACTGCGCTTGGCGATGTG
The DNA here is from genome assembly GCF_050436285.1 of Paraburkholderia sp. GAS82. NCBI lineage: Bacteria > Pseudomonadati > Pseudomonadota > Betaproteobacteria > Burkholderiales > Burkholderiaceae > Paraburkholderia > Paraburkholderia sp. GAS82. The sequence goes on from NZ_JBNDLX010000019.1 coordinate 51,616, forward strand.
TGTAAACAAGGTCGGCCGGGTAAAGAAGAGCGAGCCGCGTCCGACGAATTCGGAGGAGTCGATCGGTGGCAGCGGACCGGATGCATTGCCGAAGCTCACGAACAGGCCAAGCGGCGCGAGGCAGTCGAGCGAACCCGCAAACGTGTCCTTGCCTATCGAATCATAGACGACGGGCACGCCTGCGCCGTTTGTAATCTCGCGCACGCGCTTGGTGAAGTTCTCGCGCGTGTAGACGATGGCGTGATCGCAACCATGTGCCCTGGCGATTTCCGCCTTTTCGTCCGAGCCAACTGTGCCGATCACCGTCGCGCCCAGCGCCTTGGCCCATTGAGACACCAACAGGCCAACGCCGCCTGCAGCTGCCTGGATCAGGATCGTGTCACCCGCCTTGACAGGGTAAGTGCGTCGCAACAGGTATTGCGCGGTGAGCCCTTGCAGCATCACTGAAGCGGCCTGCTCATAGCTCAGTGCATCCGGCAGCTTGACGACCTGAACGGCCGGCAGCACCCGTTCTTGAGCATAAGCGCCTGGAGGGCGCGCCACATACGCAACCCGGTCGCCAATCTTCAGACCTGTCACGCCGGCGCCCACCGCCGTGATCTCACCCGCCGCTTCCATGCCGAGGCCGCCCGGCAGCGGCAACGGGTACGAACCGGTGCGGACGTACACGTCGATGTAATTGAGACCGACCGCATGCTGCTTGATGCGGATCTCGCAGTTACCCGGCTCGCCTACCTCGACATCGACCCACTTCATCACCTCGGGGCCGCCTGTCTTATCGAAACGAACTGCTTTGACCATGGTGTTTCCTATATCGACCAGAGTTAGACGGTGCCACGTTCAGCCCAGAAATGGCTCAGGCAAGAGACGCGAACACGAAACGGCTGTCATCCAGCTCGTCATATCGGAGACCGGAGCGACATCGTTTTGTTTATTCTCTCGCTAATTGCGAGCGACATAGCATCATGTCAGTAATGCCAAAATGGCATGAACCGGCTTTGCCGAAAGATTTTGCTGGATTGGATCGGCTTGACAAACCGTCTGTTGCGTAGGGCCTGAGATTGTGCGGCTCACCACGGGATTCGACATGAGCGTGATCTATCACAAGAAACCGCGATGTGGCCCGCGCGAATCGCCAGGCGGACCTCGTCCGCCACCATGCGAGCCGGTTGCGCGGTGGGTCGACCGAAGAAATAGCCTTGGCCGCAAGCAATCCCCAAGTCGCGCACGACGATCAGGTCCGCTTCGTTTTCGATTCCCTCTGCAACCAATTTGGCGCCGCTCGCGTGTGCGAAGTGCTGTATGGCACGAACAGCTTCGAGCTTAAGAAGATTGCTCGCGATGTTATGGATGAAGAACCGGTCGATTTTCACAATGTCCGGTTGCAATTGCACCCACAGATTCATGCTGGCGTTGGCGGTACCATAGTCATCAAGTGCGAATTGCGCACCAGCGGTACGCAAAGTCGTAAGCACCTGCAACAAGCTGTCGATGTCACGAATCGTGCTTTGTTCGGTCAACTCGATCACGATTCGCTCAGGGCTGATGCCTGACTCGCGCAGCAATGTGAGCACGTCGTCACTGGCCTCAGCGAATCGACGTATCGTATCCGCGCTGAAGTTGAGGAAGAGCTTGCCCGCACACGCGAGCTTAGCGAAGGTCTCAATGCAGGTACGTGCGGCAGCCTGCTCGAGTTCAATCACGCAACCTTCGGTGCTAGCCTGTGCGAAAAGGTCGTACGGGCTCTCGAGCGGGGAACCCGCTGGCCCCCGAATCAGCCCCTCGTAACCGAGAATCGCCCCGTCGTCGAAATTCATGATGGGTTGGAACACGGCAGACAACTGACCCCGATCGATAAGGTCCACGATACTGATCGCGTCGAATCCTGGGGATGGGCGAAGTGACATGGTAGTTGTCCGAAGCGGAGGGGTGTGGGTTGGTCGGAAGTTCTTCGAAAAGATTTAAATGAAATATTCGTGATACACGCGTGCCTGAGAGAACTCCGGATCAAGTAGTGGACCTGCGCAAGATACCTAAATTGCGATTTCCATGTAACGACTCTCCAATAGATGAGCTAGGCAACACGTGCTCCGCGAATCGTACTGGAGGTGCCGGAAAAATTTAACACGTATTTCATCATGGGCAGTCATTTTCCGGATTAGAACTACCTCGATGGCATACCTAAAATGACAGCCCTGCATGGCGATCGCGAACGGATAGGTCCTTGCCGGTGGATCATGTTATCAGCCGGTCCCAGATTTTTCACCAACGTCGATTTTCTGTATCGTCTCATCCGGCGGCAAAGGGTTTTGGTTTCCTGTCCGAGAAAATTCCGGCTCGCGTCGTTCTATCTGTCCCGCAAGGTCGTTGATATTTGTCGTAGTCGCCATCGCGCTGGATTCGGATGTGATTTTTTTAAATGGTTAGCAAACCGAAGGAAATGTGAGTGTTTTTAATACGTCCGCAGTCATAGCTTGATCTACGGGAGCTGTATTTCGCAAAAGATAATTGCTAGTGAGACAACCCGAGGGGCGAAGCGCCGCGACCTTAAGAGCAGCAAGAATACGGAGTTGGATTTCCAGATATGCGACGGGACGCTCCGATAAGCCCGGAGCCATACATTCACCTAGAATCAATGCACAGGATTTTCGGACGGTCGTTGCCGGACGGCGTTGAGAGAAGCGATGTCGGAAATTGATCGGATTGCAGATTAAACGCAGCAACGATCGGAAGGTGCGGTCTAGTTAATCGGTGCAGTTGGTCTTGGCGTCGTCCGTCGACCATGAGCCGCTGCATGTGAAGATCCGACAGATGACTCTGTAGATTGATTTTTTGTCGGGTTCGTCAGGCAAGCAGCGGCTTTGCTTATCGGGAGCGAGCGATTGGCCGTGCATATCGGAAGCATTGATAGGAGTAGAAAGCAATGAAACTCAACAACAAAGCTGGGTCGAAGGTTGAAAACCTCGGTGCCGACCGGCGAGATCCAAATGCGGATCCAGAAACACTGGAAGGTGCGAGTAGTGAAGCTGCAGCTCAGTCACCCAGGTCGACGCAAAATTGGGCATGGCTTGCGGACAGTAGTCGTTATGATTGGATGGATTCGCATACCCCATCATTCGACCCCGAAAGTTGGAACGACACGTCTTTCGATTAGCAATGACCGGTTACAAGGCAGCCCCATTTCCGCGAGGCAGAGGCCAGTGTCCGCCGCGGGCATCAGATGCACCTTCCGACCGCCTCCGGAGCGGTACAGTGCCGACACCGCACGAAGCAATCATGCCGGAGCGAATGAGAAACGTCTTATGTAGTCCCGCATCTGGAAATACGGACGCTGCCGCGGGTATCAAAGAAAATGGTCGGGTGCACAGGCCCCGACCTGATTGCGTGGATTTGCTACGCGAGTCTAGTCGCGATTGGCAATGTATTTGCCAATCTGCTCGATATGGGTTTCCATTGCACGACGAGCTGCTGCAGCATCTCGTCGAAGAATACTGCTCACGATTGCGCGATGCGCAGCAACTGTGACCTCAAATCGTTCGGGCGTAACTGCGAAGTACTTGACCTGGCTCCAGGACGGTGACTGCCTGACCTGATGCAAAGCCTTGAACGTGAAAGCAATGAAGCTGTTGTGAGTTGCCTTCGCGATCGCCATGTGCAGGTTCGCATCCCAAAAGTCGACCGATTTGACATCTTTAGCGTTCTCGCACTCAAGCATGCATTTCTCGATCGATGCGAGATCGGCCGCTGTTGCGTGAAGCGCCGCATGCTCTGCTACACCAGGTTCAAGTAGAAGGCGAGCCAGGTTCAGGTCGGCCGGACTGATGTCGGCAAGATCCTCTTGCTCGAAGCTGGGTGGCAAACTGCCGGCAACAAAGGTTCCCCGTCCCACACTGCGGACGATCATCCCTTCGCGCTCAATGTTGGCAAGCGCCTTTCGAACGCCGCTTCGAGGGATTCTGTACTCGACAGCGAGTTCTCGCTCTGTAGGCAAGCGCCCCTCCGGAAGAAAGGCACCGTCCGCAATGCGCTGCGACAATGCAGCCGCGACAGCTTCAAAGTCTTCCATATCAGACCTTCACCATAGTTGTCATTCCTCTCGCGTTTTGTTCGATTATAAGGCACTTAGCCCGTCGTAAACCAATTTTTCAACCGGTTTGCGGAAAGGTTCACTCGTGTTGGTAGAGCCTAGCACGCGCAATAGGGGCGTGGGATTGGTCGGGCATCTGGATTGCATGCATGGGCGCTGAAAAATGGACTTTCTGATAACGGAGCGCCGACGGGTCATCGGGCATCTGAAATGTTAGGGACTCCCGCAGAAATTCAGACACTGAGCTAGATTGCCGGATACGCGACTGGACAATCCGATAAGCGTCCGATTGGACACCCTCCTAGAATTTGTTCACGGGATTCACGGTGCCTGGATGTTTAACGACGGTTCAGGCACCTTGGGACAGTTCCCTCCTCGAAAAGATAAAACCAGGAGACGGTGTCATGCTCATCGCACACGAGAGCCCAACGCAATGTCGATCGTCAGTCAGGATATGAGCGAGCACGGCCGTTCGACGACCGTCGCGACAGGCTGCACCTGCCCGAGAGACCGACAGGCGATGTCGGGTGACGTGCCCGTCACTACGTTTTCGACGCTGTTGCAAAGACAGGTCATTGCGACTTCGCCGGAACAGCGAAGTCACACTTCATAAAAAGCGGCGCCCTGACGCACCGATCACCTTCGATTCACAAAACCTATTCAGGAATGACATATGAAACTCAAATACGATGACGTAGGAGCAGGTACGCCGGTCGTGCTCGTGCACGGACTCGGCGGCACGGGTAACGTTTTCGGAGCCCAGGTTGCGGCACTCTCGCCCAGCTTCCGGGTTGTGGTTCCGGACGTCCGCGGCTGCGGCCGCAGCGACAAGGCACCGATTTCCATCGATGCGCTGGTCGCCGATGTCGTGGAGCTGATCGACGGTGCGGGTTTTGAAAGTGTCCA
>NZ_JBNDLX010000020.1:0-34179 GCF_050436285.1 Paraburkholderia sp. GAS82
CCTTCCCATCCCGAACAGGACCGTGAAACGACTCCACGCCGATGATAGTGCGGATTACCCGTGTGAAAGTAGGTAATCGTCAGGCTCCCTAGCAGCATCAGAAACCCCACCCCGCAAAGGTGGGGTTTCTGCGTTTACGGAGACGCCATCAATAGCAACGTTCACCATCTGGGTTCCGAAAGCATCCGTGCAAACGCATCAACAAAGAACCAGGATTGACGAATAAGCTGATAAACGTTTCTGTAAGCTTTCCGAATATCGAAAACAGATTTCTTTCTGTTTGTAATGAATAACTAGCCTTCCGCCGCGCCAGCTCCCAGCCTTACCAAACCATTCAAACCGCTTCCGCCGTGCACCAAAACAGGACGCTCTTCCACGGAACACGTCCAAAATTTGTGCAAACGCACATTTAGTGTTAAGCACGCAACACCGAAGTCCACAATAGAGTCTACCGACTACTGCACTAATTACTTAACACCTGTTTGCGGCGCTGCAAAAATCTTAATTTCAGGTTATGCTCGTTAACCCTTGATGCCTATGCGTCATTTGGACACGTTGACCTGGCCCCCGAATCAAGCGTTGTACCCGTCAAATGAAGTCGAAATGTAATATAAATTTCAATGCTTTCAGTTTGACGGTTTTGATCCGGACGTTTTCCTGCTTCAGTCTTTAAAGAATAAATGCAATCCGCACCGCTTCTAAGCCTTCTGATCTGGGTCCCCATTGTGGCGGGCATCATCGTTCTGCGAGTGGGTTCGGGTTCGCCTGGCCGGGCTCGTTGGCTCGCGCTCATCGGTGCACTTGCCGGCCTCGTGCCTGCGATCCCGCTGGTTGCTGGTTTCACGAACGGGTTGCCGTCAATGCAGTTCGTGGAGAACGTGAAGTGGCTGCCGTCGTTCGACATTGCGTGGCACCTGGGCGTAGACGGGATCTCGTTGTGGCTGATCGTATTGACTGCACTGACGACGGTCGTGATCGTGGTGGCGGGCTGGCAATCCATCACGGTGCGCAGCGCGCAATACTTCGGCTCGTTCCTCATGTTGTCGGGCTTCATGCAGGGCGTGTTCAGTTCGCTGGACGGCATGCTGTTCTTCATCTTCTTTGAAGCGACGCTGATTCCGCTGTACCTGCTGATCGGTACGTGGGGCAACAAGAACCGCTCGTACGCCGCGGTCAAGTTCTTCTTCTTCTCGCTGATCGGCTCGCTGATGATGCTGATCTCGATGCTCTATCTGTTCGCGCAGACCCACAGCTTCGACCTCGAAGTCTGGCGCAACGCGCATCTGGACTTCGTGCCGCAAGCGCTGATTTTCCTCGGCTTCCTCGCCGCCTTCTCGGTGAAGGTGCCCATGTGGCCGGTGCACACCTGGCTGCCTGACGTCCACCTCGACGGCCCAACCGGCGCCGCCGTGATGCTCGGCATGCTGAAGATCGGCGGCTACGGTCTGCTGCGCTTCGCGTTGCCGATCACCCCGCAAGCCAGCCACTTCTTCGCGCCGGCAATGATCACGCTGTCGCTGGTCGCCGTGATCTACTCGAGCCTGCTCGCGCTCGTGCAAACCGATATCCGCAAACTGCTCGCTTACTCGTCGATCGCCCACATGGGTCTCGTCACGCTGGGTCTGTTCATCTTCAATCCGCTCGGCCAGGAAGGCGCGATCATGCAAATGATCTCGTACGGCGTCGTGTCCGGCGCCATGCTGCTGTGCACGGGCATGTTGTACGACCGCACGCAAAGCGGCTCGATCGACGCCTACGGTGGCGTCGCCAACACCATGCCGAAGTTCGCTGTCTTCGTGATGCTGTTCTCGATGGCCAACGTCGGCTTGCCGGGCACGGCAGGTTTCGTCGGCGAGTTCATGGTGTTGATGGGCGCGATCGGCTTCAACTTCTGGATCGGCGCAATTGCTGCGCTGACGGTGATCCTGAGCGCCGCCTACACGCTGTGGATGTACAAGCGCGTGATCTTCGGCGCGATCGCCAATGCACGCGTCGCGAAGCTGACCGACCTCGGCAAGCGCGAGTTCGTCCTGCTCGGCGCAATGGCGGTACTGGTACTCGCGATCGGCATCTATCCGAAGCCGTTCACGGATGCAATCAACCCGACGTCGACCAGCCTGCTCGCGCAGACCAGTCGTCCGGCACAACCGGTCGAGTCCGCTGCTGTCGAGAACGCAGAGCATTTGCAAGCACGCGCTGCGGTAAACGCAACACACGCGCCGGGTTGAGTGCATTGATTGTGTAGCTGCGTCGTGCCGCTAACACGATACGACGCGCTACCTGAAGCGCGTGCGATCGCGCAGATGTGCGGTCGTTACTTGCTCGCGGTCCATAGCTGAAGCAGTTGTTTTATCTCTTGATGTACGGCAAGCGCCGATCATGTGCGCAGGATTGTGCGGCAACGTGTCACACACTTCACGCTCGCAACAGATCGTTGCAAAAATCGCTGTTTATAACGAGATAGCACGGCTTTACTATGCGACCGCTTACTAATGGAGAGCGGTCGGATGTTGTTCGTCACAGTCGTAAAGAGCAGGCAATCGATATGAAAGAAAAAACTCTACGGGGGGCGATGAGCACAGTCGCCATTGGCCTGGTTGCGCTGCTCTCGGGCTGTAGCAATCTCGATCTGCTGAATTCCAAGGGCAGTGTGGGAATCGCGGAGCGTAACCTGATCGCGACGTCGACATGGGCCATGCTCATCGTCGTGATTCCGGTCATTGCCATGACGCTGCTGTTCGCCTGGCGCTATCGCGCGTCGAACAAGAGCGCCGAATACCGACCCACCTGGTCGCATTCCACGGGCATCGAGATCGCGATCTGGACGATTCCGACGCTGATCATCCTGTTCCTCGGCGTACTGACGTGGAAGAGCACGCACGAGCTCGATCCGTACCGTCCGCTTGAATCGAGCGTGAAGCCGATCAACGTCGAAGTAGTCGCACTCGACTGGAAGTGGCTGTTCATCTACCCCGATCTGGGCATCGCGTCGGTCAACCAGCTCGCGCTTCCCGTGGGCACGCCGGTCAACTTCAATATCACGTCGGACTCGGTGATGAACTCGTTCTTCATCCCGCAACTCGGCGGCCAGATCTACGCAATGGCAGGCATGCAGACGAAGCTGCATCTGATCGCGGATGAGCCAGGCGACTACGCCGGCGAGTCGGCGAACTTCAGCGGCAAGGGCTTCTCGGACATGAAGTTCCGCGCGATCGCCTCGTCCCCGGAAGAATTCAACGCGTGGGTTGCCAAGGTGCGCGCATCGTCGGACCGCCTCGACATGAACCGCTACAACGTCGTGTCGCAGCCGGGCGAGAAAGCGCCGGTCACCTACTTCTCGTCGGTCGATCCAAAGCTCTTTCACAACATCATTGCCCGCTATAACAACGGCAACGTCATGGATATGAAAGACGATAGCAACTGCAAGGCCAAGGGGTAACGCATGTTCGGTAAATTAACCCTCGACTCGATTCCGTACCACGAGCCGATCATCATGTTCGCCGCGGCCCTGATGGGCATCGGCGCGGTTACGGTGCTCGGCGCCGTGACATATTTCGGCAAGTGGCGCTACCTGTGGACCGAGTGGCTCACGTCGGTCGACCACAAGAAACTCGGCGTGATGTACATCGTCGTGGCGATGATCATGCTGCTGCGCGGCTTCGCCGACGCAATCATGATGCGCACGCAACTGGCGATCGCGTATCACAACCCTGGCTATCTGCCGCCGCATCACTACGACCAGATCTTCTCCGCGCACGGCGTCATCATGATTTTCTTCATGGCGATGGTGTTCATGGTGGGTCTGATGAACCTGATCGTGCCGCTGCAGATCGGCGCACGCGATGTGGCGTACCCGTTCCTGAACTCGCTGTCGTTCTGGATGACGGCAGTCAGCGCCATCCTGATCAACATCTCGCTCGTGATCGGTGAATTTGCTCAGACGGGCTGGCTGGCATATCCGCCGCTGTCGGAACTGCAATTCAGCCCAGGCGTCGGCGTCGACTATTACATCTGGAGCTTGCAGCTCTCGGGTATCGGCACCTTGCTCACGGGTATCAACTTCTTCGTCACGATCGTCAAGATGCGCGCGCCGGGCATGACGTTCATGAAGATGCCGGTGTTCACGTGGACCGCGCTGTGCACGAACGTGCTGATCATGGCTGCGTTCCCGATTCTGACGGTTACCCTGGCGCTGCTCGGCCTCGACCGTTACCTCGGCATGCACTTCTTCACGAATGAAGGCGGCGGCAACGCCATGCTGTATCTGAACCTGATCTGGGCGTGGGGCCATCCGGAGGTCTACATCCTGATCCTGCCCGCGTTCGGTATCTTCTCCGAAGTCATTGCGACGTACGCGAAGAAGCCGCTGTTCGGCTACAAGACCATGGTCTACGCGACCTGCGCGATCATGGTGCTGTCGTTCCTCGTGTGGCTGCACCACTTCTTTACGATGGGTTCGGGCGCGGACGTGAATGCCTTCTTCGGCATCGCGACCATGATCATTGCGATTCCGACCGGCGTGAAGGTTTTCAACTGGCTGTTCACGATCTACAAGGGCCGCCTCGAGTTCTCGACGCCCGTATTGTGGACGCTCGGCTTTATGGTCACCTTCACGATCGGCGGTATGACCGGCGTGATGATGGCGATTCCGGGCGCGGACTTCGTGCTGCACAACAGCCTGTTCCTGATCGCTCACTTCCACAACGTGATCATCGGCGGCGTGCTGTTCGGTTATCTGGCTGGCTTCAACTACTGGTTCCCGAAGGCATTCGGCTTCAAGCTGAACCAGAAGCTCGGCAAGGCCTCGTTCTGGTTCTGGCAAATCGGTTTCTGGATCGCTTTCCTGCCGCTGTACGTGCTGGGCTTCATGGGCATGACGCGCCGTCTGAATCACTACGACAACCCGCAATGGCATCCGTGGCTGCTGCTGGCCGAAGTGGGTGCTGTGCTGATCGCAATCGGTATCGGCCTGCAACTGCTGCAGATCTTCGTCAGCATTCGCGACCGCAACCTGCCGCAGAACCGCGACGTTTCCGGCGATCCGTGGGATGGCCGTACGCTGGAATGGTCGACCACGTCGCCGCCGCCGGTCTACAACTTCGCTATCGTGCCGACGGTGCATGAGCTGGATGCGTTCACCGACATGAAGCAACGCGCGAAGACCGACAAGACCAAGCCGGTGTACCGCGACATTCACATGCCGTCGAACACGAGCGCAGGTTTCTTCATTGCCGCGTTCAGCCTGGTGCTCGGCTTCGCCGCAATCTGGCACATCTGGTGGCTGGCGATCATTGGCCTGGTGGGCGCGATCGGCACGGTGATCGGTCGCAGCTTCAGTAATGACAACGGCTACTACATCCCTGCCAGCACGGTTCAGGCGATCGAAGAACGTCGTAGTGGCGCTGGCGAAGCGCTCGAACTGGCAGAGGTGGATTAATGTTGACGAAGACTCATCTGGCGCACGAGGTCCACGACGCGGACCACGTGCCATCGCAATCGGTGTTCGGTTTCTGGCTGTATCTGATGACCGACTGCATCATCTTTGCCTCGCTGTTCGCCGTGTTTGCGGTGATGAGCCACCAGTTTGCCGGTGGCCCGAGTGGCAAGGATCTGTTTGAAATTCCCGGCGTTGCACTGGAAACGGCCGCGCTGCTGCTGAGCTCGATTACCTACGGCTTCGCGATGATCGGCGCACACCAGGGCAAGAAGGGTGTGCTGCTCGGCTGGCTCGCGGTGACGTTCCTGCTCGGTGCATCGTTCCTCGTGCTTGAACTGCGCGAGTTCTCGCACCTGATCGCGATGGGCGCAGGTCCGGACCGTAGCGCGTTCTGGTCGTCGTTCTTCACGCTGGTCGGCACGCACGGTTTGCACGTGACCTGTGGCCTGCTGTGGATGATCGTCCTGAGCGTGCAGGTGATCCGCAGTCCTGAACTGACCGAGCGCGAACTGACGCGCCTGACGTGCCTGAGCCTCTTCTGGCACTTCCTGGACATCGTCTGGATCGGTGTCTTTACCTTTGTCTACCTTACGAGTGTGATTTAAATGGACCACGCCCATACCGCTCACTCGGGTGAAAGCCATGGCAGTTTCGGCAGCTATACGGCCGGCTTCATCCTGTCCGTCCTGCTGACCGCTGCGGCGTTCGGCATCATCATGACCGGTTCGTTGACCGGCCATAGCGCAGTGCTGGCAATCGCCGGACTGGCGTTCGTGCAGATCATCGTGCACCTGGTGTTCTTCCTGCATATGAACACTTCGTCGTCACAGCGCTGGAACGTGATGGCGTTTGGTTTTACGGTGCTGACCGCCGTCATTCTGATTGTCGGTTCGTTGTGGATCATGCATAACGTCAGCATGAACATGATGTCGCGCTAAGCACACACCGCACGTTGTACAGATAGAACGGCCCCTGCAATAGGGGCCGTTTTGCATTCGGTCACCTCCGACGCGAAGCCTTAGGCGCCGGCGCGGTCGTCTCGCGAATCACCAGTTCCGAGAGCGGCACCTTGTATGCATCGCGTTTGGCTTTGACACCTTCGATACGATCGATCGTCAACGCGACCGCAATCGATGCAATCGCAGCGGTCGGAAATCCCACCGTGGTGAGCGCAGGCCGGAACTGATGCGCAAGGTGGATGTTGGTCAGTCCGATCACAGACAGATCTTGAGGCACGCGTTTGCCGATGTCCGTCGCCGCCTGGATCGCACCGATCGCCATCAGGTCGTTGGTCGCAAACAACGCAGTTAGTTTGGGCTGCTCACCTAGCAGTGCACGGGCAGCTTCGTAGCCGGCCTCGATCGAGTCCTTGCACGAACGAACCTGCACCGCATCGGCGGCGACGCCTCGCGCAGCCAACGCGTCGACAAACCCATGAAGCCGCGTCGATTGCGGGCCGCCGGAACCTTCCCCCAGCAGCGCGCCGATCTTCCGATGACCAAGTTCGTAAAGATGTGCAGCAGCGAGGCCGCCGGCATGGATGTGATCGACAGTGACGCAAGGCAGCGTACGACTTGCCTGAACGTTTTCCCACATGCACAGCACGAGCGGCGAGCCACGCTGGGCGATCTCAGCGAGTTCGCCAGCGCTGACATCGGTGTTCATCACTATGACGCCGGCAGCGAGCGTGCCGGCGATCTTGTCGAGGTACGCGCGTGCGATGGCAGGGTTGTCATCCGTGTTGCACACCAGCAAAAAATAGCCACGCCGGCGCGCCGCGGTTTCAGCTTCCAGCACGAACTCCGGATAAAACGGGTTCGAGATATTCGACAGCATCAACGCCAGCGTGGACGTGCGTCCCTCGGCCAAAGCGCGCGCCGTGAGGTTGGGGCGGTAACCGAGTTCGCGCACGGCCGCCATGACACGTTCGACGGTGGTCGGCTTCACTTTCTGAGGATTGCGTAACACGTTCGATACCGTGGCCGCCGTGACCTGCGCGCGCTGCGCGACTTCGGCGAGCGTCACCATGTCGGGTACACCGCGTCCAGGGTTAACGAGTGTTGGCCGGCGGCAATTGGCTCCGTTTCTAGTGTTTCACCCATATATTGAGACGTTTTGGTAAGGGTTGCGTGTCGGGAATAGCTCGGCTACTTTCACGATTAGCCACAGAAGGAACACATGTTAATTCAAGCGGCAGTTTTTCCGTCGGAAAATTTAAGCGCTTAAATTTTGTGAGTGTTTCACGAACCATTTCAAGAACGTCAACGAAGAAAATGACGAAAGCGGCGATGCAGTAGCTGTAGCACGTCACCTTTCGCTTCACTAGTCGGTTTGCTGTGACCCGGCGGCTGACGCGAGGCAGCTGCCACCATAAATTGAATATTGGAGACGAGCATGAAATTCAGAGCTGGGAAGGTTTTACTGGCCGGCATCGCGTGTCTTGCGATGGCGACCGCGACCTACGTGGAAGCCGCGACGTTGCGGGTGACGGTATCGGCGCGCGGCAATCAGCGTGCGGTGTGGCAAGACGCTTTCGATCAGTTCAAGAAGGCCAATCCCGATGTCGACCTGAAAGTGACCTACGTAGGCGAGGAGGCCTACAAGGTGCAGATGTCCGGCTGGCTCGCAACCGATCCGCCCGATGTGCTGAGCTGGCACAACGGCGAGCGCATGGCCTATTTCGCCAAGCGCGGTCTGCTCGACGACCTGACCGCCGACTGGCAGAAAGACGGCTGGAATCAGACCTACGCCGCGGTCAAGCCGCCTTCAACGTACGCGGGCAAGCAGTATGCCGCGCCGCTCGGCTACGACTCGTATGGTTTCTTCTATCGCAAGGACCTGTTCCAGAAGGCTGGCATTGCCGGCGAACCGAAGACATGGGATGAGTTCCTCGCCGACTGCAAGAAGCTGAAGGACGCGGGCATTGCACCGATCGCCGTGCCGGCCAAAGACTCGTGGACACTTGCAGCATGGTTCGACTACCTTGACCTGCGCATCAACGGCTACGCATTTCACGAGCAACTGATGGCGGGTGAAATCCCCTACACCGACGCGCGCGTGCGCAAGGTCTACGCAACATGGAAGACGCTGATCGACGACAAGTACTTCGTCGACAACGCGCTTTCGTACGACGTGGATTCGGTCAGCCCGCTGCTCGTCAACGGTCAGGCCGCCATGATGTTGATGGGCACGTTCTTCTCTGCCGGCCTGCCCGAAGCGACGCGCGACAAGATGGGCTACTTCCGCTTCCCTGTGATCGACGCATCCGTGCCGATGGCTGAGGACGGTCCGGTCAACATCCTGATGATCCCGGCGAAGGCCAGCAACAAGAAGGACGCGCACCGCCTGCTCGCCTTCATGGCGCAGCCGCAGATCAACGGCGAACTGGCGAAGGGCTGGGGCCAGTTACCGTCTAACAACCAGGCGCCGGAACCCCAAGACCCGATTTCGAAGATCGGTTTCCAGATTCTGTCGAGCACGCCAGGCGGTGTCGCGCAGTTCTACGATCGTGACATGACCAAGGAAATGGCCGACGAAGGCATGAAAGGGATGCAGCAGTTCTACAGCGACCCGAGCCAGATCGACGCGGTCCTGAACCACCTCGAACAGTTCCGCCAACGGATCTATAAGAAGTAAGCTGTGGAGTGTCTGGGTTGCGGTGGCCAATGCATTGCGCCGCAGCTCAGACAAACCCGCATCCGTACGAGGAACCTGAACGTGTCGACCACTATGTCAGACAAAGCGGCCTCAATCGGCCGCGCACGCCAGCGCCAACGAGCACCTGCGCCGCTCAGCCGCCGGCGCAATCGCACCGCGTTGCTGTTTCTGCTGCCGGGCGGCCTGCTGTTCGCGCTGTATGTGATTTACCCGGTGATCAGCAGCATCTTGCTGAGCTTCTATAACTGGGACGGCATGACGGCAAGGGCGTTCGTCGGACTCGACAATTACCGCGAGCTGTTCCACTCCGATACGTTCTACACAGCGCTGAAGAACAACGTCATCTGGCTCGTGCTGTTTTTGCTTGCGCCGCCGTTTGGTCTCGTGTTCGCGCTGTATCTGAATCAGAGCGTGCGCGGCATCCGGCTCATCAAGTCGCTTTTCTTTGCACCGTTCGTGCTGCCGGGCGTGGTGGTCGGGCTGGTGTTCGGATGGTTCTACGATCCGACCTTCGGCTTGCTGAAGCTGATCGTAGGACACGGCATACCGGTGCTTGGCGATCCGCGTTATGTGACCTACGGGATCATTTTCGCCGCGCTCTGGCCGCAGATTCCGTTCTGCATGATTCTCTATCTGACCGGGCTCACCGGCATCAACAGCGAAATCATCGAAGCGGCCCGCATGGAAGGTGCGCAGGGCTTCGCGCTGCTCTGGCATGTGATCTTGCCGCAACTTCGGCCCGCCACTTTCATGGCGTTCGTGCTGACCGTGATCGGCGCGCTACGCAGCTTCGACCTGATTTCGGTGATGAGCGGAGGCGGTCCGTTCGACAGCTCGACTGTGCTGGCCTATTTCATGTACGACCAGGCGATCAAGTATTACCGCGAAGGGTATTCCGCTGCGATTGCAGTGGTGCTGTTCGTGATCATGCTGATCTTTATCGTTTGGCAGTTGCGGCGGCTCGTGCGCAGCGAAACCTGAGGAATCGACATGTATCCGATGCCCGTTTCCCGCTGGCGGCCCGGTAGCCGTCTGCTCTACAAAATCTCTTTGCCTGTTGCGTTGCTGCTGTGGCTGTTGCCCTTGCTCGCTGTGCTGGTGACGTCGGTGCGCTCCAGTGACGAACTCTCCGCGGGCAATTACTGGGGTTGGCCCGAGCATTTCGCATTGGTCGAAAACTACGGCACGGCGCTCACGCAAACGCCGATGCTGCATTACTTCCTGAACAGCGTGCTGATCACCGTGCCCTCGGTGCTGGTGTCGATCTTCCTGGCATCGATGGCAGGGCACGCGCTCGCGAATTACCGCTTTCGCGGAAACCTGGTTGTGCTGGCGATTTTTGTGGCGGGCAATTTCGTGCCGGTGCAGATTCTGATGATCCCCGTGCGGCAGTTGACGCTGGATTTCGGCCTCTACAACACGGTGTTGGGACTGGTACTGTTTCACACCGCGTTTCAGACGGGATTCTGCACGCTGTTCCTGCGCAACTTCATTCGCGCGCTACCGTACGAGCTCATCGAAGCAGCTCGCGTCGAAGGCGCGAGCGAGTGGTCGATCTACTTGCGCATCGTGCTGCCGCTGATACGTCCCGCACTCGCGGCGCTCGGCATTCTCGTCTTCACGTTTGTGTGGAACGACTATTTCTGGGCGCTGTGCCTGACGCAAGGCGATGACGCGGCGCCGATCACCGTAGGCGTCGCCGCCCTAAGAGGCCAGTGGACGACGTCATGGGATCTGGTTTCCGCCGGTTCTGTGCTGGCCGCATTGCCATCGGTCGTGATGTTCTTTGCCATGCAGAAGCATTTCGTGACCGGTCTCACGTTCGGCGCCACCAAGGGATAGCTTTGCGAGCGAGCTTCGATCGCTTGCCACCTCCTTGCGACTCGTCATCACTCAGAACCCAAACCTCACTACGTCTAGCGAGAGCACCATGCATTTAGGAGTTTGCTATTACCCCGAGCAATGGCCGCAGCATCAATGGGAAAGCGATGCGCGCCGGATGGCGGAACTGGGCATCAGCCGTGTCCGGATCGCCGAATTTGCATGGAGCAGGATGGAGCCCGAACCGGGCCGCTACGAATGGGCGTGGCTGGATACCGCGATCGAAACACTGGCAAAACACGGCCTGAAAGTCGTTCTTGGCACGCCCACGGCGACGCCGCCCAGGTGGCTGGTGGAGCTGCATCCGGAGATTCTGCCGGTCAACAAGGATGGCGTCACCCTGAAGTTCGGCTCGCGACGTCACTACGATATCTCGAGCGAGGTGTATCGCGAGCACTGCGCACGCATCGTCGAGCAGATGGTGCAGCGTTACGGCAAGCATCCCGCGGTGATCGCCTGGCAGACGGATAACGAACTGGCTTGCCACGACACCTCGCCGACTTATACGGAAGCGGCCCGCGTGCGCTTCGGCAAATGGCTCGCGGCGCGCTACGGCGAAGTGGCGCGGTTGAACACGGCATGGGGCAATGTGTTCTGGAGCATGGAGTACCGCAGCTTCAATGAAATCGGTTTGCCGAACCTCACGCCCACCGATGCGAATCCGAGCCACTGGCTCGACTTCAGGCGTTTCATGTCGAGCGAGGTGGCGAGCTTCCATGGCTTGCAGGGCAAACTGATTCGCGAGCATGCGCCGGGACGCGATCTGCTGCATAACTTCATGGGCTTTTTCACGAGCTTCGATCACTACGAGTTTGCCGAAAGCGGTCTCGATGTCGCCGCGTGGGACAGTTATCCGCTGCCGCGCACGGAAGTACTGTGGTTCGACGACGCCGAGAAGCACCGCTGGGCTCGCACCGGTCATCCCGACATACCCGCTTTCAACCACGATCTGTACCGTGGCGTGGGCAACGGGCGCATGTGGGTGATGGAGCAGCAGGTCGGTCCAGTCAACTGGGCGCCGTATAACCCTGTGCCGAAAGCGGGCATGGCGCGTCTCTGGACCTGGGAGGCGTTCGCGCACGGCGCCGAACTGGTGTCGTACTTCCGCTGGCGCCAGGCGCCCTTTGCGCAGGAGCAGATGCATTCGGGCATCAACGCACCGGACGACAAGCTGACTACCGGTGGCCACGAAATTGCCCGTGTGGGACGTGAGCTGGCGGCGTTCGACCGGGCAGCCGTGGCTTCAGGCGCAGCGGCGACTGCCGAAGCGAAGCAAGCCCCTGTGGCTTTGCTGTTCGACTACCCGGCAGACTGGATCGTGCAGATCCAGCGTCACGGGGCCGATTTCGATTACCAGCGACTGGTGTTCGAGTGGTACTCGTGTCTGCGCGAGATGGGCGTCGACGTGGACATGTTGCCCGCCACCGCCGATCTAAGCGGATACCGGCTGATCGTCGCTCCCTCGCTACCGGTGGTGCCGGATGTGCTGATCGCGCAGATCCAGGCCGGCCACAGCCACTGGCTATTCGGCCCGCGCACGGGTTCGAAGACCGCGGACTACACAATCCCTGCAACGTTGCCGCCTGGCCCGTTACAGGCCGTTCTGGACGTGCGGGTGGCGCAAAGCGAATCGCTACGTCCGACTCTGCGGCCAGCAGCAAGCTTCGACAACGTGCAAGGACAAGGCAGAAGCTGGCGCGACCATGTAGAAGCCGGTCCTGGCGTAGACGTGCTTGCCTCGTTCGATGATGGCTGGCCGGCGCTCGTGCAGTCCGGACGGGTCCGCATGACGACGGCCTGTTTCGACCCGGCGTTGCAGCGGGCGTTGCTTGAAAGCAGCGTGCGCGACGCCGGCATCGAGGTCGTCGATCTGCCGGAGGGCGGCCGTTTGCGTCGTCTCGGCAACGTGCGCTTCGCCTTCAACTACGGTGAAAAGGCCTGGCAGGTGCCCGCTCCAGAGGACGCACACTTTGTGCTGGGCAGCCGCGAAATCGGCTCATGTGACGTAGCGGCGTGGATCGAAACGCACTGACGTCGGCTGCCGATGTGCTAACACGTTCCAGCAAGCTTTGGCATACTGCCGGTTCACCCGTGTTTCGCGTCATCGATGAACTACTCCCGGCTCCTCAGCCTCACGCGCATCCCGTCCTTCATGTCACTGGCGGGCGCGACCTTGATGCTCGGGGTCGCCATGTCGTTTACCGCTCCGTATCTCTCGCTATTCGGCGTCGAGCGGGCAGGCATGACGCCGCTCAAGCTCGGGCTGTTCATGACGCTGATCGCGGCGAGCGGGGTGGCGGCAAGCGGTTGGGCCGGCAAATGGTCCGACCGCCATGGTCATCACCGCACGCTGCTGCTCGCGGCGCTGGGCGCGGCGGCGCTTGGCTTTCTGCTGCTGTGCTTCGTGCGCGACTACCGGGCGCTCCTGATAATTGGGATAGCGTTCCTCGGCGCAGGCGGCTCGGCGTTGTCACTGGTGTTCTCGTTTGGCCGCGCTGCATTACCGGTGACGAACGAATCCGAGCGGACCTTTGCGACTGCGACGCTGCGCACGGTGTTGTCGGTCGCGTGGGTGTTCGGGCCTTCGGTGGGAGCGCTGGTGTTGGCCGCCATCGGTTTTTACGGGCTTTTCCTGTTCGCGGCGGCGTGTTTTGCCGGCTGCGGCGCGATCATCTGGCGCATGCATGAGGCGCCGGATGGCGAGTTGCACAGCGTGGAGGATCACGTCCCCGGCGACCCGGCTTCGTCGCTCGAGGTCACCACAGTCGAGCCGGAGACGCCGGTCAAGCCCGATCTCGTTCATCCTGCGGCGCCGCCGCGCATGATCTGGCGCTCGGTGCTGGCACTGACGCTCATCGGTCTGGCCGCCAACGCGACGATGATCGTGTTGCCGCTCTACGTCACCCACGGACTGCACGGCACGCGCATCGACGTGTCGGTCATGCTCGGCCTTGGCGCCTTCCTCGAAATTCCGATGATGCTGGCGCTCGGCGCACGTGGCTCGAGTCTGAACAAGCTGCGCTGGCTGGCCGCGTGTGCCGGCGTGCATATGCTGTACTTCCTCTGCGTGGCGGCGGCCGGTTCCATCTCGTTCCTGATTCCGATGCAGGCACTCAACGCTTTCGTGGTGGCCGTGACGTCCTGCCTCGGCATGACCTATGTGCAGGATCTGATGCCGCGCTCGCCTGGCCAGGCTACGGCGCTGTTCTTCAATTCGGCCCGTGTCGGCTCGATCCTCTCGGGTGTGCTATCAGGGTTGCTGGTGGCCGGAGTAGGGTACCGGGGTACGTTCCTGTTCTGTGGCTGCCTGTCGCTAGGGGCATTCATCCTGTTCGCCGATCCGCCGTGGCGGCTTATGTTCCGCTACGTTCAGGACAGGTGGCCGGGTCGCCGGAGAGACTGATGGCCGGGCCTAACTGGGTCGATCTGCGCCAGCACGCCAGCACCGGAATCGAAACGCTGCGCGCGCATTTCGAAGGTCATGCCTACGATCCGCACTGGCATGACGCGTATCTGCTTGGCTTTACCGAGCAGGGCGTTCAACAGTTCGATTGCCGCCGCGCGCGTCTGCAAAGCACGCCGGGTCACGTGTTCATGCTGGAGCCAGGCGACATCCACGACGGCCATGCTCCGGCGCAGGGAGGCTTCACTTACTCGATGCTTTACCTGAAGCCGGACTGGCTCACGCACGAACTGCGGGCGTGGTCCGATGAGGTGCCCGTTACCGGACAGCCGCAGTTTCCCGCCACCTTGATCGACGACATTGCGTTTGCAAGGGCGATTGCAACACTGTTCCGCGTGTTGCGTCGCGCGGAAGAGCCGCGTCTTGCGAGGCAAACGGCTATCGACGGCTTGCTCGAAAGTCTTGGCCGCCACCTCGACTGGCGCTTGCATGGCGAGCGTGATCCGCGCTTGCCCGGCGTCGCACAACGCGCGCGAGATTATCTGCACGCACATTTGCACGACGATATTGGCCTTGATGAACTGGCGATGGCCTGCGACGTCGACCGGTTTCGTCTCACGCGCGCTTTCAAGACCAGCTTCGGGCTTGCTCCGCATGCGTATCTGATCCAGCTGCGGTTGGCGACAGCGCGTCAGTGGCTCGCCCGTGGCGTCGCGCCGGTCGAGGTCGCGCATGCGCTGTGTTTTGCCGACCAGAGCCACCTCGGCCGCTGGTTCCGGCGCGCTTACGGACTGACGCCTGCTCACTACGGCAAGCGTTGCACAAACGTTCCAGACTGAGCGCCAAACCACGATTAACCTTGCACGGAAGGGCCCGGCGGGCGTTGCCTGCACGAGGATGAGTCAAGGTGAAATCGCAAAGGAATGGAACGGATGGAGTTCGATACAAAAGTTGTTCTGGTGGTTCGTGAGGACTTGGCGTCGTGGCAAAAGCTCAATGTCACGGCGTTTCTGGCAACGGGGATTGCCGCGGCGGCGCCCGAAGCGATCGGCAAATCCTACGAGGACGCGAACGGCAGGCACTATGCCGCCTTGCTCGGGCAGCCCGTGATGATCTATGGCGGCGATGCAGCGGGAGTGTTGCGGGCGTTTCAACAGGCCCAGCAAAGAGAACTGACCATCGCGGTCTACGTGAAGGCGATGTTTTCCACCGGCAATGATGACGACAATCGGGCGGCGTTTCGCGCTGAGTCCGTGGACCAACCCGACCTTGTGGGGATCGCGCTGCGTGGCCCGAGGAAGATGGTCGATAAGGCCGTGAAGGGGTTATCGCTGCATCCGTGACGTGTGTGCCGCTGTGTTGAGCCGCTTAAGGGCAGTGAGTGCCTAATGGCGCCTTCGTGCGCGGTGCAGGCGGCCGCCGCTTCCACCGTCAGCGTCACCTCCGCGGCTCAAGCTTTCGCAGCGAGATCCGCGAAACTGACTACCTTCGCTTCGCAAGCGCTCGTCAGTGCCGCGTCGTAGCTCGTGAAAAACACCACACGGTCTTGCCCCAGCAGATTGAACAGTTCGACGAGGACGCCACGCGCAGGAGCGTCGAGGCCGCCGCCCGGTTCATCCGCGATGACGACGGCGGGTTGTCCGATCGACGCTGCCGTCAGGAAAATCTTCTTGCGGGTGCCGAACGACATTTGCTCGAAGCGCTTATCGAGATGCGCAGTAAGGCCGAACCGGTCGGCGAGTTCGAGCACGCGGCTGTCGAGCGCGATCTGTCGTTCCGTCGCTATCCGTTCGAGAAAGTCGCGCCCGATTTCCATCGAACCCGGGAGACAGTCGTCGGGCACGTAGGCAAGCGCTGCTCTTGCCGCGACAGGAGCGCTCCGCAGCGAATGACCGCCGAGCCAGACCTCGCCCGCGTCCGCTTCGATCTCGCCGGCAAGGATACTCAGCAGAATCGATTTCCCGCTCCCGCTCTCATCGTTCAGCGCGACGCAGCCTGCATCGACGCTGCAATGCAGTCCCTGAAAAATGGTGCGTTCACCGTAATGTTTGCACAGGTTCTCGAATCGAAGCATTGATAATCCGGGTTCTCAGACAAAGAAGATTCGCGACGCGGCGGCGAGCCAACGCGCGGGTGCAAGTATAAATTGCGCTTGCGTTCCCGGTTGGCATCGCCGACTACTCTCGCGTTTCTTCCTTAGCCTTTGCGGAACGCCGGTGCGCCCCACGGTGCACCTGTCGAGCCGCCGTCGACGACGATTTCCGCCGCCGTGATTCCCGACGCATCGTCCGAAGCCAGGAACAGCGCCGCTGAGGCGACTTCCTCAGGCGTGGCGAAGCGGCCCATTGGAATGAGCGGGGAGATTGCCTGTTCGGTCTGATCGACAGTTGCCCCGGCGCGTGAACCGCGTGTCCAGATCGGCGTGCGCGTGCCGCCCGGGATCACAGTGTTGACGCGGATGCCGCGCGGCATGAGTTCCGCCGCAAACACCTTTGCCATTCCGGTCACGCCTGCCTTGGTGGCGGAATAGGCCGCCGATCCCGGCGAGCCGAGTTCGCGCATGACTGACCCGTTCAGCACGATCGAGCCACCTGCGCTCATCAACGGCAGCGCTCCCTGCACCGTGAGGAAAACCCCGGTCAGGTTGGTGCGCAGAATCGCCTCGAACGCGGCGGCCGTTGTGCTGCCGAGCGGCGTGGAGCCCGGAATGCCCGCATTGGCGAACACGATGTCCAGCTTCCCGTAGGCTTCCTGAATCTGCTTGAACAGCGAGTCGATCGCTGCGGGATCGTCCAGATCCGCTTGAATGCCGAGCGCGTTTTCGCCCAGCTCCGCCACAGCGGCATCCAGCTTTGCGCGATCGCGCCCCGTGATCGCCACGCGGCCGCCATCCGCGATCAGAAGTCGTGCCGCGGCAAAGCCGATGCCGCTATTGCCGCCCGTCACGAGCGCTGTTTTTCCGGTAAATCGCATGTTCCTTCTCCTGTGTAGTGCGCCGCGAGATCGCCGGCATCGCCGCGTCTGCTCGCATTGCGAAAAGACCCTGTTGAGCGGCGCGGGACAGCGGCCGCATCTGGACATCACGAGCATCGTCAACAGCTGAAATCTGCATGTTGATCATCATGCACAAATTCAGTATGATGATCGTCATTCAGATTGTCAAGCATGACGGAGCAGAAAAATGGGTTATTCACAGGCACAGAAGGCTGAGAGCAGGCAGCGTGTTCTGGAGAACGCGTCGCGGCAGATTCGCGAGAACGGTATCGAGGCGCTCGGCGTGGCCGATTGCATGCGCAGCGCCGGGCTGACGCACGGCGCGTTCTATGGGCACTTCGTGTCGCGCGATGCGCTGATCGTGGAAGCGCTGGAATATGCGCTCACGCAAAGCCGGGCGCGCATCGCCGCGCGCGATAACGATCCGGGCAAGCGTAGCGAGACGCCGCTGCAGTCCATCGCCGAGGCCTTCCTTGATGAACGTCACGTGAACGATCCCGGCACCGGATGTGCGCTGTGCGCGCTCGCGGGCGAAGCGCGACATGCAAACGCAGATGTGCGCGCGCTGTTGACGCGGTATCTGAATGAATTGACCGCACGTGTTGCCAAGGCGGCGCTTCGCGGCGGCGAGAAGTCGGCGCTTGGCATCGTGGCGACCATCGTAGGTGCGATCACGCTGGCGCGCGCAGTGGACGACGATGAACTGGCCAAATCGGTTCTTTCCTCGTCGCTCGCGCTCGTGATGACACAGGACGGTGACGGCGATAGCGTGCAATAGCGCATCAGCGGGCGGTAGCGGCGCGACGGTTTTTTGAGCGTCCGGGTATGCTGGCGAGATCGAGCGAATTCTCAAACGCATTCACGGCATAACGTTCACAAGAGGCCAAAGCATGTCGGACCATCCCATCGACAACCCGTTTCTCGAATCGCTAGGCGTGCGGTTAACGCAATGGCGTGAGGGCTACGCCGAACTGACCATGCTGATCGACGCCAGCAAGCTCAACCGGCAGGGCGTCCTGCAAGGTGGCGCGATTGCCACCCTGCTTGACGCAGCAGCGGGATATGCAGGTATCTTTGCGCCGCCGGGCCAAACCGCGCGGCATGCGTTCACGCTTTCGTTGACCACCAACTATCTCGACAAAGGACTCGGCGAACGGGTGACCGCAATAGGGTTTCTCGAGCGTCAGGGACGTTCGATCTTCTTTTCGCGCGCCGAGGCCTGGGTGGACGAGCGCATTCTGATTGCGAGTGCGCAAGGCACATTCAAGTATTCGAAAACGGCCGGGTAGGCGCCGGCATCTGCCGGGCGCCCCCAGCGCCGAGATCGAAGAACCTGCTTGTCTCCCGAACTAGCTCTGCGAACCTGCCCGATGCGCCAGCCATGCCTGGGTGCGTGACTCGATGTAATGCGCGTACTCCGCGTTGGTCCGCAAAGCGGGCATCTGATGATGCATGCCTCCCTTCGCATCCGGTACCGGCAGTCGCGATACCAGTTCCGCGTGCACTTCCTGCAGGTGCGACGGCTTGTCTGCCGAGGGATTCGTGCCCTTCGACGTGGGCACCACCACGCCGGAAAGTGGATCGTCGGTCCGCGGCGTTTCGAGCGTTAGCGCGTCGCCCACGTCAGGCGCGGCGGCATCGCGGGCCGTGAGAGCAGGCACACCCCAGCGCGTTTCGACCGTCTTCAGGATCGAAGTGTGGTCGAGCGGCGTCGTGCCTGCTGGAACGCGGAACACGGTCCCTGGTGCGATCAGTGGCGAAACCAGCAGCGTTGGCACGCGCAAGCCGAAGCGCGTGAAGTCGAAACCATATTCGCCGGCCGTGTTATCGGGCGGCACGGCGCCCAGCGGCGGCGGAACGTGGTCATAGCATCCGCCGTGCTCGTCGTAGGTAATGATCAGGAGCGTCTGATTCCACTGCGCTTCGTTGCTGCGCAAAGCGTAGTACACGTCGTGGATAAATTGCTCGCCCAAGGCGACGTCGTAGTTGGGATGCTGGCTGTTGCCGGCTGCGTCCCAGCTCGGTTCAAGAAAGCTGTATGCGGGCAGTGTGCCGTTTTTCGCTGCGCTCTGGAAGTCCGTGAAGAGTCCGAAGTGATCGTCGGACGCATTCGTGGTGTCAGGGAAGTTCAGACGTGTGAGTGGCTGCTGGGTGTATCCATAGATGACCCAGCTTTGATTGTGCTGCGACAGCGCGCCGAAAATACTCGGCGACGTAAACGTCTTGGTCTTGTCGTCCATGTGTCCCTGGCTTGTCCCCGCGCACACGAAGGCGCGATTCGGCAAGGTCTCGGTGGGCACCGAACTGAACCACTGGTCGCATACGGCGTAACCGCGCGCGAGTCCTGACAATACTGGCAGCGTCTCCGGTGTGTACATGCCCATGATGTCCGAGGCGACCGTGCCCTTTAGCACGCCCCAGCTCGGCTCCTTCGATTCCCAGCCAAGCGTGTAGTCGTAGTCCGTCACGAAGCCCTGGTTAGTCGCGTTGGCCGGCGACGGCGCGGTGGCCGTGCCAAACAACTGCGAGTTCGTTGCGCTATAGCCTTCGCCTGGATCGGCGCCGGGCTGAAAGTATGCGTTGCTGTCGCTCGACTGAATCTTGTACACCTTCACGGACTCGCCTTTTTTCGAGGCCGGGTTCGATTCGTTGCCGGTCAGGCCGTCGAACGCCTGACCGGAAGGCGATTTGTTCTGCTGGTCCGTATAGAGGAAGCCAAGCATGTGATCGAAAGAACGGTTCTCCAGCATCAGAACGACAATGTGCTGAATCGCGGCAAGCTGGTTAGCCATGGACACTCCTTCGGTAATGTCGTTTGCGGTGCTCGCAATGCAATGCGTGTTTCAGCATGCATGCGTTCCGAGGCTTCGACATGGATGCCCGAAGCAGGTTCGAAGAAATATCTCTGATGTCTTGCGAGGCAAAAACGCCTCATCAGTTCATTACCTTTTGATGTCACACGGCAAAAAATATGGTGCGAATTCAGTGCAGATATAGTGCTGACGGAGACGTAGCAAGCGTGCCGCGCGCGAAGGTGACACTTTTGTTCTCATTGGCGCTCGTGTTCCCGCGTTGTAGGATTGAAGAGGAAATGCGGGCCACGCGCCACACGCGCATCGGTCTGCCTATGCGGAATACGTGAGCCGTGTTGCGCTGTTCTTGTCCTGCTCGCCGTTACAAAAGGCGTATCGAATCATGAGTTCCCGTACCGTGATTGCTGAAACTGCACACATGTACGCGTCGTCTGCAGCGGTCGGCCCCGTCAGCACCGGGTCGGTTTCCGCTGCGATGACGGCTGCCGATGCTTTCGTGCTGCTTGCTACATCGATTTCCGGCGAGGCAGTGTGCCGGGTTCGCAAGCTCAATTCCAGCGCGGGTCCTGAGGACCTCCACAAGCTTCGAGTCGCGCTGCGCCGTTTGCGGACACTGTGGTGGGCATACGACTCCTTGCTCGACGGAAAAGAGGCGAAGCTGCAACGCCGCGAGTTCAAGTCACTCGCCGATGCCGCCGGCCGCACGCGGGACTGGGATGTCTTGCGCGAACTGATCGCCGCAGTGGACGCAGCGGAGAAACATTCGTTTGCCTTGCTGATTGCCGCGATCGATGAGCATCGGGCTCAGGCGTTGTCGTTCAGCTTGCGCGCGCTCGGCAATGCAGGCGTGGAGAGAATCCTGGAGCAGACTTTTGCAGATGCGCGTTTGCACCTCGATGCGCAATGCGCCTCTCGTCCTGTTGCAAGCTTTGCGGAAGAACGCGTGCAAGTAGCCGAAGAAGCCTTGAAGAAGCGCGTCAAACGGGCGATATCGGCAGACGGATCAGACTACGCAGCGCTGCACGAGGTGCGGATTGCAGGGAAAAAACTTCGCTATTTGCTGCAGTTTTTCGCGCCGGTTCTGGAGAGCGGCCATCAGGCCGTGATTGACCGTCTTACAGTAGTGCAAGACGAACTGGGAACGTTGAACGACCAGGTGATGAGCGAAGCGCTGCTTCGCGAGTATGCCTTTCAGTTAGGTGACGCCGGGCGGGTCAAACAGGCCATTGCGCATCTGCAAAGCGAGACCGCGCATCACATGCATCACGTCCACAAGATATTGCATACGATGGCGTAGCGGGCCGACGCCTCGTGCTTGTCCCCGAGGCGCATGCTTATGCCAGTTCGGACCGGCGCTGCTCTCCGTCGTGCTGCCAGCTGTTCGCTACCCGTTCGCCGTCTGCACGTGCCTGTGCTTCCGAGGAAAACAGGTCCTCGCTATAAGCGACTACCTTTTTCCCCGTCCCGTGCTGCCTTTCGGTCGTAAGTGCCCAATGCCAGCCACCATCCTGTTCAAACACATGAAGCGTCAAATCAGGTGAGTGCGGATATGTCATTTATGCCTCCGCAGTTAGGGGGCCCGATGGGCATCTGTAAGCCCCCAAGCTCCGCTCAACTCAGCATAGGCGTATAAATGCTGCGACGCAACATTAAATTTTTACGACACGTTTCGAGCGTTGCGAACCGGTGCACAAAAAGTCCACACACTTACTTCGGATAACGAATTGAAGCTGATGTATGGACATCGTGCGGCCGGGCTCCCGACAGCTTCAACTACTGGAACTTGACGACAGTTTTGCCGCGGCCATGCCCCGTTTTGTTGCGCTCGATTGCATCAGCCGCTTGGGACAGATCGACGATCTCGGAGACTTCCGCCCTCAGATTACCTTGAGCGACTTCGCGCGCGATTTCCGCGAGCTTTGCGGCGTCAGTGCGCATCTGAAACCAGACGCCCCGTTTGCCTGTTGGCGTTTGCGTCGCAATCTCGGGCGCGGCCGTACTCACTATGCGACCCTGTTCCGCGACGATCGGCCAGGATCCGGTCAATGCGGGGCCGCCAACGAGATCGAGCACCAGATCCACGTTGCGTGCGACTTCCCAGAATGGTGTGGTCCGATAATCGATGACTTCATCCGCGCCCAGTTCCCGAAGATAAGCCGCGTGGATGCCTCGCGCAGTCGCAACAACACGCGCTCCGGCACGCCGGGCCAACTGCACCGCAAAACTGCCCACGCCGCCCGCTGCTCCGTGAATCAACACCGTCTGCCCGCGTTTCACTTCACCCGCTTCGAACAACGCCTGCCACGCTGTCAGCGCGGCAACCGGAATGGCGGCGGCGATGGTGTCGTCGAGGCTGTCGGGAATGGGCGCAAGCTTGTCGGCGGCGATTGCTACGTGATCGGCGTAGGCGCCTATGGCGCCCAACGCGCCCAGCACACGGTCGCCTACCGTAAAGCGCGTTACGCCTGCGCCAATCTCCGTCACTTCGCCGGCAAGCTCGATGCCGAGCGTCGCCGGAAGCGGGAGCGGAAAGACGCTTTGCAGCGAGCCGTCGCGGATCTTCCAGTCGAGACCGTTGACGCCGGCCGCGCGAACCCGCTCCACGACCTCACCGGCTGCCGCCGTCGGCAAGTCGATACGGTCGATAGAGACGGCGTCGGCGCCGCCATAAGCATGGATAAGAAGAGCTCGGTTCATTGTGCATTCTCCAGAACAGCATAGTCGATGTAGCCTTGCGGGCCGGCTGAGTAGAACGTGTCGCGGTCGGGCGTGTTGAGCGGCGCATCGGCGAGGAAGCGCTGCGGCAAGTCCGGGTTGGCGAGGTACAGGCCGCCGAATACAACTGCATCGGCACCTCCCTCGTCGATCAGCGTTTGAGCGCCTGTCTTGTTGAGGCCGCCGCCGTGCAGCAGCGCGCCGTCGAACAGCGGTCGCAGGAGGGTGCGGTAATCGAACGGGCTCTTCGTTTTGGCCACATGCAGATAGGCCAGATTGAGTTGCCCGATCCGCTGAACAAGGTACTGACAGGTTTCCTGCGGTGTCGCGTCGCTCACGCTGTTAAAACCCATCTCCGGCGCGATCTTGATGCCGACGCGATCGCCGCCGGCCTCTTCGACCATGGCCGTCAGCACGTCGAGCACGAAGCGCGCGCGGTTTTCCAGCGAGCCGCCGTATTGATCGGTCCGTTGATTGGTCCCCGAGGATAAAAACTGTTCCGGCAGATACCCGGAAGCAGCATGCAACTCGACGCCGTCGAAACCGGCTTCCAGTGCGTGACGGGTAGCGAGCCGATAGTCCTCGACGATGCCGGGGATTTCTTCAGTTTCCAGCGCGCGCGGCACTACGAAATCCTGCGGGCCGGTAGCGGTGAAGACCTTGCCTTCCGCCGCAATCGCTGAAGGCGCGACGGGCGTCGCGTGGTCCGGCAGCAGGCTCGGATGCGAGATGCGCCCGGTGTGCATCAATTGCAGGAAAATCAGGCCGCCTTTCGCGTGCACTGCTGCGGTAATGCGCTTCCACGCTTCGATCTGCGCGGCCGAGTGGATGCCCGGCGTACGCACATAACCTTTGCCCATCGGCGACGGAAAGGTGCCTTCCGTCACGATCAGGCCGGCATTGGCGCGCTGGGCGTAGTACTGCTCGGCGAGCGGGGAGGGCACGCCGGACACATCGTCGGCACGTGAGCGGGTCATCGGCGCCATGACGAAGCGGTTGCGCAGGGTGTGGCGGCCGATACGGATGCTTTGGTAGAGGGAGTTCATGTCGTTTCCTTGGTGTTGGTGAAGGAGTAAGGACAGAATGAACTGATCCATTGGAGAGATAAAGGCATAAAATTGAATACAGTGATCCATCAGTGGAGCAATCGGCATGGAATTGTTGAGCTACATGCGCCTGTTTGTCGAAGTGGCGCGGACCCGGAGTTTTCGTCGCGCGGCGGAGGCGCTGGATATGCCGAATTCGACGGTCTCGCGGCATATTGCGGAGCTGGAGAAGACGATTGGTTTGCGCCTGCTGCACCGGTCCACCCGGAAAGTGGAATTGACCGAGGCGGGCGAGGTCTATTTCAGGCGCTGTCAGAGCATCGTCGAGGAAGCGCGCATTGCGCATGAATCGCTGCTGGACATGGCTGAACGCCCGACCGGCACACTGCGGGTCTCGATGCCCGCGGATCTGGCCACCGGCCATCTGGCGCCGATCCTTGCCGATTTCGCCAAGGCGTACCCACTGATCGCTTTCGAATTCGATTTGACGCCGCGCCGGATCGATCTGCAGACGGAGCCGTTCGATCTCGCGATTCGCATCGGACCGCCGCCCACGGCCCCATCGATGCTGGTAGCGCGGCAGATCGCGTTGCTGCCGCGCTATCTGTACGCTGCGCCAGGCTATCTGAAAACCGCGCCGCCGCTTGGTCACCCCGATGATCTTCGCCATCACGTGTTGTGCGTGACGCAGGGGGTGCCAAGACAGGGTGAGATGTCGAGAACGTTTTATCGCGGTGACGAAAAGGTTGAAGTCGTCACTGCAACCCGCTTCGCGATGAACAGTGTCGGTCTGAGCCGCGAACTGGCGATTCAGGGTGTTGGAATTGCGGCGATGGACCACGAACTCGCGCGCGACGACCTGGCGCTGGGGCGGCTCATACGCGTGCTTCCCGAGTGGCGTCTTTCACCCGTGCAGGTGCATGCCATCACGGAGACGCGATTGTTGCCGGCGCGGGTGAGGTTGTTTATCGAGTTTTTGAAGGCGCGGTTGTCGAGTCTCGGATGATTGCTTTAGCCGGCGCTCACGAAGCAATGCTTTGCCACCTCGCATCTGCATCCAGGGGATAGACCGGCCGCTTCACGCGCTCGAAATCGAACAGGCCGTAGTCCGAACTCGTTACGCCGCGGCTGTCGCATTCCACGAGTGCTGCTGCTATCGGTACGAATACCGGCCGGCAATACATCCGCGATTTGAGCAGCAGAAAACGTGCGCGCCGTGGATCGATACCGACGCTTTCGAACACGCCCAGATCCCAGGGCTCATGCGTGCGCTCGGTCAGGACGAGCGTTGCAGCGCCGATGTCGAGTACGGCGGCACGTCCCATGTAAGCGCGCTGTCCGGTGTAAGTAGGACCGCTAATGGTGTACTCGCCATCGGTGAGTGCACGTACCACGCCGGTCAACGTAAGGGGAGCCTGCGGCTTAACAGCTTCGCTGGCGAGTTTATTGCCTACTGGTAGCGTTACAGTGGCTCCCACTCCGGCCTTATGTAGTGCCGCTACCGCTTCCGGATCGCAAAGCGGTCCGCTCACGACACCGTCGAGTCCCTGTTTGAGCACCTCTGCGAGCAAATCCATCGTGTCGCAGGTGCCGCCTGACATGCAGTTATCGCCGTGATCGAGCAAGAGCACGGGCTTGTCCGCGCCTTTGGCGAGGGCGGCCGCCTGAGCGACCGAGTCTGCGAGCGGAGCGCTGCGATAGAAGAAGTCCTCCCTGTCATCCCAGATCTGTTGTGCGATGCGTTGTGCGACCCGATCCGCGGCGGCATGATCGCCATCGCCCACCACCACGACACTAATACAGGGCGCCGCGATATCCGCCAGCGAAAAACCCGATAGCACCGATACCGCCAGCATCCCGCCCGCCTCGGCTGCGCGCGCGGCATCGACCGCACGCTTCATCGCGCCTTCGGCCGTCGCGCTGCGCAGCGTATGCGTAAGCAGCGGCGGCTGGCGCCACGCGATCACCGGCCGCGCCCGCTGATGAATCAGATCGAACAGCAAACGCGCCGCGTGCGCGCCGGTCTCGTACATGTCGACATGCGGATAAGTCTTGAAGCTGACGATGACGTCAGCGTTGTCGATCATCTTTTGCGTGACGTTGCCGTGCAGATCGAGCGCTACGCCGATGGGCGCATCCGGCAATGCCGCGCGTACGCGGGCGAGCAGATCGCCTTCGCCATCGGCCGAGTTCTCCGCGACCATCGCGCCGTGCAGATCCAGCAACACAGCGTCGCACCCTTGCGCGGCCTCGACGATCGCATTGCAGATCGCATCGTAGGCAGCAGCCGCAACCGGGCCACTTGGGTTGGCCGAAGCCGAAACCGGTGTCACGTACTGTGCGTGCTCACGCTCGGCTGCATCGATAAACGCAGACATCGCGGTCTGCATGCCTTTGTTTTCGCGCAGTGCGTCTTCGTCCCAGCTCGGGCCGCTGCGCCCGAATGCTTCGAGCGGTGTCGCGACGGGAGAGAACGTATTGGTTTCGTGATTCATCCTGGCAATGAGGAGTTTCATGCGCTTGCCTTTGCGATTTCTTGCGATAAATGACGCTGCAGTTAAACGACGCCCACGCCGAGATAGCGGTCCTTGACCGACTCGTCGGCGATAAACGCGGCGTTGTCGCCTTCGTACACGATCACGCCCTGCTCGATGATGTAATGTCGGTCAGCGAGTTGCGAACATACCTCGAGGTTCTGTTCCACCAGCAGGATCGCGACACCCGCTTGCTTGATCAGCTTTAACTGCGCAACGATTTCTTCGACGATCACCGGCGCGAGTCCCTCCACCGGCTCGTCGAGCATCAACAGACGAGGATGGTTCAGCAACGCGCGACCGATGGCGAGCATCTGCTGCTCACCGCCGGACAATTGAGCGCCGCCATTCGCGCGCCGTTCTTTGAGGCGCGGAAAAATACGGTAGATATCGTCAAGCTGCCACGGCGAATCTTTGCGGGCACCGAGCCGCAGATTTTCTTCAACCGAAAGCAGCCGGAAGATACCGCGATGCTCGGGCACAAAGCACACGCCGCGCGAAGCGATCTTATGCGGTGCGAGCTTGTGGATCGGTTCGCCTTTGAAGGTCACCGCGCCACGCTGCGGCGTCACGACGCCGGCGATACTCTTGAGCGTCGTCGACTTGCCGGCGCCATTGCGGCCCAGCAGCGTAACGGTCTCACCTTCGCCGACACGTAGCGTAACCCCTTGCAGGATGTGACTTTTGCCGTAGAAGCCATGAATCTGCTGGACGTCGAGGATCATGCGCGACCTCCGGTGATCATGTTGCCCAGGTACGCGCTCCTGACGCGTTCGTCGCCGCGAATTTCATCGGGGCGGCCTTCTACCAGAACGCGGCCCTGTTGCATCACGGTGATGGTGTCGGAGATGTCCATCACGATGCCCATGTTGTGCTCGATCAGCACCACGGTGTATTCGTCGCGCAGGCTGCGGATCAGTTGCTTCATATCGGCGAGATCGTCGATACCCATACCCGAGGTCGGCTCGTCGAGAAAGATCGCCTTGGGTCGCGCGGCGAGCGCCATGCCGACTTCGAGACGCCGCTGCTGACCGTGCGACAGGGCACCCGCAGCGGTGTCCGCAAAACGCTGCAAGGCAAGCCGTTCCAGCACGCTGTCCACGACATCGGTTTGCGCCAGCGGGCCGCGTGGCGGCTTCCATGCATTCAGCGCGTGTCTGGCTTCGACACCTTGCGCTGCGAGGCGTAGGTTCTCGCGCACACTCAGATTGGCGAACAGACTCGTCACCTGAAACGAGCGAGCGACGCCACGGCGCACGCGTTTGTGGTCGGGTTCATGCGTCACATCGTGGCCGTCGAACATAATCTTGCCGGCGGTAATCGGCAAGGTGCCGGTGAGAACGTGAAACAGTGTCGTCTTGCCCGCACCGTTGGGTCCAATCACCGAATGCACCGTGCGCGGCAGAATGCGCAGATCGACTTCAGAGAGCGCGGTAAATTTCCCGTAGCGCTTCACGATGCCGCTAGCCTGCAGGATGGCTTCGCTCATGCGTGCTCCTCGCCTGCGTCCGCAGCGGGTGTGTCGCGCCGCACAGCTTGCCAGATACGTTCGCCGAGACCCCACAGTCCGCGTTGCATGAACAGACTCACGGCGATCAACAGCAGGCCGAGCAGCAGCAACCAGCGCGGCCATAACGTAGAGAGCCAGTCGGCGAACAGCACATAAAAGGCCGCACCGAGCACCGACGCAAACAGATTGCCGGTGCCCCCGATTACCGTCATCACGAGGATCATCTCGCTCGTGTGGTAGTCGATATTCGACAACGGTGCGATGCCGGTCATCAGCGCATGCAACGCGCCGGCAAGACCCGTAACCGCACCGGAGATCATAAACGCCATCAGTTTGAAGCGCTTGACGTCGTAACCGACCGCGGCGGCGCGCGCTTCGTTGTCACGGATCGCCAGCAGGGTGCGTCCGAAGACCGAATGCGACACACGCATGAGCAGCCAGAACGCGAGGAGGAACAGCACCGCAACGAAACCGTAGTACTGCCACGGTGTCGTGAGCGGGACGAGCGTCTTGCCGAACAGGGAGAGTGCAGGGCGGGGGATACTCAGCAGGCCATCGTCTCCGCCGGTCAGATTGGGCGTCGTGTAGGCCAGAAAGTAGAACATCTGCCCAAACGCGAGCGTTAGCATGACGAAGTAGGTGCCGCGCTGGCGAATCGAGAACCAGCCGACCAGAGCAGATGCTGCTGCGCCGACGATGATCGACGCGAGCAATGCGAGCGTGACAGGCGTGCCGTCGAACTTCGTCAGTATGATGCCCGTGGTATAGCTGCCCAGCCCGAAGAAGATTCCCTGTCCAAACGAAAGCAAGCCGGTAAAACCCAGCAACAGGTTGCAGCCGAGTGCGGCGAGCGCATACACCAGCACCTCAGTAGCGAGCGAGCCTGAACGCAAGGTCAGCGGCAACACGCAGACCACAAGTAGCGCCAGCAGAATGAAGCGATAGTGGTGCAACGCCTGTCTGAATCTGCGCCTGGAGCCGGCTGCCGACGCGTCCTCAGTGGCGAGCGTCTTCGACGTGTCGATCATGTCGCTCTCCCGAGCAGTCCGTTCGGGCGCAACAGCAGCACGGCAGCCATTGCAACGTAGATCATGAGGCTTGCGCCTTCGGGCCACAGCGTACTCATCACGCTCTGCACGATGCCGACCAGCAGACCTCCCACCAGCGCACCCAGAAAATTGCCCAGGCCGCCCACGACCACCACCACGAATGCGACGCTCAATGCCTCGATGCCCATGAACGGATCGACACCGCGGATCGGCGCGGCGAGCACGCCCGCTAGCGCAGCCGTAGCGGCACCGAGTGCAAACACGAGGCTAAACACCCGCAACACGTTGATGCCAAGCAGCGAGACCATCTCCGTCGATTCACTACCCGCCCGCACCGCGCTGCCGAGGCGCGTACCTTCGAGCAGCCACCACAGCAAGCCAGCCAGCACGGCGGTAAACCCGATCACGAACAGCCGGTACTTCGGATACACGAAGCTGCCCCAGATCACCACACCGTTCAGTGAATCCGGTACGGGCACGTTATTGCCGAGCGGCCCCCAGATCAGGATCACGCACTCCTGCAACACCAGCGCGAGACCCACGGTCACCAGAATATGAAACTCGTGCTGCTGTTCATAGACGTGTCGCAGGACCAGCTTCTCCACCACCCACGCCAGCGCGCCGACGACGATCGGCACGACAACGAGCGCGGTCCAGAAACTCATCGACCACTGCAGCGCCTGATAGCAGAAGTACGCGCCGAGCAGATAGAACGCCCCATGTGCAAAGTTGACGAAGCGCAGCAGGCCGAAGACGATCGACAAGCCCACCGCCAGCAGGAAATACAACATTCCCACGCCGATGCCGTTGACGATCTGCAGAAGATAAACGTTCATGACGTCCGTCGCTGAAGGTTGCGGTGGGCGCGGCCGCCCGACGCGAGGACTATCAGGCCAGCTTGCAACCGGTTTTGTCGAGCGGCAGGAACGACTGGCCGGAACTGACGATATCGGCGAAGTCGTCCGCGTTCTTCATCTTGTTCTTTGCCTTGCCCTTGAGCAAATAGTAATTCTTGATGACCTGATGGTCGCCTTTGCGTACTTCCTCCGGCCCCGTCAAGCCTGCGTACTTCATGCCCTCGAGCGCGGCGACCACCTTCTTCGGATCAGCCGAGCCCGCCTTGACGATGCCGTCGAGCAGGATCTTCGTGCAGATGTACGAACCCGCCAGGCTGTAGTTCGGATTCTCCGTGAACGCTGCATTCGAGCGTGCGACGAGATCATGATTAAGCGGCGAGTCGATGCCGTGCCAGTACTGCGCGCCGAAGTAGACACCGTCGCACAGGTCGGCGCCGAGCGCCTGGAACTGCTCGAGCCCGGAGGCCCATGCAATCAGGATCGTGCAGTTGTTCTTCATGCCAAAGCTGATGGCCTGACGCAGCGTATCCGACGATTGCGAGCCGAAGTTGAGGATGAGCAGCACGTCGGGTTTGGCGGCGACGGCGTTGGTCAAATAGCCGCTGAATTCCTTCTCGGTGAGCGAGTGGTAGCTGTTGCCCACGTGCTCGATACCCTTCTCCTGAAACACCGCTTTCGCCGCGGACAGCAAACCGTCGCCGAACACGTATTGCGGTGTGATGGTGTACCAGCGCTTGGCCTTGGGCAGCATCTGGATGAGCGGGCGCACGGTCTGATCGATGGCGCCGAAGGTCGGCACCGACCAGCGGAAGGTCGCGCTATTGCAGTCCTTACCGGTGATTTCATCGGCGCCGGCGGTGGTGATGAATACGCCGCCGTCCTTCTCGACTTCGCTGGCCATGGCCAATGCTTCGGAGGACAGAATACCGCCCGCGAAATAGCGCACGTTCTTTTGTTGAGCGATTTCTTGCACGCGGCGCACAGCGGTGGCCGGCTTGCCTTCCGTGTCGAGCACTGTGTATGAGAGCGGTTCGCCGAGCACCTTGCCGTACTGTTCGATAGCGAGCTTCATGCCGAGATCCGCGTATTTGCCATTGGCGGCAAAGGCGCCCGACATCGGCACGGGGCAGGCGAACTGGAGCGGCGCGCCCTGGGCAAACGCGCTGCGCGTAACCAGCGAGCCGAGCGTTCCGGGGACGGCCGACAGAGCGGCCAGCTTCAACATATTTCGGCGATTCAAAATGACGCTCCTTGGTGGAAAGAGACACGCATGCAACCGACTGCGAAACCGGGCTGGCCGCCGCGCGGTCTTTTTTGACCGCGCTGACTGGATCTATTTATCATGATAAATAGAATGAACCCGATGCTAGGTACAATAAATTCGGGTGTCAATAAGGCAAAATTCCCGTCCCGCAGCGGGCCGGCTACCCGCCGGCGGCGACTACGGGTTTGCCCGTAGCAGGGGTGGGCAGGCGCCGACAGGCGCACATGAGGAGCATCGAAGATGGTCATGGATCGAGCTAAGGGTGGCGTCGCGATTGAAATCAAGCAGCAGAAGCGCCCCGATCTGGTCGCCGAAGAGATCAAGCGGCTCATCACCGAGAAAGACCTGAAACCGGGCGACCGTCTGCCGCGCGAGGTCGAATTGCAGGCGCTGTTTTCGGTGAGCAAGAGCACGATTCGCGAGGCACTCAAATCGCTGGAGGTGCAGGGACTCATCAAGGTGACGACCGGGCCGAACGGCGGCGGCATGGTGGTGGAAGTGCCGCTGGATCGCACGCTGCAGTTGCTGCAGAACTATCTGTTCTTCAAGGACGTCACCATCGACGATATCTATACGGTGCGGCAGTTGCTCGAACCGGAACTCGCAGCGGGTGCGGTGCCGCATCTGACCGAGCAGGATTTCGCCGCGCTCGATGCGAGCATCGCATGCTGCGATAAACCGGCCGCGGCACATGGTGTGAGCGATATCCTGAAGCAGCGTCAGGAGGACGTGAATTTCCACGACATCCTTGCGGCGGCGAATCCGAATCCGTTCTTGCGATTTAGCTGCGAGTTGATCAACGAGATGATCCGGCAACTAATCGAGTTTCGTAACGATACGCCGCAGTCCGAACATGAACGCTTCGGTGAGGCTAACGTGAAGATTCACAAGGCCATCACGAAAGCGGCGCGCGCTCGCGATGTCGAGAAGGTGCGCGAACTGATGGTGATTCACATGACCGAGGCGCCGCGCTACGTCAAACGGATGAAGGGTAAGTTGCGCGGAAGGCTGATTCTCGATTCGGAGATCCGTAAGAGGCTGCGTACGCGAAGCGCGGCGTCGGCGGAGGATCTGGAGGGGACGGGGGATTGACGATGCTCGTCCGGCGAGTGGCGGGCGGCATGAAACGTGCTGGCGGAGAAAGGCGGAAGTGTGTGCGCAGATGGCAGCACACAACCTGAAAGATCCTCTATAAGGAATCACGCTAATGAAGCACTTCAACCGCCCCATTTTGCGCCTCACGTTGGGCGCAGCAGCGCTTGCTGTGTTGTTGCCCGCGGTCGCGTTGGCCGACGATGCTCCCTCTCCCTGCGCGGCGTTGAAACGCATCGTCGCCGCTGCGCCGGATGGGTTTACCGGGCTTAGTCAGGCAGAGGTGAACGGTGTCGCGCAACCCTACGGCGACGATGCGCAATGCACCGCGAGTCACGACAGCTATCAGTGTCTGTGGACGCCGCATCATGATGCGGGTTCGAGTGCAGACGCGCTTCAGTCGGTGGCTGCGGATATTGCTTCGTGCTTGCCCGATGCGACCCACGATCAGAATTCGCCGGCGCGACAGCATTTCTATTTGGGAGCGCGCGGCAAGCGCACGCAGATTACTGCGACGACGGCTGGGGCTTCGAAGCTTAGGCTGGTGGTGACGGGGAAGTAAGGGGCGCCTATTCAGTCGCGTACCAGGCGGAGGCGGCGTCACCGACGTCATACATCACATGCGGCATCTGGTGCTTGGGGCGCGGTACGTCACGTCGGTATGTACGGTTCACTCGTTCTAGGCGCGGCGGGTTTTGCTAGATGGCAAGCGCGCGGTGTGACGGCGGGGATCGACTTGCGTTGACACTGGCTGCCAAGCTAACCGATGAAGTCACCGCGCAGTCCGTGCAACTTGGTCTGGAGTACGTGCCGCCGCTGCCGTTTCAGGCGGCACTCCGGAGACAGCATCCGCCGCCGTGCCAGAACGGACGATAGCGCGCAACGCGCAGAATCATTCATCACGTCGCCCGGTCGCAGAAAATGTGCGGCCGACTATCGGCGCGTGGGGCCGCGATAGTTGGTGGCTCGCTGCGAAGGCCGCTGCTAGCGCTGGCGGCGCGCCCGAAGCAGCGCGCGGTTAACCCGCTACATCAATGGCTTGGCTCGCTTGCTCTTAGATTATCCACAGGCTTATGAACGAAGTCTGTGGATAAGTCTACCCCGCGACGCACAAGGTCTACAAACATCTATTCCGTTTGAATTCAACGACGTAGTTGTTGGCAAACGGCCTTCGGTTCTCCGTATCGTCGTGACGGCCCGCTCCTGAAGCTCACCGCCGCCGACCATGGCCGCGTCGTGAACGGCGGCAGCGGCCTGTCTGGCCGGGGGCATGCCGGGGTGAAAGGCATCAGCGTCCACTTCCGTTATCGTTACCGCTTCAGAAAAATCATAGAGTGTGATTTTTCGTAGTCCCTATCATCGGAGACGAGAAAAGTGACTTGATGAACCGGATTGCAGAGTGGTTTTTTAGGATGAAAAACCACTTTACTATATCGGGCGTGGTTCGTCATTCGCCACACATTTCTCCGGGAGGGTGCCTTTCCGACGCTCTGTTTTTGTTGAACAGCAACGCGTTCGAATTTCAAAACCCTTTGAAACTCGCATCGGCACTTTCCGGACGTGTCCGATCGCCGGGTGCGGCGCCTCGCACAGCGCGGACCAACAATCAGAAAGCAGGGACTTGTGTATGGCGGAATTCGATCGGGTTGCAAACCTGCTCACAGGACGGCAGGCGTATTTCCTCGATTTGGCTGGCACGGACAGCGCGGCGGCGCTCTCGGTCGTCTCGTTCGAAGCGACCGAAAAGATGGGCGAACCCACCGAGGTGCGCGTTGTTCCGACCCATCCGTTGCAGCTTGCGCAGGCTGACTATTGGTGCGCTCGCCAATGGGGGCTTTCACTTCTACGAGGGGCAAAGCGGTACGAATGCTGGCGCGGTTGATCGCGCGCGACACCGCACCGACTATGACGAACTGCTTGATACGGA
>NZ_JBNDLX010000021.1:0-28126 GCF_050436285.1 Paraburkholderia sp. GAS82
AGAACATCAAGCTTCTCCAGGACCGCGACAACATCAAGGTCGTGATGAAGGACGGGGTCTACTACAAGCGGCTCATCCCGACACCCGGCATGTAGGGACCGAATTGTTACTGTGTATCTGAAGCCTATTTAAAGCAGGAGAATTTAAATGACAGTTAAAAAAAGTGTTCTCGTCGTAGGTGCCTCGCGTGGGCTCGGTCTTGCTCTTGCGGAGGAATACTGCGGCCGGGGCTGGCATGTAATTGCGACGTCGCGGAGCAAGTCCGCCGGACTTGCAAGCCTGCTTGAGCGCTATCCGGAATCGCTTGAGCTTGAGACCGTGGATATCGTGGACCTGGCCTCGGTGAGAACCCTGCGCACTCGACTCGAGGGGCGCAAGCTCAATACGCTCTTCGTCAACGCCGGCATCGCCAAGGCGAATGTATTGACGACGGTCCAGGTGGAAGAGAAAGACTTTCTCGACATGATGTTGACGAACGCGCTTAGCCCAATGCGAGTCATCGAGGTATTTCGGGACATTGTCGCGGAGAATGGCGTGATGGCAGCGATGTCGTCCGAGATCGGCAGCATTACCAACAGCTTCGGGTTCTGGGAGCTATACAGTTCGAGCAAGGCAGCGCTGAATATGCTGATGAAGGCGTTCTCGACACGCCATCCGGACGATTCGCGCGCACTTCTCCTGGTCGCTCCAGGCTGGGTCCGCACTGAAATGGGCGGACCGGAGGCAACCTTCGAGATTTCGGAGAGCATCCCGCTCGTGGTCGACGTGGTCGAGCGCAACGCAGGCGTGCCGGGACTTCGCTATACCGACCGTTTTGGTGAAATCCTGCCGTGGTGAGAACGACGGAAGGCGCGGAAATCTTCCGCGGTCGATAGCCCGTCTGAATTCCCGAGGCGATCAAATGGACGTGGACATAAAAAGAAAAAAGACCGAAGGCAAATCCACGCCCTGTTCGCCTACGCGGGCTGCGTCGACCGCGGAGTTGAGCGCCAGGACGCTTGTCTGGAAGGCTGTCCCTTCGTTTCGGTGGCGTAGGACGGCTCACCACCGGGTGGACGCCGTATGCGGCAGTCGAGCAATGTCGCGGCATCGGCCATTGCCCTGCCCGATGTCATCGACAAAGAGTGCCGTCGCGATAGGCTACCAACCCCACGGCTGATAGCCCACCGGTTTTGCGTAGACGACGCGCTCATCGATCGACGTGTGGCGTTCACACCAATCGACCGCGAAAATTGTCGCGCCGTGCGTCTTTCTCACCACGGCAGGATTTCGCCAAAACGGTCGGTATAGCGAAGTCCCGACACGCCTGCGTTGCGCTCGACCACGTCGACCACGAGCGGGATGCTCTCCGAAATCTCGAAGGTTGCCTCCGGTCCGCCCATTTCAGTGCGGACCCAGCCTGGAGCGACCAGGAGAAGTGCGCGCGAATCGTCCGGATGGCGTGTCGAGAACGCCTTCATCAGCATATTCAGCGCTGCCTTGCTCGAACTGTATAGCTCCCAGAACCCGATACTATTTGTAATGCTGGCGATCTCGGACGACATCGCTGCCATCACGCCATTCTCCGCGACAATGTCACGAAATACCTCGATGACACGCATTGGACTGAGCGTGTTCGTCAACATCATGTCGAAGAAGTCCTTCTCATCCACCTCGACCGAGGTCAATTCATTCGCCTTGGCGATGCCAGCGTTGACGAAGAGCGTATTGAGCTTGCGCCCCTCGAGTCGAGTGCGCAGTGTTCTCACCGAGGCCAGGTCCACGATATCCACGGTCTCAAGCTCAAGCGATTCCGGATAGCGCTCAAGCAGGCTTGCAAGTCCGGCGGACCTGCCCCGCGACGTCGCAATTACATGCCAGCCCCGGCCGCAGTATTCCTCCGCAAGAGCAAGACCGAGCCCACGCGAGGCACCTACGACGAGAACATTTTTCCTAACTGTCATTCCAATTTTCCTGCTTTAGTCTGGTGCGAGTTTTTTCGCCGGTTGTCTGGACATGCGGCTCGGATATCAGGCCACCGATGCCCCGCCATCGGCGACTACAACTTGGCCCGTCGTAAAGCTACCTCGCATCAGATAGAGGTAAGCTTCGGCCACCTCATGTGCTTCAGCGGCATGCTTGACGAGAAGGTTTTCTTCAGCGCGTTGAAATGTCGCCTTACGGACAGCCTCAGGGAAGCTATCCCAAAGGCTGGTCTTGACCGTTCCAGGGCAAACCACATTGACCCGCAGC
The DNA here is from genome assembly GCF_050436285.1 of Paraburkholderia sp. GAS82. Lineage (NCBI taxonomy): Bacteria > Pseudomonadati > Pseudomonadota > Betaproteobacteria > Burkholderiales > Burkholderiaceae > Paraburkholderia > Paraburkholderia sp. GAS82. Next base: position 2,233 of record NZ_JBNDLX010000021.1, read on the forward strand.
GGCGCAAGTTCCACCGAAAGCGCACGCGCAAGCGCTTCAATCGCGCCGCAGACGCTCGACACCACGGACGAGCCCTTACGGGGGCGGCGCGCTGCCATCCCGGAGGAAAGGACGATCGAGCCCCCCTCACGAATCTGGCCCGCACCGTACTTCGTGGCCAGGAAAACACCCCAGTAGCGGACTCCGAAAAATGCCTGCGCATCCTTGAAGCTCAAGTCCTTCTGATCAGCCATTAGCAAAGGATTGCCGGCCGTATACACCAGATGGTCGTACGCTCCTATCTTCTCGAAGAACGACTTGATGCTAGCCTCATCCTGCAGGTTGAGCACATGACCTTCCGCACTCGGCGGCAGTTGCTGCTGCGCCTTCGCTACCCTCTCCTGGCTGCTAGACGCAATGACGACAAGTGCACCTTCGTCTGCCGCAGCCTTCGCCGTAGCGAAACCCATTCCCGACGATCCGCCGAGAATGACAATCCGTTTACCTTTAAGCGACATAACTTCCTCCAATACGATGCAAAAACCCCAGTTTCATTTCTGAATCATTGCCGTCAGTGTGGGCCAGACGTCCAGCAAATACAGTACCAAAGAGCGTTCTGCACGTCCTAAGCCCGCATTCGAATCTGCGGAGTCAGCGGCTCAAAGGTTCCAACCGGACGACGATGATCCTCCGTAATCCCAAGCGATCTTACTGCACACTCGATGATGTCTTACCCACGCCCATAACGCTTGACCGACTGGCACTGTTCGCCGAGACCCGCGATGCCAAGGCGCATGGTGTATCCACCGTCGAGGTAACGCGGCGGCGTGAAGCCAAGGCCGACGCCTTGTGGCGTTCCCGTTATGATCACGTCACCCGGAAGCAGAGTCATAAATTTGCTGACATAGCTGACACACTGCGCGACAGAGAAAATCATGTCTGCTGTATTGCTATGCTGCACTCGCCCACCGTTCACTTCACACCACAGATCCAGCGCCTGCTCGTTGCCCACTTCGTCCCGAGTTACCAGCCAGGGGCCGATAGGGCAAAACGTGTCATGACTCTTGCCTTTGGTCCACTGACCGCCTCGCTCGAGCTGATGCTCACGCTCCGATACGTCATTCACAATGACGTATCCAAAGACATGATCGAGCGCCACGGCCTCTGAAACATTTCTCGCACGGCGCCCTATCACAACGCCGAGTTCCACCTCCCAATCCGATTTCGTCGAGTTTTCCGGAAGAACGACGTCGTCGAACGGACCTGTGATGGCCGTATTCGCCTTAAGGAAGATGATTGGCTCCTTTGGAATCTCGGCGCCCGCTTCTTTCGCGTGCTCGCGATAGTTCAGTCCGATTCCGACCACCTTGCCGATATTTCCGATGGGACAACCAAGCCGGGAACCAGCGGGCGCTGCTGGTAAGGCGTCGATTTCCCTTGAATCGAGGCCCTGTAGCGAGTCCGACCCGATCAGTTGCGGATCAATGTCTGATACGTGTGCGGACAGATCGCGGACGACCCCGTCCGACCCGACGATACCTGGCTTCTCGGCACCTGTATGACCAAAGCGTACTAGCTTCATATCTTCCTACTGGAAGGAGTGATCCAATGTCCTGCCTGTTGGCGCGAAGACCCAGGCACGATCAGAGATTTCAGAGAAATTGACATCTCCGACTGCGGTGTCGGGCTCCTGCACGTCTTCACCTCAGCACGACACCGCAGCATGGCTTGCGCCTTTTATTTCGTCAGGAACTGGAGCAGCAATTCGTTCACGGCTGCTGCCTTTTCGATGGGCGTCCAGTGACCGCATTGCGCCAGTTCGACATACTTCGAGCCCGGAATCTTGTCGGCAATGCCCTTCGCAGTCGCAGGCGGCGACGTTGCATCCTGATCGCCCGTCACAACCAGCGCCGGAATCCGCAGCTTCTCGATTGCCGCCGGTTCGAGGCCGACAATCATCTCGCAGGTTTGCGCGTACATTTCGGGATCCTGTCGCATCACAAGCTCCCGCACGAAAGCCGCCAGCTCCGGATGATCCCGCTTGGTCTCAGGCGACGTGCCGCCCTTCACGGTCGCGTCGGCAATGCCTGCCAGACCAACCTTCCTGGCCTGCTCCGCACGATCGCGGATCGCCGTTTTCGCTGCCTCCGGCGCTGCCTGGATCGGCCCGATCAACGCAATGCTGCGCACCATCTGCGGATGCTCGAGAGCCAGACGCTGCACGATGACGGTGCCCAGCGAATGCCCGACCAGATGGACACTTTCAAAACCCGCACCGTCGATCAGCTCCACGACATCGGCGACCAGCGCATCGATGGAAATCGGTGCCTTGTCGCTGCGGCCGCAGCCACGGATATCCGGGACCACAACCCGAAAGCTGGGCGAGAGTGCCGCAACCTGCGCTCCGAAAACGTTACCCGTGCCGCCGAGTCCGTGCACGAGCACGACTGGCGTACCTGCTCCTACGTCATCGTATTTGAGTTTCATATGTCATTCCTGAATGTAGTGGGTTGATGAAATGAAGGTGATGTGGTGCGTCGATCGCACCGCTCTTTTATGCTGCGCTTCGTTTCCGTTTCGGTGAAATCGCAGTTACGTGTTGCTGCAGCATCGCCGGAAGCGTCATGACGCTCACGTCATCCGATGCCGCCTGCCGGTACCCAAGTGCTGCATCGATCAGATCCAGCGCATTGACGTCCTTCAGGCCGGACAGCCGTACCCGTGGCTTCGCCGGCGCATCAAGCGCAACAGCGCACGGCGTCCGGCAACTGCCGAGGCAGTGGACCAGCATCACGGTCATACCCTGGCTGGTCAGCCTTTCCTTTATTTCGTTATAGAGAGCCAGTCCCTGCTCACCGCTGTGCGGCCTGTCCCTCGGGCAGGTACGGCAGATTGCGACGGTACTCGATTGGTCGCACCCGTTCATATCCGGGTTGACGGCATCGAGTGGTACTAGGCTCTCGTGCACGGTAAGCGCCACGCTGTCTCCTGACTTCATCTATTTCGAGGAAAGAACTACCCCTCTTTTTCTGAACCTTGTTCGGACAACCAGAAACTGCAAATTCTGTGGATGAATTCTAGGTGTGTGTTCAATCGCACGCTTATCGGATCGTCTAGTCGCGTATCCGCGCCGAGGTTGACTTGACGTTGATTTCACCAGTGTTGAAGGTCGCGGTGCCGCCCGGGCACTTCGGTCCGACGATTGCCCCGACGGCATTGCGTGACGCTGGCCGGGTGCGGAACGAATTGTTTAGGGCCGACTATAGAGCGCAGCATTCAACGCTTTCAGCTGCCCATCGTTCTGGGCCTGAATCAATTGTTCACGCACTTCCTGACGGGTTAGCCCCCTATTCGGACTACCGTAAGCGGTTGCCCCGGCCTCTGTACCGCCTTGATCCAAGCTGGCCGGTGACTGGGTGGGCGTGTTCTGATTCTGAGCGGAACCGGACACCGAATCCGCATGAGCGGCAGCTCCGACTATCAGAAGAGAGGCAAGGCCAAGAGCCGAAAGAATAGTTTTCACACCAATACTCCTGCGCGGAAAAGGCTAAAAATTAAGTGGAATGGATCAGATAGCTTTCGCAAGCGAATCCTGTGAATCTATTCTAGGTCTGGGTACGACTTCGGGCTTATCGCAGTGTCCTGACAATTATCAAAGAGTCCATGTTTACGAGAGCCAGGGTGAGCGCTCTGGGTGCACAGCAATACAACTGGATACCGACCGTTCCGAAATTGATCCTGGGACACGAGCCTTACTCTTGCTCTGCAGCAGATTTCGTTCGGTTGCGCATTAATGCGACGCTCCTTTCGCCTACGGCATCCGCGTGGTTACCCCAACTGCCACGGATGTAAGTCAACACCTCCGCAATGTCATGATCGCTCATGACTGCGCCAAAGGACGGCATCGGGTACGCCGCCGGGACACCCTGGATCACCACCCTGCCCGTCCCGTTCAGTGAGACGTTGATCAATGACGACGCATCGGTTTCGAGCAGATTCGGGTTGCGCTGAAGAGGCGCAATCAGTGGCGCCACTCCCTTCCCGTCGGCGCCATGGCATTGCAGACAATAGATCGCATACAAGCCCTTCCCGCTTTGTACCGGTGTTCTATCAGAAGTGGGGGATGCGAACGCAGATTGTGAAATGTATACGGCCCTCCCTTCCGCCGAATCACGAGCTGGGGGCAATGACTTCAGGTAATGCGCCATCGCAGCCACATCGGCATCAGTCATACCCTGCGTACTTTGATTGATGACTTCAACCATTGAGCCAAAGCTGGTGGCGTGCCGGTTTGATCCTCTCTTAAGAAATTCCGAAACTTCCTCCTCGGTCCATTGTCCTAGTCCCGTATTCGAGTCTCCGGTCAGATCGGATGCGTACCAGTTGTCGATTAACGCACCGCCGAGAAATCCCGCCCGCGAGCCGTCAAGTGCAAGCTCCTGATGAGCCACACCGCGCGCGGTGTGGCATGCTCCGCAATGCCCCAGACCTTGGACTAGATAAGCTCCGCGATTCCACCGCGCATCCCGACCCGACACAGGCTCATAGACCTTTGAGTCCAGAAAGATTGCGTTCCAGATCTTTATCGGCCAGCGAATGGCGAGCAGCGGACTGATGTCCGGTTGCCGATTGTTCTTCTGTGCCGGACGCACCCCATGCATGAAATATACATATAGTGCATGCACATCCGCGTCGTTCACCTTCGCAAAGGATGTGTACGGCATCGCCGGATAGAGGTTGTGGCCATCCTTCGCCACACCTTCACGGAGTGCTCGGGAGAAGTCTTGTTCGGTATACTTGCCGATACCGGTCACCGGATCTGGCGTGATGTTCGTGGAGAAAATCCTGCCCATCGGCAAAGCCATCGGTAAGCCACCTGCCAGCGGAGCACCGCCGGGCGCGGTATGACAGGCTGCGCAGTTTCCGACCCGGGAAAGATATTCTCCTCGTTCGACCAGTTGATAATTGGGATCCTGACTTTGAGCGCTTGCAGTGAATGCGAGGAGTGAAAGTATTGACGCGCAAACGCCACGGAACGTAGAAACATTCATTACCGATTGTCCTCAAGCGAAGTTGCCGTCGGCCAGCTGGTTTCCTACTGACAAGTGACGCAGGCGCTTGCCGGTCGCTGAAAAGATGGCGTTTATAAGGGCTGGCGCCAGAACCGCACACCCTGCTTCACCTATTCCGCCCGGCGATTCGTTGCTCTGCACTACGTGAACTTCGATGCGAGGTGTTTCATGGATACGCAAGATGCGATAGTCATTGAAGTTGCCTTGCACGACTCGACCTCGATCGATTGTGATGCCTCCATATAGCGCTGCAGTGATGGCGAAAATCACGCCTCCCCGAATCTGCGCGTCGACTGTATCCGGATTGATTACATGCCCGCAATCTACAGCGATCACTACCCGCCGCACGTGGACTTCGCTATTCCGAACGTCTGCTTCGACGACCGCAGACAGAAAGCTGCCAAACGCATGCATCACTGCCACCCCACGTCCGGCGCCGGCATCAAGGGGTTGGTCCCATCCCGCCTCACGAGCGACGACATCGAGAACATGAAGCGCACGCGGTGTAGGCGACAGCAGCGCCCGACGATAAGCGACGGGATCGGTCTTTGCCCGCGCTGCCAGTTCGTCGATAAAACTTTCAACGACAAAGGTTCCTCGTACCGGTCCTACGCCACGCCAGAAGCCGGTGACGATTCCACGCGGCTCCTGTCTGACATACTCGATCCTTTGATTGGGTATCGCATAAGGCAGATCGGAAGCGACGGCAACGGCGTCCCGGTCAAGACCGCCTTTGAAGTACGTCGGCTGAAAACGCGCAAGTACAGATGAGCCGGCCACAGTGTGCCGCCAGCCTACGGGCCAACCGTGTTCGTCGAGACTAGCCGCGATCTTGTCGTGGTACATGGGCCGAAGCGTACATTGACGAATGTCTTCCTCCCGCATCCACGTAAGCTTGAGCGGTGCATTCACATGCTTCCCGATCTGCAAAGCCTGGATGACAATGTCCACTTCGCTGCGCCGGCCAAAGCCCCCACCAAGGAGCCGGTTATGGAGGACGATTCGCTCCCGCGGCAAGCCCGTATAATTCACGCCGGCGTCCACTGCCCAAACCGGCACTTGCGTTCCGGTCCATATGTCACAGCCGTCCGGCCTGACATGAACTGTGCAGTTTAGTGGCTCCATGGGAGCATGTGCGAGGAACGGCTGACCGTACTCGGCCTCATAATGCAGGGTGTGTTTGGCGAACGCTTCCTCCACATCACCGACCTGCCGCGACACGACCCCGCTTCTCAATGCCGCCGTTTGCAGATCCCGCTGCAGTATCTGTGTATCGAGCGACGCGTTCGGGCCGTCATCCCATTCGATCACCAAGGCTTCGAGACCTCGCTTTGCTGCCCAGGTATGATCGCCGACGACCGCGACAGTGCGTTCGAGCGTAACGACCTGGCGTACACCCGGGATTTTTCGGGCAAACCGGTCATCAACCGCTTTGACCTTACCTCCGGCCACCGGACTTGTAATAGAAACCGCGTAAAGCATCCCCGGAACCCGGACGTCGATACCAAATACCGCGCTTCCATTAACTTTCTCTGGGGAGTCAAGGCGTTTCACTGGCCTGCCAATAAGGCGGAACCGCCGCGGATCCTTCAGCGTAACGGTCTTGGCGAGGTCTTTCGGGATCGGCAAACTCATAGCCATCTCAACCAGTTGCCGGTACTCCAGCGTGCGGCCGGTCGGTCCATGAATGACCCGCGCATTCTCAGCATGACAGCTCTCAGGGGGCACCTTCCACTGACTGGCCGCTGCCTGAATTAACAAAACTCGTGCGGCGGCCCCCGCGCGTCGCAGGGGTTCCCACGCATAGCGTATTGAATTCGATCCCCCCGTAATCTGCGCACCTAGCAGCGGATCGGTATAAAGCTCGGAAACCGGAGGCGAGGTCTCGATTTCGACATTGTCGAGAGATACTTCGAGTTCCTCAGCAATCAGCATCGGAATTGATGTATAAACACCTTGCCCCATTTCCACCTTAGGCATGACCAGCCTGATACGTCCATCCCGTGCAATACGGACAAACACATTCGGGACGAAATCGCTCTGCGTATCAGTGAGATCGGAAGAATCAACTAGCGGATTGCCCGCTCTCAATACTGGAGCCGCAATTACCGGCAAACTAACGCCAAACAGGAGCATTCCGCCTACGGTTAAACCAACACCGCCGCCAATCCTCAGAAACGCACGCCGGCTGTACTCGACCCCGTTCTCGTCGATCACGCCGCCTCCGCTGCCAGGTGAATGGCTGCTCGAATCCGCTCGTATGTCCCACAACGACAGATGTTTCCTGCCATTGCAACATCAATGTCCGCGTCCGTCGGTTTCGGGGTGCGGCCAAGCAGTGCGGCCGCTGACATGACCTGTCCCGACTGGCAATAACCGCATTGCACTACATCAATGTCAAGCCATGCCTGTTGCACCCGCTTCCCGACAGGCGAGTTGGCCACGGCTTCGATGGTGGTGACCTTGCGGTTTGCCAGAGTGGCCACCGGGGTCACACAAGCGCGGCCAACGTCGCCGTCCAGATAAACCGTACACGCGCCGCACTGGGCAATGCCACAACCGAACTTGGTTCCGGTGAGACCAATCACGTCTCTCAGCACCCAAAGCAGCGGCATATCACCTGGAACATCCAGCTCGTAGCCCGTACCATTGACATGCAGGAACACCATTGCTTCTCCAAAGTTTGTTCAAACGAAAGCGGGAGCCACAGGATGGGAACCAAGAGCCAGCCTGCTTACGGATTTGCGTCAGCGATGGGCTGGATGGAAGTGCACAACTTCAGCGGTCATTGCGGAGCTGATGCGCCGGTTGCCGTACTAACGGTTTTCAGCGGCGTTGACCCGGTGTGCTCCGCAGTGGATGAAGCATCCTCCGGGAAAGCCGTTTCCCAACCACCACCGAGGGCCTTGTACAGGGTCACAAGATTGACTGCAGCGTCCGCCTGACTCTGCGCCAGCTCGCTTTGAGCGGCCAGCAGGTCTTTCTGTACGGCGAGCACGTTGAGGAAATCAATGGCACCCTCACGATACCGTTGCTGCGCGACCGAAAGCGCGAGCTGGTCCTGCTGCACCACCTCCTTCAAATTATCACGGCGGCGCTGCTCGGCATCGTAGGCGGACAATGCGTCATCCACTTCATGCCACGCCTGCAAGACCGTACGCTGGAAGCCGATCGCTGCTTCCTGTTGCTGGGCCTTGCGCAACTGGAGCGTGCCCCTGAGTCTTCCGCCCTGGAAAATGGGCATCGAAATGGAAGGACCAAAGACGAACTGATGCGAAGCCCAGTCACCCAGACTCGAAAGCTGAAGCGACTGCGAACCAAGACTACCCGTGAGCGAGATCTGCGGATAGAAGTCAGCCTGGGCAACGCCAATCTCGGCAGTTGCAGCATGCAACTGTGCTTCCGCACGCCGGATGTCGGGGCGGCGTCGTACCAGTTCCGACGGAAAGCCGATCGGCGCACGAGCCGGGAGCGATGGAATGTCGCGCGGGGCTCCCAACATCTGTGCGAGTGCACCGGGTTGTTCGCCGAGCAGGAAGCTGAGTGCGTTGATAAGTGCGTCGCGGCGCGCCTGCAGCGGCGGCAGCCGCGCTTCGATCGACGCAACCTGCGCCGATGCGTTGGCAACATCGAGGGGGGTCGTAGCGCCCTCGGTCATGCGCAATCGTGTCAGCTTGACGGTAGAGTTGGCGAGCGCGAGATTCTGGTTCGTGATGTCAAGCAGGGTCTGTGTAGCTCGTAACTCGATATAGTCACGGGCAAGTTCGGCTTGCGCGGAGAGCAGGACAGCGCGGCGTTCCTCAGCCGAGGCCTGCACTGCCGCGTTGGCTGCTTCCACGCCGCGCCGCGCATGGCCCCACAGGTCCAGCTCGTAAGACGCATCGAAGCCGTACTGCCATAGGTTGTAGGGCGGCGATCCGCTCGAGCCAGGTAAGCTGGAAACACCGAATGCGGTTTCTCCATTCGCGGATTCGGGCTGCACTCCTGCGGGAGTGGTGCCCAGCAGCGAAAAGATGCCATTCGGGCTCGCCCGCTCCCGGTCGTAAGACGCAGCACCGCTTAACGTCGGATACAGTTCCGCGCCTGCAATGCGTAACCCGGCGCGGCTCTCCAGCAGGCGAACCGAGGCGGCCTTGACGTCGAGATTGTCGGTCGCGAGCCGCGACTCCAATGCCACCAGGTCCGAGTCTCCCAGCAGGGACCACCACTCGGGCGCGAGCGTGGCCTCGACGGGTCGGCTCGGCGCCTCAGCCTGGTTGGCACGGGTGAAATCATTGGGTGCTGAAACATTGGGCCGCTGAAAATTCGGTCCGAGCGTGCAACCCGCAAGCATGGCACCTGACAGCAGAGCTAGCAGAACGGGCCGAATAGACAAGGAGTGTGCCATCAGTTTGTCCCCGCCTCTTTAACTGATGTGTCACTTGCTGCGACATCGACCGTCGGCTCGACCGAAAGGCCCACGCGCAACCGGGCTACGCCCGGCTGACCCGGATCGAGGATGATCTTCACCGGCATGCGTTGCACGATTTTGGTGAAGTTGCCCGTTGCGTTGTCTGGCGCGACCGGCGCGAACGCGATACCCGTCGCCGGCGCAACGCTGTCGACATGGCCGGTCAAGACAAGACCCGGAAAGCTGTCCACTGTGATGCGAGCCGGCTGATGCGGGTGCATATGGTCAAGCTGGTTTTCCTGAAAGTTGGCGACGACATAAGCCTGTGACAGCGGTACCACGGCCAGCAACGGCGTACCCGCAGCAACGATTGCGCCAACTCGGATCGAGCGCTGGCCGACCATACCGTCTATCGGTGCGCGGATTTCCGTATAGGAAAGGTTAAGCTTCGCCTGATCGAGCGCGGCCTGGGCGCGCGCCAACTCGCCGAGCGCTCTGGTGCGCCCCGCACGCAGAATATCAAGATCCTGCTGGGCAGCTTGCAGCGCAGCACTGTCGCGATCGTGGTCAGCCTGTTGCTGATCGAGCGTGGTCACGGCGTGCTGCTGCTCCTCCATCGTGCCGGCGCCGCCAGCGGAAAGATTGCGATAGCGCGTGGCGTTGGCGCGCGCGAAGTCAATGGCGGCTTCGTCGGAGTGCAAGGTCGCTTGCGCCTGTGCGACGACTGCGGGATGCTGCGCAATCTTCGCGTCAAAATCACCCACGGTGGCCGCGGCTACATTCAGGTCACCCTGCGCACTGGCAAGGGCGGCGCGATAGTCGCGGTCATCGATACGCGCCAGAAGCTGGCCCGCTTTCACCACCTGGTTGTCGTCGACCAGAACCTCGGCAATCTGGCCAGCAACACGCGGTGCAACAAGCGTGTAATCGGCGGTGACATAGGCGTCGTTTGTCGACTCAGCGACGGGTTGTTGGGAGAGCAGCTTTGTGCCGCCCCAGCCGCAGCCGGCTAATAGGAGGGCCAAGGCCCCAAGCAGGACGGGCTTTCTGGATGGTCGGGTAGATTGTGACATTTTCGATGTGTTCAGCGAGAAGTTGTCTGGGTGGGCGCGCGGGGCGGACGGACACGCACAGGCACGATGGGAATGAGCAGCACAAGGGCGGCGGCAAAGACCGCCATGACGAGATAGAGGTCCGCCGACATTAGTACGATCGCCTGCTCATGGATCCTGCTGGCCAGTTGCGTAAACGTCCCCGCGTGATCGGCGGCCTGTCCGGCGATCAAAGGTGCGCCGCCCAACTGGTCGACGAGCATCGTGGAATGGTAGTGTTCACGCGCGGTGCCAAGCCCTTCCACCAGCCCGATGCCGATCGCCCCGGCAAAGCCCTTCACCATGTTGAACATGGCCGACGCAAACGGGCCCTCGGTTGGCGGCAGTCCGGTAGTCGTTTGCAGTAGCAGCGGAATCACGGCCATCGGTTCGCCGACCGTTAGAAGCGCCTGGAGCAGGTAGAAGTTCTCGCGCACCCAGTCCGACGTCATGAAGGTGCCGAGGGCACAAGAGAGCGCGATCAGGGTCAGTCCAATCCCCAGCACCCAGCGGCAATCAACACGTTCGATGTTGAGGATCGCCGCCGTGAGCGGTAGCGCGACAAGCTGCGGCAGGGCGACGACCAGCGCCAGTGGTGCAATCTGCAGCGGCCGATACCCACGCACCTCGGTGAGATAGTCGGCTGGAATGACAGACACCGCCAACAGGATCACCAATACGCCAGCAAGCGTAATCAGCGAATGGGTGAAATTGCGTCGAGCCAACAACCGCAACTGGAAAAAAGGCAGCGGGTGCGACCACTCGTTCAACAGGAACATACAGAACAGCAGCCCCCCTCCAACGAGCAACAGGCAGATCAGCGGCGAATTGAACCAATCCAGCCGGTCGCCCTGGTTAAGCCCGATCACCATCATCGAGATGGCAGGAAAACCGGTGAGCAAGCCGACCCAGTTGAATGTGCGAAAGCGTTCCAGCCTCAGCGGATCCTGCGGCAGACCATAGGCGATCGCCGCGCTGCTCATGAGGCCCAGCGGCACTACCTGCCAGAACACCATGTGCCAGCCGACGTATTCGGTCCACAAGGCGGCTAACGGCGTACCCAGGTTGGGTCCGAACGTCGCGGTGAGCGCATAGCTGGCAAGCCCATAAAGTCTGACGTTGGGCGGCAGGTACCGAAGCGCCGCCGTCATCAGCATGGGCGGCAGGCATCCACCGGCAAGCCCCTGCAGCGCCCTCAGGACCGCGAGCGTTCCAACATTGGTGGCGAACGGGCAAAGGAAGCCCAACAATGCGAAAGCGAGGACCGCGCCGATGGTGAAACGTCGCAGCGAGAAGGTCACTGAGCACCAGGGCGCGAAGGCCATGGCGGTGACGTTGGTGGCCTCAAAGAGCGCGGTCAGCCAGGTTCCCTCGTCGTGGCCAATCGACAGCGCGCCACGCACGTCGATCATTGCCACGTCGGTGACGTGTTCGTTCAACCCCGCGGTAAACGAAGCGAGCAGTACGCCCACCAGTCCGATCGCAAGCCGTAGTCCGAAAGCGGGTGGCGTGGGCGCAGCGGGGGCCGGTGGCGCAGGCGCGGCAGCAGCCACCGGCATCTGCGGGCTTGGCACGGGGGGCGCCAGAAGTTCGACAGTTGTCATACTGATGAATCCGCAAACGCACACGCAAGCGTGAAAGGCACGCTTAGGCGAGCAGTTGTAGGGCAGATCGCTGTCATAGCTGCAGCGGCGCTGCAGACCCATCGGGACCGCGACCTACGCGTGGTGAGAAAATATGTACAGAAACTCGGCATGGTTTACACCCGGTGTGTTTGGAACAGTTTGTGTACTCTAGCAATTCCTGATTTGACCGTACCGTCAAGGGATGCCAACCATCGTCGCGATACGGACAACTGCTCTGAAAGAGATTTTCCCGCTTCAGCCGGGTACTTCACCAGCAACAACCCGCATCGGCCTGCGATGAGGTGGCCAGCCTGTTAATGCGCTGCCGTCGGAACATAAACGCCCTAAGACATCGGCGTGCCTGCCTGCATGCACCCCTTCGAGGTATCGGGAATAGAAGCAAAAATTCAATGTCGCTTCGTCTTGCCGGCCACCTTTCGGCCAACCTCAATTCATTCATTTCCGCCCGCTCAAATAAGCGGTTGGTGCGATCCCGAGCGTGCGCCGGAACATCGCGGTGAAGGCGCTCGGACTGTCATAGCCATGCTCCATCGCGACCTGCAACACCGAGGCGCCCGCAGCGAGACATGGCAGGCTTAGCAACAGCCGCATGCGGCGCAGCCACTGCCCGAAGCTCATCCCAAGTTCGCGATGGAACATTCGGGCGAGGGTTCGCTCGCTGACGTTGATTCCGGCGGCCAGATCTGCGAGTATCACGGGTCCGGAAGGGCTTGCGATCAGTTGCTCGCACAAGCACATGAGTCGCGGGTCTCGAGGCATGGGCACGTGCAATTGCAGCCGCGGCGCTGCTTCGAGCTCATCGAGAATCAGCTCCATGACCCGGTGATCCCTACCCCCAAGCTCGTAGTCCAGCGGTACGCGCGTCGCGGCGACGATTGCCTCGCGTAGGAACGGGGACACTTCGATGACCTCGCACGCATCTGGAAGACCGGGACGGGCATCAGGGGCGACAAAAACCGTGCGCATGCTGACGTCGCCAAAAAAGCGCACGGCATGGTCCGATCCAGTCGGCATCCACACGGCACGTCCCGCGGGTACGACCCAACTCCCGTGCTCGCTTATGACCGTCATGACACCACTAAGCGCATGAATCAGTTGCGCACGTAGGTGGCGGTGCGGCGGAAAATAATAGCCGTGCAGATAGTCGCTTGCCAGGGCCGCAATTTCTCGGGGAGATTGTTGGCAATCCTCAATGGTTCGAAAGATTTCCATAGTGCGAAAAGTGTAGCTGTTCCTAAGCAGGTCGCCGGAATCGAAAATTTCACGCATCAACTGCAACGACGCACGGCGTCCGGCAACTGCCGAGGCAGTGGACCGGCATCACGGTCGTCTCCTGCGTGGCCAGCTCTTCCTTTACGCTTTGATAGAGAGCATGTCCGAATCCTGTGAATGCATTCTAGGTCTGGGGGCGATTTCAGGCTTATCGCAGCGTCCTATCGGTTATCAAACAGTCGAGCCCGTGAGCGGGCCTTATCCGGAATTCGTGGTTTTTTCGCACGCTCCCGTGACTCTGCCAGCACTCGCTTATCAGACAGTCCACTTTTTCAGGATCCACGCGTGCTAGCCTGTAAAAACTAAAGGCCGCCCAGCGACTGCGACTGGACGGCCACTTTGAACATCTCGGGTGACATGTTTGCTGGACGTCAGGAATTCGCCCGGCGGCTTTCCTACACGGAGATGGAGATCAAAGCCTCGAGGCGAAACGCGACAGCGCGTTTCTCGCGCCGGCCATTGGCGTAATTACGCAACCGCCTACGAGGCAGAACAGCGGGGCATCACCAGAGAGTTTGTTGAAAGAAGCGAGCGCTTCACCAGTTCACCTGTCGGCTCAAACCCCGGGGCCGGTTACTACGAGCTTACCGAACGAGCCTCGCTCCAAGTGGTCCAGCGCGGCTGGGAGCTGGTCGAACCGATACGTTTTCTCGATCACAGGTTTCAGTTCTTGCCAGTCAACCGCGCGCACCAGGTCTTCTAGTGCGCGGCGCGGCCCGACTCCAATGCCCTGCACCGTGGCGCGCGCCTGCAGCAGCGGGAAAACGGAGGTCCGCAGCTCGTCTCCCTGCAGAATGCCGATAACCGATATACGGCCAGCTTGTGTCAATGACAGCATCGACTGGCCGAAGTTATCTCCACCGGCCAACTCCACAACGTGGTCTGCCCCGCGTCCTCCAGTGATCTCACGCACCGTTGCGGCCCAGTTCGGCGTCCGCTTGCGATTGATGCCATAGGCGGCGCCCAGATGCCTGACGCGTTCCAACTTGTCGTCGTCGCCGGAAATCACGATTACGCGTGCCCCCTGTGCTGCCGCAATCTGCACTGCGAACAGGGCGACGCCACCGGTTCCGATCACAACCACGGTGTCGCCTGGACGAGTCGATGCACTCTCGGTCAGCGAAAACCAGGCGGTCAGGCCGGCGCAGGTTAATGTGCTAGCCTGAGCCGGGTCCAGCGAACGCGGAGCAAGCACGAGCGAGTCCTCGTTGAGCACGACATACTCGGACAACATGCCTGGCCCTGGCGCGCCGAACATCACGCTAGTTTGTGGCTGGACGCCATCGACCCAGCCGGAGAAGAAAGTGTTGATCACCGCGTCGCCCACCGCGAAGCTGGTGACGCCCGGTCCCACCACGACAACCTCACCGCTCATGTCGGAAGCTGGCACGAAGGGCAACGGCAATGGCATGCCCATCCCATCGTGGGTGATCCGCAGATCACGGTAGTTCAATGCGATTGCCTGTACCTTCACCAGCACCTGACTAGGGCCGGGCACCGGTACAGCGACTTCGGCCAGTTGCAGATTTGTGCGACCATAAGCAGGCAATTGCCAACGTTGCATCGAGAGCGGCATGGTGTTCTTCCGTATTAACATGATGACAGCCGCAGAATAACGATTCTGTGGACTACAGAGTGCATCATATTGATCGGCAGTATGCAGATAAAATGGAACCAATAAGTGGAACCTGTTTCACATGATCGGCTGGCCGGAATTAGCGCCTTCGTGGCTGCAGTAGAAGCGGGAAGCTTCGCGCAGGCAGCGGCACGATTGAGGCTGACCCGCTCTGCAGTAGGCAAATCAATCGCCCGACTTGAGGCACGGCTGGGGTCCCGACTCTTCGTGCGAACAACGCGCAGCCAGAGCCTGACTGACGACGGCCAGGTCTTCTACGAGCGTTGTGCCCGTGCGCTGGAGGAGCTGAACGCCGCGCAGCAAATCCTCGAAGCAGGGCGCGACGAGCCGGTAGGTCGGATACGGGTAAGCGCGCCGGTAGTTTTCGGTCGTTTGCACGTGACGCCCGTTTTGCTAAGTCTGGCAAAGCGCTATCCGCGACTCCAGCTTGAAGGGATCTTCACTGATCGCCTGGTCGACTTCGTCGACGACGGCATCGATCTCGCAATACGCAGCGGTCTCCTCGCCGACAGCGATGCGATTGTGGCGCGCCGGCTCGGCGAGCAGCGCATGATACTTTGTGCGTCACCGGCCTATCTCGAGAGCAACGGAACGCCACGTGACCTTGCCGATCTCACCGCGCACCGAGGCATCAACTATATGCGTGGGGGTCGGATATTCCCATGGCCACTGACGGACGCCACTGGACGTAAGGTGGAAACGGAAATTGCACACAGGATTGGATTTGATGACATCGGGGCGATAGCTGCCGCTGCTGTCGATGGCGCTGGGCTTGCACACGTCCCGTATTGGCTGGTGAACGAACATTTGCAGTCGGGTGCGCTCGTCGGCGTCCTCGGTGAAGCCTCGTCGGTAATGGTCCCGTTGCACGCTATCTGGCCCCGGACGCGCTACCTGCCGTACAAGTTGCGTGTAGTGATAGACACACTGCTGGACGCCATTCCACCGTCCCTGCAGCCGGCAAACAAGCTTGCCGATCCGGCATACTCGCCTTGATCTGCACGCACAAGCTCAGGCATTCCTGGTACTACTGTACGTGCGGCCGCCTGACTTCACGAGCGCGAAGACCGGCAAGCGGAATGCGATGATCTCGCCAATCTCGCATCACGACGTCCCAGCTCACTGCCTTGGCACCGGGTGGCGCGAATGCCTTTTAAAAACGCTGGTTTGCCAATCCGACGTTCACCTCGTCGAGCGAGCGGGACATGTCGTGCAACACTGAGACTATGAGCAACACGGGGCTGTCTTATGTTGCGGTTACTGATCCAGTCTGAGTCGGAGCAACCGTCGAGGCGCTCGCAACCCCAGCCCAGCAAAGCGATGTCTTCAAAGAAAGCGGCACAAGAATCGATAAAGCGAACTACCGCACGGAATCTATTTCTCACGTTCAAAGGATTGTCCGTTGAGTGATCGAGTTGAAACGTCGGTCACAACTAAAGTTCGTGGCACCTGCCGGGAACGGTCACGGTCGTGGAAGCGTTGCATCCAGTGCGGATACGGCAGGCCCGGCCGCGGTACACGATCGAGCCGTTTCAAGCTGGTCTCCGCCGTACGCACGATGTGTAAGCGACCGAGTCCTAGCTGACTGGGACCAGCGCCAGTGCGCAGCCGAACTTTGGTCGCGACGAGCATGCGCCGAATGTGCAGTAGTTCATAGTCCAGACCCCTACCTAACCTCAACATGGATTGCGACGGCGGCGGGATTGATGCCCCGCCGTCTGGTGGCGGAACGACTGACAATATCCCGAATGCGGACTAAAAGCAGTGTTCGGGCGCAGGGAATTCTCTCGACTTGACAGCCTTGATATAGGCGCCGATAGCAGCTTCGATACTCGGCATTCCATCCATAAAGTTACGCACGAAGCGAGCGGTCTTGCCGGGAAATATTCCCAACATGTCGTGCATTACAAGGACCTGACCGGAACAGTCTGGACCAGCGCCGATTCCGATGGTCGGTATTTGAAGCAGGTCAGTCAGTTCTTTGCCCACCGTCGCCGGAATCGCTTCAATGAGCATCAACGATGCGCCCGCCTCCTGGAGTGCTACTGCATCCGCTTTCAATCGTTCGACATCCTCAGCTTTCTTTGCCTGAACCTTGAACCCACCAAGACGGTGAACCGATTGCGGTGTCAACCCAAGGTGGGCACACACGGGTATGCTGCGTTCCGTTAAAAATTTCACGGTTTCGACCAACCAGGCACCACCTTCGAGTTTGATCATTTGTGCGCCCGCCTGCATCAATCTCACAGCGCCTTCAAACGCAGACTCGGGCGTCCCGTAGGTGCCGAACGGCATATCAGCGGCTACCAGCGCAGATCGATTTCCGCGGGACACACACGCCGTGTGATACGCAACATCTTCGAGGGTAACTGGCAAGGTTGTGGTTTGGCCTTGCAACACGTTGCCCAAGGAGTCGCCAATCAGCAGCATATCGATTCCACAGCGGTCCATCATCGAAGCAAAGCTTGCGTCATAGCAGGTCAGCATCGCAATCTTCTCACCGGCTAATTTCATGTCCATCAGCGCTGGTGCTGTGGTCGCCTTGCGCACGGCGCTTTTGCTCTCTTGAAGATAGCCGGTCATTTAAAATGTTGTCGTTAAAGAAAATTTTTTCAACGCCGGAATGGGACTGCCGGGTGCGACGCTGATGAGGGCCTTCGTCGACGAGAACGCCCGATCGAGGTACGTGGTCGTCCGTTAGACCAGCACGTGGCCACCATCGACAATAATGACCTGGCCCGTGCTAAAACCCTGTTGTATCAGGTAAAGATACGTTCGAGCAACGTCGCTTGCCTCTCCAACCCTTCGCACAGGCATCTTTTCGGCGATGTGATCATAAAGACCATTGCGATCAGCTTCACTCATATTGTCCCACAAGGCCGTGCGCAAGACACCGGGCGCTACGGCGTTGACTCGCAGCGGCGCAAGCTCGACCGCCAGGGTGCGAGTCAGTGACTCGATCGCGCCAAGAATGCTCGACGGGATCGCCCAGGCAGGCAGCGGGCGCGACGACGCCACTCCGCTTGTGAGCGTGATAGAGCCACCCGCGCGAATCAGCGAAGCCCCGTATTTAACGGCCTTGAGCGCACCCCAATAGCGCACTTCGAAAGCCTGCTGCGCAGCCTTAATGCTGACATCGGCAAGGTTTTGCAGGAGCAGCGCTTCACCGGCCGTGTAGACAAGGTGGTCGAATGCGCCGACGCGCGTGAAAAACGCGCTCACCTGTGCCTCGTCGGTAAAGTCGAGCGACTCTCCGCGAGCGCCTTGAGGCAGTCGGTCCACTGCAGCTGCGACGCGTTCACGGTTGCTTGATGCGATGATGACCTCGGCTCCGGCTTGCGCCGCAGCTTCGGCCACAGCAAAGCCAATTCCCGAGGTGCCGCCCGCTACGACGACCCGGCTTTTCTGGAGGGTGACGTTGGATAGTTGATTGTTTCCCATGCTCGAAGTTTCGTAAGAAAGAAAGACCACGCGACGACGTAGAGCATAAGGCAGCACGCACCGCCTTAACTGATCTCTACCCTATCGCAGCTGCGAAAGAGTGTACTTGTTTAGCGACAATCGCGTCGACCCAATCGACCGATCGCCCGCGACACCGACAATCCGATTCGACAGAAATAATTTTCCCTATGTCAACGCAAAGTGTAAATTCGGACCCGATAGCTTCACCGCATTTTCCGCCTCGTAGCTGATAGACCATCGCAGCAGTGGATCATTCACACTGGGTGGATGGAATGCGCGCAGGGGTACTGCGCGCCCAGACTACATGCTCAGGTCAAACACTTTTGGCATCCTCACTGGGCGTCCGGAATTGAAACGCAACGGGTAAAGGTACGACGCGTCCTAGTTGGACTTCGACACTGCTGACGGCCCTGATTCCGACGAACCGGACACATCGCCGCCGCCGATCCCTTCCGAACGGTGTTTCTCAGCCACCTTGGCTTCAGCAGCCTGAATTTCCGCCGGATAGGTAGTTCGACCCTGGCCTGGGCGCCAACCAGTTTGTTCGAGCTCAACCAACTCGGCGCGAACCTGCGCCCGGGTGAGCGGACCATTTGATTGGGCAAAGGAGGCAACCGGGATGGCGAATACGCCGGCAACGACAATGGCTTGCATGAGGGACTTCACGATAAATTAGCTCCGTATTTCCGGTCTTGCCACGAACACCTTTGTTCATGGACTTTCATTTATATTTTAGATATCCGAATCTTTTTTATAAACGCCACAATGCGGAAAACACTGTTACGGAGTTGCGCGCCAACGCAAGCAAACCAGCTCTTTCGTTCCAGACCTACTACGCTATGGTATCGATACAATAAGCAACACTAATTTCATGCGAATTTTTCGTTCGCAAAGTACAGCAATTTCCCAATGGCGTCGCACGCCATACCAGCACGCGGAGCTGTCGCTGCGCGCCTGTAGTCAGAAGGCGAAACGCCAGTATGCTCCTTGAAAAAGCGTGAAAAATTGCTAGCCGCAGAGAATCCCAGTTCATCGGCGACGTTTATCAAGGGTACATCTCCGATCGCCAGCTTACGAATCGCCTCTTCAAGGCGAATTGCGCTCCAGAACACCTGCGGTGTAGTGTTGAGTTGGTCGCGGAATAGCGCAAACAGTCGTGCTCTCGACAATCCTGCCTCGCTCGCAATCTCGTCGATTGTAGTGCGCACATCAACTCTTTCGCGCATAAGCACTATTGCCAACCTCAACTTGCGACTGAGCAGCGGGACGCCCGCAGTCAACGGACCCGGTGAGTGTGCAACCAGCGATGTCTGGATTGAACCACTAATGAGCTCCTCTGCTGCGACCTCAATCTTCTCTTGTAGCTCCGGATGGAACATTATCAGGTCCAAGACCTTCCAGAGACTGGCGCGCAACTCGGGACTGATGGCAATACGAGGGGAGGTAAACACGAACGGCCTACCTGTTATCGCGGCCCTTTTGTCCAACCACTCTTTATTGATATACACCGAAAGGAAAACGGCTGGCGAACTTGACGACAAAAGCTTCCCGTCGTGCTGTTCGAATGGCTTAACCGCAACCGCATGCGTTTCGCTAAAGCGGAAAACCTGCGTACCTATCCTCGCCTCAGCGTCGGCGCCGCCGAGCCACCAGACGATATGCGCTTCCGAGTGCGCGTGGGAAACCAATCCCGTGCGCAGTGGCAGCAGCGAAATGCGACCGAACGCTCCTTCGTGCATGGCAAATGTCTCGGGCATCATCGTCTCCTACAGTAGTTTCACAATTGGTTAACGCCTATCAATTCTTCACTTTTGCTTCAGTATTCCTAATTTCTACGGCAGATCGGTCCAACGTGATGTTGCCTGTTTCCATTTCAGATGAAGCGAAGTGCAGCCTGTCACTTCAGCTCTGCCGTTCATCGCCGACGTGATCGAGATGGCATCACCACCTCGAACAGTGCCAGGGGTCCGATGCGGACCATGTGCGGGGCGGATGTCGCCAATCTGCACCGCACCGCTTTACGGGTAACCTCAATGCAGCGAGCGACCGGCAACTCCGCCACCTTCAGCTATGTGAGAAAAAACACTGCTTTCCGCGCCGAACAGCCAAAATCTGGCTGTTCTTGAATTTCAGCGCGAAGCGTTTAGATGTGAACGACCTCATTCCTCAGAACGCCGATACGATCGATTTCATTTTCGATGACATCGCCTGGCAAGCAATAGCGTGTCGCCGCAACCAATCCCTCCTGACCTTGCCACTTTCCGCCGAGTTCGGCGTCGGTTGACCAGGCTGTGCCTGCGGGCGTTCCGGTCAGGATGACCATACCGGGACGCAGAGTGAAGTTGATCGAGAAGAAATGAATCAGGTCTGCGCACGTCCAGATCATGTCTGAAGTCGGGCTTGATTGACGCAACTCTCCATTGATCCGGGTACGCAGCATCAGGGTCTGCGGATCGCCGATCTCATCAGCAGTGACAATGGACGGTCCTAGCGGCGAACTACTGTCGAAGGCTTTGCCACGACCTACTTCGTACCACGTGAAACCTTCAGGCGATTGGCGAACCTGCCGATCCCGGGCGGTGACGTCGTTGGCGACCGTATAGCCGAAAACGTAATCAAGCGCCTTTTCAACCGGAATGTGTCGACCCTCCCGACCGATGACAATAGCCAGTTCGGTTTCGCAATCGAGCTTCTGTGTAAGTTCGGGGTCGTAGACGATCGGCTCATCCGGTCCTACCACGCAGTCCGACGTCATCACAAAAAACTCGGGTTCTTTGCCGCTGATAGGAGCGCCCACCTTTTCGGCGTTGTGCGCGCGATAGTTGCTACCACTGCAGAGAATAGTCGAAGGCAAAATCGGCGAGGTCAATCGCACGTCACCAAGCGAATGCCTGCCCTCGCCCGAACCCACAATTGCGTTCGCCACTTCCCGGCCAGCCGCGCCGGAACGAATGAAGCTAGAGGTATCAGCCAACAGAGCGCTGTTCTCCGATCTTGCTCCAATCTTGGTCGCTAGCGGATCGACAATCTTGTCGTCGACCAGAAAACCAAGTCGACGCTGGCCGTCGACTGTGAAATTAACGATCTTCATCTTTATCCTTTGCTCTTGGGGGGTAACCGTGTTCATTGGTGATGGCGACATCTCGCCCTCGAAACCAAGGTTATACCATTAACGTCTTTGGTTCAACCAAAAATGCATCAGCATCGCACTTCCCTTCCCCACTTTCGGACCGCCAATTCCGATTTCGCACGGGAGGACGGAACGTCCCACCAGGCACCAAGGTCACTGGAAAACGGCGTCCCATCCCATAGCCGGGCACGGATCGACGTTTGCCCCAGATTCGGTTTGCCTAGGCAGAAATGTCCGCCAAGGCCGCGACTACGGGGCGCATCGAAGTGCAGTGCAGCACAGTAATTCTTTAGTTTCCATGCCTCTGGATTGAAACCAAGTAGTTGACAACGGGGTGTACCAAGGACTACATTGGTGTAACCAATGGACATTTTGGTGAAACCATTTGCCCAATTCTGATCGGGCGAGACCAGATGGATTCAAGGAGAGCGTGTGATATGGAGAAGCTTGATTTTGGCGAGGCGCACGTTCATCGACGCGTCGGTCGCTTGGCCAACGTGCCATGTTTTGCGAATACCCCTAACCCGCGAATTCTCGACGCGGCGCTCCAGACCTACCCGTTCGCGCTAGAAACTGACCTTGGAACTCCAGAAACTGGAGGGCCGCTGTGACAGCGGACCGTCCAAATGGCGGTGATTCCGCTTCTTCCGTGCGCCGGGAGACAAATCTTCGTGTTCGCCTTCGCAAACGCGAGCCTTTTCTCGCGCTTTTCTCCATCATCCCGGCGGTCGAGCTCGTTGAAATCGCTGCTCAGTCCGGATTCGACGGCATCATTCTGGATACAGAACATGGCAGCTTTGGAACCGAAACGCTACCCGCTTTGATCCTCGCAGCACGGGCCTACGGCATTTTTCCTATTGTCCGCGTACGATGCAATGATGCCTCTCTCATCGGTGCGGCGCTCGACGCAGGTGCGGCAGGCGTGCTGGTCCCCCAGATCGGGTCAATGCAAGAGGCAACACAAGCGGTACGAGCCGCCCGCTTCGCGCCGCAAGGTTCGCGTGGCGCCAACCCCTGGGTGCGAGCTGGCGGCTATGGTTGCTCTCCACGTTGGTTTGAGACGGCAAACGACGAAACCGCCGTTCTCCTGATGATTGAAGGCGCCGGGGGACTGGCAGCACTTGACAGCATCATGGGCATCGCCGATCTCGACGGCATCTTCCTGGGTCCGGTCGACCTGTCCCATGCACTGGGAGTGCCCGGACAAATCAATCATGAAACGGTGCGTGCAGCAATTACCACGACGATTAACCACGCCCTTGAGGCCAGCGTCGCGCCGGGGGTTTTCTCGCCCACGGCAACGGTGGCAAAAACCTGGCTCGATTGTGGCGCGAGGTTCGTAGCGATCGGCGTTGACACAGCACACATCGGTTTCGCCCTCAGCAACCTCGTTCAAGACGTTCGATCCACCGCTCAGGCTACCGGGCGCATCCAGAACTGATCACTAGCAAGGAGTTATACGCAATGACCAAGACGAAAGTAGCGATCATCGGGTCCGGCAACATCGGGTCCGATCTGATGATCAAGGTAATACGAAACAGTAAGTATCTGGAAATGGGTGCAATGGTTGGCGTCGATCCCAATTCAGACGGCCTCGCACGTGCATCTCGTCTGGGCGTGGCGACAACCGCCGAAGGTATTGACGGCTTGCTGGCCCTCGATGTATTCAAGGATATCGACATTGTCTTCGATGCGACTTCCGCCGGTGCACATAAACACCACAATGAAGTGCTACAGGCGCGCGGTGTGCAGGTGATTGACCTGACTCCCGCCGCTATCGGCCCATACGTCATTCCCGCCATCAATCTGGAAGAGGAAAACGCGACGAACATGAACATGGTGACATGCGGCGGGCAAGCCACCATTCCAATCGTTGCGGCTGTCTCACGCGTTGCAAAGGTTCACTACGCGGAAATCGTCGCGTCGATTGCGAGCAAGTCGGCGGGGCCGGGCACTCGTGCCAATATCGACGAATTCACTGAGACCACGCGCAGCGCGATCGAGAAGCTCGGCGGTGCAACGCGTGGGAAGGCGATCATCGTTCTCAATCCGGCCGAGCCGCCGCTCATCATGCGAGATACTGTGTTCGTCCTCTCCGAAATGGTCGATCAACAAGCCATCCAGGAGAGCATTGAGAAGATGATCGCAAAGGTGCAGAGCTACGTGCCAGGTTATCGACTTAAACAGCAGGTGCAGTTCGACGTGATTCCTGCTGATAAACCGTTGAACATTCCCGATGTCGGTCTGGTACACGGCCTGAAGACTTCGGTGTTTCTCGAAGTCGAAGGAGCAGCACATTATCTGCCTTCGTACGCCGGCAACCTCGACATCATGACCTCCGCCGCCCTCGCCTGCGGCGATCTGGTGGCACAACGTCGGCTGGCTTCAGGCATCACACGCGGCATCAAGGAGGCTGCACAATGACTCTCAACAAAAAGATCTACATTTCCGACGTGACGCTGCGCGACGGCAGCCACGCCATCCGGCATCAATATAGCGTCGCTAATGTCAGGTCAATTGCAGCCGCTCTTGATGCAGCTGGCGTCGACAGCATGGAAGTTGCGCATGGCGACGGCATTGACGGCTCAAGCTTCAACTATGGATTCGGCGCACATAGCGACGTAGAATGGATTTCGGCGGCCGCTGAGAGTGTGAAGACTGCGAAGATTGCTACGCTGCTGATTCCTGGCATTGGCACCACGCACGATCTTCGCAACGCATACGATGCGGGCGCCCGCATCGTACGGGTCGCTACGCATTGCACAGAGGCAGATGTCTCGCGCCAGCACCTTGAATTCGCGCGCGAACTAGGCATGGATCCGGTCGGCTTTCTGATGATGAGCCACATGACGACGCCTCAAAAGCTTGCCGAGCAGGCAAAGCTGATGGAAAGCTATGGCGCAACCTGCGTCTACGTCGTGGACTCGGGCGGCGCACTTGGTATGAACGATATTCGCGACCGGTTCCGTGCATTTAAGGATGTGCTCAAGCCCGAGACACAGACGGGGATGCATGCACACCACAATTTGAGCCTTGGCGTGGCGAATTCGATCGTTGCCGTAGAAGAGGGCTGCGACCGCGTCGACGCAAGTCTAGCCGGGATGGGTGCGGGGGCGGGTAACGCACCGCTCGAGGTGTTCATTGCCGCCGTGGAGCGTCAAGGCTGGAACCACGGTTGTGATCTGTACAAGCTGATGGACGCCGCCGACGATCTCGTCCGACCGTTGCAGGACCGCCCCGTGCGCGTGGACAGAGAAACGCTCGCGCTGGGTTACGCAGGCGTCTATTCGAGCTTCCTGCGCCACGCAGAGCTCGCAGCCGCCAAATACGGCCTGAAGACGGTCGACATCCTCGTCGAACTTGGCCGCCGGAAAATGGTGGGGGGACAGGAAGACATGATCGTGGATGCAGCCCTGGATCTGCTTCGACGGGATGCTCGCCCTGTCGCCCAGCACGGTTAGGATTGCTATGCCAGTGAGGGGCTCCTGGAGTGATCAATCCCGGAGCCCCTCACCAATCCACCCCATCGAAATGATGGCGCTTTCTGGCAATGCGTGTGATGGCGCGGTCGCCGATATCAACACGCTGGCACGGGCGAGGCGGCCGCGAAGATCCACGTGACGCCGCTGCCGCCGTTCAGATATCCTCAACCTCCAATTCATCAAGCGCTTTGGACATAAGACCGGCGCGTCTCCATTGGACCCATTTGATATAGCACGTCTGTAACGGCGGAAAGTTAGCCGGTAACCTGTGCCGCTTCTCGTTGCAGGCTATGACCCAAAGAATCGCCTTCAGTACGTCCCGCGGATCCCGCGCGGGGCGCTCAAACCGCTGCTGCGAGCCTTGGGAGAATAAGTGACCGACATGCTGCCAATCCCGTTCAGCACTTCGATGTCCGTTGTGCGGTCGAGTACAGGCATGGTCGGACGTTTACGCATGATCCAATTAAACCGCTTCTAGAACGTTCGTCAGTGCGCGCCCTTTCAGGGGACGCTCCAGCAGTGAGACATGCGAAACCGCAACGGGCGATCCGGTGATGGATCGCCCCGCTGTAGAGAAAAGGAATCACGAGGTTCTACGTATTCCCCTGAACCACCTTGAACACGTTAACAGTTCGCCTGCTACATGCCGGGTGTCGGGATGAGCCGCTTGTAGTAGACCCCGTCCTTCATCACGACCTTGATGTTGTCGCGGTCCTGGAGAAGCTTGATGTTCT
>NZ_JBNDLX010000022.1:0-23395 GCF_050436285.1 Paraburkholderia sp. GAS82
GTTGATGGGCGGTTTGTAGAAGCTGCCGGTTCCCCGATATGGACATGGGGAGCACGGAGGCCGTTGCGACCCGCCCGCCGTTAGCGACTCATTCCGGCCGAGGGCGTGCGAAAACGCATTCATCACCTAAACTGAATCAACGCATTGAGACCGGGTGACTCCAGCGATACCTCGACATGATTGAAACTGCAGACCGAACCAGTCCGACAGGTTTCGATGTGAAGACCGTGCGCCTGTACGAGACGATCGCGCTCCTGCGCCAGCATCAGCGGTGCAAGAGAACCGGTACCGTTGGCTACAACGTCCAGACGTTCCTGATACGAAGCATCATCAGATCGTCGAACACGAGGTGAAGAATATCGGAAGCGATCACGGGTAACTCAGCAGGAGGGCTTTGTCGGCGAAGAGCGCCATGGGCAAGCCGAAGCTAAAGGTGCTGGCTGACCGGGCGTACTTCAGCGGTCCGGATATCCGTGCGTGCAAACTGGCCGGGATCAAGGCGTATGTCCCGAAACCACTTACCTCGGCATCAAGGAAGAAAGGACTCTTTACCAAGCGCGACTTCGTCTACGTTGCAAGGAACGATGAGTATCGATGCCTCGCCGATCACGGGCAACAGATCGCGCATATCCAGAAGGAGATGCACGCGGTCGATGCAGGCACACCAGCGCTATAGATTGCGGTTGATGCGCGACGCGCGGCGATAACGGGCGCGGTAGCCATTCGCGCGTCGCGGCTTGCGTTCGCTATCCCTGCACGCAGGTAAACGACGTCGCGCTGTTCACGTCACCCGCGCCGTTATAGCTAGGCCACGCCGGATACTGGCACAGCGGCCGCGTGCGTCCCGGCACGCCCGCGGTATCGGTGTCCACCTGATGTACCGGCGGCGTCCCGTGCTCGACCCAGTTCTCCAGCGCCGCGAGCGAGTCCCATGACGCGTTGAACTCGGTGCCGATCCCGTGCTGCATCCCCGGAATCTCGTAGAAGCGCACGAACGACTCGACGGCGCTAAAGCCCATCGTGAACAGCAAGCGCTGATAGTAGATCTCGGTGGCCCGCGTGCTGACGGTCTGGTCCACGGTGCCGTGCGCCATCAGCAACTTGCCACCGCGTCGCATGAAGGGCGTCAGGTTCGCATCGGTCGCGTCGAGTCCCGACAGCATGCTGATCCGCCCGGACCATTGACCGGCGAGCGCCGGATTGAACGTCAGTGAATCGAAGTTCGGGTTGCCCATCACCGTGTAGCGGACGAACTGGTCGCTGATCTGTCCGTCGAACATCGCAGTGCTCTGCAGCGGATACGACGGCTGCGTCGTACCGAGCGCGAGCTCCGTGATCGTCGCCTCGAGCGGCGAACTGCTGCCCACCCCCAGATCGGCGCCATACACGTTATAGCCCGGATACTGCGTTTCGCCGTTTTCGAGCGGATACCCAAAGACGAGCGGGGTGTTCATCGTGTTGAGCGCCGCGATCTGCCGGTCCGACAGGCACGTGTCTCCCCGTGCCGCACCGCCGGCGCAGCGCAATGGCTTGCCGTCGACATGGGCCGTCGCCGGATTGAACGTCGAGTTGCACGCCTGCACGTTGCTGATCAACCCGTCCTCGACGCCGTCGAGCCCATCGCACACCTGCATCACCGCTTTCAGGAGCAGCGCGCGCTGTGCTGTGTCGAGGTACGCGCCCGGCGCGGTGAAACCTTCCGTCGCGCGCAACTGCTGCAGGCTCAGCGTCGTGAAGTCATACGCGGGGTAGAAAGCGATCACACCGTTCCAGTCCTGTGGCCAGCGCTGCGCGACGGTCAGCGCCTCGCGGCCGCCAGTCGAGCCGCCCGCGAAGTACGCCTTGTACGGATGCGTGCCGTAATGCTTGTCGATGATCACGAGCGCGGCGTCGTGCGTCTTCTTCAGGGCTTCGCCCATGAAGTTGTCGTACGCCTCGGCGTTGACGGAGAACGCGCCGTTCACCGAGCCGTTCGTCGCCTCGTGCCCGGAATCGCTCGCGAACACCGCGTAGCCGCGCGACAACGGTCCCGGCAGATTGGCCGGCGCGCTCGGCACGTTCCCGGTCACGGCTAGAATCGAGCCGTCGAACCCGCCGCCGCCGAGCATCAGGATCTTGCCGTTCCACTGGTCCGGCAACGCGACGTTGAACAGGATATCCGGGGCGGACGGATCGACCGGACGAATCGCGCCGGCCACGAGGCAGTATGACCCGGTAGCTGTCGCTCCGGTGCCGCTCGCCGCCACCTGTGTCGTTGATGTGACGATGGCACCGGTTGTCGGCAGGCCGATCTCGCGGGCCGGGATGGTCAACCCGTTTAGTTGCGGACAGCTTGTTTTTGACGGCGGAGGTGGCCCGTGTGGTCCGCATTCCGCGTCCCGGCATGGACCATCCGTCGTCTCCGAATACGTACCGCCGCTCGACATGGCGCACAGTACAAGCACACAGAATGCACCCAGCCACGACGGCGCGCGCCCACGCGTGCGCCACAGCCTGCTTCTCGAGTTCATCGTCTTGTCTCCTTCCAATGAGGCCTGAAGACGGTGCCGGACGTTGCGGCATCAGGCCCATGCCGTAGCGTACACACGACCCTTATCCATCCCGGGTCAACTGCGCGACCACCGCGTGCACCACCATCAGCAGCGTGCTGCGCGCGATTGCCGCCCGGCCCCGCATACTCGAACCTGCCGTCAACCTGATGGAAGACCTTCGACGGCCCGTCGACGTAATGCTCGAAGGCCGTCGCATTCGCACTCTCGCCGCGGTCCGGCAGAGCCCACTGGGCTCCGTTGTTGCAGGCTAAACGGCGACGGCTTGCCCAGCATGCCCGCCGCAACGCTCGCGAAGGAGACTGTTCAATACATGATAGTCGCTAACGCGTGCGGCAAGCGGCCAAGAACGGTCCGTCGGCTCTACCGTACGAATCGTCGACAATGACTGTGTCGAAACAAACCCAGGCAGGCGCACGGGGAGCGGGAGATGAACGAGGTACTCCAGCCGATATTTATCGCTGTTGCATGGATACACGATTTCGAGACGGTTGGGATGGATACACCGTAACCGGTCTTTTAACCACGTCCCTCAGAGGTTGGGAGCAGCAGACAGTGCCCATGGCATGAACGTCTTCGCGATTACGTCCGCGAACAACTTTTCCCGTGACGCATTCTGCTCTAGGAGACGCTTTGTGGAGGGACCGGCCTGCGCGCTTCTGTTTCTCGTGCCGCATCGCGTGAACCCGATCGCACAGTAGTTGAAAACTATGTGGCCGGCGGCCGGATTCCTGCGACGGCCCGCGGACTGACCAGCATGGGCAGTTAGACGCAGCGTAAGGCCTGATCTGGTTTGACCAGATTGGGCCTTACGCGTAAGCTACATGGCGCGCTGGGTGCTTGCCCTGCGAAGCGGTGCAAGGCCCGTGAATGGTGGCTGTTGCGCCAGTCCGATGCACCTAAAGGCAATAGTGCCAGTTCTGCATATTGAGCGGTGACTGCATGATGGAAAACGTTCGTCAACTCGTCCGTCTGATTCAGGAGCGTGGTTTTGGACCGGGCGACAAGCTGCCGTCTGAACGCGAGATGTCGGAAATGTTTCGCATGAGTCGTGGAGCGCTGCGGGAAGCACTCATCCGGCTGGACACTTTGCGAATCGTCGACGCGCGGCCGAAATCCGGCATTTTTCTTCGCGCCGACTCAGCCGAAACAAGCATTGAAGCGATGGTTTTATTTGCCGAGGCCGATACGCCCCTGAGCCCTGACGAGGTGATCCAGTCCGTGGAGTTGCGGCGATTGCTTGAGGTTCAGGCGGTGAGACTCGCGTGCGAGCGCCGAACCGATGCGGACCTGAACAAGCTCTCCGCGATTCTCAAACGTTGCATCGAGGCACGTGGCGACGGTCACGCACTCGCAGCACTCGACGCGGAGTTCCATCTGGCAATCGTATCGGCCACTCAAAACGACGTCTTCGTGCGCTTCGTAAACGTCTTCTATCTGATGTCGAAGAAGCGTCGCGAGGTCTACTTTTCGTCAGACGAGCATTGCCGCAAGTCGGTTGCCGATCACCGCAAGTTGCTTGGCGCGATCGCCGCGAGAAACATTGAAGAAGCCGAGACGATACTGCGGCAGCACATTAAAGGTGTTGATGTGTACTTCCGCACGTTGTTTGCAACGGAGAATGACGAAGAACAAGGTGCGGACAAACTTGCGGCGCCGGGTCGAAAGCGCAAACGTGCCGCTACGAAAGAGTTCGCCTGAGGCAACAGACCGCCTGTCAACGGGGCAGGCAGCGCGTTTCAGCCAGACTCCGCCCGCAATCTACCTGAAGTAGAGAGTGCCGGAGGTCAAATCTTATCTGGCTCTGCGGGGTCGCTCAGGGTTTTGACGCAGGGTTCGTCGCGAAATCGCCAGGTGAAACGATTTCCAGCTGTTCGAAATCGTCACTGTTGCCTAATACCTGATGTCGCACCCCGGACGGGAAATAGCACGACGATCCCGGTACAAGGCGCACAACACCAATATCTTCGAACTCGAAGTCGATCCATCCGCGAAGTACAAACACCAGTTGGAAGGTTGTTTCATGGGTGTGCCATTCTGCCTCCCCCTGTTTGCCCGGCACCGCCCGAATTACGTGCGCAGTGTAAGCGCCGGACGTAGCCTCCTTTAAGCCTGTGTCGCGATATGTAAAATATTCTCTTAATCCATGTTCGATATCCGAACCATCTGCAGCGACGTGCCGCACCGAGGTCCTGCCAACGACGGCTTGAATTTGCTCTGACATGCTTGCTCCTTCGATTGTTGGAAATAAAATGAATCGATCACGTTGACACATATTGCCGTGAACATTAAACGAAGCTAGGCCCAGTCGAGCCGCTATGGTGGCGGATAAAATCTTCGTCAACTTCAATGCCGATTCCAGGGCGCTCGCCAGGCCGTAGCGTACCTTGGTGATCAATGTCGAAACGGAAGTCGACGAGCTGATCGCGAAGCGGATTGTGAACGGAACAGTCGGCCTCGAAATATCCTGCATTGTCGATGGAACACAGTACGTGTAGCGTGGCCGCCATGTTGATGCCCATGCTCGAGTGGCAGTGGATGGGGAGTTTTTGCGCAGACGCCATCGCAGCCACCTTTAGCATCTCCGAAACGCCGCCCACCTTGGAGAGATCCGGCTGGAGGACCGTCACGCATTCTGCGTCAATCAGTTGTGCAAACTCATATCGGGTGAAGTGATTCTCGCCGGCGGCAAGCTCGAAGCGCGACATTCGTTTCGCATCCCGGTAGCTGCGATAGTCGTGTGCAGGAAAGGCTTCTTCTAACCAACGAATGCGCGCCTCTTCAAAGTACGGTGCGACCGCATAAAAGTCCGACAGTGAATACGCAACGTTCGCATCGGTAAGTATCTCTACATCTGCGAAATGCGAGCGCACGGCTCTCACGCGGTCAATATCGGATCTCGGTGAATCCCCAATGCGGAGTTTGACGGCGGAAAATCCCCGTTCAATCATGAGGGCGACCTCTTCAACCAGCGCTCCTGGATCCTGAAATCCGAGGCAGATACCGCCCGCATACGCACGCACGTCCCGCGCGGCACCGCCAAGAAGACGGTATAGAGGCCACCCGACGGCTTTGCCGCGGATGTCCCACAAGGCGATATCTATGCCGCTCATCGCCGCGGCACAAGCCGCTCCCATGCCATGCGACGCAAGCTGATAGCGGTAGATTTGCGACCAGACGCCGTTTACGTCAGTCGCGTCAAACCCGAGTACAAGTTGCTTTAACGTCGTGTTAACCAGCGTGGCGACCGCCAGATGCGCGCGCGCATGATGGGATTCTCCCCAGCCGACGATCCCCTCATCAGTTGTGACTTTCACGACGACCGTGTCGCGCTTGACCATTTTGCCAATACCGAGGCGAACTTGATGTGCCTCCGGCACGGGCGAAGTGACCGGATATGCAATGATGTCTGTGATTTTCATATTTTTTAAGTAGCTGACAGAACAGGGCTGACTGCTCAGCGTGGGGAGCGCAGATTCCAGCGCTCCAGGTAGTGGTCCCAGATTTCCGGATTGACCAGATTCGTGGGACACCGGCCATGCAAGACATCGAGCACGGCCTGCGCCGAGCCCACACTCATGCGCGCGACACTCTCCTGGGTAAGCGCTGCTGTATGGGGCGTAACGAGCACATTGTCGCGTTGCAGGTAGGGATGGTCTGCGGCGAGTGGCTCAGGTTCGAACACATCTAGCGCTGCTCCAGCGAGCCGATTTTCACTCAGTGCCTCTAGCAATGCGGAGTCGTCGACGAGACCGCCCCGTGCGGCGTTGATGAGATAAGCCTGTGGTTTGACCAGACCAAGAAGTTGTGCATTGACCAGATGTTGCGTGGACGGCAGGAGCGGTGCGTGTAGCGTAATGAAATCGGACTCGCTGAACACGCTCTCAAGAGACGTCTGTACGATGAAATCAGGTAACGTGGCTTGGGTCGCGACGTCGTACCCGAGCACTCGCATGCCGAAACCATGGTGCAGTGCTGTTGCGACACCGAGACCGATGCGTCCAAGTCCAACGATCCCCACGGCTCGGCCCCGAAGTTCCAAGCCGTGATACGCCTGCCTGACGGACCAACCCTCGCGTTTGAGCAGGCCGGGTATGCGGTGAAAGTCGCGCGCAAGCGCGAAGAGCGCGCCGACTACATGCTCCACCACCGCCTGCGTATTCGAGTCTGGAAGATTGGCAACAGGAATGCCGGCTTCAGTCGCCTGACTAACCGGGATGAAATCAAGCCCGACGCCGTGGCGCACAATAGCCTTTAGTCGCGCGGCCTTCGTAAATATGTCATCGGGCAGGCGAACGCGCACGATCAGCGCGTCGATATCCGCCATGTATCGTCGCAGCGTGTCCGCCCGGTCATCTGGTGGAACTATCAGCTCGCACAAAGGAGCCAGCATTTCAGACCCGAGCGGATCGATTTTGCTCGTAGAAAGAACGCGAAACTTGCGATGCATGTTTATCCCTCGGTGAAGCCGCAGAAAAATGTCCTCGCACGCAAATATACGTTGTCCCATTTTTTGCCATATCTGGTACAACCAGATGGTAGTTTCAAAAAACGGCGAAGTCAATTTATCGCCCCAATCCCCTCAGGCCTCGACCCACGGACGAATCGTTGCAATCCATGCAATGTATCAGCCTGACCCGGGAAATCGAAAATTGACCTCTCAGGTCCGACCATGTAAGTTCTGGTACAACCAATATGGGGCGTGCGAAAGGAAATTGCCATGCAACGAAAAGTGGGGGTGGTTGGCTTGGGCGCGATGGGAAGGGGAGTGGCCACCTCCCTTTTGCGGGCGGGGTTTGACGTTTTCGTCAAGGACCTCGGCCTGGTCCAGCAGATAGTGAGAAGCGCGAATTTCAGCGCGGTACTCGCCGAACGTGCTTTCGGGCTTTTCCAGTCAGCGGCCGATGCTGGGCACGGGGCTGATGACGATACCGCCGGTAGTCCAGATGTACGAAGGCGCCCGAACGCCCGTGTAGCGGCAAGAGGTGCATTACGATCGGGCGGATCGATTTAGTCTTTACGTCTCACGCACCGCAATTCCGATGCAAAGTGACCGCAGTGGTCTGTACGCACTGCAATGCCGGGGCGATATCCCCATGTTTTCCCACTACTGTCTAACACTGCATATGAAAATTTCTGATTCCAGATTCCTCGCAGGCAAAGCGGCCGTCGTTACCGGATCGACGAGTGGCATCGGGCTGGGAATTGCAACCGCCTTGGCCCGTGCGGGTGCGAACCTGGTGTTGAACGGATTCGGCGACGTTAAAGAAGCCGTTGCCACGGTCGAAACGTCGGGCGTGAACGTCGTGCATCACGCCGCTGATATGACGAGGCCGGCCGAAATCGAAGCAATGATAAATTTTGCAGTCCAAACGTTTGGCGGTGTCGACATACTGGTCAACAATGCCGGAATCCAGTTTGTCGAGCGGATCGATTTGTTTCCTGTGGCAAGCTGGGATTCAATCATCGCCATCAACCTGAGTTCGGCATTTCACACAATGCGGCTCGCACTACCAGCGATGCGCGAACGGGGTTGGGGACGGGTCATCAATATCGCGTCGGTTCACGGCCTTGTCGGCTCTGTTGGGAAATCTGCATATGTAGCAGCAAAGCACGGCGTCGTTGGATTGACAAAGGTCGCCGCGCTGGAAAGCGCACGCTCAGGTGTCACGGTGAATGCTATTTGCCCCGGTATGGTGTTGACACCTCTATTGCAGAAGCAAATCGACGATTTCGCTGTGCGTGAATCGCTGTCGCCAGACGAAGCAAGTGCGAGATTTCTTGGAGAAAAACAACCCTCTCAGCAATTTGTAACTCCTGATCAAATCGGCGATCTCGCCGTATTCTTGTGCTCCCCATCCGCCAATGAGATGCGAGGATCCGCGCTGCAAATCGATGGCGGATGGAGCGCGCAATAAGGTCGCATCGAAGCGCGCATGTCATGCCACAAAATTCCGCGATGCTTCACGTCTCCCGGGTGCACTCTTCGAGACTGAAAACAAACGACTCGTAGGGTCATCCGGTGACGTGTCTCAAACCCATTTCGCACGTGCGGTTTGAGGAGACACACGCGTCGGCCGTATTCATCTCCACGTATGCATCTTCTTCCCTTGTGGCCGAGGCTACGAGTTCCGGATGTAGCCCCTCTGTCACCCACGGCGCCGCAGCAGGTAGCGCCAATCGGAATGGCAACCTCTTGCGCCACGACCGCTTCACCACTCGAGTCTTCCGCCTTCGGCGGAAGAAAGTGGATCACAAGGGCCTCGCTGTCGATCCGCTCCCACATCAGCGACTGGGGCAGTTTTGCACGGGTGCTAACAGTTAGTTACCGGTTTAGGAATTCCTTTTCATGAGTAATAAAAATACACTGCGGAGGAGATACGGTCACTTTGACAACCGGAGATAAACAGGGCCATCGAGTTGTGGGCGATCAAGGCGACAATCGATCCGCTGATAAAAAATGGTGATCAGGAATCCATAAAAGTTTAGATTTAAAAAATGCGACTAACATTACCCATACTTTATGCTATCGCGCTTGCGGGATGCGCGACCAGCTCGGACGTAACTTCGACAGAGCACGGGCACTGGGCCGTGTCGGCGCGCGGCAACCTTAACTCGGAATTTATTTCATGGGCAAGTGTAAAGAATTCGGCCACGGGCCGTGCCAAAGCGTACTGTAGTAGCCAGGGCAAGCAGGTGAGGGAAGTCGACACATCCACTGACGGCATGATGCGTTTATCGCGTGACCAGGTCACAGTCGTCTTTGACTGTGTTTAGGTAGCGCGCGGCGGCCCTTGACGTCAGTGCCACACACTT
This sequence comes from Paraburkholderia sp. GAS82, assembly GCF_050436285.1. NCBI lineage: Bacteria > Pseudomonadati > Pseudomonadota > Betaproteobacteria > Burkholderiales > Burkholderiaceae > Paraburkholderia > Paraburkholderia sp. GAS82. Next base: position 9,366 of record NZ_JBNDLX010000022.1, read on the forward strand.
CCCGTTGCTCGCGGTCTATCGCCACGTGAAAGGTCTGGCCCTTGTCATCGAGGTTACCTCTTCCGGCCAGGTCTGATTCAAGGGGCGCAGCCGTTATATTTCATTGACTCGCGCAGGCCGTACACGCAGCCAGAAGTCGTATCCATCAAAATGAGCTCATCGTAGGAAGGGGTACTTCAGCATCCGAATCCCGGGAAGCTGTTCGAGCCCATGTCGTTTCGCGGTTGGCTAGGATCACTCGCCATCTCGAACTGATGAACTGGGTCTCGCGTGCAACCTGGTCTCACTAGATTCAGCGCAATATGAACGGGTTTGTCGTCTTGACGCCGCTGTTGATCCAGACACTCTTGGTTTGTAGGTATTCCCTGATCGCGTCGATACCGTTCTCACGGCCCAGACCGGACTCTTTGTATCCCCCAAATGGCGACATGTAGCTGACAGCGCGATAAGTGTTCACCCACACGATGCCAGCTTGAATCTTCTCTGACATGCGAATTGAGCGACCGATGTCTTTTGTCCATACCCCCGAACCCAAGCCGAAACGGACGTCGTTTGCGATCGAAACGGCCTCGTCCTCGTTCTTGAACTTGATAACAGAGAGAATCGGGCCAAAGACTTCTTCCTGTGCAATGCGCATACTGTTGCTGACATTTCCGAAAATGGTAGGCTCAACGAACCATCCATTCCCACATTCAGGCGCGGTGCCCGGCTTGCCGCCCAGCAGCAGTGTCGCACCATCCTGCTTTGCTATATCGATATAGGAGAGGACTTTCTTATACTGCGGTCGAGTGGTCACGGGGCCAACTTGTGTATCCGGGCTTGACGGATCCCCCATTCGCGCAGTGCGAGCGAGGGTCAGCAGCCTATCTACAAATTCGTCGTAAATGCTTTCCTGAACAAGAAGACGTGATCCAGCGATGCACGTCTGACCCGTTGCCGCGAAGATGCCGGACACCGCACCGTTCACAGCATCTTCGAGGTCCGCATCCTCGAATACGATATTCGGAGATTTACCGCCGAGTTCAAGGCTGACGTGCTTGAACTGACGTGCCGCTGCTTCGTTAACGGCTCTGCCGGTCGTCTCGGCACCGGTGAACGTGATTTTCTTGACCAGCGGATGTTCGACCAGGGGGGCTCCGACATCGGCGCCAAAGCCGGTGACGACGTTGATTACTCCCGGCGGAAAACCAGCTTCCTCGAACAGCTTCGCAAATTCAATCGTTGAGACGGATGTGAATTCCGATGGCTTGATGACAACAGTGCAGCCCGCAGCAAGTGCGGGAGCGATTTTCCAGGATGCCAAAAGGAGAGGCGAGTTCCATGGCGTGATGGCGGCAACCACGCCCAGAGGTTCATGACGAGTAAAGTTGAAAAAGCCCTTTTTATCGAGCGGAATAACGCTTCCCTGAATCTTGTCGGCGAGGCCGCCAAAGTAATAGTACCACTGCGGGATGTACTGGCATTGGGCATACATCTCGGCCATGAGTTTGCCGTTATCGCGTACCTCAAGTTCGGCGAGCCGCCTGGCGTCGCGTGCGATCAGGTCACCAACACGGTGTAGCAGCATGCCTCGTTGACTTGCAGACATTTGCGCCCATGGCCCTGAGACGAATGCGGCGTGAGCCGCATTCACGGCATGATCGACATCAGTGCGGCTTCCTCTGGCGACCTCTGCCCAGGCTTCACCTGTAAAGGGGTTTTCTGTTTCGAACCATTCGCCGTTCACCGAAGCGCGGGACTCACCATTGATGTACATTTGGTAACGTTGCATAACTTCTTCTCCGTATGAGATGGCCCCTTGCTCAGTGTGTCGTCGCGGGGACTTAGCGATAGTAAATTTGCACTTGGCGGTTATTTCTCGGCGTACGCAGAGGTCACTCCGGGAATCGAGGGGCGCGTTTCTCGATGAACGCCGTCACTGCCTCGCGGTGCTCCGGTGACTTGTGCGCCAGGGCCTGCATAGTCGCCGACATTTCGAGTATCGTATCCAGTCCACTATCTTGACTTTCGCGCATCAGCCGTTTGGTCATTCGCAGCGTTGCCCCGGGGTGGCGAACGATTCGGGCAGCAAGCTTTTGGGCCGCTTCCAGCAGGTCCTCCGATGAAACGACCTGAGAAACGAGGCCAATCCGTAGTGCCTCATCGGCGCTGAGCATGTCGCCAGTGAAAGCCATTTCGGCCGCGCGAGAACGACCGATAGTTCGGGTCAACAACCATGCACCGCCATCCCCCGGAACAATTCCGACCTTGATGAAGCTCTCGGCGAAAGTTGCTCTCTCCGAAGCGATGCGGATATCGCACATACAACTAAGGTCGCAGCCAGCACCAATGGCTGGGCCGTTCACTGCGGCAATGGTTGGGACATCCAGACCGTAGATGGCACGCGTGAGGCGCTGTATTCCGGTGCGATACTCGATTGCGATCTGCGCTTGAGTGAGCTCGTCATCGAAATATCGCCGCATGTCCTTGAGGTTACCCCCGGAACAGAACATACCGTTATATCCGGTAATGATGACTGCCCGTATGGACACGTCGCTGTTGATCCGATCGCATTCAGCAAGAAACTCCGGTATGGCCGTATTGCCCGTGAGCGCGTTGCGCGTGTCTGGCGCATTCATTGCCAAGGTAAGCACTGCACCGTCGCGTGTGACTTCAAGAAAGTTGGTCATGGTCATAACTCACTGGTTGAGTCGGCGTACGACGCACTGGGCGGAATTGCGTTTCGAACAAAATCGAGAGCAGAATCGTTGCCACCAAGCCAAGCCGCGCCGATCTCGGCATACCAGGCCGTTTCGGCTCCGAATGCGCGACGCCACGCGTGCAACCTGCGCGTGTATAGATTCAGGTCGTGTTCAGCCGTAATGCCGATTGCTCCATGGACGGCGTGGGCGATACTGGCAGCAGTAGCTGCGGCCTGACTCGCGTAAGCTTTAGCTATTGCGACGCCGCTGGCGATTGGTGTCGCACTCGACGGAGAACACGCCAATCGGGAAGCCATTCGTGCTGCAAAGGTCAGTTCTGCCAATACACTGACCTGTTGCTGGATTGCCTGAAACTTGCCTATGGGGCGACCGAACTGTGAGCGTTCGTTTGCATGGGAAATCGTCATTTCCAGCACTTTTTCCAGCGCGCCGGAGATCAACAGCGCGGTGACAGCGGCACCAGACATTCGCGTTCCGTTGCAGAAAAGAGGGATCGAGCGAGGCCGCTTTGACCACGTCGCCGACGCGTCGAGACTTCCCTCAATGCCGTCACTTTCGACATCGGCGGCTTCAAGTGACCACAACTGGCAAAGCCCGCTTTCCTCCACCATGATCCATTCACTGACGTGACCGAACGGTACATTGTCACAATGGAACACGTCTCCGGTGTGCCTGACAGCGCTTGCCGCAATCGTAACGGGACCCGCGAGCGTCTCGAGGTTTTTGCGGTCGAGCAACGCACGCACGAGCATGGTGTACGCCAAAGGCACGGGAAGGGCATATCGGCCGCATGCAGCAATCAGTGGTGATGCATCGAGCAGCGATAGTCCGGCGCCGCCGGCGCTCTCGGGCACTAGCAGGTCTGCAAAGGCGCTCTCGGTCAGCGCTTCCCAGAGGCCGGAAAAGCTTTCTCCTGACTCGATTTGCCGGACGGTACTTGCCGGGCACTCGCCCGCGAGAAGGCGATCAAATGAGTCTGCAAAAATATCGTTCATGCGAGGTCTCCTTCCGGCAGATTTAGCGCAGACCCAAACCACGGGCAATCATTCCGCGCAAAATCTCGCGCGTACCGCCCCGGAGAGAGAACGAGGGCGCGACGTGTGTGATGTATGCGAGTGTCTGAAGCAACTCCGGGGATGGCGGCCCGTCGTGTCCGGTTCTGCTGTCTACTGCCGACACGAGGTCGGCGATCACAGCGGGCACTAGCTGTTCGAACTCCGTGCCGAGGTCTTTCGTCAACGCGGCCACGGTCGCCGGACTTTCACCTGCCTGAAGTTTCGCGACGATTGAAATGGACATTGCCCGAAGCGTGACAAGCGAACTCAGAAGTCGGCCTGCTGCGACGTATTCGAGACGATCGATTGCTCCACACCGCCGCAGATAGCTAGCCCACTCATTCAGCAGCACGATGCTGGAATAGATCCGTTCAGGACCGCTGCGCTCAAAGGCCAGTTCGGCGGTCACCTGTCGCCACCCATCCCCTTCTGTTCCAATGAGGGCGTCTCCGCCAAGATGCACATCGTCGAAAAACACTTCACAGAAGTGGCTGTCGCCTGTTAGATCCCTGATTGGCCGCACGACCACCCCTGGAAGCGAAAGATCGACAATGAGCTGCGAAAGACCTTTCTGGCGGTCCTCCGGCGATCCCGAGGTCCGCACTAGTGCGATCATGTAATGTGATCGATGCGCCTGCGTTGTCCAGATTTTTTGCCCAGATAGAATCCAGCCGTCACTCGTGCGGCGTGCCTGGGTACGGACACTCGCCAAATCGGATCCAACATTGGGCTCGCTCATGCCGATGCAAAAGAACGCTTCGCCTCGGCTGATGCGGGGCAGATAAAATTGCTTCTGGGCTTCAGTTCCGTACGACAAGATGAGCGGGCCGCTTTGACGGTCGGCAATCCAGTGGGCACCGACCGGTGCCCCCGCGTTAAGTAGTTCTTCTACAAGAACAAAGCGAGAAAATGCACCCAGTTCTGCGCTTCCGTAGCTGCGCGGCAACGTTAAACCGAGCCAGCCACGGCGGCCCAAGGCTCGACTAAATTCTGCGGAGAAGCCCATCCAAGAGCGGGCACGTTGGTTCGCCGGAACATTCATGAGGTGCTCGGCCAGGAAGGCGCGAACCTCGCTGCGTAAGGCTTCCGCTTCGTCCGGGAGACAGACATAGTCAAGTGATTCGATCATGGTTTCACCGTCGGGTTTGGATAGTCCTCAGATAACGTTTTCGGAGGTGAGACGGGCCAGCACTTCAGGGGTGAGATTGAGGACCGTTGAAAGCACGTCGTTGGTGTGCTCGCCCAGGAGGGGCGGGGGCAACCGATATTCCACGGGCGTGTCCGACAGCCGCACCGGGCTGGCAAGGAGGGGGAGAGGCCCCGCCTGGGTATGCTCCATTTCGATTTTGAGGTTGCGGTGGATGACCTGAGGATCGCGGAATACGCGATCAAGCGTGTTGACGGGTCCACTTGGCACACCAGTCGATTCGAGTTGGGCGAGCCAGGTGTCTGTCGTACGTTGAACGGTAATGTCGCGCAGGGTCTGGACTAGCTCGTTGCGATTCGCGACGCGAGCGGCGTTAGACGCGAAGCGACTGTCGGACAGCAGTTCCGGCCGTTCAAGCACCGCACAGAGCTTTGCAAACTGGGTGTCGTTACCGATAGCCAGGATCATGTTCCCATCGGCAGTCGGAAAGTCCTGGTAGGGAACTACGTTCGGGTGAGCGTTGCCGAGGCGTCCTGGAATGACACCGCCATGAAGGTAGTTCATAGCCTGATTAGCGAGGCAGGCCACCTGGACATCGAGCAGACTCATGTCGATGTGCTGACCGCGACCCGTGCCGCTCCGGGCGGCAAGTGCACCCAAGATTGCGATGGCTGCATATAGCCCGGTCATAACATCCGTCAAAGCCACGCCGACCTTCATCGGGCCACCACCCGGCTCGCTATCGCCATGACCGGTGATGCTCATCAGGCCACCCATGGCCTGGATCAGAAAGTCATAGCCTGGCCGAGGCGCGTAGGGGCCAGTTTGTCCAAAGCCAGTAATCGAGCAATAGATGAGACGTGGATTAATAGCGCTTAGGGACGCGTAGTCGAGACCGTACTGCTTGAGGCCACCTACCTTGAAGTTCTCGATAACAATGTCCGATTTCGCTGCTAGTTGCCTCACAAGCTCCTGACCTTCGGGGCGGGTGAAGTCGATAGTGACGGACTTCTTGTTGCGATTCGTGCACATGAAATAGGCCGACTCTCGGGTCAGTTCGCCGTTTGCGTCCTTCACGTAAGGCGGCCCCCAAGTGCGCGTGTCATCACCAGTATTGGGACGCTCAACTTTGATGACTTCTGCACCCATGTCTCCAAGCGTCTGAGCCGCCCATGGACCCGCCAACACGCGCGACAGGTCTAATACTCTAATCTCAGACAATGCACTGGCCATTTTGTCTCCTCCGTCCTTCATACTCAGTATTGAAATTTTCTGCTTTGGCTGCGAGCTACCTGTTGCGTGGCTTCGGACATCATGGTGGCGCTCCCTTCCTGTCGGCAGACCGTCACGTCAACATGCGTGTCAGACGACAGTGTCTAGCCACTGTCAGCAGGTGTAGTTGAGACCCATACGGCCGCCATCTGCGAAGATGATTTGTCCGGTGATATAGGATGACTCATCACTCGCGAGGAACACGGCGATCGAGGCCATTTCCTCCGGTTGGCCGAGCCTACCCATCGGTGTGCGTGACATGATCTTCGCCATGGCTTCTTCGGACGACAACACGGTCGATCGCACGAGCTCAGTTTCGATGGTGCCAGGACCGATTGCATTCACGCGGATGCCATGAGGAGCTAGCGTGACCGCCATGTTTCTCGTCAGCTGGTTGATGCCGCCCTTCGAGACGTTGTAGACCAGGATGCTGGGAATCGTCATGACGGAATTGACCGAGGACATGTTGATGATCACCCCCGTGCTCTTATTGGCCAGAAGGTGGCGTGCCACTTCCTGACTCGCCACAAATGCCGATTTCAGATTGACGTTGAGCGTCCGGTCATATTCCTCTTCGGTGATGTCAAGCAGATCCTGCGGCGTTGCCACGCCTGCACTGTTAAGCAGAACATCGATGGTGCCCATCGTGTCAATAGCCGACTTCACCAGTTCCCGGACCTGTTTCGAATCACCCGCATCTGACACGAAGAAGCTTGCCTTATAGCCGGCCTCCTGAAGTTTTTCAGCGAGCGCAAAGCCGGCCTGGGCGTTGATATCGGAGAAACAGACTTCTGCTCCAGCAGCGGCAAATCGTTCTACACACGCCTTGGCAATGCCCTTCGCACCCGCAACCACGAGTGCCTTTCTACCTTCGAGGGATTTCATCTTCGTGCTCCCGATTCGGTGAATTTTCCTGTCGCGGGCCGCGACGACTCGACTGGAGGTTCTCGGAGTCGTTGTCGCGAAAGTTTCTGGCAGAGAATATTTCGCAATGAATTTGTTCTCATGCGAGACTAATGGTCTGAATGGAGAACAGTCTATTTCACCCAATCAGGGATGTCAACGCGCAAGAAATGTGCGGCGTCGACGCGGGAAACGCGGGCACCCGATGTATGGTGGGGAGGAGTGCGAGACAAAGGACCACGACGAGACCGTGGGGCAGGGTCATTACCAGGGCGGGTAAACCGCAGGCGCGGGAGTCTGATAGCGGAAAAAGCGGTAGCGGGGTAGCTGTTGACGCACCGCTAGGGCATATCCAAAGCCAGCGTGTCCTGAAGGAAGCGGATACGTAAGGAATGTCCAAGGAATATAAACACTCGGTTTTGAAGGATTCAAGCTGGCGTCTGCCGTCGTTGCCCACCGACGGTGTCCGGAAGTCGCGCAACCCGCGATGGATGCGCGTACCCGTCGCTAACCAAGCGTAGATCGCGGTTTCCGACACCTCTTGCCGCGATGTGGCTCTAGCGATGCAGTGCCTTTGCCCTAGGCGGCGATTGGTGTGGTTGACACCCGACGGCGATGTCTTTCGGTGGGAGTGGTTTGGATGCGTTCAGGATTGGGGATTTCATATCATGAAATTTATCGGCATCTTGAATTATTACTTCGCACTCCTCTATAAATGCCACGCGCATATAGGTTGCCGAAAGTCGTTTTAGACGGGACTCTGGCGCCAGTCCGACAACCCCACCGCGGCCCCTAACAAAAGCCAGACCAGGACTGTCCGGATCTCCGGGCATTGGTGCCTTGTTTTGTCAGTCGAATCGGCCCGCCGGGGTAGCGTGCCAGCCACAACGCTGTCACGAGCGGCGCATCTATGTGCGCTCGAGTCGTATTCTAGGGGTATCCCCCTGACGCTGTATCTACCGCGAGGCCATATCGTCACAACGTTAGGGTTTGCGCTGACCTTTACAGAATTTAGTTGTTTTCAGAAAAATTCCCCGCCTATAATTGAATTGTGGTCCGATATGAAACTTATGGTCCGAATACGGAACATCATCGTCGGTACTCACGAGGTAGGCCGCATCGTTCCGAGCTTGAGCTTGAGCCCGCGCTTTCCATTGACCATCAGGCTATTCGAGGGATTCGCAAAATGTCCGAGTTCTCGCAATTCCGCAGGCGACTTTTGGTCGTTGGCGTCGCGTTATCAGCGCACTCCGATACGTAAGTTTCCTGCCCCGAGTTGAAAATTGGCAGTTGAAGGAGACGAAGGTGAATGTAGCAGCGAGATCATTGCGTTTGCAGGTCGAGAAATGGCTTGTGCCGACTCTTTCGACACCGGTTCGGGTGACCCGATTCAGTCGCACGCGCTCGAATCAGAGGTGCTATGTGCGTGTCGAAATACTCCGACCTGCAGGCTCGGTTGGACTCTTTTTTTTCAGGCACGACGACGGCGCATGGTGTGTGTTCCCGCCTGAGACCGGACGCGTGGCGATGCGCTCGGCGCCATGAGCTATCCGGTAGCGGTGACTGTACGACATGCATTCGCGTGGTGGTTCTCGAAGCCAGTATTGACGTGAGTACATGCGCTTCAATCGCGAGCTTTTGAGAGTCAGCCAACCTATTAAGGGCATTACATGAGCACGAAAGACAGAAAATCTCGCGTGAGATTGTCATCTGATATAGGCGGTACTTTTACAGACATCGTAGTGGAGCGTGATGGCGAGCGACTCACAAGCAAGGTGCTGACGACGCCTGGCGAGCCGGAGCGAGCAGTGATCGACGGCACACTTTCCTTGCTCGCGGAGCATGAAATCTCCCCGTCTGACGTCGATCTTTTCATTCACGGAACGACACTCGCGACCAATGCGATTATCGAGCGCAAGGGTGCATTGACCGCTGTTATCGGCACGGAAGGTTTCAGGGACACCCTGGACATCGCCGACGAAGGACGCTTTGATCAATACGACATTTTCATCGACAAACCCGCGGCGCTGATTCCGCGGTCGCGTCGATTCACAGTGATTGAGCGTGTCAACGCGCGCGGCGACGTCGTATTGCCACTTGACGACAAGTCGGTTCACGCATTGGCTCCCGAGCTCAGGCGTATGGGGATCAAGAGCGTCGCGGTTGCGTTGCTGCATTCGTATGCCAACCCGCAGCACGAACAGCGCGTTCGGGAAATCCTTGCAGAACAGTGTCCCGACATTGCCGTCACTCTCTCGTACGAAGTTTGTCCCGAAGTGCGCGAATACGAACGGACCTCGACAGCAGTTGCAAACGCCTATGTGCAGCCGCTGATGGCGGGGTATCTGCAGCGGCTCGGAAAGGAGCTCGTAACACGTGGTTTCGATTGCCCGGTGTACCTGATGACGTCGGGTGGTGGCCTGACGACCCTTGAGACTGCCGCACGTTTCCCGATCCGCCTGGTGGAGAGCGGTCCGGCGGGCGGTGCCATCCTTGCGTCGTACGTTGCGGCCCAATGTGACGAGCACAAGGTCGTCTCGTTCGACATGGGTGGTACCACGGCGAAGATCTGTCTCATCGAAGATCAGAAACCTCAATCGTCCCGCACCTTCGAAGTCGACCGCGCAGCGCGATTCCTGCGTGGTAGTGGACTGCCGTTGCGCATTCCCGTGATCGAAATGATAGAGATCGGTGCAGGGGGGGGGTCCATTGCCCATGTCGACACATTGAAGCGCATTGCGGTCGGGCCCGAGAGCGCAGGCTCCGAGCCGGGGCCCGCCTGTTATGGTCGCGGTGGAGAAGAGCCAACGGTCACGGATTCGAATCTTTGCATCGGTCGAATCGATCCCGATCGTTTTGCTGGCGGCAAGATGAAGCTCTATCCGGACCGCTCGGCAGCCGCCCTGACACGAGCGATCGGGCAGAAGCTCGACCTTTCCGTGCACCACTCGGCCTACGGTGTCCTTGAAATGGTCGATGAAAACATGGCCAATGCTGCACGAGTGCACTCTGTGGAACGCGGCAAAGACATCGCGACACATACGATGATTGCCTTCGGCGGTGCGGCACCCCTGCACGCGGCTCGTCTTGCCGAGAAGCTGGGAATGAGAAGGGTGATCATCCCGGCAAACGCCGGTGTGGGATCTGCGGTCGGGTTTCTCCGGGCGCCGATTGCTTTCGAGGTCGTACGAAGCCGCTACATGACGTTGTCGACATTCGATGCGGGTCAGGCCAATCGACTCATCGACCAGATGCGTCAGGAGGCCAGTGCAGTTGTGCGCGCCGGTGCGGGCGACAGCGAACTTGTGGAAGTATGCGAAGCATTCATGCGCTACAAGGGCCAAGGACACGAGATCGTGGTGCGTGTGCCGGCGCGCGAGTTGACGGCAGGCGATGCGGAGTCGCTTAGAGATGCTTTCGAAAAGGAATATATCGCATTGTTCTCGCGTGCAATTCCACACGCAATTGTCGAAATACTGACTTGGACGTTTTCGGTTAGCACGATAGCGGAAAAGCCCGATATCACGCGAAGGGGACCGGTGACGGCGACAGAGGCAACACCGGTCGGTGAACGAACCCTGTTCGACCCGGACTCGGACAAATCGATCACCGTTCCGGTCTATGCGCGAGAACAGATGGAAGTCGGCAACACGCTTACTGGGCCGGCCATTATCGCTGAATATGAGACGACGACGTTCGTGCCAGCGACCTTTAGCGCGTCCGTCAACGATCGACTCTGCATTGTGCTCGAGAAGAGCGTCTCCCAGGGAGAGTCAAGATGAAATCGGAAGTCAGGCAAGGTGGACTGTACGAGATCCGCCGTCAGATCATGTGGAACAGACTGCTGGCGGTCGTCGAAGAGCAGGCGCAGACGCTGCTGCGAACTGCGTTCAGTACGATTGTGCGCGAGTCAGGAGACCTCTCGGCAGGCGTATTTGATCTTCAAGGACGCATGCTGGCGCAGGCTGTGACGGGTACCCCTGGCCACGTCAACTCAATGGCCGAATCGGTTGGCCACTTCCTCAAGGCGTTCCCCGCAGATAGCATGAAGGCAGGGGACGTATATTGTACGAACGATCCATGGAAGGGAACGGGCCACCTGAATGATCTCGTGGTGGTGACGCCAGCCTTCCACGACGGCACCTTAGTCGCATTGTTCGCGTCGACAAGCCATCTGATGGACATTGGGGGAATCGGGACGGTTCCAGACGGGACAGATGTCTTCATGGAAGGGCTTGCAGTGCCATTCATGAAGCTTTTTGACGCGGGTGTGCTCAACGAGACGTTGATGGCTATTTTCAAAGCCAACACACGTACACCGGTCGACACGGAGGGAGATATCTATTCCCTTGTGAATTGCAATGCAATCGGTGCGCGGCGGCTTTCGGACATGATGCGGGAGTTCAACCTGGACAGCCTTGACGAACTCGGCCGACATATTCTCGAAAGCTCGCGTGCCGCGGTGCTGGCCGCAGTCAAGGAGCTGCCGAAGGGGTCATGGACAAGCTCCATGACGATCGACGGGTACAGCGAGCCTGTTACGTTGACTGCGAGGACGACGATCACGGAATCGGGAATTGCTGTTGACTTTGCCGGCTCCTCGCCAGCATCGGGAAAGGGCATCAACTGCCCGATGTCCTATACCAAAGCTTATGCAATTTTTGGACTGTCTTGCGCGGTTGCGCCGCATATACCTAACAACGCGGGCTCACTATCCTTGTTTGACGTAGTTGCGCCAGAAGGTTCTATTGTTAATGCGCTGAAACCTTCACCCGTAGCGTCACGGCACATTGTTGGCCAGATGCTTCCTGATGTCGTGTTCGGCTGTTTGCACCAGGCGATTCCCGACCGCGTTCCCGCTGAAGGAACATCGTGCATTTACCTTATGACTTTCCGTGGACGCGACGGCGGTAGCAACGGCGCTTTCGCCAGTAGCATTGTGACAAACGGTGGCGTCGGCGCGCGTCCGGGTAAAGACGGGCTAAGTGCGACTGCGTACCCAAGCGGCGTTAAAGGCACGCCGATCGAGATTGTGGAAACCACGACGCCGTTGATGTTCTGGAAGAAAGAGCTGCGACCCGGTTCCGGGGGGGCAGGTCAATGGCGCGGCGGTAACGGCCTCGATATCGAAATCGAGAATATTTCTTCCAGCCCTATAGAACTTCTGGCTGCTTTTGACCGGATAGAACATCCTCCTCGTGGCCGTAACGAAGGTCAGGACGGTGCAAGCGGATACCTTGGCATGCGTGACTCTGACAGGGTGATGGCAGGAAAGGGAACGCAGGTCATCCAGCCCGGCGAGGTTATTCAATTACGCACGCCGGGTGGCGGGGGCATTGGAAACCCGAAGTTGCGGGACAAAACCGCAGAACGGCTCGACGTTGAAAACGATCTCGTGATCCGGTAGTGGCTTTGGTAGACGAGTCGGCGACTCGCTGTCTCTTGCGCAATAGGGGACGGCTGATCGCAATCGCCCACGTAATCCGGAATCACCACTTAGTTAGCAATAGGAGGAAGCGAAAGTGGCTCAGAAAGTCGTAATCATTGGCGGCGGAGTGATTGGCAGTGCAGTGGCCTATTTTCTATTGGCGAATGAACCCGGCCTCTCCGTCACGGTCCTGGAGCGCGATCCGAGCTATGCTCGCTCGTCTTCTGCGCTTTCTGGATCCGGGATTCGCCAGCAGTTTTCGACTGCGGTGGCTGTTCAGATGTCGGGCTTCGGGCTCGAATTTCTTCGGTCCATGCCAGAACTTCTTGATGTGAACGGATCGAAACCGACGGCCAGTCTGCATGAAGGCGGATATCTGTTTCTTGCGGGTCGGCAGGGGGCCGATGTCCTGCGAGAGAACTGCGCAATGCAGAATAGTCTTGGAGCCAACATTGCGTTTCTGGATTGCAAGGGCCTGGTTGAGCGGTTTCCGTGGCTGAACGTGGACGATCTGGAAGCGGGTTCGTACGGGGTCTCAGGTGAAGGCTGGTTCGATAGCTACGGTGTGCTTCAAGCACTAAGGAAAAAGGCCCAGGCGCTAGGTGCCCGCTACTTTCCATTGGAAGTTGTCGCTGTGCGTAGGCAAGCTCGCCGGGCCACCGGAGTCGCGACGTCCTCCGGCGAGGAGTTTGAATGTGACACGTTGGTTAATGCAGCCGGGCCGTGGGCTAGAAACATCGCAGCGATGCTCGATATTGATCTCCCTGTGCACGCGCGCCGTCGGAGCATTTTCAACGTTTCATCCCCTGCTGTCCTAGAACGCGCTCCTCTCCTGATTGACCCTACTGGCGTCTGGTTTCGACCCGAAGGCAACGGTTACCTTTGCGGTATCGCACCCAAGCCAGAGAATGACCATGATGATTTGCCCCTGCACGAAGTAGATCACGCACTTTTCGACGAGATCGTGTGGCCCAAACTCGCAGAACGGGTTCCCCAGTTTGAGGCGCTCAGAGTCGAGAGTTGCTGGTCTGGCTATTACGAGTACAACGTATTTGATCAAAACGCCATCATCGGATACCACCCCGATGTCGAGAATTGCGTTTTTGCAAATGGTTTCAGTGGTCATGGTTTGCAACATGGACCTGCAACGGGACGTGCTGTGAGCGAGCTGATCAGAAATGGTCGCTATACAACGTTGGATGTTTCTTCTCTCGGTTGGTCCAGGGTGTTGGAAAACCAACCGATTGTCGAGAAAAACGTCGTGTGACAAGCATCCGGATATAAGGGGAAGACACGCGCTGACGGCGCGAAACGCCGTCAGCGCGTGTCTGGACGCGTACTTGCGGAGAGCGACGCTGCGATTCAGTCGTGTGCGGCGATGAGAGGACATACATGAAAGTATTGGTGCCGGTGAAGAGAGTGGTCGATTACAACGTGAAAGTCCGGGTGAAATCGGATGGCACGGGCGTCGACATTGCGAATGTAAAGATGTCGATGAATCCGTTCGACGAGATCGCCGTGGA
>NZ_JBNDLX010000023.1:0-3132 GCF_050436285.1 Paraburkholderia sp. GAS82
ATTCTTGCAAACCGACGATGGGCATCTATAATTTTTGGACCGAGCAGATTCTGCCGGTCCTGTCTGTGTTGACTGAAGCCTCATACCGCCAGACTTAGGACGGAGTGAGGCATCCTCGTAAAGACGAGCGTTTGCCGAGGCCTGTCATGAACAACGATTCGTTGACCGCCGTTGCCGGTCCCGCGACAGACGGCGAGACAATCACGGCGAATGGGCAGCCTGATCCAGAAATGGAAACGCGGTTTGCCCCACGCAGGTGGACGCACGTCCAGATCAATGGCGTTGAGCATTCCGTCAACGTGGAAGCAAGGACGACCCTTTTGGATCTGTTGCGCGAACAGGTGCAGTTGACAGGCGCAAAAAAGGGCTGCAACCGCGGAGAATGCGGCGCTTGCACGGTGTTGATGGATAACCGGCGCGTCAATGCCTGCCTCGTGCTCGCAGTCAGTGCCGATGGCAAGAAAATCACCACGATAGAGGGATTAGCGAGTGATGGGGTGCTGCATCCCGTCCAGCAGGCCTTCATTGAGCACGATGCCTTCCAGTGTGGTTTTTGTACCTGTGGCCAGATCATGTCCGCTGTGGGCTGCATTGCCGAGGGACACACCGGTTCCAACGCTGAAATTCGCGAATGGATGAGCGGTAATATCTGTCGCTGTTCTGCGTATCCGCAGATCGCGGCGGCTGTCGAGGCTGCCGCGAAGGAGATGGGCTGATGCGCGACTTTAGCTATGCCTGCGCGACGACGCGGGCCGATGCCCTGACGCTCGCCCAACTGCCCGACGCGGCGGTGCTGGCGGGTGGGACTGAGCTCCTCAACTGGTTCCGCATCGGGATTACCAAACCTGAACGGGTCGTCGATATCAGCCGTGTGCCTGAAATGGATCGCATCGAAGCGTTACCCTGCGGGGGGCTGCGGATCGGCGCACTTGCCAGGCTTAACGACGTGGCGCAACACGAACGGGTCCGCAACGCTTATCCCGTCCTGTCGCAGGCTATTCTGAAATCGGCCTCTGCCCAGTTGCGCAATCTTGCGACTATCGGCGGCAATCCCCTGCAACGTGTACGCTGCGCCTACTTCCGTGCCGATGCGCCCACACCGTGCAACAAACGAGTAGCGGGCTCGGGCTGCGCAGCACTGCACGGCCTGAACGAAAGGCACGCGATCTTCGGCTGGACCGACGAGTGTGTGGCGGTGCAGCCCTCCGACCCGGCGGTGGCGCTCGCTGCACTGGATGCGGTGATCGTAACCGAGGATGCGCAAGGCGGCGGCCGGCGCATTCCCGCACGCAGCTTCCACGTGCTGCCCGACGAAAATCCATCCGCACACACCGTGTTGCGCCATGGCGAACTGATCACCAGTATCGAATTAGGTGGGCCAGCGCCGAAATCTGCATATTTGAAGATTCGGGAGCGGGAGAGTTATGAGTACGCCATCGTGTCCGCGGCGGTAGCGCTCGAACTGGACGGCGACGTGATCAACAAGGCGCGCGTTGCTTTGGGGTCCGTAGCAATGCGCCCCTGGCGTCTCGACGAGACAGAGCGACTGCTAGTCGGCGAGCGGCTGGGCTCAGCCGGCGTCGCGGCTGCGGTAGGGGCAAGCTTTGCCGATGCCCGACCGCTATCGTCCAACGGATACAAGATCGCGCTCGCTCGCAACGCTACGCTTCGCGCCATCGAACTCGCGGCGAGTGCGCCATGAACCATTCGGGTGAATCGATTGCACGCTTCGACGGTCCGGTAAAGGTGACGGGCGCCGCCCGTTATGCCGGCGACCAGAATCTGCCAGCACAGCTCTATGCGGTGATGGTATCTGCCACCGTTCCGGCCGGTTGGGTCGAGAAGATCGACGCGCACGAGGCGTTGGCGATGCCCGGTGTGACGCACGTGCTAACCGCCGCCGACATGCCGAAAGTGCATGCAAGGCTGGCCGACATCAGTGTTCCGCCGCTCGCCACCCGCTTCGTTCCGATGCAGACTGACGAAGTCGTTTATGAGGGGCAGCCGGTGGCAATCGTGCTGGCGGAGAGCATCGAAGCGGCCGAGTCAGGTGCGGATTCCGTATGCGTGGACTACCGAGCCACTTCCTTCATCGTGCCCGACACCGCACCAGCCGAACCGCCTGCGCCGGAGCGGGGTGGCTATTCCCATTCGAGTGCTTTGGAATTTTGCAAGGGTGATGCGGCGTCGGCTATCGCCGCCGCACCGCTCAGGACGGGTGCCGAGTACATACAGCCGTCTCGCCACGCAAACCCGATGGAGCCGTGCGCCATCCTGGCAGTCTGGAAGGACAAGCAGCTTACCGTTTACGACTCGGTGCAACACCTGCCGGCGGTTCAAAACACGCTCGCTGCCGCGTTCGGCATCGACCCGGCGTGGGTCCGGGTGGTTTCCCCGTACACGGGCGGCGGATTCGGTGTTAAAGCGTTCGTCTGGCCGCACGAAATCCTCGCCAGCATGGCGGCCCGGGTGACGCGTCGGCCAGTCAAACTGGTGCTCAGTCGGCAGAACATGTACGACATGGTCGGATTTCAGCCGCAGATGACGCAAAACGTCGCGTTGGGTGCCAGCGAGGACGGCAAACTGCTTGGCATTGTCCACGCGGTCACCAACATCACGAGCGTTACGGAAGATTATGTCGAGTTCGGATCGATCCCGGGACGATCCTTTTACGCATGCGATAACATCTCGACCAGCCAGAAGGTTCGCCGTGGGAATGTCGTGCTGCCGACCTTCATGCGTTCTCCATGGGACGGCCCAGGTTCATGGTCGCTCGGCTCGGCCATGGACGAACTGGCACGCACGTTGAAGGTCGATCCGCTGGAGTTGCGGCTCGCCAACTACGCTGAAACCGATCCTGAAAGCGGGAAGTCGTGGTCGTCGAAAAAATTGCGAGAGGCCTATAACGAAGGCGCGCGCCGCTTCCGTTGGCAAGACAGGCCAAAGGGCGGTACGCGCGACGGACATTGGCGCATTGGCTGCGGCCTCGCCGATTGCAGCCAGGGGCAGGCGCGATTCCATACCACCGCGCGAGTACGGCTCAACGCACACGGAATGGCGCGACTGGAATCCAGCTTCTGCGACATCGGCACTGGTCCCGCCACGGTCTTTCCGCAGATCGTCGCAGAAATC
>NZ_JBNDLX010000024.1:0-2885 GCF_050436285.1 Paraburkholderia sp. GAS82
CTTCGACAAATCGCCCCATCTGCGCCTCTCATTCCAGCAGGTTGATTCAGTCTAGGCGATCATTAGAGTTTTTACACAGCCTCGGCCAGTTTCGGCCATTCGACAACATCGTCCGGATCGCTGCCAATCTAATCTCGGCTAGGCGTGTCCTTACCTCAATCGGTCACCACAACAAACCATGAGCGAAAACATCGTCTGGGTCGTCGATGTCGATGCCACTGCCGACGAGGCACCTGCGCTCGCAAAAGAAGCGCTCGCATGGCTCGTCGGGGAATCTATCGTGCAAGCAGCGCCGTCAACTGACCCCCGGTTGCTGCGCTCCGATGTGTATCGCCCCGGGACGAGTGCTGCCGTATGGTCCAAGCAGGTGTCTGACTATCTGCTACTTTGCGGCGTCGAGATCACGGCGGTCCGTACCGTGTTTCACGCTGGCCCAGGTCCCGACGGAATTCAATGCCCGCATTGCGGTGCCGATCACGCTCCCGACAACGTGCCCTGGAGCGACGCGGTCGGCGCGTGGTTTGACAATGAGCCAGATGACATGCTTGCCTGTCCAGCATGTCGAAGTTCGGCGCGAATCATTGATTGGAGATTTCTCGAGCTCGATTGGGGGTTCGGCAATCTCGGAATCGGCTTCAACAACTGGGCCATTGAACCACGTCTCGCTACAGAGCTTGCCAGAGTGTTGGGGCACCGCACCAAGATCGTCCACGAACATCGGTGATGCATTCGGCATGACTACCGGTTTCGCCTGGGGCCAACGCGGCATGACATTGGTAATCGAAAATAAATCAGGCACTGTCCTCCTTGAGCACCGGCGGGAACGTCGAGAGAATCGGCATCTGTGTGCGGAGTTCTAGCGCTATGGGATCAATGTATGATCTTCCCACCTCAACAATGGATCGCCGGAGTACGCCCGTGCTGATTCTCGGCTCATGATCGAACGCACCGCCTTGATTGATGCCACTATTGACCGCATCGACACCGATCTTGTGTGTGCACAAGCCGGCCGTGCCCCAACGCTCTATCGCTTGACGATGCAGGACATCTGCTACTTTATCGATGCTAACGATGTAGCGAGCGACTCTTTCAAGCTCGTTACTCAACTGTCGAGCGGTGTGAGCGTGAGGGTTTGCGTCATCGAAGAGCGTGGGCGCCGGAAGGTCGCATGGCTCACGGGGGCTGCTATCGCGATCGCTCCACGCGACGTTTTCGGTGAGATGCGATTGAGCACGAAGGTTCTGGCGGTCGCATTGTGCATGCTTGCACTGACCGCTTACGCGGCCGCGAAGGTCGACAGTTTTGTGGTCATCGGCCTGGCCAGCTCGGCGGCGACCCTCAGCCTTGTGGCCTGCATCCTGTTCGGTGCCGTTCTGATCAAGTCACTCGATGCGCGTCGACGTGAAGCTCAACGTAGCTGGCGAAGCCGATGATGAAGCGCGCTCTGCGAGTCGTGTCTGGAAGCGTTCTGTCGGTCAGCCAGAAATCGATCATTACTGACGGGTTTTCTACGAACGGCGCACCTGTGAAATTCGACAGCGAAGGGATCGCCCTGCGGCTCGATCTTGTCCAGATGCCGCTCACGGTCAATACCACAAGGGCATCTGACATTTTTATCGCCGCGGGCGACAAGCTAGACGTCGCCTGCTTTGAAGAACCGGATCGTCTCCAGATTTATGGCATCCGCAACAACACCGACGGCTCTGTCTATTTGGCCCGCACCGCGCAGGTTGCGAGCGCCCGGTGGGAGGTCGCGAGCGTCCCGTTACTTCTTGGGGCCAGCTTGATCATGGCGGCAATTGGCCATTTTTTTGGACTAGACCGTGACTTTCTTCTGAAGGGAGTCCTCCTTTTCGGTGTGTTACCGCCGGCCGTCATCTGCACTATCGGTGCGGTCGCACGTCTCTTCGGACACGCAGCGATGCCGGAAATCAGAGGGCATGCGCAACCGGGAGGTCGTCACGAGATGATTGCGGCGCGGCAAGCGCTCGCGATCACACAAGAAGAGCGACGTTACGTTCGCTTCATTTAATCTATGCATCGCCGTCGAGACATTGCTGCGTCGTTTGGGACGACATGGAGGAGCGTCATGTGCACGAGAGTCTCTTTGCGGCCGGACTCGCCGATCGGCCGATGAGCGACCGCTTTCGAAAAACCGAGCGGCCGAGTTGGGTCGCGCGCTGTCGATCGCCGGCCCGTGAGTTTCGGGCGGCGTATGCCGATTGCATTCGACAGGCATCGGCCAGGGAGAGTCATCCAGCTTCGTTGCCTAAATCGTGAACAATTTTCGCAATCATAGGACGCGTGTAGGTCTCAATCGGATCGACTCCCGGTCGACTAACTTCACCCGCGTCAAAGGCTAAATAGATTTCGTAAAACAAGGCGGGGAAGTCTTCCCCCTTCGCGGTCCAGTCGTCATACACGAAACCGATAATCGCGTTTACCACAGCGTCGCAAAACCAGAAGGGGAGTCGCCCCTCGTGAAATCCGACCGCGATTTGCCGAGCCATCGCGTTATACGCGTCCCGCCTCGTCGATCCGACAATCTGGGTCCAGAGTTCAATGTCGGGGGCTGAAAGCAACCATCCTGTGGGCCTCTGATCGTAGCGAGACTGCAATTCCCGTATAAATGCTGTTTGCGGATCATTTGGAACCGGGCTCATGCTGGTGATTTTTTGCTATGGCGAGCGACCAAGTATAAGCGACAACACACGGCCATCTTGAACGGCCGGTTGCGGTAATCTTGTAGGTCCCCTGTGGGTCGGCTCCGGCCGACCGCGTCGGGCGGCAGTCGGCCGAGGCCGTGTAAAAACGCGTGAGCCGGCAGTCTGTCGAGCGACTGGTGAGGCTGCGCCTTCGCAGCTTCGTGCTTTCTACGACTGAAC
>NZ_JBNDLX010000025.1:0-2430 GCF_050436285.1 Paraburkholderia sp. GAS82
CATCTGGCCGGCATGAAGGACTCGAAGGTCATCGTGGCGATCAACAAGGACCCAGAAGCGCCGATTTTCAGCGTCGCCGATTACGGTCTGGTGGGAGACTTGTTCGACCACGTCCCCGAGCTCGTCAATCAGCTGAATTTGTAAGCGGCCCACAGCGATTCGAGTGTGTGCAGCAAAGCGCGAAATCTCAAATGATCAAGTTGAGCTTGGACTGTGAATTTGCACGAAGATTTTGACCTTACCAGCCTCACTGAAAGCCGAACCATGTCTTAAGGAGACACGTCGATCTTCCACGGGCGCATCGTGCGTGAATTCCCAAACTATCTACAAGGAGGTGGTATGAGTGCCGAAAAAGTTGCTATCGTCACAGCTGCGGGTAAAGGCATGGGGGGGGCGATTGCGCAGGAGCTCGCATCCAGCGGTTATCGGGTGGCCCTCATGTCACCGTCGGGCAGCGCGGCGAAACTCGCTGAAGAACTGGGCGGTTTCGGTCTATCTGGCTCGGTTACAGAGGACGCTGACATTGATCGGCTGGTTCGGGAAACGCTTAACAAATACGGACGAATCGATGCGGTTGTTAACAATACTGGTCACCCTCCGAAAGGCGACCTGCTGACTCTTACCGATGACCAGTGGCGCAGCGGTCTTGACATCATCTTGTTGAACGTCATCCGTATGCTGCGGCGCGTTACACCGGTGTTCGAATCACAAGGAGGCGGCGCGGTCGTTAATATTTCCAGCTTTGCCGCTGATTCACCGCTCCAGATCATGCCAGTTTCTTCGACGCTGCGAGCAGGGTTGAGTGCGTTCACGCACCTGTACGCGGAGCGTTACGCGGCGAAGAATATTCGTATCAACTCTGTACTGCCCGGCTACGTTGACAGTTGGGAGGACGCCCCGAAAGAATTTGTTGCTGGCCTGCCGGCAGGGCGACTCGGCACCGTCGAGGAAATCGCCAAGACAGTTGCCTTTCTGCTGTCAGAAGGCGCGGGGTACATCACCGGACAAAATATCCGTGTCGATGGAGCGCTGGTTCGAGCCCTGTAAGATTTCGTGCAGCGTGACATTCAGAAAAAGGTTGGCGCGCCCTGCCA
Source organism: Paraburkholderia sp. GAS82 (assembly GCF_050436285.1). Taxonomy (NCBI): domain Bacteria; kingdom Pseudomonadati; phylum Pseudomonadota; class Betaproteobacteria; order Burkholderiales; family Burkholderiaceae; genus Paraburkholderia; species Paraburkholderia sp. GAS82. The sequence continues at coordinate 1,095 of NZ_JBNDLX010000025.1, forward strand.
GCCTTCTGTGTAAAAACCGGTTATATAAGGATATTTCAGAATGCCAGACGATAAGCAATACGAAGGAGTATCAGTAGTAAAGCGGGCGAATGTCTTCGGCGAAAAATGCGTTTCGCACACGGTCATCTTTGCAGATGGGACGAGAAAGACGCTCGGTGTATTCCTTCGTGGAAAACTGACGATTCCTTCAGTAGTGGATGAGGAACTCGAGATCCTGGCTGGTCATTGTTCGGTTCGACAAAAGAATGGCGCTGAGTGGACCGAATATCGTGCGGGTGATTTCTTTGAAGTCCCGCGCAACAGCTCGATCGAGGTAAATGTATTTGAAACGGTCGAATATATCTGCAGCTTCCGTGATTGACGGTTGCTCTCTGCTTGAAGGTGGACCGCGGTCGCTGCTTCTGCGCTGATCATCGGCGATCCGTTGTGTTGACACCAGAAAGGATGGACGTTACGACTCAACGTCAATGATAGGGCCTGTAGAGCTGACGGTTCGAGGTCGCTGTCTTACGGCTTCGTTCCACCATACCGCCTAGATACGTTTCCCCAAACCCTAATGTGCAATTGGACGTCGGCCTATCCAGTAGGCGGGCAACGGCCGTTGACGTGGAACGTGCCCGATGACCAGGCACGCCGATTTAAGGCAATGAGTAGAGGAATGTATGCACATAGGAGTGCCAGCCGAGACGCGAGCGCATGAAACACGCGTTGCCGCCACCCCCGAGACGGTCAAGAAATACGTATCGCAGGGCCACCGGGTCACGATCCAGAGCGGCGCCGGGACTGGCGCCAGCTTTCCTGACGAGGCTTTCAGCGCGGTGGGCGCGGAGATCGTCGATGCAGCCACCGCCTTCGGCGCCGATCTCGTCCTCAAGGTCCAATCGCCGACTGAGAGCGAGCTGCCGCATCTGAAACGCGGCGCGGTGCTGGTGGGCATGCTCGATCCTTTCAATGCAGACAACGCGGCGAAGCTCGCCACTGCTGGTGTAACGGCATTTGCGCTGGAAGCCGCGCCGCGCACAACCCGTGCGCAGAGCCTCGACGTGCTGTCGTCGCAGGCCAACATTGCCGGCTACAAGGCCGTGCTGCTTGCCGCCGATCTCTACCCCCGCTTCATGCCGATGCTGATGACCGCCGCAGGCACGGTGAAAGCGGCGCGCGTGCTGATTCTCGGCGCCGGTGTGGCGGGTCTGCAGGCGATCGCGACCGCCAAGCGCCTCGGCGCCGTGATCGAAGCCTCCGACGTGCGTCCGGCGGTGAAAGAGCAGATCGAATCGCTCGGCGCCAAGTTTCTCGACGTGCCGTATGAGACCGACGAGGAGCGCGAGGCCGCACA
>NZ_JBNDLX010000026.1:0-1650 GCF_050436285.1 Paraburkholderia sp. GAS82
GGCCGAGGCTGTGTAAAAACTCTAATGATCGCCTAGACTGAATCAACCTGCTGGAATGAGAGGCGCAGATGGGGCGATTTGTCGAAGGTGCGCAACGCAGTCAGACGACACTGCTGCCAGAGTGTCTCGATGACTTTATCGCTGAAGATAATCCTGTGCGGATTGTCGACGCATTCGTCGAAGAACTCGAACTGGCATCCCTCGGATTCGACGGAACAATGCCCGCGAGCACAGGGCGACCTTCTTACCACCCGGCCGTGCTGCTCAAGATCTATATCTACGGTTATCTCAATCGGGTGCAGTCTAGCCGACGCCTGGAGCGGGAGTGCCAGCGCAATGTTGAATTGATGTGGCTGACCGGCCGGCTTGCGCCAGACTTCAAGACGATTGCCGAGTTCAGGCGAAGCAATGGCGAAGGCATTCGCAACGTGTGCCGTCGCTTCGTGATGATATGCCGGGACCTGAAGCTGTTCACACAAGCGGTCGTCGCCATCGATGGCAGCAAGTTCAAGGCGGTCAACAGCCGCGACAATAACTTCACGCCCAACAAGATTGCACGACGTCAGGAGCAGATCGAGCAAAGCATCCAGCGTTATCTGGACGCGCTGGAGACCGCCGATCGCACCCAGCCAGCCGAGGTAGAAGCGAAGACTGAACGGCTACGGGAGAAGATCGAAACGTTGCGTGAACAGATGCGTGATCTGAATCGTGCTGCTGAGCTTCTGAACGATCTGCCGGAAAAGCAGGTCTCGCTGACCGACCCGGACTCACGCTCAATGATCTCTCAAGCCAAGGGTACGGGCGTGGTTGGCTATAACGTTCAGGTCGCCGTCGACGCCCGGCACCATCTCATCGTTACCCACGAAGTCACGAATGTCGGCAACGACCGGACGCAGTTGAGTCCCATGGCCAAAGCAGCGCGCGACGCGATGGGCAAGAAGAAAATCAAGGCACTGGCAGACCGTGGATACTTCAGCGCACCAGAGATCAAGGCATGCGACGACGCGGGTATTGCGGCCCTCGTGCCCAAATCACAAACCTCGGGGGCAAAGGCTGACGGCCGCTTCGACCGGGCCGACTTCATTTACATCGCCAGAGACGACCAGTATCTGTGTCCGGCGGGGCAACGCGCGATATACCGCTACACCTCGTTGGAGAGTGCCAATCTGCTGAAATTGCGGACCTACTGGAGCAGTGCCTGCCCACACTGTCCACTCAGAAAACAGTGCACGCCGGCCCCGTATCGGCGCATTCGCCGATGGGAACACGAAGCGGTACTCGACAGAATGCAACGCAGACTGGATCGTCAGCTTGACGCGATGACAATACGGCGACGAACGGTCGAACACGTGTTTGGCACGCTGAAGCACTGGATGGGCTCAACCCACTTCCAGATGCGCAGGCTTCGGAACGTCTCGACTGAAATGAGCTTGCATGTGCTGGCGTACAACCTCAAACGCGTCATGAAGATCCTCGGATTTGCAAAGACACTGCGAGCGATGAAGCTGGCAGGCGCGTAATCTCACACCTGCCTATGCTTGCTGGCGTGGCGCAATCAGTTCAGTCGTAGAAAGCACGAAGCTGCGAAGGCGCAGCCTCACCAGTCGCTCGACAGACTGCCGGCTCACGCGTTTTTACACGGCCTCGGCC
>NZ_JBNDLX010000027.1:0-1539 GCF_050436285.1 Paraburkholderia sp. GAS82
GGATGCGGCATGAGACACACCCGTTATAGGGTCAAGCGAACAAGTGCATGTGGTGGATGCCTTGGCGATCACAGGCGATGAAGGACGCGGTAGCCTGCGAAAAGCTACGGGGAGCTGGCAAACGAGCTTTGATCCGTAGATGTCCGAATGGGGAAACCCACTCCGTATGGAGTATCCGCAGCTGAATACATAGGCTGTGCGAAGCGAACGCGGCGAACTGAAACATCTAAGTAGCCGCAGGAAAAGAAATCAACCGAGATTCCCAGAGTAGTGGCGAGCGAAATGGGACCAGCCTGTACTCTTTATCTTTACTGTTAGTCGAAGGCTCTGGAAAGTGCCGCCATAGCAGGTGATAGCCCTGTAGACGAAAGCAGTTTGGAAGAACTAGGTGTACGACAAGTAGGGCGGGACACGTGAAATCCTGTCTGAAGATGGGGGGACCATCCTCCAAGGCTAAATACTCGTGATCGACCGATAGTGAACCAGTACCGTGAGGGAAAGGCGAAAAGAACCCCGGGAGGGGAGTGAAACAGATCCTGAAACCGCATGCATACAAACAGTCGGAGCCTCGCAAGGGGTGACGGCGTACCTTTTGTATAATGGGTCAGCGACTTACATTCAGTGGCAAGCTTAACCGATTAGGGCAGGCGTAGCGAAAGCGAGTCCGAACAGGGCGATTCAGTCGCTGGGTGTAGACCCGAAACCAGGTGATCTATCCATGGCCAGGATGAAGGTGCGGTAACACGTACTGGAGGTCCGAACCCACTAACGTTGAAAAGTTAGGGGATGAGCTGTGGATAGGGGTGAAAGGCTAAACAAACCTGGAAATAGCTGGTTCTCTCCGAAAACTATTTAGGTAGTGCCTCGTGTATCACCTTCGGGGGTAGAGCACTGTCATGGTTGAAGGGTCCATTGCGGATTACTTCGCCATAGCAAACTCCGAATACCGAAGAGTGCAATCACGGGAGACAGACATCGGGTGCTAACGTCCGGTGTCAAGAGGGAAACAACCCAGACCGCCAGCTAAGGTCCCCAAATATTGCTAAGTGGGAAACGAAGTGGGAAGGCTAAAACAGTCAGGAGGTTGGCTTAGAAGCAGCCATCCTTTAAAGAAAGCGTAATAGCTCACTGATCGAGTCGTCCTGCGCGGAAGATGTAACGGGGCTAAGCAATATACCGAAGCTGCGGATGCATATTTATATGCATGGTAGGAGAGCGTTCCGTAAGCCTGCGAAGGTGCACTGGAAAGTGTGCTGGAGGTATCGGAAGTGCGAATGCTGACATGAGTAGCGATAAAGGGGGTGAAAGGCCCCCTCGCCGTAAGCCCAAGGTTTCCTACGCAACGTTCATCGGCGTAGGGTGAGTCGGCCCCTAAGGCGAGGCAGAAATGCGTAGCTGATGGGAAGCAGGTTAATATTCCTGCACCATTGTTGAATGCGATGGGGGGACGGATCGCGGAAGGTTGTCCGGGTGTTGGAAGTCCCGGTCCTTGCATTGGAGAAGGCGCTTTGGCAAATCCGGGCGCGGAATTCAAGGGTG
>NZ_JBNDLX010000028.1:0-1382 GCF_050436285.1 Paraburkholderia sp. GAS82
GAGGCCAGTCGCTTAGGCGACGAAGCAATCGGAAGTGGTTCCAGGAAAAGCCTCTAAGCTTCAGTTCAACAAGACCGTACCGCAAACCGACACAGGTGGGCGAGATGAGTATTCTAAGGCGCTTGAGAGAACTCGGGAGAAGGAACTCGGCAAATTGGTACCGTAACTTCGGGATAAGGTACGCCCCTGTAGCTTGATGCCCCTGCGGGCAAAGGGTGAAGGGGTTGCAATAAACTGGTGGCTGCGACTGTTTAATAAAAACACAGCACTCTGCAAACACGAAAGTGGACGTATAGGGTGTGACGCCTGCCCGGTGCCGGAAGATTAAATGATGGGGTGCAAGCTCTTGATTGAAGTCCCGGTAAACGGCGGCCGTAACTATAACGGTCCTAAGGTAGCGAAATTCCTTGTCGGGTAAGTTCCGACCTGCACGAATGGCGTAACGATGGCCACACTGTCTCCTCCCGAGACTCAGCGAAGTTGAAGTGTTTGTGATGATGCAATCTCCCCGCGGCTAGACGGAAAGACCCCATGAACCTTTACTGTAGCTTTGCATTGGACTTTGAACCGGTCTGTGTAGGATAGGTGGGAGGCTGTGAAGCGTGGACGCCAGTCTGCGTGGAGCCAACCTTGAAATACCACCCTGGTCTGTTTGAGGTTCTAACCTTGACCCGTTATCCGGGTCGGGGACAGTGCATGGTAGGCAGTTTGACTGGGGCGGTCTCCTCCCAAAGTGTAACGGAGGAGTACGAAGGTACGCTAGGTACGGTCGGAAATCGTGCTGATAGTGCAATGGCATAAGCGTGCTTAACTGCGAGACCGACAAGTCGAGCAGGTGCGAAAGCAGGTCATAGTGATCCGGTGGTTCTGTATGGAAGGGCCATCGCTCAACGGATAAAAGGTACTCTGGGGATAACAGGCTGATACCGCCCAAGAGTTCATATCGACGGCGGTGTTTGGCACCTCGATGTCGGCTCATCTCATCCTGGGGCTGTAGCCGGTCCCAAGGGTATGGCTGTTCGCCATTTAAAGAGGTACGTGAGCTGGGTTTAAAACGTCGTGAGACAGTTTGGTCCCTATCTGCCGTGGGCGCTGGATATTTGAAGGGGGCTGCTCCTAGTACGAGAGGACCGGAGTGGACGAACCTCTGGTGTACCGGTTGTCACGCCAGTGGCATCGCCGGGTAGCTATGTTCGGAAGAGATAACCGCTGAAAGCATCTAAGCGGGAAACTCGCCTTAAGATGAGATATCCCCGGGGCTTCGAGCCCCTTGAAGGGTCGTTCAAGACCAGGACGTTGATAGGTCAGGTGTGGAAGCGCAGTAATGCGTTAAGCTAACTGATACTAATTGCCCGTAAGGCTTGATCCTATAACAGGTGTGT
>NZ_JBNDLX010000029.1:0-1370 GCF_050436285.1 Paraburkholderia sp. GAS82
GGACCTATCCGTGATTTCGTGGGCGAGGCATATCATGAGAGGTAAAAGTCATGGATATGCCGATGAAGAAGAAACGCACGGTTGCTTCGCAGGCAGCGGCCCGAGGGCCGCTGCCTGCGCTGCCTGAAGGGCTGATAGACCAGCTGGTCAAGGGGCCGATGACGCCCACTGAAGTGCAGGATCTGATGCTGGCGTTCAACAAGGCACTCATTGAGCGTGCCACGGGTGCGGAGATGAATCTGCACCTGGGCTACAAGCCGGGTCAGGCCAAACCGGCGGGCCAGGCCAACGAGCGTAATGGCGCCAGCGGCAAGACGGTGATCACCGACCAGGGACCCGTCAGGGTCGAACTGCCCAGGGACCGCGACGGCAGCTTCGCGCCGATCCTGATCCCCAAACACGAGCGCCGCTTTACCGGGTTCGATGAACGCATCATTGCGATGTACGCGCGCGGCATGAGCGTGCGCGAGATACAGGCGTTTCTGGCCGAGAGCTACGGCACCGAGGTCTCGCCCGACTTCATCAGTTCGGTCACCGATGAGGTGATGGCCGAAACGCTGGCCTGGCAAAGCCGTCCGCTCGAACCGATGTATCCGGTGGTGTTCTTCGACGCGCTGCGCGTGAAGATCCGTGGCGACGGCGTGGTGAGCAACAAGGCGGTGTACCTGGCCCTGGGCATCCAGGCCGACGGCCAGCGCGACGTGCTCGGCCTGTGGATTGAGCAGACCGAGGGGGCGAAGTTCTGGCTGAAGGTGTTCAACGAACTGAAGACCCGCGGTTGCCAGGACATCCTGATCGCCGTGGTGGATGGCCTCAAGGGGCTGGCCGAGGCGATCGGCACGGCGTACCCGCGCACGACGGTGCAGACCTGCATCGTGCATCTGATGCGCAACAGCCTGGAGTATGCGAGTTACAAGGATCGCAAGGCGCTCGCCGCGGCGCTGCGTCCGATCTACGCGGCTGCCAGCGAACAGGCCGCGCAGCTTGCCCTGCAGGAGTTCGCCGACGGCCCGTGGGGCGCGAAGTACCCGAGCATCGTGCAATCCTGGCGGCGCGCCTGGGAGCATGTCACGCCGTTCTTTGTGTTCCCGCCCGAGATCCGCCGGGTTGTCTACACGACCAACGCCATCGAGAGCCTGAACATGCAACTGCGCAAAATCATCAAGACCCGCGGGCACTTCCCCAATGATGAGGCTGCCATCAAGCTACTCTGGCTGGCCCTGCGCAACGTGCTGACCAAATCCGTGAGGGCCACCTTCGACTGGAAAACCGCTATGAACCAGTTTGCTATCCTGTTTGGTGAACGCTTCACCATGGCGCGTGGATAACGTTTTATAACTCGCCTCGCACACAAAAATGCGGACAGGTTC
>NZ_JBNDLX010000030.1:0-1251 GCF_050436285.1 Paraburkholderia sp. GAS82
CTTTTTACCAATGTGAAGATTTTCGACGGCACGGGTGCACCAACGTTCGTGGGCGAAGCGCTTGTCGATGGCAATCTGATCCGCGCCGTGGCTCGCGGCAATGGCGGGATTCCGCGTGAATCCTACTACGACGTCATCGACGGCAAAGGCATGACGCTGATGCCAGGCCTCGTCGAAGCGCACGCTCACGTCACCTACAGCAACATGGCACAGTTCAGTGAACTTGGCCTGATTCCGATTGAAGAACACACCATCCTCGCGCTGCAGAACGTCAAGCTGATGCTGGACTCGGGCTTCACCAGTCTGTACTCGGCGGCTTCGGCGAAGTTCCGGCTCGAAGCGGTGCTTCGCGACGCCATCGACGCGGGAAAATTCCCCGGGCCGCGCATGCGGGCCGCTTCGCCTGAACTCACCGCAACAGGAGGTCTTGGGGACGAACGTCAATACCACACGAACCACCAGGGCTTCGAACTGATTGCAGACGGCCCCGATGAAATCCGGCGAACGGTCAGGACACTGATTCGCGAGGGTGTCGACACCATCAAGATGAACATCTCGGGTGACATGTTTGCTGGACGTCAGGGGTTCGCCCGCCGGCTTTCCTATACGGAGGCAGAGGTCGCCGCCGCCGCGGAAGAGGCCCATATGCGCGGCGCCTGGCTATCGTGTCATGCCCGTGCGGATGCGGCCGTGAAGCTTGCCCTGAAGTATGACTTCCGCGTTATCTATCACTGCGATTTCATCGAGGGTGAAACGTACGACCTGCTCGAGGCGAAGCGCGACAGCGTGTTTCTCGCGCCGGCCATTGGCGTGATTTACGCAACCGCGTACGAGGCAGAGCCGTGGGGCATCACCCGGGAGTTTGTCGAAAAGAGCGAGCTCTTCACCATGATCGAGCAATGCCCGAAGGTGTACGGCGAACTCAGGAAACGCGGCCTGCGGGTTCTCCCGGGCGGCGACTACGGGTTCGCATGGAATCCGATCGGCACCAACGCACGCGACCTTGAGCACTTCGTCAACATTCTTGGCTTCACGCCGGCCGATGCCCTGATGGCCGCCACGAAATGGGGTGGCGAAATCATGGATATCCCGAACCTCGGTCTCGTCAGCGATGGCTACCTCGCCGACCTGCTGCTCGTCGATGGCGATCCGGTCGAGAACATCAAGCTTCTCCAGGACCGCGACAACATCAAGGTCGTGATGAAGGACGGGGTCTACTACAAGCGGCTCATCCCGACACCCGGCATGTAG
>NZ_JBNDLX010000031.1:0-1154 GCF_050436285.1 Paraburkholderia sp. GAS82
CTGCTGTTTGCGGCGCTGGTGGTAGGCGGCGCGATCGGAGCGTTCGTCGCCGCGCGCGTCGAGATGACCAAGATGCCTGAACTGGTCGCCGCCATGCACTCGCTGATCGGTCTCGCGGCCGTGTGCATTGCCTATGCGGTTGTCTCGGAGCCGTCGGCGTTCGGTCTCGTGGATCCGGACAATCCGATCCCGGGGTTTCTGCCGTACGGCAACCGGATTGAGCTCTTTATCGGCACCTTCGTCGGGGCGATTACGTTTTCCGGTTCGGTGATTGCGTTCGGCAAGCTCTCGGGCAAGTACAAGTTCCGCCTGTTTCAGGGCGCGCCGGTGGTGTATCCGGGTCAGCATCTGATCAACCTGATGCTGGCGATCGGCATGATCGGCTTCGGCGTGATCTTCTTTCTGACGCAAGCGTGGCTGCCGTTCATCATCATGACGCTGATCGCGTTCGCGCTGGGCGTGCTGATCATCATCCCGATCGGCGGCGCGGATATGCCGGTGGTCGTGTCGATGCTCAACTCGTATTCGGGCTGGGCGGCGGCGGGCATCGGGTTCTCGTTGAATAACCCGATGCTGATCATCGCCGGTTCGCTGGTGGGGTCGTCCGGTGCGATCCTGTCGTACATCATGTGTCACGCGATGAACCGCTCGTTCTTCAATGTGCTGCTGGGCGGCTTTGGCGCGGAGGCGGGCGCGGCGGCTGCGGGCGGAGCCCAGGAACAGCGGCCGGTCAAGTCGGGTTCGGCCGAGGATGCGTCGTTCATGCTGGGCAACGCTGAAACCGTGGTGATCGTGCCGGGGTATGGTCTGGCCGTGGCCCGCGCACAGCACGCGCTGAAAGAACTCACGGACAAGCTGACCGAAAAGGGCATTGATGTGCGGTACGCGATCCACCCGGTGGCGGGCCGCATGCCGGGACACATGAACGTGCTGCTCGCTGAAGCCGAAGTCTCCTACGACATGGTCTACGAGATGGACGACATCAACAGCGAGTTCGGTCAGGTGGACGTGGTGCTGGTGCTCGGCGCGAACGACGTGGTGAATCCGGCGGCGAAGAACGATCCGAAGTCGCCGATTGCGGGCATGCCGATTATCGAGGCGTACAAGGCGCGCACGGTGATCGTCAACAAGCGTTCGATGGCGGCCGGTTATGC